>NZ_CP176772.1:1254364-2508728 GCF_046605375.1 Arthrobacter sp. MPF02 | reverse complement strand
CGCCCTGGAAACCTCAGGTTCCGCCCCCACCCGCACGGACACCCCAACGACGTGAAGGACAGCCCCATGACATTTCCCAGCCAACGCCCCCGCCGCCTCCGCACCACCCCCGCCATGCGCCGGCTCACGGCGGAAACGCGCCTGGCGCCGGCCGAGCTCATCCTGCCTGCCTTCATCCGCGAGGGACTTACCGAACCGAACCCCATCACCTCCATGCCCGGCGTGGTGCAGCACACCACGGATACCCTCAAGAGGGCAGCCGCGGAAGCCGTTGAGCTGGGACTGGGCGGCATCATGCTGTTTGGCATCCCGGAAACCAGGGACGCGGAAGGCTCGGCCTCACTGGACCCGGACGGCGTGCTGAACAAGGCCATCCGCGCTGTACGTGCCGAGGTGGGTGACGACCTGGTTATCATGAGCGACGTGTGCCTGGACGAATTTACGGACCACGGCCACTGCGGCGTGCTCGACGGCGACGGGTACGTCGACAACGACCGCACCGTGGAAATTTACGCGCGGATGGCCGTGGCCCAGGCCGACGCCGGCGCCCACATGCTGGGCCCTTCAGGCATGATGGATGGCCAGATCGCCGCGATCCGTTCCGCCCTGGATTCCGCCGGGCACGGGAACACATCCGTCATCGCCTACGCGGCGAAATACGCCTCAGCCTTTTACGGCCCGTTCCGTGAAGCCGTCGACTCCCAGCTGAAGGGCGACCGCCGCACGTACCAGATGGATGCAAGGAACCGCACCGAGGCGCTGCGCGAGGTGGAGCTGGACCTGGCCGAGGGCGCCGACATCGTGATGGTCAAGCCTGCCATGAGCTATCTGGACATCGTGGCGGATGTGGCCGCGATGAGCCCCGTGCCGGTTGCGGCTTACCAGATCTCGGGTGAGTACGCCATGATCGAGGCCGCTGCGGCCAACGGCTGGATCGACCGGCGGGCGGCCATCACCGAGGCCGTGCTGGGCATCCGGCGGGCCGGTGCGCACATGGTCCTGACCTACTGGGCCGCCGAGCTTGCCGGCTGGCTGAGGGAGTCCTGATGGCCGAATCTGCTGCAGGCCCCACCGCCCCGGTGGGAAGGGACCGTATCCTGCTTGGCCTGAACACCTTCGGCGACGTCGGTGAGCAGCCGGACGGAAGCCCGCAGCCGCATGCCGAAGTCCTGCGCCAGCTGCTGGAACAGGCTGAGTTGGCGGACGCCGTCGGACTTCATGCCTTTGGGGTGGGGGAGCACCACCGCAAGGACTACGCAGTATCCGCCCCGGAAGTCTTCCTCGCCGCAGCCGCCGCCCGCACCCGGCAGATCCGGCTTGGGTCCGCAGTGACGGTCCTCAGTTCGGATGACCCCATCCGCGTGTTCCAGCGCTTCTCCACCGTGGACGCCATCTCCAACGGCCGGGCCGAGGTGATGCTGGGCCGCGGATCCTTCGTGGAGTCCTTCCCCCTGTTTGGCTTCGACCTGGCCGACTACGAGGTACTGTTCGAAGAAAAGCTGGAGCTTTTCGACAAGGTGCGCGCCCAAAAGCCGGTGCACTGGGAAGGCCGCACCCGGCCCGCGCTCCACGGACTCAGTGTGTACCCGCCGCTGGAGCACCACCTGCTGCCCACCTGGATCGGCGTCGGCGGAACGCCCGAATCCGTGCTCCGCTGCGCACAGTACGGCTACCCCATCATCTTTGCAATCATCGGCGGCCAGCCGCGGGGGTTCCGTCCGCTGGCGGACCTCTACCGCGAAGCCATAACCAAGTACGGGCACCCGATGCAGCAGGTGGCCACCCACTCGCCGGGCCATGTGGCGCCAACCGACGAGGAAGCGCGGGAAGAGTTCTTCCCGCACTGGCTCAAGCTCCGCAACAGGCTGGGGGCCGAACGTGGCTGGGGTCCGGCCGGCCGGCCCGAGTTCGATGCGCTCTGCGCACCCGAGGGGGCACTGTATGTGGGCTCACCGGAGACCGTGGCCCGCAAGATCGCCCTGTTGAAGCGGAACCTGGGCGTGGACCGCTTCGACCTCAAATACAGCAACGGGCCCCTGCCGCATTCGGCCATGATGCGGTCCATTGAGCTGATGGGCACGGCAGTGGCGCCCAAAGTGGCCCAACTGCTCGCCGGCTAACTGAGAGAATAGGAACCATGACTTCCAGCAATCCCCGCAACGAGGCCCTCTTCGACCGCGCCCGCCAGCTGATGCCGGGCGGCGTCAACTCCCCGGTGCGCGCCTTCGGATCAGTGGGCGGAACCCCCCGCTTCATGGTGTCCGCCAAGGGGCCGTACCTGACCGACGCCGACGGTAGCGAATACGTGGACCTCGTGTGCTCGTGGGGGCCGGCGCTGCTCGGCCACGCGCATCCAGCTGTCCTTGACGCCGTCCATGCCGCCGTGGACCGCGGCCTGTCATTCGGCGCCTCCACCCCCGATGAGGCCAACCTGGCCGAAATCGTCCAGGAGCGCGTGCCCGCCGTCGAACGCCTCCGCATGGTGTCCACCGGCACCGAGGCCACCATGACCGCCATCCGCCTGGCCCGCGGCTTCACCGGCCGCAACCTGATCATCAAGTTCGCCGGCTGCTACCACGGCCACCTCGACGGCCTGCTGGCATCGGCGGGCTCCGGCGTTGCCACGCTCGCGCTGCCGGGTTCGGCCGGGGTCACCGAAGCCACGGCCGCCGAAACGCTGGTGCTTCCGTACAACGACCTCACGGCGGTCAAGGAAGCCTTTGCTGCCCACGGCCCCAACATCGCTGCCGTCATCACGGAGGCCGCGCCCGCGAACATGGGCGTTGTCACCCCGGAGGAGGGCTTCAACCTGGGCCTGTCACGGATCACCAGGGAGCACGGCGCCCTGCTGATCGTGGACGAGGTGCTAACCGGTTTCCGCACCGGCTACTCCGGCTACTGGGGCCTCACCGGCGGCGCTCCGGACGCTGCGGACCCCTGGACGCCCGATCTTCTCACCTTCGGCAAGGTGATCGGCGGCGGCATGCCGACGGCGGCGCTCGGCGGACGTGCCGACGTCATGGACCACCTGGCCCCCACCGGGCCGGTCTACCAGGCGGGGACGCTCTCCGGCAACCCGGTGGCCATGGCCGCGGGCGTTGCCACCTTGACCCATGCCACCCGGGACGTCTACTCCTACATCGACGTCCGTTCGCTGGAACTCTCGTCGGCGCTGTCCAACGCCCTGGATGCGGCGGGAGTGGACCACTCCATCCAGTTCGCGGGGAACCTGTTCTCGGTGGCCTTCGGAACGTCCGCCCGAGGCGTGCACAACTATGCGGACGCACTGGCACAGGAGTCCTTCCGGTACGCCCCGTTCTTCCACTCAATGCTGGAGTCCGGCGTTTACTTGCCGCCGTCCGTTTACGAAGCCTGGTTCCTTTCCTCAGCGCATGACGACGCGGCGATAAACCGGATCTTCGACGCCCTGCCGGCCGCAGCGAAGGCCGCCGCCGCGGCACAAGGCTAGAGGCGCCGCCGTCGTCCGCCGTTCCGCTCCCTGGCCGCAGATTCTGGCCTGACCGGCCGGGGATCCGCGGGCAGGTTCCGGATGCCCGGCGGACCGCCCTTCAAGGGACCCGGTTCGTTTCTCATGGATACAGGAAATCCCCGGTTGCGGGGCAACCGGGGATTTCCTGTATGTGTTTCCTGGTGGCTAGAGGACGTCCGAGAGGAAGCCCTTGAGCCGGTCCGTACGTGGTGCCGTGAAGATCTGCTCCGGGGGTCCGGACTCCACCACCACACCGGCGTCCATGAAGGTGACGTTGTCCGAGACATTGCGGGAAAAGCCCATCTCGTGGGTCACCACCACCATGGTCATGCCGCCCTTGGCCAGGTCGGTCATCAGGGCCAGGACGCCCTTGACGAGTTCGGGATCCAGTGCCGACGTGGCCTCGTCGAAGAACATGACCTCCGGTTTCATGGCCAGCGCCCTGGCTATCGCCACGCGCTGCTGCTGGCCGCCGGACAAGTTGGCCGGCCGGGCGTCGGCCTTGTGCTTCAGGCCCACCAGGTCCAGCTGCTCCAGGGCTTCGGCGCGTGCCTGCTCCTTGGACAGCTTGCGGAGCTTCCGCAGGGCCAGCGAGACGTTGTCCGCCACGGTCTTGTGCGGGAACAGGTTGAACTGCTGGAACACCATGCCGATCCGCTGCCGGAGTTCGTCGGGGTTGTCTTTCAGCACGGAGCGGCCGTCCAGCAGGATGTCGCCCTTGTCCGGTTCGATCAGCCGGTTCATGACCCGCAGCAGGGTGGACTTGCCCGATCCGGAAGGGCCGATCACGGACGCCGTGGTGCCCTTCTCGACGTGCAGGTCGATGCCCCGGAGAACATGGTTATGGCCGAACGAGAGGTGCAGGTTCTTGCCGGTCAGGGTGCCGGAAGCGAATTCCGTCATACCTGTGCCCCCTTGCCGATAGGTGCCGCCAGCTCGTCCGGTTCCTTCTTTTCCGGCTTGCCGGTACGCAGCCGGTGGTCGATGAAGTTCACGAAGTGGGTCAGCGGGACGGTCAGGATCAGGTACAGGACGCCCGCCGCCACCAGCGGCGAGAGGTTGCCCGTGTTGGCCATGGCGTCGTTTCCGATCCGGAAGATTTCCCGGTCGGAGGCGGCGAGGCCAAGCATGAACACCAGCGAGGAGTCCTTCAGCAGCGAGATGAACTGGTTCACAAGGGCCGGAAGGACCCTGCGGATACCCTGTGGCACCACCACCAGGCGCATGGAACTGCCGTAGCTGAATCCGAGCGCACGTGAAGCCTCCAGCTGTCCCTTCTCAACACTCTGGATACCGGACCTGAAGATCTCGCCGATGTAGGCGGCGGCGATCAGGGTCAGGGCCAGGATGCCCAGCGGGTACGGGTTCCTGTTCCCCGTGATTTCCCGGGCGATGGGGCTCAGGCCGATGCCGATCACCAGGATCACGAGGATGGCGGGAAGGCCCCGGAAGATATCGGTGTACGCCCTGGCTGCCCATCGGGCTGCCGCGTTGCGCGAGATGCCCATCATGGCCAGCCCAAGGCCCAGGAAGGAACCGAGGATGCCGGAGGCTACCGCCAGGATCAGGGTGTTGGGCAGGCCAACCATGAGCAGGGCGGGAATGACCTTGGCCATTTCCTCCCAGTTGAAAAAGGTGTCAGCAAGCTGGTCCAGGAGATCCATAAACGTCCCGGCTCAATCAGCTCTGTGGAACCGCGGCGGCCTTGCTGCCCGGCTTCCAGTCGCTCGGCATTTCACGGTCCGGGTACCACTCCTTGGTCAGCTTGGACCAGGTTCCGTCCTCGATTACGGCGTCCAGGCCGGCGTTGAGGGCATCAATCAGCGGCTGGTTGTCCTTTGCCACGGCGTAGGCGGTGAAGTTCTCGGTGTTGACCTTGGATTCGACGATCGCGGTGCCGTCGCCTTCCTTCACCTGGCCTTCAGCCTGCTGGGAGGGGGCAACCCAGGCGTCCACCTGGCCATTTCGCACGTTGGCGTACACGGTGGCGTAGTCCGGGAAGCGGATCGGTTCCATCTTCAGGGTGTTGGTGACGTAGTCGTCCTGGACGGTGCCCTGGACGACGCCGATGCGCAGGTCCGAGGTCAGGTCGTCGAAGCTCTTGATGTCGCTGTCCGTCTTGGCCACCACAGCCATGAAGCCGAAGTCGTAGCCGTTGGTGAAGCCGACGTTCTGGCGGCGTGCTTCGGTGGTGGAGATGGAGGAGGATCCGACGTCGAACTGCTTGGTGGACACCTGTGAGAGGAGGGCAGAGAAGTCGGTGGCAACGAACTCGACCTCGAGGCCCAGCTTGCCGGCGATGGCGCGCAGGAGTTCGTTGTCATATCCGGTGAACTTGCCGGACGGGTCAATGAAGATGTTCGGCGGGGCATCCGAGAGGGTGCCCACTTCGAGCGTGCCCTCGGTGTTCAGGCCAAGCTTGGTCTTATCGATCTGGTCGATCGGGGTGACATCGTCAGTGGTGTACTTGTCCAGCGTCTGCTGGTCGCTGCCGGCGAGGGCGTCAGTCGGAGTGCCGGTGGGCTCCGAAGATCCTGAACCGCAGGCTGCCAGGGAGGCGGCGAGGGCAAGTGCAACGGGAGCGGTAGTCAGCCACTTCATCGCTTTGATTTTCATCAGGTTGTCACTTTCATAGAGTCATAAGTCAACCGGGCCGCAAGGCTGCGCTGGTGGCGCCTAACACCTGCCCCGTGCTGGTCCAGCAGGCCAGGGCAGGGGTGACCGCAAAACTTTATTGTCCCACTTCATAGGGAATGCGCAGATTGCCGAACAAAATTGACTTACTGCCGCGAGAACCAGAATTTCCGATGGTTTATCCTGCCGGCTTCAGGTGTTGCGACCGGCTGCATAGGTGAACCGGCGAATCCGTGCAGCCGACGCAGCAGCGAAACGTAAGCCGGCTTGGCTGTGAGTTGCGTCGCACTGCCCGGCTTGTGGTTTGCCCCGCTCCTAAAATCCGCCGATACCCGCGTCCTGCGGGGGGAGCACCGGCCAGTCACCCTCAATGACGGCGGTGGGCTTCGTCTTTCGCAGGTAGCCCTGGAAGTCGGCGGCTTGGCTGACTGCCCAGTCCACCTGGAGCTCGTGCAGTTGGGTGGCGGGCATCATCAGTTTGGGGAATTTACCTGCCATGGCCTCCAGGACCTTCAGCGTGGCCAGGGCATCGGCTGCCGATGTATGGGCGTTGTCCAGGACAACCCCGTACTCCTCGCACAGCGCAGTCAGGGTGCGCTTGCCTTTGCGGTAGCGGTCTACCTGTTTGTTCATGATGTAGGGGTCCAGGACCGGAAACCGGGTGAGCTGCGGCACGCCGTAACGGGCCGATTCAGCCGCCAGGACGGTGAAGTCGTAACTGGCATTAAACGCGATAACCGGGGTCCCGGCGTCGAAAAGCGCCTGCAGGACCGCCGCAAGTTCCCTGGTGACCTCATGGGCGGGGCGGCCTTCCCGCCGCGCGTGTTCGGTGGTGATGCCGTGGATATCGCTCGCTTCGGTGGGGATCTCCACACCGGGATCGGCAAGCCACTCGTGCTCCTTTATGACCTCGCCCTGGTGGTCCACGACAGTGACCGAAGCAGTGACGATGCGCGCGGCCCGAGAGTTTCGTCCTGTGGTTTCAAGATCAAAAGCTGCTCGGGGAAGGGCGTTCCAGGTGCTCATGCTTCAACGCTAAGGGGGACCACGGACAATTCCCGGGAGCGCCACTGCGGCTACATTGGATCAATGCGGATTGAGTACGTAGAGGCGGTGCTGGCCATTGTGGACCTGGTACCGGACGGATCCGCTGTTACCTATGGGGACGTGGCTGAGCTGCTGGGAGCAGGCGGTCCCCGGCAGGTGGGGGCAGTGCTCAGCAATTACGGCAGCGCCGTGCCCTGGTGGCGTGTGGTCAAGGCGGGCGGACAGGCGCCGGAAGGGCATGAAGTGGAGGCGCTAAGGCGCTATCTCATGGAAGGCACGCCGCTTCACGGCGCGTATGAGGCTTTTCTGCGAACCGGGGAGGGCCGCTGGCGCGTCGCTTTTCCCCCGGCCCGGTGGGCGCCCACGGACCACGATCTTGACTCCATTGACGGCATTGCCCGCCTCCTGGAGCGCCGGCTCCATGAATTGTCGGTGGCTGATGATGGAATGTCGGTGTGACAGCAACACTTCCCCTTACCGAACCGCGTGACGAGTACCTGCAGGGTCCGCAGCCCGGCGGGGAGTACGGAGACGGCGCCTGGACTGAACTACCCGGGGCCGGGACCACGGACACTTCCGCCGTGGGCACCGGCAGGCCGGCGGCCGCTTCCCTGCGGTTGTTGCCCCCGCGCCACACCCATGCCGCCGCTCCGTTACTTACTCCGGACCAGCTGGCCGCCGTCGATGTTCCCCAAGCGGCAGGTCCGGTGCTGGTGCCCGGTGCTCCCGGAACAGGCAAGACCACCGTGCTGATTGAGGCGGCTGTCCAACGTGTCCTTCGCGACGGCATCAATCCGGAGAACATGCTGATTCTTGCCCCCACCCGTCTCGCGGCGGACTTCCTTCGCGACCGCTTCACGGCACGGCTGGACCGGAGCCTCAGCACCACCCCCGCGCGTACCTGGGCCTCGTATGCCTTCGATCTCATCAGGCGTGCCAAAGCTGAAGGCATCATCCCGCTGTCCAGGCCGCCGCGCCTCCTGACCGGCCCCGAACAGGACCTGATCATCAAGGAGCTCCTTGACGGCCACCGGTTGCCCGGCCTGGGGCTGCCCTGGCCCCCGGATCTCGCCGCTGCGCTGGAGACGCGCGGGTTCCGCCAGGAGGTGCGGCAGCTTTTCGACCGCATCATCGAATCCGGAGGCACAGCCGGGGACCTGGTCCGGCTGGGGCAGGAGTGCGGACGGCCTGACTGGACCGCCGCCGCTTCGCTGTACAGCGAATACCGGGACGTCCTGGACATGCGAATGCCGGAAGCCTTTGATCCCGCGGGAATTATCACTGCCGCCCGGCACATTTTCCAGGACGCCCCCGGGTTCCTGGCGGCCGAACGCGCGCGCCTGCAACTCATCCTGGTGGACGACATCCAGGAAGCGAACCCTGCAGTCTTCGAGCTGCTGGCCGATATCGCCTCAGGGCAGGACTGCTACGTGGCCTATTCCCCGGACACTGTTGTCCAGGGCTTCCGTGGTGCCCGTCCGGATCTCGTTTCCGAGCTGCCCAGGCTGCTGTCGCCGGGGGCTGCGGTCCTGGAGCGCCCACTGTCACGATCCCACCGGCTTGCGCCGGCGCTGGCAGAGGCATGGCAAGGCGTTGCAGCCCGGATAGCCCAGCGGGCGGGCAGCCGCCTGGCCCGCCGCCTCGATCAGGAGGACGGGCCGGAGAACCGGGGGCCGGACGGGGCGGTCGAGGCACACCTGGTACCTTCCGCGGTGCATGAACTCCGGTATATCGCCCAGCGGATCCTTGACCAGCACATCAACCATGGCCGGGACCTCACGGACATGGCGGTCATCGTCCGGAACGGCGGCCAGGTGAGCGAACTGCAGCGCTACCTCTCAGGGCAGGGCATACCCGTTCGCGTGCCGGTGGCAGAATCCGCTGTCCGGGACGAGGTGGCGGTGCGTCCGCTTCTGGATGCCTTCGCCGTCGCGCTCGACCCCAACGTCCTCACCCCCGAGGCCGCGGTGTCGCTCCTCACGTCCAGGATCGGCGGTGCCACCTCCATTGAA
The DNA here is from genome assembly GCF_046605375.1 of Arthrobacter sp. MPF02. GTDB lineage: Bacteria > Actinomycetota > Actinomycetes > Actinomycetales > Micrococcaceae > Arthrobacter. The sequence goes on along the minus strand of NZ_CP176772.1, from coordinate 2,499,545 downwards.
CTCCGGCGCCTGCGCCAGTCGTTGAGACGCGAAGAGCTTTTGGGTGGTGGCGGCCGCACCAGCGATGCACTCCTGGTTGAAGCCCTGCTGGATCCCGCGGCGCTCGGCAGCCTCGGGATCGAAGGACGTGCGGCCCGCCGCGCTGCCCGCATGATTCATGCCGGCCGGGAGGCCGCGTGCCGGCCCGGGGCCAACGCGGAGTCAGTGCTGTGGGCGCTCTGGAATTCCACCGGCCTCGCGGCCGCCTGGACAGAGACAGCATTGGGCGGCGGACCGCATGGTGCCCGCGCCGACCGCGACCTTGATGCCATCATGGCGCTGTTCCACACGGCCGAGAGGTATGTCGACCAAATGCCCGGCGCTGGTCCCGAACAGTTCCTCGAGTACCTGTTGAACCAGGAACTGCCCATGGACACGCTGGCCGCCCGCGCCCAGGTGGACGACGCCGTCGAGCTGATGACCCCCGCCAGCGCCGCAGGACGCGAGTGGCCAGTGGTGATCGTCGCGGGGCTCCAGGAGGGGGTCTGGCCCAACACGCGGCTGCGCGGCGAGCTCCTGGGCAGCACTCTCTATGCAGACGCCGTGGAACATGGCACAGCTTATGCACTGCAGCGCGATCCCTTGAGCCGGCTCCGCGATATCCGGTACGACGAACTGCGCAGCTTCTCCACAGCCGTGTCCCGTGCACGGGAGCTGTTGGTCTGTACGGCGGTGGCTTCCGAAGACGACCAGCCGTCGTCGTTCCTGGATCACGTCGCACCGCTGGAGCAGGGCCGGGAGGGCAGGGGATTCACGCAGGTGGAGCGCCCCATGACACTGCGGGCACTCGTTGCCGAACTCCGGCAGCACGCCCAGCTGGATGGCGAGGATCCGCAGGCGCAGGAGGCGGCCCGTGTCCTGGCAACGCTGGCGTCCGCCGAACCGCCCGTGCCGGGCGCACACCCTTCGAGCTGGTGGGGACTGGCCCCGCTGACGTCCGTGGCACCGGTGGTGCCGCCCGGGGGCACCGTACCGGTGTCGCCGTCGAAAGTGGAAACCGTGCAAATATCGCCGCTCGATTGGTTTGTCCAGGCCGCCGGCGGTGAGGCGGCTGCCGACTTTGCCCGCAGCCTGGGAACGCTGGTGCACGGAATTGCCCAGGACATGCCGGAGGCCTCGGGATCGGAGTATGTTGCCGAACTGGTGCGGCGCTGGCCTGCGCTGGGGATGAAGGACAACTGGGAGGGCAGGCTTGATTTCCAGCGGGCGGAGTCCATGGTGCGCAAGCTCGCCCAGTACGTAGTGGTGATGCGGAGCGAGGGCCGCAGCCTGCTGGGAGTGGAGCAGGATTTCGAAGTGCCCCTTGGCGAAATCGCCGTGGACGACGCCGGCCCTCGGGCTGCCGTTCTTCGCGGGCAGGTGGACCGCCTGGAGATTGATGGTGACGGCAGGCTGGTCATCGTTGACCTCAAGACCGGAAAGCGCCAGCCAGGAAAGGCCGAGGTGGCCAAACATCCGCAGCTGGCGGCCTACCAGGCCGCCGTCCTGGCGGGCGGCTTCCAAGGCAGCGGTGATAACGCAGGCACCACCCTGCCCGGCGGCGCCGTGCTGGCCCAGCTGGGCACCAGCGCCAAGAATCCGGCCATCCAGCAGCAGGAGGCACTGGACCCGCAGGACAACTGGGCTATCGACATGGTCAAGGAGGCGGCGGCCGTAATGAGTGGGAGTGAGTTCGAAGCACGGCATGATCCTGCCAAGGGCAGGCACGGTGGCCACGGCTGCAAACTGCCCGAAGTGTGCCCGCTCTGCGTACGCGGAAGGCAGGTGACGGAATGACCCGGGTCCCAGCCACCAAGCCAACGGCGGATCACCACCCCTCGGTTGCCCCGGCGGTTCCGGACGGTGCCGCAGCATCCTTGCCGGTGCGGTTCACCCCGGAAGAACTGTCCGTGCTGCTGGGCGAGAAGAATGTACCCACGGCGGAGCAGTCGGCCATTATCTCGTCTCCGCTGACGCCGCGGCTGGTCATTGCCGGCGCGGGCTCGGGAAAGACGGCCACTATGGCGGACCGGGTAGTCTGGCTCGTCGCCAACGGCTGGGTCAGGCCGGAAGAAGTCCTTGGCGTGACCTTCACCCGGAAGGCCGCAGGGGAGCTGGCCTCGCGCATCCGGGCAAAGCTGGCAGCGCTCCAGCGGCTGGTTGCCAACGACACCAGGCACCGGGTCTTCCCGCAAGGCCTGCTCAGCAGCGATGCCATGGAGCCGAAGGTGTCCACGTACCACTCCTTCGCCAGTGGGATCGTGTCCGATTACGGGCTCCGCCTCGGGGTGGAACGGGACGTGGTCCTGCTCGGCGGCGCCCAGGCCTGGCAGCTCGCCAGCGAAGTCGTGGAGGCGTACGACGGCGAGTATGCCCACTTCCGTGCCGCCAAGTCCACGCTGGTGAAGGCGGTCATCCAGCTCGCCGGCGAGTGCGCCGAGCACCTGCAGGAACCGGAGGACGTCGAGGCGTGGCTGATGGCGCGGCTTTCGGAATTCGAGTCCTTGCCGTACCTGGCTGATAAGAAGAAGAATCCTCCACAGGCCGCCGCCGACCTCGCGGGGATGATGCGGACAAGGGCCAGCGTGGCGGACATGGTCGGCCGTTATGCCGCCGCCAAACGGGCACGCGGTGCCCTCGACTTCGGAGACCTGGTGGCACTGGCTGCCAAGGTCGCCCGGGACGTTCCGCTCGCTGCCGGCATGGAGCGGCAGCGCTATAAGGTGGTCCTGCTCGATGAGTTCCAGGACACTTCGCACGCCCAGCTGGTGCTCTTCTCCCGCCTGTTCGGCGGGGGACATGCGGTGACGGCGGTGGGGGATCCCAACCAGTCGATCTACGGCTTCCGCGGCGCCTCGGCCGGGCAGCTGTTCCATTTCGTCCGGGAATTCCCGGTGAAAACCGGACCGGCGGATACCGCCTCCTGGTCACCTGCACCCACCTCGTACCTGACCACCGCCTGGCGCAACGGACGCTCCATCCTGGCGGCAGCGAATGTGATGTCGGAGTCGCTGGGGAAGTCGCAGGGCCAGCGGGTGCCGGCCGGGGGCGGTGCTGCCGCGGCGAAGGTACCTCCGCTGCAACCCAGCACCTACGCGGTGGACGGCACCGTGGTGCTGGGCCGCTTCGGCAGCGACGCGGACGAAGCGGCTGCGCTGGCGGACGACGTCCTGAAATACAGGGTGACCGACTTCGAACTGAAGCCGGATGGCACCGCCGTCGCACCGGCAATTGCTGTCCTCTGCCGCCGGCGTGCCCAGATGGAGGCTGTCCGCCGCCAGTTCGAGGCCAGGAACATTCCATACGAGATCGTGGGCCTGGGCGGCCTCCTGGACACACCCGAGGTGGTGGACCTCGTCGCAACGCTGCGTGTCCTTGCGGATCCGGGCCGTTCCGACGCCCTCATGCGGCTTCTGGCCGGGGCAAGGTGGCGCATCGGGCCGGCAGACCTGATGGCGCTGAGGGATTGGTCCAGCCAGCTCGCGCGCCGGCGAGGCCGGGCAGCGGAGCGCGACGACGATGCCGAACCCGCAGTCCTCGAGGGGGACCTCACAGACGGCGCCAGCCTGGTGGAAGCGCTTGACTGGCTGCCGCGGGAAGGATGGACATCAGCCGGCGGCAGGAGCCTCAGCGCGGACGCGCGGCACCGGCTTTCACTCCTGTCGGCGGAGCTGCGGCAGCTGCGGGGCTACCTGGGCGACGACCTCACCACACTCCTGGGCGAAGTGGAACGGGCCATGCTCCTGGACATCGAAGTGGCAGCGCGCCCCGGCGTCAGTATCCACCAGGCCCGGCGCAACCTGGATGCGTTCCAGGACGCCGCTGCGGGATTCCTCCGGACGTCGCAGCGGGTGGACATCCTTGCCTTCCTGGCCTGGCTCGAAGCCGCAGCCGCTGAGGAGAACGGCCTGGAGGCGCCGCCGGGCGACGTGAACCGGGAAGCGGTGCAGCTGCTTACGGTCCACGCCTCCAAGGGGCTGGAGTGGGATGTGGTCTTCGTTCCCGGCCTGAACGCCGGGGCGTTCCCCAGCGACAAGGACTCGCGGTGGAGCAGCGGCGCCGCAGCCCTGCCGTGGCCCCTGCGTGGTGACCGCGCTGACCTGCCGCAGTGGGACCTGGACCAGCCGGACCAGAAGGGCTGGCTGGACGCGGAGAAGGACTTCAAGGCGGACGTCCAGTCGCACGGGGAGTCGGAAGAACGCCGGCTTGCCTATGTGGCCTATACCCGGGCAAAACACGTTTTGTGGGTGTCCAGCGCGGCGTGGGTGGGTTCCCGCGCGGCCAGGGCTGAGATGTCCCCGTTCCTGGCCGAACTCGAAGTCCTCCTGGAGGCGACTCCCGCGGGGCCCGTGCAGGCTAAAGTCCATCCGCGGTCGCTTGACGAGGCAGCCTTGCCGGAGAGCAGCCCGTTGTCCTCTGAGATTGAGGTGGCCGGCTGGCCGTATGACCCGCTGGAGGGGCCGGTGGATCCGCGGACAGGGGAGCGGCTCCGGCTGGCGCGGGGCCGCAGGAACGCCATGGAAACGGCTGCCTCGCGTGTCCTGGCCGAGCTTGAAGCCATTAGGCAGGGACAGCAGCCGGGGGCACCTGAACCGGCGTTTCCGGACGTTGCGGCGGGCTCTGAAGCAGCCGGCAGGCCAGGACTGGGCGGAGCCGCTGCCGGTTGGGCCAGGGAGGCCGCACTGTTGCTGCAGCGCAGGGCGAGGAAGTCGCAGAGGCAGGACGTCCACCTGCCCGGGCACATCTCTGCGTCCACGTTGGTGGACCTAAGGGAGGACCCGACGGCGGTCCTGGCACGGCTTCGGAGGCCCGTGCCAAGGGAGCCGGGAATGTCCGCACGCAAGGGAACCGCCTTCCACGCCTGGGTGGAAGAGTACTTCGGTACTGCCGGCATGCTCGACCTAGGAGAAGCCCCTGGCGCTGACGACCATATCGACGCCGCCTACGACCTCGACGCAATGGTGGCTACCTTCCGGGCATCGCCCTGGGCTGAACGGTCGCCTGCCTTCGTCGAGGTACCGGTAGAGACACGGGTGGGGAACGTGGTGGTTCGCGGGCGGATCGATGCCGTGTTCCAGGACTCGGACGGGCGCTGGGACCTGGTGGACTGGAAAACCGGCCGCCGTCCGTCCGGAGCCCGGTTGCGGGCGAAGTCGGTGCAGCTTGCCGTGTACCGGCTGGCATGGGCACGGCTGAAGGGCGTCCCGCTGGAGGACGTGCGCGCCGCGTTCTTCTATGTCGCCGACAACGAGGTTGTGCGCCCGCATGATCTGGGCACAGCCGACCAGCTTGAGGCAATTGTCGCGGCGGCCCTCGACATGGAGTGAGGCAGCACGAAGCGTCGTGAGGGCAGCCTCTGCCCGGTTACGCCTGCTGTGCCTTGACGACGGGCAGTGCGGTGGTGGAGGTATCGTCCGGACCGGCGTGCGCGTTCCCGGCGGCGGGAGGTTCAGTTGGAACAGGCGCCACATGGACGGCGGGGCGTGCAGGGGAGGAAGTCACGTCCACTGCCGGAGGCACTTGCCCGGGCCCAGACGCGGCCGCCGGCTGCGCGGGCACGGGCTGTACCTCCACCGCCGGCCGGTTGGGCGCCGGGCTGACCGGGGCAGCGGGTGCCCCGGGCACCGGGGCTACTTCGACTGCCGCCTTGACGGGGCCGGACGCCGCCGGCGGGGTGCCGGGACCTGCGGCATTGCCGGCAGGCAGCGGCTCTACGCTGATGGGTTGGCCGCCGTGTTCGGCGATGTCGCCGGCCAGGGTTTCCAGCATTCCCTCGGCCTCGGCCACCATTGCGGAATCGCCGGCAGCGATCCCCTTTACCAGGTACTGGGCGAGGGCGAACTCGGCAGACAGGGCGGCCCGGCGCAGCAGGTGGCTGTCCGGAGTGTCACGGCGGCTGGCTGTGTAGCCGGCGAGCACGGCATCAACAAAGTCCTGTTCGTTGGACGCCACCAGCCAGGCGAAGTCGTCCGCGGGGTCGCCGATTCGGAGGTCGGTCCACCCGGTCACGGCGGTGACACGCTGGCCTTCCACCAGGATGTTGTCTTCGTGCAGGTCGCCGTGAACCACGGACGGGTTGAAACGCCACAGGGAAACATCTTCGAGGGCGTGTTCCCACCGCACCAGGAGGGACGGCGGGATCTTGCCGGTGGTGGCCGCCTGATCCAGTTCGTTGAGCCTGCGCTGCCGGAACTCGTTGGGTGTGTAGCTGGGCAGGTCGGCGTTGCTGACCAGGGACCGCGGCAGGTCGTGGACGGCGGCCAGGGCCACGCCGATTTCGCGGGCCAGCGGCTCCGGTCCCGCGGTGAGTTCCTCAACGCTCCGGGTGCTGCCGGCCAGGTGGGAGTAGACGAAGGTGCTCAGCGTGCCGAGCCGGACACTGCCGGCAACCGTTGGCATTAGGAACGGCAGTTCAGCCCGGATGCCCGGGGCGAAGGCGCGCAGCACCAGGAACTCCGTTTCCAGCCTCGCGCTGGCTTCGGCGTGCCTGGGCGACCTGACCCGCCAGCGCTTGCCTTCCGAATCCAGGAGCAGAGCCGAATCGAAGTCCGCGGGGTCATCCGGGGCGGAGCTAACGGCCGTTGGGGTCAGTCCGGGGACTGCCGCGGTTGCAACGGCTGCCAGTTCAATCGGTTTTCTTCTCACCGTTCCACGGTAGATTGCCCGCCGTCCAAGTCGCCGGTCTGCCCGCGGCGAGTCTCCAGATACGTGAAAGTGGGGTACCCCTAACGGGTGCTGCCGGTATCTTCGGAATGCGGTTTGTCGGTCCCTGTAAGTACGGTGGAAGCATGAGCCATGCAGAGTCAGTCACACCCGTCCACCAGGGGGCGCCGGCGCTGCTGCCGGCCAATCATCTCCACGAGACCCTGCTTCCCGTCCCGCCTGCCCTGGTTGACCGCGGGTCAGCGGAGCGCATGAGGCCGGGCATGGTGGAAGAACTCCTGGCAGCGCCAGGCACGCAGGCTGTCGTTCTGTCGGGGCGGCAGGGGCTGGTCCAGGACGGTGCCCTGTTCCTGGCCGGCGCAAAGGAGCTCCGGGAGGCATTGGCTGCCGCGTCCGTGGTTCCGGACCTGGTGATCTACCTCGGTTCCGCCCTGCCCGGGGCGGACCTTCCCGCTGGCACCGAACTGCTGCTGTTTGTCCTCCCCGAACCGGTCCAGCCCGGGACCGCGGGCATTCCTGCCAATGCGGCCTGGGCCGGCTTCCGTGACGTGGCGGCCGGCCTGGGCCCAACCGGCGCTGCGTTATTTATCGAGGCAAGCGCCATCGCCAACTGGCACTCGGGCCACACCCACTGCCCCCGCTGCGGAACGCCCACGCTCGTCGAATCGGGCGGCTGGATGCGGCGGTGCCCGGTGGATTCCTCCGAACACTATCCGCGGACCGATCCTGCGATTATCGTCACGGTGGTGGGCGCCGACGGGCGGCTGTTGCTGGGCGGCGGCGGCCCTGCGGACGCAAAGAACTACTCAACGCTGGCCGGCTTCGTTGAGCCCGGCGAATCGCTGGAACAGGCAGTGGTGAGGGAAATTTTCGAGGAAGTGGGGGTGCGTGTGAAGGCGTGCCAGTACCTGGGCTCCCAGTCCTGGCCATTCCCGGCCTCCCTTATGCTTGGATTTACCGCCGTTACCGATGACGCCGTGGCAACGCCCGACGGCGTGGAGGTCACCAGGGCGCGCTGGTTCAGCCGGGAGGAGCTCCAGGAGGCCGTGCTCCGGGGGGAAATCACCATTTCCACCCGGCTTTCCATTGCCCGGGCGCTGATCGAGCACTGGTACGGCGGCCGGATCGAGGACCTTGCCGGCGCCTAGACCCGAATTCCCATCACTCCAGGCACGCGGTAGCCGAGACACAAAGCAGCAGAAGTGACGACAGAGATATTTGACGGGGCAGCCTCGCTGGAGGACCGCATCCTTGGCGGCCTGGACGCGGAACAGCGTGAGGTGGCCAGCACCCTGAACGGCCCCCTGTGCGTGCTCGCGGGCGCCGGGACGGGAAAGACACGGGCCATTACGCACCGCATCGCCTACGGCGTCCACTCCGGTGTCTACACCCCGCAGAGGCTGCTGGCAGTGACATTCACCGCCCGGGCAGCGGCCGAAATGCGCAGCCGGTTGCGCGACCTTGGCGCAGGCAACGTGCAGGCCCGCACCTTCCATGCGGCCGCCCTGCGCCAGCTCCAGTATTTCTGGCCGCAGGCTGTTGGCGGGTCGCTGCCCAACCTGCTGGACCACAAGGCGCAGATGCTGGCGGAAGCGGCCAGGCGGCTGCGGCTCAGCACGGACCGCGCCTCCATCCGGGACCTGGCCTCGGAGATCGAATGGGCCAAGGTGTCCATGCTCACCCCGGCCAACTACCTGGAAAACGCCCAGGGAAGGGGCACGCCCGGCGGCTTCGACCTCACGGCGGTGGCAAGGGTCTTCCAGGCCTACGAGGACGTCAAAACAGACCGCAATGTCATCGACTTCGAGGACGTGCTGCTGATCACCGTCGGGATCCTGCAGGAGGACGGGAAAGTGGCCGCCACCGTCCGCGAGCAGTACCGCCACTTCGTCGTTGATGAGTACCAGGACGTATCCCCGCTGCAGCAGCGGCTCCTGGAACTGTGGCTGGGCGGCAGGGATGAGCTGTGCGTGGTGGGCGACGCCAGCCAGACCATTTATTCCTTCACAGGCGCCTCGCCCCGGCACCTTCTCGACTTCAAGGCGCGCTACCCGCAGGCGAACGTGGTCAAGCTGATCAGGGACTACCGCTCAACACCTCAGGTGGTGAAGCTGGCCAACGACCTCCTGGCAGGGCGGCGGAGCGGCGGGCCGGCAGCGGACGCTGCCTGGGCAACGCCGCTGCAGCTTGTGGCGCAGCGGCCCGGGGGGCCGGTGCCCTCGTTCACGGAGTGCGCCGACGACGAAGCCGAGGCTGCCGCGGTGGCGCAGAAGATCCAGGCACTGCTCGACGCCGGAACACCGGCCAGCGAGGTTGCCATCCTGTTCCGGACGAACGGACAGTCCGAGGCGTACGAGCAGGCGCTGGCGGCGGCGGGCATCGGGTACCAGCTGCGCGGCGGTGAACGGTTCTTTGCCCGCAAGGAAGTCCGCGACGCCATCCTCCAGCTGCGGGCGGCAACCAGGGCCGGGGCCGAAACTGAGGCGCCGGAACCCCTCGGCCAACTCGTCCGCGATATCGTCTCGTCCCTCGGGTACACCGACTCCGCTCCGCACAGCGGCGGCGCGTTGCGGGAGCGCTGGGAGTCGCTGGCAGCGCTGGTGGCGCTGGCGGACGAACTGGTCCAAAACCGGGGCCCGCAGTTTGGCCTGGCGGACTTCGTCAACGAACTCCAGGAGCGCTCCCTGGCGCAGCACGCACCCACCGTGCAGGGCGTCACGCTCGCCTCGCTGCACGCAGCCAAGGGCCTGGAATGGGACGCGGTCTTCCTGGTGGGACTCAGCGAGGGCCTGATGCCCATCTCGTTTGCCGACACCCCGGAAGCGGTGGATGAGGAACGGCGGCTCCTGTACGTCGGCATCACCCGGGCACGCGAACACCTGGCCCTCTCCTGGAGCACCGCCCGGACCCCCGGCGGCAGGGCCAACCGCAAGCCTTCCCGCTTCCTGGACGGCCTCCGGCCCGAGTCGGTGGCGAGCTCCACCGCACGCGGGAAGGGTGCAGCTCCCCGCCGGAAAGCCGCTGCCCCGGCCATGTGCCGGATCTGCGGAAGCATGCTGTCCACCGGCGCCGAACGCAAGGTGGGCCGCTGCAATGCCTGCCCGCCCGGTTACGAAGAACAAACGTTCGAGGCACTGAGGAGTTGGCGGCGCGAGGCGGCGAACTCCGCGGACGTGCCGGCCTTCGTCGTGTTCACCGATGCCACACTGACGGCCATTGCGGAGGCCCGCCCGGAGTCGCTGGAAGAACTCGCCCGGCTCGCCGGCGTCGGGCCTTCCAAGCTGGAGAAATACGGGGAGGACGTCCTCCGCGTCCTTACGGAAAGCGCGGAGCTGTGAGCGGGGCACCTGCGGCAGGACCCCAACGGGCAGGAAACCGCAACGCAGGAAAGCACAGGACAGGAAGACACAGTTTGCCGCTGACCACCCCGGACGGGGTCCCGGTGGAGGTGCGGCGCTCTGCCCGGCGCACGCGGACCGTGGCGGCATTCTGGGAGAACGGGACCGCCATTGTTGCCATCCCGGCCCGCTTTACCGCGGCGCAGGAGTCGGAATGGGTGCACCGGATGCTGGCTAAGCTGCAGCGCCAGGGGGAGCGGCGCACAGCTCCCGGCAGGAAGCGGCCGGCATCCGATGCCGCGCTTGCGGAGCATGCCGCCCATTTGTCGAACCGGTACCTGGGCGGCCGGGCCGTGCCCGCCTCGGTGCGCTGGGTCAGCAACCAGAACTCACGGTGGGGATCCGCCACTCCGGCCGACGGCACCATCCGGCTCTCGGACAAACTGCGGCCCATGCCGCAGTGGGTCATCGATTACGTGCTGCTCCATGAACTGGCCCACCTGCTGGTAGCGGGGCACAACGCCGCATTCTGGAAACTCCTCGAGGCCTATCCGGAGACGCAGCGCGCAAAAGCCTTCCTGGAAGGGGTTTCGTTCGCCACGTCGCGGGGCCTCCCGGAGCAGGACCGCGGGCCGCACGACGCCGACTAGCGGCGGCTCACCCGGCCCGCGGCCCGGGCTAGCTCTTCGCCTGGCCGTCCCCGCCGTCGTCGTCCGTCCCTTTCCCGTCCTCTTCGGCATCCGGTGAAGTGGCGTCAAATCCGCCGCTGAGCAGTTTCTGCAGGGCATCGTCCACTTCGCTGTCGCTGGCCTCGGCCAGTTTCCGGCGCCCGCTGAAGCCCTTGGGATCGTCGAGGTCCTCCGCGGTGGGGAGCAGGTCCGGGTGGTGCCAGATGGCGTCGCGGCCTTCGATGCCGCGCTCTTCCTTCAGCGTGGCCCACAGCGTAGCGGCGTCCCGCAGCCGGCGGGGCCGCAGTTCCAGTCCCACCAGCGAGGCAAAAGCATGCTCAGCGGGGCCGCCGGTGGCGCGGCGGCGGCGGACCGTTTCCCGCAGGGCGCCGGCGGAGGGCAGCATCTTTTCCGTGGCCGCGGCAGTGAGTTCGTCCACCCACCCCTCCACGAGGGCAAGCGCCGTTTCCAGTTTCTCCAGGGCCTGCTCCTGGGCGGGGGTCCGCTGGGGCATAAAGACACCCTGGGACAGGGCCTCCTGGATGCCTTCCGGGTTGCTGGGATCGAGGTCGCGTGCCAGTTCCTCGATCCGGGAGGTGTCGATGTGGATACCCCGGGCGTAGGCCTCAATGGCGCCCAGCAGGTGTCCCCGCAGCCAGGGAACCTGGACGAAGAGCCGGGCATGGGCGGCTTCGCGCACAGCGAGGAAAAGCCTGATGTCATTTTCCGGCAGCGAGAGTCCCTCGCCGAAAGCGGCGACATTGGCCGGCAGCAGCGCCATTTCGAGATCCGCCAGCGGAACGCCGATATCGGTTGAGCTCACCACATCGGTGGAGAGCGCACCGATCGCCTGCCCCAGCTGCATCCCGAAGATGGCACCGCCCATATTCTGGAGCATGGATGACGCGCCGCCCATCATGGATTTCATCTCCTCGGGCATCTGCTCCGTCATGGCGGTGGACAGCGCATTGGCGATGCTGTTGGCCACCGGCTCGGTGAGCCTCTTCCAAGTGCCAAGGGTTGCCTCAACCCATTCCGCCCGCGACCAGGCGTGACCGATCAAACCGGTGGCGGGCAGGTCCGTGACCGGGTCCAGCCAGAGTTCCGCGAGCCGCAGCGCCTCGTCCACGTCCCGCGACTGCTGGGCTGTGACGGACGGGTCGGCGCTGCTGGCGGCCACCCTGCGGGCGTTGTCATGGGCAAGCGTCCAATTCACCGGCCCTTCGGACGGTGCGCTCATCATCGCCTGGACCTGGGAGAACATCTGCGCCAGCACATTGGGGTCGCTGGGCAGCCCCGCAGCCTTGGCCAGTTCGGCAGGATCGAAGTTTTCCATCCCCTTGCCGCCCATGAGGTTCTGCAGCATCTCGGTCAACGGATCCTTGGGGGTGTCGTCGTCCCCGTTGGACGGATTAAGTGGGTTGGAGCTCATGATCCCGCCGATCGTCGGTGTGACTGTTGATCAACCTTCACGGTACCCCGGCCGTGGTCGGCTGTCTGCCGCGCTCCGGCGTCGTTCGCTGTAGGCAAAGAACCGCGATTGTCCGCCACCGCGTAGTGTTTATGGGGTGACTACAACCCGCGGCGGCCACCCTTCCGAGGACCATGCCCCAGACTTTCCCGTCGGTGCCGTTTCCTGGGAAAAAGCAGCCGTAGAAACGGACGACGGCGGACGGGCACCCGGGCCGGAGGGCCCGTCGCCGCGGGACCCCAGGGTGTCCGCCATGATGCTGGCCGGCATGGCCGCGCTTGGGCTGGGAATAGGCGTTGCCACCATTCCCGTCCCGTACGTTGTGGAGTCACCAGGGCCTATCTACAACACCCTCGGGCAAAGCCAGGGGACCCCGGTGATCAAGGTGACAGGACGGGAAACCTACCCGGCCTCCGGGAACCTGGACCTGACCACTGTGTACGTGGACGGCGGCCCCACCGGCCCCGTCAGCATCCTTACCGCCTTCTCTGCCTGGCTCAACCCCACCAGGTCCGTCCAGCCCGTTGAACTGGTCTACCCCACCGGCACCACAAAGCAGGAAGCCGAGGAGCAGAGCGCGGTGGCCATGGCAACCTCCCAGGAGAACGCGGTTGCTTCCGCCCTGAACGAGCTGGACATCCCGTTCGGGCAGCAGCTCCAGGCCGCAGGCCTGTCCGAAGGTTCCGCCTCCGCCGGCAAAATCCGGGAGGGGGACATCCTGAAGAGCATCAACGGCAAGGACATCAACGCCCTTGCGGTCATCCAGGAGGAGCTGGCAGCCGGGAAGGGCGCGCCCGCCACCGTTGTGGTGGAGCGGGGCGGGGAGCAGGTCACCGAGACAATCACGCCGAAGGACAATGGTGAGGGCAGGTTCATCCTCGGCGTGATGCTCAAATACGTGTTCACTTTCCCCTTCGACGTTGAGATTTCCCTGGAGAAGGTGGGCGGCCCTTCCGCGGGACTGATGTTCTCGCTGGGCATCATCGATACAGTCACGCCGGGGGACCTGACGGGCGGCAAGCACATCGCCGGGACTGGCACCATCACCCCCGATGGCGCTGTCGGACCCATCGGGGGAATCGAGCAGAAGATGCACGGTGCCCGGGACGGGGGAGCAACGCTGTTCCTCGCGCCCGCCGCCAATTGTCCGCAGGTAGCCGGGAACATCCCGGACGGCCTGCAGGTGGTCAGGGTGGAGAACCTGGCGGAGGCGAGGGCCGCCGTCGAACTCGCCGGCAGCGGAGGGGACACATCCGACCTGCCGACCTGCACAAACAACTAGACTGGGCGCATCTAGACTCGACAGGAACTATGCTTTACCGCCACTCGTGGCAATTATGGCGGACAAAACCAGCCGTTGGCCGGCAGAGTCCGCCTGCTCGCTCGCTCCAAATATCTGACGACCAGCTATGAGGTACCCAGTTTGTCCCGTCCCGCCAGCACCATGTCCACAGGCAGACCCCCTTCGAGGCGGGGCGCGCTGACGCCCACGCTGATTGTTGTGGCCCTCGTGGTTGTGGGCTTCATTTTCTTTGCCAACGTCTGGACCGACGTCCTCTGGTACCGGCAGCTGGGCTACATCGAGGTTTTCCTCACGGAGAACCTCTCCCGGATCGCCATCTTCGCCGCCGGCTTTGCCATCATGTTCGCCGCAGTGTTCTTCGCGATCCGCATCGCCTACCACGCCCGGCCGGTCTACGCCCCGGACTCCGACATCCGGGACAACCTCAACCGCTACCAGGCGCAGCTGGAGCCGGTCCGCCGGGTGGTCATGGTGGGCCTGCCCGTCCTCTTCGGACTCTTTGCCGGCAGCGCCGCCGCAAGCCAGTGGCAGAAGGTCCTGCTGTTCTTCAACCAGGAGGGCTTCGGCCAGCAGGACCCGGAGTTCGGCCTGGACATCAGCTTCTACCTGATGGTTCTGCCGTTCCTTGGCTTTGTCACCGGTTTCCTGATCAGCGTGGTGGTCATCGCCGGCATCGCGGGTATCCTCACCCACTACCTGTACGGCAGCATCCGGCTGATGGAGCGCGGCATCTTCACCAGCCGGGCAGCACAGATCCACATCGCCGTGGCCGGCGCAGCCTTCCTGGTCCTGCTGGGCGTGAACTTCTGGCTGGACCGGTACTCCGCCGTGCAGAGCAACGCCGGAAAGTGGGCCGGCGCGCTGTACACCGACGTCAACGCCGTCATCCCCACCAAGGCGATCCTCGCCGTCGCCGCCGTCCTGGTGGCCATCCTCTTCGTGGTTGCCGCCATCATCGGCCGCTGGCGCCTGCCCGTCATCGGGACCGCGATGCTAGTCATCACGTCCATCCTTGCCGGCGGCGTCTACCCCTGGGTCATCCAGCAGTTCCAGGTGCGGCCTTCCGAGGAAACACTGGAAAAGGAATACATCCAGCGCAATATCGACAACACCCGGAGGGCGTATGGCCTGGACGCCATCCAGGTCAGCCGGTATGACGCGACCAACACTGCCAGTACCGGCGCCCTGGCTCCGGATGCGCAGACGACGGCCAACATCAGGCTGCTGGATCCTAACCTGATCTCAGACGCATTTGCCCAGCTTGAGCAGTACCGTCCCTACTACCGCTTCCCGGAGTCCCTGAATGTGGACCGCTATGAAGTTGACGGGCAGATCCAGGACACCGTTATCGCTGTCCGGGAACTTAATCCCACCAACGTAGCCACTAACCAGCAGGGCTGGCTCAACCAGCACGTGGTCTACACGCATGGCTATGGCGTGGTAGCGGCCAAGGGCAACAAGTTCACCGTGGACGGCAAGCCCGAGTTCCTCCAGTCAGGCATTCCCTCCACCGGCGTTCTGGGTGACGACACAACCTATGAGCCCCGCATCTACTTTGGTGAGTACTCGCCGGATTACTCCATCGTGGGTGCACCCGATGGTGCCCCGCCGCGGGAACAGGACCGGCCGTCCGGCGAAGGCGAAACCCAGTACACCTTCGAGGGCAACGGCGGTCCCAATGTGGGAACGTTCTTCAACCGGGTCCTGTATGCAATCAAGTTCCAGTCCTCGGACCTGCTGCTTTCCGACGGCGTGAACCCGGAATCGCAGATCCTGTACGACCGCAATCCGCGTGAGCGGGTGGAAAAGGTCGCCCCGTACCTGACGGTTGACGGCAACGCCTACCCCGCC
The DNA here is from genome assembly GCF_046605375.1 of Arthrobacter sp. MPF02. Lineage (GTDB taxonomy): Bacteria > Actinomycetota > Actinomycetes > Actinomycetales > Micrococcaceae > Arthrobacter. Next base: position 2,484,233 of record NZ_CP176772.1, on the reverse strand, counting down.
GTCGTGGACGGCCGGGTCAAGTGGATCGTGGACGGCTACACCACCAGCCAGTACTACCCGTACTCGCAGCAGGAGCAGCTCTCCGACGCCACCGCCGATTCACAGACCACGTCCGGCCGCACCGTTGCCCTGCCCAACAGCACGGTCAACTACATCCGCAATTCGGTCAAGGCGACAGTGGACGCCTACGATGGGTCCGTCACCCTCTATGCCTGGGATGACCAGGACCCGCTGCTGAAGGCGTGGCAGAAGGTGTTCCCCACCTCCCTGAAGCCGTACACCGAGATGTCCGGTGCCGTCATGAGCCATGTCCGCTACCCGGAGGACCTCTTCAAGGTCCAGCGGCAGCTTCTGGGGGAGTACCACGTAACCAACCCCTCCACCTTCTACCAGACCAAGGACGTCTGGAGCGTGCCGAATGATCCCACCGTGGATTCGAGCGCCGAGGTGAAGCAGCCGCCGTTTTACATGTCGCTGCAGATGCCGGACCAGGAGAAGCCCGCCTTCCAGCTGACCTCATCGTTCATCCCGCAGATCGTGAACGGCAATGCCCGCAACGTCCTGTACGGCTTCCTGGCCGCGGACTCGGACGCCGGCAACCAGGCCGGGGTCAAGGCTGAAGGCTACGGCAAGCTGAGGCTGCTGCAGATTCCGCCGGAGATCCAGGTTCCGGGTCCGGGCCAGGCGCAGAACAAGTTCAACTCCGATCCCACCGTGTCGCAGGCCCTCAACCTGCTGCGCCAGGGTGCCTCGGATGTGTTGAACGGCAACCTGCTGACCCTGCCCGTGGGCGGCGGCATCCTGTACGTCCAGCCCGTCTACCTCAAGTCCACCGGTGAGACCTCCTACCCCACGCTGCAGCGCGTCCTGGTGGCATTCGGCGACAAGGTCGGTTTTGCTCCCACCCTCGACGAAGCGCTCAAGCAGCTGTTCGGCGGAGACTCCGGCGCCGCCGCTGGCGACTCGGACAACAACGGGCAGGCTCCGGCCGATCCCGCAGCCCCGCCCGCGCCTGGCGGGGCAGATGCCAAGGCCGAGCTGAAGGCTGCACTGGATGAGGCCAACGCGGCAATCCAGGCTGGACAGGCAGCGCTCGCTTCGGGTGACTTCGCCGCTTATGGTGAAGCCCAGAAGCGAATTTCAGCTGCACTGCAGAAGGCCGTTGACGCGGAGGCCAAGATCCCGGCTCCCGCCGCCACCCCGTCACCGGCGCCCGCTGCTGAAGCTACCCAGCCGTCACCGTCACCGTCACCGTCGCCAGGCAGTTAAAGCCGACGGCGACGGCCCGGCACCTGCTCCCGTGGAGCGGGTGCCGGGCGGCGTAACGGAGATCACGCCGCTTCGATTTGGCCCGCTGTTCACGTCCCGGTAAAGTAGTTCTTGCGACGCGGGGTGGAGCAGTTCGGTAGCTCGCTGGGCTCATAACCCAGAGGTCACAGGTTCAAATCCTGTCCCCGCAACTGACGGAAGGGCCGGACGCTGGAAACAGTGTCCGGCCCCTCCTGCTTAATCAGCCGCACCTTGGCGCGTCGGCACAGTGGTCAAGACTGCCGCCAAAATAGGGTAGTGTAGATCCAGCGACGCGGGGTGGAGCAGTTCGGTAGCTCGCTGGGCTCATAACCCAGAGGTCACAGGTTCAAATCCTGTCCCCGCAACTATGGAAAGACCCCGCCCGGCACCAGCCGGGCGGGGTCTTCTTTTTCCTTGAATACGCGCAGTTCCTAGTATTCTCTTTCGCAGAGCCTCACAGCCGTGAGCAGTTGGCCAGTCATTCTCGAGAGGAATGTTGCTCGATGTCCACACCCACCAAGAAGCGCGGTACCGCCGCCGCTAAGCGGTCCCGACTCTACTGGGGCGTGCCCGCTGTCCTCGGGGCGCTTGTCCTGGTGGTGCTGCTTGCCAAGTGGCTCATGGGGCTGCCGGCTGTGGCATCCTTCGTTGCGGACTACCCCGGCCACTCGAAACTCCCGGACAACGCGCCGGTGGGGTTCCCGGCATGGCTGGCGTGGCAGCACTTCCTCAACGCCTTCTTCCTGCTCCTGATCATCCGCACGGGCTGGCAGGTACGCACCACCACCCGGCCCGGCGGTTACTGGACGCGCAACAACAAGGGCCTGATCCGGACCAGGAACTCGCCCACCAAGATCAGCCTTGACCTGTGGTTCCACCTGACGCTGGATGTTCTCTGGATCCTCAACGGAATCGTGTTTGCCGTCCTGCTCTTCGCCACCGGGCAGTGGATGCGTATTGTCCCCACCAGCTGGGACGTTTTCCCGAACGCGCTCTCTGCGGCGCTCCAGTACGCGTCGTTGAACTGGCCGACCGAAAATGGCTGGGTCAACTACAATGCCCTCCAGCTGCTCTCGTACTTCGTGACCGTGTTCATCGCAGCCCCGCTGGCCTTCATCACCGGGCTGCGGATGTCCGGGGCCTGGCCCAAGAAAGCAACCGGCCTTAACAAGGCTTTCCCCATCGAATGGGCACGCGCCGTCCACTTCCCGGTAATGGTCTACTTCGTGGCGTTCATCGCCGTCCACGTCTTCCTGGTGCTGGCCACCGGGGCCCTGCGCAACCTGAATCACATGTACGGCGTCCGTGACGACGACGGCTGGTTCGGTTTCTGGGTCTTCGTGGCCTCAGTGGCGGTCATGGTGGCCGCCTGGTTCCTGGCCCGCCCGATCTTCCTGCGGCCCATCGCTTCGCTGATGGGCAAAGTCAGCAGCCGCTAGTCCTGGCCGTCGTCGAGCTGCCGGTAGGCTTCCAGGGCGCGTTCCCGCGACTCCGCCAGGTCCACCAGGGGCTCAGGGTAGCCGTCCGCCTCCGTAGTCCACGGTTCGTGGATCTCCTTGCCGGAAAGTTTTTCCAACTCAGGGATGAAGGTTCGCAGGTAGCGGCCGTCGGGGTCGAACTTCCTGCTCTGGGTCACCGGGTTAAAGATCCGGTAATACGGTGAGGCGTCTGCGCCTGATCCGGCCACCCACTGCCAGTTCGCCGGGTTGTTGGCGCCATCCGCATCCACGAGGGTGTCCCAAAACCACTGTTCGCCAATGCGCCAGTCCATCAGGAGATTCTTGACCAGGAAGGATGCCGCGGCCATTCGCACCCGGTTGTGCATCCAGCCTGTTTGCCAGAGCTGGCGCATGCCGGCGTCCACTAACGGGTAGCCGGTCCTGCCCTGTTGCCAGGCGGCAAGTTCCTGCCGGCTCAGCCGGCCCCACTGGAAGTTGTCGAATGCAGGCCGGTAGTTGCGGGTGGCGAGGTCCGGGTTGTGGTACAGCAAGTGCCAGTTGAATTCGCGCCAGCCGAGCTCGGAGCGGAAAGTCCCGACGTCGGCCGGCACGTTCCGCGGAAACCGCCTGCGGATGCCGTGCCAGACGCGGAACGGGCTGACCTCGCTAAACCTCAGATGCGGCGACAGCCTGCTGCTTCCTTCGGCGCCCGGAATGTTCCGGCCGGCGCCGTAATGCTCTATCGGGCCGTCAAGGAAGTCCTCAAGGCGGCGGAGGGCGCCTTCCTCTCCGGGTTCCCACGTTGCTGCGAGGCCGCCGCTCCAGTCGGGGGAGGAGGGCAGCAGCTGCCAGCTCTTCAGCGGATCGCTGGCTGGAAGGCCGCGTCCGGAAGCGGCAGGCGCGGGCAGCGCGGCAGGGGAGTCCACTGGCTCCCGGATGTCGCCTGAGGCAAGGCAGGCCCGCCAGAACGGCGAGTAGACCTTGTAGGGTCCGCCAGCCCCGGTTCGGATGGTCCAGGGTTCGAAAAGGAGATTTGCCTGGAAGCTTGAGGCCTCGATGCCGTTCCCGCCGGCCCAATCCTTGAGCTCGGCGTCGATAGTACGTTCCGGCAAACCATACCGGCGGTTCCAAAAGATGTGGCCGGCATTGGTCTCGGTGGCAAGTTTCCTGATGACGTCGCCCGAGGGCTCGCGGCGCAGCACAAGACGCGAGCCTCTTGCCTCGAGCGCGGCGGAGAGCGTGGCGAGAAAATGGTGCAGCCACCACCGTGAAGCTCCTCCCAGGGGCCGGACGCCAACAGACTCCTCCTCGAGGATGTACACGACTGTCAGCGGGAGTCCGAGTCCTGCGGCCTCCGCGAGGGCGGGGTTGTCGTCGAGGCGGAGATCGTCGCGCAGCCACACAAGGGACGTCTTACCGGTGGGAGCCATCCCACCACGCTACTTGGTGGGAGGACGCGTGAGGGCCAGGACGCCGCGTCCTGGCCCTCACCAATGTGCGCAAAGCTGGATCAGGAGTTACAACTTGTCGAAGTCCGCTTCGTCCACGGTGGTTCCGGAAGCGCTGTTGGTCGAGGCCGCGCCGATGGCCGGCTTGGCGCCACCTGACTTTAGCGCGGCCAGCCGGGCCTCAATCTCCACCTGCTCGCCGAGGTCTTCGAGCTGGTTGAACTGTGCATCCAGGCTGGACGCAGCAAGTTCCTGCTGGCCGCGGACCTTGGCTTCCTCGCGGCGGATCTTCTCCTCGAACCGGCCTACCTCGCTGGTGGGGTCCATGATGTCGATGCTCTTGATCGCGTCATGCACCTGCGACTGTGCCGCAGCCGTCTTGGACCGGGCCACCAGTTCGTTGCGCTTGCTGGTGAGCTGGTTAAGCTTGTTCTTCATCTGGTCCAGGCCGGTTTTTAGCTTGTCCACCACTTCGCGCTGGGACATGATGGCCGGCTCGGCGCCCTTGGCCTCGTTTTCTGCGGCAATCTGGCGCTGAAGGGCTACCTTGGCCAAGTTGTCGAACTTCTCCGCGTCGGCTGCGTTGCCGCTTGCGCGGAACTCGTCAGCCTTCCGGGAGGCGGCGAGTGCCTTGTTTCCCCAATCCCGGGCGTTCTTGACGTCCTCGTTGTAGTCATCCTCGAGCATGCGGAGGTTGCCAATGGTCTGCGCGACGGCGGATTCCGCCTCGGCAATGTTGTTGGTGTAGTCCCGGACCATCTGGTCCAGCATCTTCTGCGGATCCTCAGCGTTGTCCAGCAAGGAGTTGATGTTCGCCTTTGCAAGCTGCGCGATACGGCCGAAAATGGACTGCTTAACCATGGTGCTACCTTTCGTCCTGCTCTGTGGTCACCACTGAATCCGTCAACAGTGGTGTACTGCTTCCGGTGCCCGCCGGTTCCAGCAGGCACCAAGTCGTGCCGCTGCTAGAAGTCGCCGCCTCCGCCCGAGTCTCCGCCCCAGCCGCCAAAATCACCGCCGCCGAAGTCGCCTCCGCCCCAGCCGCCGCCGTCGTCGCTATGGCCGCCACCCCAACCCGCATGACCTCCGCCGTTGAGGATTGAGTTGATGAGAATGCCGCCGAGGATGGCGCCGCCCAGGCCGCCTCCTCCACCGCCGAACATGCCGCCCCGGCCGTAGCCCTGGCCTGCGTAGCCGTCGAAGTGGTCTACGTCCGCCTGCGCCAGCTGCGCTGCCTGTGCCGCGAGGGCATGGGCCTGCTGGGCATAGGTTAGGGCGGTGACGGGATCTGTCCGGGAGATGGAGAGTGCGTAGTCCAGGTTGCGCTGGGACTCCGCCAGCCGGGTCCGGGCCTCTGTGCCCACGCCGCCGCGGCGTGCGGTGATGTAGTCCGACGTGGCGCTGATCTGGGCCTGGGCGGACATGATGGTCTGCTGAAGTGAAGCCTGCGCCCTGCGGGACTGTTCCTGCTGGTCGCGGATGCCGCTCAGGGCCTGGTCGAGCGACTGGTGCGCGGTTTCCACCCGTTGGAGGGTAGCGATCGGGTCGATCTTGCCGCCCTGGATCTCTGCCTTGACCTGTGCCAGGGCAGATTCCACACCTGCAACCGGTCCAGCCAGTTCGGGATGGGATCCGGACTGGATCATGGCGCGGGCCTGGGCCAGGTCCTGCGACGTGTCCACAACCGCGGCTTCCAGCCTGTTCCGCGCCTCATCGAGGTTTCCTGACACCTTGGTGATCGCGTCCAGCAGCACGTTCGTCTGGTGCAGGCTTTCCTCGGCAGCACGGACAGCTACGGCCGCAAGGCTGCCTTCGCCTTCGCCGAGTTTTTGCTGGGCAGTGGCGGTGGCGTTCTGGACGAACGCCAGCCGCTCCTTGGCCTGCAGGATGTTGTCGGAGACCTGGGTCAGGGCGCTTTCGGCGTACTTGCTGCGTAGGGCTGTCAGTGACTGCTCGGCGCTGGCGATCTTGGCATCGGCCTCGCGGGCTCCGGCATTAACAGTGGCCAGGGCCTGTGGCGCATTCTTCTCAAGCTCACGCAGGGCGTCGAAGTCAGCCTTTTGCTCTTGCAGGGACGCGAGCGCAGCCTCGGACCGCCGGATAATCTCTCCCAGCCAGGTGCGCTGCTGCTCTTCGGTGTCCGGGATGTGGTCGTCGAGCTGCTGCTGGAGCTTGAAGGACTCGGACATGTGGGCCTTGGCTTCGTCGAGCGCCTTGGTGAAGTTGCCGACGGCGGAATCGCCGTACTGGGCCTGGGCGAACATCAGCTCCTGCTCGCTGGACTTGATGGCGTCGTCAGCCTCGATCAACAGTGAGCCGCTCTTGCGGCGCAGTTCCTCAATGCTGAGCGATGCGAGCGGATCGGCCTGGGAAGCGTCGTGCGGGCCATAGCTCGCGGACGATGCCTGCCCGGCGACCTTCTTCCGCTTGTTCCGGTAGTAAAAGTAAGCGCCGGCACCACCGGCGGCCACTACACCGGTGCCGACGAGAACGGCTGTGCCGGCTCCATCACCTGATGAGAGTTTTCCGCTGCCGCCTTCTGCTGCGTTGCCAACAGCCTCAGCTGCGTTGATCGCGGCCTGGGCGTAGTCACCGTTGGAAAGCTGCGGACCGATTGCGGTGCTTTTGATGTTTTCGATCTGTTCATTGGTGAGCTTGGTTCCACCCTTGTTCAGGATGTACTGCCGGCTGTCGGTTGCCACGGCCAGAATCAGTGCGTTGGGCCCAAGGCCGGCTTTTTCAGCTACCGCGTCTGTCCAGGCTTCGCGATCGGCGGGGTCTTCAAACCTCTTGACGGTAACAACGTGAAGGACGGTAGCGTGATCGGTACCCAGCTTCTTAATGGCGGCTTCAACATCCGGCTTGTCTCCGCCCAGCACCCCTGCCGAATCGACGATTTTGGTAACGGGATCCAGTGTCACCGGTGGCTCAGCCCAGGCCGCGCCGGCGGGCACCGCCAGCAGCCCGGTCACACCGATCACGGCGAGTACACGTTTGAACTTTGACCGCATCTGCAACCCTTCAGAACGCCCGACACCGATTCGGGACGAATCAGTCGTCTCAGAATCCAACAGCGCCCCCACGCTTGGTGTGAAGCCGCAGGTCGCTGTGGCAATTCATCTTGATTCTATGGTGCACCCCACAGCCCGTCCATTGAGGCGACTATGCCACCAGCGAAACAGCATGAACGCCGCTTTGCAGGCGAGAGGAGGGCGATCAGGAAGCTCTCAGCAAACATCCGAGCTTGTTCCAGTCAAGAGGGCCATAGTTAATTGCAGACGAGGATGAAAGGAAGTCCCATGACGGAGAACAACATTCCCGGACAGGTTCCCGAAGGGCGCCCGGGCCGCCAGGATCCCTGGCAGCAGCCCTCCGCGCAGCAGAAGGAGCATCCCGCGGAGGCTCGGCCCGGGGGCGGCCTTTCCGGTCAGGAACCCGACCAGGCCGGCGCCGGCAACAGCGCCGGGCGGGAGTACCCCACAGAATCGCTGGACCGGCACCCGGAGAATCCCACCCAGGAGCTTCCCGGAGCAAACCGCCCGGTCTATCCGCGGCACCAGCCTTTTTACGGGCAGTCCAGCTACGGGCAGGCCCAGCAGCACGGCCCGCAGTACCCGCAGTACAACCCCCAGGCCTACCAGCAGCAACACAACGCGGCACATGGGGGTGCGGTGGGGTTCGCACCGAACCCCAGGGATGCACCGCGCCGTAAGGCCAGCTTTGGCGTGGGAACCCTGGTGGCAAGCATCCTCGCGGCAGGCCTTGTGGGAGGCGGCGTCGCAACGGTGGGGTCAAATGAGCTGTTCGGCGGCAACGGGTCCCCGGCAAGCACCATCAGCAACAGCCAGCCGGGAACCGTCATCGTCAACAACCAGGACTCGGTAAACGAGATCACGGCAGCGGCTGTGAAGGCATCACCGAGCGTCGTGACCATCAGTGCCGCCAGCGGCGGCAACGGCGGCACCGGCTCCGGCATCGTGCTCGACGACCAGGGACACATCCTCACCAACACCCACGTGGTCACCCTGGACGGGCAGACGGCGAACGCCACGCTGGAAGTCCGGTCCAGCGACGGCCGCGTCATCCCCGCCAAGCTGGTGGGGACTGATCCGCTCTCCGACCTCGCCGTGATCAAGGTGGATGCCGGCTCCGGCCTCACGCCTGCCACTTTCGGCGACTCCGGAAAACTGAACGTTGGCGATACAGCCATCGCCATCGGTTCACCCCTCGGCCTCACCGGGACGGTCACCGACGGCATCGTGTCCACCCTTAACAGGACCATCAGCGTGGCCTCGGCGGCCGCGCCCGAAGAAGGGGACAACGCGGAGGGTGACGACGAGGGCGGGTTCCAGTTCGCGCCTCCGGGCGGCGGACAAAGCCAGCAGACGGCGGAGCAGGGCGAAATTTCCATCAACGTGATCCAGACCGATGCAGCCATCAACCCGGGCAACTCCGGCGGGGCCCTGGTCAACAGCAGCGGCGAGGTGATCGGCGTCAACGTCGCCATCGCTTCGGCAGGCTCCAGCGCGTCCTCGACCAGCGGAAACATCGGCGTCGGTTTCAGCATTCCCATCAACCATGCCAAGCGCGTGGCCGAGGAGATAATCGAAACCGGCAAGGCATCGCACGGCCAGCTGGGCGTGAGCGTGAAGCGCAAGACGTCCACTTCCTCGTCGGAGTTCTCTGTAGGGGCTGATGTGGCAACCGTTGAGCCCGACTCAGCTGCAGGCAAGGCCGGCATCAGAGTGGGCGACGTGATCACCAAGTTCAACGACCTTGCGGTCGGTGAACCGGAGCAGCTGACGGCCGCGGTCCGTGAACAACCCGCCGGCACCAAGGTGAAGATCACCGTGCTGCGCAACGGCCAGGAGCAGACGTTCGACGTCACGCTGGGCACCGCGGCCGGCTAGGCGCCGCGGGCGGAGCTACCAGGAAGTACGACGGCGGCGTCCCCACCCGGGCGGGGACGCCGCCGTCGTCCTGTCTGCCGCAGGGGGAGAGCTGACACAGGCGTTAACCGGGCGTCATATGGGGCGGCCAATATGGTTAGCTAGGAGCTACCCGTATGCCGGGCATCCCGCGGCCACGACCTCACCCGGCTGGCTGTCCACAAGCATGGAAGGCTGCTGTCAATACAGTGGAAGATACATTGAAGATTGTCGTCCTGGTCAAGCATGTACCGGACGCCCAGTTCGACCGCCACCTCAACGGTGAGGGCAACACCGTGGACCGCGATGAAAGCATCCTGTCCGAGCTCGACGAATACGCCCTCGAAGCGGCGCTGCAGCTGGCCGAGGCGCGGGGCGGCAGCAAGGCAGGCAACCAGGTCATTGCCCTGAGCATGGGACCGTCCGGTGCCGTCAATGCCATCAAGAAGACGCTCCAGATGGGTGCCACCGAAGGCGTCCACCTCACCGACGACGCCCTCGCCGGCTCGGACGCTGCCGCCACCTCGCTCGCGCTCGCCGCCGCCGTCCGCCACCTGGGACAGGTGGACCTGGTCATCACCGGCATGGCCTCGACCGATGGCGAAACGTCCCTGGTTCCGGCGCAGCTGGCAGAACGCCTAGGCCTGCCGCAGGTCACCTTCGCTTCCTCGCTCGAGGTCAGCGGCGGCCGGCTGACCGCCCGTCGGGACGCTGACATATCCTCCGAGACCGTCGAGGCTCCGCTGCCCGCCGTCGTGTCCGTGACGGACCAGATCAACGAGCCCCGCTACCCCAACTTCAAGGGCATCATCGCGGCCAAGCGCAAGAGCATCACCACGCTGTCCCTGGCAGACATCGGCGTGGACCCGGCCCAGGTGGGCCATACCGGTTCCTGGACCAGCGTGCTCAGCGCCGAGGAGCGCCCGCCGCGGACCGCCGGCACCATCATCACCGACGAAGGAGACGCCGGCATCAAGCTGGTTGACTTCCTGGCCGCACAGAAGCTGCTCTAAGAGGGATACAGACATGGCAAAAGTACTCGTTTTTCTTGACAACCCAGGCGCCGGGCTCAAAAAGAGCAGCCTGGAACTGCTGACGCTGGCCCGTACCCTGGGCGAAAGCGTTGTCGCAGTCAATGGGGAGGTTTCCGACGGCGTTGCGGCCGCCTTCGCCGAATACGGCGTCAGCGCGGTCCTGCGCCCCTCAGCCCAGGACCTTGACGACTTCCTGGTCGCCCCCAAGGCGGCTTTTGTCGCAGCTGCCGCCGAATCCGCCGGTGCCGGGATTGTCCTGCTGGACAACTCGCCCGAGGGCAAGGAGATTGCGGCGCGGGTGGGCATCCGGCTGAAGGCCGGCGTCATCACGGACGCTGTGGGAGTGGACGCGGACGGAACCGCGCACAAGTCCGTGCTCGCCGGTTCCTACAACACCTCCTGCAGGGCGACGACGGCCGTCTCCGTTGTGACCTTGAAGGCCAACAACGTCACCCCGGAGCCGGCTGCTGCTCCCTCCGCCCCCGGGACATCCACGGTGGAGGTGCCTGCCGGCGCCACTGCTGCAGCTGCCCGCATCACCGCCCGCGAACAGAAGGTCGCCAGTGGCCGCCCGGACCTCACGGACGCCCGCATTGTGGTGGCAGGCGGACGCGGCCTGGACGGCGACTTCGGACCGGTCGAGGAACTCGCCGATGCCCTGGGGGCTGCGGTGGGTGCGTCACGTGCAGCCACGGATGCCGGCTGGATCAGCCATGACGCCCAGGTGGGGCAGACCGGCAAGACCGTGTCGCCGCAGCTGTACATTTCCGCAGGCATTTCCGGCGCCATCCAGCAGAAGGCCGGCATGCAGACTTCCAAGGTCATTGTTGCCGTGAACAAGGACGCCGAATCACCGGTCTTCGAGATCGCGGACTTCGGCATCATCGGAGACGTCTTCGACGTGCTGCCCCAGGCCACCGCGGAGATCAAGAAGCGAAAAGGCTGACCCTTTGGCTGCCTCCACCACACAGGCGCAGAGCCCGTTCAATCCGGCCACAGACCGGGTTGAGCGGGTGCTCTGTTTTGCGGCCCATCCGGACGATATCGACTTCGGCGCGGCGGGCACCATTGCGGCCTGGACAGCGGCCGGCGTCAAGGTCAGCTACTGCATCATGACGGACGGTGATGCCGGGGGATTCGACCCCTCGCACCGGGCGGACATCATCGCGATGCGGGACTCCGAGCAGCGACGTGCGGCTGAACTGGTCGGCGTTTCCGATATCCACTACCTTCATCAGCGCGACGGGTACCTCGAGCCCTCGCACGAGGTGATGAAAGGCGTGGTGCGGCTGATCCGGCAAATCCGGCCCGACGTCGTGCTTTCCATGCACCCGGAGCGGAACTGGCGTCGGATCCAGAAGAGCCACCCGGACCACCTTGCCGTGGGTGAGGCGGTGACCCGTGCCGTCTATCCGGCCGTGGAAAACCCGTTCGCCTACCCGGAACTCGCGGAATCCGGCCTGGCGGCCTACAAGCTGCCTTGGCTCTGGCTTTATGCCGGCCCTGAGGAACGGGAAAACCATTATGTGGATGTCACCAGCCAGGTGGATGCGAAACTGGCCGCCATCCACGTCCACGTGAGCCAGCATCCGGACGTCGAGTCCATGGAAGCCACCGTGCGCCGCGGGCTGCGCGCCAACGCTGCCCGTGCCGGCCTGCCGGAAGGCAGCAGCGCGGAGGCGTTCCATGTTGTTGCCATCAACGGACCGGGGACGATTGCCGGCTTCTAGCACCGCCCGGCTTCGGCCGTCATAGCCGAACGCCCGGTTCCCATCCTGTTGGAAGGGAACCGGGCGTTTTTGGCTGCATCCGACCGTTACGCGCCCAACGGCGCCGCGGCGACGGTGGGCATGGTGGGGGACTGGGACCCTCCCACCGGTTCCACGGTGATTCCCAAGGCGGCGGCGGAAGAAATTCCCTGAACCACCGCAGGCTTTGACAATGCATCCTCGTCCATGAGCCCCTGCGACACCGGAGCCGAGCCGTCCTTGGGGATCAGCCACATCTGGTAGACCTTGCCTTCCGGCGGGGCGGGCACGCCGTTCATCTTGACCACCGCGGCGTCCTCCGACGGGGAAATCAGCAGCGTGGCCGTGCCGCCCCCGGAGACATCCACGGACGCCTCGCGGAGGTCGCCGGCGCGGACAACCTGCTTCAAGGGATCGTTCTGGTCCGCTATGTAGGAGCCCACACCCACGCCACCAAGGGCGACGGCGGCTGCGGCGGCCACCCCGGCAAGCCACCGGCGCGCCCCGGCCGGCCCGCGCCGTTCCTTCCGCCGCTGCCGCGCGGCGGCAAGTTCATCTGCGGTTCCAGGCACGGCAGCCCGGCCGGAGAGCGGAACGGTAGTGCCGGCGTCGGGCTTTTCCCCGTGCTGTGCAGTGTCCGCCGGCAATTGTGCGACGATCCGGTTGAACAGGTCTGCGGGCGGCTCTTCTTCCACCCGGAAGGTCATGGCGAGTGTCTCACGCGCCTGCCGGACCCGCGCCAGGAATGCGGCCCGTTCCGCTTCCGGGGCGGTTGAGACATAGTCCTCAATCGCCTGGCGTTCCTGGTCCGTGACGGCGTCCAGCGCGTACAGCTCCGCCAGATCCACTGCCCGGCCGGAGGCCAGGTCCGTGGCAACGGTATCGCCGAACGCGCCGGGACGGCCCTTACGCCCATGGTTCATTTCTGTCATCTCAACTCACCCCCAAGCAGGTCTTCAGTCGGATCAGTCCATCGCGGATGCGGGACTTGATGGTGGGTACTGCAGCGTTCAGCCGTTCGGCGACCTCCCGGTAGGTGAGCCCGCCGTAGTATGCCAGGCGCACCGACTCCTGCTGCGTTTCGGTCAGCGTCCCCAGGCAACGGACCACCGCCTCCGCCTCCAGTTTGCTGCCCACTTCATCGGACACGGAATCGTGGTCGATGTCCTGGGTGCTGGCTCCATACCTGGCCTCGCGGTCCGTGGACGACTGCGATGACCGCACTTTGTCCACCGCCCGCCGGTGCGAGATGGTCATCAGCCAGGAGAGGGGACTGCCTGCCTGGACATCGAACTTCGCCGCGTTCTGCCACACCTGGAGGAAAACCTCCTGGGTTGTGTCCTCGCTGAGCTCGGGGTCGACCAGCACCCTGCGCGCCATGCCGTACACCCGCCGCGACGTCAACTGGTAGAACTCCGCAAAGGCCGCCTGGTCGCGCCGGGCTATTCCCTCCAGCAGGACCGCTAGACGATGGCTAAGCTCAGCAGGCGGATCTGTGACCGCGGCGGCAGCCTCGGTATTTGGCGCGTTGGGAGTTTCCATTACTACCAAGCATAAGTCTCCCGGCGGGGATTCCTCAGCGGTTCCGCTGCGGTTGTGGGGCTCCGCCCGGGAACCTGTCCCTAGTAATGTCACCTGCCGCTCCTCGATCACCGCTGCACTTGATCCCGAAAGCGATTCGGTGCCGCGGCCGGCGTGGATGGGTGGCAGGGGCGGATCTCTTGGTCCGGTTTGCCGGTGCTACAACCGCGCGCCGTCGAACCCCTGTTGCCGCCACGCCTCGTATACGGCGATGGAGGCGGCGTTGGCAAGGTTGAGCGAGCGCAAGGCGGGCAGCATGGGCAGACGCACCGTCGCGGTTACGTGCGGGTCGGCTTTCAACCCGGCAGGAAGGCCCACCGACTCCCGGCCGAACATAAGGACGTCGCCGGGCTGGTAGGCAATATCGGTATAGCTCGACGTTCCGTCCGAAGTGAACGCGTAAACGCGCTCGGGCTGCAGGTGCTGCCACGCGTCCGCAATGGACTTATGCACTGTCACGACGGCGAGGTCGTGGTAGTCGAGGCCCGCCCGCCGCAGCTTGGCGTCCGAAAAGTCGAAGCCAAGCGGTTCCACGAGGTGCAGTTCTGCGCCGGTGATGGCGGCCAGGCGGATTGCGTTGCCGGTATTGCCGGGGATTTCGGGCTCGTGGAAAAGAATGCGGAACACACATCCATCCTAGCGACAGCGCTAGTGCATGCCGCGCAGAAGCCTTGCCAGCACCGGAACGTTGACGATGTTCGGGGCAGGCCCTGAGGCGAGGAACTCCTTGATTCCCCGGACCATCCCGGCCCCGTTGACGATCTGGACGGGCTCCAGGGCCCCGGCCTGACGGCGGTGGTGGTCGATCACAGGCTCGTGCAGGTTTCCGCTGGGGCTGAGGACCACGGTCCAGCCGGTGACGTTCAGCTCCGGGAAAATGTCCTGCATTGCCCTTACCAGGTGGGCCAGCCGGGGTGGGGCGATGCTGCGTGCCCCGTGGTTCAGGGTGCTGCCGTTCCAGGCGTAGGCGCCCTGCGGCAGGAGCATCGAGTTCACCAGGGCCAGCCGGTAGCCCGACAGGACGGCGTGGTCGATGTGGCTGTTGTCCGCCGGCGACTGGAGTCCGTTGATCAGCCGGGCTGCCGGGATGGCCGGGAGTACCTGGCGGGACAGGAGCTGGACGGTCCGCATTTCCCGCTGGATCCGGGCTTCGGCACCAAAAATGCCGCGCTTCCGCGGCATGCCGTGGACCTGCTGGGCGGCCTGCGCCAGCGGAATCAACGGAACGCCGGTTCCTTCGTAGGGCGGCGTATAGATCGGCGGGTCTCCGGCGGTGTTCCTGCCGCTGCCGGGCCGGTGCACGGTGGCGGAGGCACGGCTGCCAGCCGGCGGGGCATCAAAATGCGGTTCATCGTCTGCAGGAGTATCCCGGAAGGTACCGGACGCATAGGACCGGTCGTATGCCTTCCTGCGCTGGGGGTCGATAAGGGTTTCGTAGGCGGCAGTAACACGGCGGAACGTGGCCGCATCCCCTCCGTGGTCCGGGTGCGCGGTGCGGGCAGCGCGGCGGTAGGCCACCTTGATTTCTCTATCGGTGGCAGTTACAGCCACCTTCAGGACCTGGTAGTGGGAGCTGCTGCGCTCGGTCAAGCACTCATCCTTCTCTCGTGGGCACCGTAGGCCGGGCCAGCCCAGTCTAGCCAGCCGAACGCCGGTCCTGTTGGGATAACGAGCGCCACGGTTCCACGGGTTCCCTTCCTGCCCGCAGTCTAGACTCATGGGGGCACGGCCGGAGGGGCAGTGGCAGATGCAGCGGGGTGGACATGGGTATGCCGACGGCGGGACAACCGGCCGTTGCCGGATGGCTGAGGGCGGCGGTAACGGCTGGAGTGGCCGCTACGCTCCTGAGCGGCTGCAGCGTCAACGTGCCCGACCCCAGTGTTCCGGCCCCGGTGGAGAGCGCCCCGGCCCTGTCCACGCCTACCATCACGCCCGGTCATGACGCCGAGGCGGTGGCCGCGCGGGACCTGCCCTTCACCGCCGGCACCACGCTTGCCCGCGGCGTGCCGGTGGGCATCTCGGACGGGCTGAAGGATGTGCCCGGCTGGAAGCAGGTCAAGGACAATGTGGCGGGCGAAAGCCAGTACCTAAAAGCCGACGGCTGCCTGGTTGCGGCCAAGGTCCGCAACAACCAGGGAGTGCTTGCCCGCGGCGACGACCGGGAATCGACTGATGCGCTTTTCGAGTACCTGGACCCGAGCATCCTCCCTGGCTACCTGAAGACAGAAAGCCTGCGCTGGGGAGACAACCGGAATGAGCCGGTCCGCCGCGTGGAAATGCTGGGGCTGGAGCAGGCAGCGCCGTCCTCCGGCAGGGCCGCAGCGGTTCTGGCGCGGCTGTTCGGCACGGCCGGCTCATCCGTCTACGTCTCGGTATCCTGCCCGGACGCTTCGTCCCTCGCCGCCGCCCGTGCCGATGTATCCGCGCACCTGGCGGTCCTGCCGCCGTCGAACTAGAGGCGAGAAATTCGGCAGGCCAGCGGGCGCGGTAAGCCGGGCCGCTAGAATTAACAGGTGCCCGTCTACCTCGATCATGCTGCCACCACCCCGCTTTCGGCCGAGGCCCTGGCTGCCCTGACGCGCGAACTCACCCGCACCGGGAACCCGTCGTCACTGCACGGCTCGGGGCGCCGTGCGCGCCGTGCGGTGGAGGACGCCAGGGAGGTTGTTGCCGAGGCGGCGGGCGCCCACCCGTCCGAAGTGATCTTCACGTCCGGCGGGACTGAATCGGACAACCTTGCCGTCAAAGGCCTTTACTGGTCCCGGCTGGCAGCGAACCCGGCGCGGCGCAGGATTCTCTGCTCCGCCGTCGAGCACCATGCGGTGCTGGACACCGTTGAGTGGCTGGAGCGGCACGAGGGCGCCCGGGTGACCTGGCTGCCCGTCGACGCCGAGGGCGTGGTGGAGCTGGCAGTCCTCGAGGAGGAGCTGGCGCGCGAGCCGGACACCATCGCACTGGTGACAGTGATGTGGGCCAACAATGAGGTAGGTACCATCCAGCCGGTCCACCGCATCGTGGAGCTGGCGCATGCTGCCGGGGTTCCCGTGCACTCGGACGCGGTGCAGGCGTTCGGCTCGCTTCCCGTGGACTTTCGGGAGTCCGGCCTGGACGCCATGTCCATTTCCGGGCACAAGATCGGCGGCCCGGTGGGGGTGGGCGCGCTCCTGTTGGGACGGGCGGTGAAGCTGACGCCGGTCCAGCACGGCGGAGGACAGGAACGGGACGTCCGGTCGGGCACCCTGGACACGGCCTCCATCGCGGCCTTCGCCGCGGCCTCCCACGCTGCGACGGCGGGGCTCGCTACGGAAGCTGAACGCATCGCAGCACTGCGGGACCGCCTGATCGACGGCGTTCTGGCGCGGGTGCCGGACGCCGTCCTGCGCGGTGCACCTGGCGCCGGACGACTGCCCGGCAACGCGCACTTCACCTTCCCCGGCTGTGAAGGGGACTCGCTGCTGTTCCTCCTGGACCTCGCCGGCGTGGAATCGTCCACCGGGTCCGCCTGCACCGCCGGCGTTCCGCGTCCTTCGCACGTGCTGCTGGCCATGGGGCTGGACGAGGAAACGGCCAGGGGAGCCCAGCGCTTTACCCTCGGCCACGCGTCCACCGAGGCGGACGTCGATGCCCTCCTGGCGGCCCTGCCGGATGCTTATGCAAGGGCGCGGCAGGCAGGCATGGCCGGACACGAGTCCTCGATCCAGACCGCCGGCACCATCGCCCGGCAGGGCCAGGCAGGCCGCTGACCACGCAACACCGTGCGGTTTTGCAGAAGGCCGTAGAATAGATAGGCGAACATCGTTTCCGCGCGCCCCCCAGGCCGGCGTGTCTCTTCCGGCCGTCGGCCCGCGCCCTCCCCACAACAACAGAAAGCCAGCATGCGAGTTCTAGCAGCCATGAGCGGCGGAGTCGACTCCGCCGTTGCCGCCGCCCGCGCGGTCGAAGCCGGGCACGACGTCGTCGGCGTCCACCTGGCGCTGTCACGGATGCCGGGCACCCTGCGGACCGGCAGCCGTGGATGCTGCACCATCGAGGACTCCCGCGACGCCTGGCGCGCCTGCGACGTGCTGGGCATTCCTTACTACGTCTGGGACTTCTCTGAGCGGTTCAAGGAGGATGTGGTCCAGGACTTCATCGACGAGTACGCCGCCGGACGGACACCCAATCCCTGCATGCGCTGCAACGAGCGGATCAAGTTCGCCGCGCTGCTGGAAAAGGCCATCGCGCTGGGCTTCGACGCCGTGTGCACGGGCCACTACGCCAAGGTGATTGAGGATGCCGACGGCAACCGGGAACTCCACCGGGCCGCGGACTGGGCCAAGGACCAGAGCTACGTGCTGGGCGTCCTCACGCACGAACAGCTCAAGCACTCCATGTTTCCGCTGGCAGACACCCCGTCCAAGGCGGAGGTGCGGGCCGAGGCGGAGCGCCGCGGCCTGTCGGTGGCCAACAAGCCTGACAGCCACGACATCTGCTTCATCCCCGACGGAGACACCACCGGCTGGCTCGCTGAAAAGATCGAGATGACCGCGGGCGACATCGTGGATGAAACGGGAGCCAAAGTTGGTGAACATGCCGGTGCCAACGCGTTCACGGTCGGCCAGCGCCGCGGCCTGAAGCTCGGCACTCCCGCCGCCGACGGCAAGCCGCGGTTCGTGCTGGAGATCAGGCCCAAGGAGAACAAGGTGGTTGTGGGACCGCAGGCGCTGCTCGCTATCGACGAGATCCGTGGCATCAAGGTTTCGTGGGCGGGCCTGCCCATCGCCGAGGTTGAAACCGGCGAGGAGTTCGACTGCTACGCCCAGGTGCGTGCCCACGGCGATCCGGTTCCCGCGACCGCCCGCATGGAGCTTGACGGTGACTCTTCCGGACAGTTGGTGGTCCGGCTGGCAGACCCGCTGCGGGGTGTGGCACCCGGCCAGACAGTGGTCCTCTACCAGGGGACCCGCGTCCTGGGGCAGGCGACCATTGACGCAGCACGGTCACTGCAGCGCGCAGCGCTCTAGCTCCCTGCCCATAGACTTGGACCATGACGCAGCACAACCTCCCGGCACCTGACTCCGACGATTTCGATCCTTCAGCCAGTTCCCTGGCCGGCCAGGTGGACAACGCGGTGATGGCTGAACTGCTCTCAATCCGTTCCAGTATCGACAACATTGACGCCACGCTGGTCTACCTCCTGGCCGAACGGTTCAAGGCCACCCAAAAGGTGGGATTCCTGAAGGCCGCCCACCGCCTCCCTGCGGGCGACCCCGGGCGCGAAGCCGCCCAGATCGCCAGGCTCCGGCGGCTCGCCGAGGACGCCCACCTGGATCCGGCCTTTGCCGAAAAGTTCCTGAACTTCATCATCGGCGAGGTGATCCGGCACCACGAGGCCATTGCCGAGGACCACCAGACCGCCGCCGGGTCCGGCCAGCACCCGCAGGCCTCAGCCCTCGCATGACGGTGGCTGAGCGGCCCGGGCCGGACAAGGCCGCCCGTGAACCGGGGAAAGCAGTGCCGACGGAAGTAACCGCAACCGCCCACGGACCGTGGCCGGGCGCGGACCCCCTCGAAGCGGCGCGCATCATCCGTGGCGAACTCGGCCGGCCGCACCTGCCATTCCTCGCCGAATTGCCGGCCCGCGGCGTGGGCTCCGATCCCCTGGGGCGTACCGCCTCCCTGCTGGAGGAACTTGCCGTTGATCTCCAGCCACATGGATGGCGGCTTGTCGACCGCCCGGGCAAGGACTTCCGGCGGGCAGCCTCCGCACTCGCGACCGATGTCAACGTCCTGGCCGACGTCGCAGGAGCCGAAGAAACGTCCGCCGATGCGATCAAGGTCCAGCTTGTGGGGCCTCTGAGCCTCGCTGCGGGCCTGCACCTTCACAATGGGGAGCGCGCCCTGGTTGACTATGGCGCCCGCCGCGACCTCGCCGCCTCACTGGCGGCCGGCGTCGGAAACCATCTCACCCGGGTCGCCGCAGCAGTTTCGGGAGCGCGGCTGGTAGTGCAGCTCGATGAACCCGAGATCGCCGCCGTCCTGGCCGGCACCATTCCTACCGCCAGCGGCTACCGCACCTTGCGGGCCGTGGCACCCTCGGAAGCCAGGGAATCATGGCGGGTGGTCATGGATGCCCTCCGTGCTGCGGGAGCCAGCGAAGTGGTGGTGTCCGTTCCAGCCGTCGAGGCGCCGCTCGAATCCGTCCTTGCGGCAGGCGCCGACGGGGTCGCCGTGCCCCTGAAGCCCCTTACCACCCGCCAGTGGGAGCAACTCGCCGGCGCAGTGGAGGCGGGCAAGCGGTTGTGGGCGGGAGCACTCGACGTCGAGGGCGCGCAGCTACCAAAAGTGGCGGACTGCGTGGACTCCGTGTGGCGGCCGTGGCGGCAGCTCGGCCTGTCGGCCTCGTCCCTGCGCACCATCCTGGTCACTCCGTCGGCGGGGCTTGCGGGGCACACTCCAGCACAGGCCACGGCCGTGCTGGGACGCCTGACCCAGCTTGCGGACGGGCTGAACCAGCTCGCCCTGGGGTAGCCGGAGAAGCCGCTACATCCGGTTCTCCCAGCGGTCCGGCTGTGCGTAACGGGGCAGGAAGCTGTGCGCCGGGTTGCCTCCCGTATAGGGTCGCAGCCTGTAGTCGAAGCCGCCGGCGTACACCAGGACCAGTCCGATGTGTGGCTGGATGACTTTGACCTGTATCCTGTGCCGGCCGTTTGGGCCTTCGGCCGGATCCCACCACTGTTCAGCGTAGGCTTTTGCGTCCATGGATGCGGGCAGCGGAATCCGGAGGGGGCCAAGGAACAGGCGGGATGCTTCGGAGACGCCGCGCAGCCGTCCCTCCGCCGTGACGCTAAGATTCAGGTCCGTCACCATGCGGCGGTACCGGCCCACGTAATCCACCAGTTGCGGGGATCCGCTCCGGCTGGTGACGCTGGTGGTGTCCTGGAACATCCGGGTCCGGCCCGGGAAGCGGATCTCCCGCCGTGCCGTGAGGCTGGAACGGCCGAACGGGTCCTGGTGGGCGTGGTTTTCGATCCGGAACGGGACATTTTCGCCGTATTCGGGGAAGAACGCCTCTTCGCCGGCGGTCATGCGCAGCAGGGGCCGAAGCCATTCCTGCCGGCAGCCCACGACGTCGAATGTGCCTTCGCCCACGCCATACGCCCCGGAGCCGGGCACCAGCGAAAAGTAGTCCTGCAGTTCAGGCTGCAGCCTGCCAAAGTCCGCGCCAAGGACCTGCTGGTAGATCGGTACGTTCACGAAGCTCCTCCCGGGACAGACACCACTGGCTTCACAATCTACCGGCCGCCTTGAGCCGGATGTACATGTCCGCCAGGCGCGGGGGGAGCTGGTGCGGTTCGGCGTCCACCACTTCCACGCCGTGCCGGCGGAGCTCTGCGCTGACGGCGGCACGCTGCAGGAGGGAACGTTCGGCAGCAGCGGCCCGGAACACACCGGCAGCGTCAGTGCGGCCGCCCAGCATGTCGCCCAGCTGCGGGTCACGGACCGCTGCCACCACCACCACGTGGTCGTGCGCCAGACGGGCAGCGGCGGGAAGCAGCCCTTCCTCCGGTGCGCCGCCGTCGAGCGATGTCAACAGCACGACGAGCGCCCGGTGCACGGTCACAGCCCGAACTTGGGCGGGGACGGCAGGCCAGTCCATCTCGATGAGCTCCGGGTCCAGCGGAGCCATGGCCTGGACCAGCTGTCCCAGCAGGTTGCCCTGAACAGCGGAACCCGCCCGGGCACGGACACGGCGGTCGAAGGCCAGGAAGTCCACCCTGTCGCCGCCCCGCTCGGCAAGGACGCCCAGCAGGAGGGCGGCTTCCATGCCGGTATCCAGCCGGGTCTCGTCGTCGATCCTTGCGGCCGACGTCCGCGAAGTGTCAAGGACCAGCACAACGCGGCGGTCGCGCTCCGGGCGCCAGGTGCGGACCACGACGGCGGACCGGCGGGCCGTTGCCCTCCAGTCAATGGAGCGAACATCGTCGCCCCGGACGTAGTCGCGGAGGGAATCGAACTCGGTGCCCGCCCCGCGGATCTGGACGGCGGCTTTCCCGTCGAGTTCGCGGAGCTTGCGAAGCTTGGATGGCAGGTGCCGCCGCGAATGGAAGGGCGGCAGCACGCGCAGCGTTCCCGGACGCTGGAAGGTGCGCTGCCGGGCGGCGAGCAGCAGGGGACCGAAGGACCGCACCGTAACGTGCAGGGCGTTGAGGTCGCCGCGGCGGACCGGCCGCAGCCTTACCGCAACGCGCCTGCCTTCGCGGGCGGGAACGTCGATCCGCTGGACGGGGTTAAGCGCTCCCGCGGACGGCTGCCAGCCGTCGCGGAGCGTCCCGCGCACGCGCCGGGTCCCGTCGTTGCGGACTGTGAGCCGGGCCTCCGTTGTCCCATGCAGGGCGACGTTGCCGGGTTCGGACCGCAGCACGCGCACGTGCTTCAGTGAACCGGCGAGGAGCAGGTCGGCGGTGGCCAGGGCTGCCAGCACTGCCAGGACGGCAAGTACCGTCCCCCAGCCGGGCAGCAGCAGGACCGGCACCGTCCCCAACAGGGCCAGCAGGACGAAGCGCCCGGAAACTGCCATCAGCGCGGAACGGGAACCGAGGCCAGGATGCTGCCAAGCACGTCGTCCACACGGACGCCGTCCATCTGTGCTTCCGGCTGCAACGCCACCCGGTGCCGCAGGCAGGGTACGGCCAGGGCCTTGACGTCGTCGGGGGTCACGAAACTCCTGCCGGAAAGCCAGGCCCAGGCCCGCGACGTGTTTAGGAGTGCCGTGGCGCCACGCGGTGAAACGCCCAGCAGGAAGGACGGCGCGGAGCGGGTGGCACGCACCAGGTCCACGATGTAGCCGATGATTTCCCGCTCGACGGCGACGCCGGTCACCGCATGCCGGGCCCGTTCCAGGTCCGCGGCGCCGGCCACGGGGCGGACCCCGGCGGCTGACAGGTCCCGGGGATCAAAGCCGGCAGCGTGGCGGCGGATGACCTCCATCTCTTCCCCCCGCTCCGGCAGGGGCATGGTGAGCTTGAGCAGGAAGCGGTCCAGCTGAGCCTCCGGCAGCGGGTAGGTGCCCTCGTATTCCACCGGGTTCTGGGTGGCTGCCACGAGGAACGGAGACGGCAGGGGACGGGACACCCCGTCCACGGAAACCTGCCGTTCCTCCATCGCCTCCAGCAGCGACGCCTGGGTTTTCGGCGGCGTCCGGTTGATCTCATCCGCCAGCAGCAGGTTGGTGAACACCGGACCTTCGCGGAACGTGAATTCGGACGTGTGCGAGTCGTATACCAGCGATCCCGTCACGTCACCGGGCATCAGGTCCGGCGTGAACTGCACCCGCTTGGTGTCCAGGTCCAGCGCCGCTGACAGTGCACGCACCAGCAGGGTCTTCGCGACGCCGGGCACGCCCTCCAGCAGTACGTGCCCGTGGGACAGCAGTGCGATCAGCATTCCGGTGACGGTGGCATCCTGACCCACCACGGCCTTGGACACCTCGCGGCGCACGTCCAGAAAAGCCTGCCGGGCTGAGTCGTGCTCCATCGGATCCAGGACCCGCTGACCGCTGCCGTGTTCACTCATCGGCTGCTGACCTCTTTCTCTAGGTTGTTCATTTCCTGGGCCCAGGCCACGAGCCGGGATTCGGTTCCCGGCCGGTCGTTGACCAGGCCGCGCACGTCGGCGGCGGAGCGCCCCAGGTACCGGGCCGCCGCATCAATGACTTCATCTGCCGTGGCGCCCGGCCCCAGCCGGAGTTTCCGGGCGAGCCGCACCAGTGTTCCGGCCCGGAGGTTGTCACGCGCCTGCTGCACCGCATGGGAATCGTGGTACATGCGGGCCCTTCCCTCTGCTGTTTCCACCGCCTTCACCACCACCGGAAGCGGTTCGAACACCAGCGGACCCAGGCGGCGGCCGCGCCAGGCAATTGCGGCCAGCGCAACCACGAGGAGCCAGGGCCCCAGGAAATGGACCCAGGCCGGTGCCAGCTCATCAAGTGTCTGCGCTGATCCGGACGTGTCCAGGTCCTCAAGTGAGGGCAGGTACCACACCAGGTCCGGCGAACTGCCGAGGGTCCGCAGGGCGAGTGCAGCATGCCCCTGCTCGTCCAGCCGCTCATTGTCCAGGACTGCTGTACTGCCCAGGACGGTCAGGCTGCCGTCGGCGCTGACGGCAAGCAGCCCGGCGGCGCCGCCGGCCGGCCGGTAACAGGACGTGCCGCCGTCGTACACGAAGCCCTGCTCTCCCGAAATCTCTCCGGCCACAACAGCGTCCGGCAGCTGACAACCAGGGGTGAGCAGCGGCGAAGCGTCCGGGACGACGCCTGCCTGGCGGATGTCGCTGTCCAGTGCGGTCAACGTTTCCAGCCGGGGCGCCACCAGGACCATCCGGCCGGCCGCTGCTGCCAGCTCAAGGAGCCGGGGCCCATCGAGGAAACCGTTGCGGTCGTACAGCATGAGGGTGGGGGAGGAGCCTGCCCCCAGCGCGGACATGGCGGCCTCGAATGTCCCGGCATTCTGCACTTCAACGCCGTGCCGCCCCAGGATCTCGCTGACCGCCCGGGCACCGCCGGGACCGGCATTGCCTGTTGACAGGGGCACGCTGTCACCCCTGGGGGCCAACTGGCCCCAGACCACGATGCCAAGGGCGACAGCCACGATCGCGGCAAAGACTGAGAGGGCCCGGTGCCGGCGGAGCCAGGCCAGGGCGGAACGCCGCCCGGTGCCCGGTGTCCTGTCTACGCTGCCGGCTGTGCGCCCGCCGGCGGGCAAGATATCCGTCATGGCCGCACCGCGATGTCATGACCGGCGGCGGCCTGCCCGGGCCTGGCTGCCTCAAGGGCAGCGTCCAGTCCTGCCACCTCCTGGTAGTCCCCGCTGTTGGCGGTCCTGTTGCCATATCGGACAGCGTCAAAGGTCCCCGCCGCCTGCGCCAGGCGCGCGGCTGCCAACGGAAACGGCACCGAAAGACCGCGCGCTGCCTCATCGGCCGTCCGCCCCGGCTGCGGATCGAGGATGAGGCGCTCTTCCGCGGAAGCCACCAGCGCCCGGAAGCGTTCGACGACGGCGTCCCCCCACTTTCCTGCCGCGGCCGCGGCTTCGGCACGCTGCCGGTAGTCTGCTGCAGCAAGGCTGGTGCCCGGCTCGAAAACATCGCCGGGCCGCCGGGCGGCGGCGTTCAGCCGGGGCCGGGCGAGGACCACCGCAACTGCGATGACGAGCGCGATGACGATCCCGATGACCGGACCCGGCAGCGGACCTGGGGCCTGGCCGGGTCCGTCGAGGGACGTAAGCCAGTCCAGGAAACTCTCCCAAAGCGTTTGTGCCCAGGACGGTGCGGCGTCGCGGTATTCCGGCTTGGCCAGTTCTTCGGCTGCCCACCGCCGGGCTTCCTCTGCCCCCGGCAGGACCGGCGGTTCAGCGGACATCCGGCCATGCCCCCGCGGCAGGGCCTGAGCCGTCCCGTCCGGAAGGGCCCGGCGCGGCACCGCGGCCGGGGACGCCGTCGGGGTCTGCGCCGGATTCCAGCAGCCGCAGGAGGTTGATGTCCAGTCCGTCCTTCCGCATCCTCAGGTCCATGTAGAGCAGCGCCATTACTGACGTCTGGAAGGCATACCCGAGCGCTCCCACCAGGGCACCGAGGACCGCGGTTGCCACGCCAACTGCCACGGCGACGGCTGCCGTCTGTTCGCTTCCGGCATGGGGCGTTGCGACGGTGGTGAGGAAACTTGTCAGCAGGCTGACGGGGATCATCACTACCTGGCTGACGATCCCCACCATGATGCTGATCACCACCGTGATGCCGAGGATGCGCCACCAGTTGGCGCGGGTCAGTTCCCACGACCGGCGGAGGCCGGCCACCGCCCCCAGTTCCTCGACAACCACCGCGGCCGGAGCAACCAGCACCTTGATGGCGATCCAGATGGACAGCGCGATGAAATTCAGCACCACGGGAATCAGCAGGAGGGCACCGGTTCCTTCCATGGCGGACACCAGTGCAACCCCAAGAACCGCCAGGAGCACGAAAGCCAGCAGCCCCGCCCCCAGCAAAAGCAGCGCCAGGCGGACCAGGGCTCCCGCCCTGGAACGGGACAGCGCCCACATGCGGCGGAAGCTGGTGGGCCGGTTGAGGATGGACCGCGCCACCGGCACTACCATGGCGCCCTGGAGGACCGCGGAGATAAACAGGGTCAGAAGGGCAACCACCAGGACCGCCGCGAAGAAGCCGATGCCCAGTGCGGCCACGTCCTCGGCGGTGGCGGTGTCGGCCCAGGCCTCGATCGATCCCATGGATGTAGCGGTGACAGCGGTGACGACGGCGGCGAGGATGGCCGCCAGTGACTGGGCCAGCAGGGCTGCGCCCAGCATCGCCTTGGCGTTGCGGCGGATGGCCTGGAAGGAACCGTCAAGGATTTCCCCGAACATCAGCGGGCGGAGCGGCACGATCCCCGGCTTGGGCGGGGCGACGTAGCGGGGCTGGCCGAACGGGTTGTTGGGCCCTCCCTGATAAGGGGAACCGGGGTAGGGCGGGCGCGCCTGGTACGAAGGCTGTCCCCACGGCGGCTGCTGGCCCGGCGGCTGCTGCTGCCACCCCGGCTGGCCCCACTGCTGGTGCCCCTGGCCCCACGGCTGCTGGCTCGGCCATTGCTGCCCCGGCCACTGCTGGCCCGAATCCTGTGGTGACACCGTGTTCCTCCCCCTTACAAGTCCGACTGCTGCCCGCAGCGCCCGGCCCGGTTTCCAGGGAGGGCGCCGGGAAGGTCCGGCATGGCACCAGCCTATAGTTCCGGCGTCGGCCGTCCTAGCGTTCCGCCATGCCGCAGGACGCTGAACAGGACAAAGCCTGCCCAATAAGCGAATATATAACTATGAAGGCACGCATTCTGGTGGTTGATGATGATGAAGCGCTGGCCGAAATGATTGGAATTGTTCTTCGCAATGACGGCTTCGAGCCGGTCTTCTGCGCCGACGGCGCCCAGGCGCTTGATGTATTCCGGTCATCCAGGCCGGACCTTGTACTGCTGGACCTGATGCTTCCGGGCATGGACGGCATCGAGGTCTGCCGGCAGATCCGTGCCGAATCGGACGTGCCGATCGTTATGCTCACCGCCAAATCGGACACCTCCGACGTCGTCCGGGGCCTCGAGTCCGGCGCAGACGACTACGTGCCCAAACCTTTCAAGCCCGCCGAACTGGTGGCCCGCGTGCGCGCCCGCCTCCGCCCGGGAGACCAGAAGGCGCCGGAAACCCTGCGCATCGGAGACATCAGCATCGACGTCGCCGGCCACACAGTCAGCCGGGGCAGCGAACGCATCTCCCTTACTCCGCTTGAATTTGATCTCCTCGTTGCCCTTGCCCGCAAGCCGTGGCAGGTGTTCACCCGCGAACTTTTGCTCGAGCAGGTCTGGGGATACCGGCACGCGGCAGACACGCGCCTGGTCAACGTCCATGTCCAGCGCCTGCGGTCCAAGATTGAAAAGGATCCGGAAGCTCCGGAAGTCGTATTGACGGTGCGTGGTGTCGGCTACAAAGCAGGGGTCTGACCCCGCTGCCTCTGACGGGGGAAACGGTCCGCAGGTTCCGGCGCCCGGACCTCAGTTGCCCGGTGCCCCGGATGGCGGGGCTGCCGGTCGCCCTGGTGCCGACGGCACCCAGGGAACGGCGGCCACCTTCCGGCGCCTGACCTTCCTGGCAAGGATCTGGCAGCGCCGCGCCCTGATCGTCACCCTCCGCGTGGCACGGCTGGTGCGCATGGGATTCCGGCGTTTCCTTCCGGCGCTGCGCTACATCGGGCGGGCACTGCAGCGGCGGTGGCGCCGGTCCCTGCAGTTCCGTACCGTACTCACTACCTTGCTGCTGGCCGTTACCTCGTTCGCGGTGGTCGGCGCATACCTCTCGCACCAGATTGCCCACAACCTTTTCCAGGAGCGCCTCGCCCAGGCGGAGTCCGAGACACGCTACAACGTGAAGCAGGTCCAGGACACGTTCGATGGCGCCCAGGTCACTGACCAGTCAAGTGTTATCACCCTCGTTTACGACACGCTGAACGCGGTGGAAGGCCGTGGTTCCGTCATCCAGCGCCGCTACGTGTTCGAAGCCATGCCCGAGCAGACCAAACCAAGAAACCGGTGGGTGGAATCCCGCGCCTCCGACCAGTTGACCGTGAGCGTCATTCCGCCGGAACTGAGGAAAGCCGTGCAGGAGTCCGGCAAGGACCAGTACTGGGCTTCCACCGTCATTCCGGTGGGCACCGAGGACCGGCCCGGCATCGCCGTCGGCAACAAAGTCACCTTCAACGGCACGGTCTACGAGCTCTACCTGATTTACGACCTGAACACCGCGCAGCAGACCCTGGACGAGATCCAGAGCGTGCTGTGGGCCGGCGGCGCGGTGCTGGTGCTGCTGATCGGTGCGGTCGCCTGGTATGTCACCCGCAATGTGGTCAGCCCCGTCAGCCACGCGGCCATGGTCTCCGAGAAGCTTGCGGCCGGCCAGCTGCAGGAGCGGATGGTGGTCCGCGGCGAAGACGAGGTGGCGCGCCTGGGCGCGTCCTTTAATCACATGGCCGCCAGCCTGCAGGAACAGATCACCCAGCTGGCCACCTTGTCGCAGATGCAGCAGCGCTTCGTGTCGGACGTTTCCCACGAACTGCGGACGCCGCTGACAACGGTGCGGATGGCGGCAGAGGTTCTTTATGACGCCCGGGACGAGTTCGATCCCATCAACAAGCGTTCCGCCGAACTGCTGTACAACCAGGTGGAGCGCTTCCAGTCGCTGCTGTCCGACCTGCTGGAAATCTCCCGGTTCGACGCG
The DNA here is from genome assembly GCF_046605375.1 of Arthrobacter sp. MPF02. Taxonomy (GTDB): domain Bacteria; phylum Actinomycetota; class Actinomycetes; order Actinomycetales; family Micrococcaceae; genus Arthrobacter. The sequence continues at coordinate 2,455,982 of NZ_CP176772.1, read as the reverse complement.
GGCGTAGCCGTCCTGGACGCCGAGCCCGAGGATATCCTGCAGGTGGTTGCCCACGTCATCGAAGGGGCCGCCCCGGTCGCGGCCGAGTACGGGTCCGAGATCGTCCTGAGCGCACCGGCAGGTGCAATCATCGTCGAAATGGATGCCCGGCGCATTGACCGGATCCTGCGCAACCTGATCCTCAATGCCGTTGAACACGGCGAGGGGAAGCCCGTGACCGTCACTGTGGCAGCCAGCCAAACCGCCGTCGGCATTGCCGTCCGCGACCAGGGCATCGGCATGGAACCGGCCGAGGCCGCCCGGGTCTTCGACAGGTTCTGGCGTGCAGACCCGGCCCGCGCGCGAACCACCGGCGGCAGCGGCCTGGGCCTGTCCATCGCGATGGAAGACACCAAGCTGCACAACGGCTGGCTTCAGGCCTGGGGCAGGAAGGGCAGCGGTGCCAACTTCCGGCTCACCCTTCCGCTGCGCCAGGGCGGGGGCATCGACAAGTCTCCGGTGCAGCTCGAGCCGGACGATGTGATGTTCCCCGGCGAACCGCGCAACATCCCACGGGAAGGGGACAACCGCAGCATGCTGGTCCTTGAAACCGGAGCAGCGCGGCTGGCTCCGGTGCCGACGTCGAAGGAGACGCCCTGATGCGCCGGCGCCCGGGGGGCGCCACAGCCTTCCTCCTGGCCCTCCTGCTCGTCCTGGCCGGCTGCGCCCGCATCCCCACTTCCGGGCCCGTAGGGAAAAGCAGCGAAGGCAGCGCCGGGAACCTCAGTGCTCCGGTGTTCCTGCCGGCCGCCCCGCAACCCGGGGCGTCACCGGAAACCATCATCGACTACTTCTACCGTGCAGGCAGCGGCTACGAGGACGACTACGCGGTTGCACGGCAGTACCTGACGCAGGCCTCCGCCGTGTCCTGGAAGCCGGACCAGCGTGCACTGGTCTACCGGAATGCGCGGGTGGTGGCCACCGACACCGAGAACGTCTACAACTACGAGCTCGATGTCGCGTACACGGTGGACGCCGACGGCATCGCCACGCAGTCACCCGAAGGAACCATCGAAAATATTCCGGTGACCGTCACCCAGGTGGACGGGGAATGGCGGATCTCGGCGATACCGGACGGCACCGCCATCGCCGAGGAAACCTTCAAGGTGATCTACGGGGCCTATCCCATCTATTTCTACGATCCAACCTTCACGTTCGCCGTTCCGGATGTCCGGTGGTTCATCAGGAACAAGACGGTGAAGGCCATGACCAGTGCGCTGCTCGCCGGACCTGCTCCCTACCTGCGGGGCGCCGTGGCGAGTGCCTTCCCCTCGGGAATCAAGCTGGCCCGCGAATCGGTCCCTGTTGTTTCCGGCGCCGCCCAGGTGGACTTGACGGCCAAGGAACTGATGGAAACCTCGCCCGAAGACCGCCTTCGGATGCAGATGCAGCTGACGCTGACGTTCCGTAGCCAGCCCGACGTCGTCAACGTCGAACTGCGCGCCAACCAGGACCTGGTGCGGGTGGAAGACGACGGCTCAGTGCTCCCGCCTGTGCAGGACAAGAGCGTGCCGTCCCGCCAGATCGCGGTCAGCGGAAACGAGTTGGTGAGATACGAAAACAACAGGGTGTCGCCGCTTCCGGACATGCAGCCGGTATCCGCCCTGAATCCGCGGCTTCCCGCCGAATCGCCCGTATCGCAGACCGCAGCGTTCCTCAATGAGGGCAGAACCACGCTGTACAGCATTACCCCGGGACAGCCGGCGCGGACCCTCACCACACGGGGCACCCTGAGCCGCCCGTCGTTCGGGCTCAACGACTGGGTCTGGACCGCCGGCCCCGGGGCGAACGGCGACACCGAAGTGGTTGCGTACCGTCCCGCAGGGGTGGCAGAGGGGGCTTCCGTTCCGTCCGTGACCCTTGCGCCTGCCTGGCTGGCAGGCCGGACGGTCAAGGAGTTCCGGCTGTCCCGCGAGGGGGTCCGCGCACTGGTCATTTCCGAACAGAACGGTAAGACACGGGTCCAGGTAGCGGGCATCATCCGCGGTGGAGACGGGACACCCCGGGAGCTTACGGCGCCCGTCACGCTGGCTACCGACAGCAACCCGGACCAGGGTGTCTGGGTCAGTGACACCACGGTTGCCGTGATGAAGGGCTCGGCGTCCTCCAACGTCACGCCGGAACTGTTGTCCCTGACCTCCGGACAGCCCCAGCAGCTCGCACCATGGCCCGGGCTGGTGGCGCTCAGCGCAGGGAACGGGGCAGAGGAAATTTACGGACAGTCCGCTGAGGGCGTCTTCCAGCGCCTCGGCAACGGCTGGTCTCCGCAGATCAAGGGGCCCATCGATCCGGCCTTCCCCGGATAAGCAGCGAGCCGCCCGGCGTTGGCCTGGGTCCCGGGTGATGGTGAGTTTGCCTGGCGGTATCCACATGCAGGGAAAACCTGCTGGTGTTCGCCGCTGCCGGCACCCAGGGTGGGGGCATGAGCAGCAAAACCATCCGACCGCTGCCTCACGGTGGCTTCCGCGTTGACCCTGACCTCTTTCCACCTCCGCAACGGGCAGCCAGGCACCGCTTGCATCACCAAAGCAGGGTGCTTTGCCTGGTGGACCAGTTGGCGGGTGCGGCTGCCGAGCTGTTGGCCCTGGCCGTACCGGTGGACTGTGTGTGCTGCGGTGCGGAAGACTCTGCCCTGTGCCACGCGTGTGACCGTCGGATCAGGCGCCTGACCAAAGCCCCTTTCCGTGCCGAAAGCGGAGCTCCGGTGCTGATGGACATCGGCGGAAGGGTCCTGCTGCCCGTGGTGGCTGCCGGCGTCTACCGGGAGGAGCTTGCCCAGGCGCTGCTGTCCTTTAAACGGCACGGCCAGCACCGGATCCGCGCCAGCCTTGGCCGTGCGCTCGCCGGTGCCGTCCGCGCGGCAGCGGGGGAGGGGGAGACGGCTTGCCTCATCCCTGTTCCCACGAGTTCGGCGGCATACATGCGCCGCGGATTCAGCCCCGTCCAGCTGCTCCTGGCGGAGGCGGCCCGGCAGCTGCCGGGCGTCCAACCCCTGGACGTCCTGATGAAGAAGGGACAGGCAGGCGTGGCGTTGCCGGGCGGGCAAAAAGGCCTTGACCGGGGTGCGCGTGCCAAGCGGGTGCGGGGCTCAATGAAGGTCCGACGGCGGGCGGAAGGGAGGCTTACGGGACGCCGCTGCATCATTGTCGACGACGTCCTCACCACTGGTTCCACACTGGCGGAGGCGGCCCGCGCGCTCCACCAGGCAGGGGCTATCGTGGCCGGCGCGGTGGTCCTCGCGGCGACCCGCCCGCCCGATGCGGCAGCCGGCAGCCATGCCTCCCGGCAGCCAGTGGAAGCAACCTGACTTAGAAAAAAATAAACCAGGAAAGGATGAATAACGGATGGCTATGAACTAACGTCGGTGGTGGGTACCAGGAACCGACGGTACCTGTCGATGGCGGCTCGGAAAGGGGCTCGACTGTCAAACAGCTCGGCCCAGCGAAGCGCCGCCGTCGTGTCACCGAAGTCATTTGGAGGGCACCATGGAGTTTAAGATCAGCGGACGAAATCTGACAGTCTCAGACCGGTTCCGCGAATATGCCGGGGAGAAAATCTCTAAAATCGAATCGCTGGGAGACAAGGTCCAGCGTGTGGATGCCAAGGTTTCCAAGGAGACCAATGCCCGGCAGACCGGCGACCAGCTGACCGTTGAGGTAACAGTACTGGGCCGTGGACCTGTGATCCGTGCCGAAGCCAGTGCCGCTGACAAATTTGCGGCGTTTGACCTTGCCTACAATAAATTGCTTGAACGCCTGCGCCGCGCCAAGGACCGCAAGAAGGTCCATCACGGCCGGCACACCCCGAAGGCCGTCCGTGAAGCGACGGCCACGCTTGAGCCCGCAAGTGCCCACGAGCCGCTGTACGTCGAGGCGAGCCACCGGAACGACACTGCCGCCCCGCCTGCTGAAAAGTCCCCGTACGACGTGGACAACGACATTCCCGCCGGTGATTCACCGGTCCTCATCCGGCGCAAAGTATTTCCCGCCGCTTCGCTTTCCCTGGACGATGCCGTTGACAACATGGAGCTCGTCGGCCACGATTTCTACCTTTTCGTGGATAAAGCGACCAACACCCCTTCGGTGGTCTACCGGCGCCGCGGCTGGACGTACGGCGTCATTACCCTTGACCACGAATGCGAACCCGGGGACACGGTGATTGAAGAGAAGGTCCTTGCCTACCGCTCGGATGATGCCCCCGCCAACGCCTGAGGTGGCAGCAGCCGCCGGGGAGGACTGATGTGTCAGCACCGCTGAGCCTGGACCAGGCACGGCGGATCGCCTTGGCAGCACAGGGACTCCACAAAGGACGGCCCGCCGGCCCCGTGACGTCACGGACGGTGGGCCGCACCTTTGCCCGGATCCAGCTCGTCCAGATTGATTCCGTGAATGTCCTCTCGCGCAGCCACTTCCTGCCCTTCTTTTCGCGCCTCGGCAACTACGACCGGAGCATCCTGCAACGGATGGCCGGGACACACCCGCGGCGCATGGTGGAGTACTGGGCCCACGAGGCGAGCTACATCCGGCCCGATCATTACCAGGACCTGCTGCTGTGGCAGAAACGCGCCTGGGTCGGTGCAGGGCGGATGGATCCCGGCCAGCGTGCCGCCGTCGCTGCCAAAATACTCGAAACCCTTGCTCGCAGCCGTCCCCTGACAGCCTCCGAACTTACAGCGAGAATCGGCCACGTCGAGGAAAGGCAACGGGACAACTGGGGCTGGAACTGGAACGCGGTGAAACGGGTCCTTGAGCATCTCTTTGAGGAAGGCACAGTTTCCGCTGCCTCCCGGACGGAGCAGTTTGAGCGTAAGTACACTCTCACCGGCAGGGTGCTGCCGAACCTCGACGGCCACGATGGTGACCCGGAAGGGGCGTTGCACCGGCTGACGGAAGCGGCTGCGCAGGCGCACGGCATCGGAAGCGTACGGTGTTTCGCCGACTACTTCCGCACGCCCGCAAAAGCAACGGCACGCTCGGTAGAGCACCTGGTGCGGCTGGGCAGGCTGGAACCGGTGAAAGTGGCAGGCTGGGAACGGGACCTTTACCGGCATGTCGATTCGGTCCTGCCCCGCAGTGCCGTGGGACGGGCCCTGCTGAGTCCGTTCGATTCATTGGTGTTCGAACGCCGGCGGCTTGAGGAGTTGTTCGGCTTCCACTACCGCCTTGAGATCTATACGCCGGAACATAAGCGGCGCTACGGCTATTACGTCCTGCCGTTCCTGCTGAGGGACAGGATCGTCGCGCGGGTCGACCTGAAGGCTGACCGCGCAGCCGGGAGGCTGCTGGCGAGGGCTGCCTTTGGCGAGCCGGAGGCTCCGTCGGACACCGCCGTCGAACTAGCCTCTGAACTGCTCCTGATGGCCCGGTGGCTGGGGCTGCAGGAGGTGCAGGTGCACCCGGCCGGGGACCTTGCCCCGGAACTGGCACGTGCTGTGGCTATGTTATAGGTGCGGATCCGCTCTCAGGGAAACCGGCACCTCTCCCGTAGACTAAAAACGCCAGAATTCGGCGGCATGAGACTGGGAGCATTTTCACGTGGCATCACTTATCGAAAAACTACTCCGTACGGGTGACAAAAAAACCCTGCGGCAACTGCGGAACTATGCCGACTCCATCAATGCACTCGAAGACTCCTTTAAGACCTTCACCGATGCCGAACTGCGGGAAGAAACGGACCGGCTCCGCGAACGGCACCAGGACGGCGAAAAACTCGACGACCTCCTTCCGGAAGCCTTCGCCGCGGTGCGCGAGGCCTCGTCGCGGACCCTGGGGATGCGTCACTTTGACGTCCAGCTGATGGGCGGCGCGGCCCTCCACCTCGGCAACATTGCCGAAATGAAGACCGGTGAAGGCAAGACCCTGGTGGCAACCGCTCCCGCCTACCTGAACGCCCTCACCGGCAAGGGTGTCCATGTGGTCACCGTCAACGACTACCTCGCCGAATACCAGTCCGACCTCATGGGCCGTGTGTACCGGTTTCTCGGCCTGACCAGTGGCTGCATCCTCTCCAACCAGGATCCTGCGGTGCGGCGCCAGCAATACGCTGCCGATATCACCTACGGAACCAACAACGAGTTCGGTTTCGACTACCTCCGCGACAACATGGCCTGGGACCGTAACGAACTGGTCCAGCGCGGGCACAACTTCGCGATCGTCGACGAGGTCGACTCCATCCTCATCGACGAAGCCCGCACGCCGCTCATCATCTCCGGTCCGGCCCAGGGTGACACCAACCGCTGGTACAGCGAGTTCGCCAAGGTGGTCCTGCGGCTCCAGCCGGAAAAGGACTACGAGGTTGACGAGAAGAAGCGCACCGTGGGCGTCCTGGAAAGCGGCATCGAGAAGGTCGAGGACTACCTTGGCATCCAGAACTTGTACGAATCCGCGAACACGCCGCTGATCGGATTCCTCAATAACGCCATCAAGGCCAAGGAACTGTTCAAGCGGGACAAGGATTACGTCATCCTGGACGGCGAAGTCCTGATCGTCGACGAGCACACCGGGCGTATCCTGGCCGGCCGCCGCTACAACGAGGGCATGCACCAGGCGATCGAGGCCAAGGAAGGCGTCGAGATCAAGGCCGAGAACCAGACCCTGGCTACGGTGACGCTCCAGAACTACTTCCGCATGTACGGCAAGCTTTCGGGCATGACCGGCACCGCTGAAACTGAAGCTGCCGAGTTCATGAGCACCTACAAACTGGGCGTCGTGCCGATTCCTACCAACCGCGACATGCAGCGGATCGACCAGCCGGACCTGGTGTTCAAGAACGAGACCGTCAAGTTTGACGCCGTCGTCCGGGACATCGCCGAACGCCACGAAAAGGGCCAGCCCGTCCTGGTTGGCACCACCAGCGTGGAAAAGAGCGAGTACCTTTCACGGCTGCTGGCCAAGGAAGGCATCCGGCACGAAGTGCTGAACGCCAAGAACCACGCCCGTGAAGCTGCGATTGTTGCCCAGGCCGGCCGGAAGGGCGCCGTCACTGTAGCCACCAACATGGCTGGCCGCGGTACCGACATCATGCTGGGTGGCAACGCCGAGTTCACAGCAGTTGCCGAACTTGCCAAGCGCGGCCTTGACCCGGAGGAGAACTCCGAGGAGTACGAGTCCGCGTGGCCTGCCGCCCTCGAGGCAGCAAAGCAGTCGGTCAAGGACGAGCATGAGGAAGTCCTGAACCTGGGTGGCCTCTACGTGCTGGGTACCGAGCGGCATGAATCCCGCCGCATCGATAACCAGTTGCGCGGCCGTTCCGGCCGCCAGGGTGACCCCGGTGAGTCCCGGTTCTACCTGTCGTTGACGGATGACCTGATGCGGCTGTTCAACTCCGGTGCCGCCGAGCGCCTCATGAACAGCTCTGTCCCGGATGACGTCGCCTTGGAATCCAAGCTCGTGTCGCGGGCCATCGCCTCCGCCCAGGGGCAGGTGGAGGGGCGCAATGCCGAGCAGCGCAAAAACGTCCTGAAGTACGACGACGTCCTGAACCGCCAGCGCGAGGCCATCTACAGCGACCGGCGGCGGATTCTCGAAGGTGACGACCTGCACGAGAAAGTGCAGTTCTTTATCGAGGACACCATCACCGCTTTGATCGATGACGCCACGGCCGAGGGCACAGGCGACGACTGGGACTTCCATCAGTTGTGGACCAACCTCAAGACGCTGTACCCGGTGAGCGTGACTGCCGAGGACATCATCGAGGAAGCCGGCGGCAAGTCCCGGCTCACGGTTGAGTTGCTCAAGGAGGAAGTGCTGTCTGACGCCCGCCTTGTGTACCAGGCCCGGGAGGAAGCCATCGGCCCGGAAAGCATGCGCGAGCTGGAGCGCCGCGTGATCCTGTCCGTCATTGGCCGCAAGTGGCAGGAACATCTTTACGAGATGGACTACCTCAAGGAAGGCATTGGCCTGCGGGCCATGGCGCAACGCGACCCGCTGGTGGAATACCAGCGTGAAGGCTTTGCCCTGTTCCAGAGCATGATGGAAGCCATCCGCGAGGAAAGCGTCGGATTCCTTTACAACCTGGAAGTGGAAGTCACACCGGCCCAGGACGTAGTGGTACCGGATGCTGCCGGCGGGCACACCGAGCACGTGGAACCGCAGGTCAAAGCGGCCGGGCTGGAAGCTCCGGAGAGGCCGGCACAGCTGCAGTACACCGCGCCCAGCGAAACCGGCGGGACCCAGACGAAGGTGGAGACCCGCTCTTCCGGGCGATCCGGAAACCCGGCAAAGGCCGCTGCCCAGGACGCGGCCCGGCGCCCGGCGAAGAAGAAGAAGCGCTGACAGGACGGCTGGCGAGACTGCCAGCCGGCTGCCGCAGGCAGGTCCGGACCGCGGTTCGGACCTGCCTGTTTTCCATAGTCAGCCGATGACAAGTTCGGTCACCCGCCAAACCTGCTTGGCGCGTTCCAAGCGGACCGCGACGGCGCGGGCACGGACGTCATCGACCACCACTGCGCTGGCTTCGAAGATGCCGTCAGCCACTTCGCAGACCCGGACCGAGCGCACAGTTGAATTCCGGTGCAGCCGTGCCAATGCCGGGTTGCCTGTACGGACGAACTCCCGCCTGATCAGAGCTGCGCGGTGTTGCAGATTGGCCAGGCACCGGGGATCCAGACGGCGCGCGAGCTGATGGACGGGACGGATCCCGGCCAGCACCTCCATCGCAGCCTGGATGGTGCCGCGGGTGATGGCACTCACTTCCGCGGCCGGATCCGCAGACCTCAGCACGGGCTGAGAGGCGTTCCCTGCAATGCCGCTTCGAGGCTGCACCGGCTGCCGCTGGCGCCCTTCCTGACCGGTTGCCCGGAGTGTTCCTGGTGTAGTGGATGATCGCTTTTGGGCAGCCCGGATCGGCGTAACTGCGGACATTGTTTTCCCCTCATTCTGTTCTTTGGGCTGATCCCGGCCGGCCCGGAGCCTGCCAGTTTGGAGTTCGGAGCTATGCAGATGCCGGCGGCAGTAGAACCTGTCCCGGGAGCAAGGTGTCCGGATCCGGGCCGATGACGGACTTGTTGGCTTCGTACCATCGCGGCCACTCGAGCGCGATGTCCACATCGGACGCCCCCGGCCCCAAGTAACCCGACACAATGTCCCACAGGCTGTCCCCGGACAGGACAGCCACCCCGCCGTTCCCCTCGCCGACCGGCTGCTGGGCCGGGAGAGCAGCACGGGCGGCAGGCGCGGCAAGCAATCCGGGGTCGACAACAGGAGCCGACGGCTGCCAGCCGGGATTGAAGGATGACGGAGGAGCCGACGGTAGGTAAGAACCTGCTTCGGGTACCGGAACACCGTCCCGGCCAGTGGGCGATGCGGCTGACGCTGGATCCGAACCCTCAGCTGCCGTTTCCGCGTAGCCGCTGGCATCTGCATCCGGAGTTTGAGTGGCGCTTCCTGGTTCCCTAAATACTTCTGGGCCCGGTGTGGCTGGGGCACTCAGCCCGTCCTCACTTCGGACGGGCTGTGCATCTTTCGGGATTGCAGGGGCCGTTGCTTCCTGCCCCTGTGTGGGTCCCCATGCTGGGCCGGGCACCGGAACTGCCGCATGGGCGGCAGCACCGGACAGGAGTTGGAAAGAAACGGTCGCAAGCACCAAACGCTGCATAAAGCCAGGGGACATCTTGCGTGTCGCCCGAGCGGCCTCTGCCTTGCCGGTCCGCTCGAGGACAAGCGCACCTGCTGCGCAGCTGAAGGCTGTACACCACCACAGCACCAGGACTGCCCCGGAAGCGGCTGCACCGGTTCCCAGGAGCTGCTCGATAGTGAGAGCCTGGTTCCCCGCCAGGGAAGCCTGCCACTGCCCGGCCAATCCGGCACCAGTCAGGAAAAGCAGGATTCCCAACAGCAACAGACCTGCTGCCATCGCGGCGTCAGCCCGTCCCCGGTTTGAGTCCAGCGTCGTCATCGAATTCCTTTTTGATGATGCAGTTTGATGCAGTTTGCTTTGTCTGCTTTAGTTTGACCTCATATCTTTCTATTTGTCTAGATGCTGGAGGAGGAATTACATCCATTGACGGTGGTTGGACGCGGTCCTAGGCTGACTGGATGCGCTGGGCTGCCCTTTTTGACGACATTGAAAGCCAGTTCTCCGAATCCGGAAGGCTGTCCCTGGAATCCGAGGTCAACGAGCGCTCAAGAATCGAGATGGTGAGCGCCGGCTTCGCGGACAGGCTGCGCGGCGCCTTGGGTTGCCGCATTGCGGTCCACCTGATGAGCGGCGATACCATCCATGGGGTGGTGAGTTACGCCGGGGCCGACGCGCTGGTGCTGGATGAAGACCCGCACCAGGTTCTGGTTCCCTATTCGGCTGCGGCACGGTTCGTAGGTTTGGGAAGGTCGTTGCGCGCAGAGGCTTCACAGGTGCGGCGGGGGCTCGGGCTGGGAAACGCATTGCGTGCCCTTGCCAGGGACAGGGCCGAACTGACGGTGACCCTGGGAAGCAGCGCGGGCAACCTGCGGATGGAGGGGGTAATCGACAGGGTGGGGAAGGACTACCTGGACCTTGCCGCCGTCACGCCCGGCGAGGCGCGCCGCAGCTGCCACGTCAGCCACGTTTCCACTATTCCCTTTTCCGCACTCCTTGCCATCCGGGCGCGGCAGGCAAGGGACCTATAGCAGCAGCTCCATAAAGGGACCGGATCAAACTGGCTTTGAGGACTTGGATTCCTGAATCATCCGGCTGGCCTCGGCGTACCGTTCCTCGATGTATTGCTCGAGCATCTTTTCTTCAACCCGCCACTGGCCGCGGCCGCCCACCTGGATGGCCTTCAGCTCTCCGCTGCGAACCAGTGCATACGCGGCCGGCGAGTTGATCTGAAGTTGCTCGGCGACGTCCGCCAGAGTCAGGAACCTGGGCATGCATCCATCTTGCCATCACAAGAGCGGGTTTGCTGTCGTTATCCACAGTTTGGCCCTATTTGCGTCGATGACTTTCGTTCCGGCGTCCTTGCCGTAACAATGAGGTGTCCGGCCAACTGGGGGCGCCGGCTATCACGGGAGAAACGGCATGGTTCCTGATCCGACTGCCACCGCTGCACGCCTCAGGCGTCCGTCCTGGAAAGACCCCCGCCTGCTGCTGGGCGTCCTCCTGGTCCTGGTGTCGGTGGCAGGCGTTGTTTTCCTAGTCAACAGCGCGGACCGGACCACGGAGGTCTATGCGGCGAGGGACGACGTTGCGGTTGGTGAGGCGTTGACGCCGGAGAACGTCGTACGGGCCAAGGTCCGGCTGGGCGAGACGGAGCAGCACTACATTCCTGTTGCCGCTGGCCTTCCGGAGGGTGTTGTTGCCGTCCAGCGCATCGGTAAGGACCAGCTTGTTCCCCGGGCGAGCCTGGGGGAAGTGGACGAGCTGGACCGTAAGCCGGTGGCCCTCGCCATCGACCAGGTGCTTCCGTCGCAGGCGGTGGAGGGTGCCAGGGTGGACGTTTGGGTGGCCCAGCCCGATGCAAAGAATGGTTTCAGCGAGCCAAAGCTCCTCCTTTCCGGCGCCGAGATCGCAGAGGTGGCCGAAGGCTCCACCGCCCTGGGGTCCACCAAGACCACAGTCCTCATGGTCCTTGTAGAGGATGACCGGATGCCGGCCCTGCTCGGAGCGCAGGCCAATAACGCAAAGATCTCCGTTGTCTGGAATCCGGGCGGCGGAACCCGATGAACATCCCGGTCGTGACCGTCGGCCAGAGCCGTGACGATCTGGTGGGCGGACTGGAACGCCTGCACGGCCCTGTCACGGTTGTGAGGCGGTGCGCCGAACTGCCGGAACTCCTCGCCGCATGCCAGAGCGGACTTGCCCGGGCTGCCGTCATCGCCGAGGGATCGGAAGGGCTCACCGCGTCGCTGGTGGACAGGCTGGGGGCGGTGGGAGTCGCGATTATCGCGCTGACTGACAACGAGGATGAAGCGGCCAGGCTTCGGAAGATTGGAGTGTCTTCCGCACTGACGGCGGTGGACTCCGCCGAACTGTCGGCCCGCATTGCGGACGCGGTGGACCAGTTGACCGGAGCCGGGGCACACGGGACCGGACGGAGTTCGCTGGCAGATCCCGGCGCGGCGCTGAAGGTCACACCGGCAGAACCGCCGTCTCCAGAGACTCCGGGTACGGGACGGATCATTGCTGTCTGGGGGCCGGCAGGGGCTCCGGGCCGCACTACCATTGCTGCCAATATCGCCGGGGAGATGGCGGCGGACGGCAAGAAAGTACTACTTGTGGACGCGGACAGTTACGGGGCAAGCATCGCCGCCGTGCTGGGCCTGATGGATGAATCGGCGGGGCTTGCGCAGGCGTGCAGGCAGGCGGACCAGGGAACCCTCGATGCTGCCGCTCTGGCCCGGATTGCCACTCCTGTGGCCACCAGGTCAGGAACCTTTCTGGTCCTGACCGGCATAACCCGGCCGGACCGGTGGACCGAGCTTCGCGCGCCGGCCCTTGCCCTGGTCCTCGAACGGGCCCGCCAACACGCCGACGTCGTGGTGGTCGACACCGGGTTCTGCCTCGAAGCTGACGAGGAGTTGAGCTTTGACACCATGGCTCCCCGCCGCAACGCAGCCACCTTGAGACCGCTTGAGCTGGCAGATACGGTCTTTGCCGTGGGTGCCGCTGACCCCGTCGGAGTACCGCGGCTCGTACGCGGCCTGGCGGAACTCGAAGCTGCTGTGCCGCAGGCGTCCCCCACCGTTGTTATGAACAAAGTACGGGCCTCCTCAGTGGGCAGAAGCCCTGAGCGGCAACTGCGGGATGCATGGGAAAGGTTCGGCCCCGCATTCGAGCTCAAAAAGTTCCTGCCATACGACCCGGGAGCAGCAGATGCAGCTTTGCTGGCAGGGTCGCTCCTTCTGGAGGCTGCACCTGATTCTGCCCTGCGGCGCGCCGTCCGTGAGCTGGTTTGTGCACCCGCCCAGCAAAAGGCCAAATCCTCTGTCTTTTCTTCCACAGCATGGCGTAGGGCAAAGGACTAGGCTCGCCATAAGAGCTGCGACGGGGCAGCAAATACTTGTGATGGAGGCGTGTGTCGATGTCGTCTGGATCCAGCGTGGAGGATCAGCCCCTTTCCACGGAAGGCCTGGAAGGCTTCTTTGGGGACTACTACCAGCATCTGGCCGAGGAGGACGCGCGGAGCTACCCCCGCGAGGTGCTCGTGGCGCGGGCTGACAACCATCGCGAGGTCGCCTCGGTACGCCGCCCCGGGCAGGCAAAGACCGCCATTGTGGACGAGGAGGACAGCAGCGTCGTCTACGTTGTCACTGATGACATGCCTTTCCTGGTCGACTCGGTTAACGCGGAACTGGTCCGCCAGCATGCCGCCATCAAGCTCGTGGTCCACCCGCTCATTGTCGCCACGCGCAATAAGGAGACCGGGAACCTCGTCAGGGTCAACAGGGTTCCTGCCCACATTGGTATCTCCAGCGGTGATACGGCTGCAATGCCCAGCGTGTCACACCTGATCGCCCAGGGTGAGGACGCCTCGCACATGGAGTCCTGGATCGCTGTTGAAATCAACCGCATTTCGGACGATGCGAAGAGCTCCCTTCTCGAAGGTCTGAACCGGGTGCTGAATGACGTGCGGGCCGCGGTGGAGGACTGGCCCAAGATGCGCCAGAAGGCCCGCCAGATTTCCGAAAGCCTTGACCAGGTGGCCAACCCGGCGCAGATCGCCGAACTGCGGCAGGCGAAGGATCTCCTGCGCTGGCTCGACGACGGCAATTTCACGTTCCTTGGCTACCGGGAGTACGACCTCGTTACTGTCGACGGCGAAGACGTCCTTGAACTCCGCGAGGACAGTGGGCTGGGGCTTTTGCGCGCTGCAGCTGACTCGCCGCACATCCAGCACCTGACGGACACCGGGCGGAAAAAGGCCCGTGAGAAGCGGGCGCTGGTCATCACCAAGGCAAATTCCCGTTCCACCGTCCACCGTTCCGCTTACCTGGACTACATCGGGGTCAAAAGCTTCGATGCCGCCGGCAACGTCAACGGCGAGCGCCGTTTCATCGGACTCTTCGCCACCAGCGCCTACACCGGATCGGTCCGCAACATCCCGATCGTCCGGGAGAAAGTGGATGCCGTCCTGCGCAGTGCCGGCTTCCCGCCGGATTCCCACTCGGGCAAGGACCTCCTGGGCATCCTCGAAACCTACCCCCGCGACGAGCTGTTCCAGATCGAAGTCCCTGACCTGGCCGCTACTGCCATGGGAATCCAGAAGCTGCAGGAGCGCCGGCGGACCCGGCTGTTCCTGCGGCCTGACATTTATGGCCGGTTCATGTCCGCCGTGGTGTACCTTCCCCGCGACCGGTACACCACCAACGTCCGCCTGCGAATTGAGCAGGAGCTCCGGGAGACGTTCCAGGCAGTGTCCATCGATTACGAGGCGCGCATGACGGAATCAGCTCTCGCCCGGTTGTTCTTCCGCATCCGCCTGCCGAAGAATGCCGACGTCAGCAACGTCAACACGGCGGAACTGGAGAAGCGGCTGGTCCGGGCCGCCCGCTCCTGGAGTGAGGGAATCGCCGAGGTCCTGCGTGAGGGCCGCAACGCCGAGGAAGCAAAAGAGCTGGCGGCCATCTGGGCTGAAGCCTTTCCGGCGAGCTATCGGGTGGACTACGAGGTGGAGGATGCCCTTGAGGACATCGCCCGCTTCGAGAAGTACGGCGCGGCAGCGGAACGGGCCGTAGGTGCACCGCAGGATCGGCCCGGCGTGCACGTCTACCTTCCGGAGGGTGCAGGGGCGACGCTGGAAGAGGATGCCCGGGTCAAGTTGTACATGCTTGAGCCCAAGAGCCTCAGCCAGATCCTGCCCTTTTTCCACAACCTGGGACTGGAGGTTCTGGACGAGCGGCCCTTCGAGATTGAAACGGCTGACCGCCGCGACTTCTTCCTGTACGACCTCGGCTTGAAGTACCCGGCCGGAGTGGACCCGGTCTCCACCGGCGAGCTGCTCGCCGATTCCTTCGGCGCTGCCGTCACCGCCGCCGCGGAATCGGATGCCTTCGACCGGCTGGTCCTGCGGGAACGCCTGCACTGGCGCCAGATCACGGTACTCCGGGCGTATGCCCGCTACATGCGGCAGATGGGCAACAGCAATTCCTTCGGCTTCATGGCCGACACCCTGCTGGCCAACCCCGATGTCACGCGGAACCTCATCGGTCTTTTCACAGCCCGTTTCGATCCTGCACTGACGAAGGAGGAACGGCTGGACGCGCAGGAGACGGTGCGCCGGGAACTGGCCGCCTCCATCGAGAAGGTGGCAACGCTCGACGCCGACCGGGTCCTTCGCACCTTCGCCAACCTGATCGAGGCTACGCTTCGGACCAACTACTACCAGAACAAGCGGCACCTGAGCTTCAAACTTGATCCTTCCCGCATCGACGGACTGCCCTTCCCGCGGCCCATGTTTGAGATCTGGGTTTACGCGCCCCGCGTTGAGGGCGTTCACCTCCGTTTCGGCAAGGTGGCCCGCGGCGGGCTGCGCTGGTCCGACCGGCGCGAGGATTTCCGTACGGAGGTGCTGGGCCTTGTGAAGGCACAAACCGTGAAGAACGCTGTCATCGTACCCACCGGGGCCAAGGGCGGGTTCTTTGCCAAGCAGTTGCCGGATCCTTCCGTGGACCGCGCCGCATGGATGGCTGAGGGAGTCGAGAGCTACAAGACCTTCATCAGCGGCCTGCTCGACCTGACCGACAACCTCGTCACTGAAGGCGATAGCGAAAGGGTCGTGCCGCCGTCGAACGTAGTTAGGCACGACGACGACGATTCCTACCTTGTGGTCGCGGCTGACAAGGGCACGGCCACGTTCTCGGATATCGCCAACGGCCTGGCCGCCGAGTACGGGTTCTGGCTTGGTGACGCCTTCGCGTCCGGCGGGTCGGTCGGCTATGACCACAAGGCCATGGGGATTACCGCCCGGGGGGCGTGGGAATCCGTGAAGCGGCACTTCAGCGAACTGGACCTGGACACCCAGACCCAGCCGTTTACGGTGGTGGGCGTCGGGGACATGTCCGGCGACGTCTTCGGCAACGGAATGCTGCTCTCGAAGCACATCCGCCTCATCGCTGCGTTCGACCACCGCCACATTTTCCTCGACCCCAACCCGGACGAGGCGGTGTCTTTTGCCGAGCGGCAACGGCTGTTCGAACTGCCAAGGTCTTCGTGGGATGACTACAATAAGTCGCTTATCAGCGAGGGTGGCGGGGTCTTTCCGCGGCAGGCCAAGTCCATTCCGGTGTCCGCCCAGGTCCGCGCGGCTTTGGGGCTTCCACCGGAAACAACGGAACTGAGTCCGCCCGAACTCCTGCGCGCCATCCTGCTGGCACCCGCCGACCTGCTCTACAACGGCGGCATCGGCACGTATGTCAAGGCCAGCACCGAGACTAACGCCTCGGTGGGGGACAAGGCGAACGACGCCATCCGCGTGGACGGCCGGGACCTGCGCGTCAAGGTGGTGGGCGAAGGCGGCAACCTCGGCATGACCCAGCGCGGCCGCATTGAAGCTGCCCTGCAGGGAGTCATCCTCAACACGGACGCCATCGATAACTCGGCCGGGGTTGACTGCTCCGACCACGAGGTCAACATCAAGATCTTCGTAGACCGGATGGTTGCCGCCGGAAAGCTGTCCGTGGAGGAACGCCCCGGTTTCCTGGCGTCGATGGCGGATGAAGTTGCCCGCCTGGTGCTGGAAGACAACATTGACCAGAACATTCTGCTGCTCAATGACCGGACCAGGGTGGCTGAATGGAGCCCCAGCTACGAGCGGTTGATGGACTGGCTTGAAAAGTCGGCGGACCTGAATCGGGACCTCGAGGCGCTGCCCACCACGGAGTCCCTGCGCGAGAGGCTCCAGCAGGGCCAGGGCCTGACCTCGCCGGAACTCTCGGTGCTGGCCGCCTATGCCAAGATCGAGCTGACCTCCGCGCTCCGCGACAGCGACCTTGCCGACGATCCGTGGTTCCGGCGGACCCTCCGCGCCTACTTCCCGCAGCAGCTGCGGGAGCGCTTCGACGCCGAGCTGGACAGCCATCCGCTGCGCCGCGAGATTATCGCCACCGTGGTGGCCAATGACATGATCAACCTGGGCGGGATCACTTTTGCGTTCCGGGTCATGGAGGAAACCTCCGCCAGCGAGGTTGCCGTTGCCAAGGCCTTTGTCGCCCTCCGGGAGATTTACGAGCTTGACGCCATGGTTGCCGAGCTGAACAGCCTGCCGGCCTCCTTCCCGACCGAGCACTGGAGCACGGTGCACCTGGACATCCGGCGGCTGCTGGACCGCGCTGTCCGGTGGCTCCTGACCCAGGGAACGGTGTCCCGGCCGATCGCCGACGTGGTGTCCGAGTTCAAACCCCTGATTGATCCCATGCGCGCGCGCCTGCTGGACTACCTGCGCGGCGACGACCGAGAACGGGTGGCAGGCTGGCTTGAGAAGGGCCGCGAATGGGAGCTCCCCGAAGGGCTTGCCGTGCGGTGGGCGGAGCTCTTCGAGAGCTTCGTGCTGCTGGACATCGCCAAAATCGCCCGGTCCCGCAAGGACCCCGTGGAAGAGATTGCGGCCGTGTACTACACGGTATTCAACCGCTTCCATGCGGATTCTCTGCTTGAAAGGATCAGCTCCCTGCCGCGGCAGGACAGGTGGCAGGCGCTGGCCAGGGCCGCGCTCCGGGACGACCTGTATTCCACGGTTTCGGATATGACGACGGCGGTGCTGGACGCGACATCCGCTGCCGGCTCACCGGAGGCCCGGCTCAAGGAGTGGGAAGCCATGAACGCCGAGCAGCTGGGGCGGGCCAAGAGCATGTTCGATGAGGTCAATGCACTCGAGTCGGACGACATGGCCTCACTGTCGGTAGCATTGAGGCTCTTGAGGTCAATCGTCCGACGCTAGCAAACCGGCGTCGCAAATGGAGGTGCAGTGGCAATCTTTACGGACCCCATCAGGGAGCATGCTGATTTCGGGCCGGGCGATGCCGAGTGGCTGCACCTCCTGGTGGGGGACTGGCAGATGGTCGCGGACCTGGCGTTCGCCGACCTGGCACTCTGGTTCCCCCACCCGGATTATGGGTACGTCGCACTGGCGCACGTCCGGCCCTCCACCACGCACACGGTGTTCCACGGGGACTTTGTGGGCGAGGGGATCCGGGCTGACCTGCGCCCGCTCGTGGACAAGGCGTGGAACAGCCGCGCCATCGAGCGATCCAGCGAGACCAACTGGAGCAGCGACATGGCACTCCGCGTTGAGGCCGTGCCCATGGTCCGCAACGGCCGGACGCTTGCCGTGGTCACCACCCATATGGACCTGTCCAGCTCCCGGATGCCATCGCGCCTGGAGCTGACCTACCGCCAGTGCGCCTACGACCTCCTCCGCATGGGGACGCTCGGGTTGTGGCCTGATTTCGCCTCACCCACCGGATCACGCCGGGGTGCGCCACGCGTGGGGGACGGGCTGATCAGGCTTGACGCCGAGGGCGTCGTGCAGTACGCGAGCCCCAACGGTGTCTCTGCGTTCCGCCGTCTTGGCGACGGGGAATCGCTGGAGGGCCGATCCCTCGCTGAAGTCACCGCCAGCCTGCTGAAGGACCGGCGCATGGTGGACGAGACGCTGCCCCTGGTGGTCACAGGCAGGATGCCGTGGCGCAGTGAAATCGAGTCCCGCGGCGTCAGCCTGTCCTTGCGGGCCATTCCGCTCCGCGACGAACAGCAGCGTTTTGGCGCCCTGGTCCTCTGCCGGGATGTTTCCGAGCTGCGCCGCCGTGAGATGGAGCTGGTAACCAAGGACGCCACTATCCGGGAGATTCACCACCGGGTGAAGAACAACCTCCAGACCGTTGCAGCGCTCCTGCGGATGCAGTCCCGCCGCATGGTCAGCGAGGAGGCCAAACAGGGCCTGGAGCAGGCAATGCGGCGGGTGGCCACCATCGCGCTGGTGCATGAAACCCTATCCCAGGGGCTGACGCAGAGTGTTGACTTCGACGAGCTCATTGGACGCCAGTTCAGGCTGTCCGCGGAGGTGGCGTCGCCCTCGCAACAGGTCAGGACGGAGCGCTCCGGAACATTTGGTGAGCTGCCCAGCGACCTGGCCACGCCGCTTGCACTGGTCATCAACGAGCTGGTGACCAACGCCGTCGAACATGGCCTCGAGGGCCGCGCGGGCACGGTGTGGCTGGTCGCCGACCGCTCCGAAGGGGAAGACGGCGAAGAACTCACCGTGACCATTGCCGACGACGGCGTTGGCCTACCCGAGACACCACACGTTGAGGGGCTTGGCCTGCAGATCGTGCGGACCTTGGTGACCAGCGAACTGGGCGGGACGATTCAGTGGCAGCCGCGCGAGGGCGGCGGTACTGCCGTCCGCATCCGGCTGAGCCTGGCGGGGAAATAACTGCTTAAAGATGACAGCCCCTGCTGCAACTACGAGGTTGCGGCAGGGGCTGTCTGTTTTGTTTTCGCGCGATCAGGAAGCGCGGCGTGCCCGGGCTGCCCGGCGCTTCAAGGCGCGGCGCTCGTCTTCGCTCATGCCACCCCATACGCCGGCGTCCTGGCCGGACTCGAGTGCCCACTGCAGGCAGGTGTCCACTACCGGGCACCGGCGGCAGACGCTTTTGGCTTCCTCGATCTGCAGGAGGGCAGGCCCGGTGTTACCGACGGGAAAGAAAAGTTCCGGGTCCTTGTCCAGGCACGCTGCGCGGTTACGCCAATCCATGCTGATCAGTTGCTCCATTTCTGGGAAGTGCTTCTTGTGAAATAATTCACTAGTAGCTACAAAGGAAAAGGGCCCGGCAGGGCCCCCTTGGTCATCTGAATCAAGCCTGTCATGTTAACGCTGTGTAAACAAGGGGTAATAACGCCTGATATCCCCGGAACGCTGAGCGATACATCACACTGGCCGCACTGGCCCACCAATCTCCGACTATGTCCGGTATGGTGCGAGTGTGTCAAGACCCCCGGAGAACCCTGCCCAATCTCCATCGCCTGCAGACGAACCGCGGCCAGGGCCCCTTAACCACGCCGGAGCAACGACTGGAGCGCCCGCACCCGTGTTGGTCGTGGCACTCGTTGTCGCTGTGGAAGCCACGGCACTGCTTGTTGCTGCCGGCTGGTACGGCTACCAGCTGTTGACGGGAAGTCCGGTCCTGTCCTTTTGGGGCGCTGTCTTCACTCTGGTGCTGCTGCTTGCATTCGCGGCCTGGCTCTACTCCGTCGCGGTGTTTCTTAACCGCGGCTACCGCTGGACCCGGGCAGCAGCCCTTGTGGCCCAGCTGTTCGTGTTGACGATCGGATTTCCGACGCTGACCGGGGGACTTGTTGTGGCCGGCCTGGCCATGCTGGTGCCGGCAGTCGCCGCGATCATTCTCCTGTTCCACAGCAAGGTGATCAGTTTCGCGTCACGCACGGGAAGTGCGCCGCCCACTCTTTAGCTGGATGCCTGGACCCGTGATCTTCGTACTCTGATGGACTCTTTGCTGCCGCACCAGGGAGTTTGGATGGCAGTGGCACGGCCGCCGGTGATTAAGACTGCACGGCCCGGTGGCGGCGACGGCTCCACTTCGAACCGCACCCCAAAGACGTCCCCATCGGAAACAGTGCGAGGGCACAGCAAGATTCCGGTGCCGCTCGCGCGGGCGCTCATCATCAGCGGCACGCGCTGCAAGAGCAGGGGACTGAAGGCCGCTGTCAGGATCACCGCCAGGCCCAGCTCCTGCAGTTCGCCCAAGTCGCGCAGGGTTGCGGGCGTCATCAGGTCTGCATCATCGGCGAGGAGCACGGTATCTTTGGCCACCAGGCCTGCCCGCGCTGATGCCAGGGTCTCAGCCCACAGTCCGGCTCTGCCGTAGACGGTGTCTCTGGCGTCGGGGGAGAGCCAGCGCCGCCCGGGATGCAGGGCCTGCAGCGTCCTGAGAAAATTGGTTCTGCCGCTGCCCGGGCTGCCGAGGACTGCCAGTACGGCTCCTGCCTGCAACCGGCAGGAAATGGGCGCCGGTTCGTCACCGCCCACTCCGATGAGCAAGTCGGGCTGGGCTTGCCTGTGCTCTGCCGTAACTGATGCAGCGGCGCCGCTGGGGCCGCCCGCCAGGCCGTTGATCTCAGCCGTGGTGATTCGTTCCGGCAACGGTTCCACCCGGAAGGGGGGCTTTTCGTCCCGGTGCCCTGCGCTTGCGGCCGCCAGGGTATTCTCCTGGTCGTGGCCCGCGGCAGGGCGGTAAAGCTGGCAAACGGCTGGACCCCCACCTGAAACCGGCCCAAAA
This sequence comes from Arthrobacter sp. MPF02, assembly GCF_046605375.1. Taxonomy (GTDB): domain Bacteria; phylum Actinomycetota; class Actinomycetes; order Actinomycetales; family Micrococcaceae; genus Arthrobacter. Next base: position 2,434,734 of record NZ_CP176772.1, on the reverse strand, counting down.
GCCACCGCCCTGCCTCTTACGGCTGCAGTGGAGGGCATGCGGGGCCACGCCAGCCTGCTGTCATCGTTTGAGCCTGCGGGGAAGTAGAGCCGGTTGGGAAGGGCTCCACTGAATCGCGCGTGCACCAGCTCCCGGTCTCCGCTGATTATTACAGTAATCCCGGCCCGCGCCCCGTCCCGGATGAGGTCGTGTACGAGGTCCTCCGCGCGCGCCAGCGGCCCCGCCCTGAAGGCAGACATCCAGGAACCCCATCCGGAGACCACGAGGACAAGCGGTACGGCGTCATTTTCGGGGCGGCTGAGCCGCTGTGCAAGCTCCTCCGCCAACCGTTCCAGGACCCGGACCCCGCGTCGAAGTTCGTGCAGGCCGGTGACTGCACCGACCCGTGCATGTCCGGCCGCGGACCGAAAGGTTCCGGTGCTGTCCAGGAAGTAGCAGTGAACCATACATGGCTGGGTCAGCAGGCGCCGCACGGCAAGTTGCATCGCGTCGCCGGTGCCGGAGCCGGGCGCACCTATCAGTGCGAGGTGGCCGTCTTTCACGGGCCCCCAGGCCAGTGGCTCCACGCGTTGTGCATCGGGCAAGTCCATCAGGCCCAGCTGTAGCGTCCACTCCCGCTCTCGAGGGTGAAACACGCTGCGGGTCTCAAGATCCGTCAGAGGCTCCCCGATATCCTGTGGCAGGGGTGGGGCAACGGGAGCGCGTGGTGGATCTCCCTGCCTGGCTGCCCAGGCGTCACGGATCAGGGTGACCAGGGGAGCCGCAGCGTTCGCTGGTGTTGGTAGTCCTTCCCTCTCCCCACGGGGCGGGCCGAAACGAAGGTAATCAGTGGCCAGTTGCACTGAGATATCGCCGGCATCTGCCGTAGCTTGGAGCCGCCCTGTTGTTGCTGTCTGGAATTCCTGGGCCGGTTCCGTGCCCCGGGCAAGGAAGGCGCGCCCCGGCTTTTCGATGCTGATGGCTGATGCTGCCTTGGTGCCGATGATATCGACCGACTCCATCTCGGACTGGACCCGCAGGGCGATGCTGGTGGTGACGTTGGCGCGGATGTCCGCCGTCAGGGCACCCTGCGGCCTTTGGGTTGCCATCACCAAGTGAATACCGAGGGACCGGCCAATGGAGGCAATCCGCAACAGCTCGCGGAGTACTTCAGGCGCATGATCTACGAGCATTCGAAACTCATCGATGATGATTACCAGGTGGGGGAGCGACAAAGCTTTCGCAGCCCCTGTGGAACGGTAAGTGGCCAGGTCCGGGACCCGCGCAGCAGCGAGGGTTTCCTCCCGGAGATTGATTTCGGCTCGCAGGGAGATGAGTGTCCGTTCGAGCTCCCCGCTTTTCAGGTCTGTCAGCAGTCCCACGCAGTGGACCAACCCTGTCAAGGGACCGAGCCCCGAGCCGCCCTTGAAGTCGACAAAAAGGAAGTTGATCCGGTCCGGGGGATAACTGAGGGCAAGACCCAGGGTAAGGGTGCGGAGCAGCTCGGACTTGCCGGACCCGGTAGTTCCGGCCACCAGCAGGTGCGGTCCCTCGGCGTGCAGGTCCAGCATTGTGGTGCCGACGGCCGAGCGGCCCAGCGGCACGGCAAGTCCGTCGTTGACCGCGCTCGCGTCCCAGGCGGCAGCAGTTTGCACTGCAGAGACATCCAGCAGCTCTTCCAAGCCACAGGCGGTAGGGACAATCGGCTCAGCGCTGCCCGCCGGATCCGGGACAGCAGCCGATCGGCGGCAAAAAGCGTCGAAAACGCCTACGGGTGTGAGGTCAGGAACGAAGACCACGTTTCCCTCCCGCCGTCGAAGGGTTGAGCGGCTTTCTGCAAGGATGACATCCGCGGGCTGCGCTTCCGGTCCGGTTGCCTGAAATTCGAGCACGTGCCACTGGTTCTGGACTGCAAGCTTGACCAGTGCGGCCGTTGTGGCCTCATCGGCACGGGCTTGAGCAAGGATGAAAACACCTCGGCTGTGCTTGCTCACTGCCTGTGTCAGCGCCTGTCGGCAAGCATCCGCCGTTGCTGTGAGCGTCACCTGCGGGAGATAGCGTGCGGCCATGGGGAGGTTTCCGGGCTGCCCGTGAATAACAACCCGCATATGGCGGCAACGCGGGTAGCCGGACACTTGCATCAGAAGCGACCGGGTCATCCCGTCGAGTAGAGGCGGGGTTCCTTGGAACACGGTCCGGGAAGCCGACAGGTTAAAGAGAACAGGGACCTCTCCGGCGCTCGGCAGATCCGCGGGCATGGTCCCGCCGTTGATAGTGATGTTGGCCGATTGCTTTGCCTGTCCGAGCCGCAGGCATACGCCGCCCTCTTCCGGCAGCTGCGGTGGTGGACGCTTGGCTTGTCCCAAGGCGAGTACGAGGGTGGCAAGAGAAGGACCGGCTGCCATGCGCCGTTCCCGGTCCTGACATACGGCATCCTTCACCGCTGCAGCGAACTCCCGCTGCTGGCGCCTGCCGGCGACGAGGGGGATCAGGAGGGCGAAGGCGGAAGTTGCAGCGAATGCGAGGAACATCCACATACCGGTGAATACAGCGAGGCCGACCCCAATGGCCAGGGGCAAGGCCGCGGTGACGAGAAGAGTTCCTTTGCCGCTCGGCGTGTTCCGGCCCGGTATGGCGATGGGTTCTTTCACCGGCGCTCCCGCCCTCATGAGAGCTAGGTCTGGAACATCGGTGAACACGATGGACATGCTTGTGTTTCCGCACCGGATCGATGAACCCGTGGTTACAGCAGCGTTCCGGACTTGTTCGCCGTTAACATATGTGCCGTTCGCGCTGTCCAGGTCTTCGATGAAGATGTCTGTGTCCGTCACTATAAGACGGACATGGTGCCGGGACAGTTCCGCGTCAGCAATAACGATGGCCGCGCCACTCCGGCCGAGCGTATAGGTGCCGCGCCGCAAAGGCATGACGATGCCGGCGCCCGCGCCCGTGTGGACAGCCAGCGCAAGCGGGGCGGCCGAAATGCTCTCGGGGCGCCGGTTCCGTTGCTTCGGGCGCAAAGGTGCGGCACCGCCGTCGAGCAATACTGCGCCGTTCATGAACGGTGCCGTCCCGAGGCGCAGGGACCGCAGGTCCTCACCATCAACGGTGATTGAGCCTGTGCCGAACTTATCCTCGAGGTGCTTACAGACATCGGCTCCCGAAGCACCTTCCGGAGCGTCGATGGTTAGTTCGAGCGGTCCGGCCGGCAGATGCGACCCAGGGCCGCGAACCAGTGTGCAATGCAGTGTCATGGATACGATCCTTCTTGCCTGTGCATCCAAGTTAGCTTTCAGAACCTGCCACCAGCCTTGGGGATTTGCCCTATGTGGACAATGTTCATGAAAAACGAGGCGGCTTGCCCGGCCCATGTGGGAAATGTCCCCTGACGCACGCGACCGGTGCCTGATTCGACCCGCGGCGCAGTCCCTCGGGTAGGCTAGAGCAGCAGACAATGCGCATCATTGCGCTGCCCGCAATCAAACCAGGAGATTTTGTGACCGCTGACCTTGTCATCGTAGGGTCTGGCTTTTTCGGCCTGACAATCGCAGAACAGGCCGCTTCGGAGCTCGGGCTGAAGGTCGTTGTCATCGACCGACGCCACCACATTGGCGGTAATGCCTACAGCGAAAAGGAAGAACAGACAGGTATCGAGGTGCACCGCTACGGTGCCCACCTGTTCCACACCTCCAACGAGCGCGTGTGGGAGTACGTCAACCGTTTCACCACATTCACTAATTACGTTCACAAGGTCTACGGAGTGCACAAGGGTGAGGTCTACTCCCTCCCCATCAACCTCGCGACCATCAACCAGTTTTTCCGGGCTAACATGACCCCGGGCCAGGCCCGGGAGCTGATTCAGGAACAGGCCGGCGAGCTGGCAGGTACGGATCCTCAGAACCTGAACGACAAGGGTATCCAGCTGATCGGCCGCCCCCTCTACGAGGCGTTCATCAAGCACTACACCGGAAAGCAGTGGCAGACGGATCCGAAGGATCTGCCCGCCGGCATCATCTCGCGGCTCCCCGTGCGCTACAACTACGACAACCGGTACTTCAACGACAAGTACGAGGGTCTGCCCACCAACGGGTACACGGCCTGGATCGAGAAGATGGCCGAGCACCCGAACATCGAGGTGCGCCTGAACACCGACTTCTTTGACGAGTCGCACGAGTACAGCAAGAACAAGGTGGTCGGAAAGATCCCTGTGGTCTACACGGGGCCTGTCGACCGCTACTTCGACTACGCCGAAGGCGACCTCTCCTGGCGCACCATCGACTTCGAGGAAGAAGTCCTCGACATGGAGGACTTCCAGGGCACGTCAGTTGTGAACTACAACGACGACGACGTTCCCTACACCCGTGTCATCGAACCCCGCCACTTCCACCCCGAGCGGGACTACCAGACCGAGAAGACAGTCATCATGCGGGAGTTTTCCCGCTTCGCTGAAAAGGGCGACGAGCCGTACTACCCGGTCAACACCGCCGCGGACCGTGAGCGCCTGCTCAAGTACCGCGACCTGGCCGCGGCAGAAAAGGACGTCCTGTTTGGCGGACGCCTGGGAACATACAAGTACCTGGACATGCACATGGCCATCGGTTCGGCGCTGAGCATGTTCGACAACAAGATCCGGCCGCACTTCGAAAGCGGCGTCAAGCTGGAAAGTGGAGGCGTGGACGCATGAGCGTAACCACGGACACCAAGAAGCAGAACGCCGTAAAGGCCGATGCAGCGGACAGCCACAGCGGCTGGCAAACCCTGCAGCGGGTGATTCTGCCCAGCGCCAGCCAGATGGACACGGTGCCCCTGTACATGGACATGGGTACTGCAACCGGCATTCAGCTTCCGACTGTGGGGGACCGGGACGGCAAGCCCACGAAGGCCCGGACCATCAGCAGTCCCAGCAAGGAAGCACACGTAGAGGATTTTCTCTCACGCTTTTCGACGTCGGTCAGGTCGGGGGAGAGGGTTTCCTTCGGCAGCTATTTCAATGCGTTCCCTGCAAGCTACTGGAGGCGCTGGACCACGGTCGATAAAGTCCGCCTGCAGGTCCGTACCCAGGGCGCCGGCTCCGTCATCGTGTACAAGTCCAATGCGCGGGGTTCTCTGCAGCGGGTGGACACACGCCGGGTTGAGGGCATCGCGGAGAACCATTTTGAGCTCACCCTTGCGCCCTTCGGCGACGGCGGGTGGTACTGGTTCGACCTTGTCGCAGGATCCGAGCCGCTGGTCATGCTGGATGCGGAATGGCAGGGGCCTGCCGTTGCCACAACTCCTGGCTCCGTCACGCTTCAGATCACCACATTGAACAAGACGGAGTTCTGCCTCAATAACCTGCGGCTGCTTGCGCAGACCGACGAGGCACTGGCGTACGTCAAGGAAGTACTGATCGTCGACCAGGGAACGCAGAAGCTCACGGACGCCGAAGGCTTCGAAGACGTCAAGAAGTCGTTGGGGGGCAAGCTCCGGATTATCAACCAGGCGAACCTCGGCGGATCCGGCGGGTTTGCCCGAGGCATGTTCGAAGCAGTCGAAAATGGCAGCGACTACGTCCTCCTGATGGACGATGACGTAGTGGTAGAGCCTGAAAGCATCATTCGATTGCTGACTTTTGCGGACAGGTGCAAGACGCCCACGCTGGTGGGCGGACACATGTTTGACCTTTACAACAGGACCGTCCTCCATACTTTTGGGGAGGTTGTTAACCCTTACCGGTTCCAGCCCACGCTGCCGAGCGAGGACATGTACCTGGGGCACGACTTCCTGACCTCCAACCTGCGCCAGACCTCATGGCTGCACCGCCGGTGTGACGTCGATTACAACGGCTGGTGGATGTGCCTGATCCCGACCAAGGTGATCCGCGAAATCGGGCTCTCGCTTCCGCTGTTCATCAAGTGGGACGACTCCGAGTATGGGCTGCGTGCAAAGGCTGCCGGCTATCCCACCGTCTCCCTTCCCGGTTCCGCTGTTTGGCACGTTTCGTGGATTGATAAGGACGACCTGGTTGGCTGGCAGGCCTACTTCCATGCCCGCAACCGGGTAGTGGCGGCACTTCTCCACAGTCCCTATGAGTTCGGCGGACGCGTCATCAAGGAGTCCCAGTACGCGGATGTGAAACACCTTGTGTCCATGCAGTACGCGACTGCCCATGGACGCCAGTGGGCGCTGGAGGACGTGCTTAACGGACCCCATGCTTTGCCCGATCTGCTCGACAAGAAGCTGCCGCAGATCCGTCAGATGATGGCGGACTACTCGGATTCTGTGTTCCGGCCGGACCCCGAGGATTTCCCCGCGCCGAAGATGGATAAGCCGCCGCGGCGTGGCCACGGTCCGTCGAAGCCATCAAAAATCACGCTTCTCCCGTGGGCAGCAAAAACTGTCGTCAGGCAGCTCGCCAGTCCGGTCAAGGGCACAAGTGCCGAGCGCCCACAAACCACCGTTGCACATCAGGACAACCGCTGGTGGCGTATGGCCCAGTATGACAGCGCAGTTGTTTCGAATGCAGAAGGAACGGGAGCCTCCTGGTATCGGCGGGATCCGAAACGGCTTCGTAAAATGCTCGCGGAAAGCGCCCGGCTGCACTCAGCCCTCCTGAAGGAATGGCCCGTCCTCAGCAAGAAATACAAGGCCGCTGTCTCCGAGCTGACGTCCATGGAGTCCTGGAGGAGGACGTTCGAGCAGCACACCCAGAACGAGGTTCGATGAGCGCAGTTGCTCAGGGAGAGCTAACTACTCCTGGCTTGGGCGGGGGGCTCCGTGATATCCGGCAGTCGGGTTTCCTGCTCAAGCTCCTGGTCCGCAAGGAACTCAAGGTACGTTACCGTGGCTCGGTTCTCGGACTGCTCTGGTCCTACGTGAAACCGGGAGTGCAGTTCATTGTTTTCTACGTTGCGTTGGGAGTGTTCCTTGGACTCGAGCGCAGCCCGAGGAATCCGGAAGGCTTGGCCAATTACGCCGTGTACCTCTTCTCTGGCATTGTCCTAATCAACTTCTTTTCCGAAGCATTGGGAAATGCCGCCAGGTCCATCGTCAATAACGGAAACCTGATCAAGAAGATCTACCTTCCCAGGGAATTGTTTCCTGTGGCTTCCGTCTGGGTTTCGGCTGTCCACTTCTTCCCACAGATGGTTGTGTTGTTGGTTGGATGTATCTTTGCCGGCTGGCGCCCGGACTTCGCCCAAATTCTGGCGGCTATCGCCGGTTTTGCCATCGTGGGGATGCTGGCCACCGGGCTCGGACTGTTATTCGGCGCAGCGAATGTATACTTCCGCGATTCAGAGAATCTTGTAGACATGTTGTTGATGATTGCAACGTGGGCATCCCCGGTCATGTACGCGTGGAACATGGTCCAGGAGAAACTTGGAAGTGCGTGGTTTGCTGTGTATCAGGCAAACCCAGTGACGATTGGAGTGGAACTTTTCCACTACGCGTTCTGGTTTTCGACAACAGATGGTTCCGCGCCGATGCCGCCTGACCTGTTCGTACTCTGGACACCTGTTGGGCTTGGGATAGCGCTACTGATCCTGGTGTTGGGCCAAATGACTTTCCGGCGGCTTGAGGGCCGCTTTGCCCAGGAGCTTTGAGTGGTAAATGCAATTGAAGTATCTGCTGTCAGCAAGCAGTTCGTCCTCAGGCACACCCGGTCCATCAAAGAGGCGGTTGTGTGGCTAATCAAAGGCCGCAAAGGGGATCTTTCCGAGAAGTTCCATGCCTTGAAAGACGTGACGCTGGATATCAAGACGGGCGAGACCGTTGCCTTGCTGGGACTCAACGGGTCTGGCAAGTCCACGTTGCTCAAGCACATATCCGGTGTGATGCTGCCGGATTCGGGATCCGTGCGAACACGGGGCCGGGTGGCAGGGCTGATCGAAGTTGGGGCTGGCTTCCATCCTGACCTCTCCGGCCGCGATAATGTCTACCTCAACGGCGCTATTCTGGGCATGACCGAGAAGCAGATCCGGGAGCGTTTTGATGACATCGTGGAGTTCTCGGAAATCGGGCAGTTCATTGATACCGAGGTCAAGTTCTATTCTTCGGGGATGTATCTGCGCCTTGCCTTTTCAGTGGCCGTGCACACAGATCCTGAGGTGTTCCTCATCGATGAAATTCTGGCCGTTGGTGACGAGCCGTTCCAGCGAAAGTGCATTAGCAAAATCGAGGACCTCGCCCGGGACGGCAAGACGCTTGTGGTGGTAAGCCATGACCTTGATCTGGTATCGCGCATTTGCCAGCGCGGCGTCGTTTTAAGGCACGGAAAAATTGTCTTTGACGGAGATATCAATTCCGCTGTTGCTCTTCTGCGTGCTTCGTAGTGATTGCTTTCAAATTGAATAGGGTGGCGTTGATTTGTCTGTGTGGCTGACGGCCTGGTTGCCTCTCACGGCGGCTGCGACTGTGCTGGTGCTCCCTGGGCTTTTTGTCGGATTTGCTGCTGGACTCCGTGCATTAAGCCTGTTGTCACTGGCTCCAGTGTTGAGTCTTGGGGTTGTAAGTGTCTCAGCGGTGGTAGGGCCATACTTAGGTCTCTCCTGGGGGCCTGTTCCTGTCATCCTGGGGACGCTTTCGGCCAGCGGGCTTACCTGGGCGTTGCGCGTTGGGACGGGCAGGGCGAAAGGATACCCAAGGGCCGCAGTTCGTATCGGCTACCCTGCGACGGCAGCAACTGTCGCAGGCCTTGTCTTAGGGTCTGGCGTTATTGCGTATCGTTTGGCGCGCATTTTTGGAGCACCATCCTACGTTTCACAAACCGCGGACAATGTCTTCCATCTAAATGCAGTTCGTTACGTTCTCGACTCAGGAAATGCTTCGTCGCTCGCACTCGGAGCTGCTTCCGGGGGGCCGCCATCGTTTTATCCAGGCGCGTGGCACGGGTTGGCTGCATTGGTTGTGCAGGCGTCGGGAACTTCCATTCCGGGAGCTGTTGCATGCTTGAACATCGCTGTGGGATGCCTTGTGTGGCCGCTTTCCATGTGGTTCTTATGCCGGACATTGTTCGGCGGTTCAGCAGTCGTAAATCTTGCCTTCGGTGTACTGATCGGTGCCTTTTCGGCTTACCCATACCTTCTGGTCGATTGGGGTGTTATTTACCCCAACTACTTGGGGCTTGCCGCCTTGCCAGCAGTTTCTGGACTCGTTGTACTACTGTTCCGGAACGGTATCGCTGCGTCTAGTACAGGTCCAATGCTGGTGTGGGTAGCTTGCATTGGAACGGCGGGGGTAACGCTAAGCCATCCGAATAGTTTGCTCACCTTGTTCGTTCTTGCCATTCCGTACCTCATTTTCCGGGCCACTCGGCGTCCTTTGCTGACACGGCTATCCAAGCCGCTGAGCCGGCAAGGTCGGGGCCCCCTTTTCGCCGCAATCGGTGTTATGTGCGTCTTCATAACTGCTTGGTTCATCTTGCGGCCATTTCCTTTCACGTCGTTCAACATCACCTGGCCACCCTATGAGAGCAGTGCACAGGCTCTCGGTGAGGTGTTGCTCACAACTCATTCCGGACGAAAACCCGCTTGGGCTACTGCCATCCTCTTTGTATTAGGGCTCTTCGCCGCCACCACTCACCGAGGTTATCGGTGGATGTTATGGTGCGCGGGGGCATGGGGCTTTCTGTTTGTGGTAGTCACAGCGTGGCAACCTTCCCTGCTTAGAGCATTCATCACTGGTGGCTGGTATGACGACTACAAACGGATCGCGGCAGGGCTGGTCCTAATCGCATTGCCAGTAGCAGTCCTTGGCTCTGCTGCGCTGTTCTACTCCCTGAAGAGGGTTATAGGGGCAATACCGAAAGTCCCAACGCAGGCTGCAGCAGCAGCTTCATTGCTGCTGATCACTGTTACCCCGGGGCTCGCGGCGCACACGGGGTCAGTCCGCGATGCTGCAATCGAAGCGAGCAAGAACTACAGTCTTCGTCCTGGATCGCCCATAATGTCCCCGGATGAACTGTACCTGTACGAGGAGTTGCCAGACTTGGTGCCTGCGGACAAGGTTATTGCAGGAAATCCGTGGGACGGAAGCGCATGGGCCTATCTGGTCTCGGGCCGTCAGGTCCTTTTCCCGCATGTAATTCCTTTTATGGATGCGGACAAAGCTCTTATCGCGAGTTCTTTCCGGGATGCGTTGTCCAACCCTGCGGTGTGTGGGGCCGCCAATCGGCTTCAAGTGAAGTACGCGATCAACTCCGATGAACTCATCTACTTACCTGGAAACCCCAACAACAGGAATTACCCTGGACTTGAGCATCTCGACAAGGCCCCCGGTTTTCGTGAGGTCGCCAGGGTTGGGGCAAACAGGCTTTACGAGTTTGAAGGGTGCTAGGTGCAACGGCGTGTAGGCCCGCTCATCCTTGTCCGAAACGTTGACACTGTAGACCTATGACGCCACTGGCCGTCGAGTAGCCACCGGTGGTGTTCAAATGTGCCAGCGATGGTCGAAAAGTGAGCCATTTCGCGGGCTGAAAAGTGAGCCACTTTGACGCTGGTTATTTTGCCGTATTTTCCAGTTTTGTCGAGGGCAGCGAGTCTACTTGGGTGTGTTTGAGGCGGTAGCTGGAGCCTTTGAGGGTGATGACTTCGGCGTGGTGGACGATGCGGTCGATCATGGCCGAGGCAACGACTTGGTCGCCGAAGACATCGCCCCAGCGGGCGAAGGGCAGGTTCGAGGTCAGGATCAGCGAGGCGTGTTCGTAGCGGGATGAGACCAGTTGGAAGAAGAGGTTTGCGGCGTCCTGCTCGAAGGGGATGTAGCCGACTTCGTCCACGATGATTAGTCCGTAGCGGCGCAGCCTGACCAGTTCTTGGGGCAGTCTGCCGTTCTGGTGGGCGGCTTGGAGCCGGGCGACCCCGTCGATGGCGGTGGCAAACAGGACCCGGTGACCGAGCTGGGTGGCGCGTAGTCCGAGGCCGGTGGCGAGGTGGGTTTTGCCGGTGCCTGGTGGTCCGAGCAGGACAATATTGGATGCTTCGGTGAGGAACGCGCCGGTGGCCAGGTGCGCGATGGTGTCGCGTTTGAGGCCGGGCTGGTGATCGAAGTTGAAGTCCTCGAGTGATTTACGGGCCGGGAACCCGGCGGCGCGGGCCCTGATCTCGGCGCCGGAGGCTTCCCTGGCTGCGACTTCCCGGGACAGGACCGCGGCGAGGTATTCCTCGTGGGTCCAGCCTCCTTCACGGGCCTGGTCCGCGAGCCGGGTTGCTGCTTCCCGGATCCGGGGTGCTTTCATCGCCCGGGAGTAGTAATCGATCTGGCCGATGGTTTCCTTAGCGGCCGGCATCAGGCGACCTGCCCGTCATCCAGGACAACCCCGAACGCCCGGTCGTAGTCCGCAAGGTCCCGCAGCCCGGTTGTTTCGCCCACCGGGTGAGGGGTTTGGAAGGCCTTCCGCAGTGCCCTTGCCGCCTCAACATGGTCCGGGTCAGTGATGGTCAGACCGGCGCCCCAGGACCGGGTGTGGGTGCCGACGCATCGGCCGTCCAGGCTGATCGTGACGGTGGTGAGGCTGGCGGTGACGTCGACGAACCGGCCGATGGCCTGCGGGTGAACGGAATAGTCGTTTGATCCCATCCGGACGTAGTAGTCCCTGGGGAGCCGGACCCGCGCGGTGAAGCCGGTGACGGGTGGAACCGGTGGCAGCGCCAGCATGGCCGCTTTGTCTGCACCGAGCAGGTCCGAGGGGCGGGCGCCGGTTCGCCTGACGAGCCGGGCATTGGCCTTCGGCAGCCACTGCCCGAGCTGGGTGTTGAAGTCCTCCGGAGAGGCGAAGACCCGGCCCGGCAGGAAGGAGGTCTCCAGGAACTGGTTGGCCCTCTCCACCACGCCCTTGCTCTCCGGGTCGTAGGGTTTGACCTGCACGATCCTGGTGGCCAGGACCCCGGCGAACGCCGCGACTCCGGCGGCGTAGCTGTTCCGCCGACCGATGCCGGTTTCGTTGTCCCAGATCAGCCGCCGCGGAACCGCACCCAACCCACCGAGCAGTTCCCACATTCCGGCCAGCAGGTCCCCGGTCATCCGGGATGGGATCATCCGGGCCATGATGAACCGTGAATGCGAGGACACCATCACCAGCACCGGCAACACCCTGGCTTTGCCGGCACCTACGGGTATCCGGACCTCCGGGAACCACAGGTCGCACTGCGCCTGATCCCCGGGATCGTAAGAAATCCGGTCAGCGGGATCGGCCGGGGCATACTCGGGCCGGATCCTGGCAACGTTCTCCCGGAACCAAGCCGGGGACCCCGACCAGCCCACCCGTTCAGCCAACACCGTCGCCGGCATCCGCGGGTTCTCCATCAGCAACGCACGGATAGCCGGTTCTACAGCCTTGATCCCGGAGTCCTGCGGCGCCCGGACGTATGCTGGCGGACCGTCGGAGCTAACCGCCTTCGCGACCGTGTTCCTGGAGATCCCCAACCGCGCCGCTATCGACCTCATCGATTCACCCTCGGCCAGATGCAACCGCCGAATAAGCGCCCAATCCTCCACTGTGATCACCCACCCAATCGTTTGGAACGGGTGGCTCAGTTTTCAACCGTCACAATGGCTCACTTTTCGACCGTCACCGACAAAATGTGTCCGACACCAGCATCACCACACCCTCTACTGACGTCAGGAAGCCGTTGCGTATGCGTGCTTACAGCCGCCGAGATTGAACGGCAGTTTTGCGTCGAACAGGGAAGAAAGCCCTCTGTCTTGTCGCTATGAGCGCCACATGTCGCGCTCGAAGCTTGGAAAGTCACCTTCCAGTTCGGCATGGATACTCTGGCAGCACTTGGTGAAACAGGACCATGAATCCAGTGCTTGCGCCAGCAGAAGATATTTTCGCGCGGGACACACCGTCGTGCGGCTTATGTTTCCAAGACATATCGGTCGCGACCAAGTGTGTTGCAGTTTAGAACTGCCTAACTCATCGTGAAATGACGACGTAGAGCCCTGCCTTGGTATGCGGCAACGAGGATTTCAGAAATCGCTACGGCCCAGGCGACTCCTGTGACGTCGGTGAACAAGGCCGCGACAATAATGGCGGGAGCGCCGCAGACCGCGCCTAGAACGGTCGATTGGGCTAGAATCTTTCCTTGTCCAACGGACACAAGGCAGGCTAACCCCAGAATCTGGGAAACCGCCACGGAGAAGAACATCGTTCCCACCGCAGCGCTCAGTAAGTTGGGGAAGATAACTGTTCCGTTAGACAGGATTTCGCTGGCCATGGGACCGAATAGAAAAATAGCGGTTCCGCCCAAGAGTCCAAACATCGGTGCAACCTGCGCACTTCGAACCAATCTATGTCTGACGTTTTCACGGCCTCCTTCGGGAATCCATCCTTGGATGAATTGAAGAACTGGGGAAAGCGCCAAAACAGCGTACCGGAAGAGCCTGTCCGCCATAAGATAGATCCCCAGTTGAGCGGGCAGGAACAGATTGATTGCTACTAAGGGTAAGTTGACATATAAGCTGCCGGTTGCCGCAGTCACAACCCCGTGGCGCTGATGCCCTAACCGACTAAAGGCTTGGCGTACGCTGAAATTCGGCACAATTCTAGCCCTTGACGGCTGAATGATGCTCAAACAAGTGATGGTAAGTGCCAGTATATTGAAGAGTAATTGGGTTGCTACCAACCACACTATATCGCGGGTCAGAGCCAGGACTGCCAGCCCGATTAAGGTTCCACTGAACTGCGGGAGAGCATCAAAAACAAACAGCTTCCTGGGCTTGGCTTCTCCTATGAAGTACCAATTCCCGCCTAAGAATGGCAGCAGGTATGCGATCGAGGCAATCACCACGAGAAGGACATGGTCAGGTTGCAGAACGATCATGACGGCGGCCATCGCTGGCGCCGCGACCACGAACAAGTAAGCTCGACTGACGAGCGAATCGAGGAAAAGTTGGGGGCGGAGTGCAGCATCGGTCGAGGCAACCATCGCCGGGCCCGTGGTGCCCCAGCCGAAAGCAACAAGGATGCCGAACAGGATCGACACCGATTGTGCCATCGCCTGAACTGTCCAAAGTTGTGCTCCCGCGAGACCAGTGATCACTGGAATCGATATAAGTCCAACGATCGTTCCCAGGCCGACCGTGAGGGCAAAACTGGCAAGACGCGCCAAAGAGGCCATGATCGGTTTCGCTGACAAGGGTTCTCGCGTTCCTCGAGTTTGAACAGGGCCAAGTCTTCAATATTAGTTCAGGACTAAGGGGACTTTCGGACGTTTTGAGTGGGCTGCGACACAACAGCGAGCTTTGCTTCCCTCAGGGCACCCCTAACAACTAGCCACTGAACCGGCCAGCGCCCCGTCCCGGTACACAGCCTCGCATCGCTTCAGCCGAATCGCGACACGGGCTATTCGTACTCTAGGTGCGGGTGGAAACTTGTCCAAAAGACATTTTTTGTGCCCGCATGAAAGGCCCTACCCTAAGGCCACAGGGATGTATCGCATCGACTGGCGTAGGGTGCTTTATGTCATGGTCGACTACCATTGAGTGGCGAGGGATCCCATTGGGCCGGAAAGTACTTGGCGTTCCTCGGCTTGTGAGCGAAAGGCTACAGCCTTCGGAAGCCGGCGATACCCGCCTGGGGCTGCTGCTCCTGAGTATCGTGCGGCTACTGCTGCTTCCGAGGACGTCACGCAACCCCACAATCCGTTCTTGGTGCCTACTCGGATTTCTACGGCTTCCGGCCTGGAGCTCTGCAAGACGAACAACTGAAACATGAATTGAGGACACTTGCATGGCGCAGGGAGGGGAAAAGGTTCGAGTCGCAGCAGTTATCGCGGCATATAACCCTGATAAAAAGATCATTGATGTGTTCAGAGCGGTAAGCGAGCAGGTCAATCTGGTTGTCGTCGTGGATGACAAGTCACATAGTTCAGCAATGCCACTTTTTAATGAGTTACTGGCTCTTGGTGCGGAAGTGGTCCATTCACACGAAAACGCTGGGATAGCTAAGACGCTCAATGTCGGGGTAGCTAGATGCGCAGAGTTGGACCAGCCTGACTATTATTTGACTTTGGACCAAGACTCAGTGCCGGACCCGGATTACGTCAAAAACGCGCTGGCAACGGCCAAGGTGGCGCGTGGGCTGGGGATTCCGGTCGGCTTCGTAAGTGCTGCAACCTACAACAACATCCCGGTCTTGCGCAACGGAACCTTGCTGGGACTTGAGCAGCCCTTCGATCCTTGGCAATCGGGCATGTTCATTCCTCGATCAACCTTCGAGTCGGTTGGAGGCTTGGATGAGGGACTTGTCATCGATGCAGTTGACTCTGAGTTCACCTTGAGGGTGCGGAAGGCCGGTCTTGGCGTCCTCTGTGGCATTGGTTGCAATATGTCGCACTCTCTGGGACAGCAGAGTACAGTTATTTTTTTGGGGAAAAAAAGGCTTTTTACATATCATTCACCGGTTCGTATTTATTACATTACCCGGAATAATCTCATTATTTTCTTTCGTTACTTCTTAGCTTATCCAACCTGGGTGGGGCGCAAGGCCTGCTACGAGTTGATCAATCATGCTAGGAGGATTTTATTTACAAATAATAAACGCCCAGTTTTGCAGGCTATGCTCATCGGACTCCGGGATGCCATGCTGTTTCGGAATGGTATTATCAAGGGCAGCGACAGGAACAAGCTAAACTAGCTTGCTAACACGCAATGCGTTGAAGGGAATTAGACGTGAAAGATCCTGCGCAGAAGGGCTTTGGGGTCATAGCCTTGGCGGCATACAAACCCGACTGGGAGCTGTTCCGCCGTCAACTGCAGTCGATCCGTGATCAATCGCACCATAACTTCACATGTCTAATATCTGCTGACGGTGGCCACGATGAGATCAGGGCGTTTGTCGATGAAACGCTAAAGGGTGATACAAGGTTCGAAGTCATTGGGTTCCAAGAGCGGTTGGGCTTTTATGGTAATTTTGAACGGGTGCTGGAGCATGTACCAGCAGATGCAGAGTGGATTGCCTTATCGGACCAAGACGACTACTGGTACCCGGACAAGCTGGAGACCCTGCTTCCCTGCCTGAGCAAATATTCTTTGGCTTCCGGTCAAGCGCGGGTGGTTACCTCTAAAGGTACTGTCCTGGCAGAGTCGACTAAGCGATGCAATGTACCTTCGTCGCATCTTCTTCTCGATAATCAGATAACCGGTGGTCTTTCCGTTTTCCGTAGGGAACTGCTTGACAGCGTTTTGCCGTTCCCACGCTTGAGCAATCCGTCGGAAAACCACGATCATTGGATTGGGCTTTGCGCAGCGATCGCCAATGGAGCCTACATTGCCGACAAAATAGTCCAAGATTACATACAGCACGGTGGCAACGTGTTGGGCGAGCCCGGCCGCAGATTCAATTTGAGCCAGTCGATCGACAATCTCCGAAGAATGGGCCTTAAATACGAAGGCGCCGGTAACTTAGCCGCGCTGTTGCGCGTGACAATGAACATCAAGTTTGGCTGGTCACGCTGCATGGTGCTGGAGCTCAGGAACAGATTCCCCCACCATATGGAGACGCTGGAGCCTCTTCTGGAAATTGTGGCGCCCGGAAGGTACTGGTTTAGGAAATTAGCAGTCCTGGGGTCTGCAGTCACAAGCAAGCACGTGTCGTTGCCCTCCGCGATGACGTTCGCAGCAGGTGCGGCATTGGCGCCGGTACTGCATTGATAGACTCGGGCCCGCGGTGTGCTCAGGGCACCCTGTTATCTCAACTTCGCCTCATCCCGTGGCTGAATAGGGCCTGAACGGCCGGTCAACGCATCCCGGATACCGGTCAGCCAGGCCAGCACAAACTTGATGCGCTGTGGTCCAAATGCTAAGCGGACGATGTTGCTCTCTACTTCCATCCACAGTCGTCTCAACATCCAGGTTGGATCCGTCGAAAAGTAGCGCACGACCATGAGCCAAACGTTGCGAGTTATGTAGTAAACGCGAACAGGCGAATGGTGGATAACCTGAAGATCCTGACCGCCAACTCGCACAGGCCGGCCCATAACTCTCATGGGCCGGGTTTCGCCGAGCGAGTGAGATATATCGCAGCCGATACCGACAGGGGTTGAGTAACCTGCTGCTCTGACCCGGAGGTTGAAGTCGGTATCAACGCAATCTATAAACAGGCTTTCGTCGAAAAGGCCGACCTCGTCCAGCACAGTGACTGGTATAAGACAGCCCGACTGCATTGGATCGAAGGCTTGGACTATATCGTCGCTCCCATTGAGGACCTTCACACGCTTTTTGTTGTGCGATTCCGGTGAAAGCAGTCCGACACGCATCCCTTTAGCCGTAGCGTTCTGGACGCTTTGGAGTGCGTTTTTTACATAGTTGTGGCCCAGGAGCGAGTCTTGGTCCATAGTCAGGATCCAGTCGGGTTGCCAGAGAGACCGCGCATGCTTAATTCCCTCATTCAATGCTGCGGCAATACCGGAATTCTGTGGCTGAAGGACTACCGTGATGCCATCTTCTTCCAGATTGCGAAGGACGGGCAATGCATCTTGGTTAGATCCGTCATCAATGACAAGTACGTATGGTACAAGTTCTTTTAAGAGCCGAACGTGCGATATTAGCTCAACTGGAGGATTAAAGCTCGTGACGACGGCCGCAACGGTAGGATCGAATTCTTCTGCAGGCATGGGTATCCGTTTCGCGACTTGTGCTGGCTTTGACTCGTAGTAGAAAACTCAACTATTGACGGTTACTCGCGCTGCACGGCGCTTGGTTCGAATGGCCAGCGTAACGAGGTTGGCGAGGAACATGGCGCGGGCCCGGAGAATTTTGCTGATCCCACGCATTTTATTAGGCGTGAGATTCTCATCGTGCAGCCTGTGGAGTATCGTGTCATCCTCGAGATAGGCGATGCTCCTCGAAAAATTTCCGCACATTGCTAACCACTGGTCGTGAGATTCTGACATATGAGGTGGAAAAGGTAGGGCCAAGTCCTTCAAATCAGCCGCGAACGCCATGGCGCAGCCCCAATGCAGTCGATAGCCAATAACAATGCCCAGAAGATTCCG
Organism: Arthrobacter sp. MPF02; assembly: GCF_046605375.1. Taxonomy (GTDB): domain Bacteria; phylum Actinomycetota; class Actinomycetes; order Actinomycetales; family Micrococcaceae; genus Arthrobacter. The sequence goes on along the minus strand of NZ_CP176772.1, from coordinate 2,416,780 downwards.
TAGATGTTTTCCGGAATCCGTGCTGCGGAGCCGAATGTCGTGGAAGCGCCCCGATCTACCACCGAAATGCTTGCAGTTTGTCACTACGACGGAATTCTTATCCAAAACCCTGAGCATTTTTTCCAAGCGGCCAGGAATCCATATGTCGTCTTGGTCGGACAAGAATATGTACTTCCCTCTGCTCAGGGTTATCGCTTTTTCGAAAGTCCTGACATAGCCAAGATTCTGCTTATTGCGGTGAAGGGTGATCCGAGGATCGCCTATAGCCTCAACTAATGCGACCGTATCATCTGCTGACTCGTCGTCAACTATGAGCAGCTCGTCGTGCGGCCCGAGCTCTGTCAGTATGGACTGGATTTGTTCTTCGATGAATTCAGAGCCGTTGTAGGCGGCCATGCAGACGCTGACCCGGACATTGTCTGGCACTAGTCGGAAGCCCTTCTTCACTTACGGACACAGTGAATCACGCGTAGGAACACGTGAAGTCCATAAGAGCTTACCCGGATTCTTGACGAAGCTCCCTTTGCTGCCCATCGCCCGTATCCGAGACGACTGGTCGATGGTTACCGGACACGGCAGCCTTCGCGGTCCGCGCTCGTTCAGCGACCCTTCATCACCAGGGCAGCACTCAGTTTCTGCGCAGTACGCGCGCCAGCAGAAGCCCAAGAAGCGCGGATCCTGACTCCGGAGCTGACTGGTGCGGATGGGATATGGTTGATGGGTTCATCTGCACCCTTCGACAGGATTTCCAATGACCGTTGCCGCTGTGGTCGTCTCATATAACAGGAAAGACCTCCTCGAAAAATGTCTCGTTGCCCTTGAAGGTCAGACCCGACCACTCGACGAAATCATTGTGATCGACAACTCTTCCACCGACGGGGCTCCTGAAGTCGTCAAGGAATTGTTTCCTGAGGTCAAATTGTTCGAGACAGGGGCAAACATCGGCGGAGCAGGTGGCTTTGCCTGGGGCATCGAGTTGGCCATCGCCCACGGTCACGAATATGCCTGGTTGATGGACGACGACGCCGAGCCGGAGCTTGACGCTTTGGAGCCCCTGATGGAGCTCGTGAAAACTGCCTCCGAGCCTTACTCCTTTTTGGCCTCCATGGTCACGCTTGGTGGGAGCACCATCAATGCTGGCAACCCACCCGTATTCAGCAATGACATCAGCCGACAGGTCAGCGCGAACCAAAAGGGTGCAATCGCCATCGACGCGGCGACTTTTGTGGGAGTCCTGGTTAACCTGGATATCGCCCGTCAAACCCACCTCCCGCAAAGGGACTTCTTCATTTGGGTGGATGACACCGAGTACACCCTCCGCTTGTCCCGTATGGCCCCGGCCGTCATGGCGCGGGAAAGTAGAATCAAGCATCCTCTCAGCAAATCCGGGTCCCGCGACATGGGCGGGCGTCTGTTCTACTTCCTCCGCAACAAGTTGTGGCTCGTTCGGACAGATCCTCAAATGAGCCTGCAACGAAAGGCGTTTGAGATTCTGGGCTACTTTGGCGCTGCCTTACTTCAGGGTCCGCATGCGGAAGACAAGAAATTGTGGCTCCAAAGCTTAGCCCGGGGTGTGTATCAAGGTCTCTTCAAATCCGCACGTAAGGAAAGCCCGGGAACCTTGCTGAATGAACTGAGCCCAGTAGAGCGTGCGGCAGCCCTGGAATTGAAGACCCTGAACGCTTAGCTATAGAAATACGGGGGAGCCGCCAATCGAAATTGATGGGTCATGTGCGCAGTCACTTATCCAGGTCCGTTATAGGCGGATTATGGTGGTGGCGGTAACAAAGCGGCTCTGTGCCGCTGATCTTTACAGAGTTTGTTAGAGGGTCAATCGGGGTTTCCAGCCAAGGGTTTGCGCATGCGCCCTTGAAGCCAGCGGCGACGTCGTCGAGGTCCTCAGGGTGGTCTTGGTGAGGTTCCATGCCTTTCGAGATATGCTGGCGCAGTAATCCGTGCTTTTTCAGAGGCGTTCTGATCGCTTTGGTGCCGGAGCTGATAATTACATCGCATTCCCTGTATCCGGGGGGTGTCAGGTCGTCAACTCCTTCCGACTTTCGCTAATGAACAACTCTTTGGGTGCCCGGTGCTTCCGGTTTCCGGCCACGATTGTTCAACTGGCGCGCAACCCTGCCAAACGCAGGGCTGCGGCAAGCCCGGGGCGGGCCTTCAGCCCAAGCGGCACTTCAGCGGCCAGCATCTGGCATCCCGCCGAGGTACGAAGCCAATGCCTCATGTCATCGGGTTTGAGGGCGGGACCCACCCACCCCACCTGGTGTGGGGACGAACCAGCGCACTGCGGACACTGGAGCCCCTGCAACGCCTCGTTCGCCCAAAACATCCCACAGCACCGTCATCCGCCTAGGTATCTGCAACGACCCCTCGTACCGCCGCGGACATTCTCTGTCAGTGCCTTTCCAGTCGAAGCACGTACCGCGCTGGAAGAGGGCTACTCCCAACAGTTTCCGCAAAGCCATTCCTGCAGAAACCCGACCCTCCGACTACATTACGAAACACCGTAAACGAGGACTCTCTGCCCGGACCAGCTCAGCTCTTTCTTCAAGGTCAAGCAGTCAGCCGAAAGCTCTTGCGAGGCGGTGATGTTGGCCAGGGAGGGAAAGGACTCTTTAAGGTCACAGGGATCGATGTGGAGGATTGTCCGGTCGGTACCGTTGTTTGAGAAAGTCCGTGAGGATCCCGGCGTCCAGACGAATTGGATAAAGCCGCCGCCCCTGTTCCAATCGCTGGCAAACCGCTGATCAGGGTCGAGAACGGTCCATTTACTCGTGTCCGGGCCTGACCGCTGAACTCCCGACAGCGACGGCACGCCATTGGCGAGCAGCAAAGTATCAACAGAGGACCTGTCGGTAGCCCAAAGCGATCCCTCCCCGCGGCTTATTTTCCCCTCAGAGTAGAAATATGACGCAGTTGCGGATGCGCGCAAATCACCTAAACCGAAGATCAACGGATTTGCCCCATAGACAGGGACGGCCATCAGTATTGCTGCAGCGCCCACTGGGTAAACCGACCTTGGGAAGCTCGTCACGATGAAGACGACGACAGCGACGCCAGCAGCGGCGAGCACCACTTCTTCCCTCGACATACTGGGCAGATAAGAGAGTTGAAGCTGGGAGCCTGCATACACGCTCACCAATCCTGTGGTGAGCGCTGAAGCTATGGACAGGCGCCAGTTACGGCTGCCCGGCAAGCGGGACAACAGCACGGCCACCAGCAAAGCGCCAATGATTCCACAAACCTGGGCTGCCCTGAAAGGCGGAACGTAATTAAGCAAGGGGATATGTGCGCCCAAAGGCCCGAAGTTGAACGTGCACCAAAAAAGCCACAAACCGCCCGAGAAGGCCAGCACCAGGGCCACCACGTTATCGCGCCACCTCCCCATCGCGGAGATGCCAAGCCATATCAGCAAAGCCCAGACGAACGTCACAGTGAAGGCAGTTGACATCTCACTCTGATTGCTGCCGACAGGCACAGCATCCTTAAGTTCACCAAGAGACGGTGCACCAAAGAGAAAGGCGAATGACTGTGCCTCACCGGCCGACCGCCGCGAACCTGGATAGACCGTGTTCAGCAGGGCATTAATGCCCTCATGGTTTTCTATAAGCGTGCCCACACCGAAGATTAGAGCTACACCAGCGGTGAAACCGAGAGCCTTGATTTTTGGCAGCCATCTATCCCTCCGGGTGAGGATCCAAAAACCACTCGCGGCAAGAACGGGCAAACCGAGTACCAAAGACCAAGGAATGTAGAAGCTTGGGATGCCCGCGAGCAAAATTCCGCCGGCAACGGACTGTGCAAGGGGTGCTGGTAAGCGCCCCGACTTGAAGCCAGTGTAGGCGGAGATCAGCAGACTGGAGCCGGCAATTGTGTAGGCGATCAGTTGGATCGGCATCATTGTCCACCACGATGCTGCGGGAGACAGCGCTATCAGGAATGCTGCCAGCCAGCCCATGTGACGGGACGCGCCTACTTGTGCAAACCACTTGGGGAGGAAGAGAAAGAGCAAGACGGCAGGAAGCCACCAACGGGCCGCGAAGACCATCTCGTCAGGGAGGATCGCCGCCGCCCGGAGCATAGTCGAATCGAAATAGACGAACGTTTCGAAAAACCCGCCGGACGGGTACCTGTGGACGACATCGGCTGGGGCAGCGAGGTAGCTTGTTGTAGGTGCTGCCCCTGTAGCCATTATTGAAATTGCAATAGGGGAGAAGGCATGGAACTCGTCGGAGCGAATAACGGAGCTTGATCCCAGCTGGTACCCTTCCGGGCGTGATGGATCCTGTCGGAGCTCGTCTACTCCGATAGACGAAGTCGTAGCACCAGTAATAACCAAGACTACGTACGAAGCAATAACGGCGATACGAGCCAGTCGGTCTGAAGCCGATACCCAACGCCAGCTACGCGAGCTGATGCTTCGAAATTTGGACGACTTAACGCGCGACACTCCACTCTTCCTTCTTGCCTAATGACTGCTGTTCCCGCCTGGAAGAGCTCAGAGGGGACACTGTGCAGGCGACCCGTTGACTGAACTGCAAACAATGTCGGCCACGTTCATACTTGGCCCTCTGCCGCTACAGAAAGGGGCAGATGCCGCAGTTGCCGGCTTAGTTGCCAGGCACCAGAACTTGAAAGGGCCCTGCCGACCCTATAAGCGGCAGTTTGAGCAGTAACCCGCTTGCGTAATCCCCCGCAAGCGGCGGCAACGTAAGTATAACCTCATGTATCTTCGGGGGACGCCGTTCCGCTGGACAGCTTGCCTAGCGGGCGCGCCCGCGTACAAGTCATCAGGCAGCGAACCGGTATGATGGCTTGAGTCCGACGGCAACTTGCGCGGGCAGACACTACCGGGAGTGGCTTGCAGAATAAATCCAGTTCGCGATCATTGAGGCATCGGGCACACAAGTTCAGTTCCAAAGTCATCCGCATCATTGAGCGCAGCCACTTGATTAAGTTCCTCTTGGTTGGAGGAGCCTCATTTGCCGTGGATCTTGCTCTCTTGGTCCTCATGCATGAAGTTTTCGGCGTAGACCTCTGGATCGCAACGCCCATTGCTTTCATTGCCAGTCTTATTTTCAACTTTGCGCTCCAGCGCTCGTTCACGTTTCGAGCCCGTAACCGCCGCCACGTGAGCTTGTTCAAGTATCTGGCGCTGGTGGTTTTCAATATTTTGGCAATTGATGTCATCGTTAACGCCTTTGATGCTTGGGGTATCTCCTACGGCATCGGCAAGGCAGTTGCTACGGTTCTCACGACGTCGTGGAATTTCTGGCTTTACAGAGTCTGGATTTTTAAAGGTGAGCCAGTGGCAGGGGTGCAGGTGCCGCAGGCGGTTGAGCAGCGCACCACTCACCTATAGTTGACGGGTGAGCCCCGGCCACCTGCTTGTACGGCATAAGAAGAGAGCGGAGTTCCGCTTGTGCACTAAGAAAAGGACCTACCTGGTACATGGCCATTGATGTATTGCTTCCCTATTACGGGGATGTCGACCTGATGAAACTCGCCGCCCAGAGCGTCATGAGCCAGCAGTTCGAGGATTGGCGCCTCATTGTGGTGGACGACGGTTACCCAAGTCCGGAACCCCAGCGCTGGTTCGAATCGATGTCAGACCCCCGGGTGAGCTATCAGAAGAACGAAACGAATCTCGGCGCGAACGGCAACTACCGGAAAGCTCTGGAATTGGCGACGGCACCCATCGTCGTAGTTATGGGAGCTGACGACATCATGCTTCCGAACTATTTGGATGTTGTTTCGAAAGCATTTGAGGCTTTCCCCCAAGCCAGCGTTGTTCAACCGGGAGTGCAAGTTATCGATGAGCGCGGACGCGCCTGCTCGCCTTTGGTTGACGTTGTGAAAAAGATCTACGCACCGTCAGCTAAAGACAGGGTTCTCCTGCAGGGCCAGAAGATGGCAACAAGCCTCGTTCGGGCCGACTGGGCGTACTTCCCATCCCTCGCATGGCGGACCGACGTCATCCGCCGCATCGGTTTCACGGAAGGGCTGCACGTGGTTCAGGATCTCGCCCTGTTGCTGGATATTGCGGCGGAAGGCGGCTCTATGGTGGTAGACCCAACGCTTGCTTTTCTGTACCGCCGGCATTCCGCCTCAGATTCGTCCGTCAAGGCTCTTGATGGGCGACGTTTCGACGAGGAACGGGCATTCTTCGAGGGCCAGGCAAAGCGCTTCCGTGAGCTAGGTTGGCAGGGTACTGCACGTGCTGCTGCCTTTCACACAACCTCACGGTTGAACGCCGCTTCCTTGGTAGCGAGGTCACTCGCGATCGGAAAAACAGATTCCCTGCCCCGACTGTTGAAGCACGTAGTTTCCTAAGTCAACTGCTCGCTAAGCAAAAAATTAGGTGGCTCCCCTGATGGGGAGCCACCTAATTTTTTAAGAGATCGTTTCCGGGCGGTTGTTCGCCTGCTTGTTCTGCTCGGCGATTTTGGAATGACTGTCCTGCCGGGCCTCCAGCTGCAGGACCTTGAGGCGGAGAATTCCCACTTCTTCGGCCAGAACCCTGATTTCGTCTTCAGCCTGCGACTGTTCGAAGGAGAGGTGAAGGCAGACCAGGACAAGCAACAGCAGCGCCATGGCAAAGAGGAGGTTCGAGGGAACTTGCACGCCGAGGATACCGGCGGCCCAGAAAAGGAGCTGCGGAAACGCCACAAGGACCAGCAATCCAATGCCAATAACAATCCAAAGGACGGCGTATTTCTCCCGCAGGTGGCGGCGCCGCAGGAGTTCAAAAATCACTAGCAAGATGACCAGCACGAAAATAAAGCCAACGAGGATGGCCATGTGAACTCCTAGTTCGATGACGGTTCGTTCTTCTTGCGCGTTAGCGCGAAAAGGAGAGCAAAGGCTGAGCGGCCAAGATAAACGGCGGCTTTGATGGGGTCGTGGCTGGGCGTGCCGCCCTGGCGTTCTCGCATCGAGACGCCCACCTGGCGCACTGTGCACCCGGACCGGATCGCGACCACCAGTGAATCGATCGTATCGCCGAGATACTCTGCAGGATAGTGGTCCACGTACTGTCGAATCGCCTTGGCATTAGCAGCACGAAAGCCGGACGTCACATCCGTCAGCCGCGTGCGGGCAATACGCGAGATCGTCCAAGCAAGAACATTCATTGCCCACTTTCTCGGCCCCCGAACTTCATACGTGCCTTTGTCCGCGAAACGCGCCCCGATCACGATGTCGGCTTCCTGAAGGCCGTCGAGGACGGACTTGATGTCCCTCGGATCGTGCTGGCCATCCGAGTCCACCTGGATGACCTGCGTGTAGCCGTGCAGCTTCGCGTACTTAAAGCCTGTCCTCATCGCGCCGCCTACCCCCATGTTGAAGGGTAGTTGCACTACAAGGGCACCGGCATCACGAGCCACCTGGGCAGTACTGTCACGTGAGCCGTCGTCCACTACCAGGACATCACAGTCCGGGCCGAACTCGAAGACTTCGCGAATGGTGTTGCCGATGGCCTCCGATTCGTTCCAGGCCGGCATGATCACCAGGGTGCGCTGGCTTTGTTCTGCAGTGTTCATAGCTGATCTACGTCCGACTTCAAGTACTCCTTCAGCCGTTCATTGGAGTCCACTACTTCGAATCCTGCCTCCCGCACCTTTGCCAGGTCCAAAGTGCTGTTCAGCGGCCGCGGTGCAGCGCTCTTGTCTGCAAAGTACTCTTCCGTTGTAACGCCCGTTACGTCGTCCCTTGATGCGCCGGACTGTTCGTAAACCTCAGAAGCGATCTCGGCCCAGCTTTTTGCCGGACCGTCATTACTGAAGTTGTAGGTTCCGAAAGCTGCTTTGGTGTCCAGGAGGTGCCTTATCAAGGCAGCGATGTCCTTGGTGAAACTTAGACGGCCGTACTGGTCATTCACCACGGACGGCTTCACGCCCTTGGCAGCCAGCTTGGCCATCGTCCGGACGAAGTTATTACCCTCTCCAATGACCCAGCTGGTCCGCACAATGTAGTGGCGTGGGACGACGCTGACAATGGCGTCTCCCGCTGCTTTTGTTTGTCCGTAGACACCGAGGGGCGTGAACGCCTCGTCCTCCGGGTGCACCTCGCGAACACCGTCAAACACATAGTCCGAGGAGACGTGAACCAGTGTGAGGTTGTGCTCGACGGCGGTCCTCGCCAGGAGTGCAACGGCAGAGACATTGACGGCCCACGCGGCCTCGCGTCCCTCGGGGGTTTCGGCGGCGTCAACGGCCGTGTAGGCCGCCGCATTGATAATTGCCGAGTAGTTCTTCCAGTTCCGGTTATTGAACGAATCCGCCGTGGTGAGATCGAACCCAGGGCGGGATGCAAACTCGACGGATGCATCGCCGTCGTAAAGCTTACGAAGCGCTTTGCCCAGCTGTCCGTCGGACCCCACCACGAGGGTTTTTTTGGCCGGCATTGGTGATACTTCCCCGAGCCTTGGGTGGGCCTTGTCCTTATCGGAGAGCTCTGCCTGGGCGAGCGGAATAGGCCAGGCGATGGCAGCCGCCTCGTCAGCAAGATTGAGGAAGGTGTACTGGCCCTGCGCATCCGCGGACCAGTGGTCGTTCACCAGATAGGTGTAGGCAGTGTTGTCTTCAAGGGTCTGGAACGCATTGCCCACGCCGCGTGGGATGAAAATTGCCTGGCTGGGGTCCAGTTCCGCTGTAAAGACAGCGCCAAACGAAGGTCCTTCGCGCAAGTCCACCCACGCACCAAAAATCCTGCCGGTGGCGACTGAAATGAACTTATCCCACGGCTCGGCGTGAATGCCGCGGGTGGTTCCGGCCTTTTCGTTGAAGGAGATGTTGTTCTGAACTGGGCGGAAATCGGGCAAACCCAACCCGATCATCTTTTCCCGCTGCCAGTTCTCCTTGAACCAGCCACGGTTGTCGCCATGGACTGGGAGGTCGTAGAGAACGACGCCGGGAATGGGTGTTTCGTGGGCAGCGAGCTTCTTAGAGAACTCCAATGGCATGGACTACTGGCCCTGTTCTTTGTACTTGGCTTCTGTGGCAGCTTTCTGCGGCCGCCACCAGTCTTCGTTGTCCCGGTACCAGGCGATTGTGTCCTCGATGCCTGCGTCGAAATTGGAGAATTGCGGTACCCAGCCCAGTTCGTTACGGAGCTTGCTCGAGTCGATCGCGTAGCGCAGGTCGTGGCCAGGACGGTCCACCACATGGTCGTAGGCGTCCGCAGGCTGTCCCATGTGTTTCAGGATCAGTTCGACGACGTCCTTATTGTTCTTTTCGCCGTCCGCACCGATGAGGTAGGTTTCGCCGATTTTGCCCTTTGCGATGATGGTCAGCACGGCGGAGGAGTGGTCGTTGGCGTGAATCCAGTCCCGGACGTTTTCTCCCTTGCCGTAAAGCTTCGGCCGCACACCGTCGATGACATTGGTGATCTGCCGCGGGATGAACTTCTCCACATGCTGGTAGGGGCCGTAGTTATTCGAACAGTTGCTGATAGTTGCCTGCAGGCCGAAGGACCGAACCCATGCCCGGACCAGCAGGTCGGAACCGGCCTTGGTGGAGGAGTACGGGCTCGAAGGATTATAGGGAGTCTGTTCGGTGAACCGCTCCGGGTCGTCCAGTTCGAGGTCCCCGTAAACTTCATCGGTGGAGATGTGGTGGAAGCGTTTGTTGTGCTTCCTGGCCGCTTCGATCAGGGTGTAGGTGCCGATGATGTTCGTGTCCAAGAACGGCCGGGGATCGTGCAGCGAGTTGTCGTTGTGCGATTCGGCAGCGTAGTGCACGACAACATCTGTCCCGGCGACCAGAGGCTCTACGGTCCCAGCCTCCGCGATGTCACCCTCAACAAACGTGAACCGGTCGTCAGGCAGGCCCTTCAACGATTCCCGGTTGCCGGCGTAGGTCAACTTGTCCAAAACGGTGACGTGGGAGTCCGTGTTTTCCAGGACGTAATGGACAAAATTGGAGCCGATGAAGCCGGCTCCGCCGGTAACAAGAAGTCGCTGCATAATCCCCAAGGTTACCGGATTTGCTGAGGCAGTTAGCGAAGGGAAAGATGGGGGACATGCGCGGAATAATACTGGCCGGCGGGACCGGCTCCCGGCTTCACCCCATAACCCTGGGCGTCAGCAAGCAGTTGGTCCCGGTTTACGACAAGCCGATGATCTACTACCCGCTGTCTACCTTGATCCTGGCGGGCATCCGGGACATTTTGATCATCACCACGCCCCACGACGCAGATCAGTTCGAGCGGCTCCTGGGGGATGGGTCGCGGTTTGGCGTCTCCATCACCTACAAGCAGCAGCCGTCGCCTGACGGCCTTGCGCAGGCATTCATCCTCGGGGCTGATCATATAGGCGATGACAGTGTGGCGCTGGTTCTGGGCGACAACATCTTCTACGGCCAGGGCATGGGCACCCAGCTTCGCCGTTTCAAGGACATTGAGGGAGGGGCTGTCTTCGGATACTGGGTTAAGGATCCTTCCGCTTATGGAGTAGTGGAATTCGATGGCGACGGCCGGGCTTTGTCGCTGGAGGAGAAACCAGCGGCACCGAAAAGCCACTACGCAGTTCCTGGGCTGTACTTTTATGACAACAACGTGGTTGATATCGCGAAGAACCTGAAGCCGTCCCCGCGGGGTGAGCTGGAAATTACAGACGTTAACCGGGCTTATTTGGAGGCCGGCAAGCTGCAGGTGGAGATTCTGCCGCGGGGAACTGCATGGCTGGACACCGGGACCTTCAACGACCTCAATGACGCCTCCAATTTCATCCGGACCGTGGAAAACCGGCAAGGTTTGAAGATCGGTGCTCCCGAGGAAATTTCCTGGCGGCTGGGGTTCCTGACCGATGACGAACTCCGCGAAAGGGCTGAACCCTTGGTGAAGAGCGGCTACGGTTCCTACCTGCTGGAGCTGTTGGCGGAAAAGTAGGGAGTTTCGCAAGCATACAAAAGAAGGTTGAAGCAGAGCTTCAACCTTCTTTTCATGCTTGGATCAAGGCACTTCCGCGCATGGTTGCTCCTGCTGTGCAGCAGGAGCAACCATGCGGTTACCGTCGCACTGTGCTCACGGTTGTCCCGGTTGCGGGGCTCCAACTGATGGAACCGCCTTGGAAGTTCTGGAAGCAGGCTCCGTTCCCCAATGTGCAGGACGTAGCCGCGATGGGGTAGCCAAGGAAACTGTTTTCATATCCGAGAGTGGCGTATCTTGTACGGATCGGTCCAGTGCTCGGTTGAGCTCCTGTTGTCGGTGACCACAGCATCGCCCCTCCTTGGAAATTCTGGTAACAGCCTCCGTCGCGTATCCCGCATTCGACGTTGCCCGTTGGATAACCTAGATCACTGAGCTCATAGCCCATGGATCCCCACTTGGTTCTTATGGGGCCGTTGGGGCTCATTTGTGCCCCGCTGCCAGGGGACCAGAGGATAGCTCCGTTTTGGTAGTTCTGGTAGCAGCCGCCGTCCCGTAGTCCGCAGACCTGGCTGCTTGTTGGGTATCCGAGCGGGCCGGTTTCGTAGCCCGTTGTTGCCCAGAGCGAGCGGATTGGTCCTGATGTGCTGGTTTGGGCGCCGGTAGCTGGTGACCAGATGATGGCTCCGTTTTGGTAGTTCTGGTAGCAGCCGCCGTCCCGTAGTCCGCAGACCTGGCTGCTTGTTGGGTATCCGAGCGGGCCGGTTTCGTAGCCCGTTGTTGCCCAGAGCGAGCGGATTGGTCCTGATGTGCTGGTTTGGGCGCCGGTAGCTGGTGACCAGATGATGGCTCCGTTTTGGTAGTTCTGGTAGCAGCCGCCCTCCCGTAGTCCGCAGACCTGGCTGCTTGTTGCGTATCCGAGCGGGCCGGTTTCGTAGCCCGTTGTTCCCCACAGCGAGCGGATTGGTCCTGCCGTGCTGGCTTGGGCGCCGGTGGCAGCTGACCAGACAATTGCCCCTCCTTCGAAGTCTTGGAAACACCCGCCGCCAACAAGCCCGCACGTCTGAGGGCCTGTCGGATATCCCATAGGTCCGCTCTGGCCGCCCTGCTGAAGCCACAATGAGCGGATGGGTCCGTTGGGGCTAAGATGCGCTCCAGTGGCGGGTGACCAGACAGTGATGCCTTTTTCGAATACTTGCTGGCATCCGCCGTTTCTCAGGCCGCACACTTCATCCGCAGTTGGGTAGCCCAGTGGTCCTGCTTCCCGGCCGGAAGCTCGCCAGGCGGACTCCATCTGGCCCCAGACTATGTGGGTGCCGTTCATGGTCGAGGTGGCGATGCTGCCTGTTTGAAAGCTCTGGAAACAGCCGCTGTCACGAAGACCGCAAAGGCTGTCGCTTGTTGGGTAACCCAGCGGGCCAGTCTCGAAGCCTGTTTTCTGCCAAGCCGTCCTGATGGGTCCATTGAGGCTGAGCTTGGCCCCTGTGCCAGGTGACCACACAATCGCGCCGGCCTGGAAGTTTTGGTAACAACCCTGAGCGGAAAGGCCGCATACCTGGCCTCCTAGCGGGTAACCCATGGGGCCGCTTTCGAAGCCTGTGTTGGCCCATGCTGTCCGGATCGGCCCGGTGACACTGCTTTGCGCACCCGTGGTCGACGTCCAGATGATCGCGCCGTTCTGGAAGTCCTGGTAGCACCCGTTATTCTTTAGGCCGCAGATCACCGGAGAGACGGGGTACCTCAAGTTTCCGTTTTCGAAACCGCTTGCTTGCCAGACCGCCCGAATCGGACCTGCCGGGCTGGGCTGGGCACCGGTAGCGGGTGACCAAAGCACTGCTCCGTTTTGATAGTTTTGGTAGCAGCCTCCGTCCCGCAGACCGCAAACTATTGCCGAAGTCGGCGTCCCTAGTTCCGGCGTGCGCCCCCGGACATCGCTTATGGCACGGCTGGCTTCTGGAGGCACGGCCCCACCGGCGAAAGCCTTGAGGCCCGCGTAGTCCCCATTCCAGACGTTCGAGTCGCCGGCAAACGGCCCAGTGCTGCTGTATTGCCAGATGCTGTACGTCCCCCAACTTCCAGTCGGTACCGGCCCTGCGTTATTGGTTGGGGCGCTGGGGTAGGCCGCGACCCACAGTGGATAGTTACCGAAGCCCGAAGGGTTGCCCAGGCATTGGTTCCACCAGCTGGTGTTGGTGTAGATAACGGGCAACCTGCCAGTCAACGACTGCATGGTGTTGCCGAAGTCCCGGACCCACGACGTCAACTGCGCAGGGGACATGTTGTAGCAGGTGTTGCCGAAGTAGAAGCCATTGATTGTACGGCCTTCATAGGGGTTGAACTCGAAGTCCAGAACAGGCGGCATGGTGTATCCGTCACCGGACCAGCCGCCGCCGTTCTGCACAAAGAATCGCGCCTGGTCTGCCCCGGAAGACCAGTTCGGTATAGCAAAGTGGTAGGCGCCCCGGATCATTCCGATGTTGCGGGAGCCCTGGTACTGCGAACCGAAGTAGGGGTTTGTGTAGTAGTTACCCTCCGTTGCCTTGACGTAGGCGAACCGGGCTCCCATGTTCCACTGCTGCTGCCAGTCGACGCTGGGTTGGTGCCCGCTGACGTCCAGCCCCTGGACACCGAACGTCGGCATCCAAGTGCCCTCGCTCGCCAGAGATTCCGCGCTCAGCTTTCGCAGGGAATCTGAACGGGCAGTAACCCTTGCAGACCGTTGTCCCATTTCAGCGCCACCCACTCCAACGGCCTCCGCCATCGATTGCGCGGGCTCGGGAGAGGGGGCGGGAGCTTGCACCGGCGGGCTGTCCTGCCTGGGCGCGGGTTCCGCGAAGGCTGCTGCCGGAGCGGACGACGTCGGCAAGGGGCTCGGCGCGGCCGTCCCGGTCGTGTCGTCGGCCGCGTAGGACGTGCTGGGCGTTGGTGTTGGTTCCAGTTCCACCGCCGAGGCAACGCCTGCAAGGCCGGGACTGGCAAGCAGCGAGGCCGCCAGAAGGGCTGTACCCAAGAACTTCAAGGCGGGGTAACGGGACTGAGACGGGTTCCGTTTCATTATGGCTCCGGGGATAATGAGGCGCTCCATGAGACAGACCTCATTGGGTTTGCTGTTCCGGCGATTCCCCCTAGGAACCAACCGGACAGATTTTCATGTTTAACGCGCTCACCATAGCACCGTGTTGCTGCTGTAAACAGTGGTACTGATGTTTCTTTTGTTGATCCTGTGACTACCGTGCGCTTATCCACAGGCAATCCTGACCCTTGTTGCCAAGCTTTAGCCTCCCTAGGCTGTAGCCATTGAACTGCCTCCGCTGGGGCGGCAGTCATTGGGGGAACACGCATGGATGCTCTGGGAATAGTTGAAGACGAAGTCCGCGAACTTATCCGCAGACGGGGATTGGACCCGCTGAAGCAGGCGGGGGAGGTCCGCAGGCTTGTTGAAGCGGCGGTCACTGATTATGACGAGCGTTCGCTGATGGCTCCGCTTCCGCCGCTCGGGCCCCTGGACTCTGCACGCAGGTTTCTTTTTGACGCCGTTGCCGGCTTCGGCGTCCTGCAGCCGTTGCTCGATGACCCCACCATCGAGGAGATTTGGATCAACGCACCGAGCGAGATATTCGTGGCGCGCAACGGGGAATCCGAGCTGACATCTCTAAGCCTGTCCGAACAACAGGTCCGCGACCTCGTGGAACGGATGCTCAAAAGCTCGGGCAGACGCCTGGACATGTCCTCACCCTTTGTCGACGCAGCCCTTCCCGACGGGTCCAGGCTGCACGTGGTCATCCCCGACGTCACGCGCCGGCATTGGGCCGTCAACATCAGGAAGTTCGTTGTGAAAGCCAGCCGGCTCGAGCACCTGGTTGAGCTTGGGACCCTCACGCCGCAAGCGGCCCGCTTCCTTGGTGCGGCTGTTTCCAGCGGACTCAACATCCTGGTTTCCGGTGCCACTCAGGCTGGGAAGACCACCATGCTGAATTGCCTTGCTGCCAGCATTGGAAGCAGGGAGCGCGTCATCACCGTCGAGGAAATTTTCGAACTGCAGTTTCCCCTGCGGGATGTTGTGGGGCTTCAGTGCAGGCAGCCGAACCTGGAAGGTGAAGGCGAGATTCCGCTCCGGCGCCTGGTGAAGGAAGCCTTGAGGATGCGCCCGGACCGCCTGGTGGTGGGTGAGGTGCGTGAAGCCGAGAGCCTGGATATGCTCATCGCCTTGAATAGCGGCCTTCCCGGAATGTGTACGGTCCACGCAAACTCCGCCCACGACGCCGTCACGAAGATCTGCACGCTCCCGCTGCTGGCAGGTGAAAACATTTCCAGTGCTTTCGTGGTTCCGACGGTCGCTTCCTGCATTGACTTAGTGGTCCACTGCTCACGGCAGCCTGACGGGTGCCGGGAAGTGACTGAAATTCTGTCCCTTGGGCGCAGGGTGGAGAACGGCATCATCGAGTCATCACTGGTTTTTGCCATGGCTGATGGAGTCCTGCAGCCACGCGCAAACGCGATGCCGGCGCCAGAAAAATTCGCGCGCGCTGGCTACGACGTCGCCGCATTGCTGGACGCGCGGTAATGGCTGCACTGCTGGGTTTGTCTACCGGTGCCGGGCTTTTCCTGGTCTGGTGGTCGTTCTGGGAGACGCCTGAACAGAAGAAGCGGGAGAAGAGGCCAGGCCGGCTGGGTGATCTTCTGGCAGCCGCCGGCGTGGAAAAAGTTTCAGGAGGGGCCTTGGCAGGAACATGCCTGGGCGTAGGGCTGTTCGTTGTCCTCGTCTTCTATGCCGTCAGTCGGTCATGGCCCATCGCGGTGTGCTTCGGACTCTTCGCCGGCTGGCTTCCGATCACGGTCCTTCGCTGGCGGGCAAAAAGGAGAACCGCTTTGTTGCGCCAGCTTTGGCCCGACGTCGTTGACCACCTGCGTTCCGCTATTCGTGCCGGGCTGCCGCTGCCGGAAGCGCTAATCCAGCTCGGAGACAAGGGCCCCGAGGAGCTCCGGCCCTTCTTCCGGGAGTTTGGCGCGGACTACCGCGCCGGAGGACAGTTCGATGGATCGCTAAACAAGCTGAAGCACCGGCTTGCCGATCCGGTCGCTGACCGCATCGTCGAAGCCCTGCGCCTGACAAGGGAAGTGGGCGGTTCGGACCTGGGCAGGCTGCTAAGTACGCTCAGCGAGTTCCTGCGTGAAAGCGCACGCACCCGCAGTGAACTGGAAGCCCGGCAGTCTTGGACCATCAACGCTGCGCGGCTCGCCGTAGCTGCCCCCTGGATTGTTATGCTGCTCCTCGCCACACGACCGGAAGCTGTGCAGGCCTACAACACCCCGGCGGGTGCGGCGGTACTGCTGGGCGGCCTGGTGGTTTCGTTGGTCTGTTACTCCACCATGTTGAGAATCGGAGCCCTTCCCCGGGACGAAAGGGTCCTCCGATGACAACTGTTTCTCCCGCGGCAGTCCTACTCGGCGTCGTCCTGGGCGCTGGCTTGTGGTTGGTAGTGGCCAGGTCCCCGTTCATGCGGGTTACCACCTTTACCGAACGGATTGAGCCGCAACTCAAGGCGCAAAACCTGGAATCGCGGCTCCTGCGCTCCGGTGAACAGGCGCTGACGCCGTTCGGGCCACTTGAACGTATCGTGCGTCCCATCATCCGCGACGCCCTTGCAAAGCTGGCCCGGCTGAACCCTTCACCCGGCGAAACGGTCCGCAGGCTTGCCCAAGCCGGCATCAACAAAACACCCATCGACTACAGGGCCGAGCAACTGCTGTGGGCTGCTGCGGGATTTGCGGCCGCCTTGGGCCTCACAGCAGCAGGTGTTGCCGGCGGAAGGTTCAGCGCGGTCTTCGCAGCCCTGATCGTCATCGCCAGTGCGATTGCCGGCTTCATGCTTCGCGGCTACTGGCTTGGGGTCCAGGTCCGGCGCAGGGAAGCGCGGATGATGGCGGAATTTCCAAGCCTCGCCGAACTGATGGCGCTTGCTGTCGGGGCGGGGGAGAGCGCCGCCGGCGCCCTGGACCGGGTCTGCCGGAGTGCGCACGGGGAGCTCTCCAAGGAGTTTGCAAGGATCCTTGCCGAGACCAGGGCAGGCACGCCACTCGTTCTCGCCCTGCAGGAATTCTCGGCGCGGACCGACCTCGCGCCGCTGGCAAGGTTCGTCGACGGCATCGTTGTTGCCGTAGAGCGGGGCACACCCCTGGCGGACGTGCTTCGCGCCCAGGCCCAGGATGTCCGGGACACAGCCAAACGGGACCTCATGGAATCTGCCGGCAAGAAAGAGATAGCAATGATGGTCCCGCTGGTATTCGGCGTGTTGCCGCTGACCGTCGTCTTCGCCGTCTTTCCCGGGATCGCGGCCATCAGCTTGGGATTCTAGAAGCAAAGCGGCAGAAGCCCGGCGCGGGAACAGAGCGACTTTTCGAATAACTGAGAGGAAAGGGGAAAGTAAATGAAGAACCTGGGGATCCGCTGCGGGCTGATGCTCCTGGCCCTTGCGGAGTTGCGCCGCCCGGCCAACGATCACCACGAACGCGGGGACGTGCCCGGCTGGGTGATGATCACGCTGATGTCTGCCGTGCTTGTGGCGGCACTCCTGGCGCTCGCCGGTCCGGCTTTGGAGGCCATGTTTAACCAGGCGATGGATACGGTGGGCAGTTAGCCTGATGTTTAAGCCGGTCCGTGAGGCCATGAGGAGTACCTCCACGCCCCGCCCGCGGGAAACCGGGTCGGCAGTGGTGGACTTTGTCCTGGTGGGCGGGTTGTTGACCATGTTTTTCCTGGCGATCATCCAACTGACTCTCGTGCTTCACGTGCGCAATACGCTGATCGATGCGGCCGCGTCCGGTGCACGCTACGGAACCCTCGCCGACCGGGGTGCCGCGGACGCGGAAGAACGTACCCGTGCAGTAATAACCACAGCCTTGAACCCGGGTTTCGCCGAACAGGTGACCACCAGTGAAGTCACGATGCAGGGGATGCGGACGCTCGAGGTGACAGTGCGGGCGCCAATGCCTGTTGTCGGGCTGATCGGTCCCCGGGACCTGCTGGAGGTGAAGGGCCATGCCGCCCTGCAACCCTGACCCAATGAGCCGGATCCATGGTCGGCTGCGGAAGGCGTTATGCCTGCAGGACGACGCCCGTGAACAGGGGAGTGCTGTTGTCGAATTCACCTTCCTTGCCCTCCTGCTGATGGTCCCGGTGGTGTACTTCGTCATCACTGTGGGCCAAGTCCAGGGTGGTTCTTTTGCTGTGGTCGGCGCGGCGGACCAGGCCGCGAAGGTTTATGTCGCCCAGCCGGATGCTGCTTCAGCACAGGCGGCAGCGGAGCAGGCCGTCGCCATCGCGCTCGCCGATTTCGGCCATAGCCCCACCCAGGCCACGTTGGGCATCAGCTGCAACCCGGGCGACTGCCAGGCGGCCGGAACAACAGTCACTACAACGGTCCACCTGACCATCCCCCTGCCGTTCATCCCGTTCGCCGATGGATTCCGGTTATCCGCCACGGAGGTCGACGCCTCAGCCACCCAACTTGTAGGCAATTTCCGGTGAAAGCAGGTGAGGAAGACGAAAACGGACAGCTGATGGTGATGATCCTGGGATACGTCGCGCTGGCCCTGCTGGTCGCGACAGTCGTCATCGGCATTTCCGCCGTCTACCTGGAACACAAGCGGCTGTTGTCACTGGCGGACGGCGCCTCGCTGGCGGCGGCAGACAGCTACACACTGGGCGAAGTCACAACGCAGGGTGGCAGCCCATCGGCCGTCCTCAACCCTGCACGGGTCCGGAATGTTGCGGCGGACTTCATCGCCAGGAGCCCGTCGTCGGAACGCTTCCACTCCCTGGCCGTCGCAGGTCCACTGGAACGCCTGACGGATCCACCGCGGTCGTTGTCCTCACCGCAGCAGTTCACCCGCCCGTGGTGAACTTCCTGGTGCCGGACGGGATTCCCATCGAAGCCACGTCCACAGCCCGCTCTCGGCTCACCCGCTAAAAGCACGCGGGACAAGGGGCTTTCCCGGGATAGCGTAGGCTTAATCCACCATGGCCAACATTGATTTTTCCGCTGAAATCCGCGCGCTCCGCGCCACCTACGAGTCCATCGAACGCGTTACCGACGTTGAGGCGCTGAAGGAAGACATCGCTGAACTCAGCGAGCGGGCAGGGGAACCGGACCTGTGGGACGACCCCGCGGCGGCGCAGAAAATCACCTCCAGGCTTTCCCACCGCCAGTCGGAGCTGGAGCGCCTTACCAGGCTGGAATCCCGGATTGATGACCTGGAAGTGCTGGTGGAACTCGGCCAGGACGAGGACGACGCCGCTTCCATGGGAGAGGCCGCGGCGGAACTCGAGTCGATCAAGAAGGCCCTGAAGGAACTCGAGGTGGTCACGCTGCTGTCGGGCGACTATGACGAGCGCGAGGCCGTGGTGTCCATCCGCGCCGGCGCCGGCGGTGTGGACGCCGCCGACTTCGCCGAGATGCTGCTGCGCATGTACCTTCGCTGGGCGGAACGCCACGGATATCCCACCACGGTCATGGACACCTCCTACGCGGAAGAAGCCGGGCTCAAGTCCGCCACGTTCGAAGTGAAGGCCCCCTATGCCTACGGCACCCTCAGTGTTGAGGCCGGCACCCACCGGCTCGTGAGGATCAGCCCCTTCGACAACCAGGGCCGGCGTCAGACCTCCTTCGCCGCAGTGGAGGTCATCCCGCTGATCGAGCAGACCGATTCCATCGAAATCCCGGAGAACGAGATCCGCGTGGACGTCTTCCGCTCGTCGGGCCCGGGCGGCCAGTCCGTGAACACCACGGACTCCGCTGTCCGGCTGACCCACATTCCCACTGGAACTGTCGTCTCCATGCAGAACGAAAAGTCCCAGCTGCAGAACCGTGCCGCCGCCATGCGGGTGCTCCAGTCCCGCCTCCTCCTCCTCAAGAAGGAACAGGAGGACGCCGAAAAGAAGGCTCTGGCCGGTGACGTCAAGGCCTCATGGGGCGACCAGATGCGCTCCTACGTCCTCAATCCGTACCAGATGGTCAAGGACCTCCGGACCGAGCACGAGGTGGGCAACACCACGGCAGTGTTCGACGGCGAAATCGATGACTTCATTGACGCCGGAATCCGCTGGCGGACGGACAACCGCAACGCCGGGAAGTAGGGGCCGCGTGTAGCCGGGACAGCCTGCGGCAGCCCCGGAACCACGACACGCCCCTTGAAACCCGTGTGGAAAACGGGTGATCATGCGTATAGTCAAGGGGCCGGGGCCCTACTTTCCCCAAACGAAGACCCGTGCACCGGCTGCAGAACTGGGCTGCATCATACGGATCAGCCATGCCCTGCAGGGTACTTAGGGCCATGATCCGATTCGAAAATGTCACCAAGGTGTACGACCAGAAAGCCCGGCCTGCGCTGGACTCGGTCAACCTTGAAATCGACCGCGGCGAATTTGCCTTCCTGGTGGGCGCATCCGGTTCCGGTAAATCCACCTTCCTGCGCCTGGTCCTCAAGGAGGACCGCGCAACCTCCGGCGCCGTGTACGTAGCCGGCCAGAACGTGGCCAAGATTTCCAGCTGGCGGGTGCCGCGCCTTCGCCGGGGTATCGGCGTCGTATTCCAGGACTTCCGCCTCCTGCCCCAGAAGAATGTGTTCGCCAACGTGGCGTTCGCCATGCAGGTCATCGGCAAGAGCCGCAGCGTCATTCGGGATACCGTGCCGGAGGTCCTCAAGACGGTAGGGCTGGAAGGCAAAGAGCACCGCATGCCGCACGAATTGTCCGGCGGTGAGCAGCAGCGCGTCGCCATTGCCCGGGCAGTGGTGAACCGGCCCGGCATCCTCCTGGCCGACGAGCCCACCGGAAACCTGGACCCCACCACCTCAATGGGCATCATGGGCGTGCTGGACAAGATCAACCAGAACGGAACCACCGTGGTCATGGCCACGCACGATGACGACATCGTCAACGAGATGCGCAAACGCGTGGTGGAACTCAAGAACGGCGTGGTCATCCGCGACGAGGCCAAGGCCCTCTACACCTCCATGATTCCCGTGGTGGGGCAGTCCCGGCGGCTCAAGGACGCCAGCGGCAGGGACACACCCGACACCGGCCTGCCCGGCGAAGGCAGCGAAGGCGCCGAAGGCGGTGCGCAGCGATGAGGCTCGCGTTCATCCTGGGCGAGATCGGCAGCGGGCTCCGCCGGAACCTGTCCATGGTGGTCTCGGTCATCCTGGTCACGTTCGTCTCGCTCACCTTCGTGGGCGCCGCAGGCATGCTGCAGATGCAGATCAACCAGATGAAGGGTTACTGGTACGACAAAGTCCAGGTGGCCATCTTCCTGTGCAGTGAAGGTTCGACGGCGGCGGGTTGCGCAAGCGGGCCCGTCACCCCGGAGCAGCAGGAAAGTCTGAACGCCCTGCTGGAGTCGCCGGCGGTGGCACAGTACATCAACGACTTCCAGTTCGAGTCCAAGGAAGAGGCGTACCAGCACTTCAAGGACCAGTTCTCGAACTCGCCCATCGTGGACTCCGTGACACCGGACCAGCTGCCTGCATCATTCCGGATCAACATGAAGGATCCGGAGAAGTACCAGATCATCAGCGAGACCTTCTCCTCCCAGCCCGGCGTGGAAACAGTCATCGACCAGCGCCAGCTCCTGGAGCGCCTCTTCTCGGTCATGAACGGCGCCTCGCTGGTCGCGGTGGGCATCGCCGCCGTCATGATCGTCTGCGCCATCCTCCTCATCGCCACCACCATCCGGCTTTCCGCCTTCAGCCGCCGCCGGGAAACCGGCATCATGCGACTGGTGGGTGCCTCCAAGACCGTCATCCAGCTGCCCTTCATCCTGGAAGGAGTCATCGCCGCAGTGATCGGTGCTGCCCTGGCGTCCGCGACGCTGTGGGCGGTTGCGCACTTCTTCCTCGGTGAGTACATGTCCCAGCAGTACCCGGACACCGCCTTCATCTCGTCAGGACAAACGCTCATCCTGGCCCCTGCACTGATAATCCTTGGCGGATCCTTGGCCGGAATTTCGTCTCTCTTGACCTTGCGCCGGTACCTTCGCGTCTAGGTATGCAAACCAACAAGGAATGCCATGAACGTAACTGACCAGACTTCCATGCGTCCCCGCCGTGAACGGCGCGGTGCGGCCCGCCGGACAGGTGTCCTCAGCGGCGTGCTTGCTGTTGTCCTGGCCGCCGGTCTGGCGTCGTCAACGCCCGTAGCTTTCGCAGACGAACTGGAGGACCGGCAAAAGGCCCTTGAAGCAGAAGCCGCCCGGGTCCAGCAGTCCCTGGAGTTCGTTGATTCCCGCATTGCCAAGGCAGCCAGCGACCTGGTGATCTACCAGGGCCAGCTGCCCGGTGCCCAGCAGGCCCTCCTCGAGGCGCAGGGCCGGGTGGCCAGCGCAGTTAAAGAGGTGGAAGCCCTTTCGGCCCGTGTTGACATGGCACAGCAGAACAAGGCCAAGATCACCCAGCAGCTTGAGACGGACAAGCAGAAGATCGCCGACACCAAGAAGCTCATCGGCCAGATTGCCACCCAGGCCTACAAGTCCGGAGGTGTACCGTCCAACCTGTCGCTGTTCTTTGGATCCAACAGCGGCGGCAGCCTGACCGAGACCATGGACCTTGCGGACCAGGCCATGCGCAGCCAGAACGCCGCCATGGACAAGTTGTCCCAGCAGAATGCCACCAACGTGAATTCCGAGGCCCGGCTGCAGGCTGTTGAAGCCGAGATCAGGGACCTGAAGGCCAAGGCGGACGCCGCGCTGGAGCGGGAAAAGGCCGCCCGTGACGAGGCTGCTGCAAAAAAGGAGGAAGTGGACCGGCTTATCGCTGACACCAGCCGCCTTGATGCGGAACTCCAAGCGGCCAAACCAGGCATCCAGGCGCAGCTCGCCGGTGTCCAGGCCAGCCAGAACGCGGTGGCCGCTGAGATCCAGGAGCGCGACCGCAGGCTGCGCGAAGCGTGGGAGGCCGAACAGCGCAGGAAGGCGGAAGCGGCCGCTGCTGCCGCTGCTGCCGCGGCCGCCGCAGCAGCGGCCGCCAAGGGGCAGGCGCCGCCGCCGCCCCCGCCGGTGCAGTCATTCATGCCGCCTGTGGGATCGCCGTCGGCCTTTGGCCTGAGGCATCCCTTCAACGGCGGTGTGCCCATCACGTCCGGGTTCGGCTGGCGTGCCACGCCGCCCGGCACCATCGACTTCTACGGCCAGGGCGGCTACCTCCACACCGGCATCGACTTCGGCGCGGCTTGCGGTACACCGGTCTACGCCGCGGCGGCAGGCGAAGTGTTCAGCTCCGGCTGGAGCTCCGCGGACGGTGGCGGCTGGCGGGTCAAGATCTCCCATGGCCTCGTCCAGGGCAATACGCTGAACACGATCTACTACCACAACGCCAGCATTGTGGTGTCGAACGGCCAGCGGGTCTCTCAGGGCCAGCTAATCGCCTACTCGGGAAACACCGGCAACTCCACCGGCTGCCACTCCCACTTCGAGACCTGGCTGAATGGTACCGCTGTGGACCCGATGGGGCTGCTCTAACCGGGGATTGGCCTGCCGTACACTGGTATGACTCCGCGCCGGACCGGCCGGGAGGACATCGGACCTGAAGACTGAGGAGCTTTTCCGTGCCTAAAGAAAGTGGCCGTAAGGTGGTGGCCACCAACCGCAAGGCCCGGCATGACTACCATGTGCTGGACACCTACGAGGCTGGCATCGCGCTGATGGGAACCGAAGTGAAATCCCTCCGCGAGGGGCACGCCTCGATGGTGGACGGGTTCTGCACCTTCTACAACGACGAGCTGTGGATGGAAGCCATCCACATTCCCGAGTACAACCAGGGCAGCTGGACCAACCACGCCGCGCGCCGCCGCCGCAAGCTCCTCCTGCACCGCGAGGAACTCATCAAGATTTCCCGCAAGGTGCAGGAGGCCGGCTACACGATCGTTCCGCTCCAGCTCTACTTCGTGGACGGCCGGGCCAAGGTGGAAATTGCTGTTGCCCGCGGTAAGCGTGAATACGACAAGCGCCAGACCCTCCGCGAACAGCAGGACAACCGCGAGGCCCAGCGGGAAATGCGGGAACGCAACCGCCGCCGGGGCTAGCGGCCAGGTTGGAATGAATCCCGCACAACATGCGTTACTATAAATAGTCCGGTGGGCTTGCCCGCCGGTTTGGTAACAAAATACGGGGATGATCGGTTTCGACGGTGTTAGTCGCGACAGGTGAAGCGGGCCGAGGATGCAGAATTATCTCGTTAACGCTTTCTGCAAACCAATAAGTGCCGAATCTAAGCGCACTGACTTCGAACTCGCTGCCTAAGCAGTAGTTCAGTCCGTCAGCCCGGGGTTGCTATCGCCCCGGATCCTGGCGTCATTTAGATAGCCACTGCTGTTTACCCTCGTCATCGGGGTGAACGGGACTCTTAGGTGACTGGGCCCGGATCAGCCAGCTGTTTGCAGCATGGCTGGGGCCGAGAAAATCCGACGCAAACTGCGCCCGGAGAAGCCCTGACAACACGACATCGGACGGGGGTTCAATTCCCCCCATCTCCACCTCGGGAAAACCCCGGTCTTCGGACCGGGGTTTTTCCATGTCCGGACGCAGCCGCCCGGTCAACAACGGTGCAGCGTCCGGACCAGCCGGCCTGCCGTGATCGTTGAGGTCGGTAAGGCCCGGCAACGTGCGGCCGGGCGGGCACAACCAGGAGGTGCGCCATGGAACGGGCGCGGGAAAAGGCTTCTCCAGAGTACGACGACGGTCTGCTGGATTCGTATTCGGAGACAGTCATGCGGGTGGCGGCTGCCGTCACCCCGCACGTGGCAGCGATCGAGATGACAGCCCCGGGCCGAAACGGAAGGGTGGCGCGGTGGCGCCGGGTCCGCTGTCCTCTTCACAGAGGACGGCTACCTTTTGACAAAGTCGCATGTGGTGGCCGGGACCCAGCGCGGGCACGCTGTCTTCGCGGAGGCAGCAGGTTGGAAGTGGAACTGGTGGGCGCGACCCATTGTCCGGTCTGGCGGTGGTCCACGGCAGGCGCCCCGGGTACCGCCTGCCGAATTCGGCGCCGCAGAGTCCCTGCGCGTGGGCCGACTCGTCGTTGCCGTGGGCAATCCACCCCGTGAAGGATCATTTCCGCCGAAAGTTTGCAGCGGCTGCTTTTCTCCGACGCCATCGGCCAGCCGCTGAATTTCGCGGTGCTGCGCGAGGGCGCGGCAATCCATCTCGTTGCGGTGCCCCGGGATATGACCAGTAACGAAAAGTAAGGCTGGGAGCTTACTGACCGCCGTCGGGCGCCGCGACGTCCACGATGCCCACGAAACGCGACCCCACGCCGTCGAGCTCGCTCCGTACGAACCCGCGCTGGACCGCCGGTACTTGGGCAGGGTCATGGTGGTGGCAGACCACGTACGTGAATTCCGGCCACCACTTCTTGGGACGGGCAGCCTCTTCGTAGCCACATACTGCGCATTCGAGATGCACCCACACAGGACGCTTGCCCGTGCGGTTGGCACGGGACTGCACAAGCCACGGCGGCGGATCGTCCAGGATCGCACCCAGCTCGGCCTCCGTCATCCATTTGGGAAGGCCATGCCGCTGGACCATTTCCAGCGGTACATCAAGGGCAATGGCGGCGTCACGTCTGCTGATCATCACGTTCCACCATACGGGAGGCCGCCAAATCGGCGGCCGGCAGCAAGCCCGTGGCAACCGCGGCTAGGCCGCGAGTATGATGCCTGCCGCGGCCGCGGCGTACCCCAGGACCAGGTTCGCGGCGATATTGAGGGCCGCCGCAGCAAATCGTGATTCGCTCACCAACCGGACAGTGGCAGTGGTCCACGAGCTGAAGGTGGTCAGGCCGCCGGCGAGCCCCGCGGCCAGCCCGGTCTGCCATTCAGGCCCCAGCGCCAGTCCCGCAGCCAGGCCATGGGCTACCCCGCTGATGAAGCACCCCGCCACGTTTACCACCAATGTGGCCCAGGGCCAGTGCGGCCTTGCCTGCCCCTTCCCGGACGACAGCAGGCGGGTGGACGTGTGGTGGGCAAACCAGCTGTCGATGGCAAAACGGAGCAACGCCCCCAGGACGCCAAAGACTCCCACCAGCACTGCAGCAGTCACGGCCGCTCCACCGTCGGAACGCCCACCGGGCCGCGCGTGAGGATCTTGCCCAGCCGCCAGCCTGCCGCTGCAGCGAGCAGCCCCAGGAGCAGCGAGAGGCCCAGGTAGGCAAGCCAGACCAGGTGCTGGCCGGCCCGCGCAAGCTGGTCCACGGCGAACACGACAGCCGAGAAGGTGGTGAAGGAACCGAGGACGCCGGGACCCAGGCCCGCCCTGAGCCAAAAGGCGGTCCGCGGCCGCGCCATCCAGACGGTAGTCAGCGCTGCGAGCACAAAGCTGCCCAGGACGTTGATGACAAGGGTGGCCCAGGGAATATCGTCCGGCTGGTCAGGAAACATAAGCCCAAGCCCGTAGCGGAGTTCAGTGCCAAGGAACCCGCCAACAGCAACGGCAAGCCAGGCCGGCCACCCGGGGATCCCGCGCGGACTCATGCAGCAGTTGGCATTTCAGGCCTCATCCAGCACGCAGCCGGGATGGGGGTGGTCGCTGTGGACCCACAGGGCGGACGTGATCTCGTCCGCGAGATCGTAGTCCCGGGTCCGGCCCGAGTTGCGGATCCGCACCACCAGGGCGCCCCCGAACGGCCTGCGCCCTACAACCTCGACTTCGGCGTCGAGATCGATTTCCTCAGCCGACAGGTACCGGAGCAGGTCAGGATTATCGTCGCTGATCCTGGTGATCCTGCCCGTATGCCCGTTGTCCAGCTCTCCCATCAGGCGGGCAGGCGGCATCAGGACCTTGCCGTCAGCCGTGGGAATCGGGTCGCCATGCGGGTCACGGCTGGGATTCCCCAGTTTCGCAGCCACCCGCTCGATGAACGTGTCCGAGACAGCGTGCTCCAGCAGTTCGGCCTCATCATGGACTTCGTCCCAGCTGTACCCCAGCTGCTGGACCAGGTACGTCTCGATCAGCCGGTGGCGCCGCACCATGGCCAGTGCCAGTCTCAGGCCGGCCCCGGTAAGGGTAATGGCGCTGTAGGGCTTGTGGTCCACCAGGCCCTGGTCCTTCAGTTTGCGGACCATCTCGGAAACCGAGGAATTGGCCACACCCAGCCGCTGGGCGAGCTGGGAAGACGTGATCGGCTTGTCCTGCCATTCGGTGAAGGAGTAGATGACCTTGACGTAGTCCTCGATCGAGGAGGAGGGCGCGCTGGTCTTCACATATCCAAGCCTACCGGTTGGCGCTGCAGCAAGGCCGGGCAGCTCATGCTTTGACTGCCCGCCAGGACAGCGTGAGGTACGGCAGGTTCAGTTCCTCGTCTTCCGAGTGGCCCAGGTGCTCATGCAGGTACCAGTCGAGGTTCGCGAGGACTTTCGCCCGGGTTGCCTCCCCGGCGCGCAGGTAGTAGCTGCGGGACTTGGTGAGCTCGATCAGGTCGTTGGTGCCCACCACGTCCTGCCAGTGGGTCACATGGCCTTCAAGCTGCACGAACTCCGTTCCCACCAGCGGCCGGTGGTCCGGCTTGTACACGTCCCCGGCGTGCATGATCCGGGAGAGCCGGTGCACCCAGGGCACGGAGGTGTCCAGCTGGTTCCAGACCAGCCCGAGCGTGCCGTGCGGGCGCAGGACACGGGCAAGTTCGGTGCTGGCGGCAGGGGCGTCGCACCAGTGCCACGCCTGGGCCACGGTTACGACGTCGAAGCTTGCCGCGGGCAGGCCGGTCGCCTCCGCGGTAGCCAGGACAGCCGTCGCGTCCGGATAGTGCGCCTTCAGCTGGTCGAGCATGTCGGCGGATGGGTCGACGGCGGTGACGGCCAGTCCGCGGGCCAGCAGCAGTTCCGTGAACTTCCCGGTCCCGGCACCAACATCGAGGACATCATGGGCGCCAACCGGCACCAGCCATTCCGCGGCTTCCGCAGGGTACCCCGGGCGGACCTTCTGGTAGTGCTTGCCGCCGTCCTGGAAGCTTTGGCCAAGCTCCCGGCGCCGCCCGTGACCAAGCTTGGGGCCACCCCGAACCACGTGCGGCCTCCTTCAGTCAACGCCCTGCGGTACCTATCGAATTTACCGCATGCGCCGGAAGTGCCTGCGGCGCCCGTGCCCTCAGTCGTCGTTGCAGGGTGCGGCGCCGGCGGTGCCCGGAGTGTTGGGCGCCCAGTGGGGGTAGGTGCGGGTGTCGTTGGCCGGAACCCAGCGGCCGGCGTCAACCACATAGTCCCAGCCGAGGCCGTCACGGCGCAGCTGTGCGACCCCGGCCAAGAGCCGCTCGGCGTCCTCCAGCCGAGAGCCAACGCCAAAGCTGGCGCGCAGTGATCCGGACGGCAGTCCCAGCCGCTTCAGCAGGGGGTGGGCACAGAACCGCCCGTCACGCAGGCCAACGCCGTGCTCAGCCGAGAGGTAGGCCGCAACCAGGCCGGCGTCGTACCCTTCGACCGAGAAGTTGACCACCCCGATGGTGTCCGTGTCCGCGTTGGTGTCCTTGAAGATCTGGTGGACGGTGATCCCTTCGATCTGCTGCAGGCCCTCCACCAGGTAGGAACGGATCGCGGACTCGTGGGCGTGCCAGCGGTCCTGGTCCAGTCCGGCAATGACCTGCGTGGCGCGGGCCAGCGTGGCTGCGCCGAGGACATTCGGGGAGCCGCCCTCGTGGCGGGCCGGGCCGGTGGCCCAGCTGACGCCGTCGAGCTTTGCTTCCTTAACGGCGCCGCCGCCGGCGAGGTGGGGAGTTCCGGCGTCGAGCCAGTCCGGACGTCCCACCAGGACGCCGGCACCGAAGGGGGCGTACAGCTTGTGGCCGGAGAAAGCGACGTAGTCGACGTCGTCCGCGGTGATGTCCACCCGGCGGTGGGGTGCCAGCTGGGCAGCGTCCACCACGATGCGGGCGCCGTGCTGGTGCGCAAGGGCAGCAAGCGCGCGCACCGGAAGAATCTCGCCTGTGACGTTCGAGGCACCCGTGATGGCCAGCAGGCTAACGCCACCCTGCTCAAGTTCCGCCCGGACTGCATCGACCGTGCCGGCGATGGTGTCCGCGGCAACGATGCTGCGGTGCGGGACGCCCTGCCACGGCAGCAGGTTGGCGTGGTGCTCAATGTCCAGGTACAGGACGTCGCCTGCCGGGCGGCCCTCCGCGAGGGGCAGGCAGCCCGCCAGGAGGTTGAGGGAATCGGTGGTGTTGCGGGTGAAGATGACCGAGTCGTCGGGCCGGCCGCCCACGAACTCCCGGACAATGCTGCGGGCGTTTTCGTACACCGAGGTGCTGATCTGGGAAGCATAACCGGCGCCGCGGTGCACACTGGCGTAGAACGGCAGGATCTCGTTGAGGTAGGCGGACACCACAGACAGTGCGGGGGCTGACGCGCCGTAGTCCAGGTTGGCGTACCGGACGTGGCCGCCGGCGATCAGGGGAGCCTGGATTTCCGCGCCGGTGACGGCGGCGAGCGGGCGGCCCGCAATTGCCTGGCGTTCGTCGAAGCCGTTGTCGGTGGAGATGGTGCTGGGGGAGACGGTGGCAGTTGTCACAGAGACCTCACTTCAGGACAGGACTCCGGCATTAGGGAATCCGCGCTTGCCGCATCCGCTCCGGACCGGCCTGGTCGTCACCCGGGGCACCCCACCGCGAATGGAGGGTTGCCGGCCAGCAAACCGGGGTTTTGCGCTGGCACTCGTGACCTGACTAAGAGACTAAAACATGCGGCGGCCGAGTATGAAGCCGGCGCAATTGTTAAGCACTTTGTTACGCCCCGCCGGAAAAGGTGCGCTTTTTCGAAGATTACGACGGCGGGCGCCTCCTTTCGGAGGCGCCCGCCGTCGAATCTTCGGTTGCAAAGGTTCCTAGAGCAGGTCGTCCAGCCCTGGGTTCAACCGCTGCAAAACCTCGGAATGCAGGATGGAGTTGGTGGCCAGGGCATTCCCGCCGAACGGGCCGTCCTCGCCCTCCAGCGAGGTGAAACGCCCGCCGGCTTCCACCACGATGGGCACCAGGGCCGCCATGTCGTACAGGTTGAGCTCGGGCTCGCAGGCGATGTCCACCGACCCCTCGGCCACCATGCAGTAGGACCAGAAGTCACCGTAGGCGCGGGTCCGCCAGACTTCCTCGGTGAGGCCCAGGAATTCGTCGAGGTTGCCGCGTTCCTTCCAGCCGCCCAGGCTCGAGTAGGACAGTGAAGCATCGGACAGGCTGGAGACGTTCGAGACCCGCAACCGGGTGGCTGCGGCAAGTGAGCGGCCCATGTAGGCGCCCATGCCCTTCGCGGCCCACCAGCGCTTGCCGAGGGCAGGTGCACTGACGACGCCGACTACCGGCTCGCCTTCGTCCACGAGCGCGATCAGGGTGGCCCAGACCGGTACCCCGCGGACAAAGTTCTTGGTGCCGTCGATGGGATCGATGATCCACCGCCGCGAGCCGTGGCCAGTGCTGCCGAACTCCTCGCCGAGCACAGCGTCACGCGGACGTGAACGGGAGAGCTGGCCGCGGATGGCTTCTTCTGCGGCCTTGTCAGCGTCGGTGACCGGCGTCAGGTCCGGCTTGGTCTCCACGCGGAGGTCCAAGGCCTTGAAGCGGCTCATCGTCTGGTCATCCACGGAGTCGGCCAGGACATGGGCCAGGCGCAGGTCATCGTTGTAGCTCGAAGCGGGTTGGATCATGCTTCCAAACTACCGTCTGCGAAGGCTTCCGCTGGGAGGTCGCTGCTGTCAGTTGACACTGCCGAGCTCCTTCGTCTCCTGGGCTTCCTCCCGGGGATCCGCTCCCAGGAGCCGCCGCAGGGACGCCAGGCGCGCCTCGCCGGTGGGTCCGGCGTGGCCTCCGGCCACCCACGCGTCGAGGCCGCAGTCCACGGCGGTGGCCGTGTGCTTGCAGCCGCGTTCGCAATCATCAGCACCCGGGGCGAGGTCGGGAAAGGACCGAAGGATCCGGTCCGGGTCCACGTGCGCCAGGCCGAACGAGCGGATGCCCGGGGTATCGATAATCCAGCTGCCCGGAGGTGCATCCGCCAGCCGCAGCGCCAGCGCCGAGGATGACGTGTGCCGGCCCCGCCCTGTTACCGCATTCACTCCGCCCGTGGCCCGTTCCGCGCCGGTCAGTGCGTTGACCATGGTTGACTTGCCGACGCCGGAGTGCCCCAGCATCACGGTGACCTTCCCGTCCAGGTAGGAGCGCAGGGCGGCGACGGCGGCGCTGTCCAGCCTTGCCGAAAGCCCATCGTCGGAGCGGGCGTCGATGCCTGATGCCTGCATGTCGGCGGTGCGGCTGATAATGACCGGAATGTCCAGGTGGATGTAGTTGGAAAGGAGCTCTGTTGGGTCCTTGACATCCGCCTTGGTCACCAGCAGGAGCGGCTCGATGCCGGCGTCGTAGGCCGCCACCAGGGCCCGGTCGATGAAGCCCGTGCGCGGCTCGGGGTTGGCGGCGGCAACCACAATTACCAGCTGGTCAGCGTTGGCCACCACCGCCCGTTCCACCGGGTCCGTGTCATCGGCGCTGCGCCGCAACAGGGTTTTCCGGTCCTGGATCTTCACCAGCCGGGCAAGGGTGTGCGGTGCGCCGGAGACGTCCCCCACGAGCGAAACGAAGTCACCGGCCACCACGGGGGAGCGGCGCAGCTCCCGCGCCCTGGCGGCGATGACGGTGCGTTCGTCGCCGGAGTCCTCACCCACCACCGCCGTGTAGCGCCCGCGGTCCACCGTGATGATGCGCCCGGTGACGGCGTCGTCGTGGCTGGGCCGGTCCTTGGTCCGGGGCCGTGAACCCTTTTTGTTCGGTCGGATCCGGACGTCCGATTCGTCCCAGGAATCAGTGCGCCGGGCCACCGCTCGAACCCTCCGCCACAGCACCGGATTCGTGCCCGGCTCCGCTGCCCTGGGCAACCATATCGGCCCAGAGCCGGGGAAAGTCCGGCATGGTCTTGGCCGTGGTGGCGATGTCCTCCACCTGGACTCCTTCGACCGCCAGGCCCAGGATTGCGCCGGCGGTGGCCATCCGGTGGTCCGCGTAGCTGTGTACGACGCCGGCATGCAGCTTCGCGGGACGGATCACCAGGCCGTCGCTGGTTTCCTCAGCGTCTCCGCCAAGGCGGTTAATTTCCGTCACCAGGGCGGCCAGCCGGTCGGTCTCGTGGCCCCGCAGGTGTGCGATGCCGGTGAGCCGGGAAGGGCCCGAGGCCAGTGCGCACAGCGCCGCGACCGTGGGGGCGAGTTCGCTGGTGTCGGCGAAGTGGCCGCCCTTGATTTCCCTGCCCCCGGCCACCGTGAGGACGCCGTCCCGCAGGGTCACTTCAGCGCCCATGTCGGCCAGGATGGTGCGCCAAAGGTCACCAACCTGCTGCGTCTGCTCCGGCCAGCCCGGAATCCGGACAGTGCCCCGGGATGCCAGGGCTGCCGCCAGGAACGGGCCGGCGTTGGAAAGGTCCTGTTCGATGCGCTGGTCGAAGGCGCGGATGGGACCGGGTGACACTACCCAGTGGTTGGGAACGGAATCATCCACCTGGACTCCCGCGCCACGCAGGACAGCAACGGTCATGTTGATGTGGTCCAGGCTGGGCACAGGCTTGCCCACATGCTCAAGGTGCAGGCCCTCGGTGAACCGGGCGCCCACCAGCAGCAAAGCCGAAACAAACTGTGACGATGCGCTGGCATCGATGACCAGGTGGCCGCCGCGCACGTCCCCAGTCCCCTCGACGACGAACGGCAGCGACGCCGGCACGCCGCCGTCCTCGGCGGAAACGGCGACCCCCAGCGCCTTCAGCGCCTCGATAATGGTTCCCATGGGACGCTTGCGCGCGTGCGGGTCGCCGTCGAACACGCTCGAGCCGTTCCGAAGTGCCGCCAGCGGCGGGACGAACCGCATCACCGTGCCTGCCAGCCCGCAGTCGATCCTGGTAAGCCCCGGCTCCGCGTCCTGTCCCAGCGGTGTCACCTCGAGGTCCGGGCCAAATGCGCCGTCACCGGGTACCTCGGTGATGGTGGCTCCCAGTCGGCGGAGGGCCTCAATCATCAGCACCGAGTCCCGGGAGTGCAGCGGCGCCCGCAAACGGGACGGGCCGTCCGCCAGCGCGGCGAGGACCAGGTACCTGTTGGTCAGGGATTTTGACCCCGGCACTGTGACGGTGGCGTCAACCGGCCGCGACGCGAAGGGTGCGGGCCAGTGGGGGGCGGACGAACCGGCGTCGTCCCGGGTGGCGGCTTCGGAGGTCATGCCTGCTTATGCCCCCGTGGCCTGCTCGACGGCACGGCGTACTGCCTTGTCCGCCTTGGCGAGCTTCTTGTTGGTGGTCCGCCGTGCGTCCGCTGCAAGGTGGGAGGCGCTCTTCCGCGCGTCGGCGGCCAGGTGCTCGGCACGCCACGCAAGGCCTGGCTTTCCTGCAGTGTCCACGGCGGCGAGCAACGCCCCGCCGCTGAGCGACAGGTTCTTCAGCAGCTGGCTGCGGCGCGACTCGCGGGCTTCCTTGCTGCTGATGTCCGCGCTGCGCCATTCCACGAAGGTGTTCAGCAGGGAGATGACCGTGAGCACGGCAGCAGAGAGCCGGGAGAATTTTCCGAGTCCGAAGAGCACACCGGCGCCTATCTGGGTTCCGCCAATCACGCGGGCCAGCATCTTCTCGTCTGCCTGGAACGGCAGTGACGCCGCGGCCTTGCGGAGCAGGGGGGAGAGCTGCTGCGCGGTGTCGTCGTTGTTTTTGAGCTTATCCATTCCGGCGAGAACGAAACTGGATGCCAGCATGGGCCGGGCGAGGGTGCGGACTAAGGTCATGGAATTCCTCCTGGCTGGACGAACCGCGTCAAAGGGGGGCGGAGTCCGTTCTAGTCTTGCACTTTTGGGGAATATTTGCCCAAGGGCCGGGGTTATGGAAAAGCGGGTCCGGAAAGGTCGGGCCGCAACCGAAGTATGGAACTGAACCGCAGGTATGCGATCGGTGCATAAACACGGAAAACAGGGCGGAGCTGGTCCTTGCGGCAGGTATTGGACGGAATTGATGCAGTTGGCCCCGTGGCTGTCCGCCTGATGGAGGCAGAGGGCCCGGAGTATGGTACGGCGCGTGCCGGGAGCCTGACAGTAGACTTGAAGGCAATGAACACCCTGGATCCGGCCGTGTCGGCCATGTACGAGGCGTCAAACGACGAAGCGAAGGGCGCATCCGGAACGGCGCCCGAGTCCGCAGCGGCTGAAACCCCGCAGGACGGAGCGGAGGCAGCTGAAGCGGTGGTGGACGTCTCCACTGAAACCGTGGAACAGCGGCGCCTCCGTTTCGAGCGTGACGCCATGCAGTATGTGGACCAGCTGTACTCCGCCGCCATGCGGATGGCACGGAACCCTTCGGACGCCGAGGACCTCGTCCAGGAGGCGTATACCAAGGCGTTCTCTGCCTTCCACCAGTACAAGCCGGGGACGAACCTGAAGGCGTGGCTGTACCGCATCCTGACGAACACCTACATCAATCTGTACCGCAAGCGGCAGCGCGAACCGCTCCAGTCCAACTCTGACACCATCGAGGACTGGCAGTTGGCGCGGGCCGAATCACATACCTCAAGCGGGCTCCGGTCCGCGGAGGCGGAGGCGCTGGATCACCTTCCGGATTCCGACGTCAAGCGCGCGCTCCAGGACATCCCCGAGGAATTCCGCCTTGCGGTGTATTTCGCCGACGTCGAGGGGTTCGCCTACAAGGAAATTTCGGACATCATGAACACGCCTATCGGCACAGTGATGTCACGGCTCCACCGCGGCCGGCGCATGTTGCGGGACATGCTGGCGGAGTATGCCGCCGAGCGGGGATTCAAAACGGCCGCGGATGGACAGGAAACGGCTGCAAGCACACAACAGGAGAACAGGAAATGAGCGACTGCCAGGGATTGGGCGATTGCGACGACACCCGAATGCAACGCATCTACGAGTACCTTGACGGCGTCTTGACCCGTGAGGACATCACGGAGATCAAGAACCACCTTGATGAGTGCCCGGAGTGCACCGAGCAGTATGACCTTGAATGCGTCATCCGCAACATGGTCAAGCGCTCCTGCACCGAAGCTGCCCCGGAAAACCTGAAACACGCCATTTTGGACCGGATCCACGGCATCCGGTCCGTGGACGCGTAGGGGCCCGCGGCAGGCTTTCCCGCCGGCACCATTGGCCTTGAATAACGAAGGACCCCGGAAACCGAGTGGTTTCCGGGGTCCTTCGTTTGAACCGTAGTCCCTGGCTTTGCCTAGGTGTTGGGGCGCTTCCCGTGGTTCGCGCCGCCACGCTTACGGTCACGACGCTTGCGTGCACGCTTGCTCATAGCTGGCCTCCTTACTTTTCGGTACTCAAAAGAGCTGCCCTCCAGTCTCCCACATCCTCAGACCACCCGCGAACCGGTAACCGCCGCATGACCTGCACCGCCCTGTGCCGTGCTGGTCCAAGAAGGTTGGCACGGCCTAGGACGTGAGCGTGCTCCGGATGGCAATTCCCGCCTGCTCCAGGACAGTGCGCATGGTTTCGAGGGTGACAGGATCCAATGGCCGGTTCCGCGCATGCCGCCGGAGTTCGGTGCGGAGATCGTCCCGGAATTCCTGGAGCATCAGTTCGGCATCCTTGAGCGGGCGTACGCCGTCTGCGGATATGCGGCCGCCTGGAATCCGGAACTCCGCAGTCCCGGCTGCGCTCCTCGCGGCCTCGGCTGTGGCAGCAAGGTCTGCCCGGAGCCCACGCATATTGCTGCGGATATCGTTTCGGAGCCCGTCAGCGAGCCGGCGCACCGAGGCGGAGATGTCATCCTCCACGCCCGCCAGTTCATCCCGCCGCCTGTCCAGTTCCGCCCGTCCGGCTGCCGTGATGTGGTAGTTGGTCCGGCGGCCGGCCGACTCCGTGGCCACCAGGCCTTCCTCCTCGAGTTTCCCCAGGCGGGGGTAGATGGTTCCGGCGCTGGGGGAGTAGGTGCCGCCGAAGCGGTCCTTCAGTGCTTTGATCAGCTCGTAGCCATGCTTGGGGCCGGACTCGAGCAGTGCCAGAAGGTAGAGGCGCAGGGCACCGTGCGCGAAAACCGGGGGCACTAGAGCGCGGCTTCCGGGGTCCCGGTCGGTGCGCGGTGAAGGATCGAGGTCGTGCCGGAGACGGAATTGGTCCGTACTAGCATCAGCTGGCTGTCGGGGCCCGCGATGGTCTCCACCTTCCCGCCCAGCTGGGCATAGCGCTGGTTGTCGATCACCAGGGCGCCGCTGGCTGTTTTGGCCACAATGTCCACTCCGACGTCGTGCGGCAGACGGATGGTGAGGTCGCCGGAAACCGAGTTGGAACCAAAGTCCCGGGTGAAGCCGTGCAGGTCGAAGCTCAGGTCGCCGCTGACGGTGCTGGCGCGGACACTGGTGAACTCCCCGGACGCAGTGACTTCCCCGGAAACGCTTTTAGCTGTCAGGACGCCGCGGTGGTTGCGCGCGGACACCTCTCCACTGACAGTGTTGACGTGAAGTTCCCCTTCCGTGCCGTCCGCCATGACAGCTCCGGACACCGTATTGAGGCGCGTTTGCCCGGTGACACCGGAAGCCAGCCCGTCACCGCTGACGATTCCGGCTTCCACGTCGACCCCCACGGGAACCGCGATGCTGATGACGGCCGAGTTAGCACTGTTGTGGTTCACCGTTCCCATCAGGTTCTTGAACCACCCCTGCGCGCCGTGAAGCTGGTGCCGGATCTCCAGCCGCCCGGCCGTTACACTGACGTCCACCGGATCCCCGTGGACATCCGAGATTTCGATGCGCGTGACGGGCTCCTGGTGCGTGACGATGTCGAACCGGCCGTGCACCATGCCCAGCTTGAGGAAGGTGACACCGTCGACGTCTATGGTCTGCGGGCTGCTGACGGTCCAGTTCTGGTCGGACATCGGAACCTCCAAAGGCGATATATCGCGTGTAGCAGCCACGTTACAGCGGCTAGATGCGCAGGTCAAGATATATCGCGAACAGGAATCAGGCCGGAGCTTCCATCCCCAGCCATTGGAACCAGCCGCGGTGAAGCACCAGCCAGGCCATCAGCCCGTATCCCGCCTGCCCCGGAGTTCCTGCGTTCGCGGCCAGGTCCTGGCGCCACTGCTCATGGTTCAGCAGGGGCGAGAATGTGTCCACGTAAAGGTGCTTGCGGCGCGTGGTGACGTCCGCGAAGGCGGTATTGAGTTCGTCCAGCCGCCGGTTCTG
Source organism: Arthrobacter sp. MPF02 (assembly GCF_046605375.1). Lineage (GTDB taxonomy): Bacteria > Actinomycetota > Actinomycetes > Actinomycetales > Micrococcaceae > Arthrobacter. The sequence goes on along the minus strand of NZ_CP176772.1, from coordinate 2,379,713 downwards.
GGCGGGGTCCAGGGTGGGCGGCGGGCCCACGACGAAGACCTCGATCCGGTTCTGCGAAGCGGAATCCAGGATGTTGGCGAGGTTGAGCCTGCTGCGGGCGGTGGATAGGCCGAATTCAATGTCCCGGCCGGAGAGGCCGATTACCAGGCGGTTTTCCGCCTGGTCGCTGAAACGGCGGCCGGCCTCTTCCAGCCACCGTGCAGCCAGGCCCTCGGTGCCTTCCTGCGGGCAGGGGAGGGCGTAACTTTCCACCAGCACACCGTCCTGTGGAGTGCGGGCCAGGACACGGCCCAGCCAGCCAAGGGCCCTGGGATCCCCAAGTCCGGCCAGCAGTTCATCTCCTACAGCTGCAATGCGCAGCTTCCTGTCTTCCACGCGATCCTCTTTACTTCAGTCCCTGGCCGCTGCCACCGTCTACTGCCGCCGCTGCGGAAGCACGGGCGGCGCTGTTTCTCCATTAAACAGAACTGCCCGGCCGGAGTCTGGTATTTCGACGTCCGGCCGGGCAGCCTTACTGCTTACTTCCGTGCAAATGCCTGCTTCAGGAGCACATCCTGTTCCGCGGCGTGCCGCTTCATGGAACCGGCGGCCGTGGAAGCCGACGCGGGACGGGATACCAGCCGGATCCGGCGGTCCACCGCGTCCGGCAGGTTCAGGCCGATGAACGGCCACGGTCCCTGGTTGGCGGGCTCGTCCTGGGCCCACACAACCTCGGCGTTCGGGTACTTGGCGAGCTCGGCCGCGATCTCGGCGTGCGGCAGCGGGTAGAGCTGCTCCACGCGGACGATGGCAGTGGTCTTGTCGCCGGTCTTCTGCCGGGTGGACAGGAGATCGTAGTACAGGCGGCCGGACACCAGCAGGACGCGTTCGACGGCGTTTGCATCCAGCTGCTCATGTTCGCCGATGACCGGGCGGAACGAGCCGCTGGTGAAGTCCTCGACGGAAGACGCGGCAGCCTTCAGGCGGAGGAGCTGCTTGGGCGTGAAGATGATCAGCGGCTTCCGCGGCCGGCTGTACGCCTGGCGGCGCAGCAGGTGGAAGTGCGAGGCAGCCGTGGTGGGGTTTGCCACTATCATGTTCTCTTCGGCGCACAGCTGCAGGAAGCGTTCGATCCTGGCGGAGGAGTGGTCCGGGCCCTGGCCTTCGTAGCCGTGCGGCAGCATCAGCACCAGCGAGGAGCGCTGGCCCCACTTCTGCTCGGCGGAGGAAATGAACTCATCAATGATGGTCTGGGCACCGTTGACGAAGTCGCCGAACTGGGCTTCCCAGAGGACCAGTGCGTCCGGGCGCTCCACGGAGTAGCCGTACTCGAAGCCCATCGCCGCGTATTCGGACAACAGGGAGTCGTAGATCCACAGCTTGGCCTGGTTCTCGGAAAGGTTGCCCAGGGGCACCCATTCCTGCCCGTTGGCGCGGTCGTGGAACACGGCGTGGCGCTGCACGAACGTGCCGCGGCGGGAGTCCTGGCCTGCAAGGCGAACGGGCACGCCTTCCATGATCAGGGAGCCGAAGGCCGCAATCTCGCCGAAGCCCCAGTCGATGCCGCCTTCACGGGACATCTGTTCGCGCTTCTCGAGCAGCTGCTTCAGCTTGGCGTGGACCGTGAAGCCCTCGGGAACCTCGACGTGCGCCTTGCCGATCCGGGCCAGGGTCTCAGCCGAGATGGCGGTGGACACGGGGGCGTTGGCGCCGGAGTCCGACTGTTGGGCGATGGGACGCTCGATATCGGATACAGCCGCCGAGTCCGCCGTAACGATGGGGATCGGCGAGGTCTGGGCTGCGTGGGTCTCGGCAAAGACGCGTTCCAGCCGTTCCTGGTAGTCGCGGAGCAGCTGCTCTGCTTCTTCCTCGGTGATGTCGCCGCGGCCGATCAGGGACTCCGTGTACAGCTTGCGCACGGAGCGCTTGGCTTCAATCAGGTTGTACATCAGCGGCTGGGTCATCGAGGGGTCGTCGCCCTCGTTGTGGCCCCGGCGCCGGTAGCACACCATGTCGATGACAACGTCCTTGTGGAAGCGCTGGCGGAACTCGTAGGCGAGCTGGCCGATGCGTACCACTGCTTCGGGGTCGTCGCCGTTCACATGGAACACGGGCGCCTGGATCATCTTGGCCACGTCCGTGGAGTACGTGGAGGAACGCGAGGAGGACGGCGCCGTGGTGAAGCCCACCTGGTTGTTGACCACGATGTGGATGGTTCCGCCCGTGCGGTAGCCGCGCAGCTGGGACAGGTTGAGGGTTTCAGCAACCACGCCCTGGCCGGCGAAGGCAGCGTCGCCGTGGACCACGATGGGCAGGACGGGGAACGACGCTCCCTGGTCCAGGCGGTCCTGCTTTGCGCGGACGATGCCCTCGAGCACAGGGTCTACGGCTTCCAGATGGGACGGGTTGGCCGCCAGGTAGACCTTGGTCTCCTTGCCGGTGTCCGAGGTGAAAGTGCCCTCGGTGCCCAGGTGGTACTTTACGTCGCCGGAGCCCTGGACCGAGCGGGGGTCCTGGGTGCCCTCGAACTCGCGGAAGACCTGTGCGTAGGTCTTGCCGGCGATGTTGGTTAGCACGTTCAGGCGGCCGCGGTGGGCCATGCCGATGGCAACCTCGTCCAGGCCGTCGTCGGCAGCGTCCGACATGATCGCGTCAAGCAGCGGGATCAGGGACTCGCCGCCTTCCAGCGAGAAGCGCTTCTGGCCCACGAACTTGGTCTGGAGGAACGTTTCGAAGGCCTCGGCCGCGTTCAGCTTGGAGACGATCCGGAGCTGCTCTTCCCGGCTGGGCTTGGAGTACGGGTGCTCCAGCTGGTCCTGGAACCACTTGCGCTCGGCCGGTTCCTGGATGTGCATGTACTCAATGCCGGTGGTGCGGCAGTAGGCATCACGCAGGACCCCGAGGATGTCGCGGAACTTCAGCATCGGCTTGCCGCCGAAGCCGCCCGTGGGCCATTCGCGGTCCAGGTCCCACAGCGTCAGGCCGTAGGTGAGGACGTCCAGGTCCGGGTGCTTGCGCTGGACGTACTCGAGCGGATCTGTGTCTGCCATCAGGTGCCCGCGGACGCGGTAGGAGTGGATCAGCTGCTGGATCCGGGCCACCTTGTTAATCTCGTCGGCCGGGTCCACCTGCTTGTCGGCGCTCCAGCGTACGGGCTCGTACGGGATGCGGAGGGCTTCGAAGATCTCATCGTAGAAGTTCTGCGCGCCCAGCAGGAGCGAGTGGACCAGCTTGAGGAACTCGCCGCTGCCGGCGCCCTGGATGACGCGGTGGTCATACGTCGAGGTCAGGGTGAGGACCTTGCTGATGGCGTTCTGGGCGATGATCTTCTCGCTGGCGCCCTGGAATTCGGCGGGGTAGTCGAGGGCGCCGACGCCGATGATGGCAGCCTGGCCCTTGGACAGGCGGGGCACCGAGTGGACGGTGCCGATGCCGCCGGGGTTGGTCAGCGAGACGGTGGTTCCCTGGTGGTCCTCCGGGGTCAGCTTGCCGTTGCGGGCGCGCTTGATCAGGTCCTCGTAGGTGTGCCAGAACTCGGCAAAATTAAGGGTCTCGGCCTTCTTGATGTTCGGAACCATCAGCAGGCGGGTGCCGTCCGGCTTGGGCATGTCGATGGCAATGCCGAAGTTGACGTGTGCGGGCTGCACGGCAACGGGCTTGCCGTCCACCTCGTCGTAGTACACGTTCATGGACGGGAACTGGGAGAGCGCGCGGATGACCGCATAGCCGATGAGGTGCGTGAAGGAGACCTTGCCGCCGCGGGCGCGGGCGAGGTTGGAGTTGATGACCACGCGGTTGTCGATCAGCAGCTTTGCGGGGATGGCGCGGACGCTGGTGGCCGTGGGGACCTGGAGGCTGGTGACCATGTTGGTGGCGATGGCCTTGGCAGGTCCGCGAAGGACGGAGACGACGTCCTCTTCCGGTGTGGTGGGCGCCTTGACATTCTTCGGCAGCTGCGCGGGGATCGGCTGTGATCCCGTTGCGGCCTCGGTCTTCCTGCCGCCGTCCTTGGCGACAGTCGCGGGAGCCTTCTTCACGGGGGCCGGGGCTGCAGCCGGTGCGGGAGCGGGCGCGGCCGGGGGAGCGGCAGGAGTTGCCGCCGGCGCCGGTGCCGGGGCCGCAGGAGCCGCATTCACGATCGGGATCTCCTTGGTGGGAGGGTTGGCTGCGGTCTGTCCCGACGTTCCATTGGAAGAAGAACTGCTGCCCGAGTCGAACGATTCGAACAGCGGCCACCACTTGGCATCCACAGCGTTCTTGTCCTGCTGGTACTGCTCGTACAGTTCGTCAACGAGCCACTCGTTTCCGCCAAATTCCTCTGGTAGACGGTGGCTTGGCTGCTCTGGCACTTGAAATACGCCTCTTCCATGAGTTTGATTTCTCTCCGGCCCCACGGTGCCTCAGCACTACGTTCGAACCAGTCTCTGCGTCCTCTGAACCCAGACCTTTGCAAGTCTAGTAACCATGTTGTGCCAACTGCCAATAAGGGTGACCCAAATCATGAAGTAACGTGGAAACCCCGAAATATGGCGGTTTGCAGCGTCTGGAACCGGGGGGTCCCGGGACAGGAAAACAGGGCGTTTCGGGGCGCCGTGAACAGCCGGGGCGCGGGCACCGGCTCCTGTAGACTGAAATCCTTATGGACAGTAAATCTAGGTGCCGGCCTGGGGGCTGTCAGCGGAGCGCAAAGAGCAGCGCCGCACAGTCCACCCGCAGAGCCGGCAAACCCCGAACACGCGCCCATCACCAGCCTGCGGTCCGTCCGGCAGCGGCCAGCAGTGAAAGAACGTCGGTTTCCGCCGACCATCCTCCGCCGGACCGATACCCCGGCTTGCCGCACTGCCTCCGCCGTACTAATCGGGCGGGATGCTGAATGGAGTGGCTTTTCCTTGCAGCGGGCCTGCTGCTCATCGCCGGGACGGGTTTCTTCGTTGCCGTCGAATTTTCCCTTATTGCCCTGGACCAGCCAATGGTCCAGCGTGCTGTTGACGGCGGCGACACGGGCGCCATCCCGCTGCTGACGTGCCTTAAATCCCTCTCGACCCAGCTCTCAAGCTGCCAGCTGGGCATCACCCTGACCACGCTCCTCACGGGTTACGTGATGGAGCCCTCGGTGGCCCAGCTCCTGGAAGCCCCGCTGGCCGCCGTCGGACTTCCCGGCGTTGCCATCGCCTCCATCTCGCTGGTCCTGGCTATGGTGCTTGCCACGCTGCTCTCGATGCTGCTGGGTGAACTGGTGCCCAAGAACATGGCCATTGCACTGGCCTTCCCGGTGGGCAGGGCACTGGCCCGGCCCCAGCTGATCTTCACGGCCGTCTGCAAACCGGCCATTGTGCTGCTCAACGGCTTCTCCAACAAGGTGCTGCACGTCTTCGGGTTGGAAGCCAAGGAAGAGATTTCGGGTGCCCGGACACCGGCAGAACTCGCTTCGCTGGTCCGCCGGTCTGCGGCCATGGGAACGCTGGACCCCGGCACTGCCAACTTCATCGCCCGCACCCTGAACTTTTCCGGCAGGACGGCGGCGGACGTGATGACGCCGCGAATCCGTGTGGAAACCATCGACGCGGACCAGTCGGTTGCTGAGGTCGTTGCCGCGGCGCGCCGAACCGGCTACTCACGGTTCCCCGTCATTGGCGACTCGGCGGACGACATCCGCGGCCTGGTCCATGTGAAGAAAGCAGTGGCGGTGCCGTGGGAGCGCCGCCAGAACCTGGAGGCCGGCGCCATCATGACGGAGGTGCTCCGCGTCCCGGAAACCATCCACCTGGATGCCCTGCTGGCTGAACTCCGCGATGGGAACCTGCAGCTCGCCGTCGTGCTTGACGAATACGGCGGCACCGCCGGGATCGCCACCCTGGAAGACCTGGTGGAGGAGATCGTGGGCGAGGTCGCGGACGAACATGACAGGGTGCGGCCCGGCCTCCTGCAAAGCGCCTCCGGGGATTGGTATTTCCCCGGGCTGCTCCGTCCGGATGAACTTTCCGAACAGATACCCGGGCTGAGCGTCCCGGACGAGGCAGCCTACGAGACGGTAGGCGGATATGTGATGAGTAAGCTCGGCCGGATCGGCGCTGTTGGCGACACCGTCCCGGTAGGCGGCGGAACCCTGAGCGTCACCCGAATGGACGGCCGGCGCATCGACCGAATCTGTTTCCGGCCGGCGCGGCCGGAAGCAGAGGCCGGAACAGCAAACGAAGCCATTGCACCCGGCGACAGGATCGAACAATGAGCGACTTGGCCGGAATCCTGTGGCTTGGCGTCCTCCTGCTGGGCAATGCGTTCTTCGTCGGCGCCGAATTTGCCGTGATGTCTGCCCGGCGCAGCCAGATCGAGCCCCTTGCGGAGGCGGGCTCCAAGCGGGCGCAGACCACGCTGAAGGCCATGGAAAACGTGTCGCTGATGCTGGCGTGCGCCCAGCTCGGCATCACGGTGTGTTCCCTGCTGATCCTGCTCGTGGCGGAGCCGGCAATCCACCACCTGCTGGCGGTTCCGCTGAAGTCTGTGGGCCTGCCGATGGAAATTGCCGATGTGGCGGCATTCGCCGTCGCGCTGATGCTGGTGACGTTCCTTCACGTGACCTTCGGCGAGATGGTTCCCAAGAACATCTCGGTGTCAGTGGCGGACAAGGCCGCGCTGCTGCTGGCGCCGCCGCTGGTATTCGTCTCCCGCATAGTCCATCCGGTGATCTCCGTCCTGAACTGGTCCGCGAACCATATCCTCAAGCTGTTGCGGATTGAGCCGAAGGATGAGGTGAACTCTTCGTTCACGCTGGAGGAAGTCCAGTCCATCGTCCAGGAGTCCACGCGCCATGGCCTGGTGGACGACGACGCCGGCCTGATCACCGGCGCACTGGAATTCTCCGAGCACACCGCCGGGGACATCATGGTTCCGCTGGACAACCTTGTGATGCTGAAAGCGGCAACAACCCCCGTGGAGTTCGAAAAAGCCGTGAGCCGCACCGGTTTTTCCCGCTTTCCGATGCTGGATGACGAGGACATGCTCTACGGCTACCTCCACGTCAAGGACGTCCTGTCCATTCCGGAACAGGCCTATGAGCGGCCCATCGCCGAGAGCCGTATCCGGTCGCTGGCAAACCTTGCGCTGGATGACGAAATTGAAAAGGCGATGTCCGTCATGCAGCGGTCGGGCTCGCACCTGGCAAGGGTCATCGGCCCCGACGGCAACACCCGGGGCGTGCTTTTCCTCGAGGATGTCATCGAGCAGCTCGTGGGCGAGATCCGGGACGCCACCCAGGCCACCGGCATCCGCCGGCTTGGGCATTCGAACGGCGCGTGAAGCGGTTCTCCTGCCCGTACCGGCAGGAGAACCGCTCATTAGGCAAGACTAAATAGGAATGATTCCTATTTGCTAATAAACTCGGAGGGTCGCTTTTCCTCCCCAGTGAACTGAGGTTCCTTCGTGCGCCGTCCCGCCGTTGTCCGTTCGTCCGTGGCCGCCCTCGCCGGGCTTGGCCTTCTGCTCAGCGCCTGCAGCCCCCAAGAGGAGTCGACGCCTGCTGCCGACGGCATCAACGTCGTAGCTTCCACGAACGTCTATGGCGACATCGCCAAGACCATCGGCGGGGACAAGGTCACCGTCACCGCCATCATCACCAAGACCAGCCAGGACCCGCACTCCTACGAAGCAACCGCCCAGGACCGGCTTGCTGTGTCCAAGGCCGACCTGCTGATCGAAAACGGGGGCGGCTACGACGACTTCCTGCATACCCTCGCGGGGGGCAGCAACCTCGACGGCGGCAGGGTCCTGAACGCCGTTGAGCTGTCCGGGTTGGCCCACCCGGAGGGGGAAGCGGCCTCCACCGAAGCCACCGCCGCCGAATCCGAGGACGCACACGCCCACGACCACGGCGAATTCAACGAGCACGTCTGGTACAGCCTGCACGCCATGGAACGGCTCGCCGAAAATATTGCGGCCAGGCTGGGAGAGCTGGACCCCGCCTCCGCACAGACGTTCGAGGCCAACGCGGCAGACTTCACGGCCGCACTTGAGGGACTGCACGGACAGCTCGACGCGCTGAAGGGGACTGCTGCCGGGGCCCCGGTGGCTGTGACGGAGCCGGTCCCGCTCTACCTGCTGGAAGATGCAGGCCTGGTTAACGCCACACCGGGGGACTACACTGCTGCGATCGAGGAAGGCTCCGACGTGCCGCCGGCTGTGCTCAAGGCCGCCACGGACCTCGTTGCGTCCGGATCGGTCCGCCTGCTGGCCTACAACCAGCAGACTGAGGGTCCCCAGACCGAGGCGCTGAAGAAGGCAGCTGAAACGGCGGGAGTTCCCGTGGTGGATTTCAACGAGACGCTGCCCGAGGGCAAGACGTACATGCAGTGGATGACGGAGAATGTGGACAAGATCAGCAAGGTTCTGGAGAACAAATAGTTGAAACCCGTCGTCAACCTCACCGGGGCGTCCCTGAAGTTCGGCAAGCGGACGCTTTGGGACAACCTGGACCTGGACATCAAGCCGGGCGAATTTTTCGCTGTGCTTGGTCCAAACGGCAGTGGCAAGACCAGCTTCCTCAAGGTCCTGCTGGGGCTGCAGGAACTGCACCGGGGGAGTGCCGAGCTTGGTGGCCGGCCGGTCGAGCGGGGCAGCAGCCTGATCGGCTACATCCCGCAACAGAAATCGTTCGCCCCGGACACCCCGATGCGCGCCCGCGACCTGGTGGGACTTGGCGTGGACGGCCACCGGTGGGGACTGCGGTTGTCCTCTGCCAGGGCGAACCGCAGGATTGACGAACTCCTCGAGCTGGTGGGCGCCACGGACTACGCGAAGGTCCCCGTAGGGCAGTTGTCCGGCGGCGAGCAGCAGCGGCTCCGGGTTGCCCAGGCGCTTGCCACCGACCCGCAGGTTTTCCTCTGCGATGAACCGCTGCTGTCTTTGGACCTGCACCATCAGCAGGCGGTCAGCGCGCTAATCAACAGGCAGTGCCGCGAACAGAACAGCGCAGTGGTGTTCGTGACGCATGAAATCAATCCCATCATCGACTACGTGGACCGGGTTCTTTACCTGGCCGGCGGCAGGTTCAAGGTGGGGACACCGGAAGAAGTTATGACCACGGAAGTCCTCTCCGACCTTTACGGCAGCCATGTGGAAGTCATCCATGCCAACGGGCGGATCGTTGTGGTGGGGCTTCCGGACGCGACCACCCACCATCACGCTGAACAGCACGATCTGGCAGGGGAGGCCGCCTGATGGACGCGGACAGCATCCTCGGGGCGATCTTCAACTTCGAAAATTACGGCGAGCTACTGGTCCTGGTACAGAATTCCGTCTGGGCCGGCGCCGTCCTCGGCCTGCTGGGCGGCCTGGTGGGCACGTTCGTCATGAAGCGGGACCTGGCTTTCGCAGTGCACGGAATCTCCGAACTCTCCTTTGCCGGCGCAGCCTTCGCGCTGCTGATCGGCGCGGACATCGTGATGGGGTCGCTGGTGGGATCCGTGGCGGCGGCTTTGCTCCTGGGCCTGATGGGCGTCAAGGCCAGGGACAAGAACTCCATTATTGGCGTCATCATGCCATTCGGCCTCGGGCTGGGCATCCTGTTCCTGTCCCTGTACGAGGGCCGCGCCGCCAACAAGTTTGGCCTGCTCACCGGGCAGATCGTTTCCGTGGATACCGTTCAGCTGCAGGCCCTCGCGGGTACCGCCCTGGTGGTGATGGCGGCCCTGGTGGTTATCTGGCGGCCGCTGAACTTCGCCAGCGTGGACCCGGAACTTGCAGAGGCCCGCGGTGTACCGGTGCGCCGGCTGGGCATCGCCTTTATGGTGCTGCTGGGCATCAGTGTTGCGCTCTCGATCCAGGTGGTGGGCGCCCTGCTGGTGCTTGCCCTGCTGATTACGCCGGCGGCAGCGGCATTGCGGGTGACGTCGTCCCCGGTGGCGGTGGTTGTCCTAAGCGTCGTATTTGCCGTTACCGCAACGGTGGGCGGGATCCTGCTGGCCCTGGGCGGACGCATCCCGATCAGCCCCTACGTCACCACCCTGTCCTTCCTGATCTACGTGGTGTGCCGGGTGATCGGCTCCGTACGGGCGGGCAGGGGTATCAACGGACGGGTCCTGCAGCCGCACTAGCCGGGCGCTACAGCTTCCCGGCAGCCTTGAGCGCCGTGCAGTCGGGGCAGAGGCCAAAGATCTCCACGGTGTGGGCCACCTCGGTAAAGCCGTATTCGGAAGCTGTGCGGGCTGCCCAGGTTTCGACGGCGGGCGCCTCCACTTCCACGGCTTTGCCGCAGTTCCTGCAGAGCAGGTGGTGGTGGTGGCCGGTGACGGCGCAGCGCCGGTAGACTGCCTCGCCTTCACCGTTGCGCAGCACATCCACCAGGCCCTCGTCGGCCAGCGACTGGAGGATGCGGTAGGCGGTGGCGAGCGAAACCGACACGCCCTGGTTCTGCAGGATCCGGTACAACTCCTGTGTGCTGACAAAGTCATCAAGCTCATCCAGGGCAGCGCTGACGGCGCGGCGCTGCTTGGTGACGCGTTGTTCCTTACCGCCGGCCCGGGATGGCGGGGTGGTGTCAGCCTTGGCGCCGAGCGGCATGGGCGACCTCGCTTCCGTGGGATTGTGGCAAAGATACAGGTTACCAGCCCGTGCTTCGTGGACACTGTTCCGGGCCGGACCCTAGGCTGGCGCTATGAAGCTGACGAAATACTCCCACTCCTGCGTGCGGCTGCAGAAGGACGGCCGGGTCCTGGTGCTGGACCCGGGGAACCTTTCGGAAACAGCGGAAGCGCTCGCCGGTGCGGAGGCGGCGCTGATCACCCACGAACACGCCGACCATATCGACGTTGAAGCCGTGGCGGGTGCCCTCCGCGCCGCTCCGGATTTTGCGGTGTTTGCCCCTGCCGGAGTCGCCGACCAGTTGCGGACGGAGGCGCCGGAGGCCGTTGCCCGGATCAACGCCGTGGCGCCGGGAACCACCCTCGAAGTGGCGGGGTTCGCGGTCCGAAGCTTCGGCGGCCAGCACGCCCTGATCCATCCGCAAATCCCCGTGGTGGCGAACATCGGCTACCTGATCGACGAAAACGTCTACCACCCCGGTGATTCGTTCATCATTCCCGATGGCATCAGCGTCAAGACCCTGCTGGTTCCGCTCCACGCGCCCTGGAGCAAGTCGGCGGAAGTGCTGGATTTCGTCATCGGCGTCCGGGCGCCGCGGGCCTTCCAGATCCATGACGGACTACTCAATGACAACGGGCTCAAGATCGTAGAGGGCCACGTCAAGCGGATCGGTGCGAAGTACGGGACGGAGTACGTGCATGTCCGTCCCGGGGAGTCGGTGGAAGTCTAAGCCGCGTCCGGGTCCCAGGTCCCGGTATCGAAAAACTCCGTGATCACTCCCTGGTAGGGCCGGGGGTCCAGGCTTTGGGAAGCCAGCCAGGCTTCGTTGTAGTAATTGCCCGCATAGCGTTCGCCGCCGTCGCACATCAGGGTGACCACGCTGCCGCGGCGCCCCTCCGCGAGCATGCCGGCAACCAGCTGCCAGACACCCCACAGGTTGGTGCCGGTGGAAGGGCCGGCGTGCAGGCCTGCAAGGTCCTGCAGGTGCCGCATGGCGGCCACCGATGCGGCATCGGGGACCTGGACCATGCGGTCGATGACGGACGGCACAAAGCTTGGTTCCATCCGCGGCCGGCCGATGCCCTCGATCCGGGAAGGCAGCCCCGCAGGTGCGCTTTCGGTGCCCAGCCAGCCCGGGTAGAAGGCCGAGTTTTCCGGGTCCACCACCAGCAGCCGCGTAGGGTGGCTGTGGTAACGCAGATACCGGCCGATCGTGGCGCTGGTGCCGCCCGTCCCGGCCCCCACCACAATCCATTCCGGGACAGGGTGGTCCTCCAGCTCCAGCTGGCCGAAGATCGATTCGGCGATGTTGTTGTTGCCACGCCAGTCAGTGGCCCGTTCGGCATAGGTGAACTGGTCCATGTAGTGTCCGTTGCTTGTGGCAGCCACTTCCTCGGCCGTCGCATAGACATCCGAAGCGTGGTCCACCAGCAGGCAGGAGCCGCCGAACTGTTCGATCAGCGCAATTTTCTCCCGGCTGGTTGTCCGTGCCATGACGGCGATGAATGGAAGGCCCAGCAGCTGTGCGAAGTAGGCTTCGGAGACCGCCGTGCTGCCGCTGGAGGCCTCCACGATGGTGGTATCGGCGCGGATCCAGCCGTTGACGAGACCGAACAGGAACAGCGATCTGGCCAGCCGGTGCTTGAGGCTGCCGGAACGGTGTGTCGATTCGTCCTTGAGGTACAGCTGGACGCCCCAGTGTTCCGGCAGCGGGACGGAGTAAAGGTGGGTGTCCGCCGAGCGGTTGTTCTCCGCCCTGATTTTGCGGATTGCCTGGTCCGCCCACTCCCGGTCCGGCCAGGCGCGGCCTGCCCAGTCAACACTTCCGCCGCTGCCGTCGATTATCACCGAACCAGCCTACCGGCGGCGGGACGGCGACCGGCCTAGAGTGGAACCCGCTGGACTTTTGACGAGCGAAGGAGCCGGATGAACCCCCTGATGGACGTGACCACCCTGCGCACCCGCCTTGCCGGGCAGCAGCGGATTGTGCTGCTGGATGTCCGTTGGGCGCTGGGCGATCCCGACGGGCACGGGCATTACCTCGAGGGCCACCTTCCGGGAGCAGTCTTCGTGGACCTCGACACCGAGCTCGCCGCGCCGGCGTCGCCCGAAAGGGGACGGCATCCGCTGCCGGAGCCGGGCGGGCTGCAGGCAGCCGCCAGGCGCTGGGGCATCAGCGACGGCGATGCGGTGGTGGCGTACGACGACACAGGCAGCATGGCTGCGGCCAGGGTGTGGTGGATGTTGCGCAACGCCGGGCTTGCAGAGGTTCACCTGCTCGATGGCGGCCTGGGCGCCTGGCGTGCCGCCGGCCTGCCGGTGGAAGCGGGCGCGGTCACGGCCAGGCCGGGGAATGTCACCTTGGGAGAGGGGAAGATGCCGGTGCTCGACGCCGGTGCTGCCGCCGCCTGGCCGGAGACCGGCCTGCTGCTGGACGCCCGCGCGGGAGAGCGTTACCGCGGCGACGTGGAGCCCGTCGACCCGCGCGCGGGCCGCATCCCGGGCGCGGTGAGCGCGCCGACGTCGGACAACGTGGACAGCGCTGGCCGCTTCCTGCCGCCGGAAGAGCTGCGGCGCAGGTTTGAGGCGCTCGGAGTCAGTGACGGCGTTCCGGTGGCCGTGTACTGCGGGTCAGGGGTAACGGCTGCCCATGAGGTGGCGGCTCTGGAAGCTGCCGGGTTCCGGGCAGCCCTGTACCCGGGCTCGTTCTCGCAGTGGTCCAACAACCCGGACCTGCCCGTGGCAACCGGCGCGGAACCCGGTGGGGCACATCCCTCGGGTGGAAACTATGCCGGGGGCAAGGGTAGCGTCGCACTATGACCCCTGGACGTCCCCTGCCGCCGCCCCTCCCCGGCCCGATTCTTCCCGTTTCCGATGCCGGCACCCTTGCGGCAGCCTACGGTGCCGTCTCTGCCGACAGCGGCCTGGTGCCGCTGACCGTGGCCAGGCGGGAACCGAAACCGGACGACGTCGAAATCGCCATCGAGTTCTGCGGGCTCTGCCACTCGGATGTGCATGCCGCCCGGGGCGAGTGGGGCGGCCAGGCGTACCCGCTGGTGCCGGGTCACGAGATCGTGGGCACCGTCAGCAGGGCCGGTTCCGGCGTCACAGCCTTTGCCGTCGGCGACCGGGTAGGCGTCGGCTGCATCGTGGATTCCTGCCGCGAATGCGAAAGCTGCCTGGACGGCCTGGAGCAGTATTGCGAAAACGGGATGACCGGCACGTACGGATCCAAGGACCGCCGCAACGGCGACGCCATTACCCAAGGCGGCTATTCCTCGTCCGTCGTGGTGGACCACCGCTACGTGGTGCGGGTCCCGGACTCCCTTGACCCGGCCGCCGTCGCACCCCTGCTGTGCGCCGGCGTCACCACGTTCTCCCCGCTGCGGCACTTCGACGTCGAAGAAGGCGACGTAGTCGGTGTCGTGGGCCTGGGCGGGCTCGGGCACATGGCCGTGAAGCTGGCCAAAGCCATGGGAGCCAAGGTGGTCGTGTTTACGACCTCCGAATCCAAGGTGCCCGCCGCGCTGGAGCTCGGAGCCGACGAAGTGGTGCTGTCCCGGGACGAGGACGCGATGGCAGCGGCGAACCGCACCATTGACGTCATCATCGATACAGTTGCTGCCCCGCATGACCTGAACCCGCTGTTCCGCACCCTTCGGGTGGACGGTGCGCTGTTCCAGTTGGGGCTGCCCTCGGAGGACATGCCTCCGGTCAACCCCCGGTCGCTCATCCGCCGCCGGTTGGCCTACGCGGGGTCCCTCATCGGCGGAATTGCCGAAACCCAGGAGATGCTGGACTTCTGCGCCGAATATGGTGTTGTGGCCGATATCGAGTTGGTTGGCGCCGGCCAGCTGAACGAGGCCTACGACCGGATGGTGGCAGGGGACGTGAAATACCGGTTCGTGCTGGATACCAGCACTTTGCAGGCACCCGCCAAGGAGGCAGACGCATGACCACGCTTTTTACCAGGATCCTCAACGGGGAAATCCCCGGCCGTTTTGTCTGGCGTCAGGACGACGTGTCCGCCTTCCTCACCACCGGCCCCCTCGCGGACGGCCACACCCTCGTGGTGCCCACCGAGGAAGTGGACCGCTGGACCGACGCCTCGCCGGAGACCCTGGCCAGGGTGATGGAGGTGGCCCGCCGGATCGGTGCGGTCCAGGTGGACATCTACGACGCGCCGCGGGCCGGCCTGATCGTGGCGGGCTACGAAATCAACCACCTGCACGTCCACGTCTGGCCCTCCAGGAGCATGGCGGACTACAACTTCGCCTCGGCGGACCAGAACCCTGATCCAAAAGTCCTCGACGCTAACGCCGAGAAGCTCCGGCAGGGCCTGCGGGACGCGGGCTGGGGAGACTTCGTCCCCGCATCATAGGAAGCGCCGGCTTGGTGTCATCGCCACCATGCCCGCGTAGGTGAAGCCGCCGCCGAACCCGAAAAGCAGGGCAGGGACGTCCGCCGGGATCCTGCCGCTGTGCCACCACTTGCTCAGTCCCAGGGGCACGCTGGCCGCCGAGGTGTTGCCGGATTCGATGACGTCAGTAACGACAATCCGGTCAGACATGCCCAGGGCATCCGCCAGCGGTTCAATAATGCGCAGGTTGGCCTGGTGCGCTGCGAGGACCTGGATGTCGTCAAGCGAAAGGCCGGCGCGCGCCACGGTTTCGCGGGCACGCTCCGGCGCCCTGGTGAGGGCCCAGCGCAGCACTTCGCGGCCGTTCTGGGAGAACCTCCCTGAGGGCGGCGAAATCCGGACGGCATCGGCCATGCCTGGTTCTGATCCCCACACCACCGGTCCGATCCGCGGCGTGGCGGAGGGGCGGACGACGGCGGCTCCCGCACCGTCCGCTGCCAGCACCGCGGTCGCGCGGTCCGTCCAGTCAGTAACGGCTGAGAGGGTTTCCGCCCCCACCACGATCGCGTTGGTGGCGCTTCCGCTGCGGATGGCCTGGTCGGCTACGCCCAGGGCGTACTCAAAGCCAGAACACGCCGTGTTGACGTCCATAATGGCCGGTCCGCGTCCGTCTCGTCCCAGCCCGAGTGCGTCCGCCACACGGCCGGCGGTGTTGGGGGAGCGCTCGGCGGCCGTCGTCGTGGCCACCACCACGAGGTCGATGTCCGTGGCCGGGATGTCCGAGTCTGCCAGCGCCATCCGGGCAGCAGGAACGGCAAGGTCCACCACGGTCTCACCGTCAGCGGCGATGCACCGGGTGACGATGCCGGTACGTTGCCGGATCCATTCGTCGCTGGTCTCCATCATGCCCTCGAGCTCATGGTTGTCCATGACCCGTACCGGCTGGGCATGGCCGAGGCCTGCTATTTCAGTCCCTGCCGGTCCCTGGGCAAGTGTGATCTTCATTTGTACCTTTCCAAGAATTTGTAATACTAGGCGGGCGCCAGGGCTTTGTTGAGCACGGCGCGGATCCGTTTTTCCGAGACTGAGTAGGCCGTTCCCAGTTCGACGGCGAACAGGCTCACCCTTAGTTCCTCGATCATCCAGCGAACCTGGGACAACTCATGGCCGGCGCGCCTGCCGGGCAACAGCGCCGCCACGGCGTCGTCATAGTCGTCCTCCAACCGCTGCACCACGGCCATGTTGAAGGCGTCACGCTGCACGTTGCCGGGCAGCCGCTCCAGCCGCTTCTCGATGGCTGCAAGGTACCGCGGCAGCTGGCTGAGCTGGGCGTAGCCCGTGCGGGCAACGAAACCGGGATAGACCAGCTGCTCCAGCTGGCTCCTGATGTCATTGAGGGCGCTGATAAGGGCCAGGCTGGTGGTGCCCTTCAACTGCTTTTCGATCCGGCGGGTGGCGGACAGGATGCGTTCAACGACGGCCGTCACGCTGAACACGGTATCTATCAGTTCCGCCCGGACCACCTCGTAGAGCGCGTCGAAGGACTGGCGGTCCCAGGGCAGTTCAGCCGGGGTGAGCTTGTCGATGGCTGCCAGTGCACAATCTGCGATGAGGGCGGAGACTGAGCCGTGCGGATTCTGGCTGAACGTCAGCTTCTCCGTGTTGCTCAGGTGCTCCAGCACATAGCGGTCCGGAGAGGGAACCCGCAGCGCCAGCATCCTGATGACACCGCCGCGCATGGCATGCAGTTGCTCGTCCTGGCTTTGGAAGACCCGCAGCGACACGGACTTGCCCTGGTCCACCAGGGCGGGATAGCCGGTCACGGTGTGTCCCTTGACCATGCTGCTGACCTGGCGTTCGATGGTGCCGAAGTTCCACTCCGTCAGGCCGTCCCGCTCCACAAAGCCGGCAGCGGCGGAGGCTTCCGGCGCCTGGGCGGACGTCCCCGCCCGCGGCGCGCCGCCGTCGTCGGACCGTCCGGCCCGCTGGTTCCCGGGACCCTGGCCCTTCGCTGCCCGGCTCCCGGGCCCGGTCGATGACGGCGTGGCACCCAGTGACTCGGCGATGGCGCGGCGGGTGGCCGGCGCAAGCTTTTCCTGCAGGGCCGCGAGGTCCTTGCCTTCGTCCAAAACCTTGCCCTTGCTGTCCACCACCTTGAAACTCACGCGCAGGTGCGGGGGCACGGCATCCCAGTTCCAGGACCCGGGCGGAATGATGGCACCGCGGGTCCGGCGCAGAGCCAGCTCCAGCGACGGTTCGAGCTCGTCGGTGGCAGGATCAAAATCAGACTCGAGGACGGCCACCGCCTGGCGCGCAACGTCCGGGGCCGGAACGAAATTTTTCCGGATCTGCTTCGGCAGCGACTTGATCAGCGCGGTCACCAGCTCCACACGCTGTCCGGGGATCTGCCAGCGGAACGGGGCGTCCTCCAGCTGGTTGAGGAAGAGGACGGGGACTTCCGCGGTGACGCCGTCGGAGGGGTTGGGCGGGGATCCCGGGGCAACCGGATGGAACTCATAGCTCAGCGGGAGCTCAAAGCCCTTGTGCAGCCAGGTTTTAGGGTAGGCCGATTCGTCCAGGTCCTCGGCATCGTCGCTGAGCAGCAGTGACTTGTCATAGTCCAGAAGGTCCGGGTTCTGCTTCCGGGCATCCTTCCACCACTTGTCGAAGTGGCGCTCCGACACAACGTCCGGGCCGACGCGGGCGTCATAGAACTCGAACAGGGTTTCGTCATCCACCAAAAGGTCGCGGCGGCGCATCCGCGCCTCGAGCTCTTCCACTTCCTGCAGCAGCGCACGGTTGCGGTGGAAAAACTTGTGGTGCGTCCGCCAGTCACCCTCCACCAGTGCATGCCGGATGAAGAGCTCGCGGGCCACTACTGGATCCACCCTGCCGTAATTGATCCGGCGTTGCGCGATGATGGGCACCCCGTAAAGGGTCACCTTCTCGTAGGCCATGACCGCGCCCTGCCGGGTGGACCAGTGCGGTTCGCTGTAGTTGCGCTTCACCAGGTGCGGCGCCACCTGCTCCGCCCAGAGGGGGTCGAACTTTGCCGCCACCCGGGCCCACAGCCGGCTGGTCTCCACCAGTTCGGCTGCCATCACGAAGGTGGGGGATTTCTTGAACAGGGCGGAGCCGGGGAAGATTGCGAACCGGCTGCCCCGTGCGCCGGCGTACTCGCGCTTGCGCTCGTCAAGGATGCCGATATGGCTCAGCAGCCCGGAGAGCAGGCTGATGTGGATCCCGTCATGGTTGCCCACCGGGTCTGCCAGGCGCTTGTTGTCCAGGGTGATGCCCAGGGGCCGCGCGAGCTGGCGCAGCTGGGTGAACAGGTCCTGCCACTCCCGGACCCGGAGGTAGTTGATGAATTCTGCCCGGCACAGGCGGCGGAACGCGGACGACGACAGCTCCTGCTGTTTCTCCTGCAGGTAGTTCCACAGGTTCAGGTAGCCCGTGAAGTCGGAGTTTTCGTCCTTGAACCTGTTGTGCTTCTCGGCGGCCAGCTGCTGCTTGTCGGTGGGGCGTTCGCGGGGGTCCTGAATGGTGAGGGCGGCCGCGAGGATCATGACTTCGCGCACGCAGTTGCGCTTCCCGGCCTCCACGATCATCCGGCCCAGGCGCGGGTCCACCGGCAGTTGCGCAAGTTTTTGCCCGACGGCGGTGAGGCCGCTCCCGTTGCGCCTGTCGCCGTCGCTGTTTTCTGCCTTGGGGGCGGCGAGCGCGCCGAACTCGCGCAGGAGCGTGACGCCGTCGTTAATGGCCCGCGTTTCCGGCGGCTCGACGAACGGGAAGTTCTCCACGTCCTTGGGACCGCGGGCAACGCCCATGGCGGTCATCTGCAGGATGACCGCTGCAAGGTTGGTGCGGAGGATTTCCGGATCCGTGAACTGGGGGCGGGAGTCGAAGTCTTCCTCGGAGTAGAGCCGGATGGCAATGCCGTCAGATACGCGGCCGCAGCGCCCGGACCGCTGGTTCGCCGACGCCTGGGACACGCGTTCGATGGGCAGCCGCTGGACCTTTGTCCTGTGCGAGTATCGGGAGATGCGGGCCGTGCCGGTGTCGATGACGTACTTGATTCCGGGCACCGTGAGCGAAGTTTCCGCCACGTTCGTGGCCAGCACAATCCGGCGCTTGTTGCCCGGGTGGAAGACCTTGTGCTGTTCCTGCAGGCTAAGGCGGGCGAACAGGGAAAGGACTTCCGTGCCGGCGAGATTTCGGTTGCTTTGGATGCGGGCCTGCAGTGCGTCCGCTGCGTCACGGATCTCGCGCTCGCCGGAGAAGAAGACCAGGATGTCGCCTGGGGCCTCGTTGGCAAGTTCGTCGACGGCGTCGCAGACGGCGTCCAGCGGGTCCCGGTCTTCCTCGAGTTCGTCGTCCGAGGGGTCTTCGTCGTCCTCCCGCGGTTGCGTCAGCGGGCGGTAGCGGATTTCCACCGGATAGGTCCGGCCGGAGACTTCGATAATCGGGGCGGGGTTGTCCGGCGTGCCGAAGTGGTTGGCGAACCGCTCCGGATCAATGGTGGCTGAGGTGATGATGACCTTCAGGTCCGGCCGCTGCGGCAGGATGCGCTTCAGGTAGCCGAGGATGAAGTCGATGTTGAGGCTGCGCTCGTGGGCCTCGTCGATGATGATGGCGTTGTACTTGCGGAGCAGCTTGTCGCGCTGGATCTCTGCCAGCAGGATACCGTCCGTCATCAGCTTGACCTTGGTTTCCCGGCTGACCTCGCCGGTGAAACGGACCTGGAAACCGACTTCCTGACCGATCTCGACACCGAGTTCTTCCGCAATGCGCTCTGCCACGGTCCGTGCTGCGAGCCGTCGTGGCTGGGTGTGGCCGATCAGCCCGTTCTCGCCCAGGCCGAGCTCCAGGCACATTTTCGGAATCTGCGTGGTCTTCCCGGAGCCGGTCTCGCCGGCGATGATAGTCACCTGGTTGGCGGCAATGGCGGCCATCAGGTCCTCGCGGCGCTCGGAGACCGGCAGTTCTGCGGGATAGGAGATATGAAGAGTCATGGCTGCAGACAGTCTACTGCGGCGGGGCCGGCACCCCCGGTTCGACTGCCTGCGGCGGTCCTGGAATTGCTAGAACAGGCGGAGGGTGTAGCTGGTGCTGGGAAGGTCCAGCGCCGACCATTCCTCATGGGACTCAACGCGGGGAGTGTGGCCCCGGCCGTCGCGGAGGAGCGCTGCGATAGTGGCGGCGCCAACAAGGAGGAGCAGGATAACGATGATGGCTGCGAAGATTTCCATGCCTCCATGCTTCTCCTGCCGCTCACAGACAAACAGTGGCAGAAATGACCAAAAAGCTATAATTCCTGCCACAATAGAGCATGCTCAAAACAGTCGCCGTGATTGTGGTTCCCAACTTCTCCATCTTTGAATTCGGGACTGCCTGTGAGGTCTTTGGGATCGACAGGTCAACCCGCGGTACCGGGGTTCCTGCCTTTGATTTCCGCGTGTGCACGCCAGATCCTGGCGACGTCAAGCTGAAATCCGGGCTGTCCATGAACATAAGCCTTGGACTGGAGGCCACGGAGGACGCGGACCTGGTGATCATGGCTCCGTACGGGCACGACGACGACCTGCCGGAGTCCGTGGTCCAGGCACTGCGTGCCGCCGATGCGAGGGGAGCATGGCTGATGTCCATCTGCTCCGGGGCTTTTGCCCTTGCCCGCTCCGGTCTGCTGGACGGCCGCAGATGCACCACGCACTGGCACTACTCAAGGGAGCTGGCCGAGGCCTATCCAGCGGTCCAGGTCGATGAGAACGTCCTCTACGTGCAGGACGGCAACATCATTTCCTCCGCCGGGACCGCCGCCGGCATCGACGCCTGCCTGCACCTGGTGCGGGTGGAGTTGGGGGCGCACGTTGCCGCTGCCATAGCCCGGGACATGGTGGTCCCGCCGCACCGCGACGGCGGCCAGGCCCAGTTCATCGACCGGCCCATGCCCACCTGCGGCTCGGCACCCATGGAGGAACTGCTGCGCTGGATGGTGCAGAACCTGGACCGTGAGCACTCCGTCAACGAGCTGGCCGCCCGGCTGCACCTGTCACCCAGGACCTTCGCCCGGAAATTCCGTTCCGAAACCGGAGCCACCCCTGCGGCGTGGCTCAACTCGCAGCGTGTGCTCCGCGCGCAGGAACTCCTTGAATTAACGGACCTCAATATCGACGAGGTGGCCCGGGAAGCCGGGTTCGGCCATCCCGTCCTCCTGCGGCACCATTTTGCCAAGGTCCTCGACACCAGCCCGCAGTCCTACCGCAGGGCATTCCGGGGACAGCTGGCCGAGGTGGGGTAGCTCAAGGGCTTCGGCTGGCCGGTTGCGTGCCTGCCCGCATGCCTGGCGGGGCCAGTTCGCGCAACCTAAGCTACTGTCCGCCGTCCCTGCCCCGGTGGCCTGGAACGCCGTCCTCTCCCTGGGCCGACCGCATCTGCTGGGCCGCCTCCCGGGTCCGCTCCACCAGCACGCGCCAGGGACCGGTTACGGCCCGTTCCGGTAGGGCTGCCCTGCGTTCTCCGGCACGGATGGAGTACATAAAGCGGTCGGGCTGGTTACCGGCAAACTTAGCGGCCGCAGCCCGCGGTGTCCTTGGTACTGCGTCCCAAGGACATGCTTCCACGATGGGCTGCCATTGACTGATGGCGGTCTCTGAACGGGCATCGACTGTCCAGACCCGCGTCATCGCGGCAAGACCGCCGGTGCGTTCCACACTGATCTTCATTGCCTGGTTCCTGGGCTTCCATGCAGCCTGGCGGCGTGGTGTCCGGCAACCAGGCGTCCCTTACAGCTTGACCTTCACAGTTTCCCACGCCTGCCGCACGGCGTCATGCTCTTTCGAGTCCGACCCGTAGAGCTCCATTGCAGCGGAGGCGGTGGCGCGGGCGAAGACGCTGAACGTTGCCGTAGTGGGCAGGGAGCCGCTCGTCAATGTTTCGTACCAGATAAGGCCGGGGGAGTCCCAGGCATTTCCGCCCAAGGACTCAGCAACCAGATAGAACGCCCGGTTGGGGATGCCGGAGTTGATGTGAACCCCGCCGTTGTCTGCGCTGGTCCTTACGTACGAGTCCATGGAGTCCGGCTGCGGATCCTTACCCAGCACATCGTCGTCGTACGCTGTTCCGGGAGCCTTCATGGAGCGCAAAGCGCTGCCCTCAACCTCTGCAGTGAAAAGCCCTTCGCCGATGAGCCAGCTGGCTTCGGTCACGGACTGGTTTTTCACATACTGTTCCACCAGGGCACCGAACACATCGGACATCGATTCATTCAGGGCACCGGCCTGGTTGCGGTAGGCGAGTGCCGCGGAGAACTGGGTAACACCGTGAGCGAGTTCATGGCCGATGACGCTCAGGGAAGCTGTAAACCGCTCGAAAACCTCGCCATCTCCGTCGCCAAAGACCATCTGGGTGCCGTCCCAGAAGGCATTGTCGTACAGCTTCCCGAAGTGCACTGTCGCATCCAGCCGCAGCCCCTGGCCGTCAATCGAGTTGCGGCCAAAAACGTCTGCGTACAGGCGGTGGGTATGCCCCAGGCCGTCATACGCTTCATCCGCTGCGGTGTCGCCTGTTGCGGGCCCGCCCTCCTTGCGCACAAGCTTTCCGGGAAGGACCTCCGAGCCTGCCGCATCGTAGATGGTCCGGTTCGACGGACCCGGCTTTGCCTGGCGCACGCCTGTCGGGACCTCAGGCATCGCCTGTGTCCGCGATGCCTGGAATGACCCAACATGTCCAAGGGCTTCCCTGGCTGCCCTTGCAGCTGCAGAAAACCCCGGCGCATCATGCCGGGCAAGACGCCTCAGCAGATACGGCGGGACGATGGAACAGAACGGAACGTGCATGGCGTACCCCCTCAACTAGGTGCATTCAGACTACGAGGGGGCCCTGACAATAGGCGTCAGGCACGCTCAGCACGGGGCGTGTGCCCCACAGCCGGGTCACCAGGATTACGACGGCGGAGGGCAGGCTGGGGTCCCGCTTCCTGCTGTTCCGCAACCGGAGGCAAAGAATGTCAGTGCCCCTACCGATGATGTTGGTATGGGAAGCGACGTTGGGGCAGCGGCAGCGATGGAGGCTATTAATGCCACCGTTGCTGCTCTGGCCGCGCTTGATGCCGAGGATGCTGCCCTGGCTTCCGCCGGTTCGTCTGGTGCTGTGGCCGGGGACGGTGTGGATGTGCTGCAGCGGGCGTATGAGATTCGGCTGGAACGGATGGGACTGGAGAAGAAGCTGGAGGCCCAGGCCGCGGCCCGGAAGGCCCTGTCCGCGGCCGAAGCCATGGACCTGCAACACGCGATGATCCCGCCGGACGCGCCCCTGCACGACCGGACCTACACCGAGATCGCGACTGTGGAGGAGATCGCCGGGATCCTCACCATCAGTTCCGGCGCCGCGTCCGCGTTTGTGGCCCAGTCCCGGCAGGTTTGCGCGCTGCCGCCGGTCATGGACGCCCTGACCACCGGGGCCCTGTCCTGGCAGCAGGCCCGCATCTTTGCTGACGAAAGCGAGTCCCTGGACCACGCGGCTTCTGCTGCTTTGGTGGAGCACTTCCTCGACCCTGACGCGCCCAACCCGGCGAGGGGTTGTCCCGCCGGCCAGCTGGTACCGGCCCGGTTGCAGGCCAGGCTGCGGGGCTGGCGGGAACGCCACCACCCCGAATCGATCGAGGAACGTCACCGCAAGGGCGTCGCGGACCGGCGGGTCGAGTTCACCCCGGACCGCGACGGGATGGCCTGGATCTCCGCCTACCTGCCCGCCGACACCGCCCAGGCCATCTGGAACAGGAACACGGCCATCGCCCGCGGCCTTCAAGGACCGGACGAGTACCGCACTCTTACCCAGCGCAAAGCCGACGTCCTCGCCACCCAGCTCCTCATCCACAAAACGTCCACCCCGGAGGAAGACGCCGGGACTGGAACAAACACCGCCACCGCTGCCGCCTTCACCACCGAACCCGGGAACGTTCCGACGCCACGGACCGAAGTCCTCGTCACCGTCCCGGTCTTCTCGCTGCTGGGGCTCACGGACCAACCCGCGGTGCTGGGCGGCTACGGGCCCATCCCTGCCTCGATGGCGAGGAAACTCCTCGCCGACGGCGCCGAATCCTTCCACCGGGTCCTGGTTGACCCGGACGGGGCGCCGCTGGAAATCGGGCGCACCAGCTACCGGCTCACTGAAGCCATGAAAAAGGCGCTGCAGTTGCGGGACGGCAGATGCACCTTCCCCGGCTGCAGCAACAACTCCCTCGACAACGAAACCGACCACCTCACAGCCTGGCAGCACGGCGGCACTACCGGGATCAGCAACCTGGCACAACTCTGCCCCAAACATCACCGCCTGAAACACAACAGCGGCTGGACACCAACCCCCGCGACCAAAGATGAGCCGCCAGGTTGGACCTCACCCACCGGCCGCCGCTACGAAGCCGAACAACCCGACCGCGAACCCCCACAATGGCCAAGCCAGCTGGGCGCGGAGCAACTCGTACAGGCACCGGAATCAGGCGCTGGCGCTATGGATGCAGGACCAGCCGCAACAGCCTGGCCCGATCCTGCGTGGTTTGATTCCGCATCGCCCTATCTGGAGCCCCCGTGGGAATCTCAGGACGAGGGCTTCGTCGATGGCAACGATTTCGAACCTGACGATCCCGTGTGGGAGACGTTTTACGCCACCCCCTTTGTCCTGCAGCCCGATCCACAGCCGGACTGGCAATCCATGCTGTCCTAGCTGTACCGCGGGGGGAATTCTTTCAAGCGCGATCGTTTCACCTTCACCGGCATGTTGGAGGTCATGAAGGGGTGTAGGTGTGGAGCGCAGGCTGTCGGGTTGCGCTGAAGGGTGCCGACAAAAAAGCAGCCCGGTCAATGTGACCGGGCTGCTTCCTCAGATGGTGCCCTCGGTAGGATTCGAACCTACGGCCTTCTGCTCCGGAGGCAGACGCTCTATCCCCTGAGCTACGAGGGCAATTCGGATTTCCTGCCGTTCCCGGCGGGACGTCCTAGAGCTTAGCAGGAAGGTGGGCTCCAAGGGAAAATCGACGCGACACCGCCGGGTTTTACCTTGTCACCGCCCCGCCCCGGCTTGGCTTTGCCTTTGCCTTGGCTTTGAGCAGGTCCAGGCATCCCGAGCCGCGGGATCAGTATCCGGAAAAGGAGTCCACGTGCACCCGCCGGGCTCCTGCAGCCCGGGCCGCCCGGCGCAGGGAGGCAACGCTGGCGGGCGAGCCGGAAATGTACACTTCGCGGTCGTTGATATTCGGAACCAGTGACTTCAGCCTATCGGCGTCCAACCGGGACCCGCCGCCTGAAATCGCGGTGAAGTCCTGCGGTGGCTCTGAACCATCGGCGAGGCGGACCAGGACCCGGACGCCGGAAGCCCGGAGCTCTTCCACATAGGCAATTTCCTCCGCGGACCGGGCAAGGAGGAGAAGCACGGCGTCGCGTTCCCGGAGTCCCCCGGACGCAAGATGCGACAGGAAGGGCGTAATTCCAATTCCAGCGGCAATAAGCAGCACCGGCCTGTGCGGATCGCGGGGGAGGACGAAATCACCGCCCACGGAGGTGGCTGTCAGTTCGTCACCCGGCTTCAGCGCCAGGAGCACCTTCTTCGCGGCGGACAGCGGCTCAGCTGTCCGGACCCCGAACTTCACGAGCCCTTCCGTCGGCGCACTTGTCATGCTGAACACCCTGCGCCGGCCCTTCCTGTCGGACACGGCGTGCGGCAGGTCCAGTTCCATGTACTGCCCGGGGAGGAAACGCACGGGTCGGGCAGGCTCAAAGGAGAACTCCGTGGTGCTAGGGGTCAGCTTCCGCCTGCCGGCAAACCGAAGTTTCACTCCACCGCGCTGGCCCACCAGGAAGGCGAGGAGGTTGCCCAGCAGCAGCGCAGCTTCAGGCGAATTGGCGAGGAAACCCAGGTTGTAGGGCACGGCGAACACCACACCTACGACTGCGGCCAGCACCAGCTGCTGCCACCTCCGGGGCGGAAGCGTCAGCGGTTCGGTCAGCATGAAGCCCACAAAGAAGAGGACAGGCCGTTGTGCCAGGGCCTGGTAGACGCCCATTCCGGCGGTCATTCCCGCACGGAGCAGTTCAACCGTGATGATGGACGTGGCAACAAGGGTGAAGACAGTTGCCATCAGCACTTTCCGGGTCCGGTAGAGGACCAGGAGGACGCCCGGAATGAGGAGCCACAACATTGCTGGGGTGGCTGCCCACCAGGTGGCAACGTTCAATCCGGTAAGGGCCACGGCAAAGGCTCCGAGGGCAGCGGGATTGAAGATGTGCCTGCCGCGCCAAGCGAGGGCGTATTTCGATGCCGACGCCAGCAGGCATGCCAAGGCAACCCCCGCGACGTCCATGCCCTGGAACGAGGGCCAGAAGAGGAAGTAAAGGAGCAAGCCGGTGATCAGGGACGACTCCGAATGTTGACGGACCCGGAACAGGGCAGCCAACGCCAGGTTTGATGCGTAGGTCAGGCCGAGGCAGAGCGCCAGGTGGGCCAGCATTTCCGGGATCCCGAACGTCAGCCAGCCCAGGACCTCCAGCACCAGGCTGTACATGGCCAGAACTGCCAGGACCAGGAGGACAAACCGGTACATCGTGAACCGGCCCAGAGCGGTGTCCAGCCGCCCGGCGACGGACGGTGCGGGACCGGCTTTAGGGGTTTCGACGGGGCTCATGTGAAAAGTGTCCCTTCAAATTCCTCGGAGTATGCGGCGCTGCCGTCGGAATACACCGTCAGCCATGAGACATCGAACGCTTCCTGGAGTTTGGCGCCCGGAACGAAAAAGAGCGCCGTCGCCACAGCGTCGGCCAGGACCGTCGTGTCCGCCATTGCCCAGGTGGCGACGGCGGTCCGGACCGGCTGCCCGGTGGTCCCGTCCAGCACGTGGTGGAGTCCGTCACCCCAGGCACGGCGGTTCGCCGCCGACGCACACAGCGCACGGTCCGACAATTCGACGACCCCAATGGCCTGCGCCGGGTTGTACGGGTGCTCGAGCGCGATCCTGAGCGGAGTCGGACCGTGCGCCAGGAGATCCCCGCTGCCGTCCACGACGTAGGACTCGACACCTCCGGCCTCCAGCTCAGCCGCCAGCAAGTCCACCAAGAGCCCCTTGCCGGCGGCCCCGATGTCCAGCACCACGGGGGCGCTGGTGCTGATGGTTGTTCCGCTCCAGTCCATGACCTCATCCCACGCCGGGGCGGGCAATGGTGATCCCGCCTGGCGCAGGGAGTAACGGGCGTCGTAGCCCAGGCGCTCCAGGCTGGCACCGATGAGCGGCGTCATTGCGCCCCGGGAGAGTTGGTAGAGGGCCCGGTAGAGGGGGCCGAGCCCGCCGGCCTCCTCAGGGAAGCGGTAGGTGCCCGGGGTCCGGGCCATGGCGCTGACCAGCGAATCGTTCCGGAAACGGGACCAGCCGGCGTCGAACGCTTCCACCCTGGCAAGGAGGCGCTCCTGCAGGGGTGCCTCCAGCGGGAGCGGCGTGGAAATTTCCCAGCTGGTACCGATTCCATCGAACGGGAAGTTCGCCCAGTCCCCGCCCGCCACTGCCTACTGCGCCTCCGACTTGATCTGCTCCACGGCCTGGTTAAACCCGCCGCTGGTCAGGGACGAGCCGGCAACCTTGGAGACGTTGAGGTCGTCGATGTTCTTGCCAACCACCTGGTCGGCGATGCCGCCGGCGAACTCGCCCTGGAACTTGCGCGTATTGGGATTCGAAGGGTGCTGGGTGATCTGGACGTCCGTCACCGTGCCGGAAGCCAACGTCAGCTGGACACCCACGGTTTCCGTGCCGTTGGGGGAGACATAGTTTCCGTCGGCGCTGTAGGTTCCGTCTTTGTACGTGGAGCCGCTGCCGGCCAGCGGGGACGAGCCCGGCGAAGGCGCGGCGGCTGATGTTTCGGCAGTGCCGCTGCCGGTGGACGCGGGTGCCGTCTCGGTGGCAGACGGCGCGCAGCCGGCCACTGTTCCGGCGAGCGACAAGCCGGCGATTCCGGCGTAAAGAGTCCTGCTTATGGTGCTTCTGGTTGCGGCGGGTGTCATCAGGGCTCTCGTTTCGTCATAGGGATCACATGTTCCAAACGGTGTCTACGGTGTTGTCAACGCTGAACCCAGACTATTGGTTCAACCCTGTGCCGCAGTTGGGTTTTCCTTGTGGACCTCCTGTGTTGGAGACGGGGGCCACAGGCAGCACGCAAATTCTTTGCTGTCACCGGCCCCCGGTAGGCTAGAGGGGTGACTCCCGAAGAACTCTCCCTAGCAATATCCGCCTGCCTGAAGGACGCCATCGCAGCCGGTGACATCGCTCTTTCAGCATCAGCTGTGCCTGATGAGGTGCGCGTGGAGCGACCCAAGAACCGGGAGCACGGCGACTGGGCCACCAACATCGCCCTTCAGCTGGCAAAGCAGGCAGGCACCAACCCGCGTGAATTCGCCTCGGTCCTCAGCGCCCGGCTGAAGGAGATCGACGGCGTTTCCACCGTGGACATCGCAGGTCACGGCTTCCTGAACATCACCGTGGACGCCGCCACCGCCGGTGCCCTCGCCAAGGTGATCGTGGAAGCCGGCGCGCAGTACGGGACCAACTCCGCGCTCGCCGGCCACACAGTGAACATGGAATTCGTTTCGGCCAACCCCACCGGACCCCTGCATATCGGACACACCCGCTGGGCCGCCCTGGGTGATTCGATCGCCCGCGTCCTGCGTGCCTCCGGCGCCGACGTCACGGCGGAGTACTACATCAACGACGCCGGGTCGCAGATGAACACTTTCGCCAACTCCGTCTACTCGCGCCTGCACGGCCTCCCCGTGCCCGAGGGCGGCTACCCCGGCCAGTACATCGCCGAGCTCGGCCATGAGGTCCTCACCGCGCACCCGGATATCCGCGAACTGACCGAAGTCGCCGCGCTGCCCGTCATCCGCGCCGCCGCGTACGAGGCGCAGATGAAGGACATTAAGGCCACCCTGGCGGCCTTCGGCGTCCACTTCGATGTCTTCTTCTCGGAGCAGGAACTGCACGACGCCGGCGCTATCGAAAGTGCCGTGGCGCGCCTTCGCGAGCAGGGCCACGTCTTCGACGACGGCGGCGCCGTCTGGCTGCGGACCACGGACTTTGGCGACGACAAGGACCGGGTGATGATCCGTGCCAACGGCGAGCCCACCTACTTTGCCGCCGACGCAGCCTACTACCTGTCCAAGAAGGACCGCGGGTTCACGGAGAAGATCTACCTGCTGGGCGCCGACCACCACGGCTACATCAACCGGCTCAAGGCCATCGCGGCGGCCGCCGGTGACGATCCTGAAAAGAACATCGAGGTGCTGATCGGCCAGCTGGTGTCCGTCAACGGCGCCAAGCTCTCCAAGCGTGCCGGCAACATCATCGAGCTCAAGGACCTGATCGACTGGCTGGGCAAGGACGCCGTCCGCTACTCGCTGGCGCGTTTCCCCGCCGATTCTCCACTGACCCTCGACCCTGAGCTGCTCAAGAAGCACAGCAACGAGAACCCGGTCTTCTACGTGCAGTACGCGCACGCCAGGTCGCGCGGCGCAGCCCGCAACGCCGTGGCCGCCGGCGTGGACCGGTCCGCCTTCGACGCCTCCGAGCTCGATCACGCCACGGAAAACGAGCTGCTGTCATACCTGGGCAGCTACCCCTCAGTTGTCGCCAAAGCAGCGGAACTGCGCGAACCGCACCGCGTTGCGCGGCACCTCGAAATCATCGCCGGCGCCTACCACCGCTGGTACGACGCCTGCCGCATCGCCCCGATGGGCGATGAGCCGGTGACCGACACCAACCGCACCCGGCTGTGGCTCAACGACGCCACCAGCCAGGTTCTCGCGAACGGCCTTGACCTGCTTGGCGTTTCCGCGCCGGAACGGATGTAACGGAATGTCTGTGGAAACCGGAAATACTGCGTCCCCGCTGGCGCCGGACTGGCTGGCTGTCCCGGCGGACCTGAACGCCCTGCAGGAGCCCATGTGGGCGGGGAGCGTCGAGCGGAACGGCGCCGGCGCCCTGTCTGTTGGCGGCGTCAGCGTGCAGGAACTCAAGGAACAGTTCGGCTCGCCGCTCTTCGTGATGGATGAGGCAGACTTCCGCGCCCGCGCCCGGGCATTCAAGGACTCCTTCGACGCCGCCTTCGCCGATATCTGCGGTGGCGTGGACGTCTACTACGCCGGAAAGTCCTTCCTCTGCACCGCTGTGGTGAAGTGGGTGGAAGAGGAAGGGCTGCGGCTGGACACCTCATCCGGTGGTGAGCTGGCCGTGGCCGCCCGTGCCGGCATTGCGGGGGAGCGGGTTGCCCTGCACGGCAACAACAAGTCCGATGCCGAACTCAACCGGGCACTGGACATGGGCCTGGGGCGCATTGTGGTAGACAGCCTGTCCGAACTTGTCCGGGTGGGCGACATCGCGCAGTCCCGGGGCGAGCAGGCAAAGGTCATGCTCCGGCTTACGCCGGGCGTCCACGCGCACACCCACGAGTTCATTGCCACCGCCCACGAGGACCAGAAGTTCGGCCTCTCGATGGCTGCTGACACCACTGACCAGGCCGGGCTGTCAGCGGCGGAAGAGGCGGTGGCTGCGGCTTCCGCCCACCCCGGCATCGAGCTCCTGGGCCTGCACTGCCACATCGGTTCCCAGATCTTCGAGCCGGACGGTTTCGCGCTGGCCGCTGAAAAGCTGCTGCGCTTCCTGGCCGCGATGCAGGAAAAGTACTCCATCGTTATGCCGGAACTGGACCTCGGCGGCGGGTACGGGATTGCCTACACCCCGGTGGACACCCCCCGCCCCGCAGCGGAAATCGCGACGGCGATGGCTGCCGTCGTGCGTTCCACCTGCGCCGAGCTGGGCATCACGGCGCCGCGAATCTCCATCGAGCCGGGACGTGCCATCGTTGGCAGCACCACCTTCACGCTGTACGAAGTCGGCACGCTCAAGACCGTCCGGGTCGACGCTCCGGCCTCTTCCGGTGCAGGTGACGGGGGTAACAACGTTACGTATCCGCGCCGGTATGTTTCGGTGGACGGCGGAATGAGCGACAACGCCCGCCCCGTGCTTTACGACGCGGATTATTCGGCGGTTCTGGCCTCCCGGACGTCGCCCGCTGCCCCGCAGCTGTCCCGCGTGGTGGGCAAACATTGCGAGAGCGGCGACATAGTTGTTAGAGATGTATATCTGCCCGAGGACGTGGCAGCCGGTGATCTGCTTGCCGTACCGGGGACCGGCGCCTACTGCTGGGCCCTCTCGAGCAACTACAACTATCTGGCCCGGCCGGGCGTCGTCGCGGTGCGCGACGGATCCGCCCGGCTGATTGTCCGCGGGGAAACCGAAGAAGACCTGCTGAACCGCGACATGGGAGCCTGACGTGACCGAAATGCGAACCTTGAAAGTTGCCCTGCTGGGCTGTGGCAACGTGGGGGCCCAGGTCGCGCGGATCCTCCTCGAGGACGCGGACGCCCTCGCTGCCCGCACCGGTGCCCGCCTGCAGCTGAGCGGCATCGCCGTCCGCAACGTGAACTCCCGCCGCGACGTCGAACTGCCCCAGGAACTGTTCACCACCGACGCCGACACCCTGGTCAAGGACGCGGACCTGGTCATCGAGCTGATGGGCGGCATCGAGCCCGCCCGTTCGCTGATCCTCACCGCCGTCCGTAACGGCGCCTGTGTGGTCACTGGAAACAAGGCACTGCTCGCCCAGGATGGCCCGAGCCTCCACGAAGAGGCTGACAAGGCCGGCGTCCAGCTTTCCTACGAGGCCGCCGTGGCCGGGGCCATTCCCATCCTGCGCCCCATCCGCGACAGCCTTTCCGGTGACCGGATCACCCGCGTGCTCGGCATCGTCAACGGCACCACCAACTACATCCTTGACCAGATGGACACCACCGGCGCGCAGTTCGCCGATGCCTTGGCCGAAGCGCAGCGCCTCGGGTACGCCGAAGCAGACCCAACGGCCGACGTCGAGGGCCACGATGCCGCCGCCAAGGCTGCGATCCTGGCTTCGCTGTCCTTCCACACCCGCTTCGCCCTGGAAAATGTCCACTGCGAAGGCATCAGCTCCGTCAGCGCCTCGGACATCGCCGCCGCCAAGGACGCCGGATTCGTCATCAAGCTGCTGGCCATCGCCGAGAAACTGAACGACGCCGACGGCAACGAGGGCGTGTCCGTCCGGGTCCACCCCACCCTCCTGCCGCGCGAGCACCCGCTGGCCGCGGTCCGGGGTGCGTTCAACGCCGTCTTCATCGAAGCTGAAAACGCGGGCGAACTGATGTTCTACGGCCAGGGCGCCGGCGGCACCCCCACCGCCTCCGCCGTGCTGGGCGACCTCATCTCCGCCGCCCGCCGCCTGGTCCTCGGAGGTCCGGCCCGCACCGAGACCACCACCGGCCACGTCCCGGCGCTGCCCATCGACGCCTCAGTCACCAGCTACTACATCGGCCTGGATGTCGCCGACCAGCCCGGCGTGCTTGCCAAAATCGCGCAGCTGTTCGCCGAGCACGGCGTATCCATCGAAATCATGCGGCAGACCATCCACCGGGACGCGGATTCCAACGTGGAGTCCGCCGAACTGCGGATCATCACCCACCGCGCGTCAGAGGCCGCCCTCGCGGCCACCGTCGAGGCCGTGAAGGGCCTGGACGTGATCAACTCAGTTACATCCGTTCTGCGGGTAGAAGGAGTCTAAGTGGCTCACCAATGGCGCGGCGTCATCCGCGAATACGCTGACCGTTTGCCCGTGACGGAAGCCACCCGGGTCATCACCCTGGGTGAGGGCGGCACCCCGCTGGTGCACGCAGAGAAGCTCTCCGGGCTCACCGGTTCCGAGGTGTACCTCAAGGTGGAGGGCATGAACCCCACCGGCTCCTTCAAGGACCGCGGCATGACCATGGCCATGACCGCCGCCGTGGAATCCGGCGCGCAGGCCGTCGTGTGTGCATCCACCGGCAACACGTCAGCCTCAGCCGCCGCGTACGCCACCGCCGCCGGACTCAAATGCGCCGTGCTGGTGCCCGAAGGCAAGATCTCGATGGGCAAGCTCAGCCAGGCCATCGCTCACGGCGCCACCCTCCTGCAGGTGGACGGCAACTTCGACAACTGCCTGGACATCGCCCGGAAGCTGGGGGAGTCCTACCCCGTGTTCCTGGTCAACTCCGTGAACCCGGCCCGCATCCAGGGGCAGAAGACCGGCGCCTTCGAGATCGTCGACGCGCTCGGCGACGCCCCGGACATCCACGTGCTCCCCGTCGGCAACGCCGGCAACATCACCGCTTACTGGAAGGGCTACAAGGAGTACTCGTCTCCGTTTGAGTCCGCCACCGCCGGGACCCTTCCCGCCGTCTCCACCAAGACTCCTGCCATGTGGGGTTTCCAGGCTGCGGGCGCCGCGCCCTTCGTCGCAGGCCACCCCATCACCGAGCCCGACACCATCGCCACCGCCATCCGCATCGGGAACCCGGCGTCCTGGGACGGTGCCATCGGAGCCCGTGACGAATCCGGCGGCCTCATCAGCTCCGTCACCGACGAAGAGATCCTGAACGCCCACCGCTGGCTGTCCTCCAAGGAAGGCGTCTTCGTGGAGCCGGGCTCCGCCGCGGGCGTGGCGGGCCTGCTCAAGAAGCACGCCGCAGGCGAAGTGCCCGCCGGCAAGACCATCGTCATCACTGTCACCGGCCACGGCCTCAAGGATCCGCAGTGGGCCCTCCGCACCGAGGACGGAGGCGACGTCCAGCCGGTCAAGGTACCCAACGACGTCGTGACAGTTGCTGCTGAACTGGGACTGGAAGAAAAATAGCCTTGGACACCACCTCGCAGGCCACTGTCGGCCTGCAGCTTATCGAGTCCGGCCAGCGCGTTACCGTCCGGGTTCCCGCCACAACGGCCAACCTCGGACCCGGCTATGACAGCCTCGGCCTCGCTCTCGCGCTGCACGACACCCTTACGGTGGAGAGCCTGGACACCGACGAGCTCGTGTTCGACCTCCGCGGCCAAGGTGCGGACACGTTGCCGCGGGACGCCAGCCACCTGGTGGTCCGGGCAATGGACACCGCCTTCGAACGGCTGGGGTTCCGGCATGGCGGCCTGAAGATCACCGCTGAGAACGTCAACCCGCACGGCCGCGGCCTGGGCTCCTCCGCTTCCGCCGTCGTCGCCGCCGTATCCGCGGCCAACGCCATGGTGCCGGCCGGGCACCGGCGCGGACAGGACTGGATCCTCCAGCTCACCAGCGAGCTGGAGGGGCATCCGGACAACGTCGCTCCCGCGATTTTCGGCGGACTGGCGCTGTCATGGCAGGACAGTGACCAGTACAGCAGCACCAGTGCCACCGTGGCGGAATCCGTCATTCCCATCGTGGCAGTCCCGGATTACGAGCTCTCCACCGAAGCTGCCAGGGCCCTGCTGCCCGCCTCGGTGGGACACCACGCAGCCGCGATGAACTCCGGGCGCGCGGCGCTGCTGATTCACGCGCTGACGCACAAACCGGAATTCCTGCTGGCGGGGACCGAGGACTACCTGCACCAGAGCTACCGGGCCCAGGCGATGCGGCCCAGCGCGGCACTGATTGCCGCGTTGCGCTCGGCCGGGCATGCCGCCGTCGTTTCCGGTGCCGGGCCCACCGTCCTGGTCCTCGCCGACGGGGAGGGAAAGGCTGCCGAAGCGCTGGAATTCATCGCATCATTCACCGCTGCAAACACGCCGGATGTGTCCTGGCGCGTGCTGAAGCTCGCAGTGGACGTTGAAGGTGCTAAGGTGGACATGCACCGGCGGTAATTCCGCCTATCTGATCTGCTCCTGCTCTCAGTTGCTATTTGATCTCCTACTGCGAATGTATTCCGGTGCCGCCTGCTTGGTCTGACGCAGGAATCTGCAGCATCCAACTGCCCCTGGAACGTCAGTCCGGCGTTTCGCCATGGCGGAGCGCAGGGTGAATCAGTATCCGGCCCTGCTGGCCGAAATCCAACCGGCAAGGCCGAAATCCCGGCTGCAGATCTGAACTGCAGCCCAGATCAAATCATCGCGCCCAGCTCCCAGTCTGGACGCCGTCGAGGGGGAAGGATCCTTCGTGACCGAAACCACTGAGCTGTCACCAGCTGTGGAACTATCATCTTCCGCTGCCGAGGCAACGGCAGCTCCCGCCAAGAGCAGCGGCCTGGCCGGCCTCAAGCTTGCCCAGCTGCAGGCCCTTGCCAGCCAGCTGGGCATTTCCGGCGGCTCGCGCATGCGCAAGGGGGACCTGGTTTCGGCCATCTCCGCCCACCGCGCCGGCACCCCTGCCACCAAGGCTCCGGCCAGGACGGCGGAAAAGGCTTCCGAGAACGTGGTTGCTCCGGTGGTTTCCGCTCCCGCCGAGGCTCCCGCGACGGAAGCGCCTGCCGCCGAAGCTCCCGCGGCTGAGCCCACCCGCGCCCGCCGCGGCCGCAGCCGGCGAGCGGTCAGCGACGGCGTCGTAGCCCCCTCCGCGCCGGAAGCTGCAGCAGAGGCTCCGGCAGCCGAGGCTCCCGCGCAGGCTCCCGCCGAAGCGCCTGCAGCACCGGAAGCCGCCGAGGCGGAGGCCGCTCCGGAACGCCGCCAGCCGCGCACACGCAACCGCCGCCGCGGCGAGGCAGCCGCAGTCCAGGAAGCCCCTGCGGAGTCGCCCGCCGAGCAGCCCGCGGCAGAGCAGGCAGGCGTGGCGCAGGCCCCTGCTGAACAGCGCACCGAAGCCCCTGCCCCCGAAACCGCCGAGGCCGGCCAGCGCACCGACCGTCGCGAAGGCCGCGGCCGGGGCCGCGACGCCGACGGCGGCCGCGACAACGCAGGCAGCCGTGAGGCAGGCCAGCGCGAGGGCGGGCGCCGCGAGGACAGCGATGACACCGACGGCGGCAGCCGCCGGAACCGGCGCAACCGCCGCGACCGCAACGACCGCTCCGGCAGCCAGGACCGCGACAGCAACGCCCGCAACGAGCGCTTCCGCGACCGCAACGACCGCCGTCGTGGACGTTCGCAGGGACCTGACGTCGATGACATCGAGATCACCGAAGACGACGTCCTGCTGCCCGTCGCCGGCATCCTGGACGTGCTCGAGAACTATGCGTTCATCCGCACCTCCGGTTACCTTCCCGGCCCGAACGACGTCTACGTTTCCCTCGCACAGGTCAAGAAGTACAACCTGCGCAAGGGTGACGCCGTGGTGGGCGCCATCCGCGCACCCCGCGACGGCGAAGACCGCGGCCAGCAGTCCAACCGGCAGAAATTCAACGCCCTGGTCCGCGTCACTTCCGTCAACGGCAAGACCGCTGAGGATCTCAAGGACCGGGTTGAATTTGCCAAGCTGGTGCCGCTCTACCCGTCCGAGCGCCTGCGCCTGGAAACCGACCCCAAGAAGATCGGCCCCCGCGTCATCGACCTCGTGGCACCCATCGGCAAGGGCCAGCGCGGCCTGATCGTCTCCCCGCCAAAGGCCGGCAAGACGCTCATCCTGCAGTCGATCGCCAACGCCATCACCACCAACAATCCTGAGGTCCACCTCATGATGGTGCTGGTGGACGAACGCCCCGAAGAAGTCACCGACATGCAGCGCACCGTCAAGGGTGAGGTCATCGCCTCCACCTTCGACCGACCCGCCGATGACCACACCACGGTGGCCGAACTGTCCATCGAACGCGCCAAGCGCCTGGTGGAAATGGGCATGGACGTGGTGGTCCTGCTGGACTCCATGACCCGCCTGGGCCGCGCCTACAACCTGGCAGCACCGGCTTCCGGCCGCATCCTGTCCGGCGGTGTCGATTCCGCAGCCCTCTACCCGCCCAAGCGCTTCTTCGGCGCCGCCCGCAACATCGAAAACGGCGGCTCGCTCACCATCCTGGCAACGGCCCTCGTGGAAACCGGGTCCAAGATGGACGAGGTCATCTTCGAAGAGTTCAAGGGCACCGGCAACATGGAACTGCGCCTGTCCCGCCAGCTGGCCGACAAGCGCATCTTCCCCGCCGTGGACGTCAACGCCTCCGGCACCCGCCGCGAAGAGAACCTGCTCTCGCCCGAGGAAGTCAAGATCATGTGGAAGCTGCGCCGCGTCCTCTCCGGACTCGAGACCCAGCAGAGCCTTGAACTGCTCACCAACAAGATCCGGGAAACCCAGAGCAACGTCGAGTTCCTGATGCAGGTCCAGAAGACGACGCTTGGTGCGAAGTCGGATAACGACAAATAGCGCCCGTCTGAGCCGCTGATTCTGCTGCCCCCGCCCCTACGCTGGGAGGCTTCCGATCTTCGATCGTTAGCCTCCCAGCTTCGGCAGGCCCGATGCCACTCCCGGGGCAGCAGAATCAGCGGCTCGTTTCGTCTGTCCGTCACCTTCCACGTCCAGGCGGAAAACCCGCGCGATCAGCCCCAACTCCCCGGGTGCTCCCGCCCGCTTTTGGGAGTGGATTCCTGCGCCCGACTAAAATGAGCGCAGAACGAAAGGTTTTGAAAAATGTTTGAGTCCGTACAGGGCCTGCTTGATGAGCATGATTCCATTCAGGCGCAGTTGGGGGATCCTGCTGTTTATGCTGACCAGCGGCTTGCCCGGAAGCTTGGGCGGCGGTCGGCTCAGCTCAATGGCATTGTTGAGGCCTACCACCGGTGGGAGGGGCTGCGGGACGATCTTGCCGCTGCCAGGGAGATGGCGTCAGAGGACCCCGAGTTCGCTGCGGAGGTGCCCGAGCTCGAGGCTTCGCTTGAGGCTGCCGCCGCGAAGCTTCGCCGGCTGCTCATCCCGCGTGACCCGGACGATGCCCGCAACGTGATCCTCGAGGTCAAGGGCGGCGAAGGCGGCGACGAGGCCGCTCTGTTCGCCGGCGACCTCCTGCGCATGTACACCCGCTACGCCGAATCCCGTGGCTGGAAGACCGAAATCATCTCAGCCACCGAATCCGACCTCGGCGGCTACAAGGATGTCCAGGTCGCAGTGAAGGGCAACTCGAACGACCCCGCCGAAGGCGTTTACGCCCGGCTCAAGTTCGAAGGCGGGGTGCACCGCGTGCAGCGCGTGCCCGTCACCGAATCGCAGGGCCGCATCCACACGTCCGCCGCCGGCGTGCTGGTCCTGCCGGAGGTTGACGAGCCGGAAGAACTCGAGATTAACCAGAACGACCTCAAGATTGACGTGTACCGGTCGTCCGGTCCGGGCGGACAGTCCGTGAACACCACCGACTCCGCCGTCCGCATCACCCACCTGCCTACCGGCATCGTTGTGGCCATGCAGAACGAAAAGTCGCAGTTGCAGAACCGGGAAGCCGGCATGCGCGTGCTCCGGGCCCGCCTCCTGGCCCATCAGCAGGAGCAGATCGACGCCGCCAACTCCGAACAGCGGAAATCCCAGATCCGTACCATGGACCGCTCGGAGCGCATCCGCACGTACAACTACCCGGAAAACCGCATCGCGGACCACCGCACCGGCTACAAGGCATACAACCTGGACCAGGTCATGAACGGCGACCTCGAACCGGTCATCCAGTCCGCCATCGAGATGGACGAACAGGCGCGCCTGGACGCCCTGGCCGAGTAGCTCCCGCAACGGATGACGATCGGGCCGGGCCAGTCCCTCGCGGCGGCAGTCAGCGAGGCCACTGCCATCCTCCGCGACGCCGGTGTCCCCAGTCCCCGCGTGGACGCTGAACTCCTCGCGGACCACCTCCTCAACGTTGGCCTGGGCCGGCTCCGCGCACTGATGCTCGCTGATACTCCGGCGCCGGGGGGCTATGCGGAACTGGTTGCGGAGCGGGCGGGGCGGGTACCGCTGCAGCACATTACGGGCGTTGCGCACTTCCGCTACCTCGAACTCGCGGTAGGACCCGGTGTGTTCATCCCCCGCCCCGAGACCGAGTCGGTGGTCCAGCTGGTCATCGACCGCATCAAGCCGATGCCCTCGCCGCGGGTGGTGGACCTGGGCACCGGATCGGGCGCCATCGCCGGGTCCATCGCGCACGAAGTCCCTGCTGCCGAGGTGCACGCGGTCGAGTTCAGCCCGCTCGCCCACGCGTGGGCAGCGAAAAACCTTGCGCCCCTTGGCGTCCACCTGGTCCTGGGGGATCTCAGGGACGCACTGCCGGAACTCAACGGAACC
Organism: Arthrobacter sp. MPF02; assembly: GCF_046605375.1. Lineage (GTDB taxonomy): Bacteria > Actinomycetota > Actinomycetes > Actinomycetales > Micrococcaceae > Arthrobacter. The sequence goes on along the minus strand of NZ_CP176772.1, from coordinate 2,340,725 downwards.
TTCGACGTCGTGGTATCCAATCCGCCGTACATTCCGGCGGAAGCCATCCCCAACGAGCCCGAAGTCGCGCTGCACGACCCGCCCGAGGCGTTGTACGGCGGGGGAGCGGACGGAATGGAACTTCCGACGGCGGCAGCGGCCTCGGCTGCCAGGCTCCTGCGCCCGGGCGGCTACTTCGTCATGGAACACGCCGAGGTCCAGGCCGGCTGGATCGCCACCATGATGGCCAGGGCCGGCATCTGGAGCGGCATCACCACGCACCAGGACCTGAACAACAAGGAACGCGCCACCAGCGCCGTACTCGCGGAACCGGACCACTCGGAATGAAAGAATAGGCCAGTGACCACAACCTATGACTGCACCGTTGACGACCAGCGCGCGCAGGGACTTGAGCATGCCCAGCGCGCCATCAGCGAGAAAAAGTGCGTGGTGTTCCCCACGGACACCGTCTACGGAATCGCCGCGGACGCCTTCTCTCCACAGGCCGTCACCATGCTCCTTGTGTCCAAGGGACGCAGCCGCACCATGCCGCCGCCGGTTTTGATACCGCGCATCAACGCTCTGGACGGACTGGCCACGGAGGTTTCGGCAGACGCCCGCAAGCTCGCCGAGGCGTTCTGGCCCGGAGGTTTGACCCTGATCCTGCACGCGCAGCCGTCGCTGGACTGGGATCTCGGTGAAACCAAGGGAACGGTGGCGCTGCGGATGCCGGACGACGAGATTGCCCAGGAACTCCTGACCCTCACCGGTCCGCTGGCCGTGTCGTCGGCCAACCGCACCGGGCAGGCTCCGGCGCAAACGGCTGCCGCTGCCCGCGAGCAGCTTGCCGACTCGGTCGAGGTTTACCTGGAAGGCGGCTTCCGCCCCGCCGAAGGGGAACTGGCCGTTCCGTCCACCATCGTGGACGCCACCGGGCCCCGGCTGCGCGTGGTGCGCAACGGCGCCATCAGCCTGGACCAACTCCGCGAGCACGTGCCCGGCATGCTCGGCCTGGGCGAGATCCCAATGGCCGAGGAAGAACCGGCTGCGGAAGAACCGGTTGGGGAAAAGCCTGCGGCCGCTCCGGTTGGTCCTGCCGCTCCTGTTGCTTCCGGAGGTTCCTCCGTTGCCACGCCGGAAAGCGGCGTTCCCGCAACGCAGGAAGCCGCTGCGGACCAGGGCAAGCAGCCTTGATGACGCTGGAACGCCAGCGGATCCCGTTTCTGGAGGTTGATGCCACCCCGCTCCGCGTTCCGGAACTCGTGGCGGAACTCACCCGGTACGTCCAGGACGGGTCCACCAGGACCGTCCTCGGGCATAACCTGCACAGTGTCACCCTGACCCTGGCGGACGACGGCTTCCGTAACCTCTACGAGCAGAGCGATATTGTGCTCCTGGACGGAGCGCCGGTGCTGTGGTTGTGGGGGAGGACCGGCAATGCCGACGGACCTGTCATGGATTACCGCCTGGGTTCCACGGACTGGCTCCCGGCGCTTGGCCAGGTGCAGGGCCTTGAACGTATTGCCGTCATCGGTGCCGGCGCCCAGGCGAACGCAGGCGCCGTCGCGAGGCTGAAGGCCATCGTCCCCGCCGCTGCGGTGACCGGCTTTCCCGGCGAAGGCTGGGATGCCGACCTGGAAGAGGCCGCCCTGCGGTGGCTGCAGGGGGAGCAGCCGCAGCTGGTCCTGCTGGGCCTTGGCATGCCGCTTCAGGAGGAGGTCCTGCAGCGCAGGCTCGCTGAAATGCCGCCGGCAGTGTATTGCGCGGTGGGCGGAGCCATCGAGCAGCTGGCCGGAGTCCAGAAACTCGCTCCGCGCTGGCTGGGCCGGCTCGGCCTTGAATGGGCCTGGCGGCTGCTGGTGCATCCGCGGCGGGTTGCGTACCGGGTGTTCGGCGAGCCGTGGGTGCTGCTGTGGCTCCTTGCCCGCAAGCGGCTGAACCGGGGGAAGTAGGCCTGTCCGGCTAGAACTCCTGGTCCTCCAGCGGCGCGAATCCCTTGCCCCGCAGGCCGGTGCTGAAGGACCTGGCCCAGCGGACGAAGCCTGCAGGGTCGCGCCGCTGCAGGAAATATCCCAGGTACCCGCCGACGTCGGCCACCAACGAACGGACCCGGAAGTAGCGGCGGATCAAATAACCGCGGTTGCGGTAGTAGTAGTACTGCTTGAACTCACCCTCTGGAACGATGACGTGCCAGCGCGCGCCGAAGACGTGCCGGGTTTCGGAGAATGCATGCGGATGACTGATGGCGGTGGTTGTCACCGTTCCGAAGCGGATGCCCGCCTTGCGCAGCCGGATGGTGAAATCCACCTCGTCCCCGCGGATGAAAAGGCGGATGTCCGGCAGCCCCACCTTGAAAAACACATCGGAGCGGATCAGCGCACCGTTGAAGAAGTGGCCGTCGTTGGGCAGGAAGCCCAGTTTCTCCACCTCCGCCCGCTCGTGGGTGACCTTGCCGTCCAGGCGGAAAAAGAAGGACAGGCGGTCCGGATGGCCCGGCGCCGTTACCAGCGGGACCACGGCCTCCAGGTCGCGCGCCTCAGCCTCCCGCAGCAGCGTGGCAAGGCATTCCGGATCGGCGGGTTCGGCGTCGTCATCCATCATCCAGATCCACCTGGCTCCGCTGGCCACTGCCTTCAGTGCAGCGAGGGCAAACCCGCCTGCGCCGCCAAGGTTGGCCTCCGAACGGATGTAATCGACATTGGCATGCCGGCCGGCCACCTCACTGGCCGGCTCCGTACCGCTGTCCACCAGGCAAATCGTGTCCACCGCGGCCGTCTGGGCATTAATCGAGTCGAGCAGCACGCCCAGTTCCTTCGGGCGGTTGAAGGTCACGGCGGCAACTGCGATGCGGGGTCTCATGGGGGTCCTTTCAGCATGGCTGCCAGGGGTTTCCCCGCTCGTAATGCGCCCGTGTGGCGCGAAGCCATGAAGCCGGTGGCGCTAGTATCTTTGACTAGAGTCCACTGTAATACAGCCCTGTAAGGCACTGCGCACAGGCAAGATGCGCTGCCTGCTGCGCGCTCGGCGACGGAGAAGTTTCATTTACCGAAGAACAGATTCCCTGCCAGTGAGCCCACCCGCCGGGGAGCTGCCGATGCTGTTCCCCGGGTCCATTTCCACTTTCGTCGAAACGGCCGATACCCCATGATCATGTACCTGCTCATGGGGCTGACCGCCGCGGTCGTGTCCTATGCGGCGACGTGGGGCGCCCGGGTAGTCGGCCACCGGCTTGAGCTGCACCTGCCCATCCGCAGCCGCGACGTGCACTCCACACCGGTTTCCCGGCTGGGCGGCGTTGCGATATTCCTGGGCGTGATGGCCGCGTTGATCGTGGCAAGCCAGTCCTTCTTCGTCAAGGACATCTACCGGAACAACTTCTCGCCCTGGGGCGTGCTGGCCGGCGCCGCCGTGATCGTCCTGGTAGGCGTTTTGGACGACCTCCTCGACATCCGGTGGTGGATCAAGCTCATTGGCCAGAGCGCGGCCGCACTCACCGTGGCGGTCTGGGGTGTCCAGATGACCATCGTGCCCTGGATACCGGAACCTATCTACCTGGAAAACGAAACCATCCGCGTGGTGCTCACTGCAGGGTTGATCGTCACCACCATGAATGCGTTCAACTTCATCGACGGCCTCGACGGGCTGGCGGCCGGTGTGGCCATCATCGGCGGCACTGCGTTCTTCTTCACGGCGTACTGGGTCCACCGCAACGCCATCCTCCTGGACTACTCGGACCTGGCCACGCTCATCACGGCAGTTCTCGTGGGGAGCTGCCTGGGCTTCCTGCCGCACAACTGGTTTCCGTCGAAGATCTTCATGGGGGATTCCGGCGCGATGCTGATCGGACTCCTCATGGCCTCCGCCGGCGTGGTGTCCACCGGGCAGATCACCTCCGGGCTGTACGACCGCGCAAACGGTATTTCCACCGTGATTCCCATCCTGCTGCCGTTCGCGGTGCTGTTCCTCCCGCTGCTGGACCTTGGCCTCGCGGTGGTCCGCCGGACCGCCCGGGGCAGGTCCCCGTGGTCGGCGGACCGCGGACACCTGCACCACAAGCTGCTGGACATCGGCTACTCGCACCGGACAGCAGTCATCCTGATGTATCTCTGGACCGGCGTGCTGTCTTTTGGCGGGTTGGCGTTCGCGGTCTTCCCCTGGCAGATCGTGCTCTCCGTGGACCTCTTCGCCACCCTGGTCATGGGGCTCGTCACTGCCTGGCCCTACCTTGCCCGCAGGAGCGATGAAACTCCGGCGTAACGACGGTGCGGAAAAATTTCTATCTCATGTAGAATTTAGGGGCAGCCAAAGCTGTTCCTCCACCCCCGCCATAGGCCACCAGCCTTGCTGACGACGATTGGGTTCGCATGACCTCCAACGCCGACTCCGGACCTGCGTCCGGCAAAGGACACGTTGGTGCTTCCGGTCCCGTCACTTCACTCTGGCTGCACCTCCTGAAGCTCAGCGCCGCAGCTGCGGCGTCCGGCCTGGTGCTGTGCGCCGCCCTGGCGGCACTGCTGCATGGTACGTCCGGCGCCGTGTCCGCTGTGCTGGGCGGGCTCCTGGTGATGCTGTTCTTCGGGATCAGCCTCCTGATTGGCCACTTTGTGGGGCGCAACAACCCCTCCGGGGCCGTGGGAATGTTCGTCGCCACGTACTTCATCAAGGTTGTGGGGTTCGCCGCCGTCCTGTTTGTGGTCGGCGCCCCGCAGTGGCTGCACAGCCGCTGGTTCGTGGCCGGAGCCGTTACCGCCGTCGTCCTGTGGCAGGCAGCGGAGCTGTACGGTTTCAGCAAAGCCCGCCTGCAGATCTTCAACGATCCGGAAAACAAGGATGCCCCCGATGCGTGACCCGAAGAAGCCCGGCAAAGCGTCCGGCGGACAGCGCCGTTCCGGCATCTCGGCGCCCGGTGTCTCCGCCGACAATTCCAACGGCGGATACAACGCCGGAATGGCTGTCTTCAGCTACATCATTGGCGGAATCATCGTCTGGAGTTTGATAGGGTGGGGACTGGATTATCTGTGGGGAACGCGCTGGATTGTGCTCGCAGGCGCTCTGCTTGGAGCCGTCGGAGGTTTTTACCTTTCCCACATGCATGGCCTCACCAGTCCCCGGAAAAACGCTGGTGAGCGTCCTGCTGCCAGCGGGCCGTCCACGGACGGCGACACGAATGCCAAATAATTTCACAGGGGGAACAGCAGGCCGCGAGGCTGCCGGTCCCCGCCCAACGCCCAATGATGGACACTGCAGAGAGGAAACGCGTTGATCGCGCTTGCGCTCCCGGCCCAAGATTCAGGAGAGTTTACTCCTCCTGGTATTAACGAAATGCATTTGCCGGCAATCCTGCCGTGGGGTGCCGCAGAAGGATTCTCCAAGCAGATGCTGCTGGTCCTCCTCTCTGTCGTCATTATCGCCGCCTTCTTCGTGCTGGCCGCACGCAAGCGGCAGCTGGTACCCGACAAGCTCCAGTTCGCCGGCGAAGCCGCCTACGGCTTCGTCCGCAACGGCATCGCCAAGGACATCATCGGCGGCAGGGACTTCATCAAGTACGTCCCCCTGCTGTTCAGCCTGTTCTTCTTCATCCTGGTCAACAACATCTATGGCGCAATCCCGCTGCTCCAGCTCCCGACGTTCTCACATGTCGGCGGCGCCTACGTCCTGGCCGGCCTGGTTTACTTCACCTGGATCGCCATCGGCATCAAGAAGAACGGCATCCGCTACTTCAAGCTGGCCACGGTTCCCTCCGGTGTTCCCTGGTTCATCCTCCCGATCGTGGTCCCCATCGAGATCATCTCGAACTTCCTGGTCCGGCCCGTCACGCACAGCCTCCGACTCTTCGCCACCATGCTCGCCGGCCACCTGATCATGATGATCGCCGGCTCCGGCATCGAGTTTCTGGTGATGCAGGAAAACATCCTGCTCAAGGGCACCTCGCTCCTGGTCCTGGCCGGCGCCATCGCCCTGTACATGCTCGAGGCTTTGATCATGGTCCTGCAGGCCTACGTCTTTACCCTGCTGACCGCGATCTACATCGAAGGCGCGCTGCACGCCGACAGCCACTAGGCCCGCTGCCGGCCTGCTCCGGCAAGCACACACAGAATTCCCCCTGGGGGGATAAAGCAACCCAAACAACCTGCCACATTGGTGGCATCTTGAAAGGAAGAAAAATGGAAGGCAATCTCAACCTCGTAGGTTACGGTCTGTCCGCAATCGGCGGTGGTATCGGTGTTGGCCTCGTATTCGCTGCTTACATCAACGGTGTTGCACGCCAGCCGGAAGCACAGCGCGTGCTGCAGCCGATCGCGTTCCTTGGCCTTGCGCTGACCGAAGCCCTCGCCATCCTCGGCCTGGTCTTCGCCTTCGTTCTCTAGTCCTAGAGCGAAGCGAACTAACAGAACCGAGTAGAAAAGGACGGGTGAAAAATGAATCAGCTGATCACTTCAGCCGCCACTGAGGGCGAAGTCAACCCCCTGATGCCCAACCTCTGGGAAATGGGCGTTGTCCTCGCGGGCTTTCTCATCCTCTTGTTCATCGTGGTCAAGTTCGTTGTCCCGATGTTCGAAAAGACCTTTGCCGAGCGTGCCGAGGCCATTGAAGGCGGCATCGCAAAGGCTGAAAAGGCCCAGGCTGAGGCGTCTGCTGCACTCGAAGAGTACAAGCAGCAGCTGACCGACGCCCGGACCGAAGCCAACCGCATCCGCGAGGAAGCCCGCGCCGAAGGTGCCCAGATCCTCGCGGATCTGAAGGAGAAGGCAGCTGCCGAATCCGCACGCATCACGGCCCAGGCCCATGCACAGATCGAATCCGAGCGCCAGGCTGCTGTTGTAGCCCTGCGTTCGGAGGTGGGTTCCCTGGCTACCACCCTCGCCGGACGCATCGTGGGCGAGTCCCTGGATGACGACGCGCGCGCAGCACGGGTCGTTGACCGTTTCCTGGCAGATCTGGAGACCCAGAACGCAGGTGCAGCTAAGTAATGGCAGGCGTATCGAGCGAATCGCTGGCAACAGCACTGGCCGCCCTGGAGGCAAAGCTTCCGACGGCGTCGCTGCAGCTGGCAAAGGAACTCTTCGGAATTCTGGGAATGGTGGACAGCTCGGCTGGCTTGCGCCGTGCCCTGACTGACCCGTCCCGCAACGGTGACGAAAAGTCGGCGCTGGTCAAGCAGCTGGTTGGCGGTAAAGTCTCCGCCGATGCTGCGGAGATCGCGGGCGGACTGGCCAGTTTGCGCTGGGCATCGGCGCGGGATATCGGCGATGCACTCGAGACTCTTGCCGCAACGGTGGTCATTTCCGTTGCTGAAAACAAGTCGGCCGTTTCTGCCTCCGGAATCACCGGCCTGGAAGAGCTGGAGAACGACCTGTTCGCCTTCAACCAGGCTGTTGCCTCCAACCACGAGGTACAACGTGCTCTGTCCGAGCCACAGGCCAGCGCAGCCGCAAAGGCTGCCCTCGCCGAAAAGCTGGTGCCCGGTGTCAGCGAGGAAGCAAAGGTCCTCATCACGCAGGCTGTAACGCAGCCGCGCGGCATCAAGGCAACCCGCCTGGTGGAACGGTTCGCCGAGCTGGCGGCCAAGCGGCAGCAGCGCTGGATTGCAACGGTCAGCGTGACCCGCCCCCTGACGCAGACGCAGCTGGCACGCCTCCAGGCGGGCTTGAACGCACTGTACGGGCGGGAACTGAAGGTCAACATCAACGTTGACCCGTCACTCATTGGCGGCATACGCGTCCAGGTAGGCGACGAAGTGCTCGACGCTTCGGTCATCACCCGCCTGGGCGAGCTGCAACGCCAGCTGGCCGGCTAGCCGGACAAGCACAACCCAACTGATAGAAACCCCGGTCACCCTCGGGTGATCACAAAAACAGGAGAGCAGGGACTGCAGATGGCCGAATTGACCATCAACGCCGACGACGTCCGTAATGCGCTGAACGAGTTCGCGGCGTCCTACGAACCCGGAAACGCAGAGCGCGTAGAGGTCGGCCGCGTAACCACCGCTAGTGACGGCATCGCCCGTGTTGAGGGCCTTCCCTCGGTCATGGCGAACGAACTGCTGCGCTTCGAGGACGGCACCCTGGGCCTGGCCCAGAACCTTGACGTCCGCGAAATCGGCGTCATCATCCTCGGCGACTTCACCGGCATCGAAGAAGGCCAGGAAGTTCACCGCACGGGACAGGTTCTGTCCGTGCCCGTCGGCGACGCCTTCCTCGGCCGTGTTGTCGATCCGCTGGGCGTGCCCATCGACGACCTCGGCGAAATCAAGGCTGAAACCACGCGTGCACTGGAACTCCAGGCGCCGGGCGTTACCCAGCGCAAGTCCGTGCATGAGCCGATGCAGACCGGACTCAAGGCCATCGACGCCATGATTCCGATCGGCCGCGGCCAGCGCCAGCTCATCATCGGCGACCGCCAGACCGGCAAGTCCGCCATCGCGATCGACACCATCATCAACCAGAAGGCCAACTGGGCTTCCGGAGATGTTACCAAGCAGGTCCGCTGCATCTACGTCGCGATCGGCCAGAAGGCTTCCACCATCGCCGCCATCCGCCAGACCCTGGAGGAGAACGGCGCGCTGGAGTACACCACCATCGTGGCGTCTCCCGCATCCGACCCCGCCGGCTTCAAGTACCTGGCTCCCTACGCCGGCTCGGCCATCGGCCAGCACTGGATGTACGGCGGCAAGCACGTCCTCATCGTGTTCGATGACCTGTCCAAGCAGGCTGAGGCTTACCGTGCGGTGTCGCTGCTGCTGCGCCGCCCGCCGGGACGCGAAGCCTACCCGGGCGATGTCTTTTACCTGCACTCCCGCCTGCTGGAGCGTTGCGCAAAGCTGTCGGACGAACTGGGCGCCGGTTCCATGACGGGCCTGCCACTGATCGAGACCAAGGCGAACGACGTGTCCGCCTACATCCCGACCAACGTCATTTCCATCACGGACGGCCAGATCTTCCTGCAGTCCGACCTCTTCAACGCCAACCAGCGCCCCGCCGTCGACGTGGGTGTTTCGGTGTCCCGCGTGGGCGGTGCCGCACAGGTCAAGTCCATGAAGAAGGTCTCCGGCACGTTGAAGCTGGACCTCGCCCAGTACCGTGACATGCAGGCATTCGCCATGTTCGCCTCGGACCTGGATGCCGCGTCCCGCCAGCAGCTGACCCGCGGCGCCCGCCTGATGGAACTGCTGAAGCAGGGCCAGTACTCGCCGTTCCCGGTCGAGAACCAGGTTGTGTCCATCTGGGCAGGCACCAACGGCTACCTGGACGACGTTCCGGTTGAGGACATCAGCCGCTTCGAGAGCGAGTTCCTGGACCACCTCAGCCGGAAGTCCTCCATCCTGACCACGCTGGCACAGACCAACGTGCTGGACGACGACACTGTCGCGGCGCTGAAGTCCGCTGTCGTGGAGTTCAAGAAGGGCTTTTTCGGTGAAGGTGACAACCACCTGGTAGGCGCCGGCCACGAGGAGCATGATGCCATCTCCGAGGGCGACGTTGACCAGGAAAAGATCGTCAAGCAGAAGCGCTAGTTCCGAACACCGGGTGTGCCGGGCCGCAGGGTCCGGCACACCCGGTTTACGGAATGTTAGGAAAGGATAAGTATGGGAGCCCAGATCCGGGTCTACCGCCAGAAGATCAGCTCGACCACGTCGATGCGCAAGATCTTCAAGGCGATGGAACTGATCGCTACCTCGCGCATCGGGAAGGCCCGTGCGCGCGTAGCAGCTTCACTGCCTTACGCGAACGCGATCACGCGCGCCGTTTCTGCTGTCGCAAGCCAAAGCGAAATCGACCACCCGCTGACCACCGAGCCGGAGCAGATCCGCCGTGCCGCCGTCCTGGTAATCACCTCGGACCGCGGCCTGGCAGGTTCGTACTCCGCCAGTGTCCTCAAGCAGGCGGAAGGTCTCAACGAGCTTCTCCACGCTGAAGGCAAGGAAGTCAAAACCTACCTCGTGGGCCGGAAGGCACAGGCCTACTTCGACTTCCGGAACCGCCAGTACGCGCGGGTCTGGACCGGAGGGACCGACGCACCCGAGTTCGGCACCGCCCGCGAAATCGGCGACGCGCTGCTGGCCGATTTCGCCGCGGACTTCGAAGACGGCGGCGTGGACGAAATCCACGTTGTGTACACGCGCTTCAAGTCCATGGTGACCCAGGAGCCCACGGTGATCCGCCTGCTGCCGCTGGAGGTAGTGGAAGAGGAAGCCGCCTCCGAGTCGGACCTGCTGCCGCTGTACGAGTTCGAGCCGGAAACCGAGCGGGTCCTTGACGCCCTGTTGCCGCGCTACATCGAGTCCCGGCTGTTCGCGGCCATGCTGCAGGCTGCTGCATCGGAACTGGCTGCCCGCCAGCGTGCGATGAAGTCTGCAGGGGACAACGCCACGGAACTCATCAAGAAGTACACGCGTCTGCGCAACACGGCCCGCCAGGCTGAGATTACGCAGGAACTGTCCGAGATCGTTGCCGGTGCCGACGCTCTCGCGTCCTAGCCCGCATCATCGCGTTCCGCGGAACCTGCACCACAACACATAAACTTAACCCCACGCCATCTACTGAGTGAAGTGAGAGAGATGACTGCCACTGCTACCGAAAACGTAGCCGCAACGGCCGGCGCCACCGGCCGTATTGCGCGCGTAATCGGCCCGGTTGTCGACGTCGAATTCCCGGCTGACGCAATCCCGTCGATCTACAACGCCCTCACCACCGAGATTTCCCTCAACGGTGAGACCAAGACCATCACGTTCGAGACCTCCCAGCACCTGGGTGACAACCTCGTCCGCGCCATCTCCCTGCAGGCCACCGACGGACTCGTCCGCGGCACTTCTGTGGTGGACACCGGTGCCCCCATCTCCGTCCCCGTTGGTGACGGCGTCAAGGGCCACATCTTCAACGTGCTGGGCAAGCCGCTGGACGTTGCCGAGTCTGAGATCCAGGCCGACGCCCACTGGCCGATCCACCGCAAGGCTCCCTCCTTCGCGCAGCTCGAGGGCTCCACGGAGATGCTCGAGACCGGCATCAAGGTCATTGACCTCCTGACCCCCTACATCAAGGGTGGCAAGATCGGCCTCTTCGGTGGCGCCGGCGTGGGCAAGACCGTGCTGATCCAGGAAATGATCACCCGTGTTGCCCGCAACTTCGGTGGTACCTCCGTCTTCGCCGGCGTGGGTGAGCGCACCCGTGAAGGTAACGACCTCTGGGTCGAAATGGAAGAGGCCGGCGTTCTGAAGGACACCGCCCTTGTGTTCGGCCAGATGGACGAGCCGCCGGGAACGCGCCTGCGCGTGGCCCTGTCCGCGCTGACCATGGCGGAGTACTTCCGCGATGTCCAGAAGCAGGACGTGCTGCTCTTCATCGACAACATCTTCCGCTTCACCCAGGCTGGTTCCGAGGTTTCCACCCTGCTGGGCCGCATGCCGTCCGCCGTGGGCTACCAGCCCAACCTGGCTGACGAGATGGGCCTGCTGCAGGAGCGCATTACCTCCACCAAAGGCCACTCCATCACCTCGATGCAGGCCATCTACGTTCCCGCGGATGACTACACCGACCCGGCCCCGGCAACCACCTTCGCGCACCTGGACGCCACCACGGAACTTTCCCGTGAAATCGCGTCCCGTGGCCTGTACCCGGCTGTTGACCCGCTGACGTCCACGTCCCGCATCCTGGATCCGCAGTACATTGGCAAGGACCACTACAACACGGCTGTCCGTGTGAAGCAGATCCTGCAGAAGAACAAGGAACTCCAGGACATCATCGCCATCCTCGGCGTTGACGAACTGTCTGAAGAGGACAAGATCGTCGTCTCGCGTGCACGCCGCATCCAGCAGTTCCTGTCCCAGAACACCTACACCGCAAAGCAGTTCACCGGCGTTGAGGGCTCCACGGTTTCCATCAAGGACACCGTTGAAGGCTTCGCGGCGATCTGCGACGGCGAACTCGACCACATCGCGGAGCAGGCGTTCTTTAACGTCGGCGGCCTCGACGACGTCGAGCGCCAGTGGGCCAAGATCCAGGAACAGACCAAGTAACATGGCTGAGCTTGAGGTTGAGATTGTCGCAGCGGACCACTTCGTGTGGTCCGGAGCGGCCAAGATGGTCAAGGCCCGCACCAGCGATGGTGAAATCGGAATCCTGCCCGGCCACTCGCCCCTGCTGGCGATCCTGGCCGAGGGTGAACTGGCCATCCAGCCGGTATCGGGTGACCGCATTGCAGTAGCTGTTGACGGCGGGTTCTTCTCCGTGGACAACAACCGCGTGGTGATCGTGGCTGACAACGCCCACCTGGGTGGCCTGGCTACCGCTGGGATCCGCTAGCACCACCTTGATGGACGCACCAGGTATTTCGTTCATCGCACTGGCAATCATGTTTGGATTGCTGATTTTTGCACTGTGCCTTTCGGGGGTGCGCCGCTACAACCTGCGGCGTGCCCTCGGCACGGTGGACGCCTCCATCTGCATGGCTGGAAACAGTTGGCAGATGGGGGTTTGTCGTTATCAGGACAACGACCTCGAATGGTTCCGCCTGCTCTCGCTCAGCGTCCGGCCCAAGCACAAGTTCAAGCGGCACTCGCTCGAACTGCTGGGCCGCCGCAAGCCGACGGATGCCGAGGCCGTCAAGGTCCAGCCCGACGTCGTCATCGTGGAACTCCGTTACGAGGGACAGGACCTGAAGCTCGCCATGAAGTTCGACGCCTACACGGGCCTTTCGTCCTGGCTTGAGGCCGGCCCCGTCATCGGCGTGGGGACCTGGCGCTGACCGCGTGGACTGGATTTTCGATGTCCGGCTCATCGACGGCCCGCTGTACTGGACAGCACTGGTCCTGGGCCTGGCCGGCGCCGGGTTCCTCCTCTTTCCGCCCCGCAACAGCGGATGGCGCTGGTCACTGAGGGTCATTGCGGCCGCCGCGGCCGGCTTCGCGCTCGTGGCCACCGTCCACTGGGCCCTCATCAACGTCTTCTCGGTATTCCCCGACAACGTTCCGGACGCCGTCCTGGGCTGGGTGGTGCCGGGTGTCGCAGCCGTCCTCCTCGCCTTGCTTCGGCTGCCCCGCGGCAATTGGCGGCAGGGCATGCTGGCGATCGTGGCCGCCTTCCTGGTTGCGGCCCTTTCCTCCGTGCAGATCAACGCGTACTTCGGCCTGAACCGTACTGTCAGCGACCTCCTCGGCACCGCCCTCTCCAGGATTCCTCCATTGGAAGAGGAGCTGCAGCGCCAGCCGGGAAGGCCCGACGGCGTCCCGCTGGACGGGTGGGTTCCCCAGGGCGGGCTGCCGGCCGGGGGAGTCCTGCGCAGGTCAGCCATCCCGGGAACCGTCTCGGGGATGACCACGCGGGAAGCGTACATCTACCTGCCGCCGGCCTACTTTGCGGCCAACCGTCCTGCATTGCCGGTGCTCGTCCTCATTGCAGGGCAGCCCGGAGGTCCCGCGGACTGGCTTACCGGAGGGTCACTCCGGACGCACATGGATTCCTGGGCTGCCGCCCACGGCGGCGTGGCACCCGTGGTAGTGATACCGGATCCCAACGGCTCGCAGAACGCCAATACGATGTGCATGGACAGCCGGATAGCCCAGGCCGATACCTACCTCACCAAAGATGTGGTCACGTGGATCCGGTCCACCCTGACAGTGGACCCGGACCACAACCGTTGGGCCGCCGGCGGCTTCTCGTTCGGCGGGACCTGCGCGGTTCAGCTGGCTACCCGGCACCCGGAGCTGTTTCCGGCGGCACTCGGCTTTTCGGCCGAGGCAGAGCCGGCCATCGCCAAGGAGCGGCAGAAAACGATTGACGCCGCCTTCCCTGGGGACCCCGACGCCTTCAACCGGCAAACCCCGCTTGCCATCATGCAGCAGCAACGCTTTGACGGCGGCCGCCTGTACCTCACCGCCGGGCAGGATGATCCGGAATTTGTCGCCTACATGCGGACGCTCGCGTCAGCCGCGGAAAGGGCAGGATTCACCGTACGCGCCCACGAGGTGGAGAAGACCGGCCATTCCTGGGACACCTCCTCCCGGCGGATAGCCGACGCCCTGGAGTTCCTCTGGGACAAGTGGAACATCCCCGGATGAGTACGGACAGGCGGGTACGCACAGCGGCGCTGGCCTGGGACACGGTGCTGCGTCCGGCGCTGGTGCTTGTTGCCAGCGAGTTGAAGTCAGTCCCCTTCGCCCTGGCAGTCCTGGCTGTGTTCCTGGGCGCGGGCGCCGCCACGGGCAGCTTCCTGGCCGGCCCTCCGGAGCACCTGCTCGACGTGGCAGGGGTGAGCGCGCCCGGGCTCAGGCAAGGCAACTGGTGGTCGCTGTTCACGAGCCTTTTCTTCGCCACCAACCCGCTGGCCTACCTGGCGGCATCCCTGATGATCATCGTCCTGCTGGGGCTTGCGGAACGGAAACTCGGGTCACTGGCAGCTGCGGGGTTGTTCTTCGGCGGGCAGTTCGCGGCCGTCACCCTGTTCCTGCTGATTACCCAGCTGGCGGGGTACGTGGGGGACGGGTGGCTGGACCAAATGGCGGACGATATCCTCATCGGTCCGTACGGACCGGTCCTGGCCGCCGGGCTGGCGGGCAGCGCCCGCCTTCCGGTCCTCTGGCAGCGCCGGCTCCGGATTGCGGTGGTCTCAGTCTCCCTGCTGCTGGTCCTCTATGTGGGCCATGCCGAGACCGTCATTGGGCTGCTCGGTGCGCTCCTCGGGCTGCTCGCCGGATGGTGGATCCAGGGGGACCAGGGCAAGCTTCACCGGCACCGGTCCACGGGCCGCGAAACACGTAACCTGCTGGCCCTGACTGTGGCCGTCTTCGCGGTTGGGCCAATCCTCACCGGGATTGCCCGGGCTCCCACCGGACCGCTCGCGCTGCTGCGGGACGTGGTGTTGAACCCGATGCCCACGCTCGGCGAGCTTGCCTTCAACTGCGGGGCAACCGTGGAAGCCTCCTGCCTGGAAGCAGGGCGGGCAGGGTTCGCCGGCCCCGTAGGGCTCGCCCTCGCTGTGGTTCCGGTGGCCCTGCTCCTGATCTGCGCGGACGGCATGCGGCGCGGCCGGAGGTTGGCGCTGAACATCGCCATCGCCATCCAGTTGGCCGTCACGGCGCTTGCCGCCGTCTACCTGGCACTGTTCGCGCTGGTGCCGTCGCGCCAGCCCGGCCCTCAGGCGGCACCCATGGGCTCGGCCTTTGCGCACGTGCTGCCGCTCGTCGTCGTGCCGCTCTTGCTGGCGCTGGTCCTGTGGCTGAACCGGCGCCAGTTCAGGGTGCAGACGCAGCCGGCGGCCCGGCGGATGCTGGCCGGGGTGATCGGTGGAACATGGGCGATGCTGGCCAGCGCCTATGCGGCCGCGTGGCTGTGGTCCGGCGGCCTGGCCCGTGACGGCGGTCTGCTGGGTCTCTTCGCGGAGCTGGCGCGCCAGTACGTTCCGGTGCCCGTTCCGCAGCATTACCACCGCGTTTTTGCCGACCGGAACAGCCTTGAGGCCGTCCTTTTCGCCTACTCCGGTCCTGTGTTCTGGGTGGTCGCCCTTGTGGCGGTCTGGACGGTGCTGCTGCGCGGCCACCACGGCCACGACTCCGGCCGGCAGGACCGGTCCAAAGCCAGGGCGCTCCTGCACCAGGGCGGCGGCCCGCTGTCCTGGATGGCGCTGTGGGAACCAAACACCTACTGGTTCAGCCCTGACGGGCTGGGCGCCGTGGCGTACCAGCAGCATGGCAGCGTTGCCCTGACGCTAGGAGACGCCTTTGGACCGCGCCGCAACCGGCAGGCCGTTACGGAGGGCTTCCTGGAGCACTGCCGGACCCACGCCCTGGTCCCGGCGCTCTATTCCTGCGACGGCTCGATGTGGCAGGTGCTCCGTGAGCGCGGTTTCGCGAGAGTGCCGGTGGCACAGGAAACGAGGCTTGCCATCCGGGAACTTGAGTTCAAGGGCAAGGAATGGCAGAACGTCAGGACCGCGCTGAACCGGGCGGCGAAGCTGGGCGTGAAGGCAGTTTGGGGCCCGTATCACTCATTGCCGGCCGCCCTGCGGACCCGGCTGACCGAGGTCTCCGAGGAGTGGGCAGCAAACAAGTCAGTCCCTGAGATGGGCTTCACCCTCGGCGGCGTGGATGAGCTGGACGACGACGAGGTCCTGTGCTGCCTCGCCGTGGACGGGAACGGCACCGTCCACGGGATCACCAGCTGGCTGCCCGTGTACGACGACGGGCGGCTGGTCAGCAGGACACTGGACGTCATGCGCCGCGGGTCCCAAGGGTTTCCCGGCGTCATGGAATTCCTGATCGCTTCCGCGGTGCTTGAGCTTCGGGACTCCGTGGAAGTGATTTCCCTGTCCGGGTCCCCGCTGGCAAACCCCGACGGTGGCGCCGGGGAAGGTGCCGGAAGCCAGGACAGTGCCGAGAACCTGGTCCGGATCCTGGACCTGGTGGGTCATGCCCTTGAACCGGTCTACGGCTTCCGGTCCCTTGCCGCGTTCAAATCCCGGTTCAAGCCTGAATACCGCGCGCTGTACCTCTATTACCAGGATCCGCTGCATCTTCCCGCGATCGGACGCGCACTGACCCGCGCATACCTGCCCGGGCTGTCCCTGTCGCAGGGCGCCCGCCTAGTGCGGAATTTGGTGAAGTAGGACTTCCCCCGGTTACGCAAAAGGACCATTTGCCAAATACGGAAATAGTGGCGGCCGGGCAATTCGGGCAAAAAAATGATCCCCGGCGGAAATTGCCGGGGATCATTGCTGCGGGCTGCTGCAGCCCCAAGCGGTAAGACTAGACCAGCGTGACGCCGGTAGCCTGCGGGCCCTTGGCGCCTTGGCCGATCTCGAACTGAACACGCTGGTTCTCGTCGAGGGTCTTGAAACCGCTGGTCTGGATCTCGGAGTAGTGAACGAAGACATCCCCATCGGAGTCATCCGGGGTGATGAAGCCGAAACCCTTTTCAGCGTTGAACCACTTGACGGTTCCCTGTGCCATTTATTTCTCCTCATTGTGGAACTTTCTAAGATCGGCACACCTCGTACCGGCCTTGGTTACTCCGCGAGAAGAATCCTGAATTCCTGCCCACTAATAGGGGGCCGGTTGCAGGAGCTTCGCGCTCGCAACATGTCTTGCGAGCATGAAAAACACCTACACAAAGACTGAGAACAGAATTTCATGACTGTTCGCGCCGGTCAACGGTTTTGGCGTCGAAACGGACAAAATTTAGGTTAAGATCGGGTTAAATGCCTTGTCAGGGGCTTGTGGCCCCTCCCAGGGGGCCGGCGGAGGAGTCAAAAAAGGCGGGATTCGCTGTCGTCCACGCCGCGCATGGCATCGTAGTCCAGGGTGATGCAGTCGATCCCGCGGTCCATTGCCAGCACCTTTGCCTGCGGCTTGATTTGCTGGGCCGCGAAAATGCCCCGCACCGGGGCCAGCAGGGGATCGCGGTTGAGCAGTTCCAGGTAGCGCGTCAGCTGCTCCACGCCGTCGATGTCTCCCCGGCGCTTGAGTTCGATGGCAACGGTGCCGCCCTCGGCGTCGCGCGCCAGTATGTCCACAGGGCCGATGGCTGTGAAGTATTCGCGGCGGATCAGCGAGTAGCCGGCGCCCAGCGTTTCAATCTGGTCGGCGAGGAGCCGCTGCAGGTCCGCCTCTACGCCGTCCTTGATGAGCCCCGGATCGACGCCCAGGTCATGCGATGTGTCGCTGAGCTTTTCGTGGATGTTGATGATCAGCCGGTCATCCGTTTTCGCCGACTGGACGGTCCATTGCTCCATCACGCCCAGTTCAAGGTCAACGTCCTCGGGGGACGACACCCGCAAGGTGGCGGGCGGGCTCATCCAGTTAAGCGGCTTGTAGGATCCGCCGTCCGAGTGGACCAGCACGGAGCCGTCGGCCTTGACCAGCAGGAGCCTGGTGGCAAGGGGGAGATGGGCTTTGAGCCGGCCAACATAATCAACGGAGCATCGGGCTATGACAAGTCGCACGCCGTACAGACTACCGCGTGCAGCCTTCCGGCCATGTCCCGGCGACGGCTGTGCGGGAGGGCGCAGAGGTGCAGCGCGGCGGCGTGGCTGGGGCAGAATGGAGCCATGCCGCGTTCCAACCGTCCCCGCCGTCCTGCTTCCGGAAAAGGTGCAGGCGGCCGTGGTGCCGGAAGAAAGGACGGCGGAGTTCCGGAACTGGACCTTGAGCGTGCCCGTGCCGGCATCGCGCGCCGGGAGAGTGCTCCCGACGGCGAGTGGATGGTCCGCACGATGACCGCGAAGAATGCCGAAAAAACCTATATCTGCCCTGAATGCTCCACCGCCGTCCTGCCGGGGGTGGCGCACCTGGTGGTGTGGAAGGACGACCACCTCTTCGGCCCGGCCGCCGGCCTTGCTGAACGGCGGCACTGGCACACCAACTGCTGGATGTCGCGCAGTTACCGTTACCGTTGATGCGGGCGGGCGCGGGAACCCCCGCTGTCGCTAAGCTGGCAGGCATGACTTTTGATCCGGCGTCGTACGAATTCACTTCCTCCGGGGGCCCCGTCCCCATCCGCGCGTCGACCGTTTTGCCCGCCCGGCGCGAAAACGTCGAGCTGCGGACGGACGACGGGCACACGCTGGTGGGCGAACTGGCCCTGCCGGAGTCCGGGCCGGTCAATGCCACGCTGATCACCCTGCATCCGCTGCCCACGCACGGCGGCTTCATGGATTCGCATGTCTACCGCAAGGCTTCATACCGTTTGCCGGCGTTGGCCGGGGTCGCCGTGCTTCGGTTCAATACCCGGGGTACTGCCTCGCCGCGCGGCACCAGCAGCGGCGGGTTTGAGGAAGGCATAGGGGAGCGGTACGACGTCGAGGCCGCCGTCCGCTTCGCCGTCGAACGCGGCCTGCCCAACCGGTGGCTGGTGGGCTGGTCCTTCGGCACCGAGCTTGCGCTGATGTACGGGGCCGTTGGACCGGTGGCGTCGGAGGTGGAAGGCGCGGTCCTGCTGTCGCCCCCGCTGCACCGTGCAACGGACAAGCACCTGCTCCAGTGGGCCGAGTCCGGCAAGCCGCTGACGGTCCTGGTGCCCGAGCACGACGACTTCCTGCAGCCGGCCGAGGCCGCGGCGCGCTTCAGCCTGGTGCCCCAGGCGCGGGTGGTGGGCGTGGCCGGCGCCAAGCATCTCTGGGTGGGGGAGAAATACGCTTCCCGGGTCCTGAGCGAGATTGTCGACGAGGTTACTGAAGCCGGTTCCGGACCTGACGGCCTGCCGCAGGAGTGGGACGGGCCCGCCGCAACCGCTCCGGTCTAGGCGGGGCCTGTTGGATGCGGGGCGTGCCTGCTACGGCGGGCCCGCCCCGGCCTGCCGTTAGTGCTGGTCCTGGCGGACGATGTAGATTTCGCGGATCAGCAGGAGCACGGCAGCCGCCGTCGGAATGGCGATGAGCGCGCCGAGCACGCCCAGCAGGCTGCCGCCCGCGATGACGGAGATGACCGCCACCGCGCCGGGCACGGCCACGGCCTTCTGCATGATGCGCGGTGAAATGAAGTAGGCCTCGAACTGCAGGTAGGCGAAGTAGCAGACGCCGTAGATGGCGGCGGTCTGCCAGCCCTCAGTCAGCGAGACCAGCAGCACCACCACGCCGGCGATCATGCCGCCCACCAGGGGGATGAACGCGAGCAGGGCCACCACGAACGCAAGCAGCAGCGCGAACGGAATGCCCACAATGGACATCACGATGAAAGCGAAGGTGGCGTTGAGCAGCGCAACACAGGCCTGGCCGATCACGTAGTTGCCCACGGAGCGGGTGATCTCCTCAGACAGTGCCTCCACGCGGTGCCGCCGGGAGCGCGGCGCCAGCCGGTACCCCCACCTCTTCATGGCCGGCAGTGCGGCCAGGAAGTACAGGCTCAGCACCAGGACAATGAGGGTTCCGAACAGTCCGTTCGCCACAGTGGAACCGAAGCCCACCACCCCGCCGAAGATACCGCCGACCGCCGCGGGATCATTGACGAACTTGTCGAGCTCCTCGGTGATGCGGTCCCGGACCCCGAACTGGTCGTCCAGGCTTCGGAAGAATTCCGAGTTGATGAAGTCGCGGATCCACACCGGGGCCTGTTCCACGATCTCGGTCACCTGCTCCACGATGGTGGGAATCAGGGTGGCGAAGAAGCCGACGACGGCGCTCACCAGCACTGTGACCGAGACCAGGATTCCGGCAGGGCGGGGAATCTTCCTGTTCTCCAGCCACCCCACCACGGGCTCCAGCCCCAGGGCGATGAACAGCGCTGCCACGATCCACAGCAGCAGCTGGGTGGTGTTGGAACCGATCCAGTACACCAGCAGGGCAAGCCCCACGCCCACCGTCCCCATGAACCCCATGTACAGCGGATGCTGCGGGGACATCCTTGGGCCGGGACTGCCGAACTGCGGGCTCACCTCGCCGTCCCCAGCGGCACCAACCGCTTCCTGTTCCTGCACGTATTCGGGCGGCATCTCGAAACGGATCCGTGGCTGGGCGCCGGGCAGGGGCTGGCGAAGCCTGCGTGCCACAAACCCGAGAGCAACGGCTGCGGAGCCTTTGCGCCGCGCCTCGCGGGCAGGGGTATCCCGGGCGGCAGGAGTCCCCTGGCCGCCTGGATTCTCCGATGCCGCGGAGGATTCGTCCGTTGTGTCAGTCACTGGTTTCTGGGGCCTGTTCCGTCCGTGGCACGCGTCGGCGGGCCGGTGTGATGATCATCGCAAACACTATCAGCAGCCTTGTCAAGAGCTGTGGAGGAGGCTGTGCCGAACGGCCGTCGCAGGGGTCGCGGCAGCCGCTGGTCAGGGTCCGTGGTAACAAAACGGTTACTATGGAAGGCAAACCCCCGCTGATGATAGGTGTTCCCTTGCGTTTAAAGACTGCAGTCGCACTCGTGCTGCTCGGCCTCCTGACACTTCTGGCCGGCATCGGCCAGAAAACCATCTGGGCTCCATCCGAAACCTTCACGGCCGCCGCGCCGGCCGATACGGCCGAAGCTCCGCTGACGGTCATCGACCAGAACCTGCGGACCCTGCACGGCGGGACTGTGAAGATCAACATCGAGGGTGACGGTAACTTCCTGCTGGCCGCGGGCCGGCCGGACGACATTGACGCCTGGGTGGGCCAGACGGCGCACAACACCATCAGCGGGGTGTCCGAGGACGGCAAGTCCCTGCAGGTGGAACACTCCGACGGCGAGGCTGCGGCACCCAATCCGGCAGGATCCGACCTGTGGGTTTCCACCGAGAGCGCCAGCGGCGAACTTGAGTATTCCTGGGCTCCGCCTGCCGATGGCGACTGGGCCCTCCTGCTTGCCTCCGACGGAACCCAGCCGGCTCCGGCATCCGTTTCCATGACGTTCCCCAACGACACTTCCACGCCGTGGGCAATTCCGCTGATGCTCCTTGGTGGCCTGCTGATCATCGGCGGCATCGTGCTGGGGCTGCTGTCCGCCCGGAAGCCTAAAGGTGGGGGCGTTGACCGCAGCGTTGTCCGGCGTGCACGTTCCAGGGCCGCCGCCGGCACCGGCTCCGGCTCCGGCTCCGCGGGATCCTCGCGCGCAACCATGATCGCCGCCGGCCTTACCGCCGCAGTGCTTGCCGGCCCGGGAACAGCCGCGGTAGCGGCATCGCCGGCTCCGGAGTCCTCCGGAACCCCGGCCGTCGAGGGCGAGGCTGCCTCGCCGGTCCTGCTGGACGCGCAGTTCCGGCGCATCCTTGAACAGGTTGCCAGCGCCGCCGATGCCGGGGATGCCGCCAAGGATGCAGCCCAGCTCACAGGACGAGTCGGCGGAACCGAACTGGAAGTGCGGACGCAGAACTACAAGATCCGCTCGCAGGTGGGGTCCTACGAGGCCCGGATGCCGGTCCGGTCAACCAAGCTGCTCACCACCGTTGTCACCACCGAGCGTGACTGGCCCCGCCCGGTCATGGCCGTCACCCAGGGCGAAGGCAACGTGGTTCCCCAGCTGCTGACACTGGTCCAGCAGTCACCGCGCGAGAATTACAAACTGGTGGAGACCACCCCGCTCCAGCCCGGCGCCACCCTTCCCGCCGTCAGCCGCACCGGCACGGAGACGCTTGCTCCGGCAGACAAGACCGGCCTGCTCTACAGCGGCGAGGAAGCCCTTTCCGGGCTTGCTGACCGCCTCACCACAGCCGATTCGCCCTACAAGGACAAGCTGGTGGAAGGAGAGTCCTCGCCGTACATCGCGGACACGCTGTCCTACCAGGCCGAAGTGGTGAAGGCCGGTGAAAACGGCAACTTCTCCTTCACGCACAAGGTGGTCCCGGAAAGCACGGTAGTTTTCCGCACCGAGGACGGCGGCGCCCTGGTCCTGGGCCGGATCAACTTCGGCTTCGAAGGCACGCCGAAGGCCGCCGGCGACAAGCTGACCATCGGGGACGACGCCGCTGCCCTGGCCGGCGGCAAGGAAACAACCACCGGCATGGTGCTGGACTTTGCCGAGTCCGTGGCGGTGTACGTTCCGCCGGCAGGATCAACCGACCCCATGAAGCTGGTGGCGGCCACCCGCGGCCTGGTGGGTGCCAGCTTCAAGTAGACGCGTTCGCCCAGTACTTCCGGCAGCGGCCGGAGTGGCTAAAGTGGAAAGCATGACTTCGCCTGCTTCCCGCCCAGCCCCTCCAGCCGCTGCCAGCCTGCTTAACCTGCGCGGCGCCGTCGACCTGTCCACCCTGAAGCAGCGGCCGGCACCTTCCGGAACAGGGGCGCCGGCCGGCAACAGCGGGCAGGAAGGGGCACCCGCCGGGACGGGGGGACCCGAGCTCAAGGTCAACGTCAGCGAGGCAAACTTCCAGCAGCTCGTGGAGCTGTCCGCGCAGGTGCCGGTCGTCTTCGCCCTATGGGCTCCGTACTCTCCGGAGTCCGGCCGGATGCTTGAAACCCTGGAGCGCGTGATCGCCAACTACGGAGGCAGGCTGGTCCTCGGCGCTGCCGACATCGAAGCTTTCCCCCAGCTGGCCCAGGCCTTCCAGGTTCAAGCGGTCCCCACAGCCGTCGCCGTCCTCAAGGGACAGCCCGTGCCGCTCTTCCAGGGCAGTGCGGAGGAACAGCAGGTACGGGCCCTCTTCGACGAGTTGCTGAAGGTAGCTGCCGCCAACGGTGTCACCGGCAGCCTGAACGCCGGTTCCGGAACCGGCGACGAGCCGGAGCCCGCACCGCTTCCGCCCCTGCACCAGGCCGCCTTCGACGCCATCGAGGCCGGTGACTACGAGGCTGCCGCCGAGGCCTACCGGCAGGCGCTCAAGGAAATGCCCTCCGACCACGATGCCAAGGCGGGACTGGCGCAGGTGGAGCTTATGGCCAGGCTGCAGCCGCTGTCCGCACAGGACAGCGAGACCGTCCGCACCCTGGCCGCCAACGAACCGGACAACCTGGAAGCCCAGCTGGGCGTTGCCGACCTCGACATCGCGGGCGGACACGTCGAGGACGGGCTGAACCGCCTGGTGGCTTTTATCGGCAGGAACTTCGGCCCGGAACGCGAGACCGCCCGTGTGCGGCTGCTGGAGCTCTTCGACGTGGTGGGCGCCTCCGACGAACGGGTTTCCAAGGCACGTCAGGCGCTGGCGCGGGTCCTCTTCTAGTGCCTGCACTGTTCAAACCGCTGAAGCTGCGCTCGCTGGAGCTTCAGCACCGGGGCTGGCTGTCGCCGATGTGCCAGTACAGCTGCGACCCCGACGCCGCACCGGGGGTTCCGCACGACTGGCACCTGATGCACCTGGGCTCCTTCGCCGCCGGCGGCGCCGCGCTTCTGCTGGCAGAGGCGGCAGCGGTGAACGCCGAGGGCCGCATCAGCCCCCGGGACACCGGCCTCTACAACGAAGCGCAGGCGGAGGCCTGGGAGCGGATCACCTCCTTTGTGCACCGGCACGGCGCGGCGGGGGCGAAAATAGGCGCACAGCTGGCGCACGCCGGCAGGAAGGCTTCAACCTGGTGGCCGTTCTCCGGCAATCACGGAACCGTCCCCGCGGCCGACGGCGGCTGGAACACGCTAGGCCCGTCCGCGCTGGCCTTTGACGGGTTTGCCGCCCCGGACGCGATGACAACAGAACAGATCCGCGAAGTGGTGGCGGACTTTGCCGCCGCGGCAGTGCGCGCAGTACACGCAGGCTTCGACACCGTGGAGATCCACGGTGCGCACGGCTACCTCCTGCACCAGTTCCAAAGCCCGCTGACCAACCTGCGCGACGACGAATGGGGCGGGGACGAAGCCGGACGCAACCGCCTGATGCTGGCTGTGGTGGACGCCGTCCGGGCCGTGATCCCGGATTCCATGCCGCTGCTGCTGAGGATCTCCGCTACGGACTGGGCGGAGGGCGGCGTCGACCTGGACGCTTCCATCCGGCTTGCCCGGGAGGCTGCCGCGCGCGGCGTGGACCTGATCGATGTGTCCAGCGGGGGAGCAGTGGCGCACCAGCGGATTACCCCCGGGCCCGGCTACCAGACGGGATTCTCCGCTGCCATCCGGAAGGAGGCGGGCATTCCCACCGGAACGGTGGGTCTCCTGACTTCTGCAGGGCAGGCGGAGCATGCCGTGGCCACCGGCCAGGCCGACGCCGTCCTGATTGCCAGGGCTGCGCTCCGCGATCCGCACTGGTGGCTCCGGGCGGCTTTCGAGCTCGGCCATGACATCGGCTGGGTCCCGCAGTATGAGCGCGCCCTGCCCCGGCGGGCCTTCTGACCGGGTGGCCTTCATGGACGACGGCACCGGCAGCCACGGCACCGGGCGAAGCGACCCCACCGGGCAGGAGCTGGAAGCAAAGATCATGGAGCTGCTGGCTGCAAGGGCAGTCTCCGCCACGATCTGCCCGTCCGACGCCGCCCGTGCCCTGGGCGGGGAGCACTGGCGCCACCTCATGGAGCCGGTGCGGCAGGCAGCCCGCAGACTGGTCAATGCCGGCGAGGTGGAAATAACCCAGCGCGGTTCCGTGGTGGATCCGGAATCCGCCAAAGGGCCCATCCGTATCCGGAAGACGCGCTAGGCGCCCGGGGCCGCAGTGTGGGGAAGCGTGCCCGCGTACGCCCTTCTTGCTACTCCTTCGGGAGGACCCCGGAGGCGGGCGGCTGGGACTAGTCTGGCTTCATGACTGCCCCGCAACCCGATCCGGCCGGCCCGGCACTGCATGTGCCGGCACCCGGTGCACCCGCCACCGGAACCATTCCTGCCTTGTCCATCCGCGGTCTTGCCAAGCGCTTCGGCGAGAAGATCGCGGTGGACGGCATCAGCCTGGATGTCCCTCCCGGCTCCTTCTTCGGGATCGTCGGGCCCAACGGCGCGGGCAAGACCACCACGTTGTCCATGGCAACCGGACTCCTGCGCCCGGACTTCGGGACGGCCGTGGTCCACGGCGTCGACGTCTGGGCGGAACCGCTGGCTGCCAAGAAACTGATGGGCATCCTCCCCGACGGCGTTAAGCTTTTCGACCGGCTTACCGGAGAGCAGCTCATCACGTACGCCGGCCTGCTGCGCGGCATGGACAGGGGCGTGGTGGCATCCCGGGTGGGCGAGCTGCTGGAGGCCATGGACCTGGCACGGGACGCCGGGACACTGGTGGTGGACTACTCCGCGGGCATGACCAAGAAGATCGCACTTGCCACTGCCCTGATCCACGCGCCCCGGCTCCTCGTTCTGGATGAGCCCTTTGAGGCGGTGGACCCGGTATCGGCGGCGAATATCCGTTCCATCCTTGACAGCTATGTGGCGTCCGGCGGCACAGTGATCGTCTCCAGCCACGTGATGGACCTGGTCCAGCGCATGTGCGACCACGTGGCCGTGGTGGCCGGCGGCCGCCTGCTCGCTGCCGGAACCGTTGACGAGGTCCGGGCCGGCGCGTCGCTCGAGGACCGCTTTGTCCAGCTCGTGGGCGGCCGCAGCCGTACGGAAGGGCTGGAATGGTTGCGCACCTTCTAAGGCTGAAACTGACCCTGCTCCGCAACGGCCTCCGCCGCAGCCCGTGGCAGTTGGTGGGGCTTGCGATCGCGGGACTCTACGCGCTGGGGCTCGTGGGCACCCTGATAGTGGCGCTGGTCCTGCTGCGCACCGCCGACCCCGCACTTGCCCAGACTGCGGTGGTCCTGGGCGGTTCCGCCGCAGTCCTGGGTTGGGCAGTGGTTCCGGTGGTGGCGTCAGCCACGGACATGACCCTGGACCCGGCCCGCTTCACCACGTTCGCCATTCCCATGAATCAAATGCTGGCGGGGTTGGCCCTGGGTGGACTGATCGGCGTTCCGGGCCTCGCCACAACACTGGTGGCCCTGTCCACAGTGGTCACCTGGTCCCGCGGCGTGCTGCCGGTGCTGGGTGCCCTGGCTGGGGCTGTGCTGGGCGTCCTGACCTGTGTGGTGGCTGCCAAAGTAGTCACCACGGCCACCGCAAGCCTGGCATCCTCCCGCCGCTTCAAGGACATCAGTGCCGTTGCCTTCATGGTCCCGCTGGTCCTCCTTGGGCCGATCATCGCCGGTGTGGGCCAGGGGATTTCGGACTCCACGGCCTTCCTGCCGGATTTCGCCCGGGCCCTGTCCTGGACGCCGCTTGGCGCTCCGTGGGCCCTGGCCGGTGACCTTCATGCAGGGGAGCCTGGTCCTGCCGGCCTCAAGCTCCTGATGTCCTGTGCCACCATTGCCGTCCTGGCATGGTTGTGGAAGCTCCTGCTGCAACGGGCCCTCGTCACTCCGCCGTATGCCGGCAGCAGCAAGCGGAAGGGCAGCCGGCTGGGCCTGCTGGGGTTGCTTCCGGTGGTGCCGGCAGGTGCCGTCATGGCCAGGTCCCTCACCTACTGGTTCCGTGACCCGCGTTATTCGGGATCGCTTGTGGTTATCCCGCTGCTGCCCGTTGTGCTGGTTTTCCAGGGCGCCCAGACGGGCGACTACTTCAGCCTCGCCTTCCTGGCGCCGGTCTCCGCTTTCATCATCGCCTGGTCCATCTCGGCGGATGTCTCCTACGACAACACGGCTTTTGCCCTCCATCTTGCAACGGGTGTCAGCGGCGTGGCGGACCGGTTGGGCCGCGCCCTGGCCTGCCTGGCGTTCGCACTCCCCGTGGTGGTGGTGTTCGCCGTGGGCTACTCTGCGTTCACCGAAGACTGGACCGGGCTGCCGGGCCAGCTCGGCCTGAGCCTGGGAATCCTCTTCACCGGCCTGGGTCTCGCCTCCGTGGTCTCCGCCCGGTACACGGTGGCGGTGCCGCTGCCCGGCGACAGTCCCTTCAAGAAGCCGCCGGGCAATGTGGGACAGACCCTCGCGGTGCAGTTCGGCGGGATGCTGGTCCTGCTGGTGCTGGTCCTGCCCGAGGCCGCATTGGTCATCGCCCAGCTGGTGACGGGGGACAGCCTCTTTGGTTGGATCAACCTCGCGGCGGGACCGGTGCTGGGGCTTGTGCTGTTTGTGGCCGGCGTTAGGCTGGGCGGGAAATGGCTTGATGCACGCGGTCCGGAACTGCTGGCCCAGGTGGCCGTCAACCGCTGACCGGCGTACGGCAGGAAGGAACAGCATGGAAGTGGTTATCCTCGGCGGCAGCAGGCAGATCGGAAAGCTGGCAGCGGACGCCGTCGAGGACCTGCTCCGGCGGAAACCGGACGCGGTGCTGGGCCTTGCCACGGGATCCTCACCGTTGCCTGTCTACAACGAACTGGCGGACCGCCACACCGGCGGCCTGGACTTCAGCAGGGCTTCCGCTTTCACCCTCGACGAGTACGTGGGCCTGCCCGCGGGGCACCCGGAGTCCTACCGTGAAGTCATCAGGCGGGAATTTACGGACAGGGTGAACATCGCACCCGGCAATGTCCATGGTCCCGACGGCGCCGCCCGGGATATCCCCGCGGCGTGCCAAACCTACGAGGACGCCATTGCAGCGGCCGGCGGAATCGACCTGCAACTCCTGGGGGTGGGCACCGCCGGGCACATCGCCTTCAATGAACCCGGGTCCTCCTTCGCCTCGCGCACCCGCATCAAAAGCCTGATCGAACAGACCCGGCGGGACAATGCCCGCTTCTTCAGCAGCCTGGTCGAGGTCCCGCACCACGTCATCACCCAGGGACTGGGCACCATCATGGAAGCCCGGCATGTGATCCTGCTCGCGACCGGGGCGCAGAAGGCGCAGGCGGTACGCGAGTTCGTGGAAGGCCCCGTCGCGGCGATCTGCCCAGCGTCCATCCTGCAGTTCCACCCGCACGCCACGGTCCTGCTGGACGAGGCGGCGGCGTCTGCCCTGAAGCTCGCGGATTTCTACCGCCACACCTACGACAACAAACCCGCATGGCAGGGCATCTAGCGCCGGCAACAGCGGAAGCGCTGCCGAAAAAATGCCAGCCGGCGGGCGGCGACGGGCAGCGGCACGCACGCGCCGCCGTCGGACGTCCCGCCGGCGGAACGGCTAAGATGGTGGGCATGACTAGCATGACGGACCCTCTCGAAAACGACCCGATGCGCGAGCTTTCCGGGGCTGGAACGTCCACAGCCACCATTGAGCGCGAAGAACTGCGCGAGGAGCTGGAACCGGGCGACCGGGAGCGCTTTGCACACTACGTGCGCAAGGAAAAGATCATGGAGTCTGCGATGACCGGCGAGCCCGTCATTGCGCTGTGCGGCAAGGTCTGGACGCCCGGCCGGGACCCGAAGAAGTTCCCCGTGTGCCCCACCTGCAAGGAAGTCTATGAGGGCCTCCGTCCGGGTGGCGACGGCGGCAAGGGCTCCGGAGGAAACCCGGGCAACAACAAGTAGTGACGGAGACGCTTTTTGGCGGCCCCACCCTGCCTCCGGCCTACCCGGAACGTGCAGCCTGGGGAACCGCCCCGAAACTCCGTGCCTGGCAGCAGGAAGCCCTTGACCTTTACATGCGCAACAGCCCGCGGGACTTCCTCGCGGTAGCAACCCCGGGTGCCGGCAAGACGACATTCGCGCTCCGGATCGCCTCCACCCTCATAGATTCGGGTGCCGTCAACCGGGTGACCATTGTGGCGCCCACGGACCACCTGAAACGGCAGTGGGCGGACGCGGCGGCCCGGGTTGGCATCGCCATCAACCCCAACTTCAAGAACTCTGACGGCCAGCACGGCCGCGGGTTCATCGGCGTGGCTGTCACCTACGCACAGGTGGCCAGCAAGCCGCTGCTGCACCGGGCCAAAACGGAGGCTGCCCGCACGCTGGTGATCCTCGACGAGATCCACCACGGCGGGGAGGCGCTGTCCTGGGGTGATGGCCTGCGGGAGGCGTTTGACCCTGCAGTCCGGCGGCTGGCCCTGACCGGGACGCCTTTCCGTTCCGATACCTCGCCCATCCCGTTCGTGGAGTACGTGGAGGACCGGGACGGCATCCGGCGCTCAAAAGCCGATTACACCTACGGCTACGGGAACGCCCTGCGGGACCACGTGGTCCGGCCGGTGATGTTCATGGCCTATTCGGGACAGATGCGCTGGCGGACCAGCGCGGGGGAGGAGATGGCGGCGTCCCTGGGCGAGGCCGCGGTCACCAAGGACATCACGTCGCACGCCTGGCGGACCGCGCTCAATCCCGCCGGCGAGTGGATACCCGCTGTCCTGGCCGGGGCGGACAAGCGGCTCAGCGAAGTGCGCCGCACGGTGCCCGACGCCGGTGGCCTGGTCATCGCCACCGATCATGAGGACGCCCGGGCATACGCCGGGCAGCTCAAGAAGATCACCGGCCAATCACCCACCGTCATCCTCTCCGATGACGCCAAAGCCTCGAGCAAGATCGAGGAGTTTTCGGCCGGGGACTCGCGCTGGATGGTTGCCGTTCGCATGGTGTCCGAAGGCGTTGACGTTCCGCGGCTTTCGGTCGGCGTGTATGCCACGTCCACGTCCACCCCGCTGTTCTTCGCCCAGGCCGTGGGCCGTTTTGTGCGTGCCCGCAAGAGGGGTGAGACCGCATCGGTCTTCCTGCCCTCCGTGCCGCAGCTGATGGCGCTCGCCAACTCCATGGAGGCCGAACGCGACCACGCCCTGGACCGGCCGGAGAAGGAAGACGGCGACGGACTCTTCAACCCAGAGGACTCGCTGATGGCGGAGGCCAACCGCGAGGACAAGGCCTCCGACAGCCTTACCAAGGGCAAGTTCGAGGCGCTCGATTCGCAGGCTTCGTTTGACCGCGTGCTGTTTGACGGCGGCGAGTTCGGCACCGGCGGCGAGGTGGGATCCGACGACGAGATGGACTTCCTGGGCATCCCCGGGCTGCTGGATGCGGAGCAGGTGGGCACCCTGCTGCGCCAGCGCCAGCACGAGCAGCTGAGCCGGAAGAACCGCAAGGCCCCGGCTGCCGCCGGGAGTTCCGCCCCGGCCGTTCCGGATCACCGGATGCTGATGGACCTGCGGAACGAGCTGGCCAAGAACGTTGCTGCCTGGGCCGCGCGGACCGGGACTCCCCACGGCGTGGTGCACACCAAGCTGCGGTCGGTGTGCGGCGGCCCCGCCGTGGCGCAGGCAAACGAGGAACAGCTGCAGGCGCGGCTGCGGAAGCTGCAGGACTGGTTCATCGGCCGCACCTAGCGGCTGATCTAACGCGGATGGCCGGGCCCCGGTGATCCAGGCCCGGCCACTGCGCGGAATACTGCCTAGGCTACGTCAACTCCGCCGAGTTCCATTTCGGCTACTGCCTCTTCCAGGTCTTCGGCAATGCCGGCCGTCAGGGACCTGATCACCGTGACCGAGTAGCCTGCCTGCACCGCATCCAGGGATGTGGCCATCACGCAGTAGTCCGTGGCGATTCCCACCACCACAACATCCTCGACGTCGTGGCTCTGCAGCCAGTCATCCAGGCCAATGGCGTCCTCGTCCGGCGCGAAGCGGCCGGCGTCGCCGGGCTGCCGCTCGCCGGTGGGAACGGCGTCCTCCGGAGCCAGGAGCCCTTCAAAGCCGGAGTAGGCGGCGGCGTACTGCCCCTTCTGGAAGTACGCCTGGATGTACTCGGTATCCAGGTCCGGATGCAGTTCGGCGCCGCGGCTGCCGGCCACGCAGTGCGGCGGCCAGCTGTCCTTGAAATCCGGGGTGTCCGAGAAGTGGTCGCCCGGATCAATATGCCAGTCCTGCGTGGCCACGACGTGGTCGAATTCGTTGTGGTGGGCATCCACGTAATCGCTGATGGCGCCGGCAACGTGCGCGCCGCCTTTTACGGCAAGGGAACCGCCCTCGCAAAAATCGTTCTGGACATCGACGATGATCAGGGCACGCGACATCAGTACTCCTCGTAGATGGTGGGAATGGCGGCCTCACCGCGCTGGAGGCGATTGACCACCGGCGGCAGTTCGGCCATCGAGTCCGCGTGGCGCTGGCGGGCCCGGAGCACGCCTTCGTGCCCCGTCCACCCCGGCATCAGCTCACCGTTCTTCATGAACTGGTGCAGTAGCGGCCGGTCGTTGCCGTCGTCCTCCGGCCGGTGCCCCACGCCAACAACTTCCGCTGTGGCAATGCCGTGCCCGTCCAGTTTCCGCAGCGCGTATTTGCGTCCGCCCACACTGGCCTTGTTCTTGGCGGCCTTGGCCACGGACACGAAGTTCCCGTCATCGTCCGTACGGCTCACCAGCTTGTAGACCATGCTCGCCGTGGGCGCACCGGAACCCGTCACCAGTGAGGTGCCCACGCCGTAGGAGTCCACGGGCGCGGACTGCAGGGCGGCAATGGCGTACTCGTCCAGGTCCGAGGTGACCACGATCTTGGTGTTTTCGTTGCCCAGGTCATCCAGGAGCCTGCGCACCCACTGGGCCTGGTCCACGAGGTCGCCCGAATCCAGCCGGACGGCGCCCAGCCGGGGACCCGCCAGGTCCACGGCCGTCCGCACGGCCGCTTCGACGTCGTACGTATCCACCAGGAGGGACGTGCCCTCGCCGAGCGCAGCGATCTGCGCCTCGAAGGCATCCTGCTCGGTGTCGTGCAACAGCGTGAAGGAGTGGGCAGCGGTGCCGACGGTCTTGATGCCGTAGCGGATCCCCGCTTCGAGGTTGGAGGTGCTGTCAAACCCGGCGATGACGGCGGCGCGGGCTGCGGACGCGGCGGCTTCTTCATGGGTGCGGCGGGAGCCCATTTCAATGCAGGGCCGGCCGTGCGCGGCGCTGACCATCCGGGATGCTGCGGAGGCGATGGCGCTGTCGTGGTTCAACACTGACAGCAGGTACGTCTCCAGCATGCAGGCCTCTGCGAACGTGCCCTCGACAATCAGGATAGGGGAGTTGGGGAAGTAGGCCTCGCCCTCGGCGTATCCCCAGATGTCACCGGAGAAGCGGTAGTTGGCAAGGTATTCCAGCGTCTGGTCGTTGACCACGCGGGTCCGTTGCAGGAAGTCCAGTTCCGCGTCGCCGAACCGGAAGTTTGCTATGCCTTCCAGGAGCCGGCCTGTCCCGGCAACAATCCCGTACCGCCGGCCGTCGGGGAGCCGCCTCGCGAACGCCTCGAAGACCGACTTGCGGTGTGCCGCGCCCGAATGGAGTGACGCCTGCAGCATGGTCAGCTCGTAGTGGTCTGTGTAGAAGGACGTGCGGGGATGCTCCCAGCCGGCAGTGGTACTCACGAAAGTCACTCTAGTCCCCACCGGCTCCCACGTCTTGCTTCGCTTCGCCGCGGGACCCTCGCCGGTGTGGGCCCATCCACCGGCTCCCACGTCTTGCTTCGCTTCGCCGCGGGACCCTCGCCGGTGTGGGCCCATCCACCGGCTCCCACGTCTTGCTTCGCTTCGCCGCGGGACCCTCGCCGGTGTGGGCCCATCCTCCCCATAGAATGGACAGATGACCTTAAGCGTTGCGCTCGGCCCTGATACACAGGAGGGCACCCGGACCGGAACGGAGGAGGCCACCGACTCCCTCACCGCTCCGGACATCCCCTGGAACCTGGTGATCTGGAACGATCCCGTCAACCTGATGAGCTACGTCAGCTACGTGTTCCAAAGCTATTTCGGCTACTCCGAGAGCAAGGCGAACAAGCTCATGATGGAGGTCCACAAGAAGGGCCGTTCCATCGTTGCCCACGGCAGCAAGGAGCAGGTGGAACGCCATGCGGTTGCGATGCACGGCTTTGGCCTCTGGGCCACGGTGGAAAAAGCAAGCGGCGGTCCCGGCGGCAATTCAGGAAAGTCAGGCGGACCGGGCCAGGGCAAGGGGAAACGTGGCTAAGGCGTTCAAATACGGATTCAAAGGCATTACCGGGTACCTGGAACCTGCCGAGCGGGAACTCCTGCGCAGCCTGATCGACGACGTCATCTCCATGCTCCAGCCCGAGGAGCGCAGCGGCCAGGACCCCCTGGCCGCGCTCATCGGCCTGGACATGGACGTCGCCGAGCCTACGGACCGTGCGGTCCGGCGGCTGCTGCCCAACGTTGTCAAGGACGACGGCGCCGCGTCACTTGAGTTCCGCCAGCTCACCGAGCGCTCGCTGCGGGAAACGAAGATCGGCGCGCTGCGCGCGGCCGCGCTCGACCTGGACAAGGACGAGATTGTGCTGACGCCGGAAGGGGCGAAGCACTGGTCCATGGCGCTGAACGACGTCCGCCTGGTCCTCGCCGAGCGGCTGGACATCCGGGACGAGGAGGA
This sequence comes from Arthrobacter sp. MPF02, assembly GCF_046605375.1. Lineage (GTDB taxonomy): Bacteria > Actinomycetota > Actinomycetes > Actinomycetales > Micrococcaceae > Arthrobacter. The sequence continues at coordinate 2,307,259 of NZ_CP176772.1, read as the reverse complement.
CGCCGAGCACGTCCACCTCATGCAGGACTGGTCCCAGGCGGAGGACGTGGAGAGCTACCTTGCTTTGGTCTACAACTTCGCCACATGGCTGCAGGAGTCCTTGGTGCAGGCCATGCTGCAGTCACTGGAAACGCGCCGTTGAGCTCTGTGCGCCGCCCTACCTGCGGTTCCTGTGACAAATTAGACATGAGTCACAGGCCACAAGATGATGGCTGACGCATCGGCGACCACCTATCCTCGAATAATCATGACAACAGCCTCGAGCATGGATCCGGCAGCCGCAGCTGAACAGGTATCCGAACCGGACGACCTTCAGGCCGCCGCCCTGGAAGCACGCCCCATCGGCGTTTTCGATTCCGGCGTGGGGGGCCTCACCGTGGCCCGCTCCATCATCGACCAGCTTCCCAATGAAGCCATCCTCTATGTGGGGGACACCGCCCATGGCCCGTACGGGCCGCTGCCCATCGCGGAAGTCCGCGCCAACGCCCTGGGCGTTATGGACGAACTGGTGGACTCCGGCGTCAAGCTGCTGACCATCGCCTGCAACTCGGCTTCGGCCGCCGTGCTGCGGGACGCCCGCGAACGGTACACCGCCAAGTACGGCATTCCGGTCATCGAAGTGATCCAGCCTGCCGTCCGCCGGGCCGTGGCCGCCACCCGCACCGGGCGGGTTGGTGTCATCGGCACCTCCGCCACCATCGGATCCCGCGCCTACGAGGACACGTTCGCCGCGGCGCCCGACCTGTCCATCACGTCGGTTGCCTGCCCTGAGTTCGTCAGCTACGTGGAAGCGGGCATCACGACCGGTCCCGCCCTGCTGGCCGTCGCCGAGGAATACCTGGCTCCGCTGAAGGCCGCCCAGGTGGACACTGTGGTGCTCGGCTGCACTCACTATCCCCTGCTCACAGGCGTGATCTCCTACGTGATGGGAGCCGACGTCACGCTCGTTTCCAGCGCCGAGGAAACGGCCAAGGACGTGTACCGCGCCCTGGCCATGCACCAGTTGCAGCGCACTGCCGCCACCCCGCCGGAACACCACTTCGTGGCAACGGGCGACGCCGCCCAGTTCGAGGCGCTTGCCAGGAGGTTCCTGGGCCCGGAGGTCCTGTCCGTCCGGCACGTGGACCATGTGGCCGCGCAGTACCCCACGGGCAGCCTGGCGCGCATCACCCCGGAGATGATCGCCGCCGCGCAAAGCGCCCGCAGCCGTCCCCGGATCTCCAACTTCGTGGGTAGCGCGCTTCCGGACAGCGGCCTCGCCGCCGGACGGGCGGGAGGTTCCGCCCTGTGAAGCTGACCATCGTAGGCTGCACCGGCTCGTTCCCCGGCCCCGGATCGCCCGCGTCGTGCTACCTCCTGACCGCGAACGACGGGAAGCGGACCTGGAAAGTCGTGATGGACCTGGGCAGCGGTGCGCTGGGCGCCATCCAGCGGTACACGGACCTTGAGGACATCGACGCGATATTCCTCACGCACCTGCACCCGGACCACTGCATGGACCTGTGCGGCCTGCACGTCGCCATCCGCTGGAAGCCGGGCGGCTGGGGCCGCGGCCGGATCCCTGTTTGGGGGCCTGCCGCCACTGCAGACCGGATGGCCACTGCCTACGGCCTGGAACTCGACCCCGGCATGCATGAGGAATTTGACTTCACCAACTGGGCCGAGCGGGAACCCGTAACGGTGGGTCCCTTCACCGTCACGCCCTTCGCCGTGAACCATCCCATCGAGGAGGCCTACGCCCTCCGCGTGGAAGTGGTGGAACCGGACAAGGATGGGAACCGGCTTTCGCGCACCCTGACCTACTCCGGCGATACCGATTCCTGCCCCGGCCTGGAAGAGGCTGCCAAGGACGCCGACCTGTTCCTGTGCGAGGCGGCGTTCGAGGAAGGCCGGGACAACGACATCAAGGATGTGCACCTGACCGGCAAACGCGCCGGGGAGGCGGCGGCGGCGGCAGGTGCCCGGCGGCTGCTCCTCACCCACATCCCAGTCTGGACGTCCCAGACGACGGTCATGGCGGAAGCGCGCCCGGCCTTCGGCGGGGACGTGGCGGTGGCGGTCGCCGGAGTGCATTACACCATCTGAGGCTGCCCGCCCCGGCCTGGCCGGAGACCGGGGCCGGCAGCCGCCGGCCGCGTCCGCAGTGGATAAGCTAAAGGCATGACTTCTGAAGCAACTGCAGTGCCAATCGTGCGCGCCGACGGCCGTGCCCCGGACCAGCTCCGGCCCATCAGCATCACCCGGGGATGGTCCAACCAGGCCGAGGGTTCGGCACTGATCGAGTTCGGCAACACCAGGGTCCTCTGCACCGCCTCGCTGACCGAGGGCGTTCCCCGGTGGCTGAAGGGCGAGGGGCGCGGCTGGGTTACCGCCGAATACGCCATGCTGCCCCGGGCCACGAATACCCGTTCGGACCGGGAATCCGTCAAAGGCAAGATCGGCGGCCGCACCCATGAAATCTCCCGCCTGATCGGCCGGTCCCTGCGCTCAATCATCGACACCAAGGCGCTGGGCGAGAACACCATCGTGCTGGACTGCGACGTCCTGCAGGCGGACGGCGGGACCCGCACCGCTGCCATCACCGGCGCCTACGTGGCCCTTGCCGATTCCATCCGCTTTGCCCGGGACAACAAGCTCATTGCAAGGAACGCGCAGCCGCTGATAGACACCATCGCGGCAGTGTCGGTGGGAATCATCGACGGAGTTCCCATGCTGGACCTGCCCTATGTGGAGGACGTGCGGGCGGAAACGGACATGAACGTGGTGGTCACCGGCTCCGGGAAGTTCGTCGAAGTGCAGGGCACCGCCGAGGGCGCACCGTTCGACCGTGCCGAACTGGACGCGCTCCTTGACCTTGCCCTGCTGGGCACCACCCAGCTTGCGGCCATCCAGCGCGAGACCCTGGCGGACACCCTGTGAGCACGGACGGGCCCCGCCTTGTCCTCGCCACGCACAACAAGGGAAAACTCCGTGAGCTCCGCGAGCTCCTGCGTGGACAGGTGCCCGGGCTCGACGTCGACACGCAGGTGGTGGACGCAGCAGCGGCAGGTGCCCCCGACGTCGTCGAAACCGGCGTGACGTTCGCCGAGAACTCCCTGCTGAAGGCGCGCGCCGTTGCCGAGGCCACAGGACTGGTGGCGATCGCGGACGACTCGGGACTCGCCGTCGACGTGATGGGCGGGGCTCCCGGCATCTTTTCCGCCCGCTGGTCCGGCCGCCACGGTGATGACCAGGCCAACCTCGCGCTCCTGTTGAACCAGCTCTCGGACGTCCCGGACCACCACCGCGGAGCGGCGTTCGTCTGCGCGGCGGCGCTGGCTGTCCCCGCAGCTGACGGCAGTACGGGACGCGAAGTGGTGGAATACGGTCAACTGGAGGGCACCCTGTTGCGGGAACCGCGCGGCACAGGCGGCTTCGGCTACGATCCGGTGCTGCAGCCGGCGGGGGAAGAGCGCAGCTGCGCAGAGCTGTCGTCCGAGGAGAAGAACGCCATCAGCCACCGGGGCAAGGCGTTCCGTGCACTCCTGCCATCCATCGTGGAGGCCCTGCAGGATTCCTGAAGCGTTAAGGGCAAAAGGTGCGCTCCCGCCGCAGCGGGAGCGCACCTTTTCTGCATGTTGCCGTTGCCGGCTTCCGCCTAGGGTACGGGGGGTGTCTTCTGCTCGTCCTCGGGAGCGTGTTCCTCGATGAACTCGTCCACGGGGTCCGTCCCGTAAGCGGCCGCCTGGCGCTTCGCCGAGATGCCGCGCAGGATCTCGATACCGATCGGCAGGACCGAAACCAGGACGATGACGATGAAAATGATGTCCAGGTTGTCACGCACCCACGGGATACGGTCGCCGAGGAGGTAGCCCAGCAGGGTTACGCCGCCGCCCCAGAGGACCGCGCCGATGACGTTGTAGAGGAAGAACTTTTTCCGGCTCATCTGCGCCACGCCCACGATGACCGGAACGAAGGTCCGGATGATCGGGACGAAGCGGGCCAGGATCAGGGCCTTGCCGCCGTGCTTCTCAAAAAAGGCGTGGGCGTTTTCCACATTCTCACGCTTGAAAAGCCGCGACTCCGGCTTGTTGAAGATTGCCGGCCCGGCCTTGGAGCCGATGAAGTAGCCCGTCTGGTTTCCGATGATGGCCGAAATCACAATCAGCAGGGCGAACAGCCACACATTGAACTTGATGGTGTCCGTGGCCACCAGCAGGCCGGCGGTAAACAGCATGGAGTCACCCGGCAGGAAGAACCCCACAAGAAGGCCGGTTTCCGCGAAGACGATGCCGCAGACAAGCAGGACCACCCACGGGGCCAAAGCGGGGTCGGCCAGGAAGACCTGGGGGTTCAGCCAGTCGGGCAGGAAGGAGGCCAGCTGCGGCTGGACCGGTCCTGCCCCGCCCAGCAGGGACACGGCGAGGTCGTTCATCACAGGAAAGTTCACCACTCAAGGGTACTTGACGGGTCTGCCGGGCTTCCGGCGGTAAGGTGGGGGCCGTGGGTTTGGACTTTACTGCGATCGACTTCGAGACGGCGAACGGTTTTCGGGGCTCACCCTGCTCCGTCGGCCTCACGAAGGTCCGGGGCGGACGGATCGTGGCGGAGGCCTCCTGGTTGATGCGGCCGCCGCGCAACCACGACCATTTCGACTACCACAACGTCCGGATCCACGGCATCACCGCTGCAGACGTCGCGGGCAGGCCCCGTTTCGGTGACCTCTTCGCCGAGATCGGGGCCTTCATTGGAGACGACGTGCTGGCGGCGCACAACGCCGCCTTTGACCTTGGCGTGATCCGCTCCGCCCTGGAAGTGTCCGGCCTGCCCGGCCCGGCTTATGACTATGTCTGCACCGTGATGTTGTCCCGGCGGTGCTATTCGCTGGTGTCGAACTCCCTGCCGTTCGCCGCGGAGGAGGCCGGCGTGCCGCTGGACAAACACCACGACGCCGCCGCGGACGCCCGGGCGTGTGCCGGGATCCTGATCGACATTGCCCGCCGGAACAATGCGAACAGCCTCGCCGAGCTCTATCTTTCGCTGGGCCTGGTGATGGCGCGGCAGCAGGCGTTCGACCCCGCCGTGGACGGACTCTCCAAGCCCAGCCTCGCCGCCGTCGGCACCGGTTCGACCATCGGGGCAATCAGCAACGGCGCAGCGCTGGCCCGTCCCTTCCAGTCGGGGTGGCCGGAGGAGGGCATCAACCCGGAGCCCAACCCCGAGGCCGAGCCGGGCCACCCGCTGTACGGGCAGACGGTTGTTTTCACGGGCCAGTTATCCATCGGACGTCCGGAGGCCAAGGTGCGCTCCGCCGGGGTGGGGGCGCGCACCGAAAGCCGGGTCACCGGACGGACCACGGTCCTCGTGGTGGGCGACGGGTTTGTGGCATCCGACCTGCGCTCGGGCAGGCTGACCGGCAAGGCGCGCCGGGTGCTGGAACTGCATGAGCGGGGCCAGATGATTGAGGTGCTGTCCGAAGGCGAATTCCTGCAGATGGTGGGCGGATTCGCCGAACCCGCAACCGCCTAGCCTTCGCCGGTTGTCACCGCCACCATGCTGTCCGCCATGGCACGGATTACGTCAGGGGCTTCCAGCGCCTCCAGCCAGTCAGCGGGCAGGCAGTCCGCACCGTAAAAGGCCCCCAGGATGTTGCCTGCAACCGAGCCGGTGGAGTCGCTGTCCCCGCTGTGGTTGACAGCAAGCGCTACGGCGGCCCGGAAATGCCCGGCGGGGCCTTCCGTTGCGGCGCCATCCCGGAGGGTGGCGAGTACCGCGTACAGTGCGACGGCGAGCGCTTCCTCTGCTACCCGGCCTTCCCCGAGTGCCTGCACCAGTTCCTCCGGCGGCACCGGGCCCTTGTCCGCCAGCCGGAGGGCTGCATGCAGCCGTTCCGGAAGTTCCGGTGCAACGTCTGTAAGGGTGGCGGCATGGGCCGTCACGCCGGCGGCCGCCTCCCGTAGTCCTTCTCCGGAGACCAGCCTGTGGATCAGCAGGCTGAAGATACCGGCGGACTGCCGGGCGGAGGGGTGGCCGTGGGTCAGGGAGGCGGCGTCGGCGCTCAGCTTGTAGACGGCGTCGGGAGTAATATGCGGGACCAGCCCGAATGGGGCAGACCGCATCACCGTCCCGCATCCCTTGGAGTGCGGGTTGACGGGACGCGCGGCGGTGCCCATCTCGCCCGTGGCCAGGCCCGAGATGCAGGCCTTCCCCGGATTGCGGCGCTCGTGGAGCACACTGTTGCCGTCGATCCACCGCGGCTGGGGGACCGGTGCGGAAGCGTCCGCAACCTCGCCCTGCGTCGCCAACCAGCGCAGGTACGCGAGCCACAGGCACGCGTTGACGTCGGCCCCAACGCCGGAGTTGGCCCACTCCAGGGCTTCCACCAGTCCGTCCACGGTGTAGAGCGTCATCTGCGTATCATCCGAGAAGTGGCTGCCGGACAGCTGGGCAAATCCCGTCAGGCCTGCTGGGCCGAACCGGCGCCGGATCTCATCGATGCCGTCAAACTCCACCGCATAGCCGAGGGAATCGCCCAGCGCGCCCCCGAGCAGGCAGCCGTGGATGCGTGACTTCAGGGTGGGCGCGGCTGTACCGGTTTCGATGCTCATGCAGCAAATTTACCGTGGCCGCCGCACCGTTCCGCCCCCCGGACCTGCCCGCCCCGCAGGTGGCGTTGTCCAGCAAACCTCCAGCATCTGCTGGAATAATGCTTTGGTTGCCTGTCGGCAGCACCTGCACGCCATCAACCTGAAGGTTTCCCATGAGCACCCCCGTTGACTCCCGCCATTCCGACCTGCCCGACGGTCCGGAATCTGTCCGGCACGGCCTGCTCCCCAGGCTGGCAGCCGAGGGGTTCGGCAGCCTGTTCCTTGCGGTGGCCGGGCTCGGTGTGCCGCTGTTCAGCATCCCGCAGTCCAGCCCCTTGCCGGCTGCGCTTGCGGCCGGCCTGGCGGTGACCGCCGCGATGCTCGCGGTTGGCCATGTGTCCGGCGGCCACTTCAATCCTGCGATTACCATGGGCCACCTCCTGGCCGGGCGGATCCGTCCCGGCGCGGCTGCCGCCTACGTGGCAGCCCAGGTTGTTGGCGCCGTGGTTGGTGCGTCCGCGCTGTTCGCTGTGCTGCGGACCCTGCCCGGCATCGCCGACAGCCGGAGCGCGTTCGACACTGTCACGGCGGGCTTTGGCGAACATTCAATCATCCAGGCGCCGCTGGCAGCCGTGCTCCTGCTGGAGATCCTGGGTGCGGCCATCATCGTGGCAGTGTTCCTGGGAGCCGCCGCCCGCAGCCGGTCCACCGGGATGGCCGCGCCCATCGCCGTGGGCCTTGCCTTCGCCGCCCTGCTTCAGCTGGGACACGCGGTGGGCAATCTGCCGTTCAACCCTGCCAGGGCAGCCGCCTCCGCCATATTCAGCTCCGGCTGGGCCGTTGCGCAGCTGTGGGTCTTCGTTGCCGCACCGCTGGCGGGTGCAGCCGTGGCGGGGTTGCTGTTCCGCCTCTTCGCGCCCGCCGGCCCAGCGCCCGCCGGTGCTGCGGGACCGGAAGCGGAAGAGCCGGAAGGCGCGTCCGACGGCGACGCCCGGGAGGAGCGTTCAGAAGCAGCGGAGCCTACCGCGCGGGACACTCCGGCACGCGATTCTTCGCCGGCGCGCAGCCGTTCCGCCAGTGCAGCCGATGTCAGCGAAGCGCAGGAGTTCTTTGAAGGCAAGAGGGGCTGATTCGGGCGCGGCGGCGCGGTAACGCAAACTGTCAGTGGCGGCCGATAGCTTAGGAATATGCGGTTACTTCACACCTCGGACTGGCATCTGGGCCGTTCCTTCCACGGCGTGGGCATGCTGGATGCCCAGCGCGCCTTCGTCGACCAGCTCGTCGATGCGGTGTCCCGGCACCGGGTTGATGTGGTCCTGATCGCCGGCGACGTATATGATCGCGCGCTGCCCGGCGTCGATGTGGTGCACCTCCTGGACGAAGCCCTGGTCCGGCTGACGTCCGCCGGTGCCAGGGTGGTCCTCACCAGCGGCAACCATGACTCTGCTATCCGCCTCGGCTTCGCCGCCAGGCTGCTGGAACGCGGGGGAGTGCACCTCAGGACGCGGGTGGAGGGCCTTGCCGAGCCTTTGCTGCTGCCCCTGGACGGAGATCCGGCAGGGCGGGAAGCAGTAGTGGCCATCTACGGCATTCCGTGGCTTGAACCCAGACTGGTTGCCGCGCAGCTCGGAGTGGATGCCACCCACTTCGAAGTCACCCGGGCGGCCACGGAGTTGATCCGGCAGGACGTCCAACGTCGCGCAGCGTCTTCTGTTGTCCACCCCGTTGTCCTGGCCCACACCTTCGCAAGCGGCGGCATCAGCTCGGACAGCGAGCGGGACCTCAGCATCGGTGGCGTAGGGGCCGTGCCCCTGGACCTGTTCGACGGCTTCAGCTACACGGCGCTCGGGCACCTGCACGGCCGGCAGTCCCTGTCGCCGGAGGTCAGGTATTCCGGATCACCGCTGGCATATTCCTTCTCCGAGGCCGGGCACCGCAAAGGCGCCTGGCTGGTGGACATTGATGCCGGCGGGGTCACAGGCGTAGAAGAAATCCTGTGGGAGGCACCCCGTGCCCTTGCCGTCCTCCGGGGTACGCTCCCTGAACTCCTGGACTCGCCGGACCACGAGTGGGCCGAAACCGCCTACTGCCAGGTCACCCTGACGGACGCCCAGCGCCCGGCCCGGGCCATGGACCGGCTGCGCGCACGCTTCCCGCATACCCTGGTGCTGGGCTTCGATCCCCAGGGCGGAACTGCCGCCACAGCCGCAACCTACAGCAGCAGGCTGGCCCAGGCACCGGATGACCTTTCGGTATGCTGCGGATTCCTGGAACATGTGAGGGGCCGCGTCCCCGACGACGCTGAAAAGGCGGCCTTGACCTCCGCCCTCGAGAACGTCCGTGTCCTGGAGGCCTCGCGATGAGGATCCACCACCTGCGCATTTCCGCGTTCGGTCCCTTTGCGGGCACCGAGGACATCGACTTCGACCGGTTGAGCGGCCATGGCCTGTTCCTCTTGAATGGTCCCACCGGCGCCGGGAAGACCAGCGTCCTGGACGCCATCTGTTTCGCCTTGTACGGCTCCGTTCCCGGTGCCCGGCAGGACGGGAAACGCTTGCGCAGCGACCACGCCGAGCCGGGCCGGGAACCGGCAGTCACTTGCGAGTTTTCTGCGCAGGGGCGCCGCTTCGAAGTGACGCGCTCACCGGCCTGGGATAAGCCAAGTGCACGCGGGAAGAACGGCTTCACCACCCAGCAGGCCAAGACGCTCCTCCGGGAACTCGTGGACGGCGCATGGGTGGAAAAATCGGCGCGGAACGACGAAGCCGGGGCCGAAATCCTGGCACTGTTGGGTATGGACCGTGAACAGTTCACGCGGGTGGTGATGCTGCCCCAGGGGGATTTTGCTGCCTTCCTGCGCTCCAAGGCCGCCGACCGGCTGGAACTCCTGCAAAAGCTCTTCGGCACGCAGCGTTTCGAAGCACTGGAACACGAACTTGCCCGGCAGGCTGCAGAGGCCCGGGACAACGTTGCCGAGCTGACCGGCCGGCTTGAGCTTCTCACTGCCCGGGCGGAATCGGAGGCTGGAGCCCTTGGCCTGAATGAGGGGGCGCCGCCTGCCGACAACCCGGCTGCACGGCTGGAATGGATGGTGGCAGCCGTCGGGGAACGCCATCGCGAGCTGGCGGACCTGGCAGTGGCCGCCGAAACCGGTGCCAGGGAGCGGGCGCTGGCAGTGGAAGAGGAAATCGGACGGCGCGAGCGGCGGCGCCGCCTTGAGGCTGCCGTCACCCGTCGGGCAGCAGTGCAGTCCGCAGCGCCACAGCTGGAAAGTCTTGCAGCAAGGATTGCCCGGCACCGGCAGGCGGAGGTCCTTGCGGCCCATCTGGCCGGTGTTGATGCCGCCGGGGCCAAAGTGCGAAGGGCGGCCAACGCGGCGGAGTCGTCGGTTACCCTGCTGCGCCTTGCAGCCGCTGAGGAACCCGAACTGGCAGGAGTCCGTCTCGATTCCGCGGAAGACTCCGCACAAGGGTTATCCGGGGTTGCAGGGGAGGAGCTGGGGCGCCTGCGGTCCCTGCTGGCAGTCGTTGAGGCAAGGCTGCCGGACGAGGACAGGCTGCAGGGACTTCGGACACGGCACAGTGCACTGTCAGGGAAGCGGCAGGGCCTGGCTGAAGGAATCGACGAACTCGCACAACGCGTGGCAACCCTCGAAGACGAACGGGTCACGCTGGCCCGGGACGTGGAACCGCTGGAGTTACGCGCCGGTACCGCTGCACTGCGTGCGAAGGAGGCGGCAGCGGCCGCCGAGCTCCTGGATGTGGTCCGCCGGCATGCCGGCGCAGCCTTCGCCCGCGACGCCCTCAAGCTGAAGTTTGACGCCGCGCGGGAACACCAGCTGGAGGCAAAACGCCGCTGGCTGGACCTCCGGGAGGAACGGCTGGCCAACGCCGCCGCGGAACTTGCCGCCCAGCTCGAACAGGACTGCCCCTGCCCGGTGTGCGGCAGCGTCGAACACCCCGCACCAGCTGCGGCCGGCACTGGCGGTCCCTCTCTCGCCCAGGAGGAAGAGGACGCCCACGCACTGTATGAGGCGGCCGACGCCGCCTGTACCGCCCTCGGTGCGGAGTTGGCAGGGGCCAACGAGCAGGTGGCGGTCCTCGCCGGCCAGGGCGGGGACATGCCGGAAGAGGAAGCAGTTGCTGCGGCCGGGGAAGCACGCGCTGCGGCAGCCGATGCTGAGTCTGCCGTTACGGAACTGGCCTCCGTCCGGACACGGCTGGATGCCCTGAATGCGGACATCGCAGAGACGGCCGCTTTGAAGGCCGGCAGGGAAGCGGAACTTGCCCGGGCTGCGGCCGCCCAGGCCGGCCTGGCTGAGGAGGTCGGCGCACTGGACACGGCCCTGGCCGGACTGCGCAGCGGCCACCGCAGCCTGTCCCGTCGGCTGCGTGCGCTCGAGGCTGCGGTGGCAGTGCTCGGCAAGGCGGTGGAAGCACAGGCACAGCTGGAGCAGGCGCAGGACCAGGCCATGGAGGCCCGGGAACAACTGGAGCTGGCATTGCCCAGAGCAGGATTCAGCACGGCGGATGAAGCCCGGGACCAGCTGCTTAGCGCCGACAACGCAGCTGCGCTCGAGCGCGAATTGCGCGCGGGGCAGGATGAAGCCGTGCGGGTCTCCGAACTCTTTGAATCGGAGGACATTGTCCGTGCCCTTGGGGAACAGTCCGATGGCTACACCGTGGACGAGGAACATTATGCGGTCCTGCAAACGGAGGCGGTGGATGCAGGACACAAGGCCCGCGAGGCACGCCTTTCCGCCGGCCTCGCGGGCCGGTGCCTGGAGTCCCTAACCGCCATCAAGGCGGAGTATGAAGCCATGGCGGGGGCTGCCCTTGAACCGGCGGAACGTGCAGCCATGCTGGCGGGTCTTGCCGACGCCGCGGCCGGCCGGGGGGACAACACGTACAGGATGAGCCTTAACAGTTACGTCCTCGCTGCACGGCTGGAACAGGTGGCCCTGGCAGCGTCGGAAAGGCTGGTGGACATGAGCGACGGCCGTTACCTGCTGCAGCATACGGATGCCAGGGCTGCCCGGGGCGCCAAGTCTGGGCTGGGGCTTCAAGTGGTGGACCAGTGGACGGGTTACCGCCGCGACACCTCAACCCTGTCCGGCGGCGAATCCTTCATGGCTTCCTTGTCCCTGGCCCTGGGCCTGGCGGACGTGGTGCAGCAGGAATCGGGCGGTGTGGAAATCGAGACGCTGTTCGTCGACGAAGGTTTCGGCAGCCTGGACGAGCAGTCGCTGGAACAGGTCATGGACGCCCTGGAGGGGCTGCGCGACGGCGGGCGCGTGGTGGGACTCGTCAGCCATGTAGGTGAGATGAAGCAGCGCATTGGCACCCAGCTCCAGGTGCTGAAGGGGCGGAACGGGTCCACGCTCCGGATTTCCGAGACCCTCGATGCCCTGCCCTGACCTGGCCTGCCTCCCGCCGGCCTGACGTGCGTTGGGTTTGCCGGTGCAGTCGGCGCTGCACCGGCGCGCTATAATTTTTCAGTTACCGGGTTGCGCGCATCGGGAGGAGGGACGATGCGCACGATCGAACGGGCCCGGACATTGACTTCACCAGCGAACCCTTCCACCAGCACCCCTCGCACTGCGGCACCTGACAACGCCCCGGATGCCGAAGCAACAGCAAAGACGGCACCGGCCGGCAGGTTCGCCCGGCTTTCCCACCTGGCCGGCCGCAGCTTCATTCCCCTTGGACTCTTCGCCCGGCTGCCGCTTGCCATGCTCACGGTGGGCACCCTCACGATGGTCACTTCAGTCAGCGGATCCTATGCCTTGGGCGGCACTGCTGCCGGTGCCGTCGGCATCGGCTCGGCGATGGGTGCACCGCTTCTGGGTGCCTTGGCCGACAGACAAGGGCAGCGGCCGGTCCTGCTGGCCGCCGCCGTCCTCAATACCGTCGCGGTGATTGGCCTTGTCCTTGCGACAGCCGGCCTGGATGATGCCGGCACATCTTATGCAGGCGTCCTTGCCGCCTCGTTCGCGGCCGGTGCCAGCAGCCCCCAGGTGGGCCCGCTGGCACGGGTACGATGGATGGCCCTCACGTCCGAAGTGCCGGCGCCCGGCAGCAGGCGCGACCTGGACACGGCGCTTTCCTACGAAAGCACCGCCGATGAGGTGACGTTTGTGTTGGGACCCGCCCTGGTGGGAATCCTGGCCAGCCTTCTTGCTCCCTGGCTGCCGCTGGCACTGGCGGCCGCCATGACCATCATCCTGGTGCCCGCCTTCGCCAACCACCCCACCCGGCACGCGGTACGGCAGCCTGGCAAGGCAGCCCGCGCTGCCGGCGGAAGCCAAGGCGGCGACAGGATCCCGCGGGCGGCGGCCCTGCCCGTGCTTGCCATGGTCTGCATGGGAACGTTCTTCGGTGCGACGCAGGCCGGCCTTAGCTCGTTCTCCGCCGGTTTCTCGGGTTCGGAACTCGCCGGGCTCCTGTACGCCGTAATGGGGCTGAGTTCCGCTGCTGCCGCGCTGTCGGTCGCCTACTGGCCGCACCGGTTCAGCCTCGGCTGGCGCTGGGTCCTTTCGGCCGTACTGATGGCGGCGCTGGCGGTGCTGTTGCTGGTGCCGTCGTCGCTGGCCGGCATGGTAGCGGTGCTGCTGGTCCTGGGGCTTCCCGTTGGACCGGTGATGGTCACGGTATTTGCCGCAGGCGGGGTGCTCGCCCCCGCTGGCCGGCTGGGCACCGTCATGACGGCGCTGGCCAGCGGCATCGTGGCCGGCACCGCCCTGGGTTCCTCCCTCGGCGGCCATCTTGCGGAATCCGGCGGCTACCATGCAGCTTTCCTGGTGCCTGTGGGCGCGGCCTTGATGCTGGCGCTGCTCGGAGCCTGGGCCGCCGCCGTGCTCCGCCGCGGGCAGGAACGGTACGACCGAGGCCCGGCTACCAGCTAGGCCAGCTGCTGTTCGATGCGCGCGGCGCTCCCGGCGAGCGCGGCCCCTACCGTCTCCGGACCATGTGGGGAGCGGATATAGACGACGGCGAGCGCTGCCGGCCGCCCGCCCGGCACCCGGACAGGGGCTGCCAGGGAGGAGACCCCGGCGATCACTTCGTCGTGGCTGGCGGCATATCCTTGGCGCCGTGCCTCAATGGCCTCCGGACGGTAGGGCACACCGGTGCCCAGCCTGTCCCACTCCACCTCCGTAAGGGCGGACTGTATTGCGATGCCCGGTGCCCCGGCATTGATCGGATGCCGCGTCCCGGGGCGCTGCGCCACAGTGGCTCCCGAATGCCGCGGTTCCACCGTGACCAAAGTGATGCAGTCCTGGTGGTCCCACACCGCAACAAAGGCCGTCATGTCCAGCGTGTTCGCCAGGTGGGTCAGCTCCGGAAGGGCAGCCGTCTGAAGGTTACGCGAAACACCACGGGCCAGGACGGCAAGCCCCGGCCCGGGCTGGACCTTCCCGGCGTCATCCCGCACCAGGAGCGAATGGTCTTCAAGGGTCCGCAGGATCCGGTAAGCCACCGAGCGGTGCACGCCCATGGCATCCGCGAGTTCGGCGATGCTCAGCGGGGCGGGCGCCGCCGCGAGGATTTCGAGGGCGCGAATTCCCCGTGAGAGCGTCTGGGACGGGGACGCCTGCGCCGGCGCTGCTCCGGCCGGGGCTGCAGCGGTGGGAGTCATGGTCTCCATCCTAGGTGGCTTGCCGGAGTACAGGCCGGGCATCCGGCAAATTTGCTTCTATTACAGAACTGCAGGTTCAAATATAGAACTGCGCCCTCTGAGCGTCCACCGGCAAAAGATTCATTTCCGCCGTGTCCCGGCTCACATTTTCGTAGTACCCTACTAACTAACTGACCGTTCTGTCGGTAATCCTGAAGGCGTCCCGGCGGCACAGCTGCCTATGAACAATGGAGTTTCGATGACCACACCTTCCAAGGTGGACACCCTTGCCGGCCCCAGCACACGCCGGGAGGAGCGCAAAGTCCTTGCCGGCACCCTCGTTGGTACCACCATCGAGTGGTATGACTTCTTCATCTTCGCCCAACTGACCGCAACGCTGCTGTCGCCGCTGTTCCTGGCACCGCTGAATGAGTCCAACCCAGGCCTTGCCCAGATCCTCTCCTTTGCCCTGATCGGCATCAGCTTCCTGTTCCGGCCCCTGGGCGCGGTCATTGCCGGACACCTGGGTGACCGGCTGGGCCGCAAGGCAATGCTCGTTTTCACCCTGGTGATGATGGGCGCCGCCACGGCCCTGATAGGCATGCTTCCCACCTACGCCCAGATCGGGGCCTGGGCACCCATCCTGCTGATCCTCCTGCGGATCGTGCAGGGCTTCTCGGCAGGCGGCGAATGGGGCGGGGCAGCGCTTATGGCGGTGGAGCACGCACCCCTGAACAAGCGAGGCCTGTTCGGCGCCTACCCGCAGATCGGTGTTCCGGTGGGCATGATCCTGGCCACCGGCCTGCTGTTCTTCCTCAACAGCAGCATGCCCCGGGAGGAATTCGCCGCCTGGGGCTGGCGTGTTCCGTTCCTGCTGTCCATCGTGCTGATCGTGGTGGGTTACCTGATCCGCCGCGCCGTGGCCGAGAGCCCGGTGTTCCAGGAGATGGCCGCCCGCAAGGCGGAGAGCAAGGCACCGCTCGGTGAGCTTGTCCGCAGCCATAAGAAGCCGGTCCTGTACTCCACCATGATCTTCATCGCCAACAACGCCGCCGGCTACCTGCTCATCGCCTTCTTCATCGCGTACGCCACCAGGACGCTGCAGATGCCTGCTCCGCCGGTCCTCCTGGCAACCACCCTGGCATCCTTCGGCTGGCTGATCTTCACACTATTGGGCGGCTGGCTTTCCGACCACATCGGCCGCGTGAAGACGTTCCTCGCGGGATACGCCATCGTCTTCGCGTGGATGATTCCGATGTTCGCCCTGATCGACACGAAGGACATCCGGCTTTACGGCGTGGCCCTGTTCGTGCTCACCGTGGGCCTCGGCCTCTCCTACGGCCCGATGTCCGCCATGTACGCCGAGATGTTCCCCGCCAACGTCCGCTACTCCGGGATTTCGATCGGCTATGCCTTCGGCGCAATCCTCGGCGGCGCCTTCGCGGCCACCATCGCCGAATCGCTCCTCCAGACCACCAAGTGGGCCGGCTCCATCGGCATCTACATCATGGTCCTGTGCGTCATCTCCGTCATCGGCGTGCTGCTGGCCAAGGAAACCAAGGGCCGCCCGCTGGGTGTCAGCCATCATTGATCAGCGCCCGCTGAGGTGAAGCGCGACGGCGGGCCGGACCAACGTGGTCCGGCCCGCCGCCAGGCGTAGTCCAGCGGACTCCTACTGCTTCAGGAAGCTGATCGCGTCATCGTCGGTCAGTTGCCCAAAATGGCGGTAGAAGCTGCCGACGGCGCGGAACTTGCCGGGCAGGTGCAGGCACAGGACCGCGTCGCAGGCCCGCTCCACTGAAGCCGCGGCGTCGATGGATCCTACCGGTGCCGCCGCAACCACTGTGGCCGCGCCCTCTTCGCGGACCGCCTCGATGGCGGCCCTCATGGTGGCTCCGGTGGCCAGGCCGTCGTCGACCAGCAGGACGGTTTTGCCGGCAAGATCATGGTCCGTTCCGGGGTACAGGTCCACCCGGCGGAGCAGTTCGGCGCGCTCGCGCTGCTCCACTTCATCGAGCCATTCGCTGCGGACGCCGTGCTCCAGCACCCTGTCCAGCAGGGGCTTGTTGATCAGCCGGACTGTCCGGCCCCGGGCCCACGCCAGCGCACCATACGCGGTCTCTTCATGGCCCGGGATGCCCAGTTTGCGCACCAGAACCGTTCCCAGGGGCAGGTACAGGGCCTTTGCGGCGGCAGCGGCAACCGGGATCCCGCCCCGCGCCAGGCCAAGGACCAGGGTATCGGGCCGCTCGCGGAACTGCGGAAGTACCGCGGCCAGGCGTTCGCCGGCCTCCGTGCGGTCCTCGAAACGGGTACCCATCTGATCCTCCAGGCTTCCTGTGCACCTGGTTTCAGCCTACCGCCACGAGGGCCCTGCCATGTTGGGGGCTAGGCCGCGAGGAAGTCGATTGCCGCCTGCTTGAAGGCCCTGCTGGTCACGGCATTAGTGTGGTTGCGGCCGGGCAGGACAAGCTGCTCGGCAGTTGCTCCGGCTCCCGCTGCGAGCTCGGCGAGCTTGTCAAGGCTGCCGATGCGTTCGTCCTGGTCACCGGCCACCAGGAGCATTGGCACGTGCGGGACGGCTTCGGCGGGGTCATACGGTTCGGCCTTGATGGCCTCCACGAGGGACAGCAGGGCGAAAATGTTGTTGCTGGGCAGCAGCAGGGCCATCTTCAGCAGCCGTGCAGTGGATTCGTCGGCAATCGGCGTGCCGTCGGCCAGGTAGTCCTGGGCGGCGATGAGGTCGAATTCGGCCAGCGGGTCTGCGACGTTGGGCCCGCCCAGGACCAGCCGATGCACGATCTCCGGCTGCGTGGCACCAAACTCCCAGGCAAGCCGGGAGCCCAGGGAATATCCCACAACGTCAAGTCCACTGCCAGGCTCACCCTCCTGCAAGGGGCGCACGCCGGCGTCGAACGCTGCCTGCAGCAGGTCCGCGCGGATCCTGCTGGGGGAGTAGGAATCACGGTCCTCGGGCGCGCCGCTGCGGCCGTGCCCCGGCAGGTCCACCGTGATGACCCGGCGCCCTGCCTGGAGCAGGGACTGGATCCAGCCGGTGTCCTCCCAGTTGAGCTTCGAGGAGGAGGAAAAGCCGTGCAGCAGCAGGACCGGGCGCAGGCCGGCATCGGACCCGGGCTCGTGGACCGCCACGTACAGCTGCGGGTCCGTACCCTCCACGGTGTGCGTCTGCCGTTGGCCGCTGTGCCTGCCGCTCATGTTGTGTGTCCTCATCAAGTACGGCGCCCGGGCGGACCCGGCGCTTGGGTGCCTGGCATCACTCTACCTGCCGGTGCGGTTCCCGGCCGGACCGGGGGCGCGCCGGACAACCCGGGCGGCGACAGCACATGCGGCGGCGATGCCCGCAATCAGCGCGAAGGTGCCGAAGAGCTGAACGCGGCTGCTTTCGGCGCTGAAGCCGACGGCAAAAATCACTCCGAGCAGGGCCAGGCCAACAACAGTGAGTACGGGAAAGCCCTTCATCCGCAGGGGCAGGGGAGTGCCGTCACGGTCCGCCCGGCGGCGCAGGACCAGCTGTGACACCAGTGCGCTGCCCCAGACCACCAGGCATGTGGAGCCCACCAGCTGGAAAAGCGCCGGAAGGATCTTCTCCGGAAAAAGCAGCTCCAGCACCGTGGCGATGAAGCCGAAGGCCACCGACACTCCTACCGCCAGCATGGGCACGCTCGCCCCGCTGAGCCGGGTGAGGAAGCGCGGCGCCTCGCCGCGTCCGGCAAGCGAGTAGACCATGCGGGACGCGCCGTACAGGTTTGCGTTCAGGGCGGACAGGAGCGCGACGACGGCAACCAGGGTGATGGCGGTGGCGGCGCCGGGGATTCCGGCGGCGTCGAGGACGCCCGCGAAGGGTGATGCCAGGGCTTCGGACGTGGCCGGAAGCACCGCGGCGATGACAAAAACGGAACCGATGTAGAAGACCAGGATGCGCCACACCACGGTGCGGATGGCCCTGCCCACGCTGTGCTCCGGGTCTTCGGTTTCGGCAGCGGCCACCGAAACGATCTCTGTCCCGCCGAACGCGAAGATCACCACGAACAGTGCGGCGGCGATGCCGCCGAGGCCCTGGGGAGCAAAGTCGCCAACGATGTTGGCAAGGCCGGGCGACGCGGTATCCGGCAGCAGACCCAGGAGCAGGGCCGCGCCCACCGCCAGGAAGAGGACGATGGCGGCGACCTTCAGGATGGCGAACCAGAACTCGAACTCACCGAAGTTGCGCACCCCGGCCAGGTTGATGCCCGTGAAGACGACCATGAACGCCAGTGCAAGCGCCCAGACCGGAACCACCGGCCACACCGAGAAGAGCAGACCGGCAGCGCCCAGTGCCTCGGCAGCGATCACGACCACCAGCTGCAGCCACCAGAGCCAGCCGATGGTTGCTCCTGCGGTCCTGCCCAGCGCCCTTTCCGCGTACACGGAGAAGGCACCGCTGTTCGGGTTGGCGGCCGCCATCTCGCCCAGGGCCCACATCACCAGGATGATGAGGGTGCCCGCTACGAGATAGGAGATGAGCACCGCAGGGCCGGCAGCCTGGACACCGGCACCGGAACCCAGGAAGAGGCCGGCTCCGATGGCGCTTCCCAGGCCCATCATGGTGAGCTGGCGGGGCTTCATGCTGTGGCCCAGGTGGTCCTGGGCCGGAGCGGGGGCGGACTTCGTTGCCATGCGGAGTAAACCTTCTTGGGGTATCGGTGGGGGTCCTCTTGGGACCACTCGAATTTACCGCCTGACGGCACCTCAGCCGAACCCGGACGGGCGGGGCATGCGGCAGGCGCATACCGCATGTGTGACGGGAAGCATTTCCGATTCGCCGCCACCGGCCCTACAATCAGTTATGGTCATAGTGACCATAACTAAGGCCGTCAGGACAGACCGGAAGGAGGATGGCAATGTACTACGGCTCAGCCAACGTGTCGGAGCGCCGGGCCGCGCCGCCGTCGCTTGCCATTTCCACGGTGATCTTCGCGCTGCGGCCCAGCGAATCGTCCGGCCGTCCCACGCTCTGGCTGCCCCTGGTGCGGCGCATCAGGGAGCCTTTCAAGGGATCATGGGCACTGCTGGGAGGGCCCCTCAGCCACGACGAGTCCCTGCAGGACGCCGCGTCCAGAAACCTGCGGGAGACTACCGGTTTGGCGCCCCGCTACCTCGAGCAGCTGTACGCTTTCGGCGGCCTGCACCGTTCGCCCACCCAGCGGGTGGTCTCCATCGTCTACTGGGCGCTTGTCCAGCCGACGGAAGCGGCGCTTGCCGACGTCTCCGAGAACGTGAAGTGGTTCCGGGCCGACCGTCTCGGGGAACTCGCCTTCGACCACAACGCCATCGTGGACTACGCGCTCTGGCGCCTGCGCAACAAGCTGGCCTACGGCTCGGTGGCCTACCACCTGCTGGGCGAATACTTCACGTTGGCCCAGGTCCGCGAAGTCTATGAGGCCGTGCTGGACCGCGAGCTGGACCCGGCCAACTTCCGCCGCCAGCTCAAGTCCACCCCCGAAATCGAAGAGACGAACGAATTCCTGCAGGGCGGCAAGCACCGCCCGCCCCGCCTTTACCGCTTCACCGGCCGGCCAGGCCTCGATCCAGACAACAGGAGCACACCATGAGCAGCGTCAACACGGCCATCCAGCTGATCACGCGCGAGCAGGCCGAAAAGGGCGCCGCAGCAAGGGGCAGCACCTGCAGCCCCGCCCTGGCCCAAGGGCCGTGGGATTACGATCTCGCCGAGGCGCTCGCCGGGGTACCGGCCTACGGCCCGGGGGCATCCAGCGCCGATGTTGCCCCGGTAACGACGCCGCGCCAGGGCCAGCTGCCGGAGGAATACAAGCGCGCCGGTGATGCCGAACTTTCCGAACGCATCACCGCCGCGAAAGCCGCTTTGGGGGACCGGGCCGTCATCCTGGGCCACTTCTACCAGCGCGACGAGGTGGTCCAGTATGCGGACTTCGTGGGCGACTCCTTCCAGCTCGCCAACGCGGCGCTGACCAGGCCCGAGGCAGAGGCGATCATTTTTTGCGGCGTGCACTTCATGGCCGAAACCGCCGACATCCTCTCTAAGCCGGAGCAGGCCGTGATCCTGCCCAACCTCGCCGCCGGCTGCTCTATGGCGGACATGGCGGACGCGGATTCCGTGGCCGAATGCTGGGAGCAGTTGGACGAAGTCTTCGGCACCGAGCCCGACGCCGACGGCCGGGTTCCGGTCATTCCCGTCACGTACATGAACTCCTCCGCAGCCCTGAAGGCCTTCTGCGGCGAGCACGGCGGCATCGTCTGCACCTCCTCCAACGCCAAGACAGTCCTGGAGTGGGCCTTCAAGCGGGCGCAGCGGGTACTCTTCTTCCCGGACCAGCACCTGGGACGCAACACCGCCAAGGCCCTGGGGGTGCCGCTGGAGCAGATGCCCATGTGGAACCCGCGCAAGGACCTGGGCGGCAACGACGAGCAGGCGTTGCTGGATTCCAGGGTCATCCTGTGGCACGGATTCTGCTCCGTGCACAAGCGGTTCACTGTGGGCCAGATCGAGCAGGCGCGCCGGGACTTCCCGGGCGTCAACGTGATCGTCCACCCCGAATGCCCCATGGAAGTGGTGGACGCCGCCGACTCCGCCGGGTCCACCGACTTCATCAGGAAGGCCATCGCCGCGGCCACCGAACCCACCACGTTCGCCATCGGCACCGAGATCAACATGGTCAACCGGCTGGCCGCCGAATACCCGCAGCACACCATCTTCTGCCTGGACCCGGTGATCTGCCCCTGCTCCACCATGTACCGCATCCACCCCGGTTACCTTGCCTGGGTACTTGAGGAACTGGTGGCCGGACGCGTGGTTAACCGCATCACCGTCGACGACGCCGTGCAGGCCAATGCCCGGACGGCCCTCGAGCGCATGCTCGCAGCCAGGCCGTCATGACACGGAACCTGGCAGCGGCGCCGCAGCCCGCTGCGTTCCCGGATGCCAGGGACGCCGCCGGTACCGCCGCGGGACGCCGGCTGGTCGTCGTCGGAAGCGGCATCGCCGGCCTTTACGCTGCGCTGCTGGCGGCCGATGCCGGTGCCGAGGCAGTCCTGGTGTCCAAGGGCGCGCTGGATGAAAGCAACACCTGGTACGCCCAAGGCGGAATTTCCGCGGTGCTCCCCGCCCCCGCTCCAGGAGACACCGTCGCCGCGCACATCGCAGACACCCTGCGCGCCGGAGCCGGGCACTGCAACATTGCGGCCGTCAAAATGATGTGCACGGAGGCGCGGCAGGACATTGCGGGGCTGCGGCGTTTCGGCGTGGTTTTTGATGCAGGGCACGACGGCGGTCCCGCCCTTGGTCTGGAAGCAGCCCACAGCGCGCCCCGCATCCTGCACGCCGGCGGCGACGCCACCGGCGCAAGGGTGGCAGAAGCGCTGATCCGCGCCGTGCTCGCGGCACAGGCGGAAGGAAAATTGACGGTGCTGACCAACGCCCACGCCACCGCCCTGGTCCGGGAGCGCGGCCGGGTCACCGGCGTGGAGTACCTTCGCGGCGGGCGCGCCGAACGCATCGGCGGCGATGCCGTCCTGCTCGCCACCGGGGGAGCAGGACAACTCTTCGCCCAGACCACCAATCCCGCGGTGGCCACCGCGGACGGCCTGGCGCTCGCCGTCCGCGCCGGCGCGGCCGTGGCAGACCTCGAATTCTTCCAGTTCCACCCCACCTGCTTCGTGGATACCGCCGCAGGGAGCCGCGCGGACCACGCCGGCCCGCTCCTGATTTCGGAGGCGGTCCGCGGCGAAGGGGCAATCCTGGTCGACGCCGGCGGCCGGCGCTTTATGCGCGCCTACCACCCCGACGCCGAACTCGCCCCGCGCGACGTTGTGTCCCGCAGCATCGCCCTTCACCTGGCCAGGCTCGGCGATCCCAACGGCCACGTCTACCTCGACGCCCGGCCCATCGAGGAAGCCCGCGGCACCGGCTTCCTTAAACGGCGGTTCCCCACCCTCACCCGGAAAACCCGCGATGCCGGCATCGACTGGACCCGCGAACCTGTACCCGTCGCGCCGGCCGCCCACTACTGGATGGGCGGAGTTGCCACCGACCTCTCCGGGCGCACCACCGTTCCCGGCCTCTATGCTGCCGGCGAAGTAGCGTGCACCGGGGTCCAAGGGGCGAACCGGCTGGCCAGCAACTCCCTCCTCGAGGGACTCGTCTTCGGCCGGCGCGCTGTTGAAGCTTTTCTTTCTTTTGATGACAACGGGGGCTGGGGCGCGCCTCGCGGCAGCGGTGCTCCGCGTGCTGTCTCGGCCGCTGGCGGCCTCCCCTTGACGCACGCTTCCGCACCCCTGCCGCGACGCGCTGATTCGGCCGTCGCCTTCCCAGCGGATTCAGCAGGCGCGGCGGCGGGGGTTGATTCCTTGGCCGGGAGCGCGCTTGCCAGCTTCGGTGGGGGTGGGGTTGTGGAGCCGTTTTCGCGGGAGGCTCTTCGGCGGCTTATGACTTCGCATGCCGGGGTTCTGCGGTCGCGGGAGCTGCTGGCGGAGGCTGCTGAAACCTTGCACCGGTGGGCCGCCGTCGTGCTTCCTGAAGACTCTGTGCCGCTGGAACGCAACCCTTCCGCGCACGAGGACCGTAACTTGCTGCTTGCTGCGCAGCTGCTGGTGTCCGCTGCACTACGCCGCCGCGACTCACTCGGCGCGCACTATCGCGCAGACGAACCCGCTGAAACCTCCGAGACCATTCCACTGCGCCCGAAAGCGATCCTCCTCCATGACTGAACACTCGGTACTCAACCCGGCCGCGGGCGTCCGCACTGCACCGGACCTCACCCTCCCCGCCGCGCCCGTCCGGGACATCCTGGAGCGCGCCTTCGCGGAGGACGCCCCCGCCGGCGACATCACCTCGCAACTGCTCATACCCGCCGATGCCCGCGCCACCGCGGTCCTGAACGCCCGCGTGCCCGGCGTCCTGAGCGGTGCCACCGTGTTCCGCGACGCCATGCAGCTCGTCGACCCCGCAACCACTGTGGACCTGCTGGCGGCTGACGGAGAAAGGTTCGACGCCGGGACGCACCTCGCCAGGGTCAGCGGAGCGGCGCGCTCCGTCCTCCTCGCCGAACGGGTTGCGCTCAACCTGGTCCAGCGGATGTCCGCCATCGCCACCAAAACCGCCGCGTTCGTCCAGCTCACCGAAGGCACGAAGGCCCGGATCACCGACACCCGCAAGACCACCCCTGGCCTGCGCGTCCTGGAACGGTTCGCCGTGCGCTGCGGCGGCGGCGCAAACCACCGCTACAGCCTCTCGGACGCCGTCCTGGCCAAGGACAACCACCTGGCGGTCATGACCGGCGGGGACCCGGGCAGACTCACCGGCCTCCTGCTCGCAGCCAAGGCACAGCTGGGACACACCACCCACTTCGAAGTGGAAGTGGACCGGATGGACCAGATCGAACCGGTCCTGGCAGCCGGGGTGGACACCATCATGCTCGACAACTTCACGGTGGAAGAGCTCAGGGCCGGGGTAGCCCTGGTGGCGGGCCGGGCACGCGTGGAGGCAAGTGGAAACGTCAGCCTGCAGACCGTGGCGGACATCGCCGCCACGGGCGTGGACGTGATCTCGGTCGGCGCCCTGACGCACACCGTGGCCGCACTGGACCTCGGCCTGGATATCGAGCTGACAGCCGGGTGGGCGCCATGATCTTCCTTGACGCCGCCGCCACCGCCCCAGTCCGCCGCGAGGTCCTTGAAGCCATGTGGCCTTACCTGACCGGGGACTTCGGCAACCCTTCCAGCCACCACCAGCTGGGGGAGCACGCAGCCCGGGCGCTCGCAGGTGCCCGTGCCTCCATGGCTGCAGTGCTTGGCTGCCGGCCGGGAGAGGTGACGTTCACCTCCGGCGGGACGGAAGCGGACAACC
Source organism: Arthrobacter sp. MPF02 (assembly GCF_046605375.1). Lineage (GTDB taxonomy): Bacteria > Actinomycetota > Actinomycetes > Actinomycetales > Micrococcaceae > Arthrobacter. The sequence goes on along the minus strand of NZ_CP176772.1, from coordinate 2,283,196 downwards.
TGGCCGTTAAGGGCATTGCCCTGGCCCGGCAGGCGGCCGATCCTGCATTGAACCGCGTGGTGATCAGCGCCGTCGAACATCCCGCGGTGGAGGAATCCGCCCGTTACCTGGAGCGCTTCCACGGGTTCACCGTGGACGTGGTCCCCGTGGACGCCGCGGGACGGGTCACCCCGGAAGCCTTCACGGCAGCCCTCCGTCCGCAAACTGCGGTAGCCAGCATCATGTACGCCAACAACGAGGTGGGCACGGTGCAGCCCGTGGCGGAGCTCGCCGCCCTGGCCCGGGAACACGGTATTCCCTTCCACACAGATGCTGTCCAGGCCGCGGGGTGGCTGCCGTTGGACACCAGGGCGCTGGGCGTCGATGCGCTGAGCATCTCCGGGCACAAGATCGGCGCCCCCAAGGGCTGTGGAGTACTCTACGTCCGGGGCCGTACCCGGGTGGAGCCGGTACTCCACGGCGGCGGCCAGGAACGGGGCAGGCGGTCCGGAACCGAAAACGTTGCCGGGGCCGTTGGCCTGGCAACGGCGCTGACGCTCTCGCAGGCCGGCCGGCAGGACCGGCAGGACCGGGTTACCGCGCTACGGGACCGGTTTATCCACGCTGTGCTGTCCGGCGTGCCCGGCGCGATCCTCACCGGCGACGCCACCGAGCGGCTGCCGTCCGTTGCGTCGTTCTGTTTCCCCGGGACGAGCGGCGAGTCAGTGCTCCTGGAACTGGAACGCCAGGGCGTGGTGTGTTCCAGCGGTTCGGCATGTGCCGCCGGGTCGGATGCGCCCTCGCCCGTGCTGACCGCCCTGGGGATCCCGGCCGACGTGGCGCAGACGGCGGTCCGCTTCAGCTTTGACGCGTCGGTCACCGCAGAGGAACTGGAAACCGCAGCGGCGGCAGTCCGCTCCGCTGTTACCAGCGTGAGATCCCTGGGCGCCGGCTGACACGCTGCCCGGGTGTGGCAGGCCCCCGGGGCAGAAACGGTGTGCCTAGTACAGCTCGCCCACCGGGATGTCCACGGCCAGCCGGTTTGACGGGCCCGGAAGGGGACAGGCCCATGCCTCGTTGTAGGCGCATGACGGGTTGTAGGCGAAGTTGAAGTCCAGCACGAACGTGGCGTCCGGTCCGCTGCCCTGCACGCCATGGAACGCGCCCTTAATGGTGTCCAGCAGGTAGCGGCCGGCGCCGTACGATCCGCCGGGCTGGCCCGAGGTGGCATCACGGAACGGCACGAAGATGCCGCCGCCGTAGCCGCGCAGCTTCCAGACTGCCAGCTGCCCCATCTCCGGCAGGTCGAAGGTGCCAAGCCGGACGAAGCGGACCACGCCGTCGGTCCCGGTTTCCACCGACATCTCACGGCCGGCGCCCTCGCCGGTGATCGGCACGTGGAAACGGTAGATGGGATCGTAGTCAGCGGTCTTCAGCCCTGAAAAGAGCGCCTTGCCTTCGCTGGTCAGTGCGGAGGCGGGGTGGGTCGCGAACATCAGGTCCCGCTGGTGCCGCCAGTAGGAGTGCGCTTCCGCGGGACTTTCAGCCGCAATCTTCCGGACATTCTGGTACAGCGCAAAGGTGCGCAGCCGCCAGTCGGCGATGTCGACAGCGGAAATGTCCGCGGGGTTTTCTTCGGCCGTGCCGTGCTGGTCCGCCATATCCCCCAGCCTAGCCCTCACCGGGTGAAGCGGGTACGACGGCGGCGCGGCGGCGGGTGCCCCGTGTCGCCGTAGGGCCGGGCGTGAAATGCCAGGCGGGTACCGGCTGCTGGAAGGCGCCCGCCCTTAGGCTTGATCCATGCGGAGCAAGGCGAAGGGACCTTTTGGGACGAGTGCCGTGCTGCTCGCGGCCGCCATGCTGGCAGGGTGCTCTTCCCCGCAGGCCAGCGGACCGGCCTGGACCGCGAAACCGGACACAGCCGCAACCGCTGGTTCCGGCCGGAACACGGCGTCACCGGCCGCAAGCGGCGCCTCTGCCACCCCTGCCGCCACCCCTCCGGGTACCCGGGGGCAGGCAACCGCCGCCGCCTGGAAAACGTACTCGGACCCGGCAAAGACAGTGAGCTTCGAGCTGCCGCAGGACTGGATCGCCCAGTCGCTCGCGCCGGACGAAGGCACCTTGCCGGGTGCCCTGAAGATCGAGGTGAAAAAGCCTGACGGCACTTTCGTGGCTGCCCTGCGTACGGGCCTGCCGCCGTCGTCCGGCGACTGCCCTGACGGCTCGCGGCGGCCCTACACGGTGATCAGCAGCCTGCCGGTGGAACTGTCCGCCGGGGGCGGGGAGGGCACAATCCCGCCCCGGATGGTGTTCCGGGTCATCCAGGGCTACAAGTACTTCGGCTCGTACGGCATCACGAACGTGGTGGGCGGTGCGGACAACCAGTCCTGCGAGCTCCGGAACATCGTGCGCGGGCCTGCCGGGGCGGGAGACTGGTCCTTCGGCGATGTGGTCTCGCTGAAAGCATTCGCTCCTGAGGAAAAAGTGGCTCCCGCCAAGGCGTTCGACACCCTGGGCCAGGCAGCGGAGTACGTCCGCGAGAGCCCGGAATTCGCCAACGTCCAGCGGATGCTAATGTCTCTGGAGATCAAGAACTAGCCCCGTTCCCGTCACCCACAGGTGCCGGTGCGGCGGAGGCTTCCCCCGCACCCACACCCCCCCGGAGATCCATGGAACGCTCTGTTTCCGCACGCCTGGCCTTTCGCACCGCAGCCAACACCAAGGTGGCCATGGCCATCGCGGTGGCGAGGAACAGCGGCTACTCCTCCTTCGAGGAAACCCTGTCCGTTACAGCCGGTGGGGAGCAGGTCCCGCTGACCGAAATCTCCGACCACCACGGCGGCCGGTTCCATTACATGGAGTTCGCAGAACCCGCCGAGGTGGAAGTGGAGTACACCGCCACCGTGGCGGGCCGGGGCGAACCGGAAGAGGCAAGCCTGGCGGACCGCATCCGCTATGTCCGTCCCAGCCGGTATGCGGAATCCGACCGGCTGCTGCCCACGGCCTATGCCGAGTTCGACACCCAGTCCGGTGCCGGGCTGCTGCATGCGGTCCGGGACTGGGTCAACAATGAACTGCGCTACCTCAGCGGGTCCTCCCGCGGCACGGACGGTGCAGTGGAGACACTCCTCAGCCGGCGCGGCGTGTGCCGGGACTTCGCCCACCTCGCCATCGCCCTGCTCCGGTCAAAAGATATTCCGGCCCGGCTGGCGGCCGTCTACGCTCCCGGCCTCAATCCCATGGACTTCCATGCGGTGGCCGAAGCCTACGTGGACGGCGCCTGGCACGTCATCGACCCCACGGGGCTGGCCCCGCGGGAGTCGATGTTGCGGATCACCGCAGGCCGGGATTCGTCCGATACCGCCTTCCTCTCCACTATCGGCGGAAGCCTGGTCCTGAACCAGCTCCGGGTCACCGCCGTGGTGGACGGTGATCTCCCGGACGAGGACGCTGGCCGGCTGGTGCAGCTGGGCTGACAGCCGCTCCTGCCCGGCTAGCGTTTGCCCAGCGAGTTGCGCAGCTTGTCAGCCAGCCGCCGCAACTCCTTCTGCTCAGCCGGTGTCAGCGCCGGTCCCACCACCGCGGAGATGTCCCGGACATGCTCGCGGCCGATCTCCTTCTGCAGTTCGCGGCCTTCGTCGGTGAGCTTGAGCAGGATTCCGCGGCCGTCCTCCGGGGCAGGCATGCGGGCCACCAGGCCGCGTTTCTCCAGCCGTTCCACCAGGCGGCTGAGGCTCGACTGGCTCAGGAGGACGTTGTCGTTGAGCTCGTTGAGCCGCAACCAGCCGGACGGACAGCGGGACAGCGTGAACAGGACGTCGTACTCGTTGACCGCGAGCCTCCGGAAAGCCGGGGCGGACTGCAGCTTGCGCATGACCGCCACCTGGGCCCGGAACAGCGACTCCCAGGTCTCCGCCGCGAGGCGGACGGGTGATTCGGTTCCTCCGGCAGCCATTACGCCTCCACGGTGGTCTTCTCGGCGTCCTTCGCGGCGAGCTGTGCGGCCACGCGGGCTGCGTGCGTCGGCGGTGCCGGGACGTGCGCGGGCTTGCGGGCGGCGTACTCCTTGCGCAGGACGGGCAGGACTTCCTCGCCGAAGAGGTCAAGCTGTTCCAGCACGGTCTTCAGCGGCAGCCCGGCATGGTCGATCAGGAACAGCTGGCGCTGGTAGTCGCCGAAGTGCTCACGGAACGTGAGCGTCTTCTCAATGACCTCCTGCGGGCTGCCGACGGTCAGCGGCGTCTGCGCGGTGAAGTCCTCCAGCGACGGCCCGTGTCCGTACACGGGGGCGTTGTCGAAGTAGGGCCGGAACTCCTTCACGGCATCCTGGGAGTTCTTCCGCATGAAGAACTGGCCGCCCAGGCCCACGATCGCCTGGTCCGCCTTGCCGTGCCCGTAGTGCTCGTAGCGTTCACGGTAGAGGCCGATGAGCTGCTGGTAGTGCTCTTTGGGCCAGAAGATGTTGTTGGCGAAGAAGCCGTCGCCGTAGTACGCGGCCACCTCCGCGATCTGGGGGGTTCGGATGGAGCCGTGCCAGACGAAGGGGGCGACGCCGTCGAGCGGCCGCGGCGTGGAGGTGAAATTCTGCAGCGGGGTGCGGAACTTGCCGGACCAGTTCACGGTGTCCTCGTCCCACAGCCGGCGCAGCAGGCTGTAGTTCTCGATGGCCAGTTCCACGCCGTCCTGGATGTTCTTGCCAAACCAGGGGTAGACAGGGGCGGTGTTGCCGCGGCCCAGCACCAGGTCCACGCGTCCGTCCGCGAGGTGCTGAAGCATGGCGAAGTCCTCCGCGATCTTTACGGGATCATTCGTGGTGATCAGCGTGGTGGCGGTAGAGAGGATGATCCGCTCGGTCTGGGCAGCGATGTAGGCGAGGGTGGTGGTGGGGGAGGAGGAGAAGAAGGGCCGGTTGTGGTGCTCGCCCAGGGCGTAGACATCCATCCCGATCTCTTCGACCTTCTTGGCAATGGCCACGGAGGCCTTGATGCGCTCGTTTTCGGTGGGAGTGCGGCCCGTGGTGGGGTCCGTGGTGATGTCGCTGACGCTGAAAACACCGATCTGCATGATGTGCCCTTCCGTTGCTGGACTTGCTGGCTTGGTTCAAGTATAAACCAATTTAGATGCATTTGCATCTATCGCCGGGTACAACGCGGCACAGCCCGAATTATTCCGATGTTGCTACTCCGGGCTTCCCGGTGCGGCGCGCCTGCCGCTGACCTTCGGAACCATGCCGGTGGTCCAGTCGCGGAACTCCTCATCCACGTCCGCCCCGGCACCGAATTCGGGCCGTTCCTGAAGTTCCCGGAGCAGCGCCTTCTTCTCCCGCCGGCCCTCCACCAGCCGGTACAGCACGGGAACCAGGACCAGGGTGAGGGCAGTGGAGGAAACCAATCCGCCGATAACCACCACTGCCAGCGGCTGCGAAATAAAGCCACCGCCGCCGGTGAGCCCCAGCGCCATGGGAGTCAGCGCAAAAACGGTGGCCAGCGCCGTCATCAGGATGGGACGCAGGCGCTGCCTGGCCCCGTGCGTGATGGCATCCTCGACATTCATGCCGGGACGGCCGCCGCGCGGTTGCCGGTACTGGTTGATGAGGTCGATGAGCACAATCGCGTTGGTGACCACGATTCCCACCAACATGAGCATGCCGATCAGGGACGGGAGCCCCAGCGGGACACCGGTCACCAGCAGGAGTGCGACGGCACCCGTGGCCGCAAAGGGAACGGACACCAGAAGGATGAGCGGCTGGACCAGGGATTTGAAGGTGGCCACCATGATGACGTAGACAATGGCGATGGCCGCCAACAGCGCCAGGCCCAGCTGGCGGAAGGACTCCGCCTGTTGCGTGGTGGCGCCGCCAATTTCCGCGGTCACTCCGGGCGGCAGCTGCACGTCGGCGAGCCGCTTCTGCACCTCTGCGCTCACGGCACCCAGGTTGGAGCCCGACGGCGTCACGGACACCCGGGCGGTGCGCTGGCCGTTGCTTGCGGTGATGGAGACGGGCACGTCCACCTGCTCCACGGTTGCGATGCCGGCCAGAGTCACGGGGCCGCCGGCTGCGGGCAGCGGAATGTTCCGGACGGCATCAACGCTGGTGAATTTCGTTCCCTCGCCGATTTGCACCGGGAAATCGTCGGTATCGATCCGAACCTCGCCTGCGGGGATCGGGCTGATGGTGGACGCCAGGACGGCGGCAACCTGTTCCTCGTTCAGGCCGGCCGCCACGGCCTTGGCCCTGTCCACCTTCACCTGCACCACCGGCTGGGTTGCGGCCAGGTTGGTTTCCACCTCGCTGCTGCCGGGCACCCCGGTCATGGCTTCCACCATGGTGTCGCTGGCTGCCTGAAGGTCGGCCGTGGTGGCCGCCTTGAGCGTGATGTCCACCGTGGAGGACGTCCCGAATCCGCCCTGCTGCGTGCCGACCGAGATCTTGCCGGAATCCGGAACTTTGGCCAGTTCGGACCGGACCGTGTCCTGCAGCTGCACCTGGTCCGCCTTTTCGTCCGTCACCACGGTGAAGGTCGAGTTCGAGGAGCCGGTGGACACCAATGCGGCGAAACCGGCCCGGGCGTTTCCGGACGTCACCTGGACGTCCCGGATGCCGTCGATGCCGCGGAGCACCTCCTCCAGGCGGACCGCCGCGGCGCTCGTGTCGGCCAGCGAGGTGCCTGCCGGCAGCACCTGGCGGACAGTCAGGCTGTTCTGCCCCGAGTTGCCCAGCAGGTTAGTTGCCAGGAGCGGTGCCATGGCTGCCGTGGCGCCGAGTACCAGCACCGCGGCCACCAGCGTGATGTCAGGATGCTTCTGGGTTTTGGTGAGGATAGGGAGGTAACCGCGTTGCAGCCTGCTGCGCTGTTCGGCCTCCTGCGCCTTCGCCCGTGCTTCGGCAGCGAAGGCACGCGCTGCCGGCGACTCGGCACGCAGTCCTTCCGCCGCGCCGCCGGGAGTGCGCAGGAACCAGTAGGCGAGGACCGGAACGATGGTCAGGGAAACGAGCAGCGAGGCCAGCAGGGCCATTGTCACCGTGAGGGCGAAGGGCCGGAACAGTTCTCCGGCGAGTTCGCCGACGAAAGCGATGGGAAGGAATACGGCCACCGTGGTCAGTGTCGACGCCGTGATGGCACCGGCCACTTCCCTGATGGCCGTCAGGATGGCTGTGACTTTCTCCTCGCCGTAGGTGAGGTGCCGCTTGATGTTCTCGATGACCACGATCGAGTCGTCCACCACCCGGCCGATGGCGATGGTCAGCGCGCCGAGGGTCAGGATGTTCAAGGAATAGCCGGTGGCGGACAGCCCGATGAAGGTGATCAGCAGGGACAGCGGGATGGAGACGGCGGTTACCAGGGTGGACCGGGCGGACATCAGGAAGACCAGGATGACGGCGACGGCGAAGCCGAGCCCCAGCAGGCCCTCGGTGGTGAGGTCCTTGATGGATTTCTCAATGAAGGGAGCCTGGTCGAAGACCGGGGTGAACGTTGCATTGGAGCCCAGTTCGGCTTCCAGGTCGTCCAGCATGTCCCGCACCGCGTGGGAGATGGCCACCGTGTCGCCTTCCGGCTTCTTGGTGACGGAAACGGCCAGTGTTTCCGCTCCGTTGGTGCGCGTGATCGACGTGCGTTCATCGTCCTGGATGGACACGTCGGCCACCGATCCGATGGTAGCGGCATCCCTGGCGCCGGAGAGCGGCAGGGCCTTGATGGCGTCGAGCGAATCCACCGGGCTGCCGATCTGCAGTGACAGCGTCCTGCCCTGGTCCTCCAGCGTTCCGGCCGGCACCAGCGCGCCGTTGTTGGCGAGTGCGTCCCGGATGGAAGGGATGGTGGCACCCGCCGCGGCCATGGCATCCGCGCGGGGAAGGATTTCGATGTGCTGGGTGGCGCCCCCGGTGACGTCGGCGCCCCGGACGCCGTCGATCTTCTGCAGCCGCGGAACAGTCAGCCGCTGGAGGTCGGCATTGAGCTCGCTCAGCGGTTTATCCGAGGACACTGCCAGGAAGACGATGGGGAAATCGCTGATGCTGCCTGCGATGGCCTGCGGCTGGACGTCCTCGGGCAGGGTCCGCTTGGCGTTGGAGATCGCCCTGTCAATCTGGGCCCGCGCCCGGTCCAGGTTGGAACCATAGGTGAACACCATGGTGATCTGGGAAACTCCGCTGCGGGACGTGGCGGAGGTGGACTCCAGCCCCTCCACGCCGTTGAGCGCCGTCTCCAGGGGACCGCTCACCTGCTTGTCCACCACCTCCGGAGAGGCCCCCGGCATGGCGGTCAGCACCGTGATTTGGGGAAACTCGATCGAGGGAATGAGTTCCTGTTTCAGCGATGACATGGTGATCACGCCGAACACCGAAGCGAAGACGGTGATCAGCGCGATCAGTGCCCGGTTTGCCAGTGACAGGTGGGCCAGCCGGGACATCGCATGAGCTCCTCGAGGTTGGGGAACCGGTGGGGTCCCGTGGGGTGCCGGCTGCCAACCCCGGGCAGCGTCAGCGGGTGGCGGAAACGGTCTCCAGCTGGAGGGACCTGGCAGTTGCCTGCTCAATCTCCACGGCGAGGTCCGGATTTTCGTCCAGCTTCACGCCGTAGCCGGGCATCATGTCCTTGAGCTTCGACTGCCAGCCCTTGAAGTTCTTGGGGAACGTCTTCTGCAGCAGTTCGATCATGATGGGGACAGCGGTCGAAGCTCCGGGCGATGCACCAAGGAGCGCACCGATGGAGCCGTCACGGCCGGCAATCACTTCAGTTCCGAACTGCAGGATGCCGCCCTTCTGCGGATCTTTCTTGATGATCTGTACACGCTGCCCGGCCGTGATCAGTTCCCAGTCCCCGCCCTTGGCCTCCGGGTAGTACTCGCGCAAGGCCTCGACCTTCTGGTCGTGCTTCTTGGCCACCTCTTTAACGAGGTAGGCGGTGAGGTCCATGTTGTCCTTGGCCACGGCAAGCATCGGAATGATGTTGCTTGGGCGGATGGACAGCGGCAGGTCCAGGTAGGAGCCGTTCTTGAGGAAGTTGGTGGAGAAACCGGCGTAAGGGCCGAAAAGCAGCGACCGCTTGCCGTTGACGTACCGGGTGTCGAGGTGCGGCACGGACATGGGCGGGGCGCCTACGGACGCCTGCCCATAGACCTTCGCGCTGTGCTGGGCGGCAATGGTTTCGTCCGTGCAGCGGAAGAACTGGCCCGAGACCGGGAAACCGCCGTAGCCCTTGCTTTCCGGAATCCCGGAGGCCTGCAGGAGGTGGAGCGCGCCGCCGCCCGCGCCAACAAAGACGAACTTGGCATGGATTTTGCCGTGTTCCCCGGACTTGGGGTACTTCAGCGAAAGGTCCCAACCGCCGTCGGACGCGCGTGAGATGCCGGTGACCTCGTGGCCGTAGTTGATTTCGACGCCGTTGTTCCCCAGATACGTGGTCAGTTTGCGGGTGAGTGCGCCGAAGTCCACGTCAGTGCCCTCGGCGGCGCGGGTGGCTGCGACGCGCTGCTGCGGGTCCCGGCCTTTGATGATCAGGGGAGCCCACTTGGCGATCTGGCCATGGTCCTCGGAGTATTCCATGCTGCGGAACAAGGTGTGCTGCTTCAGCGCCTCGTACCGTGTCCTCAGGAAGCGCGTGTGGTCCTCGCCGATCACAAAGCTCATGTGCGGCACAGTGTTGATGAAACCCTTGGGCGAACCGATCAGGTTCCGGTCCACCAGGTGCGCCCAGAACTGCCGGGAAAGCTGGAACTGTTCATTGATGAGCAGCGCCTTTGCGGGGTTCACCGAGCCGTCTTTGGCTGCAGGGGAGTAGTTGAGTTCGCAGAGCGCGGCATGGCCGGTGCCGGCGTTGTTCCAGGGGTCGGAACTTTCCAGGCCCGGCTGGTCCAGCCGCTCAAACAGGGAGATCGTCCAGTTCGGCTCCAGCTGCTTGAGAAATGCCCCCAGCGTGGCGCTCATGATGCCGCCGCCAATCAGGACAACGTCGGCATGTGGGGTCTTGGAAATGAAGGTCACGATCAGTCTCCGATTGCAGCGGCTCTGGCTGTCACAGAATATCCCCGCGCGGCCCGCATACTGAAATTGGATCAGCCCGTCAAGGCTTTAGTTGCACCTTCGTAAAAACTTCATTTAAGACCGGCGACGCGGGGTAGCTGAGCACCCGGTCCGACAACGCCAGGGCGGAAATGGGAAAGGCGATGGGAACGGCCGGTATGGTGGCCGCAATCTGCGCGTTGATGGTGTGATATTGATCATCGCGCTCCTGGCCTTCCGGCAGCCCGCGGGCGCGGTTGATCTTGGAAAAGATTTGCGGATCCTGGTACCCGAACTCGCCGTTCTTCTCGCCGAAGAGGGGGCCCACGAAGTTGTCCGCGTCGGAGTACGAGCCGTTCCACCCGAGCAGGTGGAGGGCGTGGTCGCCGGGCGACTGGACCTTCTGGAGGTAGCCCTCGGACCACTCCACGGGCACCGGCCTGATATTGAACCCGGCGGCAGTCAATTGGCGGCTGATCTCGGCGTAGACCTTCTCGGGAGTCGGGAGGTAGGGACGGGTGACGTTCAGGGGGTAGTAGAACTTCAGTTCCTCGCCCGCGTAACCGGCCTCCCTGAGGTACGCCTTCGCCCTCCCAAGGTCATGGCCCAGCTCCGGCGCGTCATTGTTGAAGCCGCTGATTTTCGGCGGAACAAACTGCGTGGCCCTTGCAGTGTTGTCGATGAAGAATTTCCGGATCAGGGTTTCCTTGTCGATGGCCGACTCCAGGGCCTGGCGGACTTTGAGGTTCTGCAGCACCGGAATGTCCTGGTTGATGCCCACGTACATCACGGAGAACGGATCCCGCTGGACAATCTGCTTTCCGCGCTTCACGAGCTGGTCGAAATTGCCTACGGTCACGGCGTCGTAGCCGTCGATTTTGCCGTCGAGCAGGGCCTGGAGCCGGGTCTGCGGGTGGTTGTACGCCAGGAAATTGATCGTGGCGATCTGGCCGCGGTCGCCCCAGTAGGCCGGGTTGCTGACCAGGGTGACGCTTTCCGCGTCCCACGAAGCGAGGCGGTAGGGTCCGGTGCCCACCGGGTTGGTGCCAAAGACGGACAAGGGGGGCCCGCCGCGGGTCTGGTCAAGGACGTCCGCAGTCCCGGCTGCCAGGGCTGCCGGTGAGGCGATGGCGAAGGCGGGCAGGGTCAGGGCCTGGAGGAAGGCCGTGAACCGCTGGGTCAGGTCGATCCGTACGGTGTCTTCGGAAACAGCGGTGCAGCTCTTGAAGATGGACAGTTCCAATTCATCGGAATGCGCCTTGAAGACGCCCTTGAACGAGCTGCCCGGAGCCTGGCGGCGAAGGTCGGGTGAAAAAGCGAACCAGCGGTTGAAGTTGACGCAGACGGCGTCCGCATTGAACGGTGTGCCGTCCTGGAAGGTGACGCCTTTGCGGAGCTTGAACGTGTACGAGCGGCCTTCATTGGCCTCGCTCCACTCGGTGGCCAGCAGCGGGGTGGGCTTGCCGGTGGTCTGGTCGACGCCGACCAGTCCTTCGAGGATCTGGCGGGTGATACGCTGCGACTCCACATCGCTGGACAGCGCCGGGTCCAGCCCCAGCGGCTGGGCGGCAGTGCCGAAATTGAAGGTGGCAGTGGGTTCGGCCGGAGTGGTGGCGCTCGGCGAGCCAGGGGAGGGCGCAGGCGATGGTGCGGCCGTGCACGAGGTTGCCCCCAGCGCCAGGAAAACGGCGCCGGCCCTCAGGACCGTCCGCCGTGATGGACTGCTGGGCACTCGTGGATCACCTCTGGATGTTGCCGGCTCCGCCGCTTGCGGGCCGGGCCCCAGTCTAGTGGAACTCCCTGAGCAGTCCCCAGCATGTATTGCTATTTGCAAAAGGTAAGCCGGGGGTCGTTCCTGCGGAACCACCCCCGGCTTACCTGCGGACCAAAAGGCCTGCAGGTGCTGCTACATAGGCATCAGCACAGAGTCGATCAGGTAGACGGTGGCATTCTTGGTCTGAACGCCGCCGCAAATCACGCTGGCATCGTTCACTTTGAGTGCGTCGCCGCTGCCGGTGACGGTCACTGAGCCGCCCTGGACGGTTGCATGGGTGCCGGCAATCTTGTCAGGGGTGATCTGGCCGGGAACAACGTGGTAGGTCAGGATTTTGCTCAGCAGGGCGTCGTCCGTCTTCAGGGTCTCGATGGTGGCGGCGTCGATCTTTGCAAAGGCATCATCCACCGGGGCGAAGACTGTGAACTCGCCGCCGTTCAAGGTGTCAACCAGGTCAACCTTCGGGTTGAGCTTGCCGGAGACAGCAGAAGTAAGGGTGGTCAGGATCGGGTTGTTGGAGGCGGCGACGGCCACGGGATCGAGGGCCATGCCTTCGACGGATCCGGCGCCGGTGGGAACCTGCTCGGCATAAGCGGCACAACCGGGGCCCACCAGGTTTGCAGCCGGGTCCATCGCGGCGGCGGACGTGGTGGCCGACGGGGACGGAGCCGCGCTGGAGGCTGCGGCCGAGGGCGAGTCGACGGGGGCGGATGCGCCCGACGTTGTGCCGGATCCGCCACAGGCGGTCAGGCTCAGCAGAGCGGCAGCTGCGACGCCTGCGACGGTGAAAGTTGTGCGCTTGATTGTCTGCATCTGATTTCTCCTTGGATTGCGGTATGCCTGCCGCTAACTGCTGTCCGCGGCTTTTGCGGCTTTTCTTTCGGTGGGCACCTGCCCTTGGCTGGTGTCTCACTTGCTATTCGGGCGGTGCGCACAGCCGGATGGGTGGAAGAGCGGCTTTTTTTGCAGGAGGACGAATTTGTTGCGGTTTCGTGGCACCCGCTGCGGCCGCAGGACGCCGGAAACACGAAGATCCCCCGGTACTGGACCGGGGGATCTTCGTGATTGTGCGCAAGGGGGGACTTGAACCCCCACGCCCGAAGGCACAGGAACCTAAATCCTGCGTGTCTGCCAATTTCACCACTCGCGCAGGGCTGCCTGCCGCAGTAACGCATCAAAGAGTACGACGGCGGATGCCAGTCCCATTGTAGCGTCGCCGCCGGAGCGGCTGGCGCCGGGACGCGGATGCGTCAGGCGTCCAGCTTCAAATCACGGCGCAGTTTGGCCACATGTCCGGTGGCGCGGACGTTGTACTGGGCCAGCGACACCTTCCCGTCCGGGCCCACGACGACAGTGGAGCGGATGAGGCCTTCGTAGGTCTTGCCGTAGTTCTTCTTTTCGCCCCACGCGCCGTACGCCTCCGCAACCTCATGGTCTTCATCAGACAGGAGGGGAAAGCTTAGGCTTTCCTTTTCGGCGAACTTTGCGAGTTTTGCAACAGGATCAGGGGAAATTCCAAGCACGTCAAAACCGGCAGACTGCAGCGAAGCGAGGTTGTCCCGGAAGTCGCAGGCCTGCTTGGTGCAGCCGGGGGTGGAGGCGGCCGGATAGAAATAGACGATGGTGCGGCGGCCATTTCCGGGGGAGAGGCTGATGTCCTTGCCAGTCGAGTCCTTGAGCGTGAACGCGGGTGCTGTGTCACCGGTAACGAGTCTGTCAGCCAATGTTTTTCTCCTTGTCGCAGGCGGGACACAACAGCCTAGTAAGGGTGAAGAAGCAGTGCTAATCGGCACTTGGCTATACTTGCTGCTATGCCTGATATGGAGCACTGGCCCACGGGGCGCCTTTTGTCCACAGCTGCGCGCCTCGTAGAACACTCATGGAACGAAAAACTTGGCGCCATCGGTTTGACCCATGCCGGCGTGATCGCCATCGAGGTCCTCGATGCACAGGGTCCGATGACCCAGGCACAGCTTGCCCAGTACGTGCGCGTGCAGGCCCAGACTATGGGCAAAACCCTCAGCCGGCTTGAGGCGCACGGGCACATTGCGCGCGTGCGCAGTACCTCGGACCGCAGGAGCCACGTGGTCTCCCTGACCGAACGGGGGAAGGAAGCCGTAGCTGCCGCCGTTGAGATGGAGCGTGCCGTCCTGGCGTCCGCTTCCATCGACCCCGAGGTCCTGCGGCAGGAACTCAAGGCAGTGGTGCGGGAGCTCGCGAGCCAGTTCGCCACGACGCCCGGCGAGGCTGCGGCTTTGGTAAAGAATTCCCCTTAACTCCTGCTTCGCCGATCCGGATGCGCCTGGCGTGGCTGCAACTTTTCCAGTTGCGGTCACGCCTTTTTGTTGCCCTTTGGTGGTCATCCCTGTTCCATGCGGCCAAAGGCGTACTCAGGGCGTATGCAATTATTCGGTTAAAACAGAAACAGCCTCCGGTTTGTGTTTCCACAAACCGGAGGCTGTTTTGCTTTGGTGCACCCCCCGGGACTTGAACCCGGAACCCATTGATTAAGAGTCAATTGCTCTGCCAATTGAGCTAGAGGTGCATCTTTTGTGTTTCGATCATCAGGGCTTTTCTTTCCCCGTTGACCTCCGCAACGACATGAAACTCTACACGAACTTTTGGTGCATGTGAAATCGGGCGGTACCGGCCGGGGTGGCTCGCCTTTCCCCTGGCAGAAACAGCGGAAATACAGGGATTTTCAGGCCTTCCCCGCCCTCGGGACCCCGCCCGCAGGGGCGGGCCGGGGCCCCGAAGCGGGCTGCACAACGATGTGAATTGGGGCACAGGTCCGGGGTGCGGCTAGAGGCGCCTCCGCCGCGGGGCGCGGAAGCCGGCAGCTTCGGCGTGGGCCGCCGACTCAAACCAGACATCTGCGCGCGTCTGCCCGTAGTCCGGGTGCCCTTCCTCGTAATAGACCATTGCGCCCGCATCGCCTTTGACGCCGTAGCCGGCTGGGCCGCTGCCGTCCGCAGCGGGCGGGGCGGAGCCCATGCCATACGGCTCCTGCGCGGCAAGATGGCTGCCAGGTTCCGGCGCCAGGCCATCCGCCCCCGATGCACCCCCTGGCCGGTCCTGCTCTGTGTGGTCGGCACCTTCCTCCACCAGTGCGGAGGACTGGGTGCGGTCGTGCAATTCCGCGGCGGCAACGCCGGCCGGAACCGCCGGGCCGCCGGCAGTGCCTTGGGAGGCAGCCCCGGACGGCGCAGCTTCCCCAACCGGCGCCCCGGAAGCGGAGTGCCCAGCCGCGGAGGTTCCCTTGGCAGTAATGGGAGTGCCGTCGTCGTTCGCATCTTCCAGTGCTGCGGTCTCGGCGCCCGGGAGGGTGGGTGCGTGGGCCCCGGTGTACTCGGGATGATGAGCCGGCCGGTTGTCGCCGCTCTGCGGTTGCTGTTGCTTGGCCGCTGCTTCGGGCGCAACGGGTGTTGCCGGCGCGTGATTCGTTGTCCCGACGGGTACTCCGCCGCCCGCTTCGGACCACTGGGTTTCCCATCCGGCCTGGTCCTGCTGCCGGCGCTCGTCGTGTGAACCTTCCCCTGCCGTGCCCCTGGTGCCCCCGGCAGCGTGGCCGGCCATCCCGGCCACTGCCGTTGCGCCCGAGCCCTTACGCTCCTGGCCGGAGGCGCCGGTGGAAGCGGAAGCCTCCGCGGGTTCCTCAGCCGTGGTGGGTGCCGGCGGCTCCGCCGGGCGGCCAAAACCGGCAGCGCCGGAAATGCCCGCGGTTGCCGCTGTATCGGCAGAGGCGTCGGCGCTGCCCGGGGACAGCGCTCCGTCAGCGCGCGCAGCATCCGCAGGCTTCGTCTCCGGCCGTGCTCCCGAAGAGCTGTTCCGGTTCAACAGCCACCAAATAATTCCCACGACGACGATGATCAGAATGACCCAGAAAACTGTGTCCACGGCAAACCCTTTCAGTCAGGATGGCAAGGCGTCCTGACCCCGACGCTACGTGCGGCGCCCTAAGCTGTCCAGACTTTGTGTCCCATGGACGGACAATCGCGGCAGCGCGAGTGGTGCCCGGCACGGTGCAGGGGCCGGCGTCGTACGCGGCGTCTCAGTATTCGAGATGCATGTCCAGTAGCTGATAGAAATATTGCCCGTTTTTGCCCACTCCGGGCGCCCGCGGTCTTTCCGGCCCCCGCGGAGCCATAGACTTTTCCCTATGAGCGACACCCAGATCGAAACCGAGAACAAGCCTGACATCAAACCCCGGAGCCGGGTCGTAACCGACGGTATCCACGCTGCGCCTGCGCGCGGCATGTTCCGGGCGGTCGGCATGGGGGACGACGACTTCGCCAAGCCCCAGGTTGGTGTCGCGAGCTCGTGGAATGAAATCACTCCCTGCAACCTGTCCTTGAACCGGCTGGCGCAGGGCGCCAAGGAAGGCGTCCACGCCGGCGGCGGCTTCCCCATGCAGTTCGGCACCATTTCCGTCTCGGACGGCATTTCCATGGGCCACGAGGGCATGCACTTCTCCCTCGTTTCCCGCGAAGTCATCGCCGACTCCGTTGAAACCGTGATGCAGGCCGAGCGCATCGACGGTTCAGTGCTGCTGGCCGGCTGTGACAAGTCCCTTCCGGGCATGCTCATGGCCGCCGCCCGCCTGGACCTGTCCAGCGTCTTCCTCTACGCCGGTTCCATCATGCCCGGCTGGGTCAAGCTCGAGGACGGCTCCGAAAAGGAAGTCACCCTCATTGACGCTTTCGAAGCCGTCGGCGCCTGTGCCGCGGGCAAGATGAGCATGGAAGACCTCACCCGCATCGAAAAGGCCATCTGCCCCGGCGAAGGCGCCTGCGGCGGCATGTACACCGCCAATACCATGGCTTGCATCGGTGAAGCCCTCGGCATGTCCCTGCCCGGTTCCGCGGCCCCGCCCTCGGCAGACCGCCGTCGTGATGAATATGCCCGCAAGTCCGGCGAAGCCGTGGTCAACCTGCTCCGCCTGGGCATCACCGCGCGCGACATCATGACCAAGAAGGCCTTCGAAAACGCCATCGCCGTCACCATGGCGTTCGGCGGCTCCACGAACGCCGTCCTGCACCTGCTGGCCATTGCGCGTGAGGCTGAGGTTGAACTCACTCTGGACGACTTCAACCGCATCGGCGACAAGATCCCGCACCTCGGCGACCTGAAGCCCTTCGGCCGCTACGTCATGACCGACGTCGACAAGATCGGCGGTGTGCCCGTCATCATGAAGGCGCTGCTCGACGCCGGGCTGCTCCACGGCGACTGCCTCACCGTCACCGGCAAGACCGTTGCCGAGAACCTCGCCGCGATCAACCCGCCGGATGTGGACGGCAAGATCCTGCGCGCGCTGGACAACCCCATCCACAAGACCGGCGGCATCACCATCCTGCACGGCTCGCTGGCCCCGGAAGGCGCCGTCGTCAAGAGTGCCGGCTTCGACGCCGACGTCTTCGAAGGCACCGCCCGCGTGTTCGAACGCGAACAGGGTGCGCTGGACGCGCTGGACAACGGGCAGATCCAGAAAGGCGACGTCGTCGTCATCCGCTACGAAGGGCCCAAGGGCGGCCCCGGCATGCGCGAAATGCTCGCAATCACCGGCGCTATCAAGGGCGCGGGCCTGGGCAAGGATGTCCTGCTCCTCACCGACGGCCGGTTCTCCGGCGGCACCACCGGCCTGTGCATCGGGCACGTTGCCCCGGAAGCGGTCGACGGCGGCCCTATCGCCTTCGTGAAGGACGGCGACCGGATCCGCGTGGACATCGCCGCGCGCAGCTTCGACCTGCTGGTGGACGAAGCTGAACTCGAAGCCCGCAAGGTGGGCTGGCAGCCCCTGCCGGCCCGGTACACCAAGGGTGTCCTGGCCAAGTACGCCAAGCTGGTGCACAGCGCCAGCACCGGCGCCTACTGCGGCTGAGGCCAGGCGTCGCCGGGCTCAACCGCCGTGGTGGTTGAGCCGGCGCGCGGGCGACCCAACTGGGTAGCGCCAACTGTCGTTATGACGTCCAAAACGACAGTTGGTGCTACCCAGTTGGGAGGATGCGCCAAAAGGTGGACAATGTTGTCCACATGGTGAGATGTGTGAGGGCCTCGTTGACACCCATCCCACCAGAGGGAAAACTGAACGCATGACTTTCGTTACCGCCGGCTCCGTCGTCGTCCTTACCAAGCGCGTGGCATATTAGCCTCCACTGGTAACGAACCGTCACGCGCGAACCCCTCAAAGAGCCGACAAGGCTGAGGGGTTTTTTTATTTGCCGCTGTTTCCAAACCACAGATGATCCACAAGGAAGAGTCCGATGAGCAAAGGATCGCCGATCAGCCCCTCGCTGTTGGCTACCAAGTCCGCTGGAGCCAAAGCTCCGGAACGCGCCGACCGGACGGCTGACCACGCCGCCGTCGTCGCCGACCTTGCTGCCGTCTCTCCTGTCCTTGGGCCGAACAACGTTGTACCCCCAACGGTGATGACTGGCTCGCAAGCTATTGTCCGCTCGCTCGAAGAACTCGGCGTCGACGATATTTTCGGTTTGCCTGGTGGCGCGATCCTGCCCACCTACGACCCCTTGATGGCCTCCACCATGAATCACGTGCTGGTCCGTCACGAACAGGGAGCCGGCCACGCCGCGCAAGGCTACGCCATGGTTACCGGACGGGTCGGCGTGTGTATCGCCACCTCCGGACCCGGTGCCACCAACCTCGTTACCGCCATCATGGATGCACACATGGATTCCGTGCCGCTGGTGGCCATCACCGGCCAGGTGTCCAGCGGCGTGATCGGCACCGACGCCTTCCAGGAAGCCGACATCGTGGGCATCACCATGCCCATCACCAAGCATTCATTCCTGGTCACTGACCCCAACGACATCCCGCATGTCATGGCCGAGGCTTTCCACCTGGCCTCCACCGGCCGTCCCGGTCCCGTCCTCGTGGACGTGGCCAAGGACGCCCAGGTGGGACAGATGACCTTCTCCTGGCCGCCGAAAATCGACCTGCCCGGTTACCGTCCCGTCACCCGCGGACACAACAAGCAGGTCCGCGAGGCCGCCAAGCTGATCGCCGCGTCGACCAAACCCGTCCTGTACGTGGGCGGCGGCGTGGTCAAGGCCCACGCCAGCGCCGAACTGCTGGCCCTTGCCGAGGCCACCGGCGCGCCCGTGGTCACCACCCTGATGGCCAAGGGCGTTTTCCCCGATTCGCACTCGCAGCACGTGGGCATGCCCGGCATGCACGGCAGTGTCTCCGCCGTCACCGCCCTTCAGCAGGCTGACCTCCTCATCACCCTGGGCGCGCGGTTCGACGACCGTGTCACCGGCGTGCTCAAGACCTTCGCCCCGAACGCCAAGGTCATCCATGCCGACATCGACCCCGCGGAAATCTCCAAGAACCGCACAGCCGATGTGCCCATCGTAGGATCGGTCAAGGAGATCATCCCGGAACTGACCGATGCCGTACGTGCGCAGTTCGGTGCCTCCGGCGCTCCGGACCTCACCACGTGGTGGGCGTTCCTGAACAACCTCAAGGAAACCTACCCGCTCGGCTGGACGGAACCGGACGACGGACTCACTGCACCGCAGAAGGTCATCGAGCGCATCGGCGCCCTCACCGGCCCCGAAGGCGTATACGTGGCCGGCGTCGGCCAGCACCAGATGTGGGCCGCGCAGTTCATCAAGTACGAACGCCCGCATGCCTGGCTCAACTCGGGCGGCGCCGGCACCATGGGTTATGCCGTTCCGGCGGCCATGGGCGCCAAGGTGGGGGAGCCGGACCGCGTGGTCTGGGCCATCGACGGCGACGGCTGCTTCCAGATGACCAACCAGGAGCTTGCCACCTGCGCCATCAACAACATCCCCATCAAGGTTGCCGTCATCAACAACTCCTCCCTGGGAATGGTGCGCCAGTGGCAGACCCTCTTCTATGAGGGCCGCTACTCCAACACGGATCTCAACACCGGCCATGACACCGTCCGCATCCCAGACTTCGTCAAGCTGGGGGAGGCCTACGGCTGCGCCTCGTTCCGTTGCGAACGCGATGAGGACATCGACGCCACCATCCAGAAGGCACTTGAAATTAACGACCGCCCTGTGGTCATCGACTTCGTGGTGAGCCCGAACTCCATGGTGTGGCCGATGGTGCCCGCCGGCGTGAGCAACGACCAGATCCAGGTTGCCCGCAACATGACCCCGGAATGGGAAGAAGAGGACTGACCATGAGCCGCCACACACTTTCCGTCCTGGTTGAGGACAAGCCCGGCGTCCTGACCCGCGTGGCGAGCCTCTTCGCCCGCCGCGCCTTCAACATCAACTCCCTCGCCGTGGGCCCCACCGAAGTGCCGGGTATCTCCCGCATGACTGTGGTGGTCGACGCAGAAGGCGACCTGATCGAACAGGTCACCAAGCAGCTCAACAAGCTGATTAACGTCATCAAGATCGTTGAGCTGACCTCCGAATCTTCCGTACAACGCGACCACATCCTGGTCAAAGTACGTGCGGATGCCGCGACACGCCTGCAGGTTACCCAGGCTGCAGACCTGTTCCGCGCCTCAGTGGTAGACGTCTCCACCGACTCCGTCGTCATTGAGGCCACCGGCCATCCCGATAAGCTCACGGCACTGCTCTCGGTGCTGGAGCCCTTCGGCATCCGCGAAATCGTGCAGTCCGGCACCCTGGCCGTTGGACGGGGATCCCGCTCCATGAGTGACCGGGCGCTGCGCTCCGCCTAGGCGACTGCCTGGGGCGGACCTCCGCCCGTAACCGCAGCACCACCAGTACCTATTTACAAACCACTCAAGAGGAGTTACGCAAGTGACTGAAATGTTCTACGACGACGACGCCGACCTGTCGATCATCCAGGGCCGGAAGGTTGCCATCGTCGGCTACGGCTCCCAGGGCCACGCCCACGCGCTGAACCTGCGCGATTCCGGCGTCGACGTCGTGATCGCCCTGCAGGAAGGCTCCCGGTCCAAGGCAAAGGCCGAGGACGCCGGCTTCACCGTCAAGAACGTCGCCGACGCCGCCGAATGGGCCGACGTCATCATGATCCTTGCGCCGGACCAGCACCAGCGCTCGATCTACAACGAGTCCATCAAGGAAAATCTCGCTCCGGGCAAGGCCCTGGCCTTCGCGCACGGCTTCAACATCCGCTTCGGCTACATCCAGGCACCGGAAGGCGTTGACGTCATCCTCGTCGCCCCGAAGGCGCCGGGCCACACCGTCCGCCGCGAGTTCGAAGCCGGCCGCGGCATCCCGGACATCATCGCCGTCGAACAGGACGCCTCCGGTTCCGCCTGGGAGCTGGCCAAGTCCTACGCCAAGGCCATCGGCGGCACCCGCGCCGGCGTCATCAAGACCACCTTCACCGAAGAGACCGAAACCGACCTCTTCGGCGAGCAGGCAGTCCTGTGCGGCGGCGTGTCCCAGCTGGTCCAGTACGGCTTCGAGACCCTGACCGAGGCCGGCTACCAGCCGCAGATCGCCTACTTCGAGGTCCTGCACGAGCTCAAGCTCATCGTTGACCTCATGTGGGAAGGCGGCATCGCCAAGCAGCGCTGGAGCGTTTCCGACACTGCCGAGTACGGTGACTACGTTTCCGGCCCGCGCGTCATCACTCCCGAGGTGAAGGAAAACATGAAGGCCGTCCTGGCCGACATCCAGTCCGGTGCCTTCGCCAAGCGGTTCATCGAGGACCAGGACAACGGCGGCATCGAGTTCAAGGAACTGCGCGCCAAGGCCGAGCAGCACCCGATCGAGGCCGTAGGCCGCGAGCTGCGTGCCCTGTTCTCCTGGCAGCAGCAGGACGTGGACTACGTCGAAGGCTCCGCAGCGCGCTAATTGCTGCCGGGGACGTACCCCTTCAACGCCCAGGTGAGGCCGGGCTCACACTTAACAATGTGAGCCCGGCCTTTCCGTCGGCCTAGACTTGTTTCCATCCCCAGGACTGCAACGCAGAGGATCAGCCGTGTCAAAACCCGTAGTACTGCTCGCCGAAGAACTTTCCCCCGCCACCGTCGAGGCCCTTGGCCCGGACTTTGAAATCCGCCAGACCGACGGCGCGGACCGGTCCCAGCTGCTCACGGCGATCAGCGACGTCGACGCCATTTTGGTCCGCTCCGCAACCCAGGTGGACGCCGAGGCCATCGCCGCAGCGAAGAACCTCAAGGTCATCGCCCGCGCAGGAGTGGGACTGGACAACGTGGACATCAAGGCCGCCACCCAGGCCGGTGTCATGGTGGTCAACGCGCCCACCTCCAACATCGTCTCCGCCGCGGAACTTACCGTGGGCCACATCCTTAGCCTGGCCCGCCACATCCCGCAGGCCAGCGCCGCCCTTAAGGACGGCGAGTGGAAGCGCTCCAAGTACACGGGCATTGAGCTGTTCGAAAAGAAGATCGGCATCATCGGCCTGGGCCGGATCGGTGCCCTGGTGGCAGCCCGCCTGAAGGGTTTCGACACCAAGATCCTTGCCTACGATCCCTACATCACCTCCGCCCGCGCCGCGCAGCTCGGCGTTCAGCTGGTCACCCTGGACGAGCTTCTGGCGCAGTCCGACTTCATCACCATCCACATGCCCAAAACCCCCGAAACCGTGGGCATGCTGGGCGCCGAAGCCTTCAAGAAGATGAAGAACACCGCCTACGTCGTCAATGTTGCCCGCGGCGGCCTGGTGGACGAGGACGCGCTCTTCACAGCCCTTCAGGACGGCGAGATCGCCGGTGCCGGCGTGGACGTCTTCGCCAAGGAGCCCAGCACCGACCTTCCGTTCTTCAAGCTGGACAACGTGGTAGTGACGCCCCACCTGGGTGCCTCCACGGACGAAGCGCAGGAAAAAGCAGGCGTCTCCGTGGCCAAGTCCGTCCGTCTGGCCCTTGCCGGCGAACTGGTTCCGGACGCCGTCAACGTGGCCGGCGGCGTCATCGCCCCCGACGTCCGCCCTGGCATCCCGCTGATTGAGAAGCTGGGCCGCATCTTCACCGCCCTGACCCACGATTCGCTGACCCAGTTCGACGTCGAGGTGGCCGGCGAGATCTCCTCCCTTGACGTCAAGGTCCTGGAACTCGCCGCACTGAAGGGGATCTTCGCTGACGTCGTGACCGAACAGGTCTCCTACGTCAACGCCCCGGTCATTGCAGAACAGCGCGGCATCAACGTCCGCCTGATCACCACCCCGGAAACCGAGTCATACCGCAATGTCCTGACCCTGCGCGGCGCCCTCAGCGACGGCAGCCAGATCTCCGTGGCCGGCACCCTGACCGGGCCCAAGCAAATCCAGAAGCTGGTAGGCATCAACGGCTTCGAGGTTGAAATCCCCATCAGCGAGCACGTCGTGGTGGTCGGCTACACCGACCGTCCCGGTGTCATCGGCACCATCGGCCACATCCTGGGCATGAACAACATCAACATTGCTGGCATGCAGGTGGCCCGCCACGACCAGGGCGGCCAGGTGCTCGCGCTCCTGACCGTGGACAGTTCCGTGCCCCAGCAGGTACTGGACGCCATCAAGGCTGGCATCGGCGCCGAGATGGTCCGCGAAGTGGACCTGGAGGACTAGCCTCCCCGGGTTCCAGGGAAACGCCGTACCCGCGGCTGCCGCCCGGCGTGTCCCGGCGGCAGCCGCAGATGGTTGGCCGGTCTGCTTACAATGGCTTGGTCCTGGTTCAGGACCAAGCCGGCAGGCCGGCCAATACTTTTTGCACATCCGTCCGTAGTCGTCCATGCCCGCCGCGAACGGACACGTTTGTGCGCACGCAATCCACGTTTCAGGGAGTTCAATGAACGCCGTCCAGAGGTTCATCAGAAGCAAAGTGCTGCTGTTGACCGCGGCCATCTTGATCGCAGCAATGTGCTTGTCGGTCCTCGTCCAAAGCCAGTCGCAGGCTGCACTCAACCGGACAGTGGATGAGAATTCACGGGGACTGTACGACGTCCTCGTCCAGGCCAAGGCGCCTGCCGGGGCACTGCTGCAGCCCGAGATCGCCACCGGCACCGGCGGAATCAGCTTTGAACAGCTGGAGTCGATCAGGAAGCTCGCCGGCACGTCCGTGGCGGCACCCATCAGCCTGGTCTCGCGCGTGACGCAGAACCTTGAGTCCCCGCGCCTGGACGCCATGGACTACTTGGGCTACAACGCCGGGCTTGCCGGGACCGCGACCGCCGACCAGGCAGCAGGTGCCACCGCCCCGGAGCAATGGCCTGCCGCCGAATCGGTACTCAGCGACGAGCCAAAGAAATACCGCCTCACCGCAAGCGCCGTGAGCTCCGACGGTGTCTCCGAGCAGACGCTGTTCAAGTCCACCGCCGAAGGAAGCCTGGGCAAGGCAAAGCTCGTTGAGGAGCGGGCGGCCGGGGGCAGCAGTATCCGCATCGCTGCCCCCGAGGGTGAAACGGGCATCAAGTTCCCGGCGCCTGCGGGCGGCTCGGAGCACAACCTCTTCAACCTGTCGGTGTCCCTGCCGCTTGCGCCCGAGGTCACCGAATCCGTGGTGGCAGTGGACCCCGCCGCCGAGCGCGCCCTGCTGGGTTCCGCCGGCGACTTCCTGGCACCGCTGGAAAAGGCTCCGCCCGCCGACGCCCGCGATGCCGGTGCAATTGGCCGCTACTTCGAGGGCCTCTTCACCACCGGCATCAGCCTGGACCAGCTGGACGAGGGCCCCGACTTCCTGGGTGTGAAGCTCAAGTACTGGGCGCCCATGATGACCCAGTACCAGCAGGCAAAGCGCAGCGGCCAGCTGACCGCAGACTCCCAGGCCATTCCGTTGATCGTCCGTTCCGGCACGTCGCTGGACCTGACATACAACGTCAAGATTGAGGAAATCGACGACGCCGGCAAGGTAGTCGCGGACGTCGGCACCGTTTCCCGCTCGCTGGGCAAGGATTACCTGCCGTTCGTTTCGAAGGAGCCCTTCGTGCTGTCCTGGCCGGGCTCCACGGACCATTCCTCCCTCCTGGGTGCCGGCGGAAACTTCAACCAGGGCCTGTACACCCCGGCGAAGTGGAGCACGGACTTTGCCGCGGCGCCGAAGTACACCGACGGCGAGGCCGCTGCCAACGGCGCGGTGGACAAGACGGCCGTTCCCGGTGAGTGGGTCACCGTCAACCGGCTGCCGGAGAAGAGCGCCAACGGTGCCCCGGTGGACCAGACCCAGCGCGAACCCGTGGACGAGCGCTCCTACCGCGAAAACCTGGCGACGGGGGAGCAGTCCGCGGCGCCGCTGCCCATGGTCTACGGAACCTTCGACCCGGCGGCTGTTGCAGAGGCAGCCGGCGACGTCAACAAGCTGCCCCTGGGCGGGTACGACCCCACCCCCTTCACGCTGGTGGAGGACGCCGAAGGCAAGGACGTTGATCCCAAGGAGCTCGAGCCGTCGCTCAGCGCCACCGGCCTGGCCAGCCAGTCCGCCGGCGCCATCACCGACTACTACGGCCTCGCGGCGGCCCGCGGCTACACAGAAAACGCGGATGTCATCGACGCGGTGCGCGTCCGCGCCAAGGCGCCAGGCAGCTGGAAGGAAGCCCAGCCCGAGGTTGAGAAGCTCGCCGGCGAAATCCGGGCCATGGGCCTGGAAGCCACCGTCGTTGCCGGCTCTGCGCGCGAGGACGCCAGCATCTTTGTCCCCGGCTACTCCAAGGACGACGCCGGCAAGGAATCCCCCCTGGGCACCGTCCAGCAGTCCTGGGTGCGGCAGAACGCGGCGGAAGCCGTCACCGGTTCGCTGTCCGGCACCAACGTCACCCTGCTGTTCCTGACACTGTGCGGTGCCGCCCTGCTCACCGGCGCGTCCACCGTGAGCTACATCCGCAAGCGCCGGAGCGAAGCGGGCACCCTCCGTGCCATGGGCTGGACGCAGCGGCGGATCCGCAGCTGGGTCCTCGAGGAGTTCGGCGTCGGGGCCGTGCTGCTGGCCGCCGCCGGCCTGGTGCTGAGCCTGGTCAGCTGGAGCCTTTCCACGGCGCTGGTCTGCGTTGCGGTGCTGGTGCTGTACGCGGGTGCCGCTTTCTTCGCTGCCCGGCAGCTGCGCCACCGCGACGTCATCGACCAGGAGCCGCAGCATGACGAACGCCTGATTCCGGTGGACTCGCCGCTGACGTTCGCCAACAGGCAGTTGGGCACCAACAAATTCAACACCCTCGCGCTTGCCATCGCCGTCGGCGTCTTCGGTGCCGCTGTTGGGGGACTGGTGGCCCTGTTGATCGACATTCCCCGCGCCGCCGGCGCCAGCGCACTCAGCGGGCTCGCGGCCGCGGCCGTGGCACTGCCGAGCATCCTGCTGGCCCTCGCCGGCGTGGTGGTAGGCCTGGTCCTGACCCTCGTAACGGGCCGGTTCGAGCTGCAGGCCAAGCGCCAGTACCTTGGCATCCTGGAGGCGATGGGCTGGAACCCGGATATGCTCCGCCAGGTCCGATTGTTCGAAAATGCCCTGGTGGGAACGGTGGCACTGCCGCTGGGCGTGCTGGGCGCCCTTGGCATCGGCCTGCTCCTGGCCCCCTACGCCGCCCTGTGGGCAGGCGTAGCCGGCCTCATCGCTGTACTTTGCTGGATACCGATTTCAACGAAAGTGGTCCAATGACAAACCCGACCAATGTCCAGCGGAGCCGCAGGAGCGGCTCCGGCGAGGTTCCCCTGCAGACCCGCGCCAACACCATTGTCAAGGCTGCGGACCACGCCACCCCGCTGGAACTGAGCGACATCACCATCCGCTACGGCGGAGGCAAGGGCGGCGCCGAGCCCGTCAGCGTCGTGGAGGGCTTCGACCTGACGCTGCACGCCGGCGAAATGCACTGCGTCGCCGGCCGCAGCGGCTCCGGCAAGACCAGCATCCTGACCGTGGGCGCGGGACTGACGCTGCCGACGTCGGGCCGCGTCTTCTGGGAAGGCGATTCCCTCGAAAGCATGGGCGACGACGAAATCGCCGACCGCCGTCGGGCCCTCATTGGCTACGTTGACCAGGGCGGCGCGCTGATCGACGGCATGAGCGCCCTCGAAAACGTCCTGCTGCCTGCCGTACCCGACGGTGAAGTGGAGCAGCGCCGTGACATGGCCAAGGACCTCCTGGACCTGGTGGGCCTGGGCCGCCGGATGCGGCACCGTCCCGCGCAGCTGTCCGGCGGCGAACGCCAGCGCGTTGCGATCGCCCGGGCCCTCATCCTGGGCACCAGGGTCCTGGTGGTTGACGAGCCCACCGCAAGCCTTGACCGTGCCTCCGCCAACCGCATCATCAGCATCCTGAAGGACACCACGAATGATGGCATTGCCGTTCTGGTGGCGTCACACGACCACGAACTGGTCCGGCTCAGCGATACCCTGACTGAACTGATCTAGCCTGTCCCTCCGCACCGAAGGTAACCGTCCGCCCGTGACTGCTTCAGAGAAAACGCCGTTCTACCTCACCACGGCCATCACCTACCCCAACGGTGTACCGCACATCGGCCACGCCTACGAGTACATTGCCACCGACGCCATGGCCCGCTTCAAGCGCCTGGACGGCTATGACGTGATGTTCCTGACCGGCACCGACGAGCACGGGATGAAGATTGCCCAGACGGCTGAGAAGGAGGGCATCAGTCCCAAGGAACTGGTGGACCGGAACGCGGAAATCTACAAGGCGGCGCACGCGGCCCTGGGGATCAGCTACGACCGCTTCATCCGGACCACGGACGCGGACCACTACGCCGCATCGCAGGCAATCTGGAAGAAGATGGAAGCGAACGGCGATATCTACCTGTCCAAGTACGAGGGCTGGTACTCCGTCCGGGACGAGGCTTTCTACGGCGAGGACGACACCGTAGTCAAGGACGACGGCGTGCGGTACTCGAAAGAGACGGACACCGAAGTGACATGGACGGCCGAGGAGAGCTACTTCTTCAGGCTGTCCGCGTACCAGGACAAGCTGCTGGCCCTTTACGAGGCACAGCCCGAGTTCGGCGCGCCGCAGTCTCGCTTCAACGAGGTCATCAGCTTTGTCCGGCGCGGGCTGGAAGACCTTTCGATCAGCCGCACCACCTTCGACTGGGGAGTGCCCGTTCCGGGCAACGACAAGCACGTGATGTACGTGTGGGTGGACGCGCTGACCAACTACCTGACAGGTGTTGGATACCCGGACGTCGATTCGGAGAAGTTCCGGAAGTTCTGGCCCGCCGACGTGCATATCATCGGCAAGGACATCTCCAGGTTCCACGCCATCTACTGGCCGGCGTTCCTGATGAGTGCCGGACTGGAACTGCCCAAGCGGGTCATGATCCACGGCTTCCTGCACAACAACGGCGTCAAGATGTCCAAGTCGCTGGGCAACGTGGTGGCTCCGGCCGACTTCGTTGAACAGTACGGCCTGGACCAGGTGCGGTTCTTCTTCCTCCGCGAGGTTCCCTTTGGTGCCGACGGAAGCTACAACCATGAGGCGATCGTGGGGCGGATGAACTCCGACCTCGCCAACAACTTCGGAAACCTGGCCCAGCGCTCCCTCTCAATGGTTGCCAAGAACTGCGCCGGCGCCGTTCCCGTCCCGGGCGAATTTACTGCCGCGGACACCGCAATCCTCGAGCAGGCCGGGGGGCTCCTCGAAGCCGCCCGGGCGGCCTTCGACAAGCAGGAATTCAGCCGCGCGCTCGAAGCCATCTGGGGCGTCCTGGGCGACACCAATGCCTACTTTGCCGAGCAGGCCCCGTGGGTCCTGCGGAAGACCGACGTCGAACGCATGAACACCGTGCTCTACGTGACGCTGGAAGTGCTGCGGATCGTCTCCATCCTCGCCCAGCCGGTGATGCCCAACGCCACGGCCAGGATGCTGGAGGCGCTGGGCCAGCCCGGGGGGGATTCGCGGCAGTTCCAGGCCATTGCGACGCCGATCGCCGCCGGTACGGCCCTGCCCGCGCCCACCCCCGTCTTCCCGAAGTATGAGGAGCCCGCGGAGGCCTAGCCCCTAGGGGCTGTTCAAGATCTGAGACGTGTTGACCAGCATATGGATGACTTGGCTACCCTGAAAGCATGAGCGCATCCTCCATCGATCTTGCAGTAATCCCCGGCGACGGCATTGGCCCTGAGGTAATCGCCGAGGCAGTCAAAGTACTGGAGAAGGCCGTGGCCGCGGAAGGCGTGGAGCTCAAGCAGACGCACTACAAGCTCGGGGCCGAGCACTGGCTGGCGACCGGTGAAACCCTGCCGGACGAAGTCCTGGCGGACCTGCGGACCCGCGATGCCATCCTCTTCGGTGCGGTAGGCGCGGCGCCGGGCGACACCCGTATCCCCTCCGGGATCATCGAGCGCGAGATGCTCCTGAAACTGCGGTTCAGCCTGGACCACTACGTCAACCTGCGGCCGTCCCGGCTTTACGGGACGGTGGGCAGCCCGCTTGCCAACCCGGGCAGCATCGACTTCATTGTGGTGCGGGAGGGAACCGAAGGACCCTATGTGGGCAACGGCGGCAGCCTCCGTGCCGGCACTGCGCACGAGGTGGCCACGGAAGTTTCGCTGAACACCGCCCACGGTGTGGAGCGGGTGGTGCGCGATGCCTTCCGCCGGGCCAGCACCCGTGAACGCAAGCACGTGACCCTCGTCCACAAGCACAACGTCCTGGTCTACGCCGGCCACTTGTGGAAGCGCACGGTCGAAGCCGTCGCCAAGGAATTCCCCGAGGTCACCCACGACTACCTGCACGTCGACGCCGCCACCATCTTCATGGTCACCGATCCGTCCCGCTTCGACGTGATCGTCACGGACAACCTCTTCGGCGACATCCTGACCGACCTCGCCGCGGCCGTCACCGGCGGCATCGGCCTGGCCGCATCCGGAAACATCAACATGGACCGGACCGCGCCATCCATGTTCGAACCGGTCCACGGCTCCGCCCCGGACATCGCCGGCCAGGGCAAAGCGGACCCCACGGCAGCCATCCTCTCCGCGGCGCTGCTGCTGGACCACCTGGGCTACACCCGGGCGGCCAAGCGGATTGAAGCGGCAGTGGTGGCCGACGTGGAAAAGCGCGACGGCGGCGCACGCAGCACCAGCGCCGTAGGCGACGCCATCGCCGCGGGCCTGTAGCGCCGGGCCTGCCGGCATCGGGCGTAAGCTTGTCTCGAATCACCAAATGCTGCCCTGCCGTTCAGCGCTGAACCCGGGCGGCCGATCGTGGAGGAACCATGACCCAGACTGCCCACGGCGTCGAATTCAGCCAGCACTTCTCGGCCAACCCGAAATCTGCTGAAGAGCGTGCAGCCATCCTGGCGAACCCGGGATTCGGCAACCACTTCACCGACCACACCGCCATCGTGGACTACAGCGTTGATGCGGACGGCAACGGCGGCTGGCACAATCCCCGGATTGAGGCTTATGGCCCCATCATCCTGGACCCCTCCGCGGCAGTGTTCCACTACGGCCAGGAAATTTTCGAAGGGCTCAAGGCCTACCGGCACGCTGACGGTTCCGTATGGACCTTCCGTCCCGAAGCCAACGCCGCCCGCCTCAACAAATCCGCACGCAGGCTGGCCCTGCCGGAGCTCCCGGCCGAATACTTCCTGGGAGCCATCCGCGAGCTCGTTGCAGCCGACAAGGAATGGGTCCCGTCAGGGGACGGTGAAGCCCTCTACCTGCGCCCGTTCATGATCGCTACGGAGGCCTTCCTGGGTGTCCGCGCCGCCCGCGAGGTCTCGTTCCGCGTGATCGCCTCGCCGGCCGGCAACTACTTCGGCGGCGAACTCAAGCCGGTTTCCATCTGGATTTCCCGGCAGTACGCGCGGGCAGGCCGAGGCGGCACCGGTGACGCGAAGTGCGGCGGAAACTACGCCGCTTCGCTCATCGCCCAGCAGGAGGCCGAGGCCAACGGCTGCAAGCAGGTGCTGTTCCTGGACCACTTTAATGACGATGCCGTGGAAGAACTCGGCGGCATGAACGTGTTCTTCGTGATGAAGGACGGTTCGCTTGTCACCCCCGCGCTGACCGGCACCATCCTGGAGGGCATCACCCGGATGTCCGTCATCCAGGTTGCCAAGGACATGGGCCGGGAGGTGGCCGAGCGGAAGGTCACCCTTGATGAGTGGCGCGAGGGCGTAGCCTCCGGCGATATCGCCGAAGTCTTCGCCTGCGGCACCGCCGCGGTCATCACCCCTATCGGGGTGCTGAAGGACGCCACCGAATTCATTGGCTCCGAGGACGCAAAAGCAGGGGAAACCACCATGGCCATCCGCGAGAAGCTGCTGGGCATCCAGACCGGAACGGTGCCGGACACCCACGGCTGGCTGACCCGCCTGGCCTGAGCCGCCACACCGCCCGCACCCGTGCTCCAGCACAGCTCCGGCCAGACCCGGTTCATCCTTGCCCCCAATCCCGGGCCAATGAGCCTGGACGGGACCAACTCCTACGTGTTGCAGGCATCCGGGCATACCTCGGTGGCGGTGGTGGACCCCGGCCCGCTTGAGGAAACCCACCTGCGGGCGCTGGCGGACTGCGGAGACGTTGAACTGATCCTCATCACCCACCGCCACGCCGACCACACCGCGGGGTCCGCCCGGCTGCAGGAACTGACGGGAGCGCCGGTCCGGGCGGCGGACCCTGCCCACTGCCACGGCGGGGGGCAGCCGCTTCGGGACGGCGAGGTGCTCCATCCTGCGGGAGTGGAGATCACGGTGCTGGCCACCCCGGGCCACACGTCCGATTCCATGTGCTTCCACCTGCCCGGTGACGGGGTCCGCGGTGCGGTGCTGACGGGGGACACCATCCTGGGCAGGGGCACCACCGTGCTGGACTTTCCCGACGGCACCCTGGGAAGCTACCTCGCCACCCTGGACAGGCTCGAAGCGTTGGGGCCGGCCACCGTCCTGCCCGCCCACGGTCCGGTCCTGCCGTCGCTCGAGGCGGTCGCCCGGGACTACCGCCTGCACCGGCAGGACCGCCTGAACCAGATCCGGGCTGCGCTCGACCGGCTGGGCCGGGACGCAACCGCCGGTGAGGTGGCAGACGCCGTCTATGCCGACGTCGTACCGTCGGTCCGGCGGGCAGCCGAACAGTCGGTCGCCGCCCAGCTCCACTACCTGCGCCAGGAAGCCGGGCAGGCACCGGGCCGGTGACAGGCCGCTACAGCGCGGAACGGTAGGGTAGGGACCATGCGTATTGCCAGGTTTGTTGTCGATTCTGATCCCCTGTACGGCATTGTTGAAGGAGAGCCCGGCAGTGAGGAAATCACTGTCATCCACGGCGACCCCTTTTTCAATGGGGTGGAGCGCACTTCCGTCCGCCACAAGCTGGAGGATGTCCGGTTGCTGGCGCCCATCATCCCCCGCAGCAAGGTTGTGGGGGTGGGCCGCAACTTCGTGGAACACGCGCACGAGCTGGGCAACGAGGTGCCCGCGCAGCCGCTCCTGTTCCTGAAGCCCAATACCGCCGTCGTGGGTCCCGGCGACCCGGTGATCCTGCCGGAATTCTCCGAGGAGATCTCCTTTGAGGCGGAACTGTGCGTGGTGATCGGCAGGATCTGCAAGGACGTTCCGGAGGACCGGGTGGATGACGTCATCTTCGGCTACACCTGCGGCAACGATTTCACCGCGCGGGACGTCCAGAAGTCTGACCTCCAGTGGACCCGCGCCAAGGGCTTTGACACCTCCGCTCCGCTGGGGCCGTGGATCGAGACCGACCTTGACCCCGAGGACCTGCAGATACAGGCCCGCCTGAACGGCGAACTGCGGCAGGACGGCAGCACCAGCCAGATGATCAGGGGAGTGCGCGAACTCGTGTCCGTTGTCTCCCAGGCGTTCACCCTGCTCCCCGGTGACGTGATCATGACCGGAACACCCGCCGGCGTTGGCCTGGTCAGCCCGGGTGACCGCATCGAGGTGGAGATCGAAGGGATCGGACGGCTGTCCAACCCTGTCGTGCGCCGCTGAGCCGGTCCGCCGGGCCGGGAAGGGGGCAGGGCAGGCGGTAAAGTTGAAGCCACTATGACTACCGCTTCTGTACCGCCTGCTGCCGCCATCCCGCCCGTGACCGCCGATACCCCGGTCCGGGTCCGCTTCTGCCCCTCGCCCACCGGCACCCCGCATGTGGGGCTGGTCAGGACAGCCCTGTTCAACTGGGCGTACGCCCGGCACACCAAGGGCACCCTGGTGTTCCGGATCGAGGACACGGATGCGGCGCGGGACAGCGAGGAGAGCTACCACCAGCTGCTGGAGGCACTGAAGTGGCTGGGCATCGACTGGGACGAGGGCGTCGAGGTCGGCGGGCCGCACGAACCATACCGGCAGTCACAGCGCAGCGACATCTACCAGGACGTCATCAAGCGGCTGCGCGACGCCGGCTACATCTACGAGTCGTACTCCACCCCGGAAGAGATCGAGGCCCGCCACCGCGCGGCCGGGCGGGATCCCAAGCTCGGCTATGACGGCTTCGACCGGCACCTGACCGGGGAACAGCTCGCCCAGTACAAGGCCGAGGGCCGCGAGGCGGTACTCCGCCTCCGCATGCCCGACGAGGACATCACCTTCAACGACCTGGTCCGCGGTGAGATTACCTTCCGCGCCGGGTCCGTTCCCGACTTTGCAGTGGTGCGCGCCAACGGTGCACCGCTGTACACCCTGGTGAACCCGGTGGATGACGCGCTGATGGAGATTACGCACGTCCTCCGCGGCGAGGACCTGCTCAGCTCCACCCCGCGGCAGATTGCGCTGTACCGCGCGCTCCACGCGGTTGGCGTGGCCAAGTACATGCCCGAGTTCGGCCACCTGCCCTACGTTATGGGACAGGGCAACAAGAAGCTTTCCAAGCGCGATCCCGAGTCGAGCCTCTTCCTGCACCGCGAGCGGGGCTTCATCCGGGAGGGCCTGCTCAACTACCTGTCCCTGCTGGGCTGGTCCCTGAGCGCGGACGAGGACATCTTCACCGTGGACCAGCTGATGGAGCACTTCGATATCCATGACGTCCTGGGCAACCCTGCGCGCTTCGACCTAAAGAAAGCCGAGGCCATCAACGGAACGCACGTGCGGATGCTCTCTCCGGAGGACTTCCGGGAGCGGCTGGCGCCGTACCTGCGCGCCGCGGGCCTGGTGGGCGAAATCCTCACGGACCGCGAGGAGGAGATCCTCACGGAGGCGGCTCCACTGATCCAGGAGCGCATCACCCTGCTGGGCGAGGCCCCGGAGATGCTGGCCTTCCTGTTCAAGGCCGACGACGCCATCGACATCGCCGATGATGCCCGCAAGGGCCTGCCCCAGAACCTGGAAGAGGTCCTGGATGCTGCCATCGCGGCGCTGGAACCGGTGGAGGAGTGGACCGCGGAGAACATCCAGACCGTATTGAAGCAGGCACTGGTGGAGGACCTTGGCATCAAGCCGCGCCTCGCCTTTGGCCCGGTCCGCACCGCAGTTTCCGGCCGCCGGATCTCGCCCCCGCTGTTCGAATCCATGGTGATCCTGGGCAAGGAGTCCTCCCTGCGCCGGCTCCGGACCTTCCGCGGCTGATGACTGCCCCCGGCAAGGCGCGCGGCGGCGTCCTGGAAACTCCTTTCGGCGCGGTGCGGGGCGTCCTCTTCGACATCGACGACACCCTGGTGGACCTCGAGTACTCGATGACCACCGCCCTGCGCGAGGTCAGCGAACACCTCCTGCCCGGCCTGGACAAGGCCGGGTGGGAGCGGTTCGGCCGCATCTTCACACATGAGACCACGCACTACTACGACCAGTACCTGTCCGGTGAGCTGACGTTCAACGAACAGCGGCTCCTCCGCGGCCGCGCGGCCCTTGGGCACTTCGGCGTGGAACTGGCCGACGGCGAGGAATCGCACCAGTGGCTCAGCGCCTACATCGAACGGCAGCCGGCATACGTCAAGCCCTT
The DNA here is from genome assembly GCF_046605375.1 of Arthrobacter sp. MPF02. Taxonomy (GTDB): domain Bacteria; phylum Actinomycetota; class Actinomycetes; order Actinomycetales; family Micrococcaceae; genus Arthrobacter. The sequence continues at coordinate 2,248,676 of NZ_CP176772.1, read as the reverse complement.
CCCGGACGTGCTGCCCCTGCTCGACGCCCTGGACGGTGCCGGCATCCCCTACGGAGCGGTCAGCAACAACGTCCACGGCTACCAGCGGGCAAAACTGGACGGCGCCGGCCTGGACCGCGTGACACACCTGGTGGGCACGGACACGCTTGGGGTGCCCAAGCCCAATCCCGCCATCTACCTTGAAGGTGTCCGGCTCCTGGGCACCCCTGCGGCCGAAACGCTGTATGTGGGGGACAACCGGCTGCTGGACGCGGAAGGTTCGACGGCGGCAGGGCTGCTGGGCGTTTGGCTCAACCGTACAGGGGAGCCCGGGCAGGGGTACGACGGCCCCATGGTCGCCTCGCTGGACCAGCTGGTCACCCAGATCACACCTGGCCGATTTGTGCGGGCAGAAAGTCTCGGGTAAAGTAATTTCTCGTGCTGAGGGGCACGGAGCAGGGCAAAGGCCCTAAAACCGGCCCGAAAGTGCCATTGGGATATGGTGTAATTGGCAACACTACGGTTTCTGGTACCGTCATTCTAGGTTCGAGTCCTGGTATCCCAGCTCTGGTTTGCAGGCCTTTATGGCAGCAGGACAGAACAGTTTCAAACGGTCCGCCGATTTGAAACCAAAGCACAGTGTGTGAAACAATCACTGAGCTTGACCAGCGGAAACGCTGGCAGGAAGTACACGGCCCCATCGTATAGCGGCCTAGTACGCCGCCCTCTCACGGCGGTAACGCGGGTTCGAATCCCGCTGGGGTCACCAAGGAATGGTCCCGGGCACCAGCCCGGGACCATTTTTGTATTCCCGGTGCCGGCGTCCCGGCGCATGGACTGCTGCTGAACTGGCATGATGTTTTTGTGACCTCCCGCAACGAGCACGATGCCCACGCCCGGCCGGAGCCTGCCGCGGACGCGGTGGCGCTGCTTGAGGGGGTGCGGGACGGTCTTGGGGACGTTACCTTGCCGCTGGCGCTGCCGGACGTGGAGCAGGCCCGGCTCGAGGCAGCCGCTGCAGCGCGGCAGCTTGATGACTACATCCTGCCGAGGTACCGGAGCCTGGACGCCCCGCTCCTCGCCGTTGTCGGAGGTTCCACCGGCGCCGGCAAGTCCACCCTCGTCAACGCGCTCGTTGACCATCCCGTCACCCGTGCAGGTGCCATCCGCCCCACCACGCGCCAGCCCATCCTGCTGCACAACCCGTCCGAAGCGGCGTGGTTCGAGGGCCAGCGCGTCCTTCCCGGCCTCAGCCGGATCCGCGGCGTCCTCGCCGGCGGCAATGTCCCGTCAAGCCGCGCCGGTGCCGAACCGGATGCCGGCGCCATGTCCTCGCTGGTGCTGCTCGCGGACCCCGCCGTGCCCGCCGGCGTTGCCCTCCTCGACGCGCCCGACGTCGACTCCATCTCCGATGAGAACCGGAAGCTTGCCGGGCAGCTGCTGGCTGCCGCGGACTTGTGGATCTTCGTTACCACGGCCAACCGGTACGCCGATGCCGTCCCCTGGAAGCTGCTGCTGAACGCCGCCGCCCGGGACATCATGGTGGCCGTGGTGCTGGACCGCGTGCCGCCGGGCGCGGAGGCGGAGGTCAGCGAGGACCTGCGGGCCCTCCTCAACAGGGAAGGCCTGGGCGGCGCGCAACTGTTCATCATCCCCGAGACGGCACTGGATTCCATGGGCATGCTGCCGGAGGGGACGGTCCGCCCGCTGCGGGGGTGGCTGGAGGACCTCGCTGCCGATGCCGCGGGCCGTTCGGACGTGGCCCGCCGGACGTTGAACGGGGCCGTCCGCGCCCTCGCAGAGCGGGTCTCCCGGATTGCCCAGGCAGCCCGCGAACAGCAGCGCGCAGCTGCCGGCCTTGAGGCCGGAGCCGTCTCGGCCTACGAAGATGCCGCGGGACGCATCATGGAGGCTACGCGGGACGGAGCGCTCCTGCGCGGCGAAGTGCTGGCGCGCTGGCAGGACTTCGTGGGCACGGGTGAGTTCTTCCGGAGCCTGGAACAGAACGTGGGACGTTTCCGGGACCGGCTTGGGGCCTTCTTCCGGGGTGAGCCGCCGCCAGCGGTCCGCGTGGAGGCGGCCATCGAGACCGGTTTGCAGGCCGTTATCCTCGATGAGGCAGCGAACGCCGCCGAAGAGACGGACCGGCGCTGGCGGGCCGACACCGCCGGCCGCCGGCTGCTCGGCACAGACGACCTGTCCGGTGCTTCCGCAGGCTTCGCCGACCGGGCTGCCGCCGAGATCCGGGCCTGGCAGGAGGCGCTCATGGAGCTCATCCGCGTTGAGGGCCAGGGTAAACGGACGCAGGCGCGCTGGCTCTCCTTCGGCATCAACGGCCTGGGGGCTGCGCTGATGATTGTGGTGTTCTCGATGACTGCGGGACTGACCGGCCTGGAGATCGGCGTTGCAGGCGGGACCGCCGTCGTCGGCCAGCGCCTGCTCGAAGCTGTCTTCGGCGAGGACGCGGTCCGGCGCATGGCTGAAAAAGCACGTGAAGACCTCGCGGTCCGCTGCCGGCGGCTGCTCGACGAAGAGCAGCAGAAGTTCCTGTCCCGGCTGCCGGACAGGCAGGACATCGCGGACAACGCCCTCACCGCGCATGCCGATGCCCTTGCCCGGCTGGCGGGCAGCGCGTGAGCCGGCACAGCGGAAGCCGGGAGTCCTCCCGGCTGGACGGACGGCTGCAGGCGCTCAACGATGCCCGGGAACTCGGCGAAGGCGTCCTTCCGGACGAGGTACTCAAGGACGTTGTGCGCGTCCTTGAACGCGCCAGCTCGCGCCGTTCCCTGTCCGCAGACCACACAGTGGTGGGCTTTTTTGGCGCCACCGGCAGCGGAAAGTCGTCGCTTTTCAACGCCGTCAGCGGCGCGGAGATTGCGACGGCGGCAGCGCGCCGTCCCACAACGTCGGAACCGCTGGCAGGGGTCTGGGGAGCGGACGGCAGCGAGCCCCTCCTTGACTGGCTGGACGTGCGCACCCGGCACCACGCCGCCGCCGTGGACGGCTTCGCCGGTGAGGACACCGGACTGATCCTGCTGGACCTGCCTGATTTCGACTCCACCCGGGAAGCCAACCGCAGGGTGGTCCAGCGGATGGTCGGCCTGGTCGATGTCATGGTGTGGGTCCTGGATCCGCAGAAATACGCGGATGCTGCTGTCCACAACGGCTTCCTCGCTCCGCTGGCCTCCCATGGCGCCGTCACGCTGGTGGTCCTCAACCAGGCGGACCGGCTCCCGGAACGCGACGTTGCCCCGGTCCTTGCATCCCTGCAGGACATCCTCTCGCGCGACGGCCTCGGCAAGGTCCGCGTGCTCGCCACATCAGCGGTGACCGGTGCCGGTATCGACGAGCTCCGGGCGGACATCCGCCGCGTTGCCGTGCAGCGAAAGGCGCAGTCGCAGCGGCTGGCTGCGGACATCACCAAGGCCACGGAAGAGCTTCGCGCTGCTTCCGGGGACGGGGAAGCCGCGGGCGTCCGGCCGGCAACGGAGGACCGCCTGGCCGATGAGCTCGCGGTGGCGGCGAACGTGCCCGTGGTGGTCCGCGCCGTGTCCAGGTCCTACCGGCTCGAGTCGCTGCGCCGAACCGGCTGGCCCGTCACCCGGTGGCTTGCCCGATTCCGCCCCGACCCCCTGCGCCGCCTGAATCTTCGCAGTGATGCGCCAGCGGAACTGAACCGCACGTCCCTGCCGGTTGCCGGTGCATCCGAGCGGGCCCGGACGGACGCAGCCGTGCGTGCCTTTGCCGATGCCGCCAGCGCGGGAGCGCCGGGACCATGGCGGGCTGCCATCAGGAGCGCTGCCCGGGAAGGCCGGGAACGGCTCCCCGATGCCCTGGACCAGGCCATTGCGGGAACGGATTTGGGCGCGAACCGCAAGTCATGGTGGTGGGGCGTGTTCAACGTGGTGCAGTGGCTGGCACTGTTGACGGTGCTGGGAGGGCTGGGCTGGCTGGGCGTGCTGGCCGGGCTGGGATACTTCCAGATGCCGGTGCCGGAGGTGCCGCGGGTGGAAGGCTGGCCGGTGCCCACACTGATGATCATCCTGGGCGTGGTGCTGGGTATCTTCCTGGCCCTGACAGGCCGTTTCATCGCCGCCGGGGCGGCCGGTGCAAGGGCCAGGCGGGCACACAGGCGCCTGCGCACCGCTGTCGCCTCCGTGGCAGGGAAACTCATCGTCGAACCCGTGGAGGTGGAAGTCAGCAGGCTGGCCGCCTTCAACACGGCACTCAGGAAAGCGGCGGGGTAGCCCGGCCTGGTGCCGGCCCCATCCAGCAGCCTGAAAGGATGGGCGCCGGCGCGTCAGTCGTTGTTCTTGCGCAGCGCCTCGGTGAGGATCCGGCCGGCGTTGCACACCACTTCCGCGTGCAGCCTGCCCGGCTGCCGCGTAAGCCGCTCGATAGGGCCGGAAATGGAGACCGCGGCGATGACGCGGCCCGAAGGCCCCCGCACAGGTGCCGAGACGGAGGCGACCCCCGGCTCGCGTTCGCCGAGGCTCTGGCCCCAGCCCCGCCGTCGTACGCCTGCCAGGACCGTGGGTGTGAAGCGGGCGGACTGCAGGCCCTCCAGCAGGCGGTCGTGGTCCTCCCACGCAAGGAGCACCTGGGCCGCGGAACCGGCCTTCATGGACAGCTGCGTGCCCACCGGGATGGTGTCGCGCAGGCCGATGGGACGCTCGGCCGAGGCCACGCAGACGCGCCAGTCACCCTGGCGGCGGAAGATCTGGGCGCTCTCACCGGTGGCATCGCGCAGCTGCATCAGGACCGGCCCTGCGGAGGCAATCAGGCGGTCCTCTCCGGCCGCCGATGCCAGTTCCACGAGGCGGGTGCCCAGGACAAAGCGTCCCTGGATGTCCCGGCTGACCAGGCGGTGGTGGACAAGGGCCAGCGCGAGGCGGTGGACAGTGGGCCGTGCGAGCCCGGTCGCCGCCACGAGCTGCGCAAGGGTCGTGGGGCCGGCCTCAAGTGCATCCAGCACCTGGGCAGCTTTATCAATGACACCGACTCCACTAGAATTGTCCATGTAATGATATTGCCGTCTCAATATCTGAGATGCAAATCTTTCGGCTGGCGCAGTGTGAGCCGTCCTGATTCAGTTGGATTCATCAGCCAAACAGCAGTGAAGGGAGATGGCCATGGGTAAGACATTGGCCGAGAAAGTCTGGGACGCGCACGTGGTGCGCAAAGGCGACGGCGCCGGAGCCGATGCCCAGCCTGACCTTCTCTACATCGACCTTCACCTGGTCCACGAAGTGACGTCCCCGCAGGCCTTCGAAGGCCTGCGCCTGGCAGGCCGCAAGCTCCGCCGGCCGGACCTGACGATTGCAACGGAGGACCACAACACTCCGACGCTGGACATCGACAAGCCTATCGCCGACCTCACCAGCCGCACCCAGATCCAAACCCTGCGCAACAACTGCGCCGAGTTCGGCGTCCGCCTGCACAGCCTGGGCGACGCCGAACAGGGCATTGTGCATGTCGTGGGTCCGCAGCTTGGACTCACCCAGCCGGGCATGACAGTGGTGTGCGGCGACTCGCACACCTCCACCCACGGTGCGTTCGGTGCGCTGGCGATGGGCATCGGCACCTCCGAGGTGGAACACGTCATGGCCACCCAGACGCTGTCCCTGAAGCCGTTCAAGACCATGGCCATCAACGTCGAAGGGACCCTGCGCCCCGGCGTGACCGCCAAGGACATCATCCTGGCCGTCATCGCCAAGATCGGCACCGGCGGCGGGCAGGGATACGTCCTGGAATACCGCGGCTCGGCGATCCGCGCCCTGTCCATGGATGCCCGGATGACCATCTGCAACATGTCCATCGAAGCCGGTGCACGTGCCGGCATGGTGGCACCGGACGAAACCACGTACGCGTACATGTCGGGCCGCCCCCACGCCCCCGAAGGCGCGGACTGGGACGCCGCCGTCGAGTACTGGAACACGCTGAAGACCGACGACGACGCCACCTTCGACGCCCAGGTGGACCTGGATGCCGACACGCTGGAGCCGTTCGTCACCTGGGGCACGAACCCCGGGCAGGGCGTGTCGCTCTCCGAGTCCGTCCCGTCCCCGGAGGACTTCGGCGATGAGAACGCCAAGGCAGCAGCCGAGCGTGCCCTGCAGTACATGGGGCTCGAGGCCGGCACCCCCATGAAGGACATCCGCGTCGACACCGTCTTCCTGGGCTCCTGCACCAACTCCCGGATCGAGGACCTCCGCGCTGCCGCGGACATCATCCGCGGCCGGGAAAAGGACCCCAAGGTCCGCATGCTGGTGGTGCCGGGCTCCGCGCGGGTCCGCCTGGAGGCCGAGGCCGAGGGCCTGGACCGGGTGTTCAAGGACTTCGGCGCCGAATGGCGGTTCGCCGGCTGCTCCATGTGCCTGGGCATGAACCCGGACCAGCTGGAGCCGGGGGAGCGCTGCGCCTCCACCTCCAACCGCAACTTCGAAGGGCGCCAGGGCAAAGGCGGGCGCACCCACCTGGTGTCCCCGGTGGTGGCGGCAGCCACGGCCGTGCGCGGCACGCTCAGCTCGCCGTCGGACCTCGGCCCCGCCCCCGAACCGGTGGTTGAACCCGCCGGCACCGCCATCCCCACCAACGACGCAGCCTAGGACAGACCCATGGAAAAGTTCACCAAGCACACCGGCATTGGCGTCCCGCTGCGCCAGAGCAACGTTGACACGGACCAGATCATCCCGGCGGTCTACCTCAAGCGGATCACCCGCACCGGCTTCGAGGACGCGCTGTTCTCCGCCTGGCGGAAGGACCCTTCCTTCATCCTCAACCAGGAGCCCTTCACGTCCGGCTCGGTCCTGGTGGCCGGCCCCGACTTCGGTACCGGCTCCTCGAGGGAGCACGCAGTCTGGGCCCTCAAGGACTACGGCTTCAAGGCTGTCCTTTCCTCCCGGTTCGCAGACATCTTCCGCGGCAACTCCGGCAAGCAGGGACTGCTGGCCGCCCAGGTGGCACAGGACGACATCGAACTGATCTGGAAGGAACTCGAGAACGCCCCCGGCACCGAGGTCACTGTGGACCTGGAGTCCAAGACCGTGGTGTGCGGCAACATCGTGGCGCCCTTCGCCATCGACGATTACACCCGCTGGCGCCTGCTGGAAGGACTCGACGACATCGGGCTCACCCTGCAGCATGAGGCGGACATCACGGCCTACGAGGCAACCCGCCCCTCCTTCAAGCCGAAAACCCTGCCGGCAAAGGTTTCCTAGCCCGCTTCCAGCCAGCAATCCCTGATACGCGGGTCCCGCCACGCCCTCCCGGCGGGGCCCGCGTATTTCGGTTCGGTAACGCGACCTCCTATGCTGGGTTGGAGCCTTTGCAAGGATTTGGGGGCGAGTCATCGTGAGGAAACCGGTATATGAGTAGTGTTCTGACAATCCGCGGCGGAGTCCCGCTTACTGGCCGCGTCAGCGTCCGGGGGGCCAAGAATCTGGTTCCCAAGGCGATGGTGGCCGCGTTGCTGGGCAACGAACCCTCGGTATTGCGGAACGTGCCCGAGCTCAAGGATGTAGAGGTTGTCACCAGCCTCCTGCAGCTGCATGGTGTGACCGTGGCCAAGGACCCGCTCACCGGCGACCTCACGCTCGATCCCACTGACGCCAAGACGGCGCCGAGTACAGCGATTGACGCCCACGCCGGGGACTCCCGGATTCCCATCCTTTTGTGCGGGCCCCTGATCCACGCGATCGGTGAAGCCTTCATCCCCGATCTCGGCGGCTGCAAGATTGGCGACCGGCCCATCGACTACCACCTCGACGTGTTGCGCCAGTTTGGCGCCGTCGTTGAAAAGCGGCCGGGCGGGATCCACATTTCGGCACCCAAGGGGCTGCACGGTGCGAAGATCTCCCTGCCCTACCCCTCTGTAGGTGCCACCGAGCAGGTTCTGCTCAGCGCTACCCGCGCCGAGGGCATCACTGAGTTGTCCGGCGCGGCCACCGAGCCCGAGATCATCGACCTGATCGCCGTGCTGCAGAAGATGGGCGCCATCATCAGCGTCCAGACAGACCGGACCATCCGCATCGAGGGCGTCCGCGACCTGGGCGGCTACAACCACCGCGCACTGGCGGACCGGAACGAATCGGCGTCGTGGGCCTCCGCGGCCCTGGTCACCCGCGGCGACATCTTTGTGGAAGGCGCCTCCCAGCGGGACATGATGACCTTCCTGAACACCTACCGGAAGGTGGGCGGCGGAATGGACATCGGCGAGGACGGCATCCGCTTCTACCATCCGGGCGGCAAGCTCAACCCGCTGGTCCTGGAAACGGACGTGCACCCCGGCTTCATGACCGACTGGCAGCAGCCGCTGGTTGTGGCGCTCACCCAGGCCGAAGGTGTGTCCATCGTCCATGAGACGGTGTACGAGAACCGTTTCGGCTTCACCGATGCCCTGATCCGGATGGGCGCCAGCATCCAGGTGCACCGTGAGTGCCTGGGCAGCGTCCCGTGCCGGTTTGGCCAGCGCAACTTCCTCCACTCGGCGGTAATCTCCGGCCCCACGCAGCTGAAGGGAACGGATATCGACGTCCCGGACCTCCGCGGCGGGTTCAGCCACCTCATTGCCGCCCTTGCGGCCACCGGAACCTCCCGTGTGACCGGCATCGACATCATCAACCGCGGCTACGAGCGCTTCACCGAAAAGCTCGCCGGGCTGGGTGCCGATTTCGACATCACCACCGCGAAGTAACGGGACGGACCGTGAAGGAATCGGCCAAAAGCAGGGCCACATTCGTGTTCATCGCAAGCATCGCCCGCCCGCTGCTGAACCTCATGATGGATAAGAAGTGGGAAGGCACCGAAAAGCTTCCCGACGGCGGATTCATTGCCGCGCCCAACCACTGCACCGAGATCGACCCCCTGGTGGTGGGCCACATGCTCTACAACCAGAAGCGGGCCCCGCACTTCCTCGCCAAATCCGGGCTCTTCAATGTGCCCGGCCTGGGCTGGCTCCTGCGGGCCACCAAACAGGTCCCGGTGGAGCGTTCGACGGCGGGAGCCAACCGCTCGCTGCAGGTCGCCCAGGAGATTGTCGCCGAGGGCGGCGCCATCATCATCTATCCCGAAGGAACGCTGACCCGGGACCCGGACCTGTGGCCGATGAAGGGGCATACAGGCGCCGCGAGGCTTGCCCTCGAAGGGGGAATCCCCGTGGTTCCCATTGCCCACTGGGGCGCCCACGAGGTGTTCCCGCGCTACGGCAAAAAGTTCCACCTGTTTCCGCGGAAATTGTCCCGGGTAGTGGTTGGCGATCCCGTGGACCTCAGCGCCTTCTCCGGCCGTCCCCTCGATAAGGCCACCCTGACGGCGGCCACCGACGCAATCATGGATGCCATCACGGCGCTCCTCGCGGAGCTCCGCGGCGAACAGCCGCCTGCGGAACGTTGGGATCCGGCCCGGCAGCAGCAGGCCAAACACGGGCGTTTCGTGGAGCGCGGTCAGCAGCAGCCCGGCAACGGGGCGGATGCACAGTGACGTTGGAGGGCAAACTGGCGGGCTCGTCCCGCTCCGTAGCCGTGCTCGGCGCGGGCTCGTGGGGAACCACGTTCGCGAAAGTCCTTGCCGATGCCGCCGCGGCGGCCGGTTCGCCCCGGAGCATCCGGGTGTGGGGGCGCCGTGCTGAAGTGGTGGATGAGATTAATGGCCGGCACCGGAATTCGCAGTACCTCAAGGACGTCCCGCTTCCGGCAAGCATCACGGCGTCCACCGATGTGGCCGAGGCTTTGGAGGGGGCGGACCTTGTTGTCCTGGCAGTTCCCGCCCAGTCACTCCGCCCCCAGCTGCGCGGATGGAAGGACCTGATTGCACCAGGGGCGGTCGTCGTATCCCTGATGAAGGGCCTCGAACTCGGCACCGATTCCCGCATGAGCGAGGTCATCAGCCAGGAGCTGGGGGTGCCTGCGGACCGGATCGCCGTCGTGTCCGGCCCGAACCTGGCGATGGAAATTGCGCGCGAGGAACCCACCGCTTCCGTGGTTGCCTGTTCCGACTCCGCCGTTGCGGGCTGGATCGCCAGGAGCTGCACGGCACCCTACTTCCGGCCCTATACAACGTCTGATGTGGTGGGGGTGGAAATCGGCGGTATCGTCAAGAACGTCATCGCGCTGGCCGTGGGCATCTGCGAGGGCAAGCAGATGGGGGACAACACCAAGGCTTCCGTCATCACCAGGGGCCTTGCGGAAACCTCGCGCCTTGCGCTGGCACTCGGCGGTGACACGAAGACCATGGCAGGCCTTGCCGGCCTGGGGGACCTGGTGGCAACGTGCTCGTCGTCGCTGTCCCGGAACCATACGGCGGGCCGCCTGCTCGGCCAGGGCCTGACGCTGGACGAGGTGGGAGAGAAGATGACCCAGACCGCCGAAGGCATCAAGTCCGGCCAGGCCGTGCACGAACTGGCCGGCAAGCTCGGTGTCGACATGCCAATCACCGCCGCGGTGGTTGCTGTCCTGGCCGGCAAACTGTCCGTTGACCAACTGGGGCCCGTCCTGTTGTCCCGGGAACTGAAACCTGAAGGCGATTACTGACGATGTCCCAGAACAACCAGACCGCAGGGAACCGGTCCAAGCCCCGGGTCGCGGTGCTTTTTGGCGGCCGCTCCAGCGAACACGCCGTCAGCTGCGTAACGGCGGCCGGAGTGCTGGGCGCCATCAACAAAGACAAGTACGACGTCATCCCCATCGGGATCGCGAAATCCGGGCAGTGGGTCCTGGCGTCCTCGGACACCACCCAGTGGTCGCTTGCCGGGTCGTCGCTGCCCGAGGTGGCACCGTCAGCCGAGACCGTCACGCTGGCGGAAATCGGGGGAGAGCACCAGCTCATCGTGGCGGCGCCCAACGAGGTCCCGCAGGAACTTGGGACTGTTGACGTGGTCTTCCCGCTCCTGCACGGACCGTTCGGTGAAGACGGCACCATCCAGGGGCTCCTGGAGCTTTCTGACACGCGCTACGTGGGGGCCGGAGTGCTGGCCTCCGCCGTTGGCATGGACAAGCACTTCATGAAGGTGGTCTTCGAAGCTGCCGGGCTGCACGTTGGGCCCTACATCGCGGTGACCGACCGGCAATGGCGCAAGGACCCGGAAGCTGTCCGTAAGCAGGTGGACCGCCTTGGCTTCCCGGTCTTCGTCAAGCCGGCACGGGCCGGTTCTTCCATGGGCATCTCCAAGGTGGACTCCCTCGAACAGCTGGACGCCGCCATCGAAGCTGCGCGCCGGCACGACCTCAAGCTGGTCATCGAAGCGGGAATCGTGGGGCGCGAAATCGAGTGTGCGGTCCTCGAGGGCCGGGGGACCGACGCGCCCCGCACGTCCATGCCCGGTGAAATTTCCGTTGCCGGCGGCACCCACGAGTTCTATGACTTTGAGGCAAAGTACGTTGAGGACAACGCCGCTGCGCTGAGCTGCCCTGCGGATATCCCGGAGGAAGCCATCGCCCGGGTGCGGGAGCTGGCGGCCGCGGCGTTCGACGCCGTCGGTGCCGAGGGCTTGAGCCGTGTGGACTTTTTCTACACCCCCGACGGCGAGCTCATCATCAACGAGATCAATACGATGCCCGGCTTTACGCCCAAGAGCATGTACCCGCAGATGTGGGCAGCGTCGGGGCTCAGCTACCCGGACCTGATCGACGAGCTCATTTACCTTGCGTTGAACAGGAAAACCGGGCTCCGTTAATCCTTCTCCGGGGCCAATCCACCTACTGGCTCTGGGGCAGGTCCTGCAGCTCTTCCTGCCCCACGCAGCCCCGCGTGGCGGGCACCTCGCCTGCCGGGGCAGCGAGGTCGGCGAGCACGGTCGCCGAACTGATCTTGTCCGGATCCATCAGGATCTCGGTGGCCGGTTCACGCCCGTAGGTGGTCAGGGTCCACACAGGGTCGCCCTCCCTGATCACCCAGTCGATACCGTTGACCGTCACGCAGCGGTCCGTCGTCGGCCCGGGGACGTTGACGCCGCAGCGGAGGATGACGAGGGACGGATCGCCCCACGCCGCGGTGGCCTGGCTGTTGGTCTTCCTCAGTTTGGCGTCCCCAATCGCGTCCGGCAGGGACACCATCATCGGGGCGCATGCAGGATTGGCAGCGTCACCGGCTGCGGGAACGTCGACGGCGGGCGAGCAGCCTGTGAGGGCCACAGCGGCCAGGCCCCCGGTCAGGGCCAGAGAGGCGGCACGGGCAGGAAGGGAAAGCCGGGGACGGTGCATCAACCCATCATCCCGAATCCGGACGCGGCAAGGCCAATCGCTGCCGTCCTGCACCGCCACCCGGGCACAGGTTTTCCGGTGCGCCCTCGATTGTCGGCGCCGCGCTGTAGCGTAGTGCCGTGCCTGAAACGTCCTTGAACGGCAGCGGCCATGGCCGCGCCGGTTCCCCACAGCAGCCTGCCGTTGCCGGTCTTTCCGAGACCGAGCTGCTGGCCCGGATCTTTCCCCGGCTTTCGATGGGCAGTGCCCACTCCGCAGCCACCCTCCTGGGTCCGGGAGATGACGCTGCCGTGGTGGCCGCCGCGGACGGCAGGACCGTCATCAGCATCGATACTCAGGTCCAGGACCAGGACTTCCGTCTCCGCTGGCCCAACGGATACTGCACCAGCGGCTTCGACGTCGGCTGGAAGGCCGCGGCGCAAAACCTCAGCGACATCAACGCCATGGGGGCAACCGCCACGTCGATGGTCGTGAGCCTGACCCTTCCACCGGACACACCGGTCAGCTGGGTTGAAGGCCTGGCGGACGGGCTCACGGCCGGTATCCGCCAACTGGGCGCGGACCGCTGCTCGGTGGCAGGAGGCGACCTTGGCCGTGGACGGGAAATATCCGTCACCGTCGCAGTCCTGGGAACGCTCGACGGCGGCAGCCCGGTGCTGCGTTCCGGAGCCCGGCCGGGCGACGTTCTGGCACTGGCAGGAACCGCCGGACATGCCGCCGCAGGCCTGGCGCTGCTCGAGTCGGCCCACAGCGTTGACACCCTCACCCCGGAGCAACTTCTCTTCCTGGACCGGCAGTCCAGGCCCCGGCCGCCTCTCGCCGCGGGTCCCGCCGCCAGGACAGGTGGCGCCACCGCCATGCTCGACGTCTCGGACGGACTGGTCCGCGACAGCCGAAGACTGGCAGTGGCCAGCCATGCCGCGGTCCACCTCGACCCGGAACAGGTGGCGAGGCTGGCAGCGGGCCTGCAGCCTGCCGCGGGGCTGCTGGACGCGGACGCAGTCGGCTGGGTGCTGGACGGAGGCGAGGACCACGGCCTGCTGGCCACATTCCCTTCCGGCGTGCAGCTGCCTCCGGGATTCACTGCGATAGGCTCGGTACAAGCACTGGGAATCGATGAAGGCCCGGGCGTCATGATTGCGGGCCGGTCCGCGGACACCGGGGGATGGGATCACTTTGCAGACTAAGGTTGCCGCCAACGCGCAGGCGATGAAGAGGTGGTTGGGCAAGGCTGAAACCACCCTGGGCAACCACAGTGACCGCCTAAACGCCATCAACATCTTCCCTGTGGCGGACGGGGATACCGGAACCAACCTCTACCTGACAGTCCGTGCAGCGGCCCGCTCGCTGGCCGCTGAGGGCGAACAACCCGCCCAGATCGATGTGGGAGCCCTGCTTGCCACCGCCGGGCAGGCTGCCCTGGAGGAGGCCCGGGGGAATTCCGGAACCCTTTTCTCGGTATTCCTGTGCGCAGCCGCCGAACCCCTCACCGGACACGCGCGGCTTACGTCCACACTGCTAGCTGCGGCACTAAACCGGGCACAGATCCGTGCCTGGTCCGCTCTCAGCGATCCTGTACCGGGCACCATGCTGTCCGTCATGGAGGCTGCTGCACGGGCAGCGGCAGCCGTGGATGCGGGACAAAACGGAGACGACAGTAATCACGCACTTGGCCTTGCCCTTGACGCAGCCGTCGAAGGCGCGCTGGCGGCGGTGATCCAGACCGAGGACCAGCTCGATGCGCTGACCTCGGCCCACGTTGTGGACGCCGGAGGCGTTGGAATGCTCCTGATCCTCGACTGCCTCCGGTCCGCCGTCCTCGGTGAGGAGCTGCAAAGCGAACTCCTCGACGGGCTGCACGGCTACGACGTCGCCGATCCCCACATCCACACCGACATGCCGGACGACGACGGCGTCGAGGTGATGTGCACCATCAGCCTCTCGCCCCTGAATGCCGCAACCCTCCGGCAGCGGCTCGACGAGATTGGCGAATCAGTCATCATGAGCCAGGTGGGAAGCGGTGCGGATGACCACGGCGACTACCGGTGGCGGGTGCATGTCCATGTTCCCGACGCGGGCCCTGCGGTCGCCATCATCCGCTCCCTCGGTGAGCCGTCCCAGATCACCATCAGCGAGCTCGCGCAGCCACGGAACGCGGATGTCAACGCGGTGAACTCCGGCGGGCATGAACGCTGAGCTTGACCTGCCCCTGGAACGGCGCGTCGGCAAACGCTCCGCCGCCGTCATCGAGAAGCACCTGGGCATCACCACAGTGGCGGGGCTGCTGAACTATTTCCCGCGCCGGTACCTCACCCGCGGCGAGCTGACGCCCATCAGCGAGATTCCCCGCGACGAGGACGTCACGCTCATTGCCCGGGTGCTGTCCACCAGCACCCGGAGCATGCGGGCACGCAAGGGGACCATCACCGACGTCGTCATTTCGGACGACGACGGCCAGTCGGGGCTGCGGCTCGTTGGCGGCACGGACTACCGCGGCAAAGTTCCCGGCACGCTCAAAATCAGCTTCTTCAACGCCTACCGCGCCAAGGCGGAACTGCTGCCCGGCCGGCGCGCCTTGTTTTCGGGCAGGGTCACCAGCTTCAAAGGCTCCCTTGGCCTCACCAATCCGGACTATCACGTCCTGGACGAGGACCCTTTCACCTCCAGCGGACAGGACGCCGGTAAGCTCGCCGCCATGCCCATTCCGGTATACCCGGCAACGGCCAAGCTTCCCAGCTGGAAAATCCAAAAAGTCATCGCGGCGCTGCTCGAAACCGCCGACCTCGACTCCTTGCCGGACCCGGTTCCACCGGCCGTCGCCGGGCGGGAGAATTTCCTTCCCCTGGCAGAGGCCTACCGGCTGATCCACGCCCCCGGGTCCGCCGCTGCCTGGAAGAGGGCCCGGGACCGGTTCCGCTACCAGGAAGCGTTGGTACTCCAGTCCGCCCTCGCCCGCCGCAGGGCGCAGCTGGCGTCGGAGGAAGCCACCGCCCGGCGCCCTGTGGAGGACGGGGCC
This sequence comes from Arthrobacter sp. MPF02, assembly GCF_046605375.1. Lineage (GTDB taxonomy): Bacteria > Actinomycetota > Actinomycetes > Actinomycetales > Micrococcaceae > Arthrobacter. Next base: position 2,233,484 of record NZ_CP176772.1, on the reverse strand, counting down.
CGGGCAGCCTTTGACCGCAGTCTTCCCTTCTCGCTGACCGACGGCCAGGCCGCCGTCGGACAGACGCTGGCGATGGAACTGGCCCGTGATACCCCCATGAACCGCCTGCTGCAGGGCGAAGTGGGCTCCGGGAAAACAGTGGTAGCCCTCCGGGCCATGCTGCAGGTGGTTGACGCCGGGGGACAGGCGGCGCTCCTTGCACCCACCGAAGTCCTGGCTGCCCAGCACTATGAATCGATCCGGCGCACCCTTGGTCCGCTGTCCCGGGACGGACTGCTGGGTCCCCTGGGCGGAGCGGATGGGGCCTCCGTGCAGGTGACGCTGTTGACCGGGTCCATGCCCACGGCGGCACGCAAGCAGGCCATGCTGGATGCTGCCTCCGGTACGGCCGGGATCATCATCGGGACCCATGCCCTGCTCAGCGACAACGTTTCGTTCTACGATCTTGGGCTGATCGTGGTGGACGAGCAGCACCGGTTTGGCGTGGAGCAGCGCGACGCGCTGCGGGCGAAAGCGCGGAAGCCGCCGCATCTGCTGGTCATGACCGCCACCCCCATTCCCCGCACGGTTGCCATGACGGTTTTCGGTGACCTTGAGACGTCCACGCTCGATGAGCTGCCCAAGGGCCGTGCTCCCATCTCCACACACCTGGTGGGGCTCGCCGAGAACCCCGCCTGGGCCGGGCGCATCTGGGCACGCGCCCGTGAAGAAATCGACGCCGGCCACCAGGTGTACGTCGTTTGCCCCAAGATCGGTACCGATGACGACGGCGACTTCAGCCCCGGGGAAGCAGAACCTGCGGGCCTGGAGGGGGAGGAAAACGCACGCGAACTGGCATCAGTGACGGCCGTCGTCGAACACCTGCTCGCGGAGCCGTCCCTCTCGGGGGTTCCTTTGGCTCCGCTGCATGGACGCCAGGATCCCGAGCTGAAGTCCGCCACCATGGCCGGGTTCGTGGACAACAGTGTCAAGTTGCTGGTTTCCACCACAGTGATCGAGGTGGGCGTCGACGTCCATAACGCAACGCTGATGGTGATCCTCGATGCTGACCGCTTCGGTATTTCCCAGCTGCACCAGCTTCGCGGCCGGGTGGGCCGGGGCGGCCTGCCGGGAACCTGCCTGCTGGTCACAGCGCTGGAACCGGGGCACCCCAGCCGGCGGCGGCTTGAAGCAGTGGCCTCCACCACTGACGGGTTCGTGCTCTCCCAGGAAGACCTGAAGCTCCGCCGCGAGGGTGACATCCTGGGAGCCTCCCAGTCCGGCGGGCGCTCCACGCTGAAACTGCTGCGTGTCCTGGAACACGGGGACGTCATCGCAAGCGCACGGGAGGATGCACAGGACATTGTGGGCAAGGACCCCCTCCTGTCACGCCACCCGGAACTGGCCGATGCCATCGACAAGTACCTCAATCCCGAGAAGGAGGCGTTTCTTGAGCGCGGCTAACGGAACCTTGAATGCGGACGGTGTGCAGTCCGCGGGACCAGGCACACCCGGGGGGAACTCATGAGCAGGATCATCGCCGGTGCGGCGGGCGGCACGCCGCTGTCCGCCGTTCCCGGTTCCCTTACCAGGCCTACCACCGACCGCGTCAAGGAGGCGCTGTTCTCGCGGCTTGACGCGTTCGACGTCATCGCCGGTGCCAGGGTGCTCGACCTGTACGCCGGCTCGGGTTCCCTTGGCGTGGAGAGCGGGAGCAGGGGCGCGCAGGCAGTGGAGCTCGTGGAATCCGACGCCAAGGCAAGCGCCGTCTGCCAGCGGAACGCCGACCTCCTCAACGGCGTCCTGGGTCGTAAAGCCGTGACGGTCCACCGGTCCAAGGTCGAACCGTTCCTGGACCGGGCAGCCCCCGGGGATACGTGGGACCTGGTCTTCCTCGACCCGCCCTATCCCTTGGGGGAGACGGCACTGTCCGCCGTGCTTACCAAGCTTGCCGCGCACCTGGCGCCGTCGGCCGTCGTTGTGGTGGAACGCTCGTCCCGGTCTCCTGAACCGGAATGGCCGGAAGCTCTCGCCCGCTTCGCGGAAAAGAAATACGGTGAAACACGGCTGTGGTTTGCCGAACCGTACGTCCCGGACGCCATTGACCGGGACGACATCCCGGCGGTGGAAGAGGCGGAAACAGCCGGGCCGTAGCTGTGCGGTCAGTCCCCAGCCCTACGGCCGCGGCTGACCCGTAAACGGATCCAGGTCCACGCCGGCAAGGACCGCGGCCGGGTGGGGTCCCCGGGCGGCCAGCTCCGCTGTCCACTCTCCGGGCCAGGGCACCTGTGTTCCGGCCAGGATGATGTTGCCGGGGTATCGTCCCTGGAACATCCCTGCTTCGGCGAAGGCCGCCACGTCCGTCATAACCTGCCGCATGGCCGCCACCTGGCTGCGGACAAGCGTCAGCCCCGGCTCGTCGCCCACGTTGACGATCAGTACCCCGCCCGGCGCAAGCTTTGCCTGTACTTCCCGGTAGAAATCGGTGCAGGCGATGTGGGCGGGAGCGTCCGGTCCCGAAAAGATGTCCAGGATGACGACGTCGAAAGCGGCTTGGGAATCCAGCCCACCGAGTGCGTCCCGGGCATCACCGGTGATGGTGTGCAGGTCCGTACCTTCGGGAAGGGGGAGCTGCCGCAGGACGAAGTCAAGCAGCTCACGTTCCAGTTCAACGGCGTATTGCACGGACCCTGGCCGGGTGGCCTGGATATAGCGGGCCAGAGTCAGGGCGCCGGCACCCAGGTGCAAAGCCCGGACCGGGGCTCCGGACGGCGCGGCAAGGTCAACCAGGTGCCCGATCCTGCGGAGGTACTCGTAAAAGATCTCCTCGGGGTGGGCCAGGTTGACATGGGACTGCTCGGCACCGCCGATGCTCAACACGTAGCTGCCGTCAGTGAAGGCATCCGGTTCGATGGAGGCGTGCTGCCCGGTGGTCCGCAGGAACCTGGCGGCCGGGCCCCGGCTGTCCCCGGACATCAGAGCTTTTGGCCCAGCGTTGCGAGCCGGCCGGCGGCCTCCTCCAGGACCGCCGTCTTCTTGCAAAACGCGAAGCGGAGCAGGCTCCTGGTCCGTTCAGCCCCCTCGGGATGGCAGAACACTGGCACCGGTATCGCTGCGACGCCGACAAGCCCCGGAAGCCGCCTGGCCAGGTCCACCGAGTCAGTAATTCCCAGCGGGGCGGTGTCGACGTTGACGAAGTAGGTGCCCTGCGGGGTGAAGACGTCGAACCCTGCAGCGCGCAGGCCCTCGCTGAGGATGTCCCGCTTGCGCTCAAGGTCTGCCGCGATGCCTTCATAGAAGCCATCCGGCAGCGCAAGGCCGGCGGCGATGGCCAACTGGAACGGGGTCCCCGAACTGTAGGTCAGGAACTGCTTGACAGTCCGGACTGCGGCCACCAGGTCTTCCGGACCGGACAGCCAGCCGATTTTCCAGCCTGTCAGGGAGAACGTTTTTCCGGCCGACGAAATTGTGATGATGCGCCCTGCTGCCCCGGGCAGGGACGCCACGGGAATGTGGCGGACGCCGAACGTCAGGTGCTCATAGACCTCGTCCGTGACGATGACGCTGTTGTACTGTTCCGCCAGTTCCACTATCCGCTGCAGCACCTGCCGCGGAAAAACAGCCCCGGTAGGGTTGTGCGGATTATTGAGCAGCACCACCCGGGTCCGCCCGTTGAAGGCGGACTCGAGCGCTGCCATATCCGGCAGGAACCCAGGAGCCAGCAGCGGCGCCGTGACGTGGGTGGCCCCGGAGAGCCCGATGACAGCGCCGTAGGAATCGTAGAAGGGCTCGAAGGTCAACACCTCGTCACCGGGACCGGCCAGAGCAAGGAGCGCGGCCGCGATGCCTTCGGTGGCGCCCGTTGTGACGATGACTTCCGTCGCGGGGTCGGGGGTGAGTCCGTAAAAGCGTTCCTGGTGGGCGGACACGGCTTCGCGCAGTTCGGCGATGCCCTTGCCGGGCGCATACTGGTTTGCTCCTGCCGCGATGGCGGCCCGTGCGGCTTCCCGAATTTCCAGGGGACCGTCCTCGTCCGGGAAGCCCTGGCCCAGGTTGATTGCGCCGGTCTCGAGGGCCAGGCCGGTCATCTCCTCAAATATGGTGACGCCTAGTCCGCCGTCGGGCGCCAGGAGGTTGGCACCGAGTGCCGTGCGCTGCCAGGGAGCAGGTGCCGTGGGTGCGGAAAGTTCCCGTCGAGAATGCATCCAGTCATGGTATCCCGGGCTTTTCATGGGGTAGTTTCAGAGCATGCGACGAGCTGTGTGCCCCGGATCCTTCGACCCCATCCACAACGGCCATCTTGAAGTGATTGCGCGGGCCGCAGGGCTCTTCGACGAGGTGATCGTGGCCATCTCCACCAACTACGCCAAGAAGTACAGGTTCACGCTGGATGAACGGCTGGAAATGGCGCGGGAGACCCTGGCCTCCCTGAAGGGCATTGTGGTTGAGCCTGTGGGGGAGGGCCTGCTTGCCGAGTACTGCCGCCAGCGCGGTGTCTCCGCCATCGTCAAGGGCCTGCGCTCGTCGTCGGATTTCGACTACGAGCTCCCAATGGCCACCATGAACCGCCAGCTGAGCGGGGTGGAAACGGTGTTCCTGCCTGCCGAGGCCCACTATGTCCACCTTTCCTCCACGCTCATCAAAGAGGTGGCAAGCCTGGGTGGCAGCGTGTCCGATTACGTGCCGCGCTCGGTCCACCGCAGAATGCTCGCTGGCGAGTCTGCGGCAGATCAGCAGCCAAGACGGTAGGCTTGTCCGGTACCTCTGAGCAGCCGGTATGCCGGTTTGAGTCCCCGTGGTTCTTCAGGCTAAGATGGTACGTCGGTCATATGTTCAACAGGAGTTCTCATTAAAAGAGATGCTGGTTCGCCCTTGGTGTTCGACGTCAAGGACCTCGGGCGCAGCCCGGGAAGCATGCGGACGCTGAAGGAACATGTACCCGCACCAAGTGAACTTGGTGTGCCGCTCATTGGCGTTCAGGAAGGCTCGGATGTCGAGCTGGACCTGAGGCTTGAGGCCGTACACGAAGGAATCCTGGTATCAGGAACCGTGCTCACAGAAGTAACCGGTGAGTGCAGCCGATGCCTGGATCCCCTTGAGTATGACCTTGAGGTCAATGTGCAGGAACTTTTCTTCTACGAAGGCACTGAGCTTTCGGACGAAGAAGATGATGAAGAGCAACGTCGAGTCGAGCACGATGTAATCGATCTTGAACCGGTGTTGCGGGACGCGGTTGTTACGCAGCTGCCGTTCCAGCCGGTGTGCCGGGAAGACTGCCAGGGCCTATGCTCCGAATGCGGAGTCCGCCTGGAAGACGAGCCGGGGCACCACCACGAGGTCCTGGATCCTCGCTGGGCTGCCCTAGCTGATCTGGCTAAGCCTGACCGGCAAAATTGATTTGTACGTGTTTGTCTAGAGAGAAATGAGTTAGCCGTGGCTGTTCCCAAGCGGAAAATGTCTCGCTCGAATACCCGCGCCCGTCGTTCGCAGTGGAAGGCGACCGCCCCCCACCTGGTGAAGACCGTCGAGAACGGCCAGGTTACCTACAGCCTGCCGCACCAGGCCAAGGTCGTCACTGACTCTGCCGGCACCGCGCTGTTCCTTGAGTACAAGGGCCGCAAGGTCGCTGACGTCTAATCGGCCGCTCGGGCTGACCTGATGTCTTCAACTGAAGAGCTTTTGAAGCGTCTCGGTGTCTCTATTGACGCCGGGACGCTTCGTCTTGCGCTCACGCACCGTTCGTACGCCTACGAAAACGGCGGCATACCCACCAATGAGCGGCTGGAGTTCCTGGGTGACTCCATCCTCGGCTTCTCGGTGACGGACGCCCTCTACCGGGACCATCCGGACCTTCCCGAAGGCGACCTGGCAAAACGCCGCTCAGCCGTCGTCAGTACGCGTGCCCTGGCGAACATCGGCCGCAGTCTCGGCATTGGGGACTACATCTACCTCGGACAGGGCGAAAAGCTCACCGAGGGCAAGAACAAGGCATCCATCCTCGCCGACACCATGGAAGCACTGATTGGTGCAACCTACGTGTCAAACGATATCGAGACTGCCCGCCAGCTGGTCATGCGGCTGATCGGGCCCCTGCTGAAGGACGCGGCAGTGCTCGGCGCCGGAACGGACTGGAAGACCAGCATCCAGGAGCTGGCGGCCAGCCGCCAGCTGGGTACCATCCACTACGCCGTTGACGGTGCAGGTCCCGACCACGCCCGGACCTTCACTGCGGTCCTGAACATTGGCGGGAACGCCTACGGCAAAGGTACGGGCCACTCCAAAAAGGAGGCGGAGCAGGAAGCCGCCGCCGACGCCTGGCGCGTCCTCACCGCCGCCGGTGCTGCCGGCGGTCCCGCCGGCTCCGTGGCCGCCAAGTAGCCCATGCCCGAACTCCCCGAGGTGGAAGTGGTCCGCCGCGGCCTGGTCAGCTGGGTCCGCGGGCGGACCATCGACTTTGTCGACGTCCTTGATGCCCGTTCCATCCGCCGGCACGCACTCGGTCCCGGAGACTTCATCGGCAACCTCGAAGGTGCCGTCGTTGCCGATGTTGTCCGCCGCGGGAAGTTCCTGTGGATGCCGCTGCTGGACAGCAGCCCGGGAGCCCCGGAAAGGGTCGGCGGCTCGCCGCACCCCTCGGTGGCGCTGATGGCGCATCTGGGAATGAGCGGGCAGCTCCTCATGCAGGACCCGGACGTGCCGGACGAGAAACATCTCAAGGTGCGCCTGCGGCTCAGCGCCCGGGACGGCATGCCGGAACAGCTGCGCTTCGTCGACCAGCGGATCTTTGGGGGCCTGTTTGTCACCTCACTGGTACCCACGGAAGACGGGGGTCCGGGAGGCCTGGCGGAATCCCCCCTTCCCCTGATTGCCGAAGAGGCCGCGCACATTGCCCGCGACCCGCTGGACCCGAACTTCTCCTTTGACCTGTTCTACCGGCGGCTCCGCAAGCGTAAGACCGGCCTCAAGCGGGCCCTGCTGGACCAGGGGCTGGTCTCCGGCATCGGCAATATCTACGCGGACGAAGCGCTCTGGCGTGCCCGGCTGCACTACGCCCGGCCAACGGACACGCTCCGCAGAAGCGAAGCCGAACGCGTCCTGCAGAGCGCCCGCGAAGTGATGGTGGACGCCCTCGCAGCCGGCGGCACCAGCTTCGACTCGCTGTACGTCAACGTCAACGGTGCGTCCGGATACTTCGACCGCTCGCTCAACGCCTACGGCCGTGAAGGGGAGCCCTGCGCGCGCTGCGCGGCTGCGGGCATCCACGCCACCATCCGCAGGGAACAGTTCATGAACCGCTCGTCCCACACCTGCCCTGTGTGCCAGCCCCGCCCGCGCAACGGACGCTGGTAGCAGGCAATCCACAGGACAGGCCGCACGCATCCGGGAATTATGCCTGCAAGCCAGTAGATTTGGGACTGCGACGCAACAGCTACAGCCACCCAGGAGACCCCAAAGCCTTGCACCTCAAAAGCCTTACCGTCCGGGGGTTCAAGTCTTTTGCGTCCGCCACCACCTTTGACTTCGAACCCGGGGTCACCGCGGTTGTCGGCCCCAACGGCTCGGGCAAGTCGAACGTGGTCGACGCGCTCGCCTGGGTGATGGGCGAACAGGGGGCCAAAACACTCCGCGGCGGAAAGATGGAAGACGTCATCTTCGCGGGGACATCGGGCCGCCCTCCGCTCGGCCGCGCCCAGGTATCGCTGACCATCGACAACACCGACGGTGCCCTGCCCATCGAGTACAGCGAAGTCACCATTTCGCGGACCTTGTTCCGCACCGGCGGGTCCGAGTACGCCATCAACGGCGCCGCTTGCCGCCTGCTCGATATCCAGGAGCTGCTGTCCGATTCCGGCCTGGGCCGCGAGATGCACGTCATCGTGGGGCAGGGCCAGCTGGACCGCGTCCTGCATGCCACACCGGAGGACCGCCGCGGCTTCATCGAGGAAGCGGCAGGCATTCTGAAGCACCGCCGCCGCAAGGAACGCACGGTCCGCAAGCTTGAGGGTATGCAGGCCAACCTGCAGCGGCTTACCGACCTCACGGCCGAGATCCGCCGCCAGCTCACTCCGCTTGGCAAGCAAGCCGAAGTTGCCCGGCGTGCACAGCGGGTCCAGTTCGATGTCCGGGACGCCCGCGCCCGGCTCCTCGCCGACGATCTCGTCCAGCTGCAGCTGGCCCTGGAACAGGATGTGGCTGACGAGGCCGCCCTGAAGGCGCGGCGGACCGCCGTCGAACAGGAACTCGAGGCCGGCAGAAGGCGGCAGGCAACACTCGAGCAGTTGGCTGCCGAGGCCACGCCCAAGCTCAATGCCGCAAGGGATACCTGGTACCAGTTGTCCTCAGCCCGCGAGCGGCTCCGTTCGCTGGGATCGCTGGCCAGCGAGCGGAGCCGGCTCCTCGACTCTGCCGATCCCGCGCCTGCCTCCGGCCGGGACCCGGACCAGCTGGAACGGCAGGCTGGCAGGGTGCGCGCGGAGCTTGCCGAGCTTGAGCGTTCCATCCTGGACAGGCGCAGCGCACTGGAAGCCGCCACCGCGGCAAAGGCCGAGGCTGAACAGGCAGCGCATGCGGAGGACCGCCGGCTCACCGCTGAACTGCGGGCTGTGGCTGACCGGCGGGAGGGGCTCGCACGTTTGGCCGGACAGGTGGCCGCTGCCCGGTCCCGGGTTGAATCGGCCCAGGCCGAACTCGGCCGGCTGCGGGAGGCACTCGCTTCCGGCGCGGAGCGGCGTGCCCGTGCCCAGGAGGAGTTCACCGCCCTGGAAAACCAGGTGGCGGGCGTTGAGGAAGGCGAAGAAAGCCTCGACGCGGACTACGAGGCCGCAAGCGCCGCGCTGGACGCCGTCACTGCAGAAATCTCTGACCTCAAGGCAGCCGCCAGCGAGGCAATCCGGAAGCGCGACGCCCTGGCGGCCCGTCGGGATGCGTTGAAACTGGGCCTGGACCGCAAGGACGGCGCCGGCCACGTTCTCCAGTCCGGGATCCCCGGCGTCCAGGGACGTATCGCCGGGGAGCTGACAGTGGAGGCCGGCTATGAAACGGCCGTCGCCGCAGCCCTCGGGGAAGCCTCCGAAGCCGTCCTGGTCCGGGACTCCGGTACGGCAGCGGCTGTGCTGGAACTGTTGAAGACCGACGACGCCGGCCGGGCCTCGCTGCTCCTGGAGTCTGCCGCTGATGACACCGACCCGGGAACAGCCGCGGACAACCTGCCTGCAGGTGCCCGCCCGGCCGGCAGCCTGCTGCTCGGCGGCGGCCCGTACACGGCACTGGCCCGGCACCTGTTGTCCCGGACCGCCGTCGTTCCCGACACCGGCGCTGCCGCAGCGCTCGTGTCCAGCCAGCCTGCGCTGACCGCCGTTACCGCTGCCGGTGACGTTTTCACAGCGGTGTCGGTGACGGGCGGATCGGCAAAGGCTCCCTCGCTGCTTGAAGTCCAGGCGGCCGCGGACGACGCCGACAAGCAGCTTTCGGCGGTCACGTCCGCCATCGAGCAGAACAGGTTCGCCCTGGCCGCCGCGGAAGCACGGCGCGCCGAGGCACAGGAACGGGCCGACGCCGCCCTCGACAAACTGCACGACTCCGATGCCCGCCTCGCTGCAGTGGCGGAACGCCTGGGCTACCTGAATTCGGTACTCCGCAGCGCCGTCGGTGAAAGTGACCGGCTGGCGGCTTCACTGGCCACGGCGGAAGCGAATGTGGTGGCGGAGGAGGAAGCCCTCGCTGCCATCACCGCGCGCCTCGCCGCCGCCCAGGAGGTGCCCGTGGAGCAGGAGCCGACCACGGAACAGCGCGATGCCCTCGCGCAGGCAGCGTCCTCCGCCCGGGCCGCCGAGGTGGAGGCAAGGCTTTCCCTGCGAAGCGCCGAGGAACAGTTGTCCGCCACCCGCAACCGGGTGGCGTCCCTGGAGCGGGCCGCGGCCACCGAACGCCATGCCCGAGAGGAAGCCGCCGAACGGGCGCGGCTCCGCCGCATCCAGGCCCGGCGCGCCGCGGCAGTCTTCGAGGCCGTGGAGCTGGCACTTCGCCACGTGGATGTCTCCGTCGCCTTGGCCACGCACGAACGCGACCTCGCGGAGGAGAACCGCGAGCAACGCGACCAGGCCCTGAAGGACGCCAGGACAGCCACCGAAGCCCTGGCCAGGGAACTGGCGGACCTTACGGACAATGTCCACCGCGACGAGCTGGCGCGGGCCCGGCAGCGTGCCCGGATTGAAGCGCTGGAGACCCGCTCCGTCGACGAACTTGGAATTGCCCCCGAGACACTGGTGGAAGAGTACGGACCGCATGTCCCGGTGCCGGTTCCGGCAGAGGACAGCGGCGATAAGTGGGCAGCCCTGCGCACCCCGGTCGACGCCGGCGGACAGGAGATCCGGGAGGGAAAGCCCTATGTACGCGCGGAGCAGGAGAAGCGCCTGCGGAAAGCAGAGCGCGATCTGGCCAGCCTCGGCAAGGTGAATCCGCTGGCGCTGGAGGAATTCGCAGCGCTGGAAGAACGCCACCAGTTCCTCAGTACGCAGCTTGAGGACCTGAAGGCGAGCCGGAAGGACCTGATGGACATCATCAAGGAGGTGGACGACAGGGTCCAGCGCGTGTTCGCCGATGCCTTCGAGGATACGCAGGCACAATTCACCAGGGTTTTTGAGCGGCTGTTCCCGGGCGGTGAAGGCCGGCTCGTCCTCACCGAGCCCGCCGACATGCTCACCACGGGCATCGAGGTGGAGGCCCGGCCCGCCGGCAAGAAGATCAAGAGGCTTTCGTTGCTGTCCGGCGGCGAACGCTCCCTGACGGCGGTGGCACTGCTGGTCGCCATCTTCAAGGCCCGGCCTTCGCCCTTCTACGTGATGGACGAGGTGGAGGCCGCCCTGGACGACACCAACCTGGGCCGGCTGATCACTATCTTCGAGGAGCTGCGGGAGTCCAGCCAGCTCATTGTCATCACGCACCAGAAGCGGACCATGGAAGTTGCTGACGCGCTCTACGGGGTCACGATGAGGGGCGACGGCGTTTCCACGGTGATCAGCCAGCGGCTGGGCACGGACGCGTAGCTTTGGGGCGGGAAGCCCGGCGTCATCGGCAGGCCGGTGACGCCCCTGCCCGGGGAAGGGGGTCCGCCCTGTTGTGAGAAGCTAGGGGAGTGAATGACATCCTTCCCATTATTTTGTCCATCGTTGCTGCCCTGGCGGTCATAGGCGGGCTGATTCCTGTCCTGGTCAAGACGCGGAGGAACATCACCCGGTACCCGGGCACGCGAGACGCCAACGATCCCGAAATCAAGTCCGGCGGCAGCACGCTGGTCGCGGACCGGCCGGCACCGGCGGTGGACCGGAAGGCTCCGGCGGACGTCGACGTCGAGGACCTGGACACCACCACTGTTCCGGATGATGCCGCCGGCCTGGAAGTCATCCCCGTCGAAACCCCGCTGCCCGTGGCCGGCCGGCTGGTGCGTCTGCGTGAGCGGCTTGTCCGCTCCAACAACATCATGGGCAAGGGCCTGCTGGCCCTGCTCTCCAGCGACAAGATCGACGAGAACGTCTGGGACGAGGTGGAGGAAACGCTGCTGCTGGCGGACCTTGGCACCGAGCCCACAATGCAGCTGGTCGACTCGCTGCGCGAGCGCGTCAAGGTGCTCGGCACGCGCACCCCGGACGAGGTCAAGAAGCTGCTCCGCGAAGAACTGGTCAAGCTCGTGGACCCCACGATGGACCGCAGCCTCAACGTCCAGCGGCACGCGGACAAGCCGGCCGTCATGATGGTGGTGGGCGTCAACGGTGTGGGAAAGACCACTACCGTGGGCAAGCTGGCCCGCGTGCTGGTTGCCGAGGACAAGGATGTCCTGCTCGGTGCCGCGGATACCTTCCGCGCCGCCGCCGCCGAGCAGCTCGCCACCTGGGGGCAGCGCGTTGGCGTTCCCACCGTGAAGTCGGACATCGACGGCGCGGATCCTGCGTCGGTGGCGTACGAGGCCGTCAAGGCCGGCATTGACCAGGAAGTCGACGTTGTCATGATCGACACCGCCGGCCGGCTCCAGAACAAGGTGGGCCTCATGGACGAGCTGGGCAAGGTCAAGCGCGTGGTGGAGAAGCTGGCGGAGGTGGACGAAGTCCTGCTGGTCCTGGATGCGACCACCGGCCAGAACGGCCTCAACCAGGCTCGCGTTTTCTCCGAGGTGGTCAACATCACCGGCATCGTCCTCACCAAGCTGGACGGAACGGCCAAGGGCGGCATCGTCGTCGCCATCCAGAAGACCCTGGGTGTTCCCGTGAAGCTCATCGGCCTCGGGGAGGGCGCGGACGACCTCGCGCCGTTCGAAGCCGAAGGCTTTGTTGACGCGCTCCTGAACTAGGCAGGCGGAAAAGCCCGGCCGGGGTCACTCCGGCCGGGCTTTTTCGCGTCCTACGCCCTGGCGGGCCGCAGGGTTTCCCGCGTGGCCAGCCACCCGCAGGCCGCTACCAGCATGATGCCCCCGGTCACGCCGAAAGCCCAGCCGAAACCCAGCCGGTCTGCGAGCACGCCGGCCAGGACAGGCCCAACGATAGCTCCGACGTCGGACGTCATCTGGTAGACCGCCAGAACCTTGCCGCCTGACCGCGCGTTACCCACCACATCCGCGACTGCGGCCTGCTGTGCCGGACCGAACAATCCGGAGCCGACGCCGGCAAGCGCCGAGGCGGCCAGGAACCATGGCAGGTCCTGGGTGAAGCCGATGCCCGCCGTCGCCAGCCCTGCCACAACAAGGCCATAGACCATCATGGGCCTGCGTCCGAGGCTGTCGGCCAGCCGCCCCGAGAACGTCAGTGCTGCAGCGTTTCCGGCAGCGAAGACAGCCAGCGCCAGGCCTGCAGCTTCCGGACCGGAACCGAAGGCAACCGCGGCAAAAAGCGGAACGGTGGCCATCCGGACCCCGAAGGTCGCCCAGCCGTTGGCGAAGCTCGAGAACAATGCCGACCGGTAGGCCCCCATCCCCAGCGCCTCGGCAAAGGGCATGTCAGGGGCCTGCTGCTGCCGTCCCGCGGACCCGCGGCGCTCGTGGCTCAGCTGGGTCTGTACCACGACGGCGGCCACCACCAGGGCCGCGGCGTAGGCCAGGAAAGGGATCCGGAGTCCGTAGCCGGCCAGCAGCCCGCCCACGATCGGTCCGCACACATTGCCGACCAGGAAAGCCGACGCATAAGCCCCGGAAACCCGCCCCCGGCTTTCCGGCGGCGCCAGCCGGACCACCAGCGCCATTGACGCGACCGTAAACATCACCGAGCCGGCGCCGCCCAGCCCGCGGAACAGCAGCAACTGCCAGTAGTCAGCCGCGAAGGCGCAGGCCGCGGTCGACGCGGCCACGATCAGCAGCCCCGCGACGTAGACCGGACGTTCACCCAGCCGGCCGATAAGCGTCCCGCCGGCCGGCGCGAAGACCAGCCGCATGAACGCGAAGATGGCCACAATTACGGCCGCTTCCGTGTTTCCCACTCCGAAAGTGGTGGCGAACTGCGGCAATACGGGCGCAACAAGCCCGAATCCAAGCGCAATCAGGAAGGCTGCAGCCAGCATCACCTTGATATCCCGCGGCAGCTTATCCCGCCGGGGCCGAAGTCGCGCCAGGATCCTTGCCGTGGCGCCGCTTCCACGGGGTGGTGCTGTCATGAGTCCGAGATCCTTGCTGAGTGGGGCATTAGTGCCCGGCGAAAGTGATGAAACACAACCGTAACAAGGCGGATATGCACCATTTACTTCCTAGAGGTTGTTGTAACAGGGCGGCAATCTAATTCCTTTCCCGGTGAAACACGCCGTGGACACACTCGTTACAGGACGCAAAACGGCGTTGGCAGGCGGAGGACTTCCGCAAGAACGAGAAGAGAGGACGTGCACCATGGAACTTACCGCAGGTCACGTATGGCTCATGGTGGCGGCAGCGCTCGTGCTGTTCATGACACCGGGCCTGGCATTTTTCTACGGCGGGATGACCCGTGCCAAGGCAGCACTGAACATGATGATGATGAGCTTCATCTCCATCGGCATGGTGGGCGTTGTCTGGGTTCTCTGGGGCGCCTCGATGAGCTCCGGCGACGGGTTCATGCAGGTCGTCGGAAACCCGTTCGCCACGTTCGGCCTGGAAGGCATCGACACGCCGGACGGACTCATCAAGGTTGGCTACGCCGCCACCTTCGCCATCATCACGGTGGCCCTGATCAGCGGCGCCATTGCCGACCGCGCCAAGTTCGGCGCCTGGAGCGTCTTCGTCCCGGTCTGGGTCACCCTGGTCTACTGCCCGCTCGCGTACATGGTGTGGGGCGGCGGACTGTTCGGCCCCGAAGGCGCCGTGGGACAGGCCCTGGGCCCGGCAATCGACTTCGCCGGCGGCACCGTGGTCCACATCAACGCCGGTGTTGCTGCACTGGTCCTGGTCCTGATCATCGGCAACCGCAAGGGCTTCGGCAAGGACCCGAACCACCGCCCGCACAACATCCCCTTCGTCATGCTCGGGGCAGCCATCCTCTGGTTCGGGTGGTTCGGCTTCAACGGCGGCGCTGCCACCACCGCTGAGCAGGGCGGCCTGATCTGGGTCAACACCCTCGCAGCGCCTGCCGCAGCCATGCTCGGCTGGCTGATCACCGAACGCATCCGCGACGGCCACCCCACCTCCCTCGGTGCAGCCTCCGGCGTCGTCGCCGGCCTCGTTGCCATCACCCCGGCCTGCGCCAACGTCAGCCCGGTCGGCGCCCTCGGCCTCGGCCTGGTGGCCGGTATCGCCTCCGCCCTCGCCGTCGGCCTGAAGTTCCGCTGGGGATTCGATGACTCGCTCGACGTCGTCGGCGTCCACCTCGTGTCAGGCATCATCGGCACCGTGGCCCTTGGCTTCATCGCCCTCCCTGCCGACGGTGCTGGCGGCGGCCTCTTCTACGGCGGCGGCATGGCCCAGATGTGGGCACAGCTCGCAGCAGCCGGCATCGCCATCGCCTACTCCGCGATCCTGACGGCGGTCATCGCCCTGGCCATCCACAAGACCATGGGCTTCCGGGTCTCGCAGGAACAGGAAACTGTGGGCGTGGACCTCAGCCTGCACGCCGAGACCGCGTACGAGTTCGGGGTCGGCGGGCACGGCGGAACCTTCCAGCCGCTGCACGACGTGATCACCGGCAAGAACCAGCAGGATCCCGCTGACCGGACCGCACCGGCTGGACAGCAGAACGAATCAGCAACAGGCAAGGAAAGCGTGGGGGCATGAAACTGATCACCGCAATCGTCAGGCCGGAAAAGCTCGAGGCCATCCGGGAAGGACTGGAGTCATACGGCGTACAGGGCCTGACGGTCAGCGCGGCCAGCGGCTACGGCCGGCAGCGCGGCTACACCGAGGTCTACCGTGGTGCCGAGTACAACGTGGACCTCCTGCCCAAGATCCGCGTGGAGGTGCTGGCCACGGACGAGCAGGCCGATGACATCCTCGACGTCATCATCGCCAGCTCGAACACCGGCCGGGCAGGGGACGGCAAGGTCTGGACCATGGATGTCTTCGAGGCCGTCCGGGTCCGCACCGGAGAGCGGGGAGTGGCCGCCATCTAGGGGGCTTCCGCCAGCAACAAGGATCAGGCAGCAACAAACTGCAGGGCGGGCGGGGAACCGGAAGGTTCCCCGCCCGCCCTGCTGCGTGCTGCTGCGGCCTTTTCCGTGCCTGCCGGGCCGGGGCTTACTTCGCCCGCGGCGTTGTGGGCCAGGCTGCAGGTCCAGTCGATCCGGCGTCGTACTCCTCCAGCAGGACCGCGTCCTGCTGCCAGGCAGCCAGCACCGGCTCGACAATACGCCAGCACTCTTCCGCCGTGTCGCCGCGGACCGAGAGCAGCGGATCACCCGTGAGGACACCTTCCAGCACTTCCCCGTATGGCAGGAGTTCAGAGGCGCTGAGCTCGGCCTTTAGCGTTGCCCTGCTGAGGCTGAAGACATCGCCGGGACCGTTGACGTCCACGTCGAACTGAAGCGTATCCGGCCCGAAGCCGATGCGGAGCTGGTTCGGCGAATCAACCCCGGTAAAACCGGCGGGCAGGTGCGGCACCGGGCGGAACGTGACAACAGCTTCCTTGCGCTTGGCGCCCAGCGCCTTGCCGGAGCGCAGGATGAAGGGGACGCCTTTCCACCGCCAGTTGTCGATCATCACCTCGATCTCGGCCAGGGTCTCCGTACCGCGGCCTGCGTCCACGCCCTCTTCCCTGGCATAGTCAGGCACGTCCTTCCCCGCGACAGTTCCCGCCGTGTAGCGCGCCCTCCTGGTGGACGCGGCGAAGGGCTCGTTGACGTTGCTGGCGCGGAGAACGGCGGAGATGGCGTCACGGAGGTCGCGCTCGCGGATGGTGGCGGGAGGTTCGATGGCAAGCAGGGCCATGACGTGCAGGAGGTGGCTTTGGATCATGTCACGGAGCGCCCCGGCGCCGTCGTAGTAGCGGGCCCTGCCCTCCAGGGCGAGGTCTTCATCGAAAATGATTTCCACCTTCTCAATGTGGTGCCGGTTCCAGACGGGCTCCAGGAAGTTGTTGGCGAAGCGCAGTCCCAGGATGTTCAGCACCGTGGCCTTGCCCAGGAAGTGGTCCACCCGGTGGATGTGGTCCTCGGGGACCAGCCGCACCAGGGTCCGGTTCAGCGAACGCGCCGACTCCTCGCTCGAACCAAAGGGTTTCTCCATCACCAGGCGGGTGCCGGCGGGCACCTCTTCAGGCCGCAGGGACTCGCAGGCGAGCTGGCTGATCCGCGGCGGAAGGGCGAAGTAGACGGCCACGGGGGCTTCGAGGCTGTTCAGCAGGGCTGCGAGGGCTCCGGCCGCGGTGACATCCAGCTGGTGGTAGACCGTGTCCTTGTCCAGGGCGGTGAGCGCTTCGAGCCCTTCGGTGCCGGCGGCATCCGCGGCAGCCGCGAAAGATGTCCGGACCCGTTCGCGCCACTGTTCCGGGGTCCAGGGGTCAGACCCTGCCCCC
Organism: Arthrobacter sp. MPF02; assembly: GCF_046605375.1. Taxonomy (GTDB): domain Bacteria; phylum Actinomycetota; class Actinomycetes; order Actinomycetales; family Micrococcaceae; genus Arthrobacter. The sequence continues at coordinate 2,216,553 of NZ_CP176772.1, read as the reverse complement.
ACCAGCCGAAGGCCTGCCGCCCGGCCCTGCGACACCAGGCGCGCCAGGCCCGGAAGGAGCAGCCGCCCGGTGAGGTCCCCGGAGGCACCGAGGATGAGCAGGGTTCTTACAGTTGTTGGGCTCGTCATTTTGCCAGCATGCCATCTGGCAGGCCCGACTTGGTACCCTAGATAGTCGAGTCCCGATCATCTCCTGAAAGAAGTGCACGGCGCGTGTTCAATTCACTCTCTGACCGGTTGACAGCAACCTTCAAGAATCTCCGCGGCAAGGGCCGCCTCACCGAGGCCGACGTTGATGCCACCGTCCGCGAGATCCGCCGCGCCCTCCTGGATGCCGATGTTGCCGTGCCGGTGGTCCGTGAGTTCACCGGCCGGGTCCGGGAGCGCGCCCTTGGCGCCGAGGTTTCGGCCGCCCTGAACCCCAGCCAGCAGATCGTGAAGATCGTCAACGAGGAACTCGTGGAGATCCTCGGCGGCGAGACCCGCCGTATCCGCCTCGCCAAGAACGGCCCCACCATCATCATGCTGGCCGGCCTCCAGGGTGCCGGTAAGACCACGCTGGCCGGCAAGCTGTCCAAGTGGCTGAAGTCCCAGGGCCACAGCCCCATGCTCGTGGCCTGCGACCTGCAGCGCCCCAACGCCGTCACCCAGCTCCAGGTGGTCGGCGAACGTGCCAAGGTGCCGGTCTTCGCGCCGCATCCGGGAGCCACGTCCACCGAACTCGACCAGCCCGCCGGCGATCCCGTGGCCGTGGCCCGCGCCGGCGTCGAGGAAGCCCGCCAGAAGCTTCACGACGTCGTCATCGTTGACACCGCAGGCCGCCTTGGCGTGGACGCCGACATGATGGAGCAGGCACGCCAGATCCGCCGCGCCATCGTGCCGAACGAGGTGCTGTTCGTCATCGACGCCATGATCGGCCAGGACGCCGTGAACACGGCCATGGCCTTCGACGAGGGCGTCAACTTCACCGGCATCGTGCTCTCGAAGCTCGACGGCGACGCCCGCGGCGGTGCCGCGCTGTCCGTTGCGTCGGTCACCGGCAAGCCCGTGATGTTCGCCTCCACTGGCGAAGGGCTTGACGACTTCGAGCTGTTCCACCCGGACCGGATGGCATCGCGCATCCTGGACATGGGTGACATCCTCACCCTCATCGAACAGGCGGAAAAGGCCTGGGACAAAGACGAAGCTGCCCGGATGGCGAAAAAGTTCGCCGACCAGGAAGACTTCACCCTCGAGGATTTCCTGGCCCAGATGCAGCAGATCCGCAACATGGGCTCGATGAAGAAGATGCTCATGATGATGCCCGGCGCGCAGAACATCCGCCAGCAGCTTGAGCAGTTCGACGAGCGCGAGATTGACCGCGTGGAAGCCATTGTCCGTTCCATGACGCCGCACGAACGCCTGGCCCCCAAGATCATCAACGGCTCCCGCCGTGCCCGCATCGCCCGTGGATCCGGCGTCCACGTGTCCGAGGTCAACGGCCTGCTGGAGCGGTTCGCGCAGGCGCAGAAGATGATGAAGAAGATGGCCCAGGGCGGCATGCCGGGAATGCCCGGGATGCCGGGGCTGCCGGGTGCCGGCGGGGGAGCGCGCAAGAACGCCAGGAACGCGCCCAAGAAGAAGGCAAAGTCGGGCAACCCGGCCAAGGCGGCCCAGGAGCGCAAGGAGGCCGAGGCCCGCCGCGCCAACGCCGCCAAGGCCCTGCCCACCGGCGCCGCGTTCGGTCAGCAGTCCGGTGACTTCGATCCGTCCCAGCTGAACCTGCCCAAGGGCTTCGACAAGTTCCTCGGCAAGTAGCAGTGCCCCGACTGAGTAGCGCCAAGTGTCGTTTTGAACGGTCAAAACGACACTTGGCGCTACTTGGTTGGACTGTCGGCGCCGTGGAATAGGGTTGGGACATGTTCAAGCAGAGGGTAGTGTTCGTGCACGGCGCCGGGAGCTTCGGCGCCGCTGCCTGGCCGCGCCAGCACGGCATGGCACTGTCCTACGACGCCCTCTTTCTTCGCCGCCACGGCTTTGATCCCGTCGCGGAACCGGTGGAGTCCTCGTTTGCCGAGGACACCGCGATCGTGCTGCGGTCACTCGCTGATGATGGCCGCGGAGCCGCCGGCGGGCACGTCGTGGCACACGCACAGGGCGCCGTGGCAGCCATGATGGCCGCCGTCGAACGCCCCGACCTTGTCTATTCCCTGACGCTCGTGGAACCGGCCTGCCTGTCCCTCACAGCGGAGCTGCCCGCCACCGCGGCGCACATCGCGCTGATGCAGCCGCTGCTGGAACGCCGCCACCAGCTCAATGACGAAGAGTTCCAGCGCGAATTTGTGCGGCGGGTCTACGCCACCGACCTTCACGAACCCGCCACCGCGGAGGAAAAACGCTCGGCACGGCGCCTGCGCCTGCAGGCGCCGTCCTGGGAGGCTCCGCTGCACATCGTTCCGGGTGTCCCCACCCTGGTTCTTACGGGCGGATGGGAACCCCTCTATGAGGAGATCGCGGGCTACCTGCGGGAAACGGGTGCATGGCACCGCACCTCGCCGGGTGGACACCGGCCGCAGGACACCCCCGACGGCGACCGGGCCATCCGCTCCTTCATCGCCGAGGTCAGCAGGAGCGAGCCGGCCCGGGCCTGCTAGCCCCCGGGCAGGCCGCGCCGCTGCTGCCGCTATCCTCCTGCCGGGACACGGGGCTCCGGCAGGTAGACCTTGGCGCCGGCAGCCAGGAATTCCTCGCTCTTTTCCCGCATGCCGGACACCCGGGCTGCCTGGGCTTCCGCGGACCCGTATTCGTCCCGGATGTCCTGGCTGATCCGCATGGAGCAGAACTTGGGCCCGCACATGGAGCAGAAGTGCGCGGTCTTGGCCGGCTCGGCGGGGAGCGTCTCGTCATGGAACGCTTCTGCCGTCACGGGATCCAGGGACAAGGCGAACTGGTCGCGCCAGCGGAACTCGAACCTGGCCTTGGACAGGGCGTCGTCGCGTTCATGCGCGCCGGGGTGGCCTTTGGCGAGGTCTGCTGCATGCGCTGCGATCTTGTAGGTGATCACGCCGGTCTTCACGTCGTCCTTGTTGGGCAGGCCCAGGTGTTCCTTGGGAGTGACGTAGCAGAGCATGGCCGTGCCGTACCTCGCGATTTCCGTGGCCCCGATGGCGGATGTGATGTGGTCGTAGCCGGGCGCAATGTCCGTGACAAGCGGGCCCAGCGTGTAGAAGGGCGCTCCCTTGCAGAGTTCCTGCTGCCGCTCCACGTTCTCCCGCACCAGGTGGAACGGGATGTGGCCTGGTCCCTCCACCATCACCTGGACGTCGTATTCCCACGCGCGCTGCGTCAGCTCGGCGAGCGTATCCAGCTCCGCGAACTGGGCGGCGTCATTCGCGTCTGCCGTCGCACCGGGCCGCAGGCCGTCGCCGAGTGAAAACGCGACGTCGTACTTGGCGAAGATTTCGCACAGTTCGTCGAAGTGCGTGTAGAGGAAGTTCTCCTGGTGGTGCGCCAGGCACCAGCCGGCCATGATGGAGCCGCCGCGCGAGACGATGCCGGTCACGCGGTCGGCGGTGAGGGGCACGTAGCGCAGCAGGACGCCGGCGTGGATGGTCATGTAGTCCACGCCCTGCTCGCATTGCTCAATGACGGTGTCCCGGAAAACTTCCCAGGTCAGCTTGTTGGCCTCGCCGTTGACCTTCTCCAGGGCCTGGTAAATGGGGACGGTTCCGATGGGGACGGGGGAGTTGCGGATGATCCACTCGCGGGTGGTGTGGATGTCGTCGCCGGTGGACAGGTCCATCACCGTGTCGGCGCCCCACTGGGTTGCCCACTGCAGCTTGTCCACCTCTTCGGCAATGGAGCTGGTCACGGCGGAGTTGCCGATGTTGGCGTTGACCTTCACCAGGAATGCCTTGCCGATGACCATGGGTTCGGACTCCGGGTGGTTGATGTTGCTTGGGATGATGGCCCGGCCCGCCGCGAGCTCACTGCGGACCAGCTCGACGTCGCAATTCTCGCGCAGCGCCACAAAGCGCATTTCCGGGGTGATGATGCCCTGGCGGGCGTAGTGCATCTGCGTCACGGTTCTACCGTCCGCGGCGCGGCGCGGGGCCGGCTGCGCGCCCTTCCACTCCGCTGAGGCGGCTCCCCGGCGGACGGCCGAGCGGCCATCGTCGAGCAGGTTCCGTTCCCTGCCGCCGTAGGCCTGGGTGTCCCCGCGTGCCAGGATCCATTCAGACCGGAAAGGGCTAAGGCCCCGGACCGGGTCGCTGCCCGGGCCGGCCGTCCGGTAGGTGCGGAACGGTGCATTGGCCTTGCCATTCGGGGATGGCTCCAGGGAAATTTCCGTCACCGGAACCCGGATGCCGTACTGCGCGTCCTCAACGAACGCCAGGGAATGCGACTTCAGGGACCGGGTAACCGCGGCTGCTCCCGGCTGGTTTTGGGCAGGGCTCAGCTGTTCTCTTGGTGTACTCAATGAATACTCACTTCCTTCGCCGGCATTACCCGGACAGGTTCGACGGTCGCAGGTTGCATCAGCCTGATCTCAGCCCCTGCAGGGGCACCCGTGTGGTCAGCAACGAAGCTACCACAGCCGGTGCGAAGGGCTTTGTCACATTGGCGGTGCTAGCCTGACTCGCGGAGAAAAGGGAGTCGGATGCCGGAAATCATCGAGTTCAGCGGCCCTGTCCTGACCGGGCCGGACACCGAACTGCAGGGCCTGTGGTCCGTGGACGGCGTGTTGACCTTCGTCCACCCCGGGCGGGCCCCGGACCGTGTGCTGGCCGGCTGGGTGCTGCCGGGCCTGGTCGACGCGCACTGCCACATCGGGCTTGGCCCCGGAGGCCCGGTTGATGCCGCCACGGCGGCAGCCCAGGCCCGGGCAGACCTCGCGGCCGGAACCCTGCTGGTCAGGGACGCCGGCTCTCCGGCCGATACCCGCTGGATGCAGGGCGGCAGCGACTTCCCGGTACTGATCCGTGCCGGGCGCCACGTGGCCCGCACGCGGCGGTACCTGCGCGGCTTGGCCCACGAGGTCGAACCGGAAGGCCTCGTGGAGGCGGTGCGGAAACAGGCGCGCGACGGCGACGGCTGGGTGAAGCTCGTCGCGGACTGGATCGACCGCCAGGCCGGCGACCTGGCACCTTCGTTTCCTGCCGCCGTCGTACGTGACGCGGTGCGGGCGGCGCATGACGAAGGAGCGCGGGTGACGGCGCACTGCTTCGCGGAAGACACCCTCGACCAGATGCTGGACGCAGGCATTGACTGCATCGAGCACGCCACCGGGCTGCTGCCCCGGCACATACCGCGGTTCGTGGAGCAGGACGTACCCATCGTGCCGACGCTGGTCAACATCGCCACATTCCCGGACATCGCAGCGCAGGCACAGCCGAAATTCCCGAGGTATGCGGACCACATGATGGCGCTTTGGGAACGGCGCCTGGAGCGGGTCGGGGAGGCGTACCACGCTGGAGTGGCAATCTATGCCGGAACGGACGCCGGCAGCGTCATCCGCCACGGCAGGATCGCTTACGAGATCCTTGCCCTTCATTCCGCGGGGCTGCCCATGACGGCCGCCCTGGATGCTGCCTGCTGGTCGGCTCGGGAATGGCTCGGGGTGCGGGGCGTGCAGGAAGGTGCGCGGGCCGACGTCGTGCTCTACCGGGAGGATCCGCGGAAGACACCGGACGCCGTGCGGCAACCGTCCCACGTACTCCTGGCAGGACGCGACGTTCGCTGATTTCCCAGGCGCAAAGCGCTTGGAACAATTTGAAGCTTCAAGTAATTTTAACTGTGACGGGCCGCGCCCATTCCCGGGCGGCCTCCAGCACAGGAGTGAGCGTTCAATGTCAGCAGAACCCACCAGCCAGGATCTCCTTCCGGCCGACCTCACCATGGGCGCCGTGATGCTCAAGGTCGGCGACATGAAGGTCATGACCGACTACTACCAGCGCGCGCTGGGCCTCGAGGTGGTGGCCGAGCAGGACGGCGGATTCTACCTGGGCCGCCTGCAGAAACCACTGGTCCACCTTGCGCCCGCACCCGGGCTGAACCTTCCGGGCAGGGGAGAGGCGGGCCTGTTCCACACCGCACTGCTCTTCGAGGACCAGGCTTCACTCGCCGCAACCATCGCAACGGCAGCGCAATACGAGCCCCGCTCCTTCACCGGCAGCGCCGACCACCTCGTCAGTGAGGCCTTCTACTTCAGCGATCCCGAGGGCAACGGCATCGAACTCTACTGGGACCGGCCCCGCAGCAACTGGTCGTGGAACGGCACCGACGTGGTGATGGACAGCCTGGCGCTTCCGCCGCAGCGGTACCTTGAGCAGCACCTCACGCAAGAGTCCCTCGCGGGACAGCGGGACACCGCGGCCGGGGTGGGCCACGTCCACCTCCAGGTGGGCGACGTCCAGTCCGCCCGGGACTTCTACGTCGGCATCCTCGGCTTCGAGAAGACCGCCGGCTGGCACGGGCAGGCCCTCTTCGTCTCTGCCGGACGCTACCACCACCACATGGCCATGAACGTCTGGAACAGCCGCGGCGCGGGGCCCCGCAAGGACACCCTGGGCCTCGGCGAGGTCCTGATCGAGGTGCCTTCCGGGGACGACGTCGGCGCGCTCGCGGACCGCTTGAAGGTCGCCGGAGTGCCGTCCCACCATACGGGAGCAGAACTGCGGTTCCAGGATCCGTGGCGCAACAACATCCGGGTGGCAGTGCGCTGAACCAGCCCCTGCCGTACTAGGCTGAAGCGGGAACGGCAGGCCGGGAGCCTTGCCCGGCCACCGCACTTTCGACGGAAGAAGGGACACCCGATGGGCTTTACCGAGATCTTTGCCGCCACCCATGATGCCGCCCTAAAGCGGGCCGGCCAGCTTGATGAAGGCGGCGCTGCTGCAGCACAGGGCGCTGTCCGGATCCCGGACATCAGCGACTTCGAAGTGGAGCAGCTCGGGGACCTCGCCGGGACCGCTGTCCACGCCGGCGGCGCCGACTACGAGCTGACCATGGTTGATGTCGCCAGTGATTCGCTGCTCGCCGTCCCGCCGGCCATGGTCCGCGCCCTCGCGGATCTGCTGACCTATGAAACCGAAGGCGAGGGCAACGTCCTGGACGACGTCGCCGAGCAGTGGGCGGCCCAGGAGGACATGCCTTTCGACGCCGGCCGGGCGCGGACGTACGTCCGGCAGGTGGCGGAGCTCGCCGGCAGCCTCGACGACTCCGAACGCACGGGGCTGTACGTCTGGTCCGCCTGAAATCCTGCGGCCCGGCTTCCGCCGGCCTGGGCAGTGTCAAGTCGAAATCCTGACGCTGATCTGGCACAATGTACAGGTACTCGATCTGCGTGGCCCCTCTCTCCGCGTCCGGATCCTGTCCTTCGAGCCCGCAAGTACGGCCCGCCCCACGGGAGCAGAAAGCCGGGTTCACCCCCTTTTTCTGAAACAGGAGTGACCACAAAAGTGGCCGTAAAGATTCGCCTTAAGCGCTTCGGCAAGATGCGCGCACCGTACTACCGCATCGTCGTCGCGGACTCACGCACCAAGCGTGACGGCCGCGCCATCGAGGAAATCGGCAAGTACCACCCCACGGAAGAGCCCTCGTACATCGAGGTCGACTCCGAGCGTGCCCAGTACTGGCTGTCCGTCGGCGCCCAGCCGTCGGAGCAGGTTGCCGCGATCCTCAAGATCACCGGTGACTGGCAGAAGTTCAAGGGCCTGCCGGGCCAGGAAGGCACCCTCAAGACCAAGTCTGAGAAGGAAGCCTTCGTTGCCCCCGAGAAGGGCTCCGTAATCATTCCGGAGGCCATCACCAAGAAGGCAGCCAAGTCTGACGAGGCTCCGGCCGACGCCGAAGCAGAGACCACCGAGGCTGAGTAGTTTGCTGGCAGACGCGCTGGAGCACCTGGTCCGCGGAATTGTTGATTCCCCGGACGATGTCAAGGTCAGCTCGAAGAGCAACCGCCGCGGGGATACCCTCGAGGTGCGTGTCCACCAGGACGACCTGGGACGGGTGATCGGCCGCCAGGGCCGCACGGCACGCGCGCTGCGCACCGTGGTGGCAGCCCTGGCAGGCGGCGAGCCGGTAAGGGTCGACGTCGTCGACACCGACCGCCGCCGCTGAGCGCACGTCAGTACCAGTCTTTTGCTCCGGCCCCTCCACCATATGGTGGAGGGGCCGGAGTCTTTTCCGAACAAACGTCCAATCCGAACAGAGGAACTAATGCAGCTTCAGGTGGCCCGCATCGGCAAGCCCCATGGCATCCGGGGGGAAGTGACCGTCGAGGTCCTGACCGACGCTCCGGAGGACCGCTTCGTCCCGGGCACCGAGTTCGCGGTGGAACCTGCGTCCTCAGGTCCGCTGACCGTCCGCAGCGCCCGCTGGAACAAGGACATCCTGCTGCTCGGCTTTGAAGAGGTGGCGGACCGCAACCGGGCGGAGGCGCTGCGGGGGGCCCGGCTCTTCATCGAAACCGGAGACCTGGAAGAGGACGACGACGAAGGCTGGTACGAGCACGAACTCGTCGGGCTTGAGGCGCGCGTGGGGGACGCCGTGGTGGGCAAGGTCACTGCCCTCAACACCGCTCCCGCGCAGGACCTGCTGATGGTCACCACACCTGACGGCGGCGAGATCCTGATCCCGTTCGTCGAACAGATCGTGCCCGAAGTGAACATCGAGGCCGGCTACATCCTCCTCACCCCGCCGGACGGACTTTTCGAACTGAACGCGGACGACGCCTCCGCCCCGGAAAGCGAAGGCAGGGACTAGATGCGGATCGACGTCGTCAGCATCTTTCCCGAGTACCTGGCCCCGCTGGAACTTTCGCTGATCGGCAAGGCCCGGCAGGACGGGATCCTTGACCTGCACGTCCACGACCTCCGTGCCTTCACCACCGACAGGCACCGCACCGTGGACGACACCCCCTACGGCGGAGGCGCAGGCATGGTCATGAAGGCGGAACCTTGGGCGCAGGCACTGGCCGCCATCGTTGATGAGCGCCCGGAAGGTGCCGGCAGGCCCGTGCTGATCGTGCCGTCGCCGGCGGGGGAGCGCTTCACCCAGGCCATGGCCCACGGCCTCGCCGAAGAAAGCCACCTGGCCTTCGCCTGCGGCCGTTACGAGGGCATCGACGAGCGGGTCATCGAATGGGCAGGCGAACACTTCGACGTGCGGCCGGTCAGCCTTGGCGACTACGTCCTCAACGGCGGGGAAGTGGCTGTCCTGGCCATCGTGGAAGCCGTCGGCCGGTTGCTGCCCGGAGTGGTGGGCAACCCTGAATCGCTGGTGGAGGAGTCCCATTCTGACGGGCTCCTGGAGTACCCCGTGTACACCAAGCCGGCGGTGTGGCGGGAACGCGAGGTGCCTGCCGTGCTGTTGAGCGGCAATCACGGCAAAATTGCGCAGTGGCGCCGGCACGAGCAATTCCGCCGGACCGCCACCCGCCGCCCCGACCTCCTGGAGGGGTTCGACGCCGGAAACCTGGCACGTGCCGACCGCGCCGAACTTCAGAACCTGGGGTACGACGTCGTCGACGGCCACCTCCGGCGGCGGAGCGGGAATTAACCAATCCGTCCCGGATGGGGCATAATTAATCCTTGTGTCTGCTGGGTCCGCGCCTGCCACAGGGGGAGCGAAACCAACAGCCTGACAACCGGCCCCGTCAACAATTGAAGCGGCTGGACCACTTAGCTTTCGGCAGCGATTTCCGGCGCCTGTGCCCGGGCTTTGCGGCCGTGACCCAAAGTGAATGACCTGTGGCGTTCACCAGGAGTGCAATCATGCATATTCTCGATTCCGTAGATGCAGCTTCGCTGCGCACCGATGTTCCCGACTTCCGCGCGGGTGACACCCTCAAGGTGCACGTGAACATCATCGAAGGCAAGAACACCCGCGTCCAGGTGTTCCAGGGCTTCGTCCTGGGCCGCCAGGGTGACGGCGTCCGCGAGACCTTCACGGTCCGCAAGGTCTCCTTCGGCGTCGGCGTTGAGCGTACCTTCCCGGTACACTCCCCGATCATCGAAAAGATCGAAGTTGTCACCAAGGGCGATGTCCGCCGCGCCAAGCTGTACTACATGCGCGGACTGCGCGGCAAGGCTGCGAAGATCAAGGAAAAGCGCGACTTCACCGCCGCTGCCAAGTAAGTCCCTTTTCGGACGTACGAAGGCTGGGCCGCAGCCGTATCCGGCCAGCGCCGGAGCCACTCAGCACCAGCGCCAGGATACGGACCATGGACCAGACAAAACGCCAGCCCGCCAAAACGGGCTGGCGTTTTGCGTTCCTGGCGCTGATTCTGGCCCTGGCGGTCAGCGGCCTGGTCCGGTCGCTGTGGCTGGACATCTACTACATCCCGTCCGAATCGATGGAGCCCCTGCTGGAGGGCGGGGACCGGATCCTGGTCTCCAGGACGGCCTTCGAGTCCGAACCGATACGCCCGGGCGACGTGGTGGTGTTCGACGGACGGGGCACCTTCGCGCCGCTCAACAGCGGGAAGGGAGCCCTGCTTGACGCCGCCGCCGGGGTGACCCAGTGGCTGGGCATCACCGGCAGCGACACCACCTACGTGAAGCGGGTCATCGGAGCAGCCGGGGATACCGTCATCTGCTGCGACGCAGACGGAAAAATCACCGTGAACGGTGAACCGCTGGAAGAGCCGTACCTTTTCCCCGGCGACGCCCCCAGCGTCCAGATATTCAATGCGGTAGTTCCGGAAGGACGCCTGTGGCTCATGGGCGACCACCGCTCCCTGTCCGCTGACTCCCGCAGCCTGTTGGGCGCACCAGGCGGCGGCATGGTGCCCGTGGAGCGCGTCATCGGACGCCCGGTCCAGATCATCTGGCCGCTTGATAGATTTGCTGCAGTACCGCGGCCACCCGCTGCGGAACCAAACACACAGAACGGACAGTAGATGCCCGAGAACCACCCGCGGACACCGGAACCCCGTCCTGACGGCGCTTCCGGGACCCCCGCAAGCCAGGACCGGGAGGCAGCCGCCCCGACTGACGACCGTGCTGCGCCCGCGGAAACCCGCTCCGCTGCCAAGGCGGCTGGAAAGGAGTCCGGCGGCCAGCTGTTCGCCTGGCTGAAGGAGATCGCCACGGTGGTGGTCATCGCGGTCGTCCTGTCCTTCCTGATCAAGACCTTCCTGTTCCGGGCGTTCTTCATCCCGTCCGAATCCATGGTGAGCACGCTTGACGTGGATGACCGTATCTTCGTCAACCTGCTCGTGCCTGAACCGTTCTCGCTCAGCCGCGGGGACATCGTGGTCTTCCGTGACACCAAGGGCTGGCTCCCGCCCGTTGAGCAAAAAGAGCAGGGGCCGTTCACTTGGGTCCAGGACGGACTGACATTCGTCGGACTGCTCCCCGACAACTCCGAGCAGCACCTGGTCAAGAGGGTCATCGGGCTTCCCGGCGACCATGTGGTGTGCTGCGACGCCGGCGGTAAACTGACCATCAACGGAACCGCGATTGACGAAAGCTACGTCAACCCCGCCGAAGTCCCGCAAGTCCGGAACTTCGACGTCGTTGTGCCCGAAGGGAAGGTGTGGGTGATGGGCGACAACCGGAACCACTCTGCCGATTCCCGCGCCCACATGGACTCTGACGGCGGCTTCATCGACCTTGACGACCTTGAGGGCAAGGCCGCTGTCATTGCCTGGCCGCTTAGCCGGGTCACCACCCTGGACAACTACCCGGACGTGTTCCGGGACGTCCCCGCGGCTCCCTGACATGTCTCCTGCAGTAAAGGCCAGTCCGGCCAAGGCAACACCGTCGCGCCCCCGATCCGGCCCGTCAAAGGTGCCCGCCTCCCGCACTAAACCTACGCTGCGGCACGAGCGGACCTTCAGGGCGCAGGGCGTGCGGTACCTTGCCGGCGTGGACGAAGTGGGGCGCGGTGCCCTGGCCGGTCCCGTGAGCGTGGGCATCGCCGTCGTGGACCTTGAGCGCCAGAAGCCGCTGGCAGGCGTGCGGGACAGTAAACTCCTGGCCCCGGCCGAGCGCGAGCGGCTGGACCCGCTGGTCCGGCGTTGGAGCGTAGCGGCGGCGGTGGGGCACGCCAGTGCACAGGAAATTGATGCCATCGGCATCATCGCGGCGCTCCGCCTGGCAGGTACGCGTGCGTGGCAGGAAGTCCTGGCAGCAGGCGTCACGCCGGACCTGGTCCTGCTTGATGGAAACCACAACTGGCTGTCTCCTGCAGACCAGCTGTCCCTGTTCGACCCGCCGGCCATGGAAGTCAGCTGTGACGCCCCGGTGCACACGAAGATCAAGGCGGACATGCAGTGCCTGAGCGTGGCTGCCGCCAGCGTCATCGCCAAGGTGGAGCGGGACAGGACCATGCGGGAGTTGCACGCGGAGTACCCCGGCTTTGGTTGGGACATCAACAAGGGCTACGCGACGGCGTCGCACCGGGACGCGCTGCGCGCAGCCGGGCCCACCCCCTACCACCGCGTCAGTTGGCGCCTCCTGGGCGGGGACCTGCTGGATGCTGATGACGTGGACGGCGCGGACCTGGAGGCTGCCGACCTCGACGGGGGACTGGAAGACGGCGGCCCTGCCCGCAGTGAACACTCCGTCCCGGACTAACACTCAACGGTCCGGCGCCCCGGGCGGGGGAGATGGTGCAAGATGGAAGCATGAGTGCTGAAGATCTTGAAAACTATGAAACCGACATGGAGTTGCAGCTCTACCGTGAATACCGGGACGTCGTCGGGCTCTTCAGCTACGTTGTCGAGACGGAACGGCGCTTCTACCTGGCCAACCACGTTGACCTGCAGGCCCGCAGTGCCGATGGCGAGGTCTATTTCGACCTGACGCTGCAGGATGCCTGGGTGTGGGATGTCTACCGTTCCGCCAGGTTCGTCAAGAGCGTGCGCGTCCTGACGTTCAAGGACGTCAACGTTGAAGAACTTCCGCGAAACGAGGAATTGGCGATGCCCAAGGACGTTGACCTGGGCAGTTAGCCTCGACCGGGTGCCCACTTTCCCTCCACAGGGCGCCGGGTCCACATAGGGGCATCGCTCCCTGTCCTCCGCAACCAGCCGGCAGCAGGCTGGTTGCGGAGGTAGAACATGAAATCGAAAGACCTGTTGGGCAGGCACGGCGAGGAACTCGCCGCCGGCTATCTTGAATCCCTGGGCATGCTGGTGGTGGAACGCAACTGGCGTTGCCCCGAGGGCGAGATAGACATCGTGGCGCTAGACGGCGACGCCCTGGTGATCGCGGAAGTAAAGACACGCCGCTCCCTTGATTACGGCCATCCCTTTGAAGCTGTGGGAGCGGAAAAACTCGCCAGGCTGCACCGGCTCGGTTCGGCCTGGTGCCGCGACCGTGAGCTGCGGATGCCGCTGCGGCGCGTGGACGTCATCGCTGTCATTGACGACGGCCGCGGGGCGCCCGTGGTGGAGCACCTCAAGGGGGTGGGGTAAGTGGCGCTGGGACGCACCTACTCCATCGCGCTGGTGGGGCTGAACGGCTACGTGGTGGAGGTCGAGGCGGACATTGGCCAAACCCTTCCGGCGTTCATCATCCTGGGACTGCCGGATGCCTCCCTGAATGAGGCGAAGGAACGGATCCGGTCCGCCGCCAAGAACTCCGGTATCCCGTTGAGCCGGAGGAAGATCACCGCCAACCTTATTCCTGCCTCACTGCCCAAGCGGGGCTCGGGCTTCGACCTTGCCGTCACCATGGCCGTACTCCGGGCCGCCAACGACATCAGACCCACGGGCCGCACCGTCTTCATCGCCGAACTCGGGCTGGACGGGCGGCTCCGCCCGGTGCGCGGCATCCTTCCGGCCGTCATGGCCTCTGTGCAGGCAGGGTATCCGGAGATCGTGGTGGCGCAGGCAAACCTGGCCGAGGCGTCGCTGGTACCCGGGGCAGTGGTGCGGGGATACCGTACCCTCGCCAGGCTGGCGCTGGATTTCGGTGCCGATCCCCAGGACCTTGCCCTGGACTTTGAGCCCGACGATGAAGAGGAGGACGACGGGCCGGCCAATATATTGGCCTTCCCGGACATTGCGGACGTATCGGGGCAGGCAGATGCCCGGCACGCCCTGGAGGTCGCTGCGGCGGGTGCACACCACCTGCTGCTGACCGGCCCTCCCGGCGCCGGCAAGACCATGCTGGCGGAGCGGTTGCCCGGCCTGCTGCCGGACCTTGGCGACCAGGAATCGATGGAAGTCACCGCCATCCACTCCCTCTGCGGGCTGCCGTCGTCGTCAGTGCAGCTTCTACGCCGGCCGCCCTTTGAGAACCCGCACCATTCCGCCACGGCGGCTGCCATCATCGGGGGCGGGTCGGGGCTGCCCAGGCCGGGGGCGGCGTCCCGGGCACACCGGGGAGTCCTGTTCCTGGACGAGGCGCCGGAGTATGAACGCCGGGTCCTGGACGCCCTCCGGCAGCCGCTGGAAAGTGGTGAACTGGTGATCCACCGGTCAGCGGGGACTGCCGCCTACCCTGCCCGCTTCCAACTGGTGCTCGCTGCGAATCCCTGCCCGTGCGGAAAAGCGTCGGGAAAGGGACTGGAGTGCACCTGCACCCCGGTCATGCGCCGGCGCTATTTTGCCAGGCTGTCGGGGCCCCTGCTCGACCGGGTGGACATACAGCTTCAGGTCGAACGGGTGTCACTGGCCGAATTCGGCCAGGCCGGGGCGGAGGAGGACACCGCGTCTGTTGCACGGCGGGTGCGCGACGCCCGCTGCCGGCAGCTTGACCGGCTCCAGGTTTTTGGGCTGGAGACCAATTCGCAGGTGCCGGGCCGGATCCTGCGCGGCGAACTGCGGCTTGCGCCCGCCGCCACCGGGATTCTGGACCGATCCCTGGAACGGGGGGTACTCACCGCCCGGGGCTACGACCGCGTCCTTCGGCTGGCGTGGACCATCGCTGACCTGGCGCATCGCGACACGCCGGACGCCAACGATATCGGGCAAGCCCTGGGCCTGCGTCAGTCTGCGGTGGCAGCGGCATGAGCGAGGCAACCATGGACAGGCAACGGTTGGCCAGGGCGGCGCTGTCCCGGCTGATGGAGCCCCAGGACGCTGCCGGCCTTGCGCTCGTTCATGTGGCAGGTGCCGTGGATGCCCTTGGTATCGCCACCGGTGAGTTGAACCCGGGGCCCGGTGTCGAGCGGGACATCACTGCGCTCCTCGCGGATAACGGCGCGTCGCCGGGCTGGACTGGCCTCGCCGCGGCGCTGAAACGCTGGCATCCGCGGATTCCGGACCTGGCGCCGGAACGCGACCTGGCCACCATGGCACGGTTGGGTGGCCGGCTTATCGTGCCCTCTGACGAGCTGTGGCCGGGCCAGTTATCCGACCTCGGAATCCAGGAACCCATCTGCCTGTGGTGGCGCGGCCAGGAACAGCCGCTTCCCGGAGCCGAGCGTTGCATCGCGCTGGTGGGATCCCGGGACAGCACCAGCTACGGGGCATCAGTCACCGGAGACTTCGCCTACTCGCTGGCACAGCGCGGATATACCGTGGTGTCCGGCGGGGCATACGGTATCGACGCCCATGCCCACCGGGCAGCACTGGCCGGAGGTTCCGGCGCCATTCCTACGATCGCGGTCATGGCAGGGGGCGTGGACCGGTACTACCCCTCCGGAAACGAGGACCTCCTGAGGGCCGTTGGCAACCAGGGGGCCGTGCTGGCCGAAGTGCCCCCGGGCTCAGCCCCGACCCGGTACCGTTTCCTGCAGCGGAACCGGTTGATCGCAGCCCTGTCCGCGGTGACAGTGGTGGTCGAGGCGCGGTGGCGCTCCGGGGCACTCAACACTGCCCATCATGCAGAAACCCTGGGGCGGGCGGTTGGCGCCGTGCCCGGTTCCGTCCACAGCGCAAACTCCGCCGGGTGCCACCGGCTTCTTCGCGATGGGGGAGCGGTCTGTGTTACCGATGCTGCCGAAATCGTGGAACTGGCCTCGCCGAGCGGGGCTTCCCTGCCCGGGCAGCGCCAGGTCCCTGCCCAGGTCCAGGACGGGCTGACCCTTGAGGACCTGATCCTTCTGGACGCCCTGCCGCTCAGGTCAACCACGTCCATCGAAAAGCTATCCGCGGTGGCCGGCCTGGGACAGGAGTCGGTGCGGGCCGGACTCGGGAGGCTGGGCCTGCTCGGCCTGGCCGTATCGGAGCGGGGCGGCTGGAAACGGGGCAAGGGGTCGGTGTGACCGGCAGCCCGGGGCTAAGTAGCTGCTGTACGGGACCGTGTCGGCTCCCGCTTCAGGGACCAACACTGCGAAAGTTAAGGAGTGGAAAATGTGGAACTGCCCCAGGACCTCGACGCGGCATTGGCTGCGTTCGCGGGCTACCTGTCGGGCGAGCGCGGCATGTCGGACCACACCCGGCGTGCCTATCTGGCGGACTTGCGCAGTCTCCTGACGCACGCCGCCTCCGAAGGCGCCACCCGGCTCAGCGATCTCGACCTTGGAACACTTCGCCGCTGGCTCGGAGCGCAAAGCCAGTCCGGAGCGGCGCGTTCCACCCTCGCCCGCCGTTCCGCCACCGTCCGCTCTTTCACCGCCTGGGCGCTCAGGGAGGAGCGGATTTCGGTGGACCCGGCCCTCCGGTTGAAGGCGCCCAAGCGTGAACGGTCCCTGCCCGGAATCCTGCAGATGTCACAAATGACGCGGTTGCTTTCACAGATGGAGGAAGCGGCTGCCGCCGGTGCGCCACTGGCTGTCCGCAACCGTGCCATTGTTGAGCTACTTTACGCAACGGGCGTGCGCGTAGGTGAACTCGCCGGCCTGGACGTTGACGACCTGGATCCGGACCGGCGGACGTTGCGCGTGCTGGGAAAAGGCAACAAGGAACGCACCGTCCCCTACGGCGTTCCGGCGGCGGTGGCTGTTGACGATTGGCTGCGGCGCGGCCGCCCGCTGCTGGCCAAAGACTCCAGTGGCCCTGCGCTTTTCCTCGGCGCCCGGGGCGGCCGCGTCGACCAGCGGCAGGTCCGGGAACTGGTGAACGGACTCTTTGAAGCACTGGGTGACACGTCGGCATCAGGGCCGCACGCCCTCCGCCATTCCGCTGCCACTCATCTGCTGGACGGCGGGGCCGACCTGCGGGCGGTGCAGGAGATCCTGGGCCACAGCAGCCTCGCAACCACGCAGATCTACACTCATATCTCCGTCGACAGGCTGCGTAAAAGCTACCAGCAGGCCCATCCGCGGGCATGACTGCAGGGACGCCAATCGCACTGGCGTAATTCTGCAGGGTACGGCACAATAAGAGTCACGTCCGGCAACTTTCAAGTGCCGCTTGAAGCCCAGGCTTTAGCGGTGCGGCAAGACCGGACACAGCTATTTCGGACAATTGAATAATCAGGCAGCCTGTCCCGCAGGACAGGGCGCAGCAAATTCATCCAGGCACAAGGTCGTAGGGGAAGACGTACCTAGAGCTATGGAGGATGGAATGTCTGTTGCAATGACCCGTGGTGTACTTTTCGTTCACTCGGCCCCTACGGCCCTGTGCCCTCATGTTGAGTGGGCTATCGGATCCGTCGTGGACAAGCGGACGGATCTTGAGTGGACCCCGCAGCCTGCCGCGCCCGGAATGTTCCGTGCGGAGCTGTCCTGGACCGGGTCCCCCGGCACCGGGGCCAAACTGGCGTCCTCTCTCCGGGGTTGGGCGCACCTCCGCTTTGAAGTCACGGAGGAACCGAGCCCCGGGGTTGACGGCGGCCGGTGGTCCCATACACCCGAACTCGGTATCTTCCATGCCGTCACGGACGTCCACGGCAACATCATGGTCTCAGAGGACCGGATCCGGTACGCCTACGAGTCCGGGGCCGGCGATCCTGCAGCTGTTTACCACGAACTGTCGCTTGCCCTCGGTGAGGCCTGGGACGAAGAGCTCGAGCCGTTCCGGCACGCAGCCGAAGGTGCTCCTGTGCGCTGGCTGCACCAGGTGGGCTGACCGCCGTCGTAGGTCCTTTCCGTGACCGGGCAGTCCCGGACATCACTGCACTCCATAGCAAAGAGGAGGCCCCGCCAAGCCGGCGGGGCCTCCTCTTGCGTGCGGGCCGGGCCCGGACGTCCTAGACGCTGCGGACAGCGACGACGGCGTTGTGGCCGCCGAACCCAAAGGAGTTGCTCAATGCCACGATGTTCCCCGCCGGCAGGTCGCGCGCGGAGGTGACGACGTCCAGCGGGATTTCCGGGTCCTGGTTTTCCAGGTTGATGGTGACCGGGGCCTTGCGGTCATGCACCGCGAGGACAGTGAGGACTGCTTCAACCGCACCGGACGCACCCAGGAGGTGGCCCATCTGGGACTTGGTGGCAGAGACAGCCACGTTGTCCACATGCTTGCCCAGGGCGGCCCGCAGGGCGGTGTACTCCGGCTTGTCGCCCACTGGAGTGGAGGTGGCATGCGCGTTCACGTGGACCACGTCTTCGGCCTGGATCCGGCCATCGAACATCGCCGCCTTCAGCGCACGCGTGGCACCAAGACCCTCGGGGTCCGGCGCCGTGATGTGGTAAGCGTCAGCGGTCACCGATGTCCCGGCCAGTTCAGCGTAAATCCGGGCGCCACGGGCGAGAGCGTGTTCCTCGGCTTCGAGCACGAGCGCGCCCGCGCCTTCGCCCATCACGAAACCGTCCCGTGCGGTGTCATACGGACGCGAAGCACGTTCCGGCTCGTCATTGCGGCGGGACAGGGCCTGCATGGAGGCGAAGGCGGCAAGCGGCATCGGGTGGATTGCTGCTTCCGCTCCGCCGCACATCACTACGTCAGCCTTGCCGGACCGGATGAGGTCCAGGCCGAGGTGCATGGCTTCGGTACCGGAGGCACAGGCCGAAACGGGGGTGTGGGCACCGGCCCGCGCACCAAGGTCCAGGCTGACCGCCGCGGCGACGCCGTTGGGCATCAGCATGGGGACCGTCATGGGCAGGACCCGGCGGGGGCCTTTTTCCTTCAGGGTGTCCCACGCGTCCAGCAGTGTCCAGACGCCGCCGATGCCGGTGGCGAAGGCCACGGCGAGGCGGTCCTGGTCGATCTCGGTGATGCCGGCGTCAGCCCAGGCCTCGCGCGCCGCAATGACGCCGAACTGCGTGGAAGGGTCCATCCGCTTGGCCTCCACGCGGCTGAGCACGTCCAGGGCAGGAGTGCTGCAGCGGGCGGCAAAGTGGACCGGGAGTTCGTACTTGGCAACCCAGTCGTCCTCCAGGGTGCGGGCACCGGAGACCCCCTTGAGCGCGTTGTTCCACATCGTGGGCACGTCGCCGCCAATGGGCGTGGTGGCACCCAGGCCGGTAATGACTACTTTGCGTGTCAAAGGATCGCTCTTTTCGTCGGTTGGGGATCCCGTCTCCGTCCCGGAGGGTCCCGCAGTTGCTGCCCGGCTCAGGGCCGGAGGATGAAAAATACGGCGGGGCTGCCGGCCCGGTCATCCGGACCGGCAGCCCCGCCAGGCAAAGCGGTGGAAGCGCTGGCTAGGCCTGTGCGCCGGCGATGAAGCTGACAGCGTCACCAACGGTCTTGAGGTTCTTGACCTCTTCGTCCGGGATGCGCACGCCGAACTTTTCTTCGGCGTTGACCACGATGGTCATCATGGAGATGGAGTCGATGTCCAGGTCCTCGGTGAAGGACTTGTCCAGCTCCACGGCCTCGGGGGCCAGGCCGGTTTCCTCGTTGACGATTTCAGCCAGGCCGGCCAGGATCTCTTCGTTGCTGCTAGCCATTGGTGGCTCCTTTTCTCGTTTTACCGGCAGGGGCTGCCGGACATGGGTCAGGCCGCGGATGCGGCCCCTTGGGGTTTCTAGGGAAGGACGACTACCTGCGCGCCGAAGACCAGCCCCGCACCGAAGCCGATCTGCAGCGCCAGTCCGCCGCTGAGCCCAGGGTTTTCCTGCAGCAGGCGGTGGGTTGCCAGCGGGATGGATGCAGCGGACGTGTTGCCGGCGTCGGCAATGTCCCGTGCCACTGTAACCGTCTCCGGCAGCTTCAGCTTCTTCACCATCTCATCGATGATGCGCATGTTGGCCTGGTGGGGAATGAAGGCCACCAGGTCCTCGGCCTCCACGCCGGCTGCCTCGAGCGCCTGCTGCGCCACTTTCGCCATCTCCCAGACAGCCCACCGGAAGACCGTCTGGCCGTCCTGGCGGAGCGTGGGATACAGTTCCTGGGCTTCTTCAAGGAGGGCGAGGTCGCCGGTGGAGTCGGACTGGCGGGCCGCCAGGCCCAGGTCGCGGACGTCGAGCATGGAGCGGGTCATGCCGATGGCGTCCCACTTGCTGCCGTCGGAGCCCCACACGGAGGGGGCGATGCCCGGAACATCGGACGGTCCGATAACCACGGCGCCGGCACCGTCGCCGAGCAGGAAGGAGATGGTGCGTTCCCGGTTGTCGATGACGTCGGAGAGCTTTTCCGCCCCGACCACGAGCACGTACTTCGCCGTTCCGGAGCGCACCAGGGCGTCGCCCTGGGCAATCCCGTAGCAGTAGCCGGCGCAGGCGGCGGAGATATCGAAGGCGGGAGCAGGCGTCGCACCGAGGCGGTCGGCAAGGCTGGCGGCAGCCGACGGCGTGGCGTACGGATGCGTCACCGTGGACACGATGACGGCACCGAGGTCGGTGGCCTGGATTCCGGCTTTTTCCATCGCCTCGCGGGCGGCGCCCTCGGCCATGTCGATGACGCTGACGTCCGGCTTGGCACGGTGGCGGGTCACAATCCCTGTGCGCTGGCGGATCCACTCGTCCGAGGAATCGATCCACTGGCAGACGTCCTCATTGGTGACGATGACGTCGGGACGGTAGGCGCCCAGCCCGAGAATGCGCGTGTGCTCCTGGATCGGGGCCTGCTTCAGCGTGGGAACACTCATGCCTTGCTGCCTTCCAGTTCCGCGAAGAGGGCAAGGGCGGCGGACAGGTCGTCGGGAGTCTTGACCGCGACGGTCTTGACTCCGGGCATGCCACGCTTGGCGAGGCCGGCCAGGGTGCCTGCCGGAGCCAGTTCGATCACGCCGGTGACGCCGCGCCGGACGAGGGTTTCCATGCAGAGGTCCCAGCGCACCGGCCGGGAAACCTGGGCGATCAGGCTTTCGACGGCGGCAGGGCCTTCGGTGACCTCGCCGCCGTCGTAGTTGGACAGCAGGGGAACGGATGGAGCCTGCGGCTTCAGCTGTGGCTCAAGCGCCTTCAGCGCGCTGACGGCAGGGGCCATGTGGCTCGTATGGAACGCGCCCGCGACCTTCAGCGGAATGACCCTGGCCTTGGCGGGAGGGTTGTCCGCAAGGGCCTTCAACTGTTCAAAGGTGCCTGCGGCCACGGTCTGGCCCGCGCCGTTAACGTTGGCCGGGGTTGCCCCCGACGCTTCAATGGCTGCCAGGACCTCGGCCGGGTCTCCGCCCACAACGGCACTCATGCCCGTCGGAGTGACGGCGGCTGCAGCTGCCATGCTGTTGGCCCGCTCGCGGACGAACGTCATGGCTTCCTGTTCCGTCAGGACCCCGGCAAGGGCAGACGCGGTGATTTCGCCCACTGAGTGGCCGGCCAGGATGACGGGCAGGGAGTTGAGGTCAACATCGAAGAGGGAAGCGGCGGCCACAAGGCCGGCCGCAACGATCAGGGGCTGCGCCACGGCAGTGTCCTTGATGGTGTCCTCGTCGGAGGTGGTTCCGTGGGCGATGAGGTCCAGGCCGGCGATATCGCTCAAGGCGGCCAGGTGGCCTGCCACCGGGGGCAGTTCCAGCCAGGGGGCCAGGAAACCCGGGGTTTGTGAGCCCTGTCCAGGGCAGACTATTGCAAGCACGTAACCAGCTTTCCAAATTCCTGTGTGATTCAACGGTGTTTGTCTGCACCAAGCTCACAGAGTCGAGTTGTAGGAAGTCTACAACGACTCAGGGCTGGTTCCGCGACGGTTGACGCTCCGTGGCGGCTTTGGGCGGAGCCGAAAGCCGGCCCACCACAAGCGCGGCCTGCAGGACAAAAGCTTCGCGCGGAAGCAGTGGATCCCACCCGGTTACGTCGCACACCCGCTTCAACCGGTACCGGACAGTGTTGGCATGCACAAAGAGTTCCCGTGCGGTGGCCTCCAGGGAATGTCCCAGTTCAAGATAGGTACCCAAGGTTTCCACCAGGCCGTTTGATGCGGCCAGGAGGGGGCGGTAAATGTTCTTGACGAGGGACCGGCGCGCCGCGTCGTCGCCGGAGATCACGCGTTCGGGGAGCAGGTCGTCCGCTGCCACCGGCCGCGGCGCCGACGGCCAGGCTTTGGCGGCTGTAAGTCCCGCAAAGGCGGACTGGGCGGAGCCGCTTGCTTCAAGGAGGGATCCTGCTTCGGGGCCGTACACAACTGGTCCCGGGGCGAACATCTCGCTCAATTTCACGTAGGCCGTTTCCCTGTCCTGGACGCCTCCGAGGATGAGGATCAGCCGGTCGCCCTGGATGCCCACGAGGGCGTCCTCGGCGTAGCGCCCGGCCATGCGGCGCAGTTCGCTGACGTAGCTGGCACTGGGTTCCGAGGGGGAGTTGCCCACCATGACGGTGAAGCGCTCCTGCGCCTTCCATCCCAGCGCCGCGATCCTGGACCGCAACGCGTCGGTGTTTTCGCCGCGGAGGATGGCGTCCACGATCAGGGCTTCAAGGCGCGTGTCCCATGAACCGCGGGATTCGGCGGCGCGGGCATAGACGTCTGCGGCGGCAAAAGCCACCTCCCGTGAATAGCGCAGCACCGCTTCCCGGAGGGACGGCTGGTCGGCTTCAGGGGCAATGTCCGGAACCTGGTCTTCCACCACCTCCACGACGATCCTGATGAGCTGCAGCGCCTTTTGCAGGCTGATTGACCGCGTCAGTTCCGTCGGTGCCGTGCCGAAGACGTCGGTGAGGATCCACGACGGCGAGCTCGGACGTTCGTACCAGGTGACGAAGGCCGCGATGCCGTTCTGCGCCACCATGCCCAGTGCCGACCGCTCATCCGCACTCAGCCGGCTGTACCAGGGAAGCGACTGTTCCAGCTTGCGCATGGTGGTGGTGGAGAGCTGCCCGACGTTCGCACGCAGCCTTTTGAGGGTTTCAGACTTTTCCGGGCTGACCCTGGCCTGGGCAGGTGCACGCTTCGCGGACGGGTTGGCTGGTGCTGGCATTCTTTGAGCATACGGGTAGCGCCCGGCAAGCTCCATTTGTGCGAAGGCTACAATCGGCGTTGTCCTGCGTCACACCGCTTACGCTTGGTTTAACGAACGGCGGCGGCCCCCGCCTTACGGTGGGGGCCGCCGCCGTTCACGCCTTGCCTGGAGAGTTTTTGGGCAGATATGCCAGGTTCCGGGGCCCGGAAGTCCGCTTAGCTGTCCAAAAACTCCGGGGGAGGGTCAGGCTTCGCCTCCGGCGTTGCCGGTGGTGCCGGCATTGACGTTGTGCAGGCGGTACTTCTCGATTGCCTTGACCGGGGCCTGGGCGTCCACCTCGCCGCGGCGCGCCAGCATCTCAAGGGCACGGACCACGATGGAGTGGGTGTCGTTTTTGAAGTAGCGGCGGGCTGCTGCGCGGGTGTCGGAGAAGCCGAAGCCGTCTGCGCCGAGGGTGGCGTATTCGTTGGGGATGAATTGCCGGATCTGGTCGGGGACGGCTTTCATGTAGTCGGAGACGGCGACGACGGGGCCGGTGGCGCCTTCGAGCTGTTGGGTGACGAACGGGACCCGGGCGGGCTGTTCGGGGTTGAGGAAGGCTTCTTCCTCGGCGGCGAGGCCGTCGCGGCGCAGTTCGTTCCAGGAGGTGACGGACCAGACGTCGGCGGACACGGACCAGTCTTCGGCGAGGATGCGCTGGGCTTCCAGGGCCCAGGGCACGGACACGCCGGAGGCCAGGAGCTGGGTCCGCGGGCCGTCGATCTTTGCCGGGGCGAGCAGGTAGATGCCCTTGATGACGCCTTCGACGTCGAGTTCTTCGGGTTCTGCGGGCTGGAGGATGGGTTCGTTGTACACGGTGAGGTAGTACATGAGGTTCCGGTCGGTGGAGTCCGGGCCGTACATGCGTTCGAGGCCGTCGCGGATGATGTGGCCCATTTCGTAGCCGTAGGCGGGGTCGTAGGTGACTACGGCGGGGTTGGTGGAGGCCAGGATGGGGGAGTGGCCGTCGGCGTGCTGGAGGCCTTCGCCGGTGAGGGTGGTCCGTCCTGCGGTGGCGCCGATGATGAACCCGCGGGTCATTTGGTCCGCTGCGGCCCAGAAGGCGTCGCCGGTGCGCTGGAAGCCGAACATGGAGTAGAACACGTAGACCGGGACCAGGGGCACGCCGTGGGTGGCGTAGGCGGTGCCGGCGGCGGTGAAGGCTGCGACGGCGCCTGCTTCGTTGATGCCGGGGTGGATCAGCTGCCCTGCGGGGGATTCCTTGTAGGCCAGGACGAGGTCGCGGTCCACGGAGAGGTAGTTCTGGCCCTTGGGGTTGTAGATTTTCGCCGTCGGGAAGAACGCATCCATACCAAACGTGCGGGCCTCGTCCGGGATGATCGGGGCGATGTGCTTGCCGAAGTTCTTGTCCCGCATCAGGTCCTTGAGGAGCCGCACGAACGCCATGGTGGTGGCGGCCTGCTGCTTGCCCGAGCCGCGCTTGGCCACCTCGTAGGACTTCTCCTCCGGAAGGGCGATCGCGGCGTGCTTGGACCGGCGCTCGGGAACCGGGCCGCCCAGTGCGGCGCGGCGTTCCATCATGTACTTGATTTCCGGCGCGTCGGTGCCCGGGTGGTAGTACGGCGGGCGGTACGGGTCCTTGTCGAGCTGCTCATCGGTGATGGGGATCCGCAGGTGGTCGCGGAACTTCTTCAGGTCATCAAGGGTGAGCTTCTTCATCTGGTGGGTCGCGTTGCGGCCCTCGAAATGCGGTCCGAGTCCGTAGCCCTTGACGGTTTTGGCGAGGATGACGGTGGGTTTGCCCTTGAACTCGGTGGCGGCCTTGTAGGCGGCGTAGACCTTGCGGTAGTCGTGGCCGCCGCGTTTGAGGTTCCAGATCTGGTCATCGGTCAGGTCCGCGACGAGGTCCTTGGTGGCCGGGTCCTTGCCGAAGAAGTGTTCACGGACGAACCCGCCGGATTCGGCCTTGTAGGTCTGGTAGTCCCCGTCGGGGGTTTCGTTCATGATCTTCACCAGCGCCCCGTGGGTGTCGCGGGTGAGCAGGTCATCCCATTCCCGGCCCCAGACGACCTTGATCACGTTCCAGCCCGCGCCGCGGAAGAACGCTTCGAGTTCCTGCATGATCTTGCCGTTGCCGCGCACCGGCCCGTCCAGGCGCTGGAGGTTGCAGTTGATCACGAAGTTCAGGTTGTCCAGGTTCTCGTTCGCGGCCAGCTGGAGCAGGCCGCGGGATTCGGGCTCGTCCATTTCCCCGTCACCCAGGAACGCCCAGACCTGCTGGTCCGAGGTGTCCTTCAGGCCCCGGTTGTGCAGGTACCGGTTGGACTGGGCCTGGTAGATCGCGTTCATCGGCCCGATGCCCATCGACACCGTGGGGAACTCCCAGAACCCGGGCATCAGCCGCGGGTGCGGGTAGGAGGACAGGGCATGGCCCTGGCGGGACTTCTCCTGCCGGAACCCGTCCAGGTCCTCCTCACTGAGCCGGCCTTCCATGAACGCCCTCGCGTACATGCCCGGGGAGGCGTGGCCCTGGAAGAACACCTGGTCCCCGCCGCCGGGGTGGTCCTTGCCCCGGAAAAAGTGGTTGAACCCGACCTCGTACAGGGTCGCCGCGCCGGCATAGGTGGAAATGTGACCGCCCACGGCGATGTCCGGCCGCTGCGCCCGGTGCACCATCACCGCAGCGTTCCAGCGCATGTACGCCCGGTACCGGCGCTCGTACTCCTCGTTGCCCGGGAACTGTGCTTCCTGGTCCACCGGGATCGTGTTCACATAATCGGTGGTGGTCACCATCGGCACCCCGACGCTCTGCGCGCCCGCACGCTGCAGCAGGCTCCGCATGATGTATTGGGCACGCTCGGTACCCTGTTCCCTGATCAACGCATCCAGGGACTCAACCCACTCGGCAGTCTCTTCCGGATCACGATCAGGCAGCTGGTTAGTCAACCCGCTGAGGATATGGGAGGTATCTTCTCCTGCAGCCACGTCCAACCTCTCTTTGCGCGCATGAATCGGCGCACTCAGGCCAGGCAGGGTGACTGCCCGGCGTATATACGCCGTGTGCGACGTATCGGTTACAACAGCCCGGGCATGTGTGCCGGGCAGGGTCCTAGAGCTCCTATGTCTGCAAGGAGTTTCAAGGTAGTTGTCCCGCAGGCATAGTTGTCACCGCCCACTCTAGCCCTCAGGGCAACACGATGCGTAGCCGCAGCCTGGGCGCTTCGGTTGTATTTCGCCGTCATACTGGTTGTGTGACGAAAAGCCGCTGCGCGGCGGCCGGCGCACCCGATGTGACGCAGAATATGCGGCCCGGCGGGGGAGGCGGCTTGAAGCGCAGGCACAAAGGGTGTTGGCTTGGGAGTAATGGAAATCACTATGCACACTGCATATATGGAGCATTGGAGGAACACGTGAGCGAGGCCGACGCCGCCACTTCGGTAAATGTGGCGGAAAAATTGGGTTTCAAGAACGGGGATCTGATTCAGGAGTTCGGTTACGACGACGACGTCGATTTCGACTTGCGTGACGATATTGAGGACCTCACCGGTTCGGAGTTGCTGGATGAGGACGACCACGAGGTTGCGGACGCAGTTATCGTCTGGTGGCGCGACGGCGACGGCGACCTGGTGGACAGCCTGATGGATTCGCTGACCACCCTGGGCGAAAACGGTGTTGTTTGGGTACTCACCCCCAAGTCGGGCCGGGATGGGTATGTTTCCCCGGCGGACATCCAGGAAGCCGCCCCCACGGCGGGCCTGCACGTCACTACCTCGGCAGGTGTTTCGAAGGACTGGAGCGCCAGCCGGCTGGTGAGCAGGAAGAACAAGTGACGGCAGCGCTTGCCGCTGCCTCCGCTGCTGTCCCTGCGGTGGGCGGGACGGCACCTGACTTTGAACTGCCGAACCAGTACGGGGAACCGGTCCGCCTGTCGTCCTTCCGGGGGCAAAACGTGGTCCTGGTGTTCTACCCGTTCGCCTTCTCCGGCATTT
Source organism: Arthrobacter sp. MPF02 (assembly GCF_046605375.1). GTDB lineage: Bacteria > Actinomycetota > Actinomycetes > Actinomycetales > Micrococcaceae > Arthrobacter. The sequence goes on along the minus strand of NZ_CP176772.1, from coordinate 2,189,529 downwards.
GCACCGGAGAGCTGTGCGAAATCCGTGACAACCTGGCCGTCCTCGAGGACGCGAACGCCGTCGTCCTGGCAGTGTCTGTGGACAGCAAATTCAGCCTCCGTGCCTACGCCGTGCAGGAGGGCTACGGGTTCGACCTGCTGGCCGACTTCTGGCCCCACGGCGGCGTGGCCAGCGCCTACGGTGTCTTCGACGCGGAGTCAGGTATGGCCAAACGCGGTACGTTCATTATCGATGCTGCAGGGACAATCCGGTTTTCGGTGGTGAATCCGCGGGGGCAGGCGCGGGATTTCACGGGATACCAATCTGCGCTTGCCGGTTTGGGCCGGGCCTGACCTGCCGTGGACGGGCAGCGGCACAGGACAGGCCTGACGGGCTTCGCAAGCATGCCGCCGGCGCCGCCGGCCCATCCCGCGACCCAGGATCTCGAGGCCCTGGCCGCGATCCGGGACCTGCTGGCCGGTACCCGGTTCGCCCTTTTGACTGGTGCGGGGATGAGCACCGACTCAGGTATCCCCGATTACCGCGGACCCGGTTCAGCGCCGAGGTCTCCCATGACATACCAGGAATTTGTACGGGACGCCGCGAACAGGCAACGCTACTGGGCGAGGAACCACATCGGCTGGTCCCACCTGAAGCATGCTGACCCGAACAAGGGGCATTATGCGGCCGCTGAACTCGAGCGCCGCGGTTTCCTGACGGGCCTGATAACGCAGAATGTGGACCGTCTGCACGAGGACGCCGGCAGCCGTAACGTCATCGATCTCCATGGCCGCTATGACCAGGTGATGTGCCTGGACTGCGGGCGCACCTACTCGCGCCGGCTGCTGGCCGGAATGCTTGAGGAATTGAACCCGGAGTTCCTGGCCCGGGCCGAAGGGACCGGTCTTGTGGAAATGGCGCCGGATGCAGACGCCACGGTGGAGGACGAGGCCTTGATCAGGTCTTTTGTTGTGGCCAACTGCCCGGCCTGCGGCGGCACACTGAAACCGGACTTCGTCTATTTCGGCGAGAACGTTCCCAAGGACCGCGTGGCAAAGTCATATGCGGTGGTGGACGAAGCGGCGGCCCTGGTGGTGGCAGGCTCGTCACTGACTGTGATGAGCGGGTTGCGGTTCGTGCGCCATGCGGCCAAGGACGGAAAACCGGTGGTCATCATCAACAGGGGAGCCACGCGCGGCGACGACAAAGCAACCATCAAACTCGAAGCAGGGGTTTCGGAGTCCCTGCACTGGCTCGCCGCCGAACTGCCGCCGCTGTAGCGCCCCGGCGCCGGCCGCCCACTACCGATTCGCGCTAGTGGCACCCTATCGGGTAAAGTCATTGTTCGTTGGTTGCGGCGGACACGCTGGAATCGCCGCCAGGGTCTTTAGCTCAGCTGGTAGAGCGCCACGTTTACACCGTGGATGTCATCGGTTCGATCCCGGTAGGACCCACTACCAAAACCCCGCAGTTTCTTGCCATTCGGCTGAACCTGCGGGGTTTTTTGTCGTCTGCGCCTGCTCCGGAAATGTCGGACCCTCGTCCTACCGTGCAGGCATGGAACACGTGATAGTCCGGACGGACAAGGCAGGAATCCCGACGACGGTGATCAGCCGGGGGAGGGAATGGTGCCTGGGGGCCGAACCTGTGAGGTGGTTCGAGCGCGTCAACTGGTGGGAAACCAGTTCAAGGATGCCCAGGGGCCGGGGTTGTGTTGACGTCGAGGTTCTGCAGGTCCAGGTAAGGCTTGGCAGGAACAGGAAATCCCCGCTTGCCACCATGGTGCTCGAACGCGACGGAATGGGAGGCGGGTGGCGCTTGAGGGAATCGCTGTCGGCCACGGCCTGAGCCGGACAGGCAGGCCTGCTGTCCGGGCAGTGGGAAGTTCAGGCATTGGAAAACCCTCCACCGCGACTATTGGGGGATGCCGCGGTGGAGGGCCTGGGATGAATATACAGTGAACTGCGGGGAAACAAGAAAGTTCTACCCGCAGTGTGTCACCTGCGTTACGCCGGACTGGAGCGCAGTGGGTGTGGGTGCAGGCCGGTCCTAGCGGCGCACGGGGATGAAGACCCGCGGCTGCTCGGTCCAGGTGTCAGCCATCCTGGTCATGGTCCGCCGCATGATCCGCTCGGAGCCCTCCCTGGCGGCCGCAGCGTCACCCCGCGAGATCGCCTCTGCCACATCAACATGCCACTGCAGGGCGCCCTCATGGGGGTGGTCCGGCATCAGGCCGTGTACGGTGCGTCCCGTGAGTGTTTCCGCTACCTGACCCATGAGGTTGGCGAACATCTCGTTGCCGGAACCGGACAGCAGCAGTGAGTGGAACTGGATGTCCAGCTCCAGGAACCGGGGCACCTCGCCGTTATGCCCGGCGTCGCGCATCGCGTAGGCAACGTCCACCAGTTCCAGCCGCAGCGGGGCGGGCGCGTTCTGCGCGGCAAGCTCGGCCGCTGCCGGTTCCACTGCGGCTCGCAGCTCTGCAAGGGACCGCAATTGGGCGCCACGGGCATCGCTTGCCAGCCGCCACCGGATGACTTGGGAATCGAAGGGGTTCCAGCGGCTCGGCGGCAGCACCCGGATGCCCACGCGCTTGGTGGTTTCAACCAGGCCCAGGGACTGCAGCACCCGCACCGCTTCCCGGATCACGGAGCGGGAGACCTTCAGCTCGTCCTCGAGCTGCTCGGCAAGCATGACGTGGCCGGCAGGCAGTTCGCCGGAGATGATACGGGCGCCAAGATTTTCAATGGCGCGCTGGTGCAGGCTGCTCGTCATGCAGCTAAGCCTAGTGCGAAGGTGCAGCACCTCACGGGGTAGTACCCGGGCAGCGGGGACACAAAGCACTTCCGTCTGCCGCACTACTTCCGTGTTCCGGCAAGAATATATATGCTTTATTCCGACCCGGTTTTGGCAAAGTAGTCCTTCCAGGGACAAGACTGCTGCCATCCGCCCCCAGAAGCAACGAATTGGAGTTTTGATGTCTGCACACATCGGCGTCACCGGCCTCGCGGTGATGGGCGCCAACCTGGCCCGCAACCTTGCGCGGAACGGGTTCACGGTCGCCCTGCACAACAGGTCCGTGGAGAAGACCGACGCCCTGCTGGAACGCTACGGTTCCGAAGGCGACTTTGTCCGCACCGAGACGCTCCAGGAACTGGTCGACTCCCTGGAGAAGCCCCGGCGCGTGCTGATCATGGTCAAGGCCGGCAAGCCGGTTGACTCCGTGATCCAGCAGCTTGAACCCTTGCTGGAGCCCGGCGACATCATCATCGACGCCGGCAACTCCCACTACGAGGACACCCGCCGCCGCGAAGCCGCGCTGGCGCAGAAGGAGCTGCACTTTGTGGGCGTGGGCGTCTCCGGCGGCGAAGAGGGTGCCCTGAACGGGCCGTCCATCATGCCCGGTGGCTCCAAGGAGTCCTACAAGGCGCTCGGCCCGCTGCTGGAAAAGATCTCCGCCAAGGTGGACGGTGAACCGTGCTGCGCCTGGGTAGGCACCGACGGCGCCGGACACTTCGTCAAGATGGTCCACAACGGCATCGAATACGCGGACATGCAGGTCATCGGAGAGGCCTTCGACCTGCTGCGTTCCGGCGCCGGCATCGAGCCCGCCGAGCAGGCAAAGATCTTTTCAGAGTGGAACAAGGGCGAGCTGTCCTCCTTCCTGATCGAAATCTCCGCCGAAGTCCTGGGCCACGTGGACGCCAGGACGGGTAAGCCGTTCGTCGACGTCGTGGTGGACGCGGCAGGCCAAAAGGGCACCGGCCGCTGGACGGTCATCTCCGCCCTTGAGCTCGGTTCCCCGGTCTCCGGCATCGCCGAGTCCGTCTTCGCCCGTGCCCTGTCTTCCCAGGCAGCGCAGCGCAAGCTGGGCCAGGAACTGCTGGAAGGCGGCGAGGCCGCCGTCGAAATCCCGGAAACCTTCGTCGAGGACGTCCGCCAGGCGCTGTACGCGTCCAAGCTGGTTTCCTACGCGCAGGGCCTGGACATGCTGTCCTCCGCAGCCAAGGAATACGGCTGGGACCTGAAGCTGGACGAGATCGCCTCCCTGTGGCGGGCCGGCTGCATCATCCGCGCCGAACTGCTCAAGGACATCACCAAGGCTTACGCGGCTGACGAAAAGCCGGCCAACCTGCTGTTCGCCCCGGCATTCACCAAGGCCATCGCAGACGCACTCCCGGCGTGGCGCCGCGTGGTTGCCACGGCCGTCCAGCTGGGCATCCCGGTGCCGGTCTTCTCGTCCTCCCTGGCGTACTACGACGGCCTGCGCCGCAAGCGTGTGGCCGCCGCCCTGATCCAGGGCCAGCGCGACCTGTTCGGCGCCCACACTTACGGCCGCGTCGACGCCGAGGGTACGTTCCACACGCTGTGGGGCGAGGACAAGTCCGAGATCTCCGCGGTGGACACCCACTAATTACCGCAGGACATACAAAAGGCGGGCCGTTTCTGGAAGATCCAGGAACGGCCCGCCTTTTGCCATGCTCCGCGCGGCCAAGCTGCCGCACAATGAATGTCAGATCCGGTACTCGATGTCGTATTCTGCAGGGTCCACTGCCGGCTTGGTCTCACGGCGTGCGTCCCGATGGCGCCACTTGGCCGGAACCCCGGTGACGATTGATTCCGGTGGGGCATCCTTGACCACCACGGCATTTGCGCCCACGGCGCTGTCCCGTCCGATGGTGATGGGGCCGAGGATCTTGGCACCGGCGCCAATGGTCACGCGGTCGCCAATGGTTGGGTGCCTCTTGATCCGCGCCAATGAGCGGCCGCCGAGGGTCACGCCGTGGTACATCATGACGTCCTCGCCGATCTCTGCCGTCTCCCCGATGACCACACCCATGCCGTGGTCGATGAAGAACCGGCGGCCGATGGTGGCCCCGGGGTGGATTTCAATGCCGGTGGCGAACCTGCCCAGCTGGGAGATCAGGCGTGCCGGGAAGCGCAGGGCAGGGTTCTGCCACATCCGGTGCGTCAGCCGGTGGATCCAGATGGCGTGCAGGCCGGAGTAAGCGAAAAAGTTTTCAAAAGAACCTCGAGCCGCCGGGTCGTGCGACCGGGCGGCGTCGAGGTCTTCCTTCAATCTTGCGAAAAAGCCCACAAAGTTCTTTCTACAGGAAACGGGCGGAATGCGGACTGGTCAGCCGCGGATGTCGTCATAGAGCACGGTGGAAATGTAACGCTCACCGAAGTCGCAGACGACAGCGACAATCAGCTTGCCCGCATTCTCGGGGCGCTTGGCCAGTTCCAGGGCGCCCCAGACAATGGCGCCGGAGGAGATGCCGCCGAGGATGCCTTCCTTGACGCCGAGGTCGCGGGCAACGCGGACCGAGTCTTCAAGGGTGGCGTCCAGGACCTCGTCGTAGACGTTGGTGTCGAGGATCTCGGGTACGAAGTTGGCGCCGATGCCCTGGATCTTGTGCGGCCCCGGGGCGCCGCCGTTGAGGATTGCGGAGTCCTTGGGTTCGATCGCCACGATCTGGACGCCGGGCTTGCGCTCCTTGAGGACCTGTCCCACGCCGGTGACGGTTCCGCCGGTGCCGACGCCGGCAACAAAGATGTCCACCTTGCCTTCGGTGTCGGCCCAGATTTCCTCAGCCGTGGTGTTGCGGTGGATTTCCGGGTTGGCTTCGTTGGCGAACTGGCGGGCCCAAATGGAGTTCTCGGTGTTGGCAACGATTTCCTGTGCCTTCTCCACGGCGCCGCGCATGCCTTCCGAGCCCGGGGTCAGGACGATTTCGGCGCCGAAGGCGCGCAGCATGACCCGGCGTTCGGTGGACATGGTTTCAGGCATGGTCAGGATGACCTTGTAGCCGCGCGCGGCACCCACCATGGCCAGGGCGATGCCGGTGTTGCCGGAGGTGCCTTCGACGATGGTGCCGCCCGGCTTCAGCGCGCCGGACTTCTCCGCGGCGTCCACGATGGCCACGCCGATGCGGTCCTTGACGCTGTTGGCGGGGTTGTAGAACTCAAGCTTCACGGCGACGGTGGCTGCCAGCCCCTCGCTGAGCCGGTTGAGCTTGACCAGCGGAGTACCGCCAACAAGCTGCGTTACATCGTCATAGATCCGTGCCATGTACATACGCCTATCTCTGAGGGGTGAATACTGAGGTCAGCCTAACGAGGCGGCGTAACCCTGGCTAAGCGTTAAGCCACGCAGAGTAATATTTCCTGGCCTTGGCGAGCTTGGGGTTGATGATCACCTGGCAGTAGCCCTGTTCGGGGTGCTTTGCGTAGTAGTTCTGGTGGAATTCCTCGGCCACGTAGAAGCGGGGGAGCCTGCTGACCTCGGTCACGATTGAGTTCCGCCACAGCGCCTGGTTCCGTTCGATGGCTTCCTCGAACAGGATCTTCTCCTCGGTGGTCTCATAGAACATGGAGGACCGGTACTGGGTGCCCACGTCGTAGCCCTGCCGGTTCAGCGTGGTGGGGTCGTGCAGGGCGAAGAACATGTCCAGGATGACCTCTGCGGGGATGATTTCCTCGTCGAAGGTGACCGCCACAACTTCGGCGTGGCCCGTGGTGCCGCTGCAGACGGAATAGTAGTCCGGCTGCGGGTCGTGCCCGCCCGTGTAGCCGGACACTACGGAGGTGACGCCCCTCGTCTTCTGGTAGACGGCGTCAAGGCACCAGAAGCAGCCTCCGCCAAGAACAAAAGTTTTCATGACCTCTTCAATGGTTGGCGGCCCCGGATGATTCCCGGCGCTTCCCCTGCGGGCACCTCCATGCGGGGAGGCGGACAGGCAATGGGGTAAAACTAAGACTATGGAACCAGTGGACAACGACGCTGCCGGCCCCCGGAACCACGACAGCCAGGATAAGGACGGCCAGAACAACGACGGCGGCACTCCCGCGGCCAAACAGGCCGCCGGGAACCCGCCCACCCTGGGAGACCTGCTCCTGGCCGTGGAGGAACTCTGGCCCGAGTCGCTGGCCGAGAACTGGGACGAGGTGGGCCTGGTGGCAGGGCACCCGTCCGCTCCCGTGCGGAAGGTGATGTTCGCCGTCGACCCCACCCTGGAGGTCATCGACGAGGCAGTGGAGTGGGGCGCCGAACTGCTGATCACGCATCATCCGCTGCTGCTGCGCGGCGTCACGTCGGTTGCCGCCACAACCGCCAAGGGCCGTGCCGTCCACCGGCTCATCGAGTCGGGAACGGCTCTCCTGACCGTGCACACCAACGGCGACTCCGCCGTCGGGGGTGTCTCTGACGTCCTCGCCGACGCGCTGGGGCTGCAGGACGTTGTGCCGCTCAGTGTTGCCGCGAACGGCCTGCCCGAGGAAGGCATCGGACGCGTCGGCGACCTTGCCGACGCCATGAGCCTCGGCGACTTCGCGGCCAAGGTCTTTGGGATCCTGCCCTCCGTAGCCGGGGGAGTGCGGGTGTCCGGGGACAAGGACGGCCTGGTGCGGCGCATCGCGGTCTGCGGCGGTGCCGGGGATTCGCTGTTCAACGAAGTCCGGGCCAGCAACGCGGACGTGTTCGTGACGGCGGACCTCCGCCACCACCCTGCGTCGGAAGCCCGGGAGTCCGCATCGAACGGGCGGCCGTATCTGGTGGACGTTTCGCACTTCGCCAGCGAGTGGCTTTGGCTTCCTGCTGCCGCGGCGGCGTTGGGCAACGTCCTGGCAGACCAGGGATACGACGTCGAGATCCAGGTCAGTGCCACCAACAGCGATCCCTGGGACTTCATCCTGACTCCGGGTTGAGCCCGGCGCGCGGACAAGTGAGGCCGGGGCGGAAGCCAGGCGCTAGAGTCGAGGCAGCGCCGGTCCGGTGCCCGGTTGAGGCCGGTAGGGAAACAAGCGGAGGTAACAGTGGCGAAGGCAGCACCGGCAGAACAGTTGAAGTTGCTCGATCTGCAGGGGCTGGACGCCAAGCTGAAATCCCTCGCCAGCCGGCGCCGCGCGCTTGAAGGGGATCCGCGGATCAAAGACCTGGAAGCCGCCCTTTCGGTGGCCAACGGCGAACTGGGGGCCGCGAAGATGGCAGTCCACGACGCCGAGGCTGAACTGAAGCGCGCCGAAGCTGACGTGGAACAGGTCGCCGGACGGATCGAGCGGGATGAAGCGCGGCTGAACAGCGGCACCGGACTGTCAAAGGACCTCGTTGCCCTGCAAAAGGACATTGCTTCCCTCAACAAGCGCCGCTCCGACCTGGAGGACGTGGAACTGGAGGTCCTCGAGCGGCTCGATACCCTTCGGGAACGCCAGGCCGCCCAGCAGGCAATCGTGGACGACATCCAGGGATCGTTCAGCACCATACGGGCCGAAATTGATGAAGCCCTGGCTGCCGTTGACGCCGAAGCTGCGGAAGTGGGTGCCCGGCGGGACGCCTTTGCGCAGGGGCTGGATGCCGCGTTGCTGGCGGTCTACGAAAAGACCCTTGCCAAGCGTGGCGTCGGCGCCGCCCGGCTTTTCCACGGCACATCCGAGGCTTCCGGCATGAAACTGAGCCCCGGCGACCTCGCGGAGATCAAGGCCGCGTCCGCAGACGACGTCGTCTTCTGCCCGGACTCCGGTGCCATCCTGGTCCGCTCGGACGAGTGGTCCTGACCCAACCAGGTAGCACCAAGTGTCGTTTTGGACGCTCAAAACGACACTTGGTGCTACCCAGTTGGGGGGGCGGGAAAGTCAGCCCTGCAGAATAATGTTGAGGGCGTGCGGTTTCCGCCCTGACGCCGGGACAAGCTCGGCGTCCCACTTCTCCCCGGCTGCCTTGACGAGCTGCTCGGGCGTCTCCGGGGCCTTGCCCCGGCGTACCAGCAGGTGCCGGGCGAGTTCGCCCCGGGTGTGCTTGGCGAAGTGGCTCACCACTTTCCGCGTTCCGTTGGCCTCCGTGAACACGTTGACCGCCACGGTCTGTCCCGACGGCGGTGCCCACGCGGCTGCGTAGGTGCTGGACCGGCAGTCCACCAGCAGGTGCCCGCGGGTTGCGGCTTGCAGCGCATCGGCCAGGACCGGCTTCCAGAACGGGGCGAGGCGTCCGACGTCGGGCAGTGCGGTTCCCATGGACAGCCGGTAGGCGGGCACGCTGTCGCCAAACCTGATGGCGCCCCACAGTGCCGACACAACCAGCACGGCCTCGTCCGCCTTGCGCCGCTGGTTGGGGGTCAGGCTTCGATAACCGAGCGCGTCGTAGAGGACGCCCGAGTAGATCCTGTGCGCGGGCGCTGCCGGCTCCTCGTGAAGCCGGGTATTGCGTTCGACGTCGTCCCGCAGTGAGGCGCCCACTCCCAGCAATGCGAGGGCGTCCTCGTGGGCGCTCACGGTTCCCAGCGCGTCCAGCACCTTCGCCCTATAGGGGTTGAGCTCAGGGAACGCTAAAGAAGACCAGTCGATGGCGGAACCCCGGACCGCAGGAGTCTTGCCTTCGGAAGGGGGAAGCAGAATCAGCACCGTCCGATCCTACCGGCGGCCGGAGCCGTGCTCCGCGCCGGTAGACTGGTGTGTGGATGGGACAGCCAGGCGGCCGCGCGTCACGCAAGTGGCTCGAGGAACGTCCGGGCTCCACAGGGCAGGGTGGTGGGTAACGCCCACTCGGGGTAACCCGCAGGCAAGTGCCACAGAGAACAGACCGCCTGGGTCGCGCCGGTTTGAAAGCGGCACGAAACAGGTAAGGGTGAAACGGTGGTGTAAGAGACCACCAGCTTCCCGGGTGACCGGGGAGGCTAGGTAAACCCCACCCGGAGCAAGGCCAGACAGGACACGTTCGAGGGCTGCCCGCCCGAGTGTCCGGGTAGGCCGCTGGAGGGTGCCGGCAACGGTACTCGTAGATGGATGGCCGTCGCTCCCGTTCCGGCAACGGAACGGGAGGCACAGAACCCGGCGTATCGGCTGTCCCGTCCACTCTTAGAATTGACCTGGAAAGCTCTGTTTGGGAATCCTGAACCGTGCCCGCAAATACTGAGCCGGAACCGGCCGATGGAACGGGCCGGCTGCGTGCTGCCGGCCGCGCCCGGCAGGTGCTTGCCCTTCTGGGGTTCTTCGCGCTCTCGTTTGCCGCCTGGGCCATGGCTTCCATCCCGATCATCCTGCATTCCGCCGGCTGGTTCGCCGACTCCGTGAAGGCGCCCTGGATGCCGCCGGGATGGATGTTCCGGTCCGTGTGGCTGATGCTCTATGCCGGCGTCGCCGTCGCAGCCTGGCTGGTGTGGCGGAAGAACGCGCTGACCGGCGCGGCCCTGGCTGCCTATGTTGTCCAGCTGGTGCTGAATGCGGGCTGGCCCGTGACGTTCTTCGGCCTGTATCCGGTGCTGGGAACTGCCGCGCTCTGGGCGGCCTTCATTGTCATCAGCGGGCTGGCGATATCGCTGGTCTTCCTGATCCTGCGGTTCGGCCCGGTCAGCGCGGGCGCCGGGCTGCTCTTGTTGCCGTACTTCTCCTGGGTGGTATTTTCCGCCAGCCTTAACCTGTACTCCGCCCTGCACAACTAGGGGCACGTGTGAGTGACTTCACGCGACACAAGCCTTTTCCGGCAGGCCGGCCAACCTAGAATAGTTACCGGACGTAGGGGTTCTTCCGCCGGAAATCTGCGTTCGCAGCCGGCGGTTTTTCTTTGCGAACGATCCAAAGCGCCTGGGGGCCGAACCCTGCAGGCGCGGGCGCCCCTGGACATCATCCGGTGGCCGACATCCGCGTACGAGGACGTATGCGGCTGAACCGAGGAAGGTATTTCTGTGAGCCAGACGTCAGATTCTTGTCTTGATACGTGGATGGGCCGGGAGGCCCTCGCCGAGGCCATGATTCCGGTGATTGGCCGGCTGTACCGCGAAAACAACGTGGTGACCAGCATCCATGGCCGGAGCCTGATCAATAAGTCCACCATGAACATCCTCAAGGCGCACCGCTTCGCGCGCCGGATGAGCAAGGACGAGCTGCTGCTGGAGGAAACCGCGCCGCTGCTGAACAGCCTGGCGGAGCTGGAGCTGGGTGCGGCCGCGATCGACATCGCCCGGCTGAACCAGAAGTTTAAGGAGGAGGGCAACGGCGCCACCCTCGAGGAGTTCCTGCGTTCCGAGCTCGCCGACATCGTGGGCAAGCGCGGTGCTGACGACCGCACCAGCACCGATGTCGTGCTCTATGGCTTCGGCCGGATTGGCCGGCTCCTGGCCCGCCTGCTGATCGAAAAGGCAGGCGGCGGACACGGCCTGCGCCTGCGCGCCATCGTGGTCCGGAGGGGCTCGGACAACGACCTGCTCAAGCGTGCCAGCCTGCTGCGCCGCGACTCGGTCCACGGGTCCTTCGAAGGCACCATCCGGGTGGATGAGGAAGCCAACACCATCACGGCCAACGGCGTCCGGATCCAGGTCATCTACTCGAACGACCCCGCCACCATCGACTACACCGCCTACGGGATCAAGGACGCCCTGGTGGTGGACAACACCGGCCGCTGGCGGGACGCCGAGGGACTGTCCCAGCACCTGCAGAGCAAGGGCGTGGCCCGGGTCCTGCTCACCGCTCCGGGCAAGGGCGAGCTGAAGAACATCGTGCACGGCATCAACCACGGCACCATCGAGGACACGGACAAGATCGTCTCCGCCGCGTCATGCACCACGAACGCGATCACCCCGGTCCTGAAGGCCCTCAACGACAAGTTCGGTGTGGTCCACGGCCACGTGGAGACCGTCCACTCCTTCACCAATGACCAGAACCTGATCGACAACTTCCACAAGGGCGACCGCCGCGGCCGCTCGGCGGCGCTGAACATGGTAATCACCGAGACCGGTGCGGCGAAGGCCGTGGCGAAAGCCCTGCCGGAACTGCTGGGCAAGCTCACCGGCAGCTCCATCCGGGTCCCCACCCCGGACGTTTCGCTGGCCATCCTGAACCTGAGCCTGGAAAACGGAACCACCAAGGACGAGGTCAACAACTACCTGCGCGAGATGTCCCTGCACTCGGACCTGCGCAAACAGATCGACTACATCGATTCCCCCGAAGTTGTTTCCACCGACTTCGTCGGGTCCCGCCGTGCCGGGATCGTGGACGGCCTTGCCACCGTCTCCACGGACAAGAACCTCGTGGTCTACGTCTGGTACGACAACGAATTCGGCTACAGCTGCCAGGTCATCCGCGTCATGGAAGAAATGGCAGGAGTGAACCCGCCGGCCTATCCCGCCAAGGAAAGCGCCAAGGCACTGGCCGCCATCGCCGTCTAGCGCCTCTCTTGCCGGTCCCGCGGATTCCCGGCTGGTTCTCTGGAATCAGCCGGGAATCGGGACCACACTAATGGCATGGAAAAAGATTCGACGCTCCAGCACGACACCACTCTTGAACACGCCCTCGACGTCGCCAAAGCCAACCACAAAGAGGCGCTGCGCCTGTTGGAGGGGGCACGGGCGGGACTGAAAACCGGGGACGTCACCGAAGAGCGCGTACGCCAGCTTGAGGGGCTCCTGGCCATCGCGGAAGAAGACCTGCGCCGGGTGATGCGGGAACAGTAACCGCCCGGGGTGGTCCTTCACTTTCCCTCAACACTGTGGAAATCAGGGCAGGGAACAAACCGGTGTCTTAGGCTCGCTTGGTGCAGGACATCGGCCGCAGGGCGGGAACCACATGACCCTGAGCTGGTCCGCCTACCGGCGGGCCAGGCGCCGCTCCAGGCAGGCCTGGGCAATACTGGCCCTGGCCGCGGCCGCCGCCCTGGCCGCGCTGGGATGGTTCTTCACTGCAGGCCAGTTTGCGCTGGCCGAACCGGCGCCGGCAGGACCCACCGAGGTACCCGTCGTCGACCCCCGATGGATGAAGCCCGTAGTTCCCGTCAACCGGGTGCCCGGTGGGCGTGCCCTCGATGCGCTGGAAAAACTTCCGGTGAAAGGCCGCGCCGCCCAGACTGGCTACAACCGGGAGGACTTCGGCCAGGCGTGGCTTGATGTGGACCGGAACGGCTGCGACACCCGCAACGATATCCTGCGCCGCGACCTGGAAGATGTCGTCTTCAGCGAGGGATCAGCATGCAGGGTGGCCGCCGGCCGTTTTCACGAGCCGTACACATCGCAAATCGTCGAATTCCGCCGCGGTGCGGAGAGCAGCCGCGCAGTGCAGATCGACCATGTGGTGCCGCTGGCGGATGCCTGGCAGAAAGGCGCCCAGCGGCTGACTCCCGCCCAGCGCCAACGCTTGGCCAACGATCCGATGAATCTCATCGCGGCGGACGGCCCTTCGAACCAGCAGAAAGGCGCCGGGGACGCAGCCACCTGGCTGCCCAAAAACAAAGCCATCAGGTGCCATTACATAGCGCGGCAAATCACAGTCAAAGCCGCCTACAGCCTGTGGGTGACAGAAGCCGAAAAGGACGCAATGAAGCGCGTCCTCGCCGCCTGCCCGGACCAGCAGACCATCCAGTCCGGCTGACGCGCCGCCAGAGGGCTAGTGACCGAAGGGGTCCGGGTCGACGCCGGGCATCCAGGTCAGCCCCGGAACTCCCCAGCCGTTCTTCTTGGCCTGCTTCATCGCCTTTCGGGAATAGCGGTCCATCAGCCGGTTGACGTAAAGCTTGCCGTCCAGATGGTCGTACTCGTGCTGGATGACCCTGGCGAACCAGCCCGTAGCCTCGAACCTAACGGGCTGTCCGAACCCGTCGAAGCCCTCCACCCGGGCCCACTCGGCCCGCTTGAGCGGGTACTGTTCCCCCGGAAAGGACAGGCACCCTTCCTCTTCCTCATCCGGATCCGGAGCGGCGCCGGAGATCTTGGACAGCGTCAGGACAGGGTTAACCACAACCCCGGATGGGGGAGCACCATCGTCATTTGCGTACTTGTAGACAAAAATCCTCTTGCCCACCCCGATTTGGGGAGCTGCAAGGCCTACGCCGTTGGCGGCGTCGTTGGTTTCGAACATGTCGGCAATCAGGGTGCGCAGGTCGTCGTCGAACACTTCCACTTCGGAAGCGCGGCGGTGCAGTACGGGCTCACCCCAAATGGTGATCGGCAGAACAGTCATGTTTGCGGTCCTTCGGCTTCCGGCCCGGACACGATGGCCAGGGCAGTGCTGCAAAAGCAAGGAGGCCGTACCGGATATCCGGTACGGCCTCCTTGCGGACGGTCTTAACCGTCCCGGTGAGGGTGAGCGACGGGGGTTGAACCCGCGACCTCCTGGACCACAACCAGGCGCTCTGCCAACTGAGCTACGCCCACCATGTTTGTCTACCCTGGCCGGCTGACCGGCTCCCTGGGAAGGCAACTCAAATATCCTACCTGCTCTTTTCGGGTGCTTTGTCCACTTTCGGTCTTTTCTGGAAAAATTCCTGTGAACGTGGCGCAGATTACAGTTCAGGAAGCGGCGCGGCCTGTCCGGAAGTGATGCGCCGGGCGATTTGCTGGGCGGTGGCGCTGTCAGGTCCCGGGGCCGGAACAAAAACGGCCTCGCGATAGTAGCGGAGTTCGTCGATCGAGTCCTTGATGTCACCGAGGGCGCGGTGGCCACCCTTCTTGGCGGGGGACTGGAAGTACGCCCTGGCGTACCAGCGGCGGGACAACTCCTTGATGGTGCTGACATCGATGACACGGTAGTGCAGGTGCTCCACCACGCTCGGCATGTCACGCGACAGGAAAACCCGGTCCGTGCCGACCGAGTTGCCGCCCAGCGGTGCCTTCCGCGGCTCCGGGCACCATTCAGCGATGTACTCCATCACTGCAGCCTCCGCTTCTGCCATGGTTTTGCCGGCGGGGAGTTCCTTCAACAGGCCGGACTTTGTGTGCATGTCCCGAACAAAATCGCTCATCTGGGCCACCGCCGCATCGTCGGGCTTGATGACCACGTCCACGCCGTCCCCGAGGATGTTCAGCTCGGAATCGGTCACCAGGGCCGCCACTTCGATCAAAGCGTCGTTCTTGATGTCCAGGCCGGTCATCTCGCAGTCAATCCAGACGATTCTTTCGTTAGTTATAGGCACCGGACCAGCCTACCGTTACACCTCCACGCATCCGGCCGGTGCTAGGATTTCGGGTACGTGGCGGGTCGCCCTGCTGTCAACGAAAAATGCGCCCGGCCGGTCTTTGCGGCCCGCCGGCACAAAGCCGCGCAAACGCAAAATAGATTGGACAATCCTGAGATGACGGCGCCCATGCCTGCCGCGGAGGAGCTGGCGATGGCCGCCCCTGCCGGAACAGCAGGCGGCGCCGAAATGGACAACCCCCGCTCACCGCTGCTGGCCGGTTTTGCAGGCTCCATGTTCCTCCTCATTGGATCGTTTGGAGTGGGCTGGCTCGCTCCGGTCTCGGAGCTGCGCCGGATGCCTTTGTTCATCTGGATGCGGGCCGAAGCTGCGGGTGTGGCGCTGTCCATTGTGCTGCTGGCCGTGGGCGCGATGCTGCTGGTGCGGGCGTGGCTGCGGCTGGGGCAGATCGTCCACGTCTGGGGCAGCCAGGCACGCAGGGCAACGCTCAAGGCGGTGGTGGCCTGGGGCCTGCCCATGATGTTCTGCGTGCCTTTGTTCAGCCGGGACGTCTACGCATACATCGGCCAGGGCCGGCTGATGGTGGAGGGCTTCAACCCTTACGAAAACGGCATTTCCGCATTGTCCAACTACTTCCAGCTGGGCGCGGACAAGATGTGGACGGAAGCGCCGGTTCCCTACGGCCAGCTCTTCCTGTGGATTGAGCAGCTCGTGGTGTGGTCCACCAATGTCCATCCGGAAGCCAGCGTCATGCTGTTCCGGCTGGTTGCCCTGGCCGGTGTCGTCCTCTGTGTCCTCTATGTGCCCAGGCTCGCCGAACTGCACGGAATCAACCCGCACCGCGCGCTATGGCTTACTGCAGCCAACCCCCTGTTCCTGACGAACTTCATCGCCAGCGTCCACAACGATGCGCTGATGATCGGCCTGGCCTTGGCCGGCCTGTACTACTCAGCCACCCGGCGGGTGGTCCGGGGCGTAGTCCTGGTAACGCTGTCCATAGCAGTGAAGCCCATCACCATCGTCTTCCTGCCGTTCATCGGGCTGCTCTGGGCAGGCCGCCGGGCAGGTTGGTTGCGGGAATTCACATTCTGGGTGCTGACCGCAGGGTTGAGCCTCGGCCTGCTCACCCTGATGGCGCTCGTCAACGGCTTCGGGTTCGGCTGGATCAACGGACTTTCCGCCCCGGGAAGTATTTCCATCTGGTACGCGCCCGTCGGACTGATAGGCATGGTGGTTGAATCCCTGGCCAACTCGTTCGGCCTGGACGGAACCGTCCCCGAAGGCTGGGTTTTCGACGCCGGCAAACTGCTTGCGGTGGCCATCGTGGCGTGGCAGATTTTCCGCGGCGACTACGACAGGCTCATGCGGCGCCTGACCCTGGCCTTCGCCGCAGTGGTCCTGCTGGCCCCGATCATCCAGGCCTGGTACGTGGTATGGCTGATTCCGCTGTTCGCCGTCACGGGGATCCGGAACGACTGGCAGGTGAAGGCCCTCTACTTTGTGGTGTCCTTCTTCATGATCTACGCAATATCAGACCAGCTGGAAGTTTTCCCCTACCTCCAGACGGAAGACCTCGGCTTCGCGCTGGCCCTGGCGAGGGTGGCGGCTGCGCTCACGGGGCTGCTGTTCGGCCTCTACCTGGTCTTTTGGGATCGACAGACCAAGCACCTGTTCCGCAAAACCGGCGGGGCCGTCGTCGAGCGTCCCGTCATCTAGTTGCGCCGTGCTGCGGTAAGGGCCCGCGTCGACTCCCGGCACGAGAGCGGGCTCATTGCCTCGGCATGCTTTTGCGACGAGCCACGCCACAGTTCCAAATGGTGTTCCTCAGCTGGTCCCCGGACATGAAAGGACTTCGGGAAACAGCGGCGGCAACGATCCGCCGCACGTCGGGTACCCGGAGGACCCCCAGACAGGGCAGCCACTGTGCCCAGCAGGTTGCTGCCCTGCGCTGCCGGATGCCGCCTGCGCAATGCTTGTATCCGGTGTCCAGCCGGCACGCTGCAGCCACCCCGCGCATAGGGCAGTCCATTGCGCCGGGCCCGGTTCCCCGTCCGCCATGCCCAGGCCATGCCGGCCATTCTGGAAGACGTGCAGTTCGGCCGGCACCCCTGCCGCCATTAGGGCCCCTGCATAACGGAGGCTGTGGCTGACCGGGACGGCTTCGTCGTCGGCGGTGTGCCACAGGAAGGCCGGCGGCGTGTCTGTGCCCACCTGGAGGTCCGGTGAGAGCGACGCCAGCAGAGACGACGACGGCGACAAGCCCAGGAGGTTGTCCACTGACCCCTGGTGGACTTCTTTGGTCAGGGACACCACGGGGTAGCAAAGGATGCTGAGGTCCGGAACTGTGCCAGGGATATCCAGGTCGGGGAGGCCGGTGGCGGCAGCCGTGGACAGGGTGGCGGCGAGGTGGCCGCCGGCGGAGAATCCCAGGACACCCACGCGTTCCGGGTCCACCTGCAGGCCGTGTGCGCCGTTGCGGATGTACAGCATCGCTTCCTTGGCGTCCTCCAGGGGCGCCGGGTGCTGGTGCGGCGCCACGCGGTAGCGCAGGACGAAGGCGTGGATGCCCAGCCCGGCAAGCCACCCGGCAACCGGTTCGGCCTCATGGTCGGCCTGCCGGGCGTAGCCACCGCCGGGAAGGATCAGGACTGCGGGCCGGGCGCCGTCCCCGGCTTCTCCATCGGCTGGAACCGTTGTCAGGTTGATTGCCATCACGCCGCCTCGGTGCTGCGCCGCAGGGTAACCTCGCCCGTGATCGACTGCGGAAGAGGGCCGTCCGAATCGTGCCCCTCGGCTGCCGGTGCCGTTGCACGGGTGGCGAGCCGGCCGATCTCCTCAAGGGGCAGGCGCACGGTGGAGAGTGCGGGGCGGAAATCCCGCAGCGTCTCGATATCGTCAAAACCGGCGATGGTGGCGTCCCGGGGTATCCGCAGCCCTTCCGCACGCAGCGCGGCTGCCGCGCCGATAGCCATCACGTCGTTCACTGCGAAAATGCACAGCTTCCGGCCAGTTTCGCCCGTCCCGTCTCCTTCGCCCTTGATGCGCGCCGCCAGCTTGAGCCCGGCCTCGTAGCCGCCGGCACGGTTGAACTGGGTGCGCAGGATTGCGGCGGGCGCCCGTCCGGCGCCGGCGAGTCCGTCCTGGAACCCTTGGACGCGGTCATCGGAAGTCAACAGTCCTTCCGGCCCGGCTATAATCACGAAGTCGCCGTCCCATCCAGCGGCCAACTCCCTGGCCAGCACGCCGGCGAGTTCCTGGTTGGGCACGGCCAGGACGTGATACCCCTCGGGCGCCGTGGCGCCCACCACGGGATGCCCGACGACGGCGACGCGGCCGCCGTTGCGGCAGTACCTGTCGAGTTCGGCGGCGAGTTCGGCGTTGTCTTCCTGGTCCTCTTCCCGTGATGAACGCGATCCGGCTATCACGATCGAATCGGCGCGCCGGGCGGCAAACGCCGCCACGGCTTCCTTCTCTTCTGCAGGGGCTCCGCCCGTGGTTGCGAGCAGCACCATCTTCCGCTGCCCGCGGGCTGCCTCCTGGACCCCGCGGGCAATGGCAGCGAAATAGGGGTCGGCGATGTCGTGGACGATCAGGCCAATAAGGCCGGAACTGGATTTGGCCAGCCCCTGGGCCTGGGCGTTGGGAATGTAGCCCAATGAATCGGCGGCCTGCCGAACCCGCTCGGCAATGTCCTTGCCGGGTTTGCGGGCGGAGCCATTCAGAACGCGGGAGGCGGTGGCGGGGGACACCCCGGCCAGCCGGGCCACCTCCGTAAGGGTGCTTGCAGCCACAGCGTCTCCTGGGCGTAGATGGGGCAATGAAACGGTTACCACATTATGGCAGTCTGGACCTGCTTTCGGAAAGCGCTTGCCAACAACTGCTGGGAGGTGCATCATTGATGAAGCGGGAATGCGCTTTCCCAATCTGGCTTGAGTAAAACTGCTCACTCACCGTGGAGGACACATGGGCTTCGAAACAAAAACAATCCGTATCGCCATGAACGGCATCACCGGCCGCATGGGCTACCGCCAGCACCTGCTGCGCTCCATCCTGCCCATCCGCGACGCCGGCGGCTTCACCCTCGAAGACGGCACCCGCATCCAGGTCGAGCCCATCCTGGTGGGCCGCAATGAGGCCAAGATCCGCGAACTCGCCGAAAAGCACAAGGTTGCCGAGTGGACCACGGACCTGGACGCGGTCATAAACGACCCCACCGTGGACATCGTCTTTGACGCCTCTATGACCAGCCTTCGTGCCGCCACGCTCAAAAAGGCCATGCTGGCGGGCAAGCACATCTTCACCGAGAAGCCCACGGCCGAAACTTTGGAGGAGGCCATCGAGCTGGCCCGGATCGGCAAGGAAGCCGGCGTCACGGCAGGCGTAGTGCACGACAAGCTCTACCTGCCCGGCCTGGTCAAGCTGCGCCGCCTGGTGGACGAAGGCTTCTTTGGCCGCATCCTGTCCATCCGCGGCGAATTCGGCTACTGGGTCTTCGAAGGAGACGTCCAGGCCGCGCAGCGTCCGTCCTGGAACTACCGCAAGGAAGACGGCGGCGGAATGACCACGGACATGTTCTGCCACTGGAACTACGTCCTGGAAGGCATCATCGGCAAGGTCAAGAGCGTCAACGCCAAGACCGCCACCCACATCCCCGCCCGCTGGGACGAGGCCGGCAAGGAATACAAGGCCACCGCGGACGACGCCTCCTACGGCATCTTCGAACTCGAAACCCCAGGCGGCGACCAGGTCATCGGCCAGATCAACTCCTCCTGGGCGGTCCGTGTCTACCGCGACGAACTTGTCGAGTTCCAGGTGGACGGCACGCACGGCTCCGCCGTTGCCGGCCTGAACAAGTGCGTCGCCCAGCAGCGCGCCCACACGCCCAAGCCCGTGTGGAACCCGGACCTGCCCGTCACCGAATCCTTCCGGGACCAGTGGCAGGAAGTGCCCGCCAACGCCGAACTGGACAACGGCTTCAAGCTGCAGTGGGAAGAATTCCTGCGTGACGTCGTCGCCGGCCGTGAACACCGCTTCGGCCTCCTGTCCGCAGCCCGCGGCGTCCAGCTGGCAGAACTCGGCCTGCAGTCCAACGACGAGCGCCGCACCATCGACATTCCGGAGATCACCCTTTAATGACCTCGCTCATCCTTCCTTCCGCCGACGGCGGCACCCGGGAATACCGCCTGCAGGGCGCCACCGCCTGGGCCCGCCCCACCGCGCCGCTGACGGCCCGCCGGGCCTACGCCGCCGCGCACGTCATCCCCGAAGTCCTCGCGGACAACACCGCCGGCACCCCGGCCCGGCTCGACTGGGACACCACCATGGCCTACCGCCATGAGCTGTGGTCCTACGGCCTGGGCGTCGCCGATGCCATGGATACCGCCCAGCGCGGCATGGGCCTTGACTGGCCAGCCACCCAGCAGCTCATCAAGAGGACCGGCGTGGAAGCCGCCTCCGTGGTGTCCGCCGGCAACCCCGCAACCGCCGGAAAGACCGTCCGGGACCTCGTCTCCTGCGGCGCCGGCACCGACCAGCTGGACATCGACACACTGCCCGCAGGGGAAGCGGGCATCAAGGCCGTCCTGGAGGCATACCGCGAGCAGATTGCCGTCATCAGCGAGGCAGGGCCCAAGGTCATCCTCATGGCATCCCGTGCCCTCGCCAAGGTGGCCGGCGGCCCCGAGGATTACCTGAAGGTCTACTCCACCCTGCTGCAGGAAGTGGACCAGCCCGTTATCCTGCACTGGCTCGGCACCATGTTTGATCCTGCCCTCGCGGGCTACTGGGGTTCGGATGACGTTGCAGCTGCCACCGAAACGTTCCTGAACCTCATCAAGGAGAACGCGGACAAGGTTGACGGCGTCAAGGTGTCGCTGCTCGACGCAAGCCACGAGGTTGCCCTCCGTGCCGCCCTGCCCGAAGGCGTCCGCCTCTACACCGGCGACGACTTCAACTACCCGGAACTGATCGACGGCGACGGCACGCACCACTCGGACGCCCTGCTGGGCATCTTCGCCGCGATCTACCCGGCCGCCTCGGTTGCGCTGCAGAACTACGACGCCGGCAACACCGCCAAGGCACGCGAAATCCTGGACTCCACCCGTGAACTGGGCAAGCACATCTTCAGCGCCCCCACGTTCTACTACAAGACCGGCATCGCGTTCATGTCCTGGCTCAACGGCAAGCAGCCCGGTTTCCAGATGGTCGGCGGGCTGCACTCAGGCCGGTCAGTCTGCCACCTGGCCAAGACGTTCGAACTGGCGGACAAAGCCGGACTGCTGAAGGACCCGGCACTGGCCGCCTTCCGGATGTCCGACTTCCTGCGCATCAACGGGGTGGGGGTATGAGCGACTTCTCCCGCCTGTCCATCAACAGCGCCACCACCAAGAAGTGGACGCTGGCGCAGGTTGTCGAGGGCTGCGTCAACGCCGGGATCATGGCCATCGGCCCCTGGCGCGACCGGGTGGAGGAAGCCGGGCTGGACAAGGCTGCCCGCCTGATCAAGGACGCCGGGCTCCGGGTCTCGTCCCTGTGCCGAGGCGGTTTCCTGACCGCCGCTGATGCCGAAGGGCAGGCCGCCGCCCTGGCGGACAACCGCGCAGCCATCCTCGAGGCCGTTGCACTGGACACCCGGGAACTCTTCCTCGTGGTCGGCGGCCTTGCGCCGGGCGAGAAGGACGTGGTGGCAGCACGGCAACGCGTGGCGGACCGGCTGGCCGACCTCGTACCCTTCGCCCGGGAAAACGGCGTCAGGCTGGTGCTCGAGCCGCTGCACCCGATGTACGCGGCGGACCGTGCCCTCATCTCCACCCTCGGCCAGGCCCTTGACCTGGCCGCGCCGTTCGAAGCGTCAACGGTGGGCGTCGCCGTCGACACGTTCCATGTGTGGTGGGACCCGGAACTGAAGGCGCAAATCGAGCGGGCGGGGCGGGAAAACCGGATCGCCTCCTACCAGGTGTGTGACTTCAACATGCCCATCGCCGCCGATCCGCTGCTGTCCCGCGGATACATGGGTGACGGCGTGGTGGACTTCGCCACGATCGGTACCTGGGTGCGCGACGCCGGCTACACCGGCGGCATCGAGGTGGAAATCTTCAACCAGGACATCTGGGACACCGACGGCAACACTGTCCTGTCCACGGTGAAGGAACGCTACGCGGAGCTCGTCCTTCCGTACGCCTGACACCGTACGGATGACTGTACAGACCGCAGGTTCCTGCTACGTCACGGCAGGAGCCTGCGCCCCATATAAAAAGGACCCGGACCGTGCAGTGCACGGTCCGGGTCCTTTTGCCTTCCTACGTGTGCAGGGCGGCGAAGCGGCGGTACCTCGCCAGCACGCCGCCGTCGTCCTTCTGCAAGGAATGGTCGACGGCGTCGGGCACCCACGCCGGAAATTGTCCGTTGAGTGCCGCGGCGGCCTGGCGGGCGGCGCCGTCGGCCACGTACTCCCCGGGACGGGGGACGGAGACGGGAAGCCCCAGCAGCTGCGCGGCCGCCTCCTGGACTGCCGGTGACTGGGCACCGCCGCCCACCAGGAGGACGCGCCGGGCGACGACCCCCTGCTCCTGCAGCGCGGCCAGGCCGTCGGCCAGCGAGCAGACCACACCTTCGACGGCGGCGCGCGCCAGGTTGGCCGGCGTGTAGTTTGCCCGGGTGATGCCGTGCAGGGACCCGTTGGCGTCGGGCAGGTTGGGCGTGCGCTCGCCGTCGAAGTAGGGCACGAGCGTCAGCCCGCCCGCTCCCGGCTCCGCGGACAGTGCGAGTTCGTTGAACCCTGCCAGGTCCACGTCGAGCAGCGCCGCCGTGGCGTCGAAGATACGGGTGGCGTTCAGCGTGCACACCAGCGGAAGGTAGTGGCCGGCAGCGTCCGCGAAGCCGGCAACAAGCCCTGAAGCGTCGGCAGCAGGCGTTTCGGAGACGGCGAAGACCGTGCCGGACGTGCCCAGGGACATCACGACGTCGCCCAACTGCGCGCCTGCGCCCAGCGCGGCCGCAGCGTTGTCCCCGGCGCCGGCGGCCAGGAGGCTGCCGGCCGCTGACGTCCCCGCTGCCTCCAAGGGGCCGAGGACCCTCGGAAGAACAGGAACATGGCCAAGGGACGCGGACAGAACCTCGGGCAGGTACTTGCCCTCCGCCGTGGAGAAGTACCCGGTGCCCGAGGCGTCCGAGCGGTCAGTGGTGAGGGCCTTCAGCCCCGCCTCCCCGCTGCCCGGGCCGTACCCCTGCAGCCGCCACGTCAGCCAGTCGTGGGGGAGGCACACCGCGGCCACCCGGGAGGCGTTTTCGGGTTCGTTGTCCGCCAGCCACTGCAGTTTTGTCAGCGTCAGCGACGCCACGGGGACGGTGCCGGTAGCCTCTGCCCAGTACCGGGCACCGGCCAAGGCGTCTCCGTCACCCGCGGTCTTGACCAGCTTCTCTGCGGCAACCGCGCTCCGGGTGTCGTTCCAGAGCAGGGCGGGGCGGACTACCTGTCCATCGCTATCCAGGCAGACCATCCCATGCTGCTGTCCTGCCACTGATACTGCTGCCACATCGTCCAGGCCGCCTGCCTGTGCGATGGCTTCCTGCAGTGCCTCCCACCAGCGGTCCGGATGGATCTCCGTCCCGTCGGGGTGCGACGCACGCCCCTGGCGGACCAGCTGCCCGGTATCCGCGTCGCGGATCACCACCTTGCAGGACTGGGTGGAGCTGTCGATGCCTGCTACCAGTGCCATGGTCAGCGGGCGCCGAGGAGGTGTTCGATGGCGAGCTGGTTGAGGCGGATGAACGCGAAGGAGCGTTCGGCGGCCTTGTCGGCGTCGAAGTCCTCGAATGCTGCGGGGTCGTTGAGCAGGTCGGCGGTGGTTTCGCCGGCGGCGAGGGTGGTTTCGCCGAGCTCGAAGACGCCGGAGGTGGCGAGGGCTTCCTGGACCTGGGGGTCTGCGCGGAAGGCCAGGGCGCGTTCCTTCAGCAGCAGGTACATGGACATGTTGGCCTTGGCCGATTCCCAGACGCCGTCGTAGCCGTCGGTGCGGGAGGGCTTGTAGTCGAAGTGGCGGGGGCCTTCGTAGCGGGGCCCGCCGTTGGGGAAGCCGTTTTCGAGTAGGTCGACGGTGAAGAAGGCGCTGGTGAGGTCGCCGTGGCCGAAGACGAGGTCCTGGTCGTACTTGATGCCGCGCTGGCCGTTGAGGTCGATGTGGAAGAGTTTGCCTGCCCACAGGGCCTGGGCGATGCCGTGGGTGAAGTTCAGCCCTGCCATCTGCTCGTGCCCGGTTTCGGGGTTCAGGCCCACGATGTCGCCGTGTTCGAGCTGGGCGATGAAGGCCAGGCCGTGTCCGACGGTGGGCAGGAAGATGTCCCCGCGGGGTTCGTTGGGCTTGGGCTCCAGGGCGATGCGCAGGTTGTAGCCCTTGTCCTTGATGTAGCCGGCGGCGGTGTCCACGCCTTCCTTCATCCGGTCCAGGGCCGCGGACAGGTCCTTGGACCCGTCGTATTCGCTGCCCTCGCGTCCGCCCCACATGACGAACGTTTCGGCGCCGAGCTCGGCGGCGAGGTCGATGTTGTGCAGCACCTTGGCCAGCGCGAAGCGGCGGATGGAGCGGTCGTTGGAGGTGAACCCGCCGTCCTTGAACACCGGGTGGCTGAACAGGTTGGTGGTGACCATGGGAACCTTCAGGCCGGTCTCGGCCAGGGCCGCCGTGAAGTTCTTCAGGATCAGGTCCCGCTCGGAGGCCGTTGCCTCGAACGGCACCAGGTCATTGTCATGGAAGGTGATGCCGTACGCGCCCAGCTCGGCGAGCTTGTGCACCGCTTCCACCGGATCAAGGGCGGCACGGGCGGCAACACCAAACGGGTCGGCACCGGTCCAGCCAACCGTCCACAAACCAAAAGTGAACTTGTCAGCAGGAGTGGGAGAGAGAGTCATTGATGCGTCCTTGCAGTCAGTACCGCCGCTCGGGCGGCAATAGTTTATTGCCTAAACTATATGAGTCGACGTAGGGTGAGTCAACAGCAACCAGACACGAATTCTGAGTCCATGAAGGAGCACCCTGTGGCAACGGCATCCCCCCTGGCCGCATCAGAGGCGGCCGGGCCCGGCACCATGGGCGACGTCCGTCGGAGCAACCTGGCGCTGGTGCTGGGCAGGATCGCTTACGCTCCCGCCGGGGTGCACCCCAGCCGGGCGCAGGTGGCCGGCGCCACGGGCCTCACCAAGGCTTCGGTCTCAAGCCTGGTACTCGATCTCCTGGACGCCGGGGTCATCCGCGAGGTAGGCCTCAGCCAGCAGGGGCGGGGGAGGCCCGGGGTGGGACTTGAACTGAACTCTGCCCGGGCTGTCCTGGGTATGGAGATCAACGTCGACTACATCTCGGCCGGAGTTACGGATCTGACGGGCAACCTGCTGGCCCTCGAGACGCAGGAGCGGGACAACCGCCCCGCCGCTGCGGGGACTGTGCTTGCCGCGCTTGCCCGCCTCGCCGCCCAAGTACGCGCTGAAGCGGCAGGCAGCGGTGTGCAGGTGCTCGGCGGCGGCCTCGCGGTGCCGGGGCTGGTGGACGCGGCAGCCGCCCGCGTTATCACCGCGCCCAACCTGGGCTGGAGCGACGTTGACCTGGACCTCGATGCCTTGCTGCCGGATACGCCGCTAGGGGTTTCGCTGTTCAACGAAGCCAACGCGGCCGCGCTGGCCGAAGTGCGGCACCGGCCCTCCGGCAGCTCCACCTTCCTGTTTGTTTCAGGTGAGGTAGGCGTGGGCGGAGGCCTCGTCATCGGCGGGGAACTGTTCACCGGCCCGGAGGGCCATGCCGGCGAAGTGGGGCACGTGGTGGTTGAGCCGGACGGAATGCCCTGTTCCTGCGGCGGAGCCGGATGCCTGGAGACCGTGGCGGGCCAGGAGGCGATTTTTGTCGCTGCCGGTATCGATGCGGACGCCCGGACGCGGTCCCAGTCAATGGCCGTGCTGGTGCAGGAGCTGCAATCCGGAGTTCCTTCCGCGCTGTCCAGCGTGGAGCGCGCCGGCCGCTACCTCGGAGTGGCACTCGCCTCTACCGCCCGTGTGGTGAACATCGGCGCCGTGGTCCTCGGCGGGCACTTCGCCGTCATTGACCCGTGGCTCCGCGAGCCCCTCCTCGCAAGTCTCGAGAAACATGCGCCCGGCAGGCTTCCGCCCGGACAGGTCACCGCTTCGACCCTGGGCCAGGCCGGTGCGCTGCTGGGTGCCGCCGGCAGCGTGGTCCGCTCGCTGATCGACGCGCCCCACCTGCTGCAGCAGTAGGCCGGCAGCCCGCTAAAGAGGCAAAGACAGGAAAGCCCCCGGTTCAAAGACCGGGGGCTTTCCTCACGTGTGCCCCAGGAGGGAATCGAACCCCCGACCGGCGGATTAGAAGGCCGCTGCTCTATCCCCTGAGCTACTGAGGCGGGTGCGTCCGGAACAGGACCGGCGCCTCAAAAAGTCTACATTGCCGGGAGTCGGGGCGCTGTCACTGACCTGCGGGGGCGCCCACTGGTCCTCCACAGTTCCATTCGGGCCCTGGTTGTGCACATACGCGAATCCTGTCCTCCCGGCAGCTGGGGCGGAGAGCCATGCTGGTTCTGCCTGCAAGGCACAACATTGAGACAGGACGTGAAGATGAAAGACTTGATCACCATCCGTGGGTTTGTGGCCACGGAAGTAACGAGCTCCACCACTACCGGCGGAACCGCCACGGCATCCTTCCGCGTCGGCGTCACCTCACGCCGCTTTGATGAGCCAACCAAGTCATGGGTGGACGGGCACACCAACTGGTTCACCGTGAAGGGCTACCGCCAGCTTGCGGGAACCATCGGTTGCAGTATCAGGAAGGGCCAGCCGGTCATCGTGGTCGGCAGGCTGAAACTCAGCACGTGGGAGAAGGATGGGCGTGTCTACCACTCCACTATCATCGACGCCGTTGGCGTAGGGCATGACCTCACCTTCGGGTCGGCCAATTTCACCCGCACTTCGTCAAAGCCTGTCCTTTCCCTCGTGGAGCCGCCCCGCGTCCCGGACAACGAGCACCCGGGCGTTATGGACGAGCCCATGGACGAACCAGAGGACCATGAGGAGGGACAGCCCGATGACGACGGGCATCCTTCCGTCGTCATCGAGGACAGTGACGGTGGCATCGTTTCCCTCGACTTGGAAACGGGGGAGCTCGCCGAATCAGGAGTCTAGGAACGCCATAGACGCTGCCACAGGTTTCTGGGCGGACAAGGCCAGGCACCCCCGGCCTCGCCTTGTCCGCCCAGGATGCAAAACCCCTGATGCCGCCCATGGCAGAATGACAGCATGCGGCCTACCCCTGATACCCGGCAGAAGTCCACGGCCGGTGCTTCACTGGTAACCCCCCCACCCTTTCCAGGACTCCGCCCGCTGGCCGGTCTCGCCGCATCCGCTGTCCTGGCTGCTGCCGCTGCCGCCTGCACTCCGGCTCCCACAGTTCCGGCCCCTAGGCCAACATCCCACATCTCCGAGCCGCCGGCCCCCGCGGCGGAACCGTCGGCCGGCACCACCGGTGAGGCGCTCGCGAACACTTCTGCACAACCGCCGGCGCCGGATGCTGCAGCCACGGAAACTGTCAGGCGGACAGTGACGGATACCTTGACCCAACTGGCCGCCGGAACACCGAAGCCCGCGACTTCCCAGGTCACCGATGCCTTGACCGCTGCGGGCTTCGCGTCCGGTGCGCTCCAGGTCTCACAGAGCCGCACCCCCACGGGGCTGGAGGCTGATGCAATTGAAGCCGCAGTGCTGCAGGGCAGCGACTGCGTTATCGGCCAGGTTCGGGAAGGGACCGTCATGGTCACGGTCCTTCCCGTGCTCGCCAGCGGGAAGTGCTTTGTAGGGTCCTGATTCCGCCGCAAATATGAGATAAGCCCGCCCACCCACTAGATTTGGAAGCATGGCGGAATTTATCTACACAATGACCAAGGCCCGCAAGGCCGTTGGTGAAAAACTCATCCTTGATGACGTAAGCATGTCCTTTTTCCCGGGCGCCAAGATCGGTGTTGTGGGCCCGAACGGTGCCGGTAAGTCCACCATCCTCAAGATCATGGCCGGGCTCGACACCCCCTCCAACGGCGAGGCCAGGCTCAGCCCGGGCTACACCGTGGGCATCCTGCTGCAGGAGCCGCCGCTGAACGAGGAAAAGACAGTCCTGGGCAACGTCCAGGAAGGCGTGGGCGAAATCTACGGCAAGATCCAGCGCTTCAACGAAATCTCCGAAGAAATGGCAAACCCGGACGCGGACTACGACACCCTCCTCGAGGAGATGGGCAAGCTCCAGGAAGCCATTGACGCCGCCGACGCCTGGGACCTCGACTCCCAGCTGGAACAGGCCATGGACGCCCTCCGCTGCCCGCCCGCGGATGCCGACGTTACAAACCTTTCCGGTGGTGAACGCCGCCGCGTTGCACTCTGCAAGCTCCTCCTGCAGAAGCCGGACCTGCTGCTCCTCGACGAGCCCACCAACCACCTGGACGCCGAGAGTGTCCTGTGGCTCGAACAGCACCTCTCCACCTACCCGGGCGCAGTTTTGGCGGTCACGCACGACCGGTACTTCCTTGACCACGTGGCTGAGTGGATTGCCGAGGTGGACCGCGGACACCTGTACCCGTACGAGGGCAACTACTCCACCTATCTGGAGAAGAAGCGTGCCCGCCTTGAGATCCAGGGCAAGAAGGACGCCAAGCAGGCCAAGCGCCTCGCCGAGGAACTGGAGTGGGTCCGCTCGAACGCCAAGGGCCGCCAGACCAAGTCCAAGGCCCGCCTGGCGCGCTACGAGGAGATGGCCGCCGAGGCCGACCGTACCCGCAAGCTTGATTTCGAAGAAATCCAGATCCCGCCGGGACCGCGCCTGGGCGGACTGGTCCTGGAGGCTAAGAACCTGCAGAAGGGCTTCGAGGACCGGGTCCTGATCGACGGGCTGTCCTTCAGCCTGCCGCGCAACGGCATTGTGGGCGTGATCGGTCCGAACGGTGTCGGCAAGACCACGCTGTTCAAGACCATCGTGGGCCTGGAACCGCTGGACGGCGGCGACCTGAAGATCGGCGATTCTGTCAAGATCTCCTACGCGGACCAGAGCCGCGGCGGCATCGACCCCAACAAGACCCTGTGGGAGGTAGTGTCCGACGGGCTCGACTTCATCCAGGTGGGCCAGGTGGAGATGCCATCCCGCGCGTATGTTGCCGCGTTCGGCTTCAAGGGGCCTGACCAGCAGAAGAAAGCCGGCGTGCTCTCCGGCGGTGAGCGCAACCGGCTCAACCTCGCGTTGACCCTAAAGCAGGGCGGCAACCTGCTGCTGCTTGACGAGCCCACCAACGACCTCGACGTCGAGACGCTCAGCAGCCTGGAAAACGCGCTGCTGGAGTTCCCCGGCTGCGCCGTTGTGGTTTCCCACGACCGCTGGTTCCTGGACCGGGTGGCGACCCACATCCTTGCTTATGAGGGCGACGAGGAGAACCCCTCCAAGTGGTACTGGTTCGAGGGCAACTTCGAATCCTATGAGGAGAACAAGGTGGAGCGCCTTGGTCCCGATGCCGCCAAGCCGCACCGCGTGACCCACCGCCGCCTGACGCGCGACTAGTCACAGGCAACACAAGGAGGCCGGCACCCGCACGGGTGCCGGCCTCCTTCATGCCCGGTGTCTGCTGTGCCCTGGTCTTCGCCCTCGCAAAAGACCCCCCGGAGCTGTCAGTCGCGCACAGCCTTGCGGATCTGGTGCTCCAGCACCTTGGACTGGAAGGCGCCCACCACTTTGCTTTTCACATCGGTGGGCACCCGGACCATGCCTTCCTGCGCCACGGACGCCACGTGCTGCCCGGCGCGGTTGAAGATCTTGCCCGTGGCCAGCCCCCGTGCGCCCTGGGCGCTGGGGGACTCCTGGACGTAAAGAAGCCACTCGTCCACGCGGGCGGGGCGGTGCCACCACATGGCGTGGTCGAGGCTGGCAACGTTCATCCCCGGCGTGATCCAGCTCAGGCCGTGCCTGCGGAGGATTGATTCAAGCAACGTGTAGTCGCTGGCGTAGGCCAGGGCGGCCCGGTGCAGGTTGGGGTTGTCCGGCATCGGCCCGAACGTCTTCATCCACACCGCGTTCCGCGCTTCCTTGGCGCCCTTCGCGGAGACATAGAGCGGGGGATCGATATGCCGGATGTCGAAGGGCCGCTCGTAGGCCCAGTGCCGTGCCACAGGGTGGTCGAACTTTCCCAGCAGATCAGCGGTGGAGGGCAGGGACTCGGGATCGGGGATACCTGCCGGCATCCCGGACTCGTGCTCGATGCCTTCGTCCTCGCCCTGGAAGGACGCGATCATGGACAGGATGGGCACGCCGTCCTGGTACGCATGGACACGCCGTGCCGAGAACGACCGGCCGTCGCGAAGGCGCTGGACGCCGAACGTGATGGGCTTGTTGGCGTCGCCCGGCCGCAGGAAGTAGCCGTGCATGGAGTGGACAAAACGCTCAGGATCGACGGTGCGGGTGGAGGCGATGAGTGACTGGGCCAGGACCTGGCCGCCGAAGACCCGGTGGTGCGGCTGCTGCTGCGAGGGGCCGAGGAAGATGTCCTCGTCGGTGCGGGCCCCCTCCAGCTGGCCAAGGTCAAGGAGCGTGATCAGCGACGACGTTGGGTCGCCCTGCGGAGGCGCCAGGAGTCCGGCTTCGGCTTCAGTCATGGTTCGACTCTAGACGGCGCCCCGGGACTGCTCAACAAAGCTCCAGCCGGTAGTGTTCTTGGTGTGTCTGATCTCCTCACCTCGTCCTTACGCTTCGCTGATCCCCGCGATCTCGCCGACCTGAAGACCTTCACCACGCGTGCCAAGGCGATTGACGACGGCGCCATCCGGCTGCAGGCCGCAGGTTCCGTCCTTGCGGCGTACGTGTGCGTTCTCCGCCCGCGGGTGCTCGGCGAAGCCACGCCCACCATCCTGGGCCTGCGCACCATGGCACTGGCGGAACCGTCCACGAGGGACGTCACGGTGACGCTGTCGGCCGTCCTGGACCGGCTGGCCCGCGCAGGGGAAGACGACGTCGAACTCCAGGTTCCCCCCACCACCGTCACCGAGTCCTGGACGGGAGTGGGCGCTCCCCGCGGCGGCTGGGAACTCCTGGGCTCAGTCAGCGACGCCGAGCTGCGGCAGGCCGCCGAGGCCGGAATAGCGGAAGTTGCCGGCATCGTGCCGGACAAGCCGGGGGCACTGATGGTGAACAATGCGCGGGCCGCCGTCTGGGGACGGGAACTGGACAGCTCCGGCTTGCCGGCGGGAGCCGCCTTCGCAGCCTTCGCCCTCGGCTTCCTGGCTGACGGAGACCAGAAACTGTACCGGGCCGGCCGCTGGTTCCGGCTGACCGGCAACCGCGGCCACGTCCTGGCCAGGACCGGAAGCGGCCTGCTCTGACCGGCTTCCTCCGGGGAGGGGCAGAAAGCCCTTACTGCCCGGACGGGCTGTTGACCATGGAGAGCGCAGCACGCTCCATGTAGTCCCAAAGGGTTCCTTCGTACAGCGGCGGCAGCTCCAGCGCGTCCACAGCCCGGCGCATGTGGAACAGCCACCGCTCCTTGGCCTCGGGCGTCACCCTGAAGGGCATATGACGCATCCGGAGCCTGGGATGGCCGCGCTCCTCGCCATACGTCGTGGGGCCGCCCCAATACTGCTCCAGGAACATCAGGAACCGTCGCTTGGCCGGCTCCAGGTCCTCCTCCGGGTACATTGGGCGCAGCAGGGGATCGGTGGCCACGCCGTCGTAGAAGACATCGATGAGCTTCACGAACGTTTCGTGGCCGCCCACGGCGTCGTAGAAGTTGTCGGTATATCCGGGCTTGCTGAAGGGATCGTTCTGCATCAGCTGCGGGCGCTGGGGCTCAATGGGAATGGTCATTGCTACTCTCCGGCTTTCTGCTGGGTCTTGGTGTTCTCGGCTCCATGGTCAAGGCCGTGGCCGGCGGGTGCGTCCGGCGTCTCCACCGGCGGCACGTAGTTGCCCTGTGAGCGGTTGCCCACACGCAGGATCTCGCCGTTGCGGAGGTACCAGATGGCGCCATCCTCGGACCTGACCCGCGTAATGCGCAAGCCCATGGACTCCACCACGCCCACAACCTCGCTGGTTTCAATGACGTCGCCAATGCCGTACTGGTCCTCGATGGTGATGAAGATGCCCGCAAGGAAGTCACGGATTAGCTGCTGGGCACCGAAACCGATGGCCACACCCAGGATTCCCACGCTGGTGAGCAGCGGGGCGATGTTAATGTCCAGGTTCTGCAACACGTACATGCCCGTGATGATCACTACCAGCACACCCACCACGCTGTTCAGGAGCGAGCCGATGGTTTCGGCGCGCTGTACCCGCCGTTCGTGGTCCAGGGCACGCAGGGCCGGGGCAACCCACTTGAAGGTGCGATTTTTGAAGAAGTTGCTTCCGGACGCCACCCGGGACGTGATCCGGGAGATGATGAACGTTGCCACCAGCCACACGGTGACCCCGACGCCGAGGCTGATCACGATGCCCGTGACGCTGATCCCGTCGGGGTCGGTGGCGGCGGACGGCAGGACTGACAACATGCTGACCATAAGTGGGAAAAACTCCTTGAAGAGCGGCTCTGTTCTGCATTAACCCTAGCGCCGTAGCGTGAAGCAATGCGCATCCTTCTCCTCGGCGGAACCGCCTTCCTGTCAGCAGAAACCTTCCGCCAGGCCGTGGCATGGGGACATCGGGTCACCTGCCTGGCCCCGGGATCGGCCGTTGCGTGGACCGCCCCCGCAAAGCCGGTGGCCCGGAAACTAGGCCGCCACCGTCACAGGCTCATGGTCCACGGGAAAGTTCACGCTCCGGGCAATAAAGCAGACCCGATTGGCCTCGTGGTGCAGCCGCCCGGCGAGCTCTGCCTGCCCGGCGTCCGCCACCGTGACCCGCGGCCGCAGCGTCACCTTCTCGAACTGGCCGCTGCCGTCGCGGTTCAGCCGCAGCAGCCCCGATGCCTCGTCACGGTAGTCCGTCACTACAACACCGTGCTTCACCGCCACGTGCAGGTACGAAAGCATGTGGCACTGCGCCAGCGCGGCCAGCAGCAGCTGTTCCGGGTTGTAGCGATCCTTGTCGCCATGGAACGTGGAGTCCGCCGAGCCCTTGAGGACCGGCAGGCCGGGAATGACCACGTCATGGTCCCGTGAATAGCCCCGGTAGGACGAGGTCCCCGCGCCCAGGTTGCCGGTCCACTGCACGGCCAGGGCGTACCGGTGTTCAGAAATGCCCATCAGTTGCGTCCTCCAGGAAGAGTGCTAGACATCGGCGGCCCGGGCCCGCAAAGCCCGCGCCACGCCGTCGCGGTTTTCCAGCATCATCCGGCGGAGGGCTGCGTTTTCCGGCGGAAGGGCCGCAAGGAACCCGTCCGTCCGGTCAATGGTGGCCTGCGTGGTCAGCAGCGCAGGGTAAAGCCCGACGACGATCTGCTGGGCGAGTGCGTGCGTGCGGCTCTCAACAATTCCCGGCACCGCCGCGAAATACTTCTCAGCGAAGGGCTCCAGCAGCGACCGGTCGTGGACGCGCATGAAGCCTGTCACTGCCGAACCCTGCAGGGCGTTCGACAGCTCGCCCTTGACCACGATCGACTCCCATGCCGCAGCCTTGGCCTCGGGGGTGGGAATCGCAGCCTTGGCCAGGGCCGCAGCGTTCTGGCCGCTGGATGTGTTGTCGCGGCCAAGCTCGGCGTCGATCCCTGCCTGCCCGAGGCGGCCGCCCGCAACGAGTGAAGCCACCAGCTCCCAGCGCAGGTCCTGGTCCACTGAAAGCCCTTCCAGCGTCACGGAACCGTCCAGCAGCCCTGCCACGCTGTCCAGCTGCCCCGCACTGCGGGCCAGCAGGGCGAACGACTTGACGAACTGCAGCTGCGCGTCGGAACCACCCGGAACCCCGGAGGCCAGCTCCCAGAGCATGTCCGCGGCGGCCACTGTGGTGGCCTCACGGTGCTCTTCGGCCACGTAGAAATTCAAGGCCGTGGCGAGCTGGCGAAGCTGCACCAGGATCACCGAGGAATCCGACTCCGCGGCCACATTCGCCAGGACCAGGTCCACGTACTTCCGCGCCGGTGTCTCGCCGTCACGCGCGGCGTCCCATGCAGAGTTCCAAACCAGTGTCCGCGGCAGGCTTGCTTCGAAATCCTTCAGGTGCGCGGTGGCCGTCGCCAGCGATTCCGGATCCAGCCGGACCTTGGCATAGGCAAGGTCGTCGTCGTTGAGGAGGACCAGGTCCGGGCGGGCAAGGCCCACCAGCCCGGGCACTTCGGTGCGTTCGCCGTCGACGTCCAGTTCCTCGCGGTGCACCCGCTCCAGCTTGCCGACGCCGTTCAGGTTGTAGAAACCCACTGCGAGCCGGTGCGGCCGGATGGTGGGCCATTCAGGCACGGCGGACTGGATAATGCTGAAGGACCTGAGGGTGCCGTCCGCATCGGCTTCCAGTTCCGGTGCGAGGGTGTTCACGCCGGCGGTCTCCAGCCACTGCCGGCCCCACACCTCAAGGTCGCGCCCGCTGGCCTTTTCCAGTTCCACCAGCAGGTCGCCCAGCTCGGTGTTCTGCCAGGAGTGCTTGGCGAAGTACTCCCGGACTCCCGCCATGAACTGTTCGGGACCGACCCACGCCACCAGCTGGCGGAGCACGGACGCGCCCTTGGCGTAGGTGATGCCGTCGAAGTTCACCTCGACGTCCTGGAGATCGTTGATCTCGGCGAAGATCGGGTGGGTGGTGGGCAGCTGGTCCTGGCGGTAGGCCCAGGACTTTTCCACGGAAGCGAATGTGGTCCAGGCGCTTGTGAAGGATGTGGCTTCAACGGCCGCCAGGTGGGACATGTACTCCGCGAACGATTCGTTCAGCCAGAGGTCGTTCCACCACCGCATCGTGACCAGGTCGCCGAACCACATGTGCGCCAGTTCGTGCAGCACCGTGATGGCGCGGCGCTCAATTTGCGCGCCCGTGACTTTGCTGCGGAAGACGTAGCCCTCAAGGATGGTCACCGCTCCGGCGTTCTCCATGGCTCCGGCGTTGAATTCCGGCACGAACAGCTGGTCGTACTTTTCGAAGGGGTAGGGGCAACCAAACTGCGACTCGAAGAAGGCAAAGCCCTGGCGGGTCAGCTCGAAGATGTTCTCCGCGTCCAGATACTGCATCAGCGACTTCCGGGCGAAGACGCCAAGCGGAATGACGCGGCCGTCGGAACTGGCCACTTCACTGCGAACGGACTGGTACGGGCCGGCGATAAGCGCCGTCACGTAGGAGGACAGCCGCGGTGTGGGGGCGAACGTCCATATCGACCGGGCCCCGCCATCTTCGGCCGGCGGCGCGTCCACGGGCTCCGGCGTGGGGGAGTTGGAGATAACGTCCCAGTGCGACGGTGCCGTGACCGTGAACGCGAACGGCGCCTTCAGGTCCGGCTGCTCGAAGACGGCGAACATCCGCCGCGAATCCGGAACCTCGAACTGCGTGTACAGGTAGACCTCGTTGTCAACGGGGTCGACGAACCGGTGCAGGCCCTCGCCGGTGTTCATGTACGGCGCCTCGGCAACTACGGTCAGCTCGTTGCGCTCCTTAAGCCCGGGCAACTGGATCCGAACGCCGTCGGCCACCTCAGCCGGATCAAGGGCGCGTCCATTAAGGGTGACGCTGTGCACCGAGCGGGTCACGGCGTCAATGAATGTGGACGACCCCGGCTGCGCCGTGAACTTCACGGTGGTGGTGGTCCCGAAAACCTCACCGCCCCTTGTCAGGTCCAGGCTGACGTCGTAGGACTCAACAGTGATCAGTCGGGCGCGTTCGCGCGCTTCTGCACGCGTCAGGTTCATGCCTGGCAAGGGGACCTCCAGAGGATGTGCGTTGGCGGAGCTGGCGGTCCCCAGCTCCGGCACTGATCATTCTTGCACTGCCGGGGCCGCGTACGTCGCCCCCGTCACATCAGCGCGCCGCAGTGGCGGGGTTAGGCTTCCGGCGGCAGGGGTAGCGTTAACTTATGCGGAAGTTCCTGGATTCAGTGGATGCCAAAGCCCTGCGCTTTGCCGTCGGGTTCCCGGTGGTCGTGGCCACTGCTTTCGTCATCTCCGCGTCATTTCTGCGGCGCGGGCTCCCCGAGCCGGTCGCTGTGCGCTGGACCGACGACGGCGGCGCAGCCTTCGCCCCTTTTGGCGCGTACGTCGGGGCAGGTGCCGGAATGATCCTGCTGTTCGGCTGGCTGGTCCTGTACCAGGCCGTGCCCCTGGGCCGGCCGGTGCTGATGCGGCGGATCATGATGGGTGCCGGCCTTTTCCTGACCCTGTTCATCACCACAGCCCTCGGTGCAGGCCTTGTGGGCCAGGCCGGCCTGGCCGACGCCCGCGAATCGCACGTTGACCTCACCGTCCTGGCCCTCGGTAGCGGCGCTGCCCTGGCCCTCGGCGTGACCATGGGATTCGTGTACAAGGCGGACCAGCAATGGTCCCCGGACGACGACAGGGCGCTCCAGGCGGCCATAGCGAACGAACTGGATCCGGACCTGACCCGGGACAGCATACGCCTGTGGGTCCACGCCAGGAGTTCGGTCTTCATCATGATCGCCATTGCCTCGCTGTTCCCCGCGGCGCTGATCGCTATTGCCGTGCCGTGGCTTGGCGTGCTGCTGGTTGCGGCGGCCTTCTTTGGCGCGGCGTTCCTGTGTGCCCGCGTGAAGGCCGACCGTGCAGGGCTGAAGGTCCTGCTCGCCGGTGTGGTGCCGGTAATGGACATTCCGGCCGGATCCATCTCCAAGGCCAGCGCAGCGGAGGTCAGGGCGGCCGACTACGGCGGGTGGGGCTACCGGAACCACGGCGGAACCGCCGCCATGCTGGTCAGCAGCGGACCCGCGGTCGTCGTCAGCAAGACGGACGGGCGCCGCCTCGCGGTCAGCGGCGGCAGCCAGGATTCAGCCGCGAGGCTCGCCGAAGTCCTCACCCGGGTGGCTGACAGGGCGCACCGGGACGGTGGGCCGGCGCAACAGCCAGGGCAGGCGGACTCCTAGTATCCTTGTCCGTGTTGTCTACCTCCCCGGCGCCTCCCTGACTGGCCGCCAGCGCCGCCAACCGAACGGATTCTGCTCGTGACCTCTTCCCCTGCATTCCCGCGGGTCCACATCGCCACCGACCACGCCGGAATGGAACTCAGCGCCCACCTGGTGTCCCACCTGACAGCCAAGGGGTACGAAGTGGTGGACCACGGGCCAAAGGTTTACGACGCGCAGGACGACTACCCGTCCTTCTGCATCAACGCCGCGCTCGCAGTGGTGGCGGACCAGCAGGCGGGCGTCCATGCCCTCGGCATCGTGCTGGGCGGATCGGGCAACGGCGAGCAGATCGCAGCCAACAAGGTCAAGGGCGTCCGCGCCGCGCTTGTTTGGAACCACTCCACCGCCACCTTGGCGCGGGAGCACAATGACGCGAACGTCGTGGCGGTGGGTGGCCGCCAGCACACGGTGGATGAGGCCACGGAGCTCATCGAAGCCTTCCTGGCCGAGCCTTTCAGCAACGACGAACGGCACGTCCGCAGGATCGGCAAGATCGCTGCCTATGAGGCCACCGGCGAGGTCATCGAGTAGTGCCGGAAGGGCATTCAGTCCGGCGCCTCGCCCGGCAGTTCGGTGACGTCTTCGCCGGTGAAACCCTCAGCGTGTCCAGTCCGCAGGGCAGGTTCAGCGGGGGAGCGGCGCTGCTGGACGGCCATACCCTGGTCAGCGCCGAGGCGCATGGCAAGCACCTGTTCCTGCACTTTGACAACGCGCTGGTGCTGCATGTCCATTTGGGCCTGTACGGTGCCTGGAGCTTCGGCGGCGACAGCACCTTCACCGGTTCCTCCAGCATTGGGGCGCCCCGCCGGGTGGGGGAGCAGGAAGCGTTCGCGGAGGACGACGCCGGGGCCTCCTACGCCGGGCCGCCCGCCCCTGTGGGCGCGGTCCGAGTCCGGCTGGTCAGCAGCCATGGCTGGGCTGACCTGCGCGGCGCCACGACGTGCGAAACCATCACCGCCGCCGAGGCCGACTCGGTGCTTGCCCGGCTGGGCCCGGACCCCTTGCGCAACCGCCGTGGCGACGCCGGGCGCTTCGCGGCAAACCTGCAGAGCCGCAAGACCCCTGTTGCGGCGCTGCTGATGGACCAGAAAATGATCGCCGGCATCGGGAATGTGTACCGCGCGGAGGTCCTCTTCCGCCTCCGCCTGCACCCCTGGCTGCCGGGCTCCGCCGTCACGGACGCCGCCGCCCGGAAACTGTGGCGCGATGTTGTTGCCCTCATGAATGACGGTGTGGCCGACGGCCGGATCATCACCACCCCGCCGCGGTACTGGAAGGTCCACGGGACCACCGCCGCGAAAGCGGCTGCCGCCGGCCTCGCAGTGCCGCCCAGGAGCGCAAGCTTCCCGGCGCAGGAGGACGCGCACTTCGTCTACAAACGGCAGGGCCTGCCCTGCCGGGTATGCCGCACCGTGGTGCTGATTGAGGAGCTGGCGGGGCGCAACCTGTACTGGTGCCCGAACTGCCAGAAGGAGTAGACGAAAAAAGCCCCTCCGGGGAGGGGCTTTTTTGTTCCGGAGAGGGGACGACGGGAATCGAACCCGCGTAATCAGTTTGGAAGACTGAGGCTTTACCATTAAGCTACGTCCCCGGAGGAAGAACCTCCTGCAACTCTAGCAGGCGGGAACTTCGGGCTGGCTGTTCAAGCCGGATATAACTAAACCTAATCCATGGGCTACGTGTCAAATGTGCAAACACGGCGCGTATCACCGTAGACTTGCCTGTGCACTAACGGGGTGTAGCTCAGCTTGGCTAGAGCGCCTGCTTTGGGAGCAGGAAGTCGCAGGTTCAAATCCTGTCACCCCGACTCTGCCGCCCGGACCGCACGGCCTGGACAAAAACATTGCGTTTGCAGAAACCCATCCCACAAACCCAGGAGTACTTAGACCGTGAAGAGCGCTGTCGAGAACCTCACCCCCACGCGGGTCAAGCTCAATGTTGAGGTTCCCTTTGAGGAACTGAAGCCCAGCATCGACTCGGCTTACAAGACTGTTGCTTCGCAGATCCAGGTCCCTGGCTTCCGTAAGGGCAAGGTTCCCGCCAAGCTCATCGACCAGCGCGTCGGCCGCGGCTACGTCCTCGAGACCGCCATCAACGAGGGCCTTAACGGGTGGTACCAGGCTGCCGTGCAGGAATCCGGCATCCGTCCGCTGAGCCGCCCCGAGGTTGAAATCACCGAGGTTCCGGACCCCTCCGCCACCGAAGGCGGCCTCAAGTTCGCTGCTGAGGTTGACGTCCGCCCCGAGATCGAGCTGCCCGACTACGCCGGAATCAAGGTTGAAGTTGCCGCCGCCCAGTCCTCCGACGAGGACGTGGACAAGGCCCTGGACGAACTGCGCGGCCGCTTCGGCACGCTCAAGTCCGTTGACCGTCCCGCCGCTGACGGTGACTTCCTCACCATCGATATCACCGCCACCATCGACGGCGAAGAGGTGGACTCCGCGTCCGGCCTGTCCTACCAGGTAGGCTCCGGCACCATGCTGGAAGGCCTTGACGAAGCCGTCACCGGCCTCAGCGCCGACGAAGACGCCATCTTCAACACCACCCTGGTGGGCGGCGACCACGCCGGCCAGGAATCGCAGGTCAAGGTCGTGGTGAAGGCCGTCAAGGAACGCGAACTCCCCGAAGCGAACGACGACTTCGCCCAGCTCGCCTCCGAGTTCGACACCCTGGCCGAGCTGCGTGAAGACCTGGCCAAGCAGGCCGCCAGCTCCAAGATCGTGGAGCAGGGCGTGGAAGCCCGCGACAAGGTGCTGGACAAGCTTGTTGAACTCGTCGAGGTCCCGGTTCCCGAGTCCGTCGTCGAAGAGCAGCTGGAAGCCCACTTCAAGGAGGGCAACGGCCACGGTGACGGTGAGCACGACACCGAGGAGCACCGCGAAGAGGTCCGGGCCAACACCGCCCGCGCGTTCCAGAACGAGATCATCCTCGACGCCATTGCCGAAAAGGAAGAAGTCAACGTCAGCCAGAACGAGCTGATCGACTACATCGTCACCACCGCCAGCCAGTACGGCATGGACCCCAACCAGTTCGCCCAGATTATCGATCAGAGCGGCCAGGTCCCGATGATGGTTTCCGAGGTGCGCCGCCGCAAGGCACTCGCCGTCGTCCTCGGCCAGGCTGAGGTGACCGACTCCGAGGGCAACGCCGTGGACCTCACCGACTTCGTCCGTCCTGCAGGCGAGGAAGCAGCAGCTAACGAAGCAGCTGGCGCAGAGGCCGTCGAGGCCGACGCCGCAGAGACCGTTGACGAGGCAGACAAGGCCGAGGCAAAGGCCTAGCCGCACGAGCAATGCAACGGCCCCCGGATCGCCAGATCCGGGGGCCGTTCGCGTTTCGCCCGGCGGCTGAGGACGCCCGTTTGCCGATCGTGCGCCGTCAGCGAACAGCCGTCGGGGCGCGAGCAAAATGTCGGTGAAACCGGTTAGTGTCCAAGTAGTGATTTTCAGTGATGTCACTGTCACCAGCGAGAGGTAAGTAACCATGTCACAGCACCCAGAGGCCCCCCGGATGGCGACCGTCGATCCTGCAGCCCAGGACAACTACATTTACAACCGCCTGCTGAAGGAGCGGATCATCTGGCTCGGTTCGGAGGTGCGTGACGACAACGCCAACGCCATCTGCTCGCAGCTGCTCCTGCTGTCCGCCGAGAACCCGGACAAGGACATCTACCTCTACATCAACTCCCCGGGCGGATCCGTAACGGCCGGCATGGCCATCTACGACACCATGCAGTTCATTCCGAACGACGTCGTGACAGTCGCCACCGGTCTCGCTGCCTCCATGGGCCAGTTCCTGCTGTCTTCCGGCACCAAGGGCAAGCGTTACGCCACCCCGAACGCCCGCGTGCTGATGCACCAGCCCTCCGGCGGCATCGGCGGCACCGCATCGGACATCAAGATCCAGGCTGAGCTGATCCTGCACATGAAGAAGGTCATGGCGGAGCTGACCGCCGAACAGACCGGCCAGACCGTTGAGACCATCCTCAAGGACAACGACCGCGACAAGTGGTTCACCGCCACTGAGGCCCTCGAATACGGCTTCTTCGACAAGATCGCCGCTCACGCAGGCTCCGTGGCCGGCGGCGGCGGAACATCCAACGGCACCGGTCCGTCAGCTTCCGCAAACTAATCCGGCATCAAGAACACTCAGATCAGGAGCAACAACATGAACTACAACTTCGGGTGGTCCGCCGGTAATCTTCCGTCCAGCCGCTACGTCCTGCCGCAGTTCGAGGAGCGTACCCCGTACGGCTTCAAGCGCCAGGATCCCTACACCAAGCTGTTCGAGGACCGCATCATCTTCCTCGGCGTGCAGGTGGATGACGCATCCGCCGATGACATCATGGCCCAGCTGCTGGTCCTCGAGTCCACCGACCCGGACCGCGACATCACCATCTACATCAACTCGCCGGGCGGATCCTTCACTGCCATGACGGCCATTTACGACACCATGCAGTACATTCGGCCCGAAATCCAGACAGTCTGCCTTGGCCAGGCCGCCAGCGCCGCAGCCGTCCTCCTGGCGGCCGGAACGCCGGGCAAGCGCCTGGCGCTTCCCAACGCACGGGTCCTGATCCACCAGCCGGCCCTGTCCGGCGGCCAGGGCGGGCAGGCCTCCGACCTTGAAATCCAGGCGGCGGAAGTCATGCGCATGCGGTCCTGGCTCGAAGACACCCTGGCCCGCCACTCGGGCCGGACCTCCGAGCAGGTCAACAACGATATCGAGCGCGACAAGATCCTGACCGCTGACGAGGCCCAGGCGTACGGGCTGATCGACCAGGTCCTCGACTCGCGCAAGATCAAACCTCAGGCAATCACGAGGTAGCAGTACGTAAAGTGCCGGTGCGGGCCAGTTCATTTGGCCCCACCGGCCTTTTCCTTCCACCCTTGGGACCCAATGTGACCTAGAGTGGAAGTTGTCACAAACCGGTCCTCGCAGGCTGGTGAATATTCCAGCAACGGTGCAAGGCTGCCTGGCAGCAAGATACTAAGGGGTTCACATATGGCTCGGATTGGCGAGAGCACGGATCTGCTGAAGTGTTCTTTCTGCGGAAAGAGCCAGAAGCAGGTACGGAAGCTCATTGCCGGGCCGGGAGTCTACATCTGTGATGAGTGCATAGAACTGTGCAACGAAATCATCGAGGAAGAACTCGCGGAAGTTGCCGACCTGGGCAGCTTCGAACTGCCCAAGCCCCGTGAGATTTTCGACTTCCTGCAGGAATACGTCATCGGCCAGGAACCCGCCAAACGATCCCTCGCCGTCGCGGTCTACAACCACTACAAGCGCATCCAGGCGGGACACGCTCCCAAGTCCGGCAGCCTGGGCGACGGCGGACACCACGACGACGTCGAGATCGCCAAGTCGAACATCCTCCTGATCGGGCCTACCGGCTGCGGCAAGACCTATCTTGCCCAGACCCTCGCACGCCGCCTGAACGTGCCGTTCGCTGTTGCCGACGCCACTGCGCTGACCGAGGCCGGCTACGTGGGCGAGGACGTGGAAAACATCCTCCTCAAACTCATCCAGGCCGCGGACTACGACGTCAAGAAGGCCGAACAGGGGATCATCTACATCGACGAGATCGACAAGATCTCACGCAAGAGCGAAAACCCCTCGATTACCCGGGACGTCTCGGGTGAGGGCGTCCAGCAGGCACTCCTGAAGATCCTCGAGGGCACCGTTGCGTCCGTCCCGCCGCAGGGCGGCCGGAAGCATCCGCACCAGGAATTCATCCAGATCGATACCACCAACGTGCTGTTCATCGTGGCCGGCGCCTTCGCCGGGCTGGAAGAGATCATCGGGTCGCGCTCCGGGCGGAAGGGGATCGGCTTTGGTGCCCCCCTCAACGAGGCCAGCAAGAAGGTTGACTCCTACGGCGAGGTGATGCCGGAGGACCTGCTCAAGTTCGGACTGATCCCCGAATTCATCGGCCGGCTGCCCGTTATCACCACGGTCTCCAACCTGGACCGCGAGGCTCTGATCCAGATCCTGTCCACGCCCAAGAACGCGCTGGTCAAGCAGTACCAGAAGATGTTCCAGATCGACGGCGTGGAACTGGTCTTCGACGACGCCGCCCTCGACGCCATCGCGGACCAGGCCCTGGAACGCGGCACCGGCGCCCGCGGACTGCGGGCAATTTTGGAGGAAGTCCTGCTTCCGGTCATGTTCGATCTTCCCAGCCGCGAGGACGTGGCCAGCGTGGTGATCA
Source organism: Arthrobacter sp. MPF02 (assembly GCF_046605375.1). GTDB lineage: Bacteria > Actinomycetota > Actinomycetes > Actinomycetales > Micrococcaceae > Arthrobacter. Next base: position 2,146,393 of record NZ_CP176772.1, on the reverse strand, counting down.
CCGAGGACGTGGTCCTCAGGGGCGCCGAGCCCACCATGATCCCGCACGCCGCCAAGCGCCGGAAGTCCGCGTAACACACTTCCGCCCACTCCCCATAACCCCCTGACAGTCGTGGCTGCCCCCTGCGCAGCTGCCCGTACCCGAAGGAACAGCTATGAGTGAAACCACCAGGAACAGGGCCGACTTCTGGTTCGATCCGTTGTGCCCCTTCGCCTGGATCACCTCGCGGTGGATCGGCGAGGTGGAAGGCGTCCGGGACATCGAGACCGTCTGGCATGTCATGAGCCTTGCCGTCCTCAACGAGGGCCGCGACCTGGAACCGGCCTACCGGGAGTCCATGGACAACGCCTGGGGCATGGTGCGCGTCATCACCGCCGCGGAGCAGGAGCACGGACCGGAGACGGTCAAGGCGCTCTATGACGCCATGGGCACGCTGATCCATGACGGCGGCGAAAAGGACCGCAACCTGGTGATCGCCAAGGCTCTTGCGGAGTGCGGCCTTCCTGCCTCCCTGGCCGGAGCCGCCACCACGGACGCCTATGACGAACAGCTCCGCGCCAGCCACGAGGCAGGCATCTCCCTGGTAGGCCAGGACGTGGGCACCCCGGTAGTGGCCTTCAACGGTACGGCGTTCTTTGGCCCCGTGCTGACCCGGATCCCGCGCGGCGAGGAGGCAGGAAAACTCTGGGACGCCACCACCGCACTGGCAGCCTACCCTCACTTCTTCGAGCTCAAGCGCAGCCGGACCGAGCGCCCCGAATTCGACTAGCGCCTCCTGGTCCCGGGGTACCAAAGGCCCCTGGAGAACTACCCGTTTGTAGTTCTCCAGGGGCCCTTGCGCATGCCCCTGGCGGGTACAAAAATAGTGTCTACCCACTTCGAAAGAAGCGGGACGCAGGAACCGAAGATTCAGTGATATGTATCCGACGCAGCCTTTGGCAAAGCCGGAAACAAGCTACCAGTGACGACGTAGGAAGACCTGAAAGTCCAAGGATCCTGCCAGACCATCAAGAACGTCACCAGATGGCCGAAAAAGTCGAAGCCCCACCAACGGCAAAACGCTGATGGGGCTTCCCCTTTGCCCTGAAACAGGCCCGCGGGTCCTAGGCCTTTGCAGGCTCGTCCGTCACCGCCAGGTCCACGTCGCTGACCGTCAGTTCGCCGTTGCCGGCCACCAGGGCAATGTCCCGCGCGTTGGACGCGGCCCGCAGGTCGGACAGTCCGGCCCGGAGCTGCCCGATGAGCGCCTCCGGAGCCGTGATGGTCGCGGACAGCACCTCCGTGCGCTGCTTCACCTTGGCCTCGGACTTTGCCTTGCGGACCCCGCTGAGCGCAACGCCCACAGTGCCCAGCATGGTGCTGTCGCCGCCGGGTACCTCCAGCGCGGCCGGCCATTCCGCCCTGTGCACGGACCCGTTGCGCCACCAGCTCCAGACTTCCTCGGTGGCGAAGGGCAGGAACGGCGCGAAGAGCCGCAGCAGGGTGTCCAGCGTGGTGGCCAGTGCCGCCAGGACCGAGGCCTGCTCGGCATCCCCGGCCCCGCCGTAGGCCCGGTCCTTGATGAGCTCCACGTAGTCGTCCGTGAACTGCCAGAAGAAGCTTTCGGTGAGCTGCAGCGCACGCGCGTAGTCGTAGTTGTCGAAGGCCCTGGTGGCTTCCCGCACCACGTCCGCCAGCTGTGCCAGCAGGGCACGGTCCAGGGGATTGGTGAGGGCCGACAGGTCTGCGCGCAGCACCGAGTCTTCCGTGGCGCCCAGGTTAAGGACGAACTTTGAAGCGTTGAGCAGCTTGATGGCCAGGCGCCGGCCGATCTTCATCTGGGCGATCTCGTAGGCGGTGTCCGCACCGAGCCTGGCGGACGCGGCCCAGTAGCGCACGGCGTCCGAACCGTACTCTTCCAGGACGTCGGTGGGGACCACCACGTTGCCCTTGGACTTGGACATCTTCTTGCGGTCCGGGTCCAGGATCCAGCCGGAGATAGCCGCATGCTTCCACGGCGCGTTCTTCTGCAGGGCGTCAGCGCGCACCACGGACGAGAACAGCCAGGTCCGGATGATGTCATGGCCCTGCGGACGGAGGTCGAACGGGTAGACCTTGGCGAACAGGTCCTCATCGCGGCTCCAGCCGCCCACGATCTGCGGCGTCAGCGAAGAGGTCGCCCAGGTGTCGAAGATGTCCGCGTCACCGGTGAAACCACCCGGCACATCGCGCTGCGACTCCCCGTATCCCGGCGCGGCGTCGGCCATGGGATCAACGGGCAGTTGCTCGTCCGAGGGAACAATGGGGGCGTCGTAGTTCGGGTTTCCGTCCGCGTCCAGGGGGTACCAGACGGGAATGGGCACGCCGAAGAACCGCTGCCGTGAGACCAGCCAGTCCCCGTTCAGCCCCGAAATCCAGTTCTCATAGCGGGAACGCATGAAGGACGGGTGGAAGTCGATCTCGTGGCCGCGCGAAATCAGCCGTTCCCGGCGGTCCTCGTCGCGTCCGCCGTTGCGGATGTACCACTGGCGTGAGGTGACCACTTCAAGCGGCTTGTCGCCCTTTTCGTAGAAGTTCACCGGGTGCATGATCTTCTTCGGCTCGCCGTCCAGCAGGTCCGCGCCGGCCAGGAGCTCCACGACGCCTTCCTTGGCGCTGAAGACGGTCTTGCCGGCGATCTTCGCGAAGGCCTCCCGGCCCGCTTCGGTGGTGATCCATTCCGGAGTGTCGCTGACAATCCGGCCGTCACGGCCGACGATGGCGCGGGTGGGCAACTGAAGTTCCCGCCACCAGGTGACGTCCGTGAGGTCGCCGAAGGTGCAGACCATCGCAATGCCGGAACCCTTGTCCGCCTTGGCCAGCGGGTGGGCCTTGACCTCAACCTCGACGCCGAAAACCGGGGACGTGACCTTCTTGCCGAACAGCGGCTGGTACCGTTCGTCGTCGGGGTTCGCCACCAGCGCGGCGCAGGCCGCCAGGAGTTCGGGCCGGGTGGTCTCGATGTAGATCTTCTCCCCGTCCCCCGTGAAGAAGGGGTACCGGTAGTAGGCGCCAGGCACCTCGCGGTCTTCCAGTTCAGCCTGGGCCACGGCAGTCCGGAACGTAACATCCCACAGCGTGGGGGCCTCCGCCATGTAGGCGTCGTCGGCTGCCAGGTTGGCCAGGAACGCGCGCTGGGACGCGGCACGGGAGTTGTCATCGATGGTGCGGTAGGTCAGCTGCCAGTCGACGGACAGGCCGAGCGTCTGGAAGAGGTTCTCGAAAACCTTCTCGTCCTCGACCGCGAGCTCTTCACACAGTTCGATGAAGTTCCGGCGCGAGACCACGTCAAAGTCCCGCTGGTTCTTTGCAGGCTGTGCCGGCGGCCGGTAGCCGGGGTTGTAAGGGATGGCGGGATCGCAGCGGACACCGTAGAAGTTCTGGACCCTGCGCTCGGTGGGCAGGCCGTTGTCATCCCAACCCATGGGGTAGAAGACGTTCTTGCCCGTCATGCGCTGGTAGCGGGCCAGGACATCGGTCTGGGTATAGGAGAACATGTGCCCCACATGCAGGGAACCCGATGCGGTGGGCGGGGGAGTGTCGATCGAGTAGACCTGCTCCCGCGTGGTGTCGGGGTTGAACTTGTACGTGCCTTCGGCCAGCCAGCGCTGCGTGAGGGCGGCTTCGAGCCCTTCCAGGGCCGGCTTGTCCGGGACGTTAATGGGGGCGGTGGTGGGCGTGTCTGTACCCTGCGTGTCTTCAGCCATTGGGCAATTCTTTCATGTTCCGCTGCCTCCCGCGGAACGCGCGGGGGAGCAGCAGTCAGGCGCACCCGGCTAGGGTGGTGCCATGACTGAGGACGTGCATAACAAGGCAGCTTTGGTGACGGGCGCGAGCAGCGGCATCGGGGAGGCGACCGTGCGTGCCCTGCGTTCTGAAGGGTGGACGGTGTACGCCGTGGCGCGCCGGGCCGACAGGCTGGAGGCCCTGGCGGCCGGGACGGGCGCCGTTGCCCTCCCGGGGGATGTCGCGGAGGACGACGACGTGTCCCGGCTCTTGGCGCACGTCACCGAAGCCGGGGGCGTGGACACCCTCATCAACATTGCCGGCGGCGCCAGGGGCGCCGACCCGGTCAGCGCGGCCAGCACGGAGGACTGGGAATGGATGTACCGCGTTAATGTGCTGGGCACCATGAAAGTCACCCGCGCTTTCCTGCCGATGCTGCGCGCCACCGGGAAGGGCACGGTGCTCAACCTGACCTCGACGGCGGCCATCGCGGCGTATGAGGGCGGCGGGGGCTACAACGCCGCGAAGTTTGCCCAGCATGCCATGACGGGCGCGCTCCGGCTTGAGGAAGCCGAAAACAACATCCGCGTTATCGAGGTGGCGCCGGGGCTGGTCCATACCGAGGAATTCGCGTTGAACCGGCTTGGGAACCGGGAGGCGGCGGACAAGGTCTACCAGGGCGTGGAAAAGCCGCTGACCGCCGCGGACGTCGCCGACGTGGTCCGTTATGCAGTCAGCGCACCCCACCACGTCAACCTGGACCAGATAGTCATCCGGCCGGTGGCGCAGGCAGCCAACCATAAACTGATCAGGAATAGCTGACTGCTAGCGCACGTGGATTTCAAGGGCAGCCGCCACGGCCGCGTGGTCGGTGCCCGGAAGCCGGTGGACCGAGTAGCTTGAGCCCCTGATGTCCTGGCTGGTCACCAGGTGGTCCAACGTGACGCCGGGGAGGTAATAGCCGCGCATCGGCCACGTGAAGACCAGCCGGCTCCCCGCCGCCGCAGCCACATCCACCAGCGGCCGGCCCCCGTACCCTCCGGCCAGCAGCGTCCGGAACTCCCGGTGGTCCAGCGTTGCGTTGAAGTCGCCCGCCAGCAGCAGCGGCCCGGAACCCGGATCGGCCCGGCCGAGCGCCGCAAAATCGCTGCGCCACTGGCCCAGGCCGTCGCCCACCGGCGCGAGGGTGTGCACGGCCACCACCTGCAGGTCCGGGCCGTTCCCGGCCGCACCCAAAGCCACACGGACAACAGGCATGGTGAAGCGGGTGCCGGGCACCACTCCCGCGTCTACCAGTGGAAAAGAGGAATAGACGGCCGCGCCGGCAGCCCTGCCGCGCGGGTGCGCTACCTGATACGGAAGGATGGCCTGCAATCCGGCGTCAGCCAGCCTGTCTGCCAGTTCCTGTGTGTACTCCTCAACCGTGAGCAGCTCCACGCGCTGTTCCCGGACCAGGTCAACGATGCCTTCAGCATCAGCCTGGCCCAGCTCGGCGTTGATCGCCATCGCCTTCACCTGGACGGAGGGTGGGCCGGCGTGGGCCGCTGCGTAGCCCGCTGGCGGCGGCGGGAACAGCCACAGCACCTGGACGGCCAACAACACCGCGGTCACCAGTTGCAGCGGCCTGCTGCGGGAGGCCAGCGCAAGGCCGAAAGCCGCGGCCGCAGGCACCGTAAACCAGGGAACAAAGGCGAGCAGCTGCACTGCCAGGACAGGCCAGTCGACGGGCACGGCGCGCACCACAGCGATCCCGGCCACGGGAGCAGCGGCCAGGCCCGCCAGCCGGCGGAACACCGGCTTCGGCCTTTCGGCAGTCATGCCTCCGATTCTAGGACCCGGGCGGGCGGAACCGGAGCGGGCTGAATGGAAACCTTCGGCCGATCGATAGTAGACTCGAAACCGGCTAAGACCCGGCAATCACCGGTGAGCTTCCGGAAGAACACGCGGAAAACCTGCACCTGGCTTTCCGCGCCAGTAGAACCGGACGGGTAAGCCCGTCACAGCAGTAATGAGCGGCCGTCGCGGCCGGTTTCCGAAACGGGGCAGCGGCGGTAAGTGAGGTGGTACCGCGGTAAGCGTGCAGTCCGGCGGACAGTACGGGAGCCGTCCTCGCATCCTGTATCGAACAGCCGGCAACCGCCGGCGGTTCGCCACGCCAACCCAGGATGTCGAGAGAATGACGTATTACCCCAAGGCCTCAGCCTCCAGCAACGGCACCAACTCCAGCGGTGTGTCCGCCTCCGTGAAGTTCCCGGAGATCGAAGAGCGCATCCTGAAGTACTGGGACCAGGACGGCACGTTCCAGGCCAGCATCGACCAGCGCAGCGCCGACACCCCCGGCGGCGAACCCGGCAGCAACGAGTTCGTGTTCTACGACGGCCCGCCCTTCGCCAACGGGCTCCCGCACTACGGCCACCTGCTCACCGGGTATGCCAAGGACCTGGTGGGCCGCTACCAGACCCAGCGCGGCAAGCGCGTCGAACGCCGCTTCGGCTGGGACACGCACGGCCTGCCCGCCGAGCTGGAGGCCATGAAGCAGCTGGGGATGACGGACAAAACCCAGATCGAGGCCATGGGCATCGACAAGTTCAATGACGCCTGCCGGGCATCGGTGATGAAGTACGCCGACGAATGGCGCAGCTACGTAACCCGCCAGGCCCGTTGGGTGGACTTCGACAACGACTACAAGACGCTCAACGTGGAGTACATGGAGTCGGTCCTCTGGGCCTTCAAGCAGCTGCACGAAAAAGGCCTGACCTACAATGGCTACCGCGTCCTGCCCTACTGCTGGAAGGACGAGACGCCCCTGTCCAACCATGAGCTCCGCATGGATGACGACGTCTACAAGAACCGCCAGGACCAGACCGTCACCGTCACGTTCCCCATCACGGCAGGGGATTCGGAGCTGTCCCGGCAGCTCGACGGCGTCCAGGCGCTCGCCTGGACCACCACGCCCTGGACTTTGCCGACCAACGCCGCGCTCGCCGTCGGGCCTTCCATCACCTACGCCGTCCTTCCGGCCGGACCCAACGGCATCAAGGCAGCCTCCGCCGACGCCCCCGTCACCGGAAGCTTCCTGCTGGCGGCCGACCTTGTGGGTGCGTACGCCAAGGACCTCGGCTACGACAGCTTCGAGGACGCCCAGGCCGCCGTGGTTTCCACGCACACCGGCGCGGAACTGGAAGGCCTGGCCTACCGGCCGCTGTGGCAGGACTTCGCCGACAACGAAAAGTACGGCATGGAAAACGCCTGGCGGATCCTGGCTGCCGAGTACGTCACCACCACGGACGGCACCGGCATCGTGCACCAGGCGCCCGCCTACGGCGAGGACGACCAGAAGGTCTGCGAAGAGGCCGGGATTCCCGTAATTTTGTCCGTTGACGAGGGCGCAAAATTCCTGCCCCTGTTCAAGCACGGCGACCTCCACGACATCGTGGGGCTGCAGGTCTTCGAGGCCAACAAGCCCATCACCCAGGTGCTGCGTGCCCAGGGCCGCCTGGTCAAGCAGGCCAGCTACGAGCACAGCTACCCGCACTGCTGGCGGTGCCGCAACCCGCTGATCTACCGTGCGGTCTCCTCCTGGTACGTGGAGGTCACCAAGTTCAAGGACCGGATGTCCGAGCTGAACCAGGAGATCAACTGGATCCCCGGCAACGTCAAGGACGGCCAGTTCGGCAAGTGGCTGGAAAACGCCCGCGACTGGTCCATCAGCCGCAACCGCTACTGGGGCAGCCCCATCCCGGTCTGGCAGTCCAGCGACCCCGAGTACCCGCGCACCGATGTGTACGGCTCGCTCGCCGAGATCGAAGCCGACTTTGGCCGCCTGCCGTTGAACAAGGACGGGCAGGTGGACCTGCACCGCCCGTTCATCGACGAGCTCACCCGGCCCAACCCGGACGATCCCCGCACCCCCGAAGAGGGCCAGTCCGTCATGCGCCGCGTGGAGGACGTCCTGGACGTCTGGTTCGACTCCGGTTCCATGCCGTACGGCCAGGTGCACTACCCGTTCCAGAACGAGGCGTGGTTCGACACGCACAATCCGGCCGACTTCATCGTGGAGTACATCGGCCAGACCCGCGGCTGGTTCTACATGCTGCACATCCTGTCCACGGCGCTGTTCGACCGGCCCGCCTTCCGCAACGTCATCAGCCACGGCATCGTGCTGGGCTCGGACGGGCAGAAGATGTCCAAGAGCCTGCGCAACTACCCGGACGTGTCAGAGGTCCTGGACCGCGACGGCTCCGACGCCATGCGCTGGTTCCTGATGTCCAGCCCCATCCTGCGCGGCGGGAACCTGATCGTCACCGAACAGGGCATCCGCGACGGCGTCCGGCAGGTCATCCTGCCGCTGTGGAACGTCTACAGCTTCTTCACGCTCTATACCAATGCCGCCAAGGGCGGCCAGGGCTACGACGCGCAGCTGCGCTACGACGGGTACAAGGACACCCTGGACCAGTACCTCCTGGCCAACACGGGCGACCTTGTCCGGACGATGACCGGGCGCCTGGACGGATACGACATCTCCGGTGCCTGCGATGCGCTGCGCAGCTACCTGGACATGCTCACCAACTGGTACGTCCGCCGCAGCCGCCAGCGGTTCTTCGACGAGGACCAGGACGCCTTCGACGCGCTGTTCACCGCGCTGGAGACGGTGTCCCGGGCCGCCGCATCGCTGCTTCCGCTCGTGACCGAGGAGATCTGGCGCGGGCTCACGGGCGGCCGCTCCGTGCACCTGGCCGACTGGCCGGACGCGGACCTGTTCCCCGCCAACCCGGACCTCGTCCAGGCTATGGACCGCGTCCAGCAGATCTGCTCCACCGGCTCCTCCCTCCGCAAGGCGGCCAACCTGCGTGTCCGCCTCCCCCTGCAGGAACTTACCGTGGTGGCACCCGGTGCTGACGCGCTGGAAGGTTTCGCCGCCGTCGTCGCGGACGAGCTCAACCTCCGTTCCGTTCGCCTCCTTGACGCCGCCACTGCCGCTCCGGAGGAGTTCGGCATCGAGCAGAAGCTGGTGGTGAACGCCCGCGCCGCCGGCCCCCGCCTGGGCAAGAACGTGCAGGTGGCCATCAAGGGCTCCAAGTCCGGTGACTGGTCCGTGGACGACGCCGGCGTGGTCACCGCCGGGGGCCTGCAGCTGGAACCGCAGGAGTACACCTTGGAAACCGTCGTGGCGGAGTCCGACGGCGGCTCGTCCTCCGTGGCCGTGCTGCCCGGAGGCGGCTTCGTGGTCCTCAACACCGAGGTAACCCCCGAGCTGGAGGCCGAAGGCCTGGCGCGCGACATCGTCCGCGCCATCCAGCAGGCGCGCAAGGACGCCGGGCTCAACGTCAGTGACCGGATCCGGACATCCGTCACAGCCCGGCAGAACGTCGTCGACGCCCTGCTGGCCAACGCGGACCTGGTGAAGGGCGAAACACTGACCCTGGACCTGGCCACCGCACCGGCCGACGTGGACGAGCCGGCTGTGGCCGTTGAAAAAGTGGAGGCCTGAGCGATGACCGACGAATTCTCCGTGGAGAGCGTCTATGCAGAACTGTTGGGGCGGGCGCCCGAAAACAAGATGGAGCCCAGGCTGGCGCCGCTGTTCCGCGCCATGGACGTGCTCGGCGAACCCAACAAGGCGTTCCCGATCATCCACGTGACCGGCACCAACGGCAAGACCTCCACCTCGCGCATGATCGAGTCGGTGCTGCGGGCCCACGGCCTCAGCACCGGCCGCTACACCAGCCCGCACCTGTCGAAGGTCACCGAGCGGATCAGCATCGACGGGCACCCGGTGCCGGACGAAACCTTCGTCCGGATCTGGGACGAGATCCGCCCCTACCTGCAGATTGTGGACGCTGAACTGGAAGCGGAGGGCCAGCCGCGCCTGACCTACTTCGAATGCCTCACCATCCTGGGTTTCGCCATCTTCGCGGACCAGCCGGTCAACGTAGCCATCATCGAGGTGGGCCTGGGCGGCATCACCGACGCCACCAACGTCGGCGACGGGCAGGTGTCCGTCGTCACGCCCATCTCCCTGGACCACACGGACCTGCTCGGTGACACCACCGCGGACATCGCCCACGAGAAGGCCGGCATCATCAAGCCGGGCGGCTACCTCGTCAGCGCCGCCCAGCCGCTGGATGCCGCGCAGGTCCTGCTGGAGAAGGCCAAGGAGGTGGGGGTCCCCTTCCGGTTCGAAGGCGTGGAGTTCGGCGTGGAGTCCCGCACTGTGGCAGTCGGCGGCCAGATGGTCACCATCCAGGGCATCGCCGGCCGCTACCAGGACCTCCTGGTGCCCCTGCACGGTGCCCACCAGGCCCAGAACGCGGCCGTAGCCATTGCCGCGCTGGAGGCGTTTTTCGGCGGCGAAAAGGAGCTCGACTTCGAGGTACTGCAGGAGGGCTTCGCCGCGGTGACATCTCCGGGCCGGCTGGAAGTCGTCCGGACCGCGCCCACCATCATCGTGGACGCTGCCCACAACCCCGGCGGCATCCAAGCATCCGCCGCGGCCCTGCAGGAGGCATTCACCTTTAGCCGGTTGGTCCCCGTGGTGGGCGTACTGAAGGAGAAGGACGCAGAGGAGATCCTGCGCCAGCTCAAGGAATCCCTCGGCGACGTGGCGGAGGAATACTGCTTCACGCAGTCGAACTCGCCGCGCGCCGTTCCCGCCGCCGAACTGGCCGAACTGGCCGTGGACCTCGGGTTCGGCGAGGACAACGTCCACATCGCCGAGAAACTGGACGACGCCCTGGAGTGGGCTGTTGAACGGGCGGAAGCAAACGACGACCTCGCCGGCGGAGTGCTGGTGACCGGCTCAATCACGCTGGTGGCAGAGGCGCGCATCCTGCTCGGAAAGACGGAGGCGTAGGACATGGCCCGACTGACCAAGGCGCAGCGCGAGTGGCGGCCCGGCATGCCGAAGAAACGGCGCTCCACCAAGGTGATCTTCGCCTCCACGGTGCTGCTCCTGGAAGCATTCGTGATGTTCTTCGCGACCCTGACGGTGTTCGGGCTGCGCCGCGGGGAATTTCCCCCGGCAATCATCCTCGGCGTGGGCATTGGCCTGAGCGTCGTCATGGTGGTGGCGTGTGCGTTCCTCACCAGGCCGTGGGGCATCGGCCTGGGCTGGATCCTTCAGGTCGTGCTGCTCCTGACCGGCATCTTCGAACCCGCGATGTTCCTGGTGGGCGCCCTGTTCGCGCTTGCCTGGTGGTACGGCATCCGGTCCGGCATCCGGCTGGACCGCGAGGCTGCCCAGCGCGAGCGTGAGCAGGCTGAGTGGGAGGCCGCGCACCCGGACCAGGCCGCCGGCCCCGAAGCCCAGTCCCAGCCTTAGGGCGTCCGCCCAAGCCCGTCCCCGTAGACTTATTCCGACACCCCACCAACGCATTGGAGCAGTTGTGACTACTGAGCGCACCCTCGTCCTGATCAAGCCCGACGGCGTCGCCCGTAACCTCACCGGCGCCATCCTGGCCCGGATCGAAGCCAAGGGGTACATCCTGGCCGAACTGAAGAAGGTGGAAGCCTCCCGCGAACTGCTGGAGCAGCATTACGAGGAGCACGTGGGCAAGCCCTTCTACGAACCCCTGGTGGACTTCATGCTCAGCGGCCCGGTTGTGGCGGCCGTCGTGGAAGGCCACCGGGTCATCGAAGGCTTCCGATCGCTCGCAGGCACCACGGACCCCACGACGGCGGCCCCGGGCACTATCCGCGGCGACTTCGGCAGGGACTGGGGACTGAAGGTCCAGCAGAACCTGGTCCACGGCTCCGACTCCACGTACTCCGCCGAGCGCGAGATCAAGATCTGGTTCTAGCAGCCGGTAACAGCCCTATATAACAGATAAGGCCAATGTTCTTCGTGAACATTGGCCTTATCTGTTTTTCCGCGGGGGAGGGGCACCTAGAACCCCGATGTGCCTGCAAACACCTGGATGAAGGCGAAAAAGATGCTGGCGACCACTGCAACGTAGAGGAGGGCCACGATGATCCAGCCGGAATCGCCGAGAACGCGGGCGGCACCGGAGGGGACAGGGATGATTCCCGCGCTGATGTTCCGGATGGTCACCCACACGAAGAGGGGGATCATGGCGGCCCACACGATCATGCAGAACGGGCAGAGGATGTGGATGTCGTAGAGGGCCTGGGACCACAGCCAGACCACGAAGATGAAACCGAGCGTAACGCCGGTCTGCAGGCCTACCCAGAACCACCGGGCGAACGTGGCCCCGGCCAGCAGCGCCATACCGACGGTGATGATCACGGCGAACGCCACGATCCCGATGAACATGTTGGGAAAGCCGAACAACGAGCTCTGCCAGGTCTTCATCACGTCGCCGCAGGAGATCCAGGGGTTCACGTCGCACACCGTGGTGTGGTTGGGATCCTGGAGCACCGCCAGTTTCTCCAGGACCAGGGTTCCGGACGCCAGCCAGCCGACGGCGCCGGTGATCACGAGCAGCCACCCGAAGGGGCGGTTGCGGGTTATGGCCGGTACGGTTGCCGGGCTGGCGGACTCGTCGCTGGTCCGGTCCGGGGCATGCGTACCGCTGGAGGAGATGCTGGGCATTGGTGTGGCGTCCTTTTCGTCAGGTGCTCCTTGCCCGATTGTAACGCCGGATGCTGGAAGGCATGCCCAGCTAAAGGACAGCCGCCGCCCGCCTCCGCCGCGAATTAGTCCGGGTATGAGAGAATGAACCTGGCTGGAAGCCGGTCCACATCCGGACTCCGGTCCGGTGGCTTGTTCCCAAGACCGCCAATGCTGAGCAGGGCAGGCTACGGATGCCTCCCGCAGCTCCATTGGGCGGCACCTGGTTGTGGCACGTAGAACAACGGGTTCTTCAGAACATCCCTCCGGCTCCCACGGGCTGCCGCACCCCAACGCCGGTGCGAACCTGGGAGTATCCACTTGACTTCTGTCAACGCCTGCGGGTTTTGACAATATGTGCCCCAATGGGTGCCGGATGTGGCGGCACGTCAGGGGCAGGAGTGTAGCTGCATATGGACAACGAACACGATTCGGCCGTTAACGAGGATGCGGCGGCCCCGGAAGCCGCTGCCGCCCCGAAGAAGGCTCCGCGGACACGGCGGAGGGCTGTTGCATCCGCGGACGACGCCGGCCCCCAGGTGGAAGCGGACGTTCCGGCAGACGAGGCCACGGCTGAGAACGTGGAGGCGGCAGCCGCCACGGCTCCGGCACGGCGGAGCCGCGCGCGGAAGAAGGTCGAAGCGGGTGAGCCCCTTCCCGCCTTCGCAGACGAGGCCGCCGTCCAGGCCGGCTCCGGCGCCGAAACCACGGCTGCTCCGGCCGCCGCCCCTGAGCCCGAAGCCAAACCCGTCCGCCGCCGTCGGGTGGCCACCCGCAAGGCCTCCGCACCCGCGGAGGAGATCGTGGCACCTGCAGCTGAAGCTCCGGAAGCCGTAGTTCCGGAAGCCGAAGCTCCGGAAGCCGCAGTTCAGCAGGCCGAAGTCCAGGAACACGAACCGCGGGAGGCGGCGGCCCCGGAGCCGGAGGCGCGCGTGGAAGCTGAAGCCGGCGGATCGCCGTCGGACGCTCCTGCCGAAACCGCCGCTGAACCCGTCCACGCCGTAGCCGCCACGGAAGAAGCCGCCGAAGAAGAAAGTGAAGACGCCGGCACTCCCGCTGCCGCACCCGGCCCCTTCGCTTCCCTCTTCATGGAGCCGGCTTCCCCCACCTCCGTGCTGTTCCAGGCGCCGGACCTGAGCACGGTGGTGCGTCCGGCCGCACCTGTCGAGGACGAGGACGATGAAGCCGACGACGCTGACGATTCCTCAAGCCGTCGCAGGCGTCGCAGCCGTGGACGCCGCGGACGGAGCCGGCTGGACGAGAAGGATGCGGAAGCGCCCACGGAGAGCGGGGACAGCGAAGAACCGGACACCGAGGGCGGACAGGACGCGCCGCTGGAAGAGGGCGTCACCTCCCGCCGCCGCCGTCGCCGCCGCCGCGGCGACCAGGACCTCGAGCTCACCGGCGGCGGGGAGGACGATCCCCCCAACACCGTGACCCGGGTCCGTGCGCCCCGCACCGTGGGCGAACAGGCCGCCAGCAACCGCGTGGCCAGCGTCAAGGGCTCCACCCGCCTCGAAGCGAAGAAGCAGCGCCGCCGTGAATCGCGGGACACCGGCCGCCGCCGTACCGTGATCACCGAGGCCGAGTTCCTGGCCCGCCGCGAGTCGGTGGACCGCCAGATGATCGTCCGGCAGCGCGACGACAGAATCCAGATCGCGGTGCTGGAGGACGGGGTCCTGGCCGAGCACTTCGTGTCCAAGACCCAGCAGGACTCCCTCATCGGCAACGTTTACCTGGGCAAGGTCCAGAACGTGCTGCCCTCCATGGAGGCCGCCTTCGTGGACATCGGACGCGGCCGTAACGCCGTCCTGTATGCGGGTGAAGTGAACTGGGAGGCCGTCAACCTCGAGGGCAAGCAGCGCCGGATCGAGAACGCCCTCAAGTCCGGCGACACCGTCCTGGTCCAGGTGACCAAGGACCCCGTAGGCCACAAGGGCGCGCGGCTGACCAGCCAGATCTCGCTGCCCGGGCGCTACCTGGTGTACGTCCCCGGCGGCTCCATGACGGGTATCTCGCGCAAGCTGCCGGACGTCGAGCGCAACCGGCTCAAGCGCATCCTCAAGGACCGCCTTCCGGAGCAAGCCGGCGTCATCGTGCGCACGGCTGCCGAAGGTGCTTCGGAGGAAGAGCTGACGCACGACATCAACCGGCTGCGGGCGCAGTGGGAGGGCATCGAGAGCCAGTCCACGTCCACCAAGGTCCTCGCCCCCGAACTGCTGTACGGCGAGCCGGACCTCACCATCAAGGTGGTCCGCGACGTCTTCAACGAGGACTTCTCCAAGCTGATCGTCTCCGGCGAAGACGCGTGGGACACCATTGAGGCCTACGTCACCTACGTGGCACCGGACCTGGTGGGACGCCTCGAGAAGTGGACCGCGGACCAGGACATCTTCGCTGCCTGGCGGATCGACGAGCAGATCCATAAGGCCTTGGAACGCAAGGTCTTCCTGCCCTCCGGCGGTTCCCTGGTGATCGACCGCACCGAGGCCATGACAGTGGTGGACGTCAACACCGGCAAGTTCACCGGCAGCGGCGGCAACCTCGAGGAAACCGTCACCAAGAACAACCTCGAAGCCGCTGAGGAAGTGGTGCGCCAGCTCCGCCTCCGCGATATCGGCGGCATCATCGTCATCGACTTCATCGACATGGTGCTGGAATCCAACCGGGACCTGGTCCTGCGCCGCCTGGTGGAATGCCTGGGCCGCGACCGTACCAAGCACCAGGTTGCCGAAGTCACCTCGCTCGGCCTGGTCCAGATGACGCGCAAGCGCATGGGTACCGGGCTCCTGGAAGTCTTCGGCGAGCAGTGCGAAGCGTGCGGCGGGCGCGGCATGGTCACCCACGACGACCCCGTGGAACACCGCCGTGCCAACATCGTGGCCGCCGAACACCACGTGCAGCGTTCCGACAACCGGCCCGAGGCGCGCGGGGAAAACCACCGCCATGAGGGCCAGCGGGCGGACAGCAGCCAGCCCGGCAGCCGGCCGGACCGCAAGCGGCGGCGCGGACGCGGCGGGCAGCAGGCCGACACTGCGCCCGCGGCAGTCCACGTCCACACGGTCCATCCGGATCCGTCGGACGCCGAGCGGCACGCGAAGGCCGAGGCCACCCGGCTCGCCCTTGCCAACATCGCTGCCGCGGCCCACGCCGCGCACCTGCACGACGACGAGGTGGCGGCGGCCAAGCAGGCAGAGTCCGTCCAGCCGCCGGCGCCGAAGGCTGGGGACAAGAACGACGCCGGCACACCGGACCGTCCCGCAGCTGTCCTGACCTTCGGCGGCGAAAAAGTTGCCCTGCCGTTCGTGGAGCACACCCAGGAGCCGCAGCCCAGGCCCGCCCTCACCCTGGACCGGCTCGCGGAGGCCTTCGCGCATTTGGGTGAGCCGGCGCAAGCCGAACCGGAACCTGCCGGGGGCGCTGCGGCCGGGGCCGGCACGGAAGAGCAGGCCGCCGGGCGGGACGAAGCCCGGCAGGCAAGGGTTGCACCACAGCCGGCCCCCGCGGCAGCCGAAAAGGACTGGCAGGACCACACGGCGGACCAGCCCCGCCAGCGGCGGCCGCGGCGCAACCGGAGCGCCAGCCGTGCCCAGGGCGCTGCCAACGCGACCACCGTCCAGCAGCATGAGAGCGTCCCCCCCGCGATTGCGGGGCACTCGCACGCAGCGAAGGCCCCCGAACCGGCTGAAGCCGGCAGGGCGTCTGACGCCAAACCCGTCGACGAGCCCATCATCCTGGGCGTAGGGGTTCCGGCCTCCGAGCTCTAGGTACCATTTCCCGGATGCCCGGTACCGCCACACACACATGGCGGTACCGGGCATCCGCCGTTAAATTCGGTTTCCGTCCCGGTACCCAGGCCGCCGCGTCACCTTTCAGGCCGGAGACGCAAAACGGCTAGGCTGGGGAACCGACACGGGGTGCCGCGCGAAGGGCCGGCTGAGATCCAAACCCGTTGAACCTGTCCGGTTAGTACCGGCGAAGGGATGTCCATTGTCCTCGACACTTGTTATGCCCGCGCAAACCCTCCAGCCCACCGGCAACCAGCCCGCAAGCGGCCGTGACGTGCCCCGCGTCCTGTCCATAGCCGGGTCCGATCCGTCCGGCGGCGCGGGAATCCAGGCCGACCTGAAAAGCATCGCCGCGCACGGCGGGTACGGCATGGCCGCCATCACCGCCCTGACAGCGCAAAACACCCGGGGCGTGTCCGCGATCCATGTCCCGCCGGCAGCGTTCCTGGCCAGCCAGCTGCACGCCATCAGCGACGACATCACCATCGACGCCGTCAAGATCGGCATGCTGGGCGATGCCGGCGTGATCGGCACGGTCCGGGAATGGCTCGAGAAGGTGCGTCCCGCCGTCGTGGTCCTGGACCCGGTCATGGTGGCAACCAGCGGTGACAGGCTGCTCGAGGAATCCGCGGAAGAGGCGCTTCGCGGGCTGCTGCCGCTCGCGGACCTCATCACCCCCAACCTCGCTGAACTGGCCATGCTCGTGGGCGGAGAGCCGCAGGCAACCTGGGAGGGGGCGCTGGAGCAGGGCAGGCAACTGGCTGCCGCTACCGGCGCCACCGTCCTGGTCAAGGGCGGCCACCTGGCCGGGGACGAATGTCCGGATGCGCTGGTGAATACCCGCGGACTGCTGGGCCGGGAGGTTGTGGAGGTACCGGGGGAGCGGGTGGCAACACGCAACAGCCATGGCACCGGGTGCTCCCTGTCGTCGGCAATGGCTACGGTCCAGGCCAGGCTGTGCGACTGGGAGGCCACCCTGCGTGCGGTTAAACCCTGGCTGGCCGGAGCCCTTCAAACGGCGGAGCGCCTGGAGGTGGGAACGGGCAACGGGCCTGTCCACCACTTCCACCACCTGCGTCCGGTTCCGCTGGCCGGAGAGTTCGCCGAGCAGCTCAGCGCCGCAACCGACGCGGACCTCGAGGCCATCTACGCCCTGGATTTCATCCGCGGACTGGCGTCGGGCAGCCTGCCGGAGAAAGAGTTCGCCTATTACCTGGCGCAGGACGCAATCTACCTCAACGGCTACTCTCGCGTCCTGGCCCGCACCAGTGCCCTCGCCCCAACGGAGGCGGAGCAGCTGTTCTGGGCCCGCTCGGCCCAGCAGTGCCTTGAGGTGGAGTCCGAACTCCACCGCTCCTGGCTGAGCACCCGGCCCGTCCGGCCTGAACTTGGCCCCGTCACCAAGGCATACGTCGACCACCTCACAGCCGCATCGGCGTCGGGCAGCTATGCCGTGCTGGCGGCGGCTGTTCTGCCCTGCTTCTGGCTCTACGCCGAAGTGGGAAAGACGCTCCACGCGCAGTTCGCTGCCGCGGGGGAACCGGCCGGGCACCCCTACGCGGACTGGCTCCGGACCTACGCCGATGAAGATTTTGCCGAAGCGACACGAAGGGCCATCGCGATCGTTGACGAGGCCGGCCGCAACGCCTCCGGGCAGGAACGGGCGGCAATGGTGACCGCCTTCAGGCAGTCCTGCCGCCTGGAAGTCGAGTTTTTCGACGCGCCGAGGCTTTACGCCTGAGCCGCCGGGACTGCGCCGTCTGTAAAATGGAAAGGCGCGGTCCCGCCGCCGGGTTGCAGTGGTTCCTACCACAAGCGCCGCGCCGGAGCCAGCCTCATTTGCGGCCGAAGACGGAATTAGCGTAGTCTAGTTCTTCGGTGCTTACGCCAACACTTGGGTTATGACCCCACGGCGTTGAGGCACAGCGGGAAACCAGCCAGTTATGAGCCGGTTCCGCACGCAAATTTAGTTAGAAACGTCGAGAGAAGTGAGTCCCCAAGTGGTGTACGCGATTGTCCGCGCAGGCGGCCGCCAAGAGAAGGTTTCCGTCGGAGACTTCGTTACCCTCAACCGCGTCGCCGGTGGCGCCGGCAGCACCATCGAGCTGCCTGCACTGCTCCTGGTAGACGGTGACAAGGTCACCTCCGCCGCCGCCGACCTGGCCAAGGTGACCGTCACGGCTGAGATCCTCCAGGACCTCCGCGGTCCCAAGGTTGTCATCCAGAAGTTCAAGAACAAGACCGGTTACAAGAAGCGCCAGGGTCACCGCCAGGAACTGACCAAGGTCAAGATCACTGGCATCAGCTGACCCCAGCGGTTACTGTCCAGGTTTTTCAACAGCTCCACAGAATTTGAAGGCAGGCATTTGAGATGGCACATAAAAAGGGCGCGAGCTCCACTCGCAACGGTCGTGACTCCAACCCGCAGTACCTCGGCGTCAAGCGCTTCGGCGGCCAGGTAGTTTCCGCCGGCGAAATCATCGTCCGCCAGCGCGGCACCCACTTCCACCCGGGCGCAGGCGTTGGCCGCGGTGGCGACGACACCCTGTTCGCACTGACCCCGGGCGCCGTTGAATTCGGTACCCGCCGCGGTCGTCGCGTCGTCAACATCGTTGCTGCTGCAGCTGCAGAGTAACAACCAGTTCTGAAGCGGTGGAGCGGGCCAGGCGGCCCGCTCCACTGTTCTTTTAACCGCATTACAATCGTTGTGGCGTCCCGCGGCGCCGGTGAAACAGCACTGAGGAGATATACGTGGCCAGCTTTGTAGACCGGGTAGTACTGCATGTATCCGGCGGTAACGGCGGCCACGGGTGCGTCTCCGTGCACCGGGAGAAGTTCAAGCCGCTCGGCGGTCCCGACGGCGGCAACGGCGGCAACGGCGGCAACGTGGTCCTCCGCGTGGACCACCAGACCACCACACTCCTCGACTACCACCACTCACCGCACCGGCACGCGAGCAATGGCGGCCCCGGCATGGGCGACTGGCGTGGCGGCAAAAACGGCGAGGACCTGGTCCTGCCGGTGCCGGAGGGCACCGTGGTCAAGTCCAAGGACGGCACGGTCCTGGCCGACCTCGTGGGTGAAGGTGCCGAGTTTGTCGCGGCTGCCGGCGGCATTGGCGGGCTGGGTAACGCTGCCCTGTCGTCCCAGAAACGCCGTGCGCCCGGTTTTGCCCTCCTGGGCATTGAAGGCGAGTCCCAGGACATCGTCCTGGAACTGAAGTCCATCGCGGACATTGCGCTGGTGGGTTTTCCCTCCGCCGGCAAGTCGAGCCTCATTGCCGCTATGTCCGCGGCCCGCCCGAAGATCGCCGACTATCCGTTCACCACGCTTGTTCCCAACCTGGGCGTGGTCCAGGCCGGCGACATTCGCTTCACCATCGCCGACGTGCCGGGACTTATCGAAGGCGCCAGCGAGGGCAAGGGACTTGGGCACCATTTCCTCCGGCACGTGGAGCGCTGCGCGGCCCTGGTCCACGTCCTGGACTGCGGAACCCTTGAATCGGACCGCGACCCCCTCTCGGACCTCGCCATTATCGAGGCCGAGCTGGAAAAATACGCCGTCGACATGAGCTACGCCGGCCAGGACGGCGAAGTGGTCCCGCTGAACCACCGCCCCCGACTGGTGGCCCTGAACAAGGTGGACCTGCCCGACGGCAAGGACATGGCGGAGTTTGTCCGCCCCGAGCTGGAGTCCCGCGGCTACCGCGTATTCGAAGTGTCCGCCACCAGCCACGAAGGCCTGCGCCAGCTGGGCTTCGCCATGGCGGAGATCGTCAAGGCAGCACGGGAGGCCGTGGCCGCGGCGCCGCCCAAGGTCAAGCCCGCTGTGCTGCGGCCGCGCGCCGTCAACGAGAGCGGGTTCAAGATCCGCCGCGAGGAAAAGAATTTGGAGCCGCTGTTCCGCGTCCTCGGTGAAAAGCCGGAGCGCTGGGTAAAGCAGACCGACTTCACCAACGAGGAAGCCATCGGCTACCTCGCCGACCGCCTGGCCAAGCTTGGCGTCGAAACCGAATTGTTCAAGCTTGGCGCCAAGCCCGGGGACACCGTTGTCATCGGCGGAGATGACGGCGTCGTCTTTGACTGGGAGCCCACCATGATGGCGGGCGCGGAGCTGCTCGGTTCCCCGCGCGGTACGGACATCCGGTTCGCCGACATCGGCGACCGGCCCACGCGCAGCCAGAAGCGCGAGGAACAGCAGGAACGGCGCGATGCGAAGGCCGCTGCCCGCGCCGAGCTCGAAGCAGAGCGGAAAGCCGGTATCTGGACGGAGTCCGTGAGCGGACGGCGTGCTGCAGGATCCGCCAAGGAAAGCGGACTGGACGGGGACGATGACTTCTAGGACCGCCGCAACGGAACTGCTGGCCGGACCGGTGGACCGAAGCGTGCTCGCCAACGCCCGCCGGGTGGTGGTCAAGGTCGGTTCGTCGTCCCTGACCAGCATCAAGGGCGGCATCTCGGAGGAATCGCTTACCGCCCTCGCCGACGCCCTGGCCGCCAAGCGGAACACGGGCACGGAAATCATCCTGGTGTCCTCCGGCGCCATCGCGGCCGGACTGGCGCCGCTGGGCCTGGCCAAGCGGCCCCGCGACCTTGCCACCCAGCAGGCTGCGGCGAGCGTTGGGCAGGGGCTGCTCATGGCAAGGTACACCCAGGCCTTCGGCGCCCACGGCGTGACGGTGAGCCAGGTGCTGCTGACCGCCGAGGACCTGATGCGCCGCAGCCAGCACACCAACGCCCTGCGCGCCATGGACCGGCTGCTGAGCCTCGGGGTGGTTCCGGTTGTCAACGAAAACGACACCGTGGCAACCCACGAGATCCGCTTCGGCGACAACGACCGGCTTGCAGCCCTGGTGGCGCACCTGGTGCGCGCGGACGCGCTGGTGCTGCTGTCCGACGTCGACTCCCTCTATGACGGCCCGCCCTCCCTTGGCGCCAAAAGGATTCCCCTCGTAACGGGCGCGCACGACCTTGACGGCGTCACCATCGGCAAAGCCGGCAAGGCCGGCGTCGGTACCGGCGGGATGCTCACCAAGGTGGAAGCCGCGGGCATGGCGGCAGGTTCGGGCATCCATGCGGTGGTGACTTCCACCCCCAACGCGGCCGCCGCGCTGAACGGGGAGGACGTGGGCACCTGGTTCACTGTCAACGGCGCCCGCAAGCCTGTCCGGCTCCTTTGGCTCGCGCACGTGGCCTCCGTCCAGGGCCGGCTGGTGCTGGACGACGGCGCAGTCCGCGCCGTGCGGCACCACCGCACGTCCCTGCTGCCGGCCGGTATCTCGGCGGTGCGGGGCGACTTTGAAGCGGGTGACGCCGTCGAGATTGCCAGTGCCGACGGTACTGTCGTTGCCCGCGGCCTGGTGAACTATTCCTCCGAGGAGCTGCCCCGGATGCTGGGCCGTTCCACCCGGGACCTGGGGGAGGAACTGGGCAGCGGCTACGACCGCGAAGTTGTTCATGTTGACGACCTGGTTCTGGTCTGACCTGCCGGCTCGCCTAAACTTGAACCATGACTGAGGCCCTGATCTCCAACTCTGCTGAAAATTCCGTAGACGCTGCCGCCGCCGGCGCACAGCCGGTCACGCCCGCAGCAGCGCCGGAATCAGCCGGGGCTGCTGCCGCGGAAGCGGACATCCAGGCCGGCGTCCACGCCATCGCGGACCGTTCGCGGCACGCCGCCCGCCGGATGGCCATGGCCAACCGTGCCTGGAAGGACCGCGCCCTGCGCGCCGTCGGCAAAGCCCTGCAGGAGAACACCCAGGCCATCCTGGCTGCCAACGCCCAGGACGTGGCCGCCGGCAGGGCCAACGGCACCTCCACCGCCCTGCTGGACCGGCTGACCCTGACCGAAGCACGCATCGCCGGACTGGTGGCCGCACTCGAAAACCTGGCAAGCCTTCCCGATCCCGTGGGCAACGTGGTCCGCGGGCAAACCCTGCCCAACGGGCTCCGCCTGCGCCAGGTCAACGTGCCCATGGGCGTGGTGGCCGCGATCTACGAAGCCCGCCCCAACGTCACCGTTGACATCGCCGGGCTGGCGCTCAAGAGCGGCAACGCCGTGATCCTCCGTGGGGGCAGCGCTGCCGAGAACACCAACGCAGTGCTGGTGCGGGTGCTGCGCGAGGCGCTGGAATCCGTGGGCCTGCCCGCGGATGCCGTGCAGACCGTAGACCAGTACGGAAGGGCAGGTGCAAACGTGCTGATGCGCGCCCGCGGCCGCGTGGACGTGCTGATTCCGCGGGGCGGACGCGACCTTATCCAGACCGTCGTCAACAACTCCGCCGTCCCCGTCATCGAGACGGGGGAGGGCAACGTCCATATCTTCATCGATGAATCCGCCGGTGAGGAGATGGCAGTGGAGATCCTTCTCAACGCCAAGACCCAGCGGCCCGGCGTCTGCAACACCGTTGAGACGCTCCTGGTGCACTCGGGTTCCACGGTGCTTCCCGCCGTCGCCACCGCTTTGGCCAAGGCAGGCGTCCGGCTGCACGCGGACGAACGCATCCGCGCCGCGCTTCCCGCCGGCATTGAGTCCGAGCCTGCCACCGACAAGGACTGGGGGACGGAATACATGGACCTTGACCTGGCCGTGGCCATGGTGGACAGCCTGGACGAGGCCGTCAAGCACATCCGCACCTGGTCCACCGGACACACCGAAGCCATCCTCACCAACAACCTGTCCAACGCCGAACGCTTCATTACCGAGGTGGACTCCGCAGCGGTCATCGTCAACGCGTCCACCCGGTTTACCGACGGCGGTGAACTGGGCCTGGGCGCGGAGGTGGGCATCTCCACGCAGAAGCTGCACGCCCGCGGGCCCATGGGCCTGACCGAACTGACCACCACCAAGTGGATCGTGCAGGGCGAAGGCCAGGTCCGCGCGTAGCGACGCGGTAACATAGACCAGACGCCAGAAGGCTGCGGAAACTTCCGCTGCCTCCAAACCTTGAACCCTAGGGGAGAACATGCTGTTCCAGCAGATCGCCACAACCGTCGCCGAAGGCGGAGAACACGAACTCGCGCCGCTGTGGGCTGAGCCGTGGGTCTTCGGTGTGGTGATGTTCGCCATCCTGCTGGTCCTGATGTTCGTCACGCTGTCTTACACCAACCTGGGCAACCGCCACGCTCCCACTGAAGAGCACGCGGATCCGCACCGCCAGCACCCGAACAAGCACGATCACGGGCAGGGCCACTAACATTTCCCGCGTTCTACGCCACAACGGTTCCAACCGCAGGCTGCGCCTGGGCGTGATGGGCGGGACGTTCGATCCCATCCATCACGGCCACCTGGTCGCCGCCAGCGAGGTGGCTGCCGAATTCGACCTGGATGAGGTGGTGTTCGTCCCCACCGGCCAGCCGTGGCAGAAGTCCCACAAGAAGGTCAGTGAGCCCGAACACCGGTACCTGATGACGGTTATCGCCACCGCTTCCAACCCGCGGTTCACGGTGAGCCGCGTAGACGTCGACCGGCCCGGGCCCACCTACACGATCGACACCCTGCGCGACTTGCGGGCACAGCGCCCTGATGCGGACCTGTTCTTCATCACCGGCGCGGACGCACTGGCCCAGATCCTGTCCTGGAAGGACATTGACGAGCTGTGGTCCCTGGCCCATTTTGTCGGCGTGACCCGTCCCGGTCATGTCCTCGACGGCATGGGACGGGACGACGTCAGCCTGCTCGAGGTGCCGGCCATGGCGATCTCCTCCACGGACTGCCGGACGCGCGTGGCCGCGAACAATCCCGTCTGGTACCTGGTGCCGGACGGGGTGGTGCAGTACATCGCCAAGTACGGCCTCTACGCCCAGCCCGCGGGCGGGAACGGGCCGTCCTCAGAAGCACGCGAACCAGCCAGTACTGAATGAGTCCTCAATGAGCCAGGAACAGCCCCCTATCCTTAGCCGTCGGGAACTCCGCAAGGCAAGGGACGCCCAGCAGGCGGCCCCGCCCGCGGACCGTCCTCCCGCAGTCCCTGCCGCCGGCAAGCCTGAGGCCGCCGGCGCGGCCGAAAGCACCCATACCCAGCGGTCCTCCCAGATCCGTGCCAGGGACCGCGCTGCGCTGCGCACCATCAAGGAACTTGAGGAAAAAGAGGGGCAGCTCGCCGGAGGTGGTCCGCCCACCCGGCGCCAGTTGCGGCTGCAGCAGCTGAAGGAACAGGCCCTGACGGCAGCCAACCCTGTCGTGGCGCCGGCTTCCGGGCCTGCAGCCGGACAGCCCGCTGCTCCTGCAGGAGGCAACGCGTCCGGTCAACGGGCGGCTGGTGACTCCCGCGAGCCCCAGGCCAAGGCGCCGGCAGCAGAGAAGAAGCCGGCAGCAGGCCCAGGCGCCGGTCCGCAGGGCATGACTGTTGAACAGGCCCTGGCGGCCCGCGCACTCATCGCCGAGCAGGCCAAGAACCAGCTCGCCAAGATGGAGCACATCGCGTCCCTGGACCCCGAGGCCGTCGACCCCGACATCCTCGCGGAACAGATCGCCCTCGCCGAACGCGCAGCGGTGATGAACCGGCGCGCCATTGCGAAACAAAAGCTTGCCGAACAGGCCGGTACGCCGGTGGCTCCGGCAAAGGATCCGGCCGCAAGGGATGCAACCGGCAGGGCGCCGGCAGCCAGGGACCGTCCGTCACCGTCCACTGCGGACAATCTGGCGATGGTCACCCCGCTGGAGTTCGTGCAGGTGCCCGGCGTTGACCGGCCGGTGATGAAGCCGCCGGCAACCTCGCATGTTCCTGTGACCACGCGCCCGGGTTCGAAGGTCAAGCCCGGTTCGAAGGTCCAGCCGGGTTCGAAGGTCCATTCGGGGGCGGCGAAGCGGCGCCCTGCGAGCCGTTCCAACACGGCCACGCCCGAGGCCGCGTCGGGCCGCTCCCAGGTCATCGCCAGGGCGGAGGCCGCCGCGCGCGCAGCCACCCGCCCCAAACCCGTCGTCTTTCCGGAGAACCAGCACGAGGACCTCATCGAGGACCTGCCCCGGATCCCGGCAAGCTCGGCTTACGGCCTTGATCCGCTCGACGCCGCCACCGCAGGGCTGGCACGGGCAAAGCGGAACCGCATCCTGCAGATCTGCGTCCTGCTCTTCGGCATTGTCGCGCTGGTCTCAGGCATTCTCCTGATTGTCAGCGGCATCTCCGGCTAACCGGCCGGCACCAAAACTTTTCACACCACCAAGGAGTCCCATTGTCTGCATCAGACACTTCCATCGCCATAGCCCGCACTGCCGCCAAGGCAGCGGCGGACAAGATCGCCCAGGACATTGTGGCCCTCGACGTGAGCGACCGGCTGGCACTGGCCGACGTCTTCCTCATCGCCTCCGCCCCGAGCGAACGCCAGGTGAACGCCATCGTGGACGGCATCGAGGAAGAGCTCGCCAAGAAAGACCTTCGGCCCGTGCGCCGCGAAGGCCGTTCGGGTGGCCGCTGGGTACTGCTGGATTACTCGGACATTGTCATCCACGTCCAGCACGAGGAGGATCGGGTCTTCTACGCCCTTGAGCGCCTCTGGAAGGACTGCCCGGTTGTTGACCTGCAGCTCGGCGACGACGCATCCGCAAAGGCCGCTGCAGCTTCCGACACCGAATAATCCGGCACGAACACGCGGAATATTCCCGATTTGGAATTTTCGGAAGCGCTGTTCTAAGATATTTGAGTTGCTCCGGGGAGGTCCGGAAGGGAAACTCCCAGGAGCAGCAGGAATTGGGGCTGTGGCGCAGCTGGTAGCGCACCTGCATGGCATGCAGGGGGTCAGGGGTTCGAGTCCCCTCAGCTCCACCGGAACATCCGGTGGAATCACAAGATTCTGCGGAAGTGGTCCGCACCAACAATGTATGGGGCTGTGGCGCAGCTGGTAGCGCACCTGCATGGCATGCAGGGGGTCAGGGGTTCGAGTCCCCTCAGCTCCACCAAACATGGAAGAGGAACCATCCGGCTACGGATGGTTCCTCTTTCCTTTATCCCGGGCCTTCAGAGCCAGCCGGTACGTCGCAGGGGCGGCTCGTTTCCACCCGGACGCCGTACCAGGACCTGGTTGACACCGGTCAGGTTGTTCTCGAAACCCAGCGCACTTGAGGCCATATACAGCCGCCACACCCGCGCCCGGCCGGGGCTGGTCAGTTCAACGGCCCGGTCCCAGTTCTCTTCCAGCCGCCGGACCCATGCCCGCAGGGTCAGGGCGTAGTGCCGGCGCAGCGCCTCGACGTCCAATACCTCGAACCCTGCCGACTCAAGCGCAGTCACCATCTCGCCCAGGCTGATCATCTCGCCGTCGGGGAAGACGTATCGCGGGATGAAGGAGTCCGGGTCGGAGCTGGCAGGCCCGGCGTTCCACGAGATGGCGTGGTTGAGCAGCCTGCCGCCGGGACGCAGGAGTGCAAACAGTGCCGCGGCGTATCCGGGTGTTTGCGCCCGCCCCACATGTTCGGACATGCCGATTGAACTGATGGCATCGAAGGGCCCGTCGCGGACATCCCGGTAGTCCTGCACCCGGATGTCCACCTTGTCCGTCAGCCCGGCGTCCGCAGCACGCTTCCGCGCCAGGATGGCCTGCTCCGAGGAAAGGGTCACTCCCACCACGCTGGCGCCATACCTGCCGGCCGCGTGAAGGGCCAAGCTGCCCCAGCCGCAGCCCACGTCCAGCACGCGCATTCCGGGTTCCAGGCCCAGCTTCCGGCACACGAGGTCCAACTTTGCTTCCTGGGCGGCATCGAGTCCGGCCGCAATCGTTCCGCCGTCGCCGGCAGCCAGCATCCCGTCGCTGTCCCCGGGCCAAAGGGCGCAGGAGTAGACCATCGAGGATCCGAGCACCAGGGCGTAGAAGTCGTTGCCGACGTCGTAATGGTGCGAGATGGCGGCTGAGTCCCGGCGGCGGGAGTGCAGCCTGCCCTTACGGTGGATGCGCCTGACCTCCTCCGGCGGGGCTGCAGGATTGGGCCCCACGGCTCCGAGCCGGATGGCCGTACCCACCAGGGCCAAAAGCTTAGCGGCTGTGGGCGGCCGGAAAGGCCCCGGCCGGGCAAACTTGCCGGCGGAACTCAACGCGGCAAAGGCTTCGAAAACGTCACCCGGGGTGTCGATGTCACCGGCCACATAGGCGCGGCTCAGGCCGAGCTGGCCGGGGGACCAGAGCATCCGGCGCAGGGCGCGGCGTGACCGGAACTCCACCACCGGTGCGTCCTCCGGTCCGGCCTCGGAACCGTCCCAGGCCCGGAGGCGCAGTGGTATTCCCTCAGTGTCCAGGATGATTGCCAAGGCCTTCGCGAGCCTGGCAGCGGCGGTGCGGTTTCCCATGCGCCAACCCTAAGGCCGGAACATCCCGCCCGACTATCATGGGGGAGTGGATTCAGCCCGGACCGGTGTGGTGGTGATAGGTGCGGGTCAGGCCGGACTTTCGGCTGCCTACCATCTTCAGCGGCGCGGCCTTGCCTTCGAAGTCTTCGACGCCGAGCAAGGCCCCGGCGGTGCATGGCGGCACCGGTGGAAGAGCCTGCGGATGGCCACCGTCAACGGCATCAGCGATCTCCCCGGCATCGCGAAACCCGCCGTGGACCCGCGCGAATCGAGTTCCGAGTTCCTCACCAGGTATTTCCGGGACTACGAGGAGGAATTGGGACTGTCCGTCCGCCGTCCCGTTAAGGTGCATGCCGTCAGCCGGGAGGACAGCAACCCTGCCGGCATGCTGAGGATCTCCACGTCTGCCGGAGACTGGACCGCACGGGCCGTGGTCAACGCCACCGGCACCTGGACACGTCCGTTCTGGCCCATCTATCCGGGCCAGTCCACCTTCCGTGGCCGGCAGCTCCACGTCGCCAACTACGTCGCCGCCGAAGAATTCATCGGCGAGCACGTCATTGTTGTGGGCGGCGGGATCTCGGCCGTTGGGCTGCTGGATGAAATATCGCAGGTGACCACCACCAGCTGGTTCACCCGGCGGGAACCAGTTTGGCGCGATACGGAGTTCGACATGCAGGCCGGCCATGACGCCGTCGCGCTGGTGGAGGAACGAGTCCGGAAGGGCCTGCCGCCACAAAGCGTGGTGTCCGTGACCGGACTGATTTGGACGCCTGCCCTGCGTGCGGCTGCGGCCCGCGGTGCCCTCGACCGGCAGCCGATGTTCACCGCCATCGAACCCGACGGTGTCCGTCTCGCCGGCGGGAACTTCCTCAAGGCGGACGTCATCCTCTGGGCGACGGGTTTCCGTGCCGAGCTCGAACACCTGGCGCCGCTTCACCTGCGCGGGCCAGGCGGGGGAATCACCATGGACGGGACGCAGGTCGGGGGCGAACCGCGGATCCACCTGGTGGGCTACGGCCCTTCCTCGTCAACCATCGGCGCGAACCGGGCCGGCCGCGCCGCGGTGGCCGCCATCCTGAAACTGCCCGGCATCGCAGTCCCCGCTGACCCGGTAACGTGGGGCTGAGCCCCGGGACCAGCAGAACCGGGCAAGCATTGGAAGAAGGCGGCAGGCAGCAGGTGGCAGAAAACAGTCTCGACGATGTCTTCCGGGTGCTCAGGCGGCGGCCCGACGTGGAAGCCCCCAACCTCCAGGCCTGGGATGCCACGGATCGGCTGCTCCTGGATACCGCGGCAGGCATGGTGCCGTCCGGCAGCACGGTGGCAGTTATCGGTGACCGCTACGGCGCCCTCACACTGGGCGCGCTGGAAGCGCTCGGACCTGCGGCCGTACGCGTGCACCAGGACCTCATCACAGGGGAGCGGGCCCTTCGCCTCAACGCGGACCTTTGGGTTGCCAGGGACGGGAACGACGGCGGCGCGGCCAGGGTGCCGGCCTTCGAGCAGTTGCCGCTCGGCCGAGGTCTGCTCGCCGGCGCGGATGTCATCCTCCTGCAGCTGCCAAAGACCCTGGCCGAGCTGGAGGAGATTGCCGCCGCCATCGCCAGGCACGCTCCCGAACGCATAACAGTGCTTGCCGGCGGCCGGATGAAGCACATGTCCCTGGGCATGAATGCAGTCCTTGAGCGGTACTTCCAGTCGGTCCAGCCGCAGCTGGCCCGCCAGAAGTCGCGGATCATCCTTGCCACCGGCCCGAGGGTAAGCCCTGGGCCGGACCGCTTTCCCGTCATCGAACATCTCGCCGAACTGGACCTGGAAGTCGCGGCCCACGGGGCGGTCTTCGCCGGCCCCAGACTGGATATCGGCACCAGGTACCTGCTGACCTTCCTGCCCGCGATGAAGGCCGCCCGGCACGCCATCGACCTGGGCTGCGGCACCGGGATCCTCGCCGCCATGTACGCGCGGCGTTCGCCGGGCTCGTCGGTGACGGCCACGGACCAGTCCGCCGCCGCCGTCGCGTCGGCAGCAGCCACCGCCCGCCTGAACGGGCTGGACGCCCGCATCACGGTCCTGCAGGACGACGCGCTTAGCACCGCTGAAACCGGCAGCGCGGACCTGGTCCTGCTCAACCCGCCGTTCCATGTTGGCGCGGGCGTCCACGCAGGCGCAGGGCTGAAAATGATCGAAGCCGCCCGAAGGGTGCTGGCTCCGGCGGGCGAGCTGTGGACAGTCTTCAACAGCCACCTGCCGTACCTGCCGGCCCTGCAGCGGCAGGTCGGTCCAACCGCGGTGGAGGGCCAAAACCCCAAATTCCTGGTGACACGGAGCATCAAACGCGATGTCCGGTAAAGGTATGCGCAAGCCTCGCCGCGCCGGCGCCGTGCCCTATGGGTCTGCGCGCGGGCGTAACGTAGCATTCAAGCAGCACCACAACCACGTGGCCGAAGAAGTTTAGGGGACACCGTGACCGAGATCCGCCAAACCTCAACGAGGCGCGGAACCAACCTGCCCAGGATGGGCGACTTCAACCTCACAGTGATCCTCGATGCGATCCGCCGGACCTCCGGCGGGCTGAGCCGTGTGGAACTGGCACAGATCGTGGGCCTGTCGCCGCAGACCATCTCGAACATCTCCCGCCGCCTCCTCGACCAGAACCTCATCGTCGAAGCCGGCAAGGAAGGCAGCGGTCCCGGCAAACCACGCACCATCCTCCGGCTCAACCCCGGCGGAATGTACGCCCTGGGGGTCCATCTCGATCCCGCCGTCAGCACCTTCGTGGTCCTGGACCTGGTGGGAGCCGTGGTGCACCACTCGAGGATCAGGACACCTGGAGGGAATGATCCTTCCACCGTCATCAGGACGATCGCCGGCGAGATCAACCAGCTGGTGGCCGATTCCGGCGTGGACCGGGAGAGGATCGCAGGCCTTGGCGTCGCCGCCCCCGGTCCCATCGACCTGGACAACGGAACCGTGGTGGATCCGCCGCTGCTCCCGGGCTGGGACCGGGTGGAACTGCGCAACGCGCTGTCCGACGCCACCGGCTATTCGGTCCTCGTGGACAAGGACGTCACCAGCGCCGCCGTCGCCGAGACCTGGGCCGGCGGGCCCAGCGGCGCCGGCAGCTTCGTGTTCATGTACATGGGCACCGGCATCGGTTGCGGCATCGTGCTCAACGACGAGGTGGTGCGGGGGACGTCCGGCAATGCCGGGGAGATCGGCCACATCGTTGTGGACCCGGACGGGCCGCCGTGCGACTGCGGGCTGCGCGGCTGCGTGAAATCATCCTGCATTCCCCAGGTCCTCGTGGCCGAAGCCGAGGCGGCGGGCATCCTGGACGGCTCCCGTTCCGGAAACAGCGGCGCCGAAATCCAGCAAAGCTTCGCCCGGCTCTGCGAGCTGGCGGACCAGGGGGATGACCGGGCCGCCGCCATCATCGACAAGTCGGCCGTGCTGGTTGCCCGGGCGGTTTCGGTGGTCACCAACACCCTGGATGTGGAGCGTGTGGTCTTCGGCGGGCCCTTCTGGAGCGGAATGGCCGAGCGGTTCCTGCGGAAGGTGCCGGCGCTGCTGGACGCTCACAGCGCGGCCCGGCTGATCCATCCCATCGAAGTGGTGGGCACCGGCGTCGGCGAAGACGTGGGTGCCATCGGTGCCGCGTCGCTGGTCCTGGAACACACCCTTGCCCCACGAGCGCAGCGGCTCCTGCTGGAGACCTGACCGGCGCGCCGGCCGGGTGCCTTGCCTGCAACACGGTGCCCATCTAGCATGTGCATATTGCCGCGGCTGGGGCCCGCTGACAACGGGGTCCGCAGCCTTGTACCGAATGGAGCATCATGCGCCGGGCCCTGAAGACACTGTCCCTGATCGCTTCCGCGGTGCTAGTCCTGTCGGCGTGCTCTCCCGGCACCCCTGACGAGGGGACAAAAACGCTCAAGGTGGTTTACCAGAAGACCGATTCATTCACCGTCCTGGACACCATGTTCCAGGCCGCAAAACAGGAGTTCGAAGCAGCCAACCAGGGCGTCACCGTTGAGCTGCAGCCCATCCAGGGCAACGATGACGACTACGGCACCAAGCTGGCCCTCGCCCTGCGCTCGCCTTCCACTGCGCCCGACGTGTTCTACGAGGACACGTTCAAGGTGCGCTCCGACGTCGACGCCGGCTACCTCTTGAAGCTTGACCCCCACCTGGAAGGCTGGGCGGACTGGGAGAAATACGACGACGCCGCGAAGGCGGCCGGAAAAGCGGACGACGGCGGCACGTACGCGGTGCCGCTGGGCACCGACACCCGGGCCATTTGGTACAACAAGAAGGTCCTGGCCGCCGCCGGCGTCAGCGACCCCTGGCAGCCGCGCAGCTGGCAGGACATCCTCGACACGGCCAGGAAAATCAAGGCCAACGACCCGTCGGTCATCCCGTTCAACATGTACGCGGGCAAGGGTACGGGGGAAGGGACCGTCATGCAGGGGTTTTACGAGCTCCTGTACGGCACCGGATCCAGCCTCTACGACGAGGAATCGAAGAAGTGGGTGGTAGGCTCCGCCGGTTTCCAGGATTCCCTGGCCTTCCTCAAGACTCTCTACGACGAGCGGCTCGCCGTGACCCCGGCCGAGGCGCTGGACGCGAACGTCTGGAAGAAGGTGTTCGGTGAATGGTTCCCTAACGGGAAACTGGGCGCCACCGTGGAAGGCTCATACGCGCCGTCGTTCTGGCAGGAGGGCGGCAACTACGCGTGGCCGGCCTACGAACAGGAGATGGGCGTTGCCCCGTTCCCGACGCAGAACGGCGAGGCTCCCGGTGCAGTAAGCATGTCCGGCGGCTGGACCCTTGCGGTGGGCGCGGAAACCAAAGATCCGGACCTGGCATTCAAGTTCCTCACCACGGCGTTGAACGAGAAAAACTCCCTCGCCTTCACCGTGGAAAGCTCACAGATCGCCGTCCGCTCGGATGTGGCCGACGACCCCGGCTACCAGGGCGCCAACCCCTTCGTGAAGGCTGTCTCGGAGCTTGTTTCCGTGACCCGCTACCGCCCGGCAACCTCCGATTATCCCCGCATCTCCGCCGCCGTGCAGGAGGCGACCGAAGCGGTGATTACCGGGAGCCGCACGCCGGAGGAGGCCGCCGTCGACTACGACGCGGCCGTCACGGACATTGTGGGTGCCGACAAGACCATCCGGAAATAACCGGTGCAGCCTGATCACAGGACACGGCAGCTGGTCCGCTACCTGCCGGTCCTTCCTGCTGTCCTGCTCCTGCTCGTGTTCCTGGCCGGCCCTGTGGTCTGGGCATTCCAGGCATCACTGACCAACGCCGGGCTGACCGGCCGCAGTGCCCGAAGCCCGGAATGGGTGGGGCTGGAGAATTACCAGCGGTTGCTGGCTGATCCGGCCTTCCCGCTCTCCCTCGGGCTCACAGTGCTGTTCGTAGGGGGCTCGGCCGTGATCGGCCAGAACCTGCTGGGCCTTTTGATCGCCCTCCTGATGCGCCGGGCCCGGCCCGCCGTATCGTCGCTGGTGGGAACCGCCGTGGTGGCCGCCTGGGTTCTGCCGGAGATTGTGGCCGCTTTTGCCGCCTACGCGTACTTCAGCAAGGACGGTACGTTGAACCAGTTGCTCGGCAGCCTGGGGCTCGGCCGGCCGGAGTGGCTGTACGCCTTCCCGATGGTGGCGGTAATGCTGGCCAACACCTGGCGCGGCACCGCCTTTTCCATGCTTGTCTACCGGGCCGCACTCAACGACGTCCCCGCCGAAATTTCCGAGGCAGCGCAAATGGACGGCGCGCGGAGCTGGCAACGGCTGCTTTTCATCACCCTCCCCATCATCAGGGGCAGCATCGCCACCAACCTGATGCTCATCACCCTGCAGACCCTGGCCGTATTCACCCTGGTGTGGGTGATGACCGCCGGCGGTCCCGCGAACGCCAGCGCCACCCTGCCCGTCCTGGCCTACACGGAGGCCTTCAAATTCGGCGACATCGGGTACGGGACGGCAGTGGCGTCCGTGCTCATCCTGATCGGCGCGGTGTTCGGCGCCGTGTACATCCGCCTGCTGAAGGAACCGCGCCCATGACCGCGCCCGTTCGGACAAGGCGGCCCGGAGGGGCACCGGTGCTCCGTCCCGAAGGGAACAGGAGCACCACGGCCGCTGATGCCGCCCTGCTGCTCGTGGGTGCGTGTTTCCTGCTGCCCCTGTTGTGGCTTGTCCTGGGGTCGCTGGATCCGGAGGCGGGCCACGAAACAAGGGTGCCCCTCAGGCCGGGCCTGGACAACTTCGCTGCCATCATGACCCCGGAACTGCTTTTCCAGCCATTGTGGAACAGCCTGGTGCTGTCCGCGGGAACCGGCGCCGTCACGCTGGCGGCGGCCGTGCTGGCCGCCTACCCGCTGTCCCGCTACCGCTCCAGGTTCAACACCCCGTTCCTCTATGCCGTCCTGTTCGGCACCTGCCTGCCGGTTACCGCCATCATGGTGCCCGTGTACGGCCTCTTCGTCCAGCTGGAACTGCTGGACTCCATGCCGGCCACGATCTTTTTTATGGCCACCACAACGCTTCCCATGGCCATCTGGATGACCAAGAACTTCATGGACAGCGTGCCGCTGTCCCTCGAGGAGGCCGCGTGGGTGGACGGGGCTTCAAGGATGGCCGCGCTCCGCACCATCGTGCTGCCGCTGATGCGCCAGGGCCTGGGCGTGGTGTTCATCTTCACTTTCATCCAGGCGTGGGGGAACTTCTTTGTGCCGTTCGTGCTGCTGCTGTCCGAGGCGCGGCAGCCCGCAGCCGTCTCCATCTACAGCTTTTTTGGCCAGCACGGAGCAGTTGCGTACGGCCAGCTGGCCGCCTTCTCCATCCTGTATTCACTTCCGGTACTGGCGTTGTACGTCATCGTGTCAAAAGGTGCCGGAAGCTCTTTTGCCCTGTCCGGAGCGGTGCGGGGATAACCCCTGCTAGTCGATGTCCTCGACCACTACGCCATAGGGGATGCTGTCGTCCAGGTGGGCCTGGTGTCCGGTGGAGCCGGGGTTGTAGGTGACCCGGACCCCATGCAGTTTGTCCGCCGCGGACTGCATCAGGACCGGCCTCACGGTGCTGACGAACATCTCGTTCTTGTCAGCAAGGAACTCCTTGTAACTCGCTGGAAGCTCAATCATGGCAAAAGGATAGACCTGCCAGCGTTCCATGGGGAGGGGTCCCCATAGCCGGGTTCAGCAGCCTGGTCTTGGATAGGATGGCGGCGGGGTGCAGCCGTCCGCCGAGCGCGGCCATGAACAGCCACCAGGGGGGATGAAGAGTGCTTCAAACGAGTGCGTCCGCAAGGATAGAACCGGCGGAACTGCCGCGGGCGCAGCGGGTGGTGGATAGCATCTCCAGGCGGAAGAGCGCCTGAACGACAAGTTGGCAGCCGCCGCGTCTCCGGCAGAAGCGCCCGGCGAGCGGCCGCAGGAAGAGGCACCCGAAGAGGAAGCTGCACAGCAGAGCCAGCTGGAGCAGCTCGAAGAGAACGCCCGGCAGGCCCAGCGCGAACGCAACTCCGGGCGGGAACGCGAGGAGTATCTCAAGGACACGGATTACGGATCCGGACCTGACAGGCCGTGGTAGCCGGGAGCGGAAGGACTGACAATGACTCATGACCCCGGGCAGACACAAACAGCTCCCAAGAAACGGAAAGGGCGCAGGGTCCTGATGTGGTGGGCTGGCAGTTTCGCTGCTCTGGTTCTCAGCGCTGAGTTGTTTTCAGTGTTCGCCATGGGCGTTCACCTGAGTGGTCAGGAAGCTCCCCCCTACATGCGATCCGTTGCACATCAGTTCAAGGCAAAGCCGGAGTGGAAGCTCGTCAGCGATCACGAAACACTGCAATATGACAGGCACGCTTGTTTGGTTCCGGCATGCCCGGTACTGGAGCAGAAGTGGGACCTCGGCATGGAACCAGTAAGCTGCGACGGTCTGCACCAGCTGCTGACGGACTCGGGTTACAGGGTTATCGTCCGGAGGTCCAACTACACCCCGGAAGCGAATGAGCAGGCGGAGAACTGTACGAGGGTAATGAATGCTGTCTCATCCGACGCCGAAGCAGCCTGGGGACTGGTACGTATTGAAGCCATTGTTTACCCGCCCAGCGTACGTAAGGGATCAGAGCGCGAGCATTACGAACTCCTGCTGCGCGTCATCAAATAACAGCTCCCAGGTCTGTTCGGGGTGCTCTTTCTGTACGCACGACGCCGGCTGGTCGCCACAGCACAGGCCTCCGCCTTTGGTTTTCCACATAGGGCTTTTGCCTGGCCGGTTTTGTCGGTGCCTGCTGGAAGACTTTGTTCATGGAGGCGTTTGGGGCAGCGGTTGAGGGAGGTGGGCACCGTGGTGTGTCCCTTGCTGCCACCCCTGACTGTTGCTGATGCCTTGAGGCTTCTGGCTGCTGTGCCTGTCGCGTCTGATGGTGCGGGGATGGTCGATCAGCTGCGGCAGCTTGAGGATGTGAAGGCGCTGGCGGCGGCGCGGCAGGCCGAGGTCACTGTTGCTTTTGATCTGCAGCAGCAGCGGGAGCAGGCCGCGGCGGGTGTCCCTGCGAAGGAGCAGGGCGCCGGGGTGGGCGCGCAGGTGGCGTTGGCGCGGCGGGAGTCCCCGGCCCGCGGCGGAAGGCTCCTTGGCCTGGCCAGGGCCCTGACCGGGATGCCGCGGACGTATGCGGCGTTCCGGTCCGGACGGTTGAATGAGTGGCGGACCACGCTGATTGTCAGGGAGACAGTGTGCCTGTCGGTGGAGGACCGGGCCGCGGTGGATGAGGAACTCGCCGCCGACACCGGCACCTTCGACGGCGCCGGTGACCGGGCCGTCATCTCCGCCGTCAAGGCCGCGGCGTACCGGAGGGACCCGCGGTCGGTGGCCAACCGGGCCAGCCATGCGGTGAACGAACGGACCGTGTCGTTGCGCCCGGCGCCGGACACCATGGCGCGGGTGACCGCGCTGCTGCCCGTCGCCCAGGGCGTGGCCGTCTATGCCGCGCTGGTCAAGGAAGCCGACACGCTGAGGGCTGCGGGAGATGAGCGGGGCAAGGGCCAGATCATGGCCGACACCCTCGTTGAAAGAGCCACCGGCATTGAGGGCGGGGTCAGCAGCATCGAAATCCAGCTCGTCATGACCGACCGCACCCTCCTCCAAGGCGACAGCGAACCGGCCCGCCTGGCCGGCTACGGCACCGTCCCCGCCGAATGGGCAAGAAGAATTGCTGTTGCGGGCCCGGCGGGAGGCGAAGAGCTGAAGACCTGGGTCCGGCGGCTTTACACCGCGCCGGGCACCGGGGAGCTGGTAGCGATGGATTCACGGGCCCGGCTCTTCCCGCCCGGACTCCGCCGCTTTATCCAGGTCAGGGACGATGTCTGCCGGACCCCGTACTGTGACGCGCCGATCCGCCACGACGACCACATCATCCCCTGGCACAAAGACGGACCCACCAGCGCCGGCAACGGCCAGGGCCTCTGCGAAGCCTGCAACCACACCAAAGAAACACCCGGCTGGTCAGCCAGACCACTCCCGATCCCCGGAGCCCGCCACGCCGTGCTGCTAAGAACACCGACGGACCATGAGTACGCCTCCACTGCACCAGCGTTGCCCGGCACACGCTGGAAAACAGGCGGTGTTCCTGCCGGCGGAAGGCCCCTAGCGCGAAACGCGAAGAAGAATCCGACAGTCCAGGTGCTTGGACGGGCAGGGCCGGCGGGGTGACTGGGACTGGACGGTTGACGAAGATTATTCAGTTGCACGGCAGAAAGAGGGCGTGAGACTGCGTCTTAATTCGGAGCCACACTTGCAACGCTCTCCCGGCCGCTAATAGAGTCTTTATGTGTTACCGCGGTGATGTGTCAGCGATCCTCCGTTCCGGAGGGTGTGGGTGCCCCCATGTGGGCCTGACATTTGCTCACAGAAAACTTCGATCCAGGCATAACAGTCGCGGCTGCGTCCTGTGAAGTTTCTTCGTGTTCCCCAAACTCAAATTCATTGCCGGACTGCCGTCACATCCGTTGCAAGCAGCCCCCAATGGCCCAAAGCCAAGGACGCAAATGTCGCCACCGAGCCTTATTGACACACACCCAAATCTTTCCGATGCAGCTCCCGTTGCGCTGTCCTACGAGTTGTTCCCGCC
The DNA here is from genome assembly GCF_046605375.1 of Arthrobacter sp. MPF02. Lineage (GTDB taxonomy): Bacteria > Actinomycetota > Actinomycetes > Actinomycetales > Micrococcaceae > Arthrobacter. The sequence continues at coordinate 2,108,877 of NZ_CP176772.1, read as the reverse complement.
CCGTTCGCCGGCTGCGGCGGAAACCCTGTGGACCACCATCCGTGAACTTGATACGACCGGGCCGGATTACGTCTCCATCACGTACGGGGCGAGCGGCTCCAACCGGGACACCGCCGTCGAACTTATCAACCGCCTCCTGCTGCAAACCACGCTTCGGCCCCTGGCCCGCCTCACCTGCGTCGGCAACACGCCGCAGGAACTGGCAGGGATCATCGGTTAGCTGCTGGACACCGGCGTACGCGGCATCCTTGCCCTTCGCGGCGACTTGCCCAAGGACGGCCAGACTACCGATGGGTCGCTGCGTTACGCCCAGGACCTGATCGAGCTCATCCGCAAGGTGGAGCAGCGACGGTCGGCCTTGCTATGTGCCGGAAAGATTGCCGTTGGCGTCGCGGCATACCCCGCCCGCCATCCGGAATCGCCCAGCGAGGAGCACGACGTCGAGGTGCTGCTGGCCAAGCAGCGTTCCGGCGCCGACTTTGCCATCACCCAGGTGTTTTTCCCTGCGGACCAGTACGCAGACCTCCTCACCAGGGCCCGCCGCGCAGGGGTGACGATCCCGATCATTCCCGGCGTCATGCCGCTCACCAGCCTCCGCCGGCTCAACCGCCTAAGCGAATTGACCGGTGTGGAACCCGCCCCTGAGCTCAAGTCCAGGCTAGCTTCGGCTGACAGCGACCTCGAGCGACTGCACATCGGCGTCGACGCGACCGTCGACCTTGCCAATGCTGCCTTGCATGCCGGCGCTCCGGGCATCCACATCTACACCTTCAACGAACACCAGAGCGCGCTCGAAGTGCTGGACAAGCTGGCCCTTCCACGGCACAGCCGACGGCAGCAGGCCGTCCGGAGCCAGCTCGCCAGCTGACCACGCTTACCTGCTGCTGTCCAAGGCTTCGCCAACGTGTCAGTCTCCACCTCCACCTCCACGCAGCACGTCCCCCACGACGTCGAGGAAGAGACAAAGCTTTCCGCTGAACTGCGCAGCTGGCTGGCTTTCGCGGACCAGAAGGCAGTTGAGGTCAAGACTCTCGCCGGGCTGCTGACGGACCCTGCCGCCTTCCAGCCCGCCATCGACGAGGCCAGCCGCGTGATCGCTTCCCGCGCCGCCGCCGAAGGAGTGCGCCGTGCAGACGTCCGTGCCCGCACCGCAGCCCTCACGGCTGCCGAATTCACCCGCCCGGAGTACTCCGTCCGAGAAGCCGCCCAGGAAGAAACACTCCAGCTGGCGCCGCTGCCCACCACCACCATCGGTTCCTTCCAACAGACGTCAGAGATCCGGTCCGCACGTGCCCGCAACATCAAGGGCGACCTGAACGACGAGCAGCTCATGAAGGACGAGACCAAGGGCGTCGTCGACCTGCAGGAAGAGCTCGGCTACGACGTTCTGGTGCACGGTGAGCCCGAGCGCAACGACATGGTCCAGTACTTCGCCGAAAACCTCGAAGGCTTTGACGTGACCCGTCCACGGCTGGGTCCAGTCCTACGGTTCGCGCTGCACGCGCCCCTCCATCCTTTGGGGCGACGTCACCCGCAGCGCGCCCATCACCGTCAAATGGGCCGAGTACGCCCAGTCCCTGACCAGCCGCTGGCCGAAACCGCCAACCAGGTTGGCCTTGCCCTGCGTGGCGAGATCGCGGACCTCGAGGCGGCACGTTCGCGGATGGAAGTTGTCCACGACCTCGAGTCCCACGGTTTCGGCCGCGGTGTTGGGCCGGGCGTCTACGACATCCACTCGCCACGGGTACCGGGCGAGCAGAAAGTCACCGAACTGCTGGCCACCGCCGTCAAGCACGTCCCGTCCCGCCAGCTCTGGGTCAACCCCGACTGCGGCCTGAAGACCCGCGGCTACGCCGAGACTGAAGAGTCCCTGCGCAACCTGGTCAAGGCAACCCAGTCAGTCCGCGCGGAGCTGCTGGAAACAGCGAAGTAATTCACTAATTAACGACGGCGACCGGGCGCCTTGGGTGACCGGCCGCCGTCGTTACTTTTACGTGGTTGGGGGAGTCAGGACCAGACAATCTCGTCATCAACAACACCGTCCTCATCGGCGGAGGCCACCAGCACTTCATCCGTGAAGTGCTCGCCAAGAGTGAAGTCCAGGACAAAGTAGCGCTCGGGCTGGCCGGGGTAGATGCCCACATGCCCAAGTTTGAGCGCCTTCAGGAAGACATCGTTGGTGAGCTGGCTGCGTTCCTCGACGCCGAACACCTTATGCAGGTGCTCGTCCTTAAGGGCACTGCAGTGGAAATGCAGGTATTCGCGCGGGCTGGTGCCTTCCTGCTCCAGCTCCTCGGCAATCATGTCCTTGACCTCGTCCACCAGCTCCGGCAGGAACCGCAGGCGGTAGTCCACCTTGCGCAACGCTGCTTCATCGAAGTGGTCGTGGGCGGTGATGTTCAGGTCGAGTTCCAGCGGGTGGCCGCGCAGCTCGTGCTTCGCGGCGACCGAGTGATCCCTGCCGTGATTTAGCTCGATCTCTCCAAAGTGCTGGCTCGCTACCTTGCTCATAAGTTCAACATAGACCCGAACTGCAGAGCATTCCAGCATTCAGGCCTAATTCACGGCCGTACGCATGCCCGCCAGCGTTTCAGCCATCAGGTCCACGAAAAGCTGCACGCGTGTAGTCTTCCGGTCATTGATCAGCAGCGCGAAGACATTCCGGGCGAGCCGGATTTCGGGAACATCCAGTACCACCACGCCCGCAGGCTTGTGCCGGAGCGCGAGTTCGGGAACCAGTGCCGCGCCCAGCCCTGCCGCCGCCATCTCCAGGCTGGCATGGAAGTCATCGCTGTGCGCCACCACGCGGGGATGGAGGTTGCAGCCGGCGAAGAGCCGCTCGATGACCATTGCATCGCTGGTCCCCGGGTGGTGCATGATCCACGGCATCTCGGACAGATGCTCCGCCGCCACATTCGCGTCCGGCCGGAAGCCCCACCCGGCGGGCAGGACAACCCGGAAGTCATCGTCCCCGATCCACTGCCTGTTGATGGTGGCAGGCCACGCCACACCGGTCTGGCCCACCTGGAACACGACGGCGAGGTCCAGGTCCCCGCCAGCGCGCAGCCCCTGAATTGTTTGGCCGGGTTCGGCAACGGACACTTTCAGGTCGATGCCGAGATTCTTCCACGCCGGGTTTTTCAGGATCCTGGGCAGGACGTACGTTGCCAGGCTGGGGAAAATCCCCAGCCGAAGTTCCTGGCTGGCGCCGTCCTGGGTCCTGGCGGCCGCGGCCATCAGCGCTTCGATGTCCGTCAGCACCTTCGCAGCGTGGCGGGTCATAACGACGGCGGCTTCCGTGGGAACGACGCTCCGCGCTGACCGCTGGAACAGGACAACGCCGGTGTCACGTTCCAGCGCGGACATTTGTTGGGAGACGGCCGAGGCTGTGTAGCCCAGCGTCGCTGCTGCGGCTGCAAAGGACCCCAGCCGCGTAACCTCCATGAGGGTCTTCAGGTGCACCGGATTTACCACCAGCCCACAGTACTGCAAGGATGCGCCGCTCATCCTGTGCCAGCCGGGCGGCCTGCACCCGGGCAGCTGCCGCCGTCGTGCCTGTGTAGTCCGTGCCTTTAATCACGGGGCGTGGTTCCGAAGGTCACTTCCGGACCCTTTTCCGGGGCCTCCGGGATCCTTCGCAGGTTGGCGCGACACGCCGTCTTTGCCACGACACGCTGGGGTTTAAATGTGCCTAACTACTCCACAGGATGTGGATTCCGTCCGCCAGATCGCCGGGATTCCGGACATTTTGAAGGGCCCTCCCTGTGGATTAACGGTGCATTAAATGACATACTTGTAATACATCATCTTGGGGTTCCAAAGAGGCGTCTGCACTACATGTAGTATCGACATACAGCTTGGACCGGGACACCGGACCAGCGACGATTTCGACAAAGGGGACAGCGACCATGACCGTAACGGTTTACACCAAGCCTGCTTGTGTTCAGTGCAACGCCACCTACCGTGCGCTCGACAAGAAGGGCATCACCTACCAGAGCGTTGACATCTCCCAGGACGCTGAGGCCCTCGAACGCCTGAAGGCGCTGGGCTACATGCAGGCACCCGTTGTGGTCACCGACCAGGACCACTGGTCAGGCTTCCGCCCGGACAAGATCGAAGAACTGGCCCTTTCGGCCGTTTCCTCCGTGGCCTAGGAGCCCTGCTTTTCCTGCCGGCAACAACCATCAAGCTGAGGTGACTCCCATGGCAGCACCAACAGCACAGCAAGACCACACGGCTTCGCAAACACACGCGGCTCAGCGCGTGGAGGTGTCCCCGCCGGCCCGTCCGCAGAACGATGCGGCACTGGTTCCAACCAGCAGCCAGCTCATCTATTTCTCCTCGGCTTCCGAGAACACCAGCCGCTTCGTCTCGAAGCTTGGCCGTGAGGCGGCCCGGATTCCGCTTTATCCAAGGGACGCACCCCTGCTCGCCACCCGGCCGTTCGTGCTGGTGGTGCCGACGTACGGCGGCACCGGGGGAGAGGGATCCGTCCCCAAGCAGGTCATCAGGTTCTTGAACAACCCCCGGAACAGGGAGCTGCTTCGTGGGGTCATCGGTGCCGGCAACACAAATTTCGGGGACAACTACTGCCTGGCAGCGGACATCATCGCCGCCAAATGCCAGGTACCCCACCTTTATCGATTCGAACTCATGGGAACGCCGGAAGACGTTGCCAGGGTCAACCAGGGATTGGACATGTTTTGGACACGACTGTCGCAGACACAGAAGTAACCAGGGCCCAAAAGCCCGAGTTGCCGGCCGCTTACAAGGGCCTGGGCTACCACGAGCTGAACGCCATGCTGAACCTGTACGGTCCCAGCGGCGAAATCCAGTTCGAAGCCGACCGTGAGGCCGCGCACCAGTACTTCCTGCAGCACGTCAACAACAACACCGTTTTCTTCCATGACCTGGAGGAGAAGCTCGACTACCTGGTGAAGAACCAGTACTACGAGCGCGAAACGCTGGACCAGTACACGATGAACTTCATCCGTGAACTGTTCAACCGTGCCTACAAGAAGAAGTTCCGCTTCGAAACCTTCCTGGGGGCGTTCAAGTTCTACACCTCGTACACGCTGAAGACGTTTGACGGCAAGCGCTACCTGGAGCGCTACGAGGACCGTGTCTGCATGGTGGCCCTCCACCTGGGCCGCGGCAACGAGGAACTGGCCACCCGCCTGGTGGACGAGATCATCGACGGCCGCTTCCAGCCGGCAACGCCCACGTTCCTCAACGCCGGCAAGGCCCAGCGCGGCGAGCTCGTCTCCTGCTTCCTGCTGCGCATCGAAGACAACATGGAGTCGATCGCCCGCGGCATCAACTCCGCGCTGCAGCTCTCCAAGCGCGGCGGCGGCGTTGCCCTTTCGCTGACCAACATCCGCGAGCACGGCGCACCGATCAAGCAGATCGAGAACCAGTCCTCCGGCGTCATTCCCGTGATGAAGCTCCTCGAAGACAGCTTCTCCTACGCCAACCAGCTTGGTGCCCGCCAGGGCGCCGGTGCCGTGTACCTGCACGCCCACCACCCGGACATCTACCGGTTCCTGGACACCAAGCGGGAAAACGCGGACGAGAAGATCCGCATCAAGACCCTCTCCCTCGGCGTCGTCATCCCGGACATCACGTTCGAGCTGGCCAAGAAGAACGAGGACATGTACCTGTTCTCGCCCTACGACGTCGAACGCGTCTACGGTGTGCCGTTCTCTGACGTCTCGGTCACCGAGAAGTACTACGAGATGGTGGACGATTCCCGGATCAAGAAGACCAAGATCAGCGCCCGCGAGTTCTTCCAGACCCTCGCGGAGATCCAGTTCGAGTCCGGCTACCCGTACATCATGTTCGAGGACACCGTGAACCGGGCCAACCCGATCGCCGGCAAGATCACCATGAGCAACCTCTGCTCGGAGATCCTGCAGGTGTCCACGCCGTCCCTCTACAACGAGGACCTCACGTACCAGACCGTTGGCAAGGACATCTCCTGCAACCTGGGTTCAATGAACATTGCCAAGACCATGGACTCGCCGGACTTCGGTGCTTCCATTGAGACGGCCATCCGTGCGCTGAGCGCGGTATCGGACATGTCCTACATCAACTCGGTGCCGTCCGTGGCCGAGGGCAATGCGAGGTCCCACGCCATTGGCCTGGGCCAGATGAACCTGCACGGCTACCTGGCCCGCGAGCGGGTCCACTACGGCTCGGAAGAAGGCCTGGACTTCACCAACATCTACTTTTACACGGTGCTGTTCCACGCGCTGCGCGCTTCCAACAGGCTCGCCATCGAGACCGGGCAGAAGTTCGGCGGGTTCGAGAACTCCAAGTACGCATCGGGGGAGTTCTTCGACAAGTACACCGAGCAGGAGTGGATCCCGGAGACTGAGCGGGTCCGCGAACTCTTCGCCGGCCACAACATCCCCACGCAGGATGACTGGCGCGAGCTGAAGGCCTCCGTCATGGAGCACGGCATCTACAACCAGAACCTGCAGGCCGTGCCGCCGACGGGCTCGATCTCCTACATCAACAACTCGACCTCCTCCATCCACCCGGTGGCGGCCAAGATCGAGATCCGCAAGGAAGGCAAGATCGGCCGCGTCTACTACCCGGCGCCGTACCTCACCAACGACAACCTGGACTACTACCAGGACGCATACGAGATCGGCTACGAGAAGATCATCGACACCTATGCCGCTGCCACCCAGCACGTGGACCAGGGCCTGTCGCTGACGCTGTTCTTCAAGGACACCGCCACCACCCGCGACATCAACAAGGCCCAGATCTACGCGTGGCGCAAGGGCATCAAGACGCTTTACTACATCCGCCTCCGCCAGCTCGCGCTGGAAGGGACTGAGGTGGAGGGCTGCGTTTCCTGCATGCTGTAGTCCCGGTGGTCGATCCTGTCGCGACCATGCCTTGACGTACGACGGCGGGTGACCGCCCGCCGTCGTACGCTTTAACTTAGAGAACCACCCAACAATGAGGGGATGACATGACCGAGAAGGTCAAGCTGCTGAGCCACGTCGAGGCGATCAACTGGAACCGCATTCAGGATGATAAGGACGTTGAGGTTTGGAACCGCCTGGTCAACAACTTCTGGCTGCCGGAAAAGGTGCCGCTGTCCAACGACGTCCAGTCCTGGAACACCCTGACGCCGGCTGAGCAGCAGCTGACCATGCGCGTGTTCACTGGTCTGACCCTGCTGGACACCATCCAGGGCACTGTGGGTGCTGTTTCCCTCATTCCGGATGCGCTCACCCCGCACGAGGAAGCCGTCTACACGAACATCGCCTTTATGGAAGCGGTGCACGCCAAGAGCTACTCCTCGATCTTCTCCACGCTGTGCTCCACCAAGGAGATCGACGACGCGTTCCGCTGGTCCACAGAGAACCCGAACCTTCAGAAGAAGGCGCAGATCGTCATGGACTACTACCAGGGCGACGATCCCCTGAAGCGCAAGGTTGCCTCCACCCTGCTGGAGTCCTTCCTGTTCTACTCGGGCTTCTACCTGCCCATGTACTGGTCCTCCCGCGCCAAGCTCACAAACACTGCCGACCTGATCCGCCTCATCATCCGCGACGAGGCAGTGCACGGCTACTACATCGGCTACAAGTTCCAGCGCGGACTGGAAACGGTCTCCGAGGAACGCCGCCAGGAGATTAAGGACTACACGTTCGAGCTGCTGTTCGAGCTGTACGAGAACGAGGTCCAGTACACGCACGATCTTTACGACGAAGTCGGCCTGGCCGAGGACGTCAAGAAGTTCCTGCACTACAACGCCAACAAGGCACTCATGAACCTCGGCTACGAGGCCATGTTCCCGTCCTCGGTTACGGACGTGAACCCGGCGATCCTGTCGGCGCTGTCCCCGAACGCGGACGAAAACCACGACTTCTTCTCGGGCTCGGGATCCTCTTACGTAATCGGCAAGGCCGTGAACACTGAAGACGAGGACTGGGACTTCTAGTTCTTCTTCCCGTTTGCCCCGTTCCGCCGTCGGTAACAAAAGGGACCTGAACCCGTTCAGGTCCCTTTTGTTCTGCCCCCTAAGTTACCGGTGCAAGCGCTCCCGCCAGTCTGCAGGCACTTTGCCCGCTGGAAGGTGAGGAGGCGCAGCATCCGATGTGGCCGCATTCGTCGCAGCGGCGAAGATACAGCCACCAGCCAGGCCCGTCACCCCTGAGGCATTCCAGGCACCCCGCCGACCAGGACGGGTTCCTTTCCGCAATCAGGATCGCCGCGTCCGGAGCCGCCGACGCAGGCCCGGGAGAGGAGATCGAAGCGGGGGTTTGTTCGTCCTGATCACGGTCAGTGCCGCGGACCTCCTGGTGCCTGGCGCCGTCGAACGCGACCCGGCTGGTTTCCTGCGAACCGGCGCCAGCCCGTATGCCGGTGACACCGGGTACCCCCGGCCGGGCAGGCCGCCGTTGGCACTGGAAACCAGCATGCGGCAGTGTTCCTCGCGCCGCATACTGGGCGAGTGCTGGCCTGGAGGTGACGGGGTGCCCGCTCGACTGATTGGGGCACGGTGTGTCGCTCCGGGCCGCAGCCGTTTCCGCCGCCGTCCCGTCACGGTGACCTCGCTTGCTTTCGTCATTCTGCAGGCGCTTGCCCTGCTGCGCCATGGCGACGCCCTGGCGTGGCCAAGTGCACGGGCAGTAGGGTTCATAGCTGTACTGCTTGCCATTGGAGTGGCCGGCGGATGGGCACTCGCACTGTCACGATTGCCGGCAGTGCGCAGTTGAGCGGCATGCCATAGGGGTTCCGGCACAACAAAGGGGACACCCCGTTCGCTGGGTGCCCCCTTTGGTGCGTGAGCGGTCAGTCCTTCTTGAAGGCGTCCTTGACCTTTTCGCCGGCCTGTTTCAAATCGCCTTTGGCCTGGTCGGTTTGGCCCTCCGTCCGCAGGCTCTCGTCGCCCGTGGCCGTGCCTGCCGCTTCCTTGCCCTTGCCGCCGGCTTTCTCGGCAGCGTTCTCAATCTTGTCGCCCAGTCCCATGGTGTTTCCTCCTCTGGTTTGGCAGCCGTCCGCATTCGGCTAGGAACATCATAAGCATGCTTAGCATAATGATTTCAAGTCCCCCTGTGGCCGCATTCAGAAACTGGTTACCAGCTCGCCGAGGACCTCCTCAAGCCTGCTCGGATCAGTGGCGTCATAGTAGTGCGCGCCACTGGCCTTGGCTATTTCAAGGAGCGTCGGTACGTCGGCTTCCGGCCCGTAGGCGAGTGTAAAAACAAGTACCGGGGTGGTGTGGTTTTGGTGGCGCAGCTGTTCGGAAAGTCCTGGCAGGTCAGCTGGATGCGTGGAATCGTTCTTGCCGTCACTGAGAAGCACGATGGTGTTAATAAAAGTGTCCTTGTAGTCCTTCGCCTGCTCGCCAGCGAAACGGCTGACTGCCTCGAACAGGGGAGTGGCGTCCACGGCCTGCAACTCGTTGAGCTTTGCAGTGATGTCTGCCTTGTTGGTACTTAGCGGAGCCACCGGGCTGACGATGCCGGGCTGCAACGGTCCGTCGTTCACATGCGAGAAGGCGGCCAGTCCAACCTCGTCATCACCGGTGAAATGTTCCAGCGCCTTGACGACGGAATCCTTGGCGCGCTGCAGCTTGGTGACTCCCTGCTCCTGGACCATGGACTCCGAAACGTCCAGCAGGAACAGCGCCCTGGCCCGTTTGCGGACATCCGGAAAGTTGTCCTGCATTGCCACAAGGGTCTCTGCGTCTGGCAGGGGCAGCGGCTGAAGTGTTTCAGCGTAACGTCCTGTGCCCGCCACAGCCGGGTCAAGCTGGTTCTGGATAGTCCGGTAACCGGAGGCCTTAACGACGTTTTGGCCCTGTTCCGTCACTGCGAAAGCGAGGAAGTCCCGGGCCGCCAGACGCTGCTGGTTTCCCACCCACTCGCCGTCAAGGATCACTGCCGGGTTGTCCGCCACGTGCACACCGCCTTCAGGGTAGATGGCGCGAAGGGGCTCCCTTGGCGCGGGCCCGGACTGCTTGGTCAGTCCGTCCTCGCTGACAACTCCCCGGTTGTAATCCCACACAAACTTTTCATCCACGATGACGGCCGAGAGGAATTCCGACACGTTGCCGGCGTCGTCCGCCTCCCGAACATGCCACAGGAAGTGCTCCGGGGTGGCCATGTAGTGGCTGGTGCGCAGTTCCCCCGCGCGGACCCGTTCAACCAAAGAAGGGGCCTCGAGGTCGGCATCATCCAGGCCCTGCATGTTGCCGTCCGCAGCGTCGTAGGAAGCGGCGAGTGCCATCAGGCCCGACGTCGACACCAGCGGGCTGGCCTTGCCGAACTTGAACTTTCCCCAGTCCGGGTGGCCGAGGCGCGCCCAGACGTCCTGGTCCTCGGCTGTCCTGAAGACATCGGACCACGACGGCGGTTTCCTGTCCCAGCCGAGGGCGGCGGCCATCGATTCAGGCATGGCTACAACCACCGCACTCCGTGCAAGGCTGGTTCCTTCCTGAGGGACAGAACTGCCACCCTCGCTAACCCCCGCAATACGCAACCAGGCGGAGGAATCAGGAAGCCACACGGCAGGCCGGTCGCCGGGATCCACACCGGGGAAATGCGCCGCGGTTTTGCCCGCAGCTGTCCCCGATTTCTCCTGGGCCACCGTGGGCTTCACGCACTTGCCGTCCACAATGCGGGGTTTCGCCTCGTATTCGGCCGCCAGCGCCCGCGCCATATCGGCATTCTCAAGTGATGTGAGGATGTTCAGGTTTATGCAGGGGGAACTACCGGCGACGGCGGCGGGACGGTCCTGTGCCAGCGGCTCGCCTGCAGGCGGATTACTTCCGGCGCCCCCCGCTGTCCCGCCGTCGCCCGGGCCTGCGGGGAAGAGCGACGTCCGTATCGCATACGCGCCGCCAAGGATCAGGAGTGCAACGGCGGCCGTCGCGGCGAACCACACCCATCGCGGATAGCTTAAGGCGGTTTCTGCACGTCGACGGCCCATGCTGGTTTCCTTTGGAATCCTCCGTGAATGTCTGAGTCAAAGTCCGGATTAGTTGTGGAGCCGGCGACGGCTGGGGGAGGCGTTCGCGGTCTCAGACGAACGCCCTCGTCGCCGGCTCTGACCACCACGCTATAGCTGTTCCCTACGCAGCACCCGAGTAGCCGGTACTCATTCCAAAAGGAGCGCACTACCCGTATACGCGGCCTCAAACTGGCGTCCCGCCCTCGAAATCAGTAGCGTCGACCCCGCAACATTTTCCAGGAGACAGGCAGACGGTGGGCAAGAACAGCACGAAAAGGCGCGATGCAAAAGGCAAAGCGGGAAAGCAGCGCTCCGGGTCTGTATCCCTGAGTTCGTTCCGCGCCGGACGTGCCCTCGACTCCCTGGCGCCGGCTTTTGTGCAGTGGTTCGACGACGGCATGCCCGGCGCAGCCAACGCTGCCCTGGAGTACCTGAAGCTGATGGCACCCGTACTGAGCCGCTACCTGGACGGCACGGCGGCGGCGGACATCACAAGCCTGGACCCGTCCGCCCTGGCCGAGGCAGTCGCTCAAACAGTGACGGATACCGCGGCCGGGCAGGACGCCGAAGTGCCGGAATCAGAGCGTGCTGCCTACATCGTGGACGCCGTGCGCAGCTACGTCGAGTTCCTGTCCGAAACCGACAGGTGGACGGGAACCGAAGAGCAGCTGGCCAAAGTCCTGGACGTCTTTGAAGGCCTCGCCGACGACGGCGGGCAGTCCGGCATACAGGTCCCGGACATTTCCCGGGACCAGGCGCTCGCAGGGTTCGCGGGCCTTCCGCTGATTCAGAAGGCCACGGCATTGCTCGAGTGGATCGGTGACGGGAAGCCGGTAACCGGAACGGGTGCCCTTCGCCTGCGGGATATTGAAGCGGCAGCTGCCTGTATTGGAGTAGCCGCCACCGGTGATGCCAACCAGGACGGTTCTTCGCACGACACCCTGGTTGTGCGGAGCATGTACGAGGTTCCGCTGCTGGCCCGGATATGGGCTGTGCTCCAGGACGTCGAGCTGATCAGGGTCAAGCCAACCAAGGTGGTGCCCTTCGAGGAGCCGGGACATTTCCTCGCTGGCGAGCCAGCGCAGCAGCTGGATGACTTCACGATGTTCACTGAGTCCTTCCTGCGGCAGGCAGTGCTCCGGCTCCATCCCGAGCAGCCTTGGGAAACCACTATTGCTGCCCTGCTGGTATCCCTTCTCCTGGCAGCGGCCTCTCCGGAACCGCCCCTGGTGGAACGGTTCCTCGCTGCTCCCGACCACGCTCCGGAGTCTGAACGGGAGGCCACAGCCGAGCTGACCACGGTAGTGATGAACCGGCTCCAGGAGTTGGCGGACCTCGGGCTGTTGACTATCGACACCCACTTCCGGGTGCCGCCTGTGCTCATAGAAAGTATTGCCGAGGTGTTCGATTACCCCCAGCTGCTGGCCCAACTTGGCCTGGAGGAAAGCCTCGAGGCCGAAGAGCTGGCCGCGCCGGTAGGTTAGGGGCGCGTTGCCATCAGCGCCCGACGACGGCGAGCGCTGTGAGGCGGGCACCCTCACCTTCGGCGAAGATCGCCACTGCCGTGCTTGCATCGGCAGGAAACACCAGGTCCGTAATGGTGGCGAGCCCGTCCTGGGCGAAGACCTCGACGGAGCACCGGTCGACGTGGATGGACAACCGGAGCCGCCCGTCCTGCAGTGGCACTGCCACGGACTCGATCGAGGGAAACGCTGGGTGGAAGTCGACGAGGCCTGATTGCCGCCGGTCAAGGGCCAGAGTCCCGGTTGCGACGTCGTAGCTGATGACCGTGCGTCCGGCGTCCCCGGCACGCACGGCCAGGCCTACGCTTCGTGCTGCTCCGGGTTCGAACTCAACATCGATGCGGGCGGCCGCCGCTGTTGCCGGTAGCTCCAGGAAACCGGGTGGCAGGGGTTGCGGCCCGAGGCGGAAGCCATCGGGTGCGGCAGTCCGGAAGGCGTCGACAGGTTCCTGTCGAAGCTTCACGCCGCCCTGGACCCGGGTCAACGAGACGTCACGCGGCAGTGACATGGCACTGCGCCAGCCTCCGGTGGGGGTGGAGGCGGCGTAGTCCCAGTTGTTCATCCAGCCGATCATGATCCGGCGCCCGTCCGGGACGTTGCTGAACGAGACTGCGGCGTAGTAGTCGCGTCCCCAGTCCAGCCAGCCGTACTCGCGCATCCTGGTGCTGTCCTCCTGGAGGCCCTCGGTGACCGTGGAGCCGGAACGGAACGACACGCCATCGAACCCGCCAACGAAGTACTGCCCGGCCGAGCCGCCGGCGATCCCTCCCGGGTTGATGTTCACAACGAGGACCCACCGGGTGTCCTCCGGGTCGCCGTCCACGGGCAGTTCAAACAGGTCAGGGCATTCCCAGACTCCCCCCGTGGCGTTGGCGGGTCCGAAGGTGCTCAGGTACTCCCAGGACTTGAGGTCGGCGGACTTGTAAAGCACCACCTGCCGCTGCACCGCCTCGACGGCCACCATCACCCAGTAACTGCCGGCGCCGCCGTCGTACCAAAAAACCTTGGGGTCGCGGAAGTCGGCCGATGCGCGGTCCAGGACCGGGTTGCCCTGGTACTTGGTCCAGGTCCGGCCCTCGTCGAGGCTGTAGGCAAGGGATTGGGCCTGCCTGCCTGCTAGCGGCGATGCGTCACTGTAGGCGCTGGTGTAGATCGCCACCAGGGGAGGTGCGTCTGCCGTGCCAAAGCCGGTGGTGTTGTGCGCGTCAAACACCGCAGAGCCCGAGAAGATGGCTTCCTGTGCATCACACGGGATGGCCACCGGCTGCTCCTCCCAGGTGCGCAGGTCGCTGGAGGTGGCGTGGCCCCAGGACATGTTTCCCCAGTCCGTGCCGAAGGGGTTGTGCTGGTAGAAGAGGTGGTATGTGCCGTTGAGGTACACCAGCCCGTTGGGATCGTTGAGCCAGTTGCGCCCAGCGGTGTAGTGGAACTTAGGCCGGAATTGGCCGGATGCGGGGGCGGCAGGAAGCTCCATGGCCCCTGCTGCCGTCGTCAGGAAAGTCATTGTCTCGTTCAGCCTTTCACGCCGCTGGCGGCGATGCTGTTGACGAAGGAACGCTGGAAGGCGATAAAGAGCACCACCACGGGAACCGTGATGAGGGACGCGTACGCCATCACCTCGCCCCAGGAAACGTTCAGCTGGAAAAAGTACTGGATGCCGATCATCACGGGCCGCAGTTCTTCCGACTGGACCACCATCAGCGGCCAAAGGTAGGAATTCCATGCAGGCAGGAAGGTCAGGATTGCCACCGTGGCCGTGGCGGGGCCGGCGAGCGGCATGACCACCTGGCGGTAGATCTTGAACCAGCCGGCACCGTCGATGCGGGCTGCCTCGTCCAGCTCCTTCGGGATGGACTCGAAGTACTGGTGGAACAGGTAGATGGAGAAGGCATTGGCGATGAAGGGGATGATCTGTACCTGGTAGGTGTCCAGCCAGCCCTTGGAGAACTCGAGGCTGAAGCCGTTCAACTCAAAGTACGGCAGCTGGTTGACCCACCAGACCAGCGGCAGGGCCAGGGTCTGGAACGGCACGATCAGGGTGGCCAGGATCGCGGTGAACACGATCTTCTTGCCCCTGACCTGCATCCGGGACAGGGCGAAGGCACAAAGGCTGTTGACGAAGATGCCAAGGATGACTGTGACAGCGGAGACACCCACTGAGTTGAGCAGGAAGCGTGCTGCCGGAACCCGGTCGAACACGGCAGCGTAGTTGTCGAAGGAGATGTTGCCTACCGGCAGGAAAGCGGCCAGGGAGGACATGTCGCCGAAGATCTGCTGGTCAGGCTTCAGCGAGGACACCAGCATGAACACGATGGGGAACGCCGCGACGACGGCGAAGAGGATCCGGACCAGCATGGTGCCGGCGCTTTTCAGGAGCAGTTGGTTTTTCATGTCAGTCTTTCTCCCGGGTGAGGTGGCGCTGCACCGCGGAGACGAGCAGGACGAGGACGAAGAACACCAGCGAGATGGCGGAGGCGTAGGACGTTTCCTGCTGCCGGTACCCGGACTGCACGGCCTCGTAGATGATGGTGGTGGTCGAGTCCATGGGCCCGCCCTGGGTCATCACGCTGATCTGGTCGAACAGGCCGAGGGCCTGGATGGTGATGGTCACGAGCACCAGGCTGCGGGTGTGGAAGAGGCCCGGCCAGGTGACGTAGCGGAACTGCTGCCAGCGGCTGGTGCCGTCCAGTTGTGCTGCCTCGTACAGTTCTCCCGAAATGCCCTGCAGCCCGGCCAGCCAGATGATCATGTGGAACCCGGCCGCCTGCCAGATGGACAGGATGATGATGGCCGGCATCGCGGTGTTGGGATCGCCCAGCCAGTCCGGCCCGTCGATCAGGCCGAAGCTGACGGCGGAGAGGATCTCGTTGATCAGGCCGTCCTTCCGGTACATGAACAGCCACAGCAGCGAAACCACCACCATGGAGGTGACCACGGGCAGGAAGTACACCGTGCGGAAGAAGTTCACGCCGCGGAACTTCTTGTTGATCAGCAGCGCCATCACCAGGGCCAGGCCGGACTGCACCGGGACGATGACCACGGTGAAGTAGGCGACGTTGAGCAGGGCCCGGTAGAAGGTGGGGTCGGTGAAGAGGCGGGCGAAGTTGTCCATGCCCACGAACTCGACCGGGCGCGGCGAGATCAGCCGGGCGTTGGTGAAGGCCAGGCCGAAGCCGAGGATGGCCGGGATGAAGATGAAGGCGAGCAGCAGCAGTGCTGCCGGGGCGATCATGCCCCAGCCGCTGAGCTGCTCGCGGCGGAAGCCTGGCCTCCGGCGGGCGGCGGGGCTTTGGGTGTCCGACGGCGGCGTTGCGGCTTTGTGCGTCTTGGCGCGGGCGCGTGCGGGAGGGGAAACAGTTGCCATGGGGGGTCTCCGTAAATGGGCACGGCGGGCTGCACTGCAGCCCGCCGGCTGCTCCGGCTAGTTCTTGTAACCGCCGTTGGACTTGATGTTGGCGTCGATGGCCTTGACCGCGCTGTCCAGGGTGGACTTCGGGTCGGCGCCGTTCAGGATGTCCTGCACGGCCTTTCCGTATTCGGTGGCGATGAAGGGGTAGGCAGGCGTCTCGGGCCGCATTACGGCATATTCGCGGGAGAAATCCATGAAGATCCGGTTGGCGCCGCCTTCTGCAAAGGTGGGGATCTGTGCTGCCGCCTCGTCACTTGCAGGAATTGCGCCGGTGGCCTTGGCCACTGCGGCGATGTTCTCCGGCTTTAGGGAGTAGGAGAGGTAGTCCATGGCCGCTTCCGGGTTGCTGCAGCCGCTGGTGACGCCCCATTGCCAGGAGGCGCCGCCGATCTTGGGGCCCTCGCCGAGGTCCACCGGCGGCATGACCACGAGGTCGTCTCCGATGGCAGCCTTGGCTTTGTCCGCGGCCCAGGAGCCGGTGTAGACAATGGCGCTCTTGTTGTTCAGGAAGTCCTGGGTGGAATCCTTGCCGCTTTTCTTGGCCATGTAGCCCTGGTCAGCGAGGCTGCGGAACCAGTTGGCCCACTCCACTGCTTTGTCACCGTTGAGCGCACCCTCAGCGCTCTGGAAGCCGTCACGGTTGATGAGGTCACCGCCAAAGGACTGCAGGAATGGCGAATAGGCGTAGGGCAGCCATTCCCCGGTGCCGGCGGTGCCGAGGTCCAGCGGATGCTCCCACTTGCCCAGCGCCTTCAGCTTTTCCAGGGCGTCCTGGAACTCGTCCCTGGTCCAGGGCTGCTCCAGGGTGGCTACCCGGACACCGGCCGTCTCCAGGTCGGAGGCGCGTGCCATCATGGCCAGGGCGACGTCGTAGTAGCCCACGGCGTAGGGCTTTTCGTCCCATTCAGCAACGGTGCTGGGCAGGAGCGTTGAAAGGTCTGTGTCCAGTTCAAGCGGCTGCAGGTAGCCTGCCCAGGCCCAGTTGGGGACGTTGGGGCCGTCGATGTCCACGATGCAGGGAAGGTTTCCGGCGGCTGCGGCGGACACCACGGAGTCGTTGTAGGAGTCCTGGGGGAACGCCTGGACCTTGATCTTCACTTTGTCCTGGCTGCTGTTGTAGGAGCCGACGATGTTTTGGACCGCGGCCAGTTCCTCCGGGTTGCCGGCGTTGTGGGTCCAGAGGGCAATCTCCCCGGATCCTTCAGCGGAGGAGGAGGCGCTGCCCTTGCCGCATCCGGCGAGGGTGGAAGTCAGGGCGACGGCGGCTATGCTGGTCGCCAGGACCTTGGTGAGCTTTGTGTTCATGGCCAATCTTTCTGCTTAGACAGGGTGGAGGGGTTGCAGCGGTCCTGCAGGGAACGCGGCCGCTGCAACGGCTGCGTTCCCGTTTTCATTGGGAGTACCTGGTTCTTCAGCCGCCGGGCGGGGCGACGGAGTTCCGTTCGACAAGCGGGCAGCGGATTTTTTCGTGGGCAGCTGCTTCTTCCGGGTTGTCGAGTTCGCTGAGGAGCTTGAGCACAACCCAGCGGCCCATTTCGTAGTGGGGCAGGGCCAGCGTGGACAGGCCCGGCCACAGGCCGTCGGCAATGAGCTCGAGATTGTCAACGCCCACAACCGACAGGTCGGCGGGGATGTTCAGTCCCAGATGTCCGGCTGCCTGGTAGGCGCCCATAGCCATCTGGTCGTTGAAACAAAAGAGCGCCGTTGGCCGTTCCCTTCCGGACAGCAGCCGCAGGGCCGCGTCGCGACCGCCGGCCGTGCTTGGGTGCCCGGCGAGCAGGGCGCCTTCCGCCAACTGCAGGTTGTGACGGGCAAGGCCCGCCCGGAAGCCGGCCAGCCGGCCGTGGGACGCGGGGATGTCATCCTGGTTGTTGATCATGGCGATCCGGGTGTGCCCCGCCATGGCCAGGAGCTCGGCAGCCGATTCGCCGGCGCCGAACTCGTCCGGCACCACCGAGGACACTGCGGTGTTGTCCGGGGTGGCGTCCAGGACGATCGCAGGTATTCCCTGCAGCTCATCCGGGATGGACACCCGCTGGTTGAACATCCGGGCAAAAATGATGCCGTCAACCTGGTGCTGCCGCAGTGCGCGGATCTCCTGACGTTCAAGCTCATTGTCGAGGCCGGAGTTCACCACCATCAGCAGGTGCCCGTGTTCCGAGGCGGCCTCCTGTGCGCCCTGCAGCATTGCGCCGGCAAAAGGGGTGGTGGTGATCTCGTCGCTGACCAGGCCCAGGATCCGGGAGCGCTGGTTGCGCAGTCCGCTGGCCAGCCGGTTTGGCGCGTAGCCGAGGTTTCCGGCTACCTCCTTGACGTGCTTGACCGTTTGGGCGTTGACCCGGGAGCTGTGCGTTTCGCTTAGGGCGTGGGACACCGTGGTCACTGAGACGCCGGCGGCCTTCGCCACGTCCCTGATGTTTACCTTGGTCGCCATTGACGCATTCCTTTGCAAAACGTTTTGTATGTTGCCTGCATCACTATATGCAAAACGTTTTGCATGCGTCAAGGACAATGTGCATCTCTTTGTCCGGCGAGCACCGGTGGCAATCCGCAGCTTTGCCCAAGCATTAGGGAAAGATCGGCGCCTTGGGCGTGGAAACGCTGGTGCCCGTTGCGCCGCGTCCATAAGCTTCCCCTCGTTAATAACCAAAAAACCGGGGGAGAAGCATGACCACTGCCGGCGGAAGACCAGCCCATCTCGGCGAGCGGGTTCCGGCGCAGGCGTTGATGGAGGAGTTGCTGGCGGGTTTCGGGCACCTGCGGCCCCGCACTCCCCTGCAGCGCCTCTTTGGTGCCAGTCCGCTCAGTCCGGAAGGCGTGCCCTGGTACCGCGGGGCACTCGGCGAAATCGCCGTCGGCCGGCTGCTGGAACGGCTCGGGCCGGAGTGGCTGGTCCTGCACGCCGTGCCGGTCGGGACCGGGGCGTCCGATATCGACCATGTTTTGGTGGGGCCCGCAGGCGTCTTCACGCTCAACACTAAGAACCACGAGGGCCAGCCGGTCTGGGTGGCGGGGCGCACGCTGATGGTGGGCGGAAGGAAGACCCGCCACCTCTACAACTCTGCACATGAATCGGCGCGCGCATCGAAGCTGCTCACAGGCGCTGTGGGCTTCCCGGTGGAGGTGACAGGCGTCGTCGTTGTTGTTGGACCAAAAAGCCTGACCATCAAGGCCCGGCCGGAACAGGCAGCCGTGGTCACGGACGCCCAGCTGCTGCGGTGGCTGCACCGGTGTCCGGTCGTGTTGGACCAGCAGAAGGTTGCGCGCGTCGCTGCCGCGGCTGTCCGGCCGGGCACATGGCAGCGCCGCCCGGTCCACCCGGGTGATCCTGCGGCACTGCAACGCACCTTCGCCGGACTGCACCAGCTGGTCAACCAGGCACGACGGCGGCGGGCGGCCTGGGTGCTGGGCGTTCCGGCGGCGGGCCTCATGATGATCGCCAACGGCGCCGGGATCGATGCAGCAGTTTTCCAGGCAGTGGCGGGGCGCTAAGGCAGCGGTACCGTCAGTCGGTGCGCGCCTCAAGGATCCGCCGGGCGTTCTCCCGCGCTTCCAGTTCCTGGCTGGTCACCACGTCGCCCCGCAGGTGCCCCGCTGACGCCAGGATGCCGCGCAGTTCGTGGACGGTCCGGGGTGCACTGACACCGCGGTGCGCGATCGCGTGGCAGTTGGAGCATAGGGGCACAAGGTCCGTGACGGCGTCCAGCGTGTAGCCGGAATGCAGCAGCGAAGCAGGCACCGTGTGGTGGACCTCCATGAAACCTTCTCCGACACTGCCGTAGGAGGCCTCGAAGGAAAAACCGCAGGCGGCGCAGGCCGTGCCGTGGAACGCAAGGCACACGCGCCGGGCATCCGGGTCCTGCTCGTACCGATTAACTGCTGCGCTGCTGACCGCATGGGGCGGGTATGTTCCCGGGACCAGCCTGGCGGGGGCGGAAACTTCCGGTCCCTGGTCCCGCCACAGCCGCCGGAGTGCTGGTTCCGCTTCCGGCGGGAGGGCGGTGACGGAGCCGTATGCTGCAGCGGTCCAGTCGACGCCGGGAACGGCTTCGCGCAAAACATCGGGACGCACCTGGTCGCCCAGGGGGAGCAGGGCATCGAAAGCGACCGTGACGCACCAGGTGTTCCCCGGCCCACCCGGCTGGGAAGGATCATAGGGTTCCGACACAACTGTGCCATGTCCGGTCAGGCCTGTGCCCGCATCAGTGCTGCCGCCCATGAGGAGCCAGGCTTCCGTGTCCAGCCCGACGTCCCGGCAGGCTCCGACCTGCCAACGGTGCAGGACGCGGCCGTACGTGGTGACCTGTTCGACGACGTCGCGATAGTCCCAGCGGTCCCACCGGCTGGTGTCCCAACCCAACATCACCGCTGCCACAGCGTCACCCACTCCCGCACCTGTCCCCGCCGCGCGGGGATATCTCCGGTCACACCTTCAGCATAGGCGGACCCCTTAGGGAAGCACGGGCCGCTTCGCCGCCGCGCTCAGTGGCCGCCGCCTCGGCGGGACACGAGGACCGGACCCTGCGCGTGGTGGAGCACGGCGTGGGCCGTTGAACCAATGGTTTCCCTGAAAAAGCCCTGTCCCTTGGTGCCCACAACCACCATTCGTGCAGCGGCCGAGGCCTCGAGGATGGCACGGGGGACCGATGCGTCATGCAGGACTGTGCCATCGACCGGAACGGAGGGCGCCTGCTTCCGTGCCCGGTGGAGGGCCTCTTGAAGCACAGCCTCGGCGGCGTCCTTACCCCAATGCGGGCCGTGGTGCGGGTAGCCGGCGGGTGTGTGGTGTACGTGGATGACGGAAAGCGCCGCATGCGCCGCTGAGGCCAGCGTGCAGGCGTCTGACAAGGCAGCAGGAGAACCTGAACCGTCAACGGCGACGACGACCGGACCGTCAGGGTGCCGGTCCGACCTGATGACCGCCACGGGACAGCTCGCGGTCGCCGCGAGTTCCAGGCTCACGGATCCCACCAGCAGTCCAAGGAATCCGCCCAGCCCCCGGCTCCCTACCACCACCAGTTCCTGGCGGGCCGAGACCGCCGCAAGATGTGAAGCAGGCAGTCCATGGAGCAGGGTCGCGTCGATCTCCAGCGCCGGAGCGGCTGCCTGCGCGATCTGGAGTCCTTCTTCAAGCACGGCTTCAGCGGCCCGTTCCAGTCCACTGTCGGCCACACCCGGGACGGGGCCCAGATTCCTGGTCAGTAATGGCCACAGGGA
Organism: Arthrobacter sp. MPF02; assembly: GCF_046605375.1. Classification (GTDB taxonomy): domain Bacteria; phylum Actinomycetota; class Actinomycetes; order Actinomycetales; family Micrococcaceae; genus Arthrobacter. Next base: position 2,087,754 of record NZ_CP176772.1, on the reverse strand, counting down.
GCAGTGCACCACGTGGAGGGGCAGGCTCCGCTGCCCGGCATAGCGGGCCGCCCAGCGGATGGCGCCGGCAGCCTCGTCGGAACCGTCATAGCCCGCGATCACTGACTTAGGTTCTTCCATGGCATGCTCCCTTCCTCCTCATGCGTGCCGCTTCGCGCGCCCTGGCGTTTGCGTAATGGTGGCACAACCCGGCGGCAAGTTGCAGGGCTGCCGGCCCGGTTCTTCCGGGGCGCCGGGGAGGAGAGTACGCTGGGATGACCGTTTGGAAGTATGCGGCCCACTCCTTCCGGGTGATGACATCCCCGGCAAACCGGAGGGATGCCTGGCAGCCGTTCGAACTCCTCCCGCTTCCCGGTTACTGCCGCGTTTCTGCGGATCCCGCGCACTTTGCGGCACGTTGCGGTCCCGCCAATCACTGCAAGCAATTCAACTTTCGAGGAGTTCCCATGGACACTGGGGCGCTTCTTGCGCTCGCCGGCGGCTACATCGCGGCCGGTATCGGCGTCTTCCTGCTGTACTCTCCGGTCCTGGTTCTCATTGTCGGCCTCCTGCTGGCGGCGGGCATGCTGCAACTGCTGGCCTGGCCCTTCATTGTCCTGGTCCGCAAAATCCGCCGGAAGCCCGAGCCGCCGCAGGATGGCTCGTGGCTTCTGCACTGACGTGGCCAGGAAACACATGCCCAGTTCACTCCTGCCCGATTCATCAGTATGCTTACTAATGTCCGCGCAGCCGACCAAGAGAAGGGCAACACCATGACAGAACAGAACCTTCCGGACGACGAACTCGAAGTCGTCGACGAAAACGACGTGCTCCTGGACGAGACTCCCGGCGCCGCAGCATCCCTCGAACTGGACCCCGTCTCCCTCGGGAAGCCGGACGACTATCCGGGAGCCGCCGAGAACAACCCGGACCGCTGGCAGGAGGACCCGCTGCTGCAGGACGAGGTTTCCGGCGAGGAAGAGGACTTCCTGAGTGACCAGACCCTGCGCGACGACATGAAAGCCACCGCCGACGGAGCCGGCAACGAGGTGCCCGCCGCCACGCCCACCCTCGGTGAGGCCATTGCCGACGTGGACTTCGGCGAAAACCCCACCGGACCGGAGGCCGAGGGAAGCGACGACGTGGAAAACTTCGGCGGGTCCCCGTTGAGCGAGTTCGACCCGGACGACCTGGAGCGCTGAACAGCCGGGCAATATGCCCGATGCCCTAGCCGAAAACAGGATCGGGACTAAACTGATAAGCACACTGATGAATGTCAGTGGCCGGATCAAGACTTAGGAGTTTGACATGAACTTGGGAAGCATGATCAGGAATGCCGCCGGACGCCTCTCGGGCAGGACCGGCACCACAGGTACAGGCCGCGGCTACCGAATGAACACCGCCGGCCGGACGCCACGCACCACCGGCGCCGCGGGCGGCAGGGCAGAAGGTATGGCCCACAGGATCATGGGCATGCTCAGGCGGCACTGAGCCCGCAAACCAGAAAGCAGGTCCCGGAGAAATCCGGAACCTGCTTTTTGAGTCCCCGGCACCATGCGTGAACTCGTCATCCTCGGCACCGCGTCCCAGGTCCCCACCCGCACCAGGAACCACAACGGCTACCTCCTGCGCTGGGACGGGGAAGGGTTGCTCTTCGACCCGGGCGAGGGCACCCAGCGCCAGATGATCCATGCCGGAGTCTCGGCAACGCAGATCACCAGGATCTGCCTCACCCACGTTCATGGTGACCACTGCTTCGGTCTTCCGGGCGTGCTCTCCCGTATGGCCCTCGACGGCGTCAACCATCCAGTCCACCTGCACTATCCGGCCTCCGGGGAGGGCGTGGTCCGTGCGCTGGTCTCCATCAGCTCGCCCGGCATCGATTTGCGGCTTCACCCGCATGGCAGCGCCGGGCCCATCGCCGAAGGACTCGAAGTGCAGCCGCTGAAGCACCGCATCGAAACCTACGGCTACCGCCTCAGCGAGCCCGACGGCCGGACGCTGCTGCCTGAACGGCTGGCGGCAGCGGGCATAGCCGGCCCCGACGTAGGGCGCCTGCAGCGCGAGGGCGCCCTTGCCGGCGTCGTACTGGACGACGTCAGTATTCCCAGGCCCGGCCAGGGCTTCGCGTTTGTCATGGACACGGCGCCCTGCGCCGGAGCCGACGAACTTGCCGGCGGCGCGGACCTCCTGGTTGCCGAATCCACCTTCAGCGACGACGACGGCGCGCTGGCGCAGCAATACCGGCACCTCACCGCCGGGCAGGCGGGGGAATTGGCGGCGGGGGCCAGCGCCGGGACGCTGGTGTTGACGCACTTTTCCTCCCGGTACGGCGACGACATGGCCTTGCTGGCGCGGCAGGCCCGGGAGCGTGCCGGCGGAACGACGGTCATGGCAGCCCATGACCTGCAGCGGATTGCCTTTCCGCCGCGCCGCAGCAGCACCGCAGACACCACTTCGTCCGACCAGTTATCCCGTCAAGGAGGCCGGCCATGAGCGCGACATCGGAGGAAGTGTACGACGCAACTCCCGAGGGGGACGAGCCGGCGCTGAAGCGTGTCCTTGGCCCCAAACTGCTCCTGCTGTTCATCGTGGGGGACATCCTCGGTGCCGGTGTCTACGCGGTGACCGGGACCATGGCCGGGACGGTGGGCGGCATCGTCTGGCTGCCTTTCCTGCTGGCTTTCGTGGTGGCAACCCTGACCGCCTTCTCCTACCTGGAGCTCGTCACCCAATATCCGCAGGCCGCAGGTGCTGCCCTGTATATGCACAAGGCGTTCGGCATCCACTTCATCACATTCCTGGTGGCATTCGCAGTGGTCTGCTCGGGCATCACCAGCGCTTCAACGTCGGCGAACGTCCTGGCACAAAATTTCTTCGGCGGCCTTGAAGTCAACGGCGTCATGGGTGACCCCGGGCAGGGTGTTGTCACCGCCGTCGCGCTTGGCTTCATGCTCCTGCTGGCGGCAATCAACCTGCGCGGCGTGGGGGAGAGCGTCAAGTTCAACGTGGTGCTGACGCTGGTGGAAATGGTTGCCCTGTGCATCGTCATCGGCGTCGGGTTCTTTGTGATGGCCAGGGGCACCGGGAACCCGGGCGAGATTTTCGTTTTCCACGACTACCAGGACAAAGGATTGTTCCTCGCGGTCACCGCCGCGACGTCGATCGCGTTCTTCGCGATGGTGGGCTTCGAGGACTCCGTGAACATGGTGGAGGAGACCCGGAACCCGGAGCGGATCTTTCCGCGGACCATGCTGACCGGCCTCGGCATTGCGGTGCTGCTCTACATGCTCGTGGCGGTCTCTGTGGTAAGCGTGCTGTCGCCTACCGAACTTGAGGGAATCCGGGAGGCGGAAGGCGCGGCACTGCTGGAAGTGGTGCACAAGGGCTCGCCGGACTTCCCGATCGACCGGGTCTTCCCGTTCCTGGCCGTCTTCGCCGTCGCCAACACCGCCTTGATCAACATGCTGATGGCGAGCCGGCTGATTTACGGAATGGCGCGCCAGCACGTCCTGCCGCGGCCGCTGGGCAAAGTCCTGCCCGTCCGCCGCACCCCGTGGGCGGGCATCGCCTTCTCCACCATCCTGGCCCTGGGACTCATCCTCTACGTGACCAGCGACCCCGAGAGCAACATCGTTGCCAACCTCTCCGGCACCACGGCGTTTCTGCTGCTGTGTGTCTTTACCGTGGTGAACGTGGCGTGCGTGGTGCTGCGGAGGAAGCGGGACCCGAACCGCAAGGTGTTCTTCACCTCGCCCGGGCCCCTGCCCCTCGTGGCGGCCATCCTGTGCGCCTTCCTTGCCGGCCCCTGGGTGGGCCGCAACGTGATCCAGTACCAGATCGCCGGCGGGTTGATGGCCATCGGCGTGCTCCTTTGGCTGATTACCTGGCTGATCAACCGGCGTACAAACGACAGGGATAGGGTTAATTCATGACCACCGCTGCAGAATCTACGGTTACTTTCGACGGCCGTTTCGCCAGGGAACTGGCGGAACTGGCAGTGCCTTGGCAGGCGGAAGAGGCCCAGGATCCCAAACTCCTGGTCTTGAACGAGGCCCTGGCGGACGAACTGGGGCTCGATCCCGGGTACCTGCGTACTCCGGAGGGTGTACGGCTGCTCGTGGGCAACCGGATACCGGAAGGCGCGACGCCGGTGGCCCAGGCCTATGCCGGGCACCAGTTCGGCGGCTACTCGCCGCTGCTCGGTGACGGCCGTGCGCTGCTCCTCGGCGAGATCACGGACAGCAACGGCCGGCTCCGGGACATCCATCTCAAAGGTTCGGGCCGGACGCCGTTCGCGCGGGCAGGCGACGGACGCGCCGTCGTCGGGCCCATGCTGCGGGAATACCTGGTGAGCGAGGCAATGCACGCGCTGGGCATTCCCACCACGCGGTCCCTTGCCGTGGTAGGAACAGGGCGCCTGGTGCGCCGGGACGACATGCTGCCAGGTGCCGTCCTGGCCAGGGTGGCTGCCAGCCACCTGCGGGTGGGGAGCTTCCAGTACGCGCGGGCCACGGACAACATCGAGCTCCTCCGGCGGCTGGCGGACCACGCCATCAGCCGGCACTACCCGGCGGCCGCTGACGCGGACAACCCTTACCTTGCACTCTTCGCCGGCGTGGTGTCCTCGCAGGCCTCGCTCCTGGCGCAATGGATGCTGGTCGGTTTCGTCCACGGCGTGATGAACACGGACAACATGACCATCTCCGGGGAAACCATCGATTATGGCCCCTGCGCTTTCATGGATGCCTTCAACCCGGCCGCCGTGTACAGCTCCATCGACGTCGGCGGACGCTACGCGTATGCGAACCAGCCCGTGATCGCCGAATGGAACCTCGCGCGCCTCGCGGAGTCAATGCTCCCGCTCATCAACGAGGACCAGGAGCAGGCCGTTGCCCCCGCCGTTGAGGCCCTCGGTGCGTTCCGTAAGCAGTACAGCGATGCCTGGTTCGCGGGCATGAAAACCAAACTGGGCCTGCCGGCCGGCGACGCCGGCACACCGGAGTCCGGCACAGCCTCCGAACTCGTGGACGGGGCCATTGCCATCCTCAAGGACGGGCCCGTGGACTACACCCAGTTTTTCCGGAACCTCGGACAAGCAGCACGGGGCAACTTCAAACCCGTCCGCGGCATGGTTCTTGACCTTTCCGCCTTCGATGCCTGGGCCGAACGCTGGCAGTCCCTGAAGCCGGATGCGGACCTGATGGACCAGGTTAATCCGGTGTACATTCCGCGCAACCACCTGGTGGAGGAAGCGCTGGCAGCCGCCACCGAGGGGGACATGGAGCCGTTCACCGGGCTCCTTGAAGCCGTCCGCGCTCCTTACCGGGAGCGCCCCGGCCTGGAGCGATACGCGGAAGGGGCGCCTGAGGAATTCGGCAACTACATGACGTTCTGCGGAACGTAGCGTTTTTCCTTCTGACGAAGAAGGGCGGCAGCCGGAGTGTCCCGGCTGCCGCCCTTGTTCGTAGTGCTTTCGTTATGCCGGCTGGTTATGCCACGCGAACGAAGGAGGCGCCACCGAGCCAGCTGATGGAGTGGACCTCAGTCTTGTAGCCGTCAACGCCGCCGCTGACGACCTGGCCGTTACCGGCGTAAACGCCAACGTGGCCGGCAGTGATGACCAGGTCACCGGGGGCCGGGCTGCCCACAACGCTGCCGTACTGGTAGAACTGGCCGGGAGCCAGGTCGCCCACGGACTTGCCGACGGCGCGCAGGGCCTTCTCCACCATGGCGGTGCAGTCCTGCTGGACGCCGAGCTGGCCGTAGGCATTGGCGAGGATGGCTGCTCCGGTGCCGGTGCCGGCGGGTGCCGGAGCAGGCGCGGGGGCGGGTGCCGGAGCAGGCGCTGCGGCGGTGGAGGCGTAGGACAGGCTCATGCCGGTGTTGGCGGGAGCGGCCGCGGCCTGGACCGGAGCGGCAGCGACCGGAGCGGCAGCGGGGGCCGCGTAGCCGGCGCCGGGGATGGTGATCTGGTCGCCCGGGTAGATGATGGTGGAAATATCCAGGCCATTGGCGGCCAGTACGTCGTTCAAGCTGACGCCGTGGGCTGCAGAGATGGCGCCCAGGGTGTCCCCGGAAACCACGGTGTAGACGTTTGCTGCGGCCGGGGCCGGAGCCGGGGCGGCAACTGCAGCTGCAGGAGCGGAGTAAGCCTGGACGTTAGTGGTTTCGGTGGTGTCCGGGCCGGTCACGCCTGCGTGGGCCGGGGCGCCAACGCCGAAGGCAATGCCGGATGCAGCGGCAACTGCTAGTACCGGGCGGCCGAGCGTCCGGGCCTGCGACTTGGCCGATGCAGCCAAGCCCTGGAGCACGATTGAGCGGGCCGGAGTCGCGCGGTGACGGGCGGTAGGAAAATTTTTTGACACGGTTGATCGCCTCTCCCATGCCTGCGGGGTGAGCTGTCGGGTTCGGGTTGGAGATACCCGGCCGAAAGCAACCACGTACTGGACGAAGGCGCTATTCGACTTAACCCCAAGGCCTTGGCGGCCGTGGAAACTTGGTTCCCCCGTCCCTGCCAGCATGAAAGCGGTTGAATCCCGGATCAGTGGCAGGGCTCGGCATACTGATGGGAATGTCCCGTCTGGGAGGGACACGAGTAAGACCCTAACCCGACCCGGAGGCGATTGTCACGTTTGGATAACATACGAGGTGCTTCTCTCGTATTTAGCAAACGTCTTGATCTTCCTAGCACAGGTACCTGACCTCGCGAGATAGCCGTTCCCCGGCGATTTGTGTCTGCTTCGTCACAAAGACATAAATCACGAACGTATTTTCGAAGCATCCTTCCCGGGAGGGGTAGGCCGGGCAGGGTGACCGCCTATGGCCAGGAGCTGGGACTGGCACCGCGCTAGGCTTTCTGCATGCCTGATTTTGAGCGGTTCCGAATCCTGCTCGAGGAGGAGCGGCAGCGGAAGGTGGCCCTGCTCCCGGCCCTTCGCGCGGACATCACCTCCGCTAATTCCGCACGGCAGGATGCGAACGTGGACGACGAACACGACCCCGAGGGCGCCACCATAGCCTTTGAACTGTCCCAGGCGTCTGCGCTCCTGCAGCAGAGCAGTGCCGGCTTGGAGCAGGTGGAGGCGGCACTCGCCCGCATTGCGGCAGGAACCTACGGCACGTGTGCGGTGTGCGGTGAAGCCATCGCAGAGGGGCGGCTGGAAGCCCGGCCCTGGACGCCGTACTGCATTAGCCATGCCGGGGCGGTGTGGCAATGACTGCCCGCACGGACACCGTTGCCGCGGCAGCGGAATTTATTGACCGTACGCTGCAGAACGAGGGCGCCTGGTACCGGGCGGACGACGTCGGGACGCGGCTGGGCGGCGTCCTTGCCTCCTACGGTTCTTCCGTCGGCGCCGTCCGGGGAACGGTCCGCGACGCCTTGCGGAAGTTCAAGGACCTTGACCACGACGCCGTGGTCATGCTGGCCTCCGTCCTGTGGGGCCAGCCGCGCCCGGGTGCGCAGCCGGTGTTCGAACGCCGGCTCGCCGCCGTCGTGCTGCTGCAGAGCCGGGCAGGCATGTTGCGGCACTCCGACCTCACCCGGATCGAAGGCTTCCTCCGCTCAGCGCAAACGCCGGAACTGGCTGACCCACTGGTGTCAGAGGTTGTGGCGCCCCTGCTGGCTGCCCTCCCCGGCCGGGACCGGCAGCGGGCGGACGTGGTGCTCGCACGCTGGGCCGGAGATGAGGACGGCCGGCTGCGGCAGGCTGCCGCCTGGCTGGAGCAGGAACAAGACCCAGGTGCCGTCCAGTCCGGTGCCGCCACGCGAAGGAGACAACCATGAACGATCCCTATGGCCTTGAGCGCTTTGTGTCGGCCCAGGACAGCGGCGGGACCTACGGCCAGGCCCTGGCTGAACTGCAGCTCGGCAACAAGACGGGCCATTGGATGTGGTTTATCTTTCCCCAGATCGCCGGCCTGGGGCAGAGTGCCACCTCCCGCAAGTACGCCATCAGCTCACTCGCAGAAGCCCGGGAGTACCTCGACCACGACGTACTCGGGCCGCGCCTGCTTGAATGCGCCCAGGCCCTTACCACCCACGCCGGGCGCTCCGCGGAAGACATCCTGGGCGGCATAGACGCCCGCAAGCTGCAGTCGTCCATGACTCTGTTCCTCCGCGCCGCGCCCGGCGAGACGGTGTTCAAGACGGTCCTGGCGCAGTTCTTCGACGGACAGCCCGACGAAGCCACAGATGCGCTCCTGGCTGACCAGGGCGGGGAGTAACTTTTAGGGAGTCGGGCTGCCTCCGTTGACGTTGAGGGTTTCGCCCACCACGTAGCTTGACTCCGGCGAGGCGAGGAACACGTACGCGGGCGCCAGTTCAGCCGGCTGGCCCGCCCGGCCCAGGGGAGTGGACTGACCGAACTCCGGCAGATCCTCCTTGGGCTGGCCGCTGCTGACCTGCAGCGGTGTCCAGATTGGTCCGGGGGCAACAGCGTTCACCCGGATACCCTTGGGCGCCAGCTGCTGCGCCAGGCCCTTGGTGAAGTTGTTGATGCTTCCCTTGGTGGTGGCGTAATCCAGGAGGGTGGGCGACGGGTTGTACGCCTGCACCGACGTGGTGTTGATGATGGTGGACCCGGCCGGCATATGCGGCAGCGCGGCCTTGGTCAGCCAGAACATGGCATACACATTGGTTTTGAGCGTGTGGTCGAACTGTTCGTCCGTGATGTCCGCCAGGCTTTCCTGGGCCACCTGCTTGCCGGCGTTGTTCACCAGGATGTCAATGCCGCCTAGGACGGCCACGGCTGTGTCCACCACGTCCCGGCAGACTCCCGGGTCCTTGAGGTCGCCCGGCACCTTCACCGCTTTGCGGCCGGCGGCTTCGATAAGGCCGGCAATCCGGGCCGCGTCCTCTTCCTCCTGCGGCAGGTAGGACAGTACGACGTCGGCACCCTCACGGGCGAAAGCGATGGCCGTTGCTGCACCGATCCCGGAATCCGCCCCGGTGACGATTGCCTTCCGGCCCTCCAGCCGGCCGGTCCCGCGGTAGGTCTCCTCGCCGAGGTCCGCCTTGGGTGTCAGTTCTGCATCCAGGCCGGGCTCGGGCTGGTGCTGCTCGGGCGGGGAAATCTGTTCATAGGCGGTGACCGGGTTACGGAACGTGTACTGGTCTGTCACGGTGGTCCTCCTGATGGCTGGTGGATTCCTGGAAGCTAAGCATGCTTACCGTTCCAGCCTAGGCACCCGGAGGCCCGCTGCCAACCCGTGCGGTTACTTCCGGGCAACTTCCACCAGCTGCACCCCTGCCAGCCTGCCGTCGTCGACCCTTGCTGTCATGTACGTGCACACGGGCTGGCGGCGGCGGTCCGTTGGCGAGCCGGGGTTCAACAGCCGCAGGCCGCCGGCGGACGTGGTGTCCCAGGGTATGTGGCTGTGTCCGAACACCAGGACGTCGGCCTCGGGATACAGCGCCTCGCAGCGCTGCTCCCGGCCCTTGGCCTGGCCGGTCTCATGCACCATGGCAAAACGGACGCCCTCCAGCGTGGCGTGCAGGGTTTCCGGCAGGCGGGCGCGCAGCTCAGGGCCGTCGTTGTTGCCGTACACGCCCAGCAGGGAGCGGCTCCGCCGCTCGAATTCGTCCAGCAGCGGCGCCTCCACCCAGTCTCCGGCGTGCAACACAACGTCAGCGCGTTCGACGGCGGTCCATACCTGGGCGGGCAGGTCCCGGGCGCGCTTGGGAACGTGGGTATCGGCAAGCAGGACCAGGTTGAGCGGCATATCGAAATCCTGCCATGCCGGCCTGTTCCGGCGCGCGGGAGAGTCGTAATCTGGGGGCTGGGAGGTGATTGCCATGGAGGCAGCGCAGGGCGACCGCATCATCGTCCACGGCCGGCATGTTGGTTCCACGGACCGTCACGGGGTGATCCTGGAGGTGCGGGGCCAGGACGGGACCCCGCCTTATCTGGTCCGCTTTGACGACGGGCACGAAACCATTATGTATCCCGGCGGTGACTTCGCCGTCGAACGCGGCCACGGCAAATGACGCGGACCGTGTGCTGGGCCGGGCGCAACGTACCTGTCAGACTGGGTTGATGGATCAGTCACTGGCCTCAGCCGCGTCCGCCAACCCGCCCGTCCGCACAGGTCCCCGTGATCCCGGCGACGCCTGGGTGGAAGGGGACCGCGGCCGGTTCTGGGGCCGCTTCGGCGCTGCCGGCGTGCTTGCGTACGACCCCCACAAGGGAGTGCTGCTGCAGCACCGCGCCGTTTGGAGCCATAACGGGGGAACCTGGGGACTGCCCGGTGGAGCCCTGCACAAGGGTGAGGATGCCGTCGTCGGCGCCCTCCGGGAAGCCAATGAGGAAGCGGCCGTACCGCCGGAGGGCGTGGAGGTGCTGTTTACCTCACTCCTGGATCTGGGCTACTGGTCCTACACCACCGTGGTGGTGCTGGTGAACGAGCCGTTCGACCCTGTCATCAGCGACCCCGAAAGCATCGAACTGCTGTGGGTGCCGCTGGACGAGGTGGAGGGCAAGGAGCTGCACCCGGGCTTCGCCGCCGCCTGGCCGGACCTGCGGCGGCGGCTGACTCCATAGCCTTCTGTCCCGCCCTTCCTAGTAATCCGGGCCGTACTCGGCCGTGACCAGGATGGGAAGGTGGTCCGAGTTGCCGCGCGGCAGCGTCTCCACGCTTTGGATGTCCAGTCCCAGCGACGTGGCGAAGTCGAAGTGCCCCTTGAACACCTTGTAGCGGGTGTACGTGCGGCGGTTGCTCAGGGACAGGGCATATCCGGACTTCTTCATGTGGATGTGCAGGTTCCTGGTGAAGAACGGGTAGTTGAAGTCGCCCACCATCAGGGTCATCAGGCCGCGGCCCATGCTGAGGAGTTCGGCGTGCGCGGCGTGGATCTGCTTGCGCCGCAGGGAGTTGGAGGCGGTGAGCGGCGCGGCGTGGAAGGAGCCGATCACCAGCTCGTGCTGTGTGTCGTTGTCCATGACCCGCACGCCGATCAACCGTTCGTGCGCAGGCGCGAGGACCCGGTCATGCATGGACTTTTTCAGGGCGAAGGACTGGGTGTCCAGGGCGGTGAAGCGGCTGGTGCGGTAGTAAACGGCGAGCCCCAGCCGGTTGCCCTTGGTGACGTGTGCCAGATGAAGCGGGCCCAGGGTCTCCGGGAGGTCGCTGGCATCCACCTCCTGGAGGCAGAGCGCATCGATGTCATGGTTCCGGGCAAGGGCGAGGAGTTCCCCGCTGGCATTGTGCTTGCGGAGGTTGTAACTGATGACGCGCATGGACACCTCTTTTCGAGGGATGGTGACAGGACCAGTTCCTGAGTCTAGTCCGCAGCCTTCCCTCAAACTCAAACATTTCACCGCTCCAACTTTCCGCGCCGGTCCGTCCCGGCCGATAGAGTGAGTGGCACTTCACTGAAAACTTCACTGAAAGGCCGGCAGTGACGGAAGAGCTTCCCGGACTTGCGGAAGGCAATGCCTACTACCAGGCCCTGGGCGGGGGAAGGTTCCGCTCAACCATTCATGCCCAGGGCGCCTGGAACGTCCACGAGCAACACATGGCGCCGGCTTCCGGACTGCTGGCGGAGGCTCTGGAACGCCACCAGCCGCGCCCGGACATGCGCATGGCGCGGCTCAGCTACGAAATTTTGGGCCTCATTCCCGGCGGAGAGTTCCACATCGACGCATCCGTCCTCCGCCCGGGCAGGACCATTGAGCTGGTGCAGGCCGAGATGGTTGCCGGCGGCCGGGCTGCCATCAGGGCAACTGCCTGGCGGATGGCCACCAGCGACACCGCCGCGGTGGCTGCCACTGAGGACGCGGCGATTCCCGGGCCGGATGAGTGCAAGCCCTACGACGGCGCCGCCGTCTGGCCCGGCGGCTACATCAGGTCCTTGGAGATGCGGGCTGCCGAGGGGCACCGGCCCGGGGCAGGCAAGGTCTGGCTGCGCACCAGCCATCCCCTGACGGACCGGGAGGACAGCAGCGGCATGGCCCGCCTGATCGGTTTGGTGGACACGGCCAACGGCATCGCCGCGCGGGTGCCGCCCGGCAGTGACAGCTACGCGTTCCCCAACCTTGACCTGCAGATCCACATGTACCGCAGGCCGGAAGGCGAATGGCTCGGGCTGGACAATGCGGTGTCCTTCGGCGCCGACGGCATCGGGCTCACGTCCACCGTCCTGCACGACCTGAAGGGCCCGTTCGGACGGGCAGAACAGATCCTCACGCTGCGCAGGACCTGACAACTGTCCGGGTTCTTGCCCCTGCCGGGCAGCCGGCCCCGCCCCGGCGCCCGCTGCCCCGTAACCTAGGTTTGGGCCAACCGCACAATGACCACAAGGGAGTCCAGCACCATGCAACATGCCGTTTCGGGGACGCGCACACTTACCGTGGTGCGGCAGGACACTTCGCTCGGGGCCGGGCGGGACCTCGAATTCGGCCTCGAGCTGCTGGCCAGGGCAAAGGCCGGGGAGATCGGCCCCACCCTGCGGCTGTACCGCCCCGAGCCCACTGTCGCCTTCGGCCAGCGCGATACGCGCCTGCCCGGGTTTGAGGCAGCAGCCCGGGCGTGCCGCGACAACGGCTTCGAACCGTTGGTCCGCAGGGCCGGCGGCCGGGCCGCTGCCTACCACAAGGGCACCCTGATTGTGGACCACATTGAGCCGGACACGGACGCGATCGCGGGTTCGAAAACCCGCTTCGGATACTTCGGACAGCTGTTCGCCGACGCACTGCACATTGTCGGCGTGCAGGCCGGTGTGGGGGAGATCCCCGGGGAGTACTGCCCCGGCGAGTTCAGCGTGCATGGCACGGCGCCTGCAGACGGATCGCGGATCAAGCTGGTAGGCACGGCACAGCGGGTGGTGGCCGGCGGCTGGCTCTTCAGCTCCGTGATTGTTGTGCAGAACTCCGCGCCCATCCGCAAAGTCCTCACGGACAGCTACGCCGCGCTGGAGCTGGACTGGGATCCCGCCACTGCCGGCGCCGTCGAGGACCTCGTGCCCGGCGTGGACGTCCAGGCCGTGGAGGACGCACTGCTTAAAACCTACGCGGGCCATGCCACCCTGGAAGCCGCTTCCTTCAGCGGCCTGGGGGCATGACCCGCGCTATGTGGTGGTGCAGCGGCGGTTAGGCCGCAAGACAACTACGCGGCCAGGCGCGTCTTGACCTCGGCAGCGGACGGGTTGGTCGCGGCGGTGCCGTCCGGGAACAGGACTGTAGGAACGGTGCGGTTTCCGCCGTTCAGCTGCTCCACGAGTTCGGCGGTGCCTTCCACTTCCTCGATGTTGATCTCGGTGTAGCCGATGCCCTGCGCGTCCAGCTGCTTCTTTAGCCGGTTGCAGTAGCCGCACCAGGTGGTGGAAAACATGGTGATGGTGCCGGATTCGGGAGTGAAGTCCACAGGGTCTCCTCTGGGTTCGGTTGTAGGGTCCGTTCCTGTCAACGGTAGCGCGCCGGCCCGTATTCCCCGGTGCCTTCGGCCGATCCTCCGCTCCGGATGACAGCCTGTGACGCCGATGGCATGCTGGAGCCATGTGTGGACGCTATGTGATGGCACGGGCCGTGGGGGACCTTTTGGCCGAGTTCGACGCCGAACTGGGGGATGAGGTAAGCATTCCCCCCTCCTGGAACGTGGCACCCACCGACGACGTCCCCATCGTCCTGGAACGGCTGATCGATGACGGCCCCGCCCGGAAACAGGTGAGGCAGCTGCACGTGGCCCGGTGGGGCCTTGTTCCATCGTGGGCGAAGGATCCCGGGATCGGTTCCCGGATGATCAACGCCCGCAGCGAATCGGTGCTGGAGAAGCCGGCCTTCCGCAAGGCCGTGCAGTCCCGCCGCTGCGCGGTCCCCGCCGACGGCTATTACGAATGGAAACAGGGGCCCGGCAAGTCCAAGCAGCCCTACTACGTGCACCCCGGCGAAAACCGGGGACTGGTGTTTGCCGGGCTCTACGAATGGTGGCGGGACCCTTCGGTGCCCGCCGGCGAGCCGGGGCAGTGGATGCTGTCGACGTCGATCCTGACCACTGACACCCCGCCGCCGGGTTCCGAGTCCACTGTGTTCGGGAAGCTGACGGCGCTGCATGACCGGGTCCCCCTGCCGATGGACAAGGCCACCATGCAGGCCTGGCTGGACCCCGGGGTGGACGACGCAGCCGGACTGGTGGACCTGGTGCGCTCCGGGGTCAAGGACGCAGCGGCAGACTGGCACGTCGACTCGGTGGGCAAGGAAGTAGGCAACGTCCGAAACAACGGGCCGGAACTGATCCGCCCGGTCGAGGCGCTGTTCTAGCCGCCCCGGCTCCAGCAGCCCGGCGTCAGGCGTGCGGCGGTTCAGACGGTGAGCCGGCCGTCGTCGCCCACTGTCCAGGAGGGGTTGTACGCAACTTCCCAACGGAAGCCGTCCGGATCGGCGAAATAACCGCTGTAGCCGCCCCAGGGCTGGGTGACAGGCTCTGCGACGATGGTGGCGCCGGCCGCCGCTGCTTCTGCCATCACCCTGTCCACCTCCTCGGCACCGCCAAGGTTGTGGCTCAAGGTGATGCAGGGCGCCGGACCGGGCGCAGCGACGCCGGCCTCGGCCTGCATCTGGCCTGCATCCCAGAGCGAGAGCACCAGCCCGTGGTTGACCTGGATGAACACAACGTCGCCGGCAACCTCCTTCTGGACCGGCCAGCCAAGGCCGTCCACATAGAATGCGCGGGATGCCGGAACGCTGCGGACACCGAGTGAGATGAAGTCGACTCTGGGTTGCATGCTTCGATACTGTCAGACGATGGCGACAATTCAAGGAAACGATAGGGATGCCCTGGCCGACAAGGAACAGCTCGCTGCCGTCCGGGTTGCTGTTGACGAGGTGGATGACCAGATAGTCACCCTCATCGCCCGCCGCGAACGTTTGATCAAGATTGCCGGAACGCTGAAAGGCGACGACGCCGAGGTCCGCGCACCCGACAGGGTTGAAAAAGTCATTGCGCACGTGCGTTCAGCCGCAATGAAAAAGGACATCGACCCTGACATCGTGGAATCCACGTACCGGGCCATGATCTCCGGATTCATCGAGCTGGAGATGCGGGTCCACAAACAGAACAGCTGAACTGCTCCGGCAGTCCAGCTGTTAGAGATTTTCCTCGACGGGGACACCGGACTGGTAGTCCCGGCCGTCCGCCTCGCTGAAGCCGCTGATGAGGTGCTTTTCGCTGAGCCCGTTGATGGCGGCCAGGGGGAAGTGGCCGGTAATGGTGCTCCCTGAATGGGTTACGCCCGAGAGGTCGTAGTTCTCCTCGCCGCTTTGGTCATGGTTGAACGAGAAGAAGGAGACAGCCTTACCGTTCATGAATTCGATGCCTAGCCTTCGCTGGGACGAATAGTCAGGGGTTGCGGCAACCAGCCCCACCACAAAAGCACCGGAGTCGGGAATGTCGCCGTCGACGTCGAACGTGGCCACGAGGGTGGATTCCTCGGCTTTGATGCTGACCTGCTTGAGGAGTGCGTCTTGGGTTTTCATGGCACAATCCTGCTCCCTGCCGCACGGTCCGTCCACCCCCGTTTTTGGGAGCCATGGTCCATCCGTGCGCGTGCCGTCCGGGTTCAATAGGTTCTCCTGAAGCCGTTTCTATGCTTTGACAGCAACCGGGCGTAGACTGGAGTTGTTCGAACACATATTCGAATAACCAATAGTCCGTCAGGAGGCGCCATGGGCATGTTCAGCGAAGCTGTGGCTGTCGACTGCGCCCCGGACGGGCAGCCTCAAAGCCTTGTGTGGGCGGGGCGCTCCTACGAAGTCTGCGCGGAACCGTTGCGCTGGTATGAACGCCGCCAGTGGTGGGCTGAAGACAGCAGGGCTCCGTTGGGAAGCGGTCCCGGCGTGGTAGACCACGAGATTTGGCGTGTCCAGGTGCTGCCTGCCGGCAGCGGCACGGGAAACGGCAAGTTCCAGGAACCCCTCACCCTTGACCTCACCAGGCACATCAGGAGCGGCCGCTGGCGGCTCCTGCGGATCCACGACGCCCTTCAGCCCAGAACAGCATGAGCTTTACGCATCTCCACGTCTCCACAGCTTTCAGCGCCCATTACGGGGTCTCGTGGCCGGAAGAACTGGCGCAGGCTGCGGCCGCGGATGGAGCCACTGCGCTCGCCTGCACAGACCGCGACGGCCTCTATGGCAGCATCAAGCACCTGAAGGCATGCATGGATGCAGGGCTGGATCCCATTGTGGGAGTGGACCTTGCTGTCCTTGAAGACGACGGCGAGCGCCGCACCCAAATGGCAGGCAGGGTAGTGGTGCTTGCCCGCGGCCACAACAACGGTGCCGGATACAAGGCGTTGTGCCGGCTCATCTCGGACGCCCATGCCAGGACTTCCGGCAAGGCGGGGGGAGCCGTCCCGGTGGCTGTCACCCGTGCGGAACTAGCCTCCCGCACCCTCGATCCGCACACCCTTAAACCGGTGCTGACAGTTCTTATCGGACCGGATTCAGATGTTGGCCGTGCCATGGGCGGCCGGCGCTATCTCCGGCCCCGGACCCTGTTCAAGCAATGGCTCGATGCCATGCCCGGCGGAACGGTAGTTGCCGAAATCGTCTCCCAGCTAAGTGCACCGGGTTCGCCGCTGAGCACAGCCCACGCAGTGCGCATGTTGAAGCTGGCCGAGGAACACCACGTGCCGGCAATCCTGACCAACGCTGTCCGGTACTGTGCTGCGGACGGCGCGCCCACAGCCGACGTGCTTGATTCTGCCCGGACCTTGAAATCGCTTCCGGAACTCGCCGCCGAGCCGCTGCTGCAGCCTACAGGCCAGGGATGGCTGAAAAATGCCGGCCAGATGCTCCAGCTTGGCAAGGAAATTATCTCCGCCGCAGGGTACGGTACCGCCGACCTCAAACAGCTGATGGCGCAAACCGAGGCGCTCGCCGATCTGTGCCGCATCGACCCCGTAACTGACATGGGATGGAAGCAGCCCGTTGTGCCGGAGGCTTCAGTCATAGGAATCAGCCAGGACCCCCATGCGGAACTGGTACAAAGATGCCGGTCAGGCATTGGCAGGCGGTTTCCAGGGGTATCAGGTGCGGCCGAAAGGACCGTGCTGGAACGGCTTGACCATGAACTCGGGATCATCCGGGACCTGGGCTTCTCTTCCTACTTCCTGACGGTCGCCGAAGTGTCACGGATGATCCAGGACATGGGAGTCCGGGCCGCTGCCCGGGGGTCGGGAGCATCAAGCCTGGTCAACTACCTCATCGATGTAAGCCACGTGAACCCCCTGCAGCATGAGCTGATCTTTGAACGTTTCCTCTCGCAGGACAGGTCAACCCTGCCGGACATCGACATCGACGTCGAAAGCGCTGAACGCCACAACGTGTACCGGCGTATTTTTGAGCGGTTCGGCCCGGAACGGGTCACGCTGATGAGCATGCAGAACGGTTACCGGGCCAGGGGAGCGGTCCGTGACGCCGGTCTGGCACTTGGCATGGACGAGGGCGAAGTAGGGGAGATCGCCAAGCAGCTGTGGCGCTTTTCTGCCAGGAAGTTCCGGGAAGCGTTGCAGGAAAAACCTGAACTGCGGGAGTTTGCCGGGCGGGTTGACCAGCGGGAGGTTGACGGGAACCAGCAACTGGACATGCTGGTGGACCTGACTGAACGCCTTGACCGGCTTCCGCGTCACATCTCCATGCACCCCTGCGGAGTGATCCTGGGCGATGCCACCCTCCTGGACCGTACCCCCGTCCAGCCGAGTGGCATTGGCTTGCCCATGAGCCAGTTCGATAAACATGACATGGATCCCATGGGCATGCTCAAGCTGGACGTCCTGGGAGTCCGGATGCAGAGTGCCATGGCTTTTGCCGTCAGGGAAATCATCCGTATCCACCCTTCCAAGGAAGAGGTGGTCAAGGCTGGCCGCCATCCTGCCGGCCCCGGCGGTACCGGACCGGACTACATTGCTGACAACGGCCACATCGACCTCAATGCCGTACCCCTTGATGACGAAGCTACCTATGAGCTGATCAGAAGCACCCATACCCTTGGCTGCTTCCAGATCGAGTCCCCCGGCCAGCGGGAACTGATCGGAAAGATGGCTCCGCGGGAGTTCAATGACCTGATCATCGACATCTCCCTCTTCCGTCCCGGACCCATGAAATCAGACATGGTCCGGCCATTCCTGGAGCACCGGCACGGTTTCGCGCCGGAGGTCTACCCGCACCCACTCCTGAAACCTGTGCTGCAGGAGACCCACGGGGTGACGGTGTTCCATGAGCAGATCCTTCGGACCTTCCACGTAATGACCGGATGCGGGCTGGCTAAGGCAGACGAATTCCGCAGGGCCTTAAGTAGCGAAACCGGAGTTTTCCAGGTGGAGGAATTTTTCCGGCGGGAGGCAAAAGCCAAAGGGTTTTCCCCTGATGTAGTGGACAAGGTCTGGGAAACCTTGAAGTCCTTCGCCAGCTTCGGTTTCTGCAAGGCACACGGGGCGGCCTTCGCGGTACCCACCTACCAGTCGGCCTGGCTCAAAACCCACCACCCGGAGGCATTCTTGGCTGGTTTGTGGGAACACGATCCCGGCATGTACCCCAAACGGCTGCTGGTGGCGGAAGCGCGGCGGCTGGGCATCCCGATCCTTCCCCTGGACATCAACCGGAGCAAGGCAGAGTACCGTGTGGAACGGATCCCAGAAGGGCAGGACGCCGGTAAATTGGGGATCCGCCTGAGCCTGAACGGGATCTATGGGCTTTCCGGGGCAGAGCTGAAAAGGATCGTGGCAGGCCAGCCTTACGACTCTCTCGCGGACCTGAGGGCCAGGTCCAGGATCAGCAAACCGGGCATCAAGAGACTCGCCCAACTCGGCGCCTTTGATTCCCTCCACCGGGAAGCCGGCGGAACAGCAAACCGCGCAGACCTGGTGCACCACCTGCAGAAACTCCAGTCCACAGGCAGCAGCAGGAAAGGCGCCGAGGTCCTCGAGGGCCAGCTGTCCCTGCCGTTGGGTGATGTGGAACTGCGCAATGTCAGCCCTGGTTTGCCCGAACCCACCCTCGTGGAAAACGTGCGTGCAGAACTCGACCTGATGGCCGTGGACGTCAGCACCCACCTGATGGACAGCCACCGGCCCCTGCTGGACAAGCTGGGTGTAACCACGGCGGACAAACTCCTTGGCTTGCGCAACGGGACTGAGGTGCTGGTGGCCGGTGTCCGCGTCGCCACCCAGACACCCCTGATGCGGGGCGGCAGGAGGGTGGTGTTCATCAGCATCGACGACGGCACCGGCTGCGTCGATTCTGTCTTCTTTCACGAAGCACAGGAAAACGCCGGAAACCTGCTGTTTGGTACCCGCCTGCTGCTGATCCGCGGCACCACACGCCGCACGGGTCCCCGGGGGATCAGCCTCAGCGCCAGCATGGCCTGGGACCTGAGCAGGACAGAAACCCTGCCGTTCCCGGATGCCGCAGCACCGGCGCCGGAGGTTGAGCACCCGCTGGACGGAATCAGCAGGAGCCTTGCCATCACCGGATTCAACGGTTAACCCTGCCGTGCGCCGCGTTGGTCGGCCCAACATTGAACGGATAGCATTGACGATGGCTGGCTGTGGTCCCCGTACGCCACAAGCTATGAAGCCTGAACTTTGAATAGGAGACACCCGTGTCAGATGCCCAGCAGATCACCCTCGTCGTCGATGGCGAAGAGACAAAGGTGACTACCGGGACAACCGGTGCGGAACTCTTCTTTGAGCGCCGCGACGTTGTTGTTGCCCGCGTCAACGGTGAACTGAAAGACCTGGACCAGGAACTTCCGGAAGGCGCCAACGTTGAAGGCGTCACCATTGATTCGCCTGACGGGCTGAACGTGCTCCGGCACTCCACAGCCCACGTCATGGCCCAGGCGGTGCAGCAGCTGCGTCCGGACGCCAAGCTCGGAATCGGGCCCTACATCACCGACGGTTTCTACTTTGATTTTGACGTCGCCGAGCCCTTCACGCCGGAGGACCTCAAGACCCTCGAAAAGATGATGCAGAAGATCATCAACCAGAACCAGAAGTTCGTCCGCCGCGTGGTCAACGAGGACGAGGCCCGTGACGCCATGAAGAACGAGCCCTACAAGCTCGAGCTGCTGGGCAAGAAGAACGATGCCGCCGACGCCGGTGAAGGCGTGAACGTGGAGGTCGGCGCCGGCGACATCACCATCTACGACAACGTGGAGCGCAAGGACGGCACCACGGTCTGGTGCGACCTGTGCCGCGGACCGCACCTGCCCAACACCAAACTGATCTCCAACGCCTTCGCCCTGACCCGGTCCTCTTCCGCGTACTGGCTGGGCAACCAGAAAAACCAGCAGCTGCAGCGTATTTACGGCACCGCTTGGCCCACCAAGGACGCGTTGAAGGCGTACCAGGAACGCATTGCTGAGGCCGAGCGCCGCGACCACCGCAAGCTTGGTTCGGAACTGGACCTGTTCTCGTTCCCTGACGAACTCGGTTCCGGCCTGCCGGTGTTCCATCCCAAAGGCGGGATCATCCGCAAGGAGATGGAGGACTACTCACGCCAGCGGCACGTGGAGGCCGGCTACGAGTTTGTGTACACGCCACACATCACCAAGGGGCACCTGTACGAGGTGTCAGGCCACCTGGACTGGTACAAGGAAGGCATGTTCCCGGCCATGCACGTGGACGCCGAACTTAATGAGGACGGCACCGTGCGCAAGCCCGGCCAGGACTACTACCTGAAGCCGATGAACTGCCCCATGCACAACCTGGTCTTCAGGTCGCGCGGCCGCTCCTACCGTGAACTGCCCCTGCGCCTGTTCGAATTCGGGTCCGTCTACCGGTACGAGAAATCCGGCGTGGTGCACGGCCTCACCCGCGTCCGTGGCATGACACAGGACGACGCCCACATTTACTGCACCCGCGAGCAGATGAAGGACGAACTCACCAAGACCCTGAACTTCGTGCTGGGCCTGCTCAAGGACTACGGGCTGAACGACTTTTACCTGGAGCTGTCCACCAAGGACCCGGAAAAGTACGTCGGCGATGACGCCACCTGGGAAGAAGCCACCCGTACCCTGGCGGAGGTGGCCCAGGAATCGGGGCTGGAACTGGTCCCGGACCCGGGCGGGGCGGCCTTCTATGGCCCCAAGATTTCCGTGCAAGCCAAGGACGCCCTGGGCCGCACCTGGCAGATGTCCACCATCCAGTTGGACTTCAACCTTCCCGAGCGCTTCGAGCTTGAGTTCCAGGCAGCCGACGGTACCCGCCAGCGTCCGGTCATGATCCACCGCGCACTGTTCGGCTCCATCGAGCGCTTCATGGGCGTGCTCACGGAGCATTACGCAGGCGCCTTCCCCGCGTGGCTGGCACCCGTCCAGGTGGTGGGCATCCCCGTGGCCGAGGCGTTCAACGACTACATGTTCGACGTCGTGGACCAACTCAAGGCGGCAGGCATCCGCGCCGAGGTGGACACAACCTCGGACCGCTTTCCGAAGAAGATCCGCACGGCCAGCAAGGACAAGATCCCGTTCGTGCTGATCGCAGGCGGTGACGACGCCGAGGCCGGCGCCGTGTCCTTCCGCTTCCGTGACGGCAGCCAGGACAACGGGGTGCCGGTGGCGGAAGCCGTCAAGCGGATCACGGAAGCCGTCCGTAACCGGACCAGCTGACGGAACGGAACAGCAGCGTGCAGGAGAACACAGGCGGCAGGTATCCAGGTGATGCCGGCGTTACCGACGACTTTGCCCTCGCCGGTGTCCCGGACGCTTTCCAGCGCCTGTGGACTCCGCACCGCATGGCTTATATCAAGGGCGGGCAGCACCAGTTCAAGAACGAAAATGACTGTCCCTTCTGCGTCGGGCCAGGCCGTACGGACGAGGACGCGCTCATCGTTTACCGCGGGAAGACCTGCTACGTGGTGCTCAACCTGTTTCCCTACAACCCCGGGCATCTGCTGGTATGTCCCTACCGCCACATCCCTGACTACACGGACCTGACGGTGGACGAGACCGCGGAATTCGCCGACCTGACACAAACGGCCATGCGGGTCCTGCGGAAGGTGGCGAACCCCGGCGGGTTCAACCTTGGCATGAACCAGGGTGTGGTGGGCGGCGCCGGCATCGCCGCCCACCTGCACCAGCACGTGGTTCCGCGCTGGGGCGGGGACGGCAACTTTTTCCCCATCATTGCCCAGACGAAGGCCATCACGCAGACACTCGATGAGGTCCGCCAGCAGGTGGCGGATGCATGGCCCGGGGAGACGGATGCTGAATAGGCACGCGCGCGGTTTCTTCACCGCGCTCTTCACTCCGCTTGCCCGCTGGCTGCTCCGGATCGGTGTTTCCCCTGACGCGGTGACGGTTATTGGCACTGCCGGAGTTGTTATTGGTGCCCTGGTGTTCTATCCGCTGGGGCAGCTCTTCTGGGGAACGCTCTTCATCACGGCCTTCATCTTCTCCGATGTCCTGGACGGCATCATGGCCAGGATGCAGGATGTAAAAAGCCGGTGGGGCAACTTCCTCGACTCCACCCTCGACCGGATCGCGGATGGTGCAATCTTCGCGGGGCTGGCCGTCTGGTTTTTCACCGGTGGGTCCGATACTCCCATCGCCGTCGCGGCCACCCTGTGCCTGGTCCTGGGCATGGTGGTTTCCTACGCGCGGGCCAAGGCGGAGTCCCTGGGCTTCACCGCCAACGTGGGCATCGCCGAACGCGCCGAACGCCTCGTTTCGGTCCTGGTGGTCACCGGCCTCACGGGCCTGGGCCTGCCTCCGGTGGTGCTCCAGGTGACCCTGGTGCTCCTCGCGGTGGCCAGCCTTGTCACCGTGGTCCAGCGGGTACTTTCCGTCCGCCGGCAGGCCCAGGCAGAACCGTCAACCGCGGATTAAGCATGATTAAGCCGGCCGGCCGCGGGGGGACTAGTATTAGGACTGCCCGGTCAATGTTTCCGGCAAAATCCGTGTGTGCACAGTACGGCATCTGCCGCCTGCACGCGCGGCGAAGGTCATCTATCTACCCATAGGGGTTTTTGTGTCTACACCTGATGTAAGCAGCGAGGCCGGTTCGTCCGCGAACAGCTTCACGGGCAGCAGCCGCGTGAAGCGGGGCATGGCCGAGATGCTCAAGGGCGGCGTCATCATGGACGTCGTCAATGTCGAACAGGCCCGCATCGCCGAGGATGCCGGTGCCGTTGCTGTCATGGCGCTGGAACGCGTTCCGGCCGATATCCGCGCCCAGGGCGGCGTGTCCCGGATGTCCGATCCGGACATGATCGAAAAGATCATCGATGCCGTGTCCATCCCGGTCATGGCCAAGGCCCGCATCGGCCACTTCGTTGAAGCCCAGGTCCTGCAGTCCCTCGGCGTGGACTACATTGACGAGTCCGAGGTCCTCACCCCGGCCGACTACATCAACCACATTGACAAGTGGAACTTCACCGTTCCCTTCGTCTGTGGTGCCACCAACCTCGGTGAGGCGCTGCGCCGCATCAACGAGGGCGCAGCGATGATCCGGTCCAAGGGCGAGGCCGGCACCGGCGACGTTTCCAACGCCACCGGCCACATGCGCCAGATCCGCGCCGAGATCGCCAAGCTCTCCGCCCTCCCGGAGGACGAGCTGTACGTCGCGGCCAAGGAACTGCAGGCCCCGTACGAACTGGTCAAGGAAGTCGCTGCCAACGGCAAGCTCCCTGTGGTGCTGTTCACCGCCGGCGGCATCGCCACCCCGGCCGACGCGGCCATGATGATGCAGCTCGGCGCTGACGGCGTGTTCGTCGGCTCCGGCATCTTCAAGTCCGGCAACCCCGCCCAGCGCGCGGCCGCCGTCGTGAAGGCCACCACCTTCTACGACGACCCCGACGTCATCGCCAAGGCCTCGCGCGGCCTGGGCGAAGCCATGGTGGGGATCAACGTCGACGAGATCCCCCAGCCGCACCGCCTCGCCGAGCGCGGCTGGTAAATCCTCTTGTTGGGGGACGGACAGCGCGATCCTCTGCGTGCTATTCCCCACGTCCCGCTAAGGCCGCTTCGCGGCGAGCGGGGACGCAGGGCCCCTTTTACGCACGCTGCCGGACCAGTACCTGCCCCTACGTAAGAAACCGCGACGGCGGCGGGTCACCTTTGTGGGGACCCGCCGCCGTCGCTCTTTAAGGAAGCCCTATTCGAGGCCGCGGCGTTTCAGGAGGGGTTCCAGCCTCGCGTCGCGGCCGCGGAGGGCCCGGAAGGAATCCAGGGAATCACGGCTGTTGCCGCGCGACAGCAGTTCCTGCCGGAACCGTTCCCCGTTTTCGCGGGTCAGGCCGCCGTTATCGGTGAACCAGTCCACCGTCTCGGCGTCCAGCACCTCGCTCCAGATGTACGAGTAGTAGCCCGCCGCGTATCCTGCTCCAGCGAAGATGTGCTGGAAGTAGCCCGTCCGGTACCGGGGCGGAATCAGGGGGTGGGCGATTCCTGCCGCAGCCAGTGCTTTCGCCTCGAACCCCAGGGCGTCCTCCGGAACCTCACCGGGCTCAAGCACATGCCAGGCAAGATCCAGCAGTGCAGCGCCGAGGTACTCAGTGGTGGCAAAGCCCTCACCCCACAACCGGGATTCATTCAGCTTGTCCACAACTTGCTGGGGCAGCGGTTCGCCTGTGCCGTGATGCCGCGCGTAGTTGGCCAGAACCTCCGGCCACATAATCCACATCTCGTTGACTTGCGACGGGTACTCAACAAAATCGCGGGGTACGGACGTTCCGGAGAACCGCGGATAAGTGACGTTCGAGAAGAGCCCGTGCAGCGCATGGCCGAACTCGTGGAACGCGGTGCGGAGTTCATCAAGGGTGAGCAGCGTCGGTTCGCCTGCCGGGGGCTTTGAAATGTTGAGGTTATTGATCACCACCGGCCGGGTTCCCAGCAAGGCTGACTGTTCAACGAGCGAGTTCATCCAGGCCCCGCCGCGTTTGGATTCGCGGCTGTAGTAGTCACCCAGGAACAGGCCAAGGCCGCTGCCGTCCCCGTTGCGCACCTCCCAGACCCGCACATCGGGGTGGTAGCCGGCCAGATCCGGGCGTTCATGGAAGGTGATGCCGTAAAGGGCGGTGGCGGCGAAGAAGACGCCATCCTGAAGGACCCGGTCCAGTTCGAAGTACGGCCGTAGCGCCTGCTCGTCAACCTCGTACTTGTCCTTGCGGACCTTCGCCGAGTAGTAGGCCCAGTCCCAGGCCTCCAGCGGGTGACCGGCGGCTTTGGCCAGCGCGGCGGCTTCGGCATTGGCATTGCGGACAGCCGACGGTGCCATCCGGGCAAGCATTGACTGGACCGACGCGAAGTCCGGCGCGGTCTGCCGGTCCACCACGAGTTCAGCGTAGTTGGCGAACCCCAGGAGGACCGCTTTCTCAGCCCGCAAGCCGCTCAACTGCCGGGCCAGTTCCAGTACGTCGAGCTTGCCGCCGCCGCTGCCGCGGGCCACGGATGCTTCGAAGAGACGACGGCGGACGTCCCGGTCTTCGAGCGCGGCGAGGGCAGGCTGGTTGCCCGGCTGCACCAGGGTCAGCAGGTACTTCCCGCCGTGGCCGGCTGCCCGGGCAGCTTCGGCTGCGCTGGCGACGTCATCCGCCGGCAGGCCGGCGAGTTCATCCGCGTTGTCGAGCAGGAGGGCCGCCGACTTCATCCCCTCCTTCACGCGCTGGCCAAATTCAGTACCGAGCCGGGCAAGTTCGGCGTTGATGGCCTTGAGCTTTTCCTGTGCCGGCCCGTGGAGCTGGATGCCGGCCTGCCGAAACTCCTTGAGGTAGTCCTCCAGCAGGCGTGCCGCCTCCGGGCCGCAGCCGGAGCCATCAACAGCGGCGAACCTCTCGAACAGCGCTCGGTTGAGGTAGATATCGTCCTGGTGGGCGGAAAACCGTGGTGAAAACGTGGTCTCGAGCTCCCGGATTTCTTCCGAAGCGTCGGCGGACACCAGGGTGAAAAAGGCCGCCGCAGCGCGCTCCAAAAGGCGGCCGGAACGTTCCATGGCCACCACAGTGTTTTCGAACCCTGCCGGCTCCGGATTGTCCACAATTGCCTGGATTTCGGCCAGGTGCTCCGCCAGTCCGGCCTCGATGGCTTCCGCGTAATGGGCGGGGCCGATCTCCTCGAACGGCGGCAGCCCGTAGGGCAGGGGACTCGGGACCAGGAGGGGGTTCGTCATGTGGTAAACCTTTCACAGCACGGGACGCTTCTCAACGCGGCCAAATATCAATTCCGGGACGTGACCATCCTTACAATGGCGGTTATGGGGACCGTAGCCGGTTTGTCGGTGCGGCGCTTGCGCGCCTGCGCCCTGGCAATGTCGTTGGCCGGAGTACTCACTCTCCCGGGTGTGCTGGCCGGCTGCGGCCTGCTCGCCGAACAAAACGGAACCTCTACGCCCGCTGCCCCATCCACCACATCAGCGACGGGAACGCCCGCCGCTGATCCCGTGACTGAACCTCCAGCCACCCCTGCACCAACACCCACGCCCGGCAAGGGTCCCGGCTGCCCGGTTCTTCGCTGCACCACGGTACTGGTCACCGGTGACATGCTGGTGCACGATGAGTTGTGGCACCAGGCGCAGCAGGACGCTGCGGCCGCCGGTAAGCCCGGCTTGGATTTTGTTCCCCTGCTGGAGGGCCAGCGCCGCTACATCAGCAACAGCGACCTTGCCGTCTGCCACCAGGAGACGCCGGTGGCAGGACCGGAAGGGCCGTTCTCCACCTACCCGTCCTTCAACGTTCCGCCCCAGATCATTGCAGCCGCAAAAGAAGTGGGCTACCAAGCCTGCACCACCGCCAGCAACCACACGATCGACCGCGGCACGGACGGCTTGCTGCGCACGCTCGACGCGCTTGATGCGGCGGGACTAAAGCACACCGGCTCCTACAGGACGGAAAACGAGTCCCGGGGGATCCTGATCCTGCAGACGCCGGCCGCCAAGGTGGCACTCGTCCAGGCCACCTATGGACTCAACGGGTTGGTTGCGGAGTACCCGTGGCAGGTTGACATGCTGGACGCGCCGGCCATGATCGCCAAGGCTGAAAGGGCCAGGGCGCAGGGCGCTGACATCGTCCTGGCCGCGATGCATGCCGGTGACGAATACTCCAGCGCCCCCAATGCCCAGCAGCTGGAGGTTGCCCACGCCCTGGCGGACAGCGGACAGTTCAATCTGATTTACGGGCACCATACGCATTCGGTCCTGCCCATCGAAAACCACAACGGCACCTGGATCGTCTACGGTCTCGGCAACGGGGTCACGGAACTCTCGCCTACCTACGCCGTCAACAATGAAGGCCTGCTGGTGCGCGCGCAGTTTGGACAGGACGAGGCGGGCAAGTGGTCCGTCACCGACCTCGCCTGGGCGCCGTCAGTGATCGTCGATAGTCCCTACCGCTGGTGCTCAGTGGCTTCGGACGCGCCGCAGGGACCGTGCGAAGGTTCCGCAGCTGACGCTGAAACCCGCCAACGGACTCAGAGCGTGGTGGAATCGATGGGCGCGGCGGCGGCCGGTGCCCACGAACTCCTCATTACCCGGGAGCCGTAGGGCGGTCAGCGGGGACGACGGGCGGCGTGTTCCCTGGCCAGTTCGGCGTAGCGGTCATCCGGTTGGCCCGGTTGAAACGATCCGAACTTCCGTTCCGCCGCTGTGCGGATCAGGAAGTCCGCGATCGCCGGGTTCTTTGGCAGCAGGGAGCCGTGCAGGTAGCTGGCTACGATGTTGCGGTACCGGGCGCCCTCGTGGCCGTCGCTGCTGTTGTTGCCGGTTCCCTTGGCTGTCGTGCCCAGCGGACGGACCCCGCTGCCCAGGCTGGTCTGGCCGCTGTGGTTTTCGTAGCCGAGGACCTCGCCAAATTCGGGCGTCGCAACCTTCACGTTCCCGATCAGGCGTTCGTCGGTGCCGTGGGTTTCAACATCGAGGACGCCGATCCCGGGAATCACGGCACCGGTCCGTGTTTTGAAGAACCGGCCAAAAAGCTGGTACAGGCCGCAGATAAGCAGCATGGGGGTGCCGTCCTCTGCGAGGTCCCTCAAGGCGGCCGCCCGGTCCTGCAGGTCCTCCTGGATGACCAGCTGGCCGCTGTCCTGGCCGCCCCCGCCCACGATGATGTCGACGTCGTCGGGAAAAGGATCACCCACGTTGTACTCCAGCAGTTCGGGTGTGTACCCGTGCCAGCTGATCCGACGCTGCAGAACCAGGGCGTTGCCCCAGTCGCCGTAGATGTTCATGTCCCGGGGATACAGCTGGACCACCCGGAGGGTCCCCTTGCCCTGGCCGGCGGCAGGGACGCTGTTCGCTTCCGGATTCACGAGACAACCTCCACGGTGGTGATCTTGGACAGTTCGCGCCGGATGGCCAGCATGGCGGTGTACGTGCAGAAGATGCGTTTCGGCTTGCCGGCAGCCTCCCTGATGAAGGCGGCCAGGGCCGGCGCGATGTCCGGCTGCACGTCCCCGAACGGAACCTCGTCATACTGCAGCCGCAGCGCCATGTCGTAGGCACGGGAACCGGTGAGCTGGTCCACGCCCTCCTCGCGAAGGGAGTCGAACTCCACGTCCCACAGCCAGGACATGTCCCGGCCGTCCGCGTAGTTGTCGTTAATGGCGATCATCGTGGCGTAACCGCCGGCCGGAAACGACTTCAGCCCGAGCCGGAAGCCGCTGGGGTTCTTGACCAGCACCAGGTCCAGCGGCTGGCCGTCGACGGTGAGACTTTCGCCGCGGCCGAAGGCGGGCGCCACCTGGGAGAGGGCTTCCAGCAGCGTTGCGTGGTCCGCGTCGACGGCACCTCCGCCGCAGATGCTTCGCGCCAGGGTCAGGGCCGCGGCTGCGTTGAAGATGTTGTACACGCCCCGCAGCTTCATCCCGGTGGTGACCCTGCCGCCGTCGTACTCAAACTCGGCGCTGTCAGCGCCCACTTTTCGAAGCACGACGTCGGCTGCGGGCTTTTCCGGAAGGTCCGCCGGGGCGGGGCTGCCGGGAGCGGCGCGCATGTCGTCGTCGTTCGGAAAGGTGGCCAGCAGCGAATCGTCCAGGCCGAAGTACCGGACTTCCTGCCCCGTGAGCGTTTCGGCGATCCGGGCTACCCGCGGGTCTTCGCGGTTCAGGACCACCGTGCCGGTGGTTTTGGCGGCGATGTGCTGGAGCAGCTGGGCCGTCTTGTCGATTTCGCCGAACCGGTCAAGCTGGTCCCGTAAGACATTGAGAAGCAGGCAGTAGCGGGGCGGAACACTGTTGACGAAGTGGACGGCGTGGGCTTCATCCAGCTCCAGGACAGCGATATCCGCTTCGAGCCGGCCGAGCCAGTCCACTTCACCGAGCAGGGCAGCTGCAACGCCGCGGGTGAAATTGCTGCCTGTGCGGTTGGTGAAGACCTTGAGCCCCTGGCTTTCCAGCAGTTCAACCACCATCTTGGTGGTGGTGGTCTTCCCGTTGGTGCCGCTGACCACCGCCACGCCGTGGGGGAGGGTGCTGAGCGTCCGCCGCATGAAGCCGGGGTCGATTTTTTCGACCACCAGGCCCGGCAGGGCCGAACCGCCGCCCCGGAGCCGGGACGCCCGGCGGACCAGCTTGCCGAGCGGAACACTGAAGGAAAACATGTTTCGAATATATCCCAGCAGCGGCATGCGACCTTCGCCCCGGCGTCCACAGCGGAACCGGCCGTCATGCCATGGCCCGTATGCTTGATGGATGACAAACTCCACTTCAGCTGCTTCCGCGCGCGTGGGCTCAGGCCTGCGGATCGGCGTTTTGGCGCTCCAGGGCGACTTCCGGGAGCACCTTCGGGCCGCAGAGGCCACGGGGGCCGAGGCTGTGGGAATCCGCCGGCCCAAGGAGCTTGACGGCTTGGACGGGCTGATCATTCCCGGCGGTGAATCAACCGCCATCGACAAACTGGCCCGGGCCTTCGAGCTTGCGGAACCGCTGCGTGAGCGGATCGCTGAAGGACTGCCGGTCTACGGGTCCTGCGCGGGAATGATCCTGCTGGCCTCGGACATAGCGGACCCCGCCACTGATCTTTCGGGCGCGCCGCAGCAGACGTTCGGCGGGCTGGACATGACCGTCCGCCGCAACGCATTCGGCCGTCAGCGGGACTCCTTCGAAACAGATCTCGAATTCAAAGGGCTTGACTTCAGCGCCGGCGAAGAAGGCGTGCCTCCGGTGCATGCCGTGTTCATCCGCGGGCCCTGGGTTGAGCGGGTTGGCTCCGATGTGGAGGTCCTGGCGCAGGTGGAGCCCGCGGAGCCCGAACACGCGTCCCACGCGGCCCCCCTGCCCGGGACGGCTAGAATTGTGGCAGTGCGTTCCGGCCGGCTGCTGGCCACCTCCTTCCATCCGGAAGTGACAGGAGAGAAGCGCGTACACGAACTTTTTATCCGCATGATCAGAGGAGAAGCGTAAAGCATGTCAGGCCACTCCAAATGGGCGACGACCAAGCACAAGAAGGCCGTTATCGACGCACGGCGTGCCAAGTCGTTCGCCAAGCTGATCAAGAACATCGAAGTGGCCGCGAGGATGGGCGGACCCGACCTCGCCGGCAACCCCGGCCTGGAACTCGCTGTTACCAAGGCGAAGAAGACATCCGTCCCCAATGACAACATTGACCGCGCCATCAAGCGCGGCGCCGGCCTGACCGGCGAGGTGGTGGACTACACCGAGATCATGTACGAAGCCCGCGGCCCGCAGGGCTCGGCGCTGCTGATTGAGTGCCTTACCGACAACAAGAACCGGGCGGCGTCCGAAGTCCGCCTCGCCATCTCCCGCAACGGCGGCACCATTGCCGATCCCGGCTCGGTCAGCTACCTGTTCACCCGCAAGGGCGTGGTGAACCTGCCCAAGAACGGACTCAGCGAGGACGACGTCCTAATGGCAGTCCTGGACGCCGGTGCTGAAGAGGTCAAGGACAACGGCGAAACGTTCGAAATCCACTCCGAGCCTGGTGACCTGCCCGCCATCCGTGCAGCCCTGAACGATGCCGGAATTGAATACGACACGGATGAAGTGGAATTTGTGCCGTCCATGCAGGTGGAGCTGGACGTGGAAGGCGCACGCAAGTTCATGAAGCTTGCCGACGCGCTGGAAGACCTCGACGACGTCCAGAACGTCTACAGCAACGCAGATTTCAGCGACGAAGTCCAGGCCGCCCTGGAATCCGAGTGACGTCCGGCTTTGCCTGCTGAAACCGGGTTCCTGCCAGGGAGCGGAAGCAGGTGACGCTGCGTGTCCTGGGGGTGGACCCCGGCCTGACCCGCTGCGGCATCGGCGTAGTGGATGTGGAGCGCAACCGGCGGGCCACTATGGTGGCCGTCGGCGTGGTGGGAACAACGCCCGAGGAGAGCCTTGACCGCCGCCTGCTGGTAATCGCTTCCGCCATCGATGAATGGCTGGACCGCTACGAGCCGCAGGTACTCGCCGTCGAACGTGTCTTTTCCCAGCTCAACGTCAGCACGGTGATGGGTGTGGCCCAGGCGTCCGGCGTGGTCATCGCTGCCGCCGCCCGGCGGGGGATTCCGGTGGCCCTGCACACGCCGTCGGAGGTTAAAGCGGCGGTGACGGGCAGCGGGTCATCCAACAAGGACGCGGTGACAAAGCTCGTCACCAAAATCCTGCGCCTTGAAGCCCCGCCCCGGCCCGCCGACGCCGCCGACGCACTGGCGCTGGCCATCACGCACGCCTGGCGTGCGGGCAGCGGGGCAGCAGTCGCCACCACCGGACCCGGAAGTTCTTCGCTCACGCCCGCGCAGCGCGCCTGGGCGGAGGCGGAAGCCAAGGCGCGCCGTGCCCGCTGAATGGCCGTCCTGCTTGCTAGGGTATTCGTAGATATGTTCGGATAGCCGGTCCTCCCGCCCGGGACACGGCAGACACCAGGAGCTTGGCCTTGATCAGTTTCCTCCGCGGAACCGTAGCGCACGTAGGCCTTTCCACGGCCGTGATCGACCTGAACGGCGCCGGCATGAGCGTCTACGCCACCCCGCAGACGCTCAGCGGGCTGCGGACCGGCGAGGAAGGCAAGCTCTTCACCTCCCTGATCGTCCGCGAGGATTCCCTCACCCTTTTCGGCTTCGCCACCGACGACGAGCGCGAAGTATTCGACGTGCTCCTCAGCGTCAGCGGGGTGGGCCCGCGACTGGCCCTTGCCGTCCTGGCTGTCCACGATCCTGAGGCCATCAGGGTTGCGGCGCACACAGGCGACAGCAAAACCTTCACCAAGGTGCCCGGCATCGGTCCCAAGGTGGCGGGGCGGATCGTGCTGGAGCTCGCCGGGAAGCTCGTGCCGCATGGCACCGCCGGTTCGGCGGCCGCGTCCACAGCGGCCGAAGCCGCCTGGAAACCGCAGGTGGTTGCCGCAATGACCAGCCTGGGCTGGTCCGAGAAGGACGCTTCCAGCAGCATCGACAAGGCCCTTGCCGATGAGCCGGAGGTCTCGTTCCGCGGCAACGTGCCCGAAATCCTCCGGACCACGCTGCGCTGGCTGGGCCAGGACGGCGCACGCGCCGGCAACCGCGTAGGCAGCCGTGGCTGAACCGTCACTGGTGGCCGCGGGGGAGGAGCCGGAGGAACGGGCCATCGAGGCCGCCCTCCGCCCAAAGAACCTCGACGACTTTGTGGGCCAGCACCGGGTCCGGAAGCAACTTTCCCTGGTGCTCAAGGCGTCCCGGATGCGCGGCCGCACCGCGGACCACGTGCTTTTCTCCGGTCCGCCCGGCCTGGGCAAAACCACCCTGGCCATGATCGTGGCGGCGGAAATGAACGCCCCGCTGCGCCTCAGCAGCGGCCCCGCCATCCAGCACGCGGGCGACCTCGCTGCCATCCTGTCCTCGCTGTCCGAGGGTGAGGTCCTGTTCCTCGATGAAATCCACCGGATGTCCCGCCCGGCCGAAGAGATGCTGTACATGGCGATGGAGGACTTCCGGGTAGACATCGTGGTGGGCAAGGGGGCCGGGGCCACCGCCATTCCCCTGGAGCTGCCGCCCTTCACCCTGGTGGGCGCCACCACCCGGGCGGGATTGCTTCCGGGACCATTGCGCGACCGTTTCGGTTTCACCGGACACCTGGAGTTCTATTCCGTGCCGGAATTGGAACTGGTCCTGCGCCGCTCCGCCGGGCTGCTGGACCTCAAAGTCAACTCGGCCGGATTCTCCGAGATCGCCGGCCGCTCCCGCGGTACGCCCCGTATCGCCAACCGGCTGCTGCGTCGCGTCCGCGACTGGGCACTGGTCCACGGCATCGAACAGATCGACGCCCGCGCGGCCTCTGCTGCCCTGGACATGTACGAGGTGGACAAAAAGGGGTTGGACCGCCTGGACCGCTCCGTCCTGGAAGCCCTCATCACCAAGTTCGGCGGTGGACCGGTGGGGCTTTCCACCCTGGCAATTGCCGTCGGGGAAGAGACCGAAACGGTCGAAACCGTAGCCGAACCCTTCCTTGTGCGCGAAGGCCTGCTGGGCCGGACCCCGCGGGGCAGGATCGCCATGGCGCCGGCGTGGACGCACCTGGGCTACGCCATCCCGTCGAATGTCTTCGCGCAGGAGCAGCTGGACCTCTTCGATCCCGAGACCGGCAGCGTGGACTGAACGGCCCGATATTGGACCCGCGGTCGTACGGTGTATGCCCATAAGCAGGCTGCGTCCAGCTTTTCCCTTTAGACTGGTATGACGCTCGGCACGTTCGGGTCTTTGTTCCCGCAGGCGGCATCACCGGCAGCCCGTGGATGGATGGCAGCAGTTCGGCCAGGCCACACGTTCAAAGCGGACGGCGCTGTCAATCGGCTACGCAAGTACAGAATGGAACTTCCCCGTGTTCGGACATATCACTGCCCAGACCACCACTACCCAGCCCGGCGGCGGAATCGACATCATGTCGATCCTGCTGTTCGCCATGCTCGGCGTGTTCATCTTCATGATGTTCCGCCGCAACAAGAAGGCCCAGCAGCAGCAGGCCCAATTGCAGTCGCAGTTCGCTCCCGGCGTTGAGGTGATGACCAGCTTTGGCTTGTTCGGCCGCATCGTAGACATTGACGACGCCGAGAACAAGGTCACCCTGGAACTTTCCCCCGGCAACCTGGCCACGGTCCACCGCCAGGCAGTGACCAAGATCGTGGAGCCCGCCGCCGTGCCCGAGGCTGAATCCCCGGCCGTCCCCGACGACGCCTCGTCCCTGACCGAGCGCGAGGGCAGCAGTGCCGCTGCGCCCCTCGAAACCCCGGACGAGACCTCCAAGCGCCTCAACGACGAGGGCAAGAAGGACAGCTAGTCCAGCTCGCCTTTCCCCTCTACCGCTGCGGATCACCGCCGGTGCTGGCAGCAGCAGGCACCGGCGGTTCTTCCGTGATCAAGAGAAAGATCGACAATGGCACGAACTGGCCCCAAGAAACCAGGCCTCCGGGTCCTGGTCTGGCTCGGCGTCATCATCGCCGCGCTGACCGCCGTCCTGGCCGGCGGCAACCTTAGCGGACAGGCAAGCTGGGCGCCCAAGCTGGCCCTGGACCTTGAAGGCGGCACCCAGATGATCCTGGCGCCAAAGGTCGAGGGCAACGCGGACATCAACGAAGAGCAGCTCAACCAGGCCGTGGCGATCATCCGCCAGCGCGTGGACGGATCCGGCGTAGCGGAAGCAGAAATCAGCACCCAGTCGGGGCGGAACGTGGTGGTGAGCCTCCCCGGCACCCCCTCGAGCCAGACCCGCGACCTGATCCAGGCGTCGGCCGACATGAACTTCCGGCCCGTGCTTCTCAACGGCGCCGGCGCTGCCGTGCCCGAGGAATCCCGCGTGCCGGAAGACCAGTTGCCCAAGCCGACTGCCGAGCCGGCGAACAGCAGCGACACCAACTGGATCACTCCCGAGATCTACCGCCAGTTCGAGGCCCTGGACTGTGACAACCCGTCGCAGGACGAGCAGGAGCGCTCTGACCCCGCCAAGCCGCTGGTCACGTGTGAACCGGCTACGGATACCAATCCGGCAATCAAGTACATTCTTGGTCCGGTGGAGGTCAAGGGCAGCAACATTGTCACCTCCTCCTTCCAGCTGCAGCAGGGCGCCCAGGGCGCAGTCACCAACGACTGGGCGGTCAACATCCAGTTCGACGACGAAGGCACCGCGAAGTTCAAAGAGGTCACCGAGCGCTTGAACCAGTTCTATGTGGCTGCCGGCGGCGAATCAGGAACCGACCCCAAGGCACAGTTCGCCATCGTCCTGGACGACCAGGTCATCTCCGCACCCCGTGCCCTTGCCGTGATCACCGACGGTCGTCCCCAAATCACCGGCGGTTTTACCGAGCAAACCGCCAAGACGCTGTCAGACCAGCTCCGTTTCGGTGCCCTGCCCATCAGCTTCGAGATCCAGAGCGAGCAGCAGATTTCCGCGACCCTTGGCGGCGAACAGCTGCGTATGGGCCTGCTGGCGGGCCTGATCGGCCTGCTGCTGGTTGTGGTCTATTCGCTCTTCCAGTACCGGGCGCTTGGCTTCGTCACCATCGCCTCGCTGGTGGTGGCCGGCATCCTCACCTACCTGGCCATCGCCATCCTCGGCTGGACTGAAAACTACCGGCTCTCCCTGGCCGGCGTGGCGGGCATCATCGTCGCCATCGGCCAGACGGCGGACTCATTCATCGTCTACTTCGAACGCATCCGCGATGAACTCCGGGAAGGCCGCGGCCTGGTGTCCGCCGTCGAGAACGGCTGGAAGCGTGCAAAGCGCACCGTACTGGCCTCCAAGGCCGTCAACCTCCTGGCCGCGCTGGTTCTCTACTTCGTGGCCGTCGGCAACGTCCGCGGCTTCGCCTTCACCCTGGGCCTCACTGCCATCGCCGACCTCATCGTGGTGTTCATGTTCACGCACCCGACGCTGCAGTTGCTGGCCCGCACCAGGTTCTTCGGCGAGGGCCACCCGCTGTCCGGCCTTGACCCCAAGCGCCTCGGGGCCGTGCCGCTGTACCGCGGTGCCGGACGCCTGCGGGCCCCTGAAGACAAGCCGGCAGTGGTCCGGGCGAAGAACGCAGGGGCAGCCGCTGAGGCTGAGCGCCGCATGACCATCGCTGAACGCCGCCTGGCGGAGAAGCAGGAGCAGCTTGCCGGTTCTTCCAAGACGGCAGCGAAGGAGAACAAGTAATGTCAGGCTTCGCCAACTTCGGCAATGAGCTCTACACCGGGAAGCGCTCCTACGACTTCGTAGGGGCCAAGAAGATCTGGTTCATCATCGCCGCCGTAGCGGTGGCCCTGTCCATCCTCATCCCGGCTGTCAAGGGCGGCTTCAACCTCGGCATTGAATTCCGTGGCGGGTCGGAATTTACGGTCTCGAACGTACAAACCACCGATGCGGCCCTCGGCGAGAAAGCCGTCACGGACGTCGTCGAGGGAAGTGTTCCCCGTGTTGCAAACGTCGCCGGAAACACCATGCGGATCCAGACGGACAGGCTCACGGATGATGAAACGCTCCGCATCAAGGAGGGACTGACCACGGCGTACGGTGTCACCGACAACGAGGTGACCTCCACTTTCGTGGGCCCCACCTGGGGTGCTGATGTCACCAAGCAGGCCCTGATCGGCCTGGTCATCTTCGTCCTGCTCGCGGCTGTCCTGATGGCGCTGTACTTCCGCACCTGGAAGATGTCCCTCTCGGCCATCGCCGGCATGGTGGTAACAATGTTCGTCACCGCCGGGGTCTACGCCCTGAGCGACTTTGAGGTTACGCCTTCGGCGATCATCGGTTTCCTGACAGTGCTGAGCTACTCGCTGTACGACACGGTGGTGGTCTTCGACAAGATCCGCGAGAACACGGCGGAGATCGACTCGTCCACCCGCCGCACCTTTGCGGAGGAAGTCAACCTCGCCGTAAACCAGACCCTTGTCCGTTCGATCAACACCATGATGGTTGCCATCCTCCCGGTGGGTGCCATCCTGTTCATCGGCGCCGGGCTGCTGGGCGCCGGGACGCTCCGCGACCTGTCGCTGGCACTGTTCGTCGGCATCCTCATCGGCACGGCGGCCACCATTTTCATCGCCGCCCCGATGTACGCCTGGCTGCGCCAGAATGAGCCCGACCTCGTGAAGCAGGCCAAACGCGTGGCCCACCGCCGGAGCACCGAGCGCACCGCTGCAGCGGCTCCCGCCGGGGCCTGATCCGCCGCGATTCAAGGGCCGCCAAAGCCAGGCCGACCGCAAGGGGCCGGACACCGTCATTTCCACTGGTGTCCGGCCCGCCGCGCGTTTAGGGGCCGGTTATAAAACTCACCGGCGTGGGGAATAGACTGAGGTAATTAAAACGGTGGTGAGGGGTGCTTCATTGGAAGAACGTTCGGCGTCAGCGCCAACGGCACAGGGAGACAAGAATCCTGCCGGTGTTCAAACCGGGGTCGCGGCATCAGCGCGCCCTGGTTCATTGGTGCCCGTTGACAACTCGGGGTCCCGCCCCACGTTTCCCGGCCGCCGTGAACGCACCCGGTCCCGGCTGGCCCGGCTGACCGGACGGAACACGGCCACCTATTCGCCCATCCTGGAGCCGCTGCTCCGGACGGTCCGGGCCAACAACCCCAAAGAGGACTTCGACCTCATCCAGCGCGCGTTCGACGTCGCCGAACGGAGCCACCGGGGGCAGAAGCGCAAAAGCGGCGACCCCTACATCACCCACCCGGTTGCGGTGGCAACCATCCTCGCCGAGCTGGGCCTGAGCGGCACCACCCTCGCGGCTGCGCTGCTGCACGACACCGTTGAGGACACGCCCTACACGCTGGAGGACCTCAAGCGGGACTTCGGTCCTGAAGTGGCAATGCTCGTGGACGGCGTCACCAAGCTGGACAAGGTCAGCTTTGGCGAGGCCGCCCAGTCCGAGACGGTCCGCAAGATGGTCGTGGCAATGGCCAAGGACATCCGGGTGCTGATGATCAAGCTGGCCGACAGGCTCCACAACGCCCGTACATGGCGCTTTGTGTCCGCCGAGTCCTCAGCCCGCAAGGCGCGGGAGACACTGGAAATCTTCGCCCCGCTGGCACACCGCCTGGGCATGAACACCATCAAGTGGGAACTTGAGGACCTGTCCTTTGCGGCGCTTTACCCGAAGGTGTACGAAGAGATTGTCCGCATGGTGGGGGACAGGACGCCCGAGCGCGAGAAGAGCCTCAGCGTCATCCGCGACCAGATTACCGAGGACCTGCGGACCGCCCGGATCAAGGCGACCATCACCGGCCGGCCCAAGCATTACTACTCGATCTACCAGAAGATGATCGTCCGCGATAAGGATTTCGACGACATCAATGACCTGATGGGTGTCCGTGTCCTGGTGGACTCGGTCCGGGACTGCTACGCGGCCCTCGGCACCATGCACTCGCGCTGGAACCCGCTTCCGGGCAGGTTCAAGGACTACATTGCGATGCCGAAGTTCAACATGTACCAGTCGCTGCACACCACGGTGATCGGCCCCGGCGGCAAACCGGTAGAGATCCAGATCCGGACCCACGAGATGCACCGCCGCGCGGAATACGGTGTGGCTGCGCACTGGAAGTACAAGGACCAGCCCAACCGGACCGCCGTCGGGCCGGGAAGCCCCCGTGACGGGGACATGGGATGGCTGCGTTCCCTGGTGGACTGGCAGCAGGAAACTTCGGATCCCGGCGAGTTCCTCGATTCGCTGCGCTTCGAGATCAACGCCCGCGAGGTGTTCGTCTTCACGCCCAAGGGTGAGGTCATGGCCTTGCCGGCGGGCTCCACTCCGGTGGACTTCGCCTACGCCGTCCACACTGAAGTGGGGCACCGGACCATCGGGGCACGGGTCAACGGGAAACTCGTCCCGCTCAACAGTGAATTGAACCACGGCGACTGGGTGGAGATTTTCACCTCCAAGGCCGAAGGCGCAGGGCCAAGCCAGGACTGGCAGCACTTCGTCAAGAGCGCCAGGGCGCGGAACAAGATCCGGCAATGGTTCAGCAAGGAACGCCGCGAGGAGGCGATCGACCGCGGCAAGGAACTGCTGACCCGCGCCATGCGGAAACAGAATCTTCCGTTGCAGCGGCTCATGACCCATGAGGCCCTGGCCGCGGTGGCGGAAGAGTTTAAGTACGTGGACATCTCCGGGCTCTACGCCGGTGTGGGCGACGGGCATACGTCCGCCCAGGCGGTCATGGAGAAGCTCGTCGAGAGCCTCGGCGGGAACGAGAGCGCCGACGACGACATCACCGAAGTCAGCATCCCCACCCAAGTCACCAAGGCACGCTTCTCCGACTCCGGCGTGGTGGTGCGCGGCGTCGGCGACGTCTGGGTGAAGCTTGCCCGCTGTTGCACGCCGGTGCCCCCGGACCCCATTTTGGGTTTTGTTACCCGCGGCTCCGGCGTCTCAGTACACCGGACCGATTGCACCAATATCTCCGACCTGAAGGACCAGCCGGACCGGATTGTGGACGTGGATTGGGCGCCCACCCAGTCGAGTGTGTTCCTTGTGGAGATCCAGGTGGAGGCCCTGGACCGCAAGTCGCTGCTGTCCGATGTGACCCGGGTACTGTCGGACAACCACGTGAACATCCTGGCCGCGAGCGTGCATACGTCCACGGACCGCGTGGCCATCTCAAGGTTTGCCTTTGAGATGGGCGACCCCAAGTACCTGAGCCACGTCCTCAGTGCCGTCCGCCGGATCGACGGGGTGTTCGACGTCTACCGGACCACCGGCAACAAGCGCCGGAGCTAGCCGGGCGAGCTTTTCCAGCGCCGCCTTTTTGTGGGGCACCCGGGGGCTTGCCTCAATCGCCAGGACCAGCAGACGCAGCCGCACGTCGTTCTGCGGGCGTGCCAGAAGGCCTGCGAGGGTGGGGACGGCATTTTCGGTGTCCACATGCAGGGCGATATCCAGCGCCGTGCGCAGCGGACTCGACACCATCAAGCCGCCCAGGCTGACAACGTCGAACGGGCCGAGCTTTACCTCGTGCAAGCTGCAGCCGCGGGTATTGCGGAGACTGGATACGCGCCGCCTGGCGTCCACCAGGAGGGCGACTCTGTCCGGCTCGGCGGCACACCCGTAGATCCAGGCAGCCGTCATGCGGCCCGCGACCACCCGCTGCCTGACTGCTGCCGGGACGGCACCGGCGGCAGCCCTGGCGCGCAACTGGGGAGAAGCCAGCACTCCGGGCAGGGTATAGCCGTGCTGGTTGAGGCGGACCAGGAGTCCGTCCGATGCGAGGGACTGCAGTTCCGGTCCGGCAAACGGCATGCCGGGAGCATACAGTTCGGGGAACCGTGGCGGCGCAGCCTGGGTGCCGGGAAGGGAATCGTGCCCCGCGGGAGGAGCCGGTGGTGTTGCCATTCGCCCATCCTGCCAAGCTTCCGGTTAAAGCAGACAGGTCCGGTTCCGGTTATGTGGATAACCGGAACCGGACCTGTCGCGCAAAAAGCCTACGCGCGCAGAAGCGGGATCAGGACAGCTCGCTGGCCGACCGCTGAATCTGGTCAAGCCAGGCCTGGCGCGCTTCGAGGGCTTCCCGGGCGGCCTTGATCCTGCGCTGGTCACCGGTCTTTTCCGCCCTGGCAAGATCGTCCTGCAGCCCCGCAATAGCAGATTCAAGCTGGGACAGGGCGCTGTTGGTGCGCGCCTTGCGCTCGGGGTCGGACCGCTGCCACTGCTCTTCCTCGGCCTGCCGGACGGCATCCTCAACTTTGCGGAGGCCCGCCTCGATCCGGCCCATGTCGCCCCTGGGAACCTTGCCCGCTTCCTCCCAGCGGTCCCGGATGGACTGCAGCGCCTTCTTGGCGGCAGCGAGGTCCCTGACCGGAAGGATGGTGTTCGCCTCAGTCAGCAGTGCTTCCTTGACGGTGAGATTGGCCGCGTACTCCTGGTCGATCTCGTCGTTGGCAGCCTGCCTGTTGGTGAAGAACACGTCCTGCGCGGCGCGGAAACGGGCCCACAGGGCGTCGTCGTCCTTGCGGCTGGCCCGCGGAGACGCCTTCCACTGGTCCATGAGCCTGCGGTATTCGCCGGCGGCAAAGCCCCAGTCCGTGGAGGTAGACAAGGCCTCGGCCTCAGCGATCAGCTTCTCCTTGGCAGCTTTCGCCGCGGAATTGTTGCTGTCCAGCTGGGAGAAGTAAGCGCGGCGGTGGCGGTCGAAAACAGTGCGGGCCGCACGGAAGCGCTTCCACAAAGCATCCTCGTTGCTGCGGCCAAGCCGGACGCCGCTCTTCTGTGCGGCTTTCCAGTTTTCGAAGAGCTCGTTCATCCGGGCGCTGGAAGTTTTCCACTGCGTCTGTGCCGGGTCCTGAGCGGAAATCTGCTCGGCCTCGGCGACGATGGCCTCACGGGCAGCGAGCTCCGACGCGCGGACGGCTTCGTGCTCGGCCTTTTCGGCCTTCTCGAGGTCCGCAATCTGCGCGGACAACTTGTCCAGCCGGGCTTCGGCCGCGCGAAGATCACCCACCATGTTGCGTTCGGCGAGCTGCTCCCGCAGGTGGTTCACCGTCTTCTGCATGTCCGTGCTGGGCGCCTTTGAGCTGACCCGCTGCTCAAGCAGCACGATCTGTGCCACGACGTCGTCGTATTTCCGCGCAAAGTAGGCCAGCGCCTCGTCGTTGCTCACGCCGGGGTACTGGCCGACGGGGTGCTCGCCGCCGTCGATGGTGAGGAAAACGTGGCCGTCCCCTTCCACGCGGCCCCACTTTGAGGCTTCCGCAACCGACGTTGAAGGGGGAGCCTGGACCGGTGCCGGGGCCGGGACGGCCGCAGGCTTGGGGCGTGACGCGAAAGCGGCGGGTGAGGGTGCTGACGGCTTGGGTCCGGGAACCGGGGCGGGTGCAGGTGCGGGGGACGCCGGGGCCTCAGCGGACGTTGCTTCCGTTGCGGGAGCTTCCGTTTCCGGTGCGCGGGCTGCCTCAGTTCCTGCCTCTTCGCCGGCCGCGACCGCCGCTTCGGTCAGGTCTGTTGCTGTTTCGTCGGATTTCTGACTGTCTGTCACCGCTAAAAGTCTTTCGCTTGGAGGGAAATACTCACGTACTGCACTCCGGCCGGAACGGCCGGGCTTCCTACTTCAGAGAAAACGAGTCTATCGTGACTGGTTGCACAGGTGCGCCGTCTGTGTCGCTGCTGCCCGGCGTGATCCCGGCGGCCGCGATGTTTGAGACCACGTCCAGCCCCGATGTCACCCGTCCCACCACCGTGTAGCCACCCGCGGTGTCCGCCGGGATGGACGTGTCCTTGTAGACGATGAAGAACTGGGTTCCGTTGCCGTAGGCATTGTTGCCTGTCCGGGCCACCGCGATGGTCCCGGCCGGATAGCTGTTGTCCCCGGGTGTGTTCTCGAGCGGCCCCCAGGTGTAGTTGGGATCGCCCTGGCCGTCGCCGCCCGCCGAGCCGCACTGCAGGACGCCGAAGGCCTCGGCGGTGGTGAGGCGGTGGCAGGTCTTGCCGCTGTAGAAACCCTGGTCGCTGAGGGACTTGAAGACGGCGGCAGCCTGCGGCGCATTGGTCCCGTCCAGCTCCACGCCCAAGGGGCTGCCGTTCAGGACCAGCTCGCCCGTGAAGGTCTTGCCGGCGGCGGTGTCCGGAGCGGGGATGTTGGGGCCGTTCGTCGCCTGGGCGGTGGGGCTTGCGGACGGGTCGGCTGAGGCGGAGGGGCTGGTGAGCCCGGCTTCGGCAGCCGCGAATTCGTCCTCGGTCGGGTTTCCGGCGAAGGCAGTGAGTTGAAGGACGACGGCGAGCACCACGGCGGCGGTACCGGCGCCGGCGGCTATGAGGTTGTCCCGCTTGCGCCGCTTCTCCTGGTCCCGCCGAAGCTCGCGTTTGGCCTCCATCTGCTGGATGCGCCGTTTTGTTTCGCGGGCACTGCGTGAACTGGCCGCCAAGGATCCTCCTCATTGTCGGGCTCCGCGCACCGGGCCTGGAGCCTGACGCGCAATGGTGTGACGGCCCAGCCCTGCCGCCCGGACGCATTAGAGATGCACACCGATGACGCATAAACTGACTGCCGCACATAGTTTATGCATGACTTGCCGGACCGCCGCGGTTCGGCGCCCATAGGGGCACCCGCGGCAGGGTTCCGGCGCATTAAGAGGAGAACTTTCCATGGCACGCACCGCCTCCCTGTCCGGATTCCCCGAGTGGCTTCCCGAGGAGCGGCTGGTGGAACTTCATGTCCTGGACACCCTGCGGCGCGTGTTCGAACTGCACGGCTTCGCCTCGATTGAGACCCGCGCCGTGGAAACCGTGGGGCAGCTGTTGCGCAAGGGCGAGATCGACAAGGAAGTATACGGGCTGAGCCGGCTCCAGGAGGACGAGAGCGACAACCCGGTCAAGGGAGGCAAAGCGGATCCGAACGCCCTGGCCCTGCACTTCGACCTCACCGTTCCTTTCGCCCGCTATGTGGTGGAAAACGCCGGCTACCTGCCATTCCCGTTCCGGCGCTACCAAATCCAGAAGGTGTGGCGGGGCGAGCGGCCGCAGGAAGGCCGTGCCCGTGAATTCACGCAGGCGGACATCGACGTGGTGGGCGACGGCGAGTTGCCTTTCCGCTACGACGTCGAGATCGCCCTGGTGATTGCCGAGGCGCTGAGCGCGCTGCCGATTCCGGACTTCCGGCTGCGGATCAACAACCGCAAGCTGGCCGAAGGCTTCTACCGCGGCATCGGCCTGGACGATACCGCCGGCGTGCTCCGCAGCATCGACAAACTGGAAAAGATCGGGCCGGACAAGGTGGCCGAACTCCTCAAGTCTGAACTGGGCGCCACGGACGAGCAGGCGCAGAAAGCCCTGCAACTGGCCGCGATCCGGACCGAGGACACCTCTTTCGTGGCGCAGGTGCGCGCGCTCGGCGTGACCAATGACCTTCTCGACGAAGGCCTGGATGAGCTCCGCCAGGTCATCGACGCCGCTGTCCAACGGGCACCCGGCAAGGTAGTCGCCGACCTCAGCATCGCCCGCGGCCTGGACTACTACACCGGCACAGTGGTGGAGACCGTCCTGGTAGGCCACGAGCAGCTGGGTTCCATCTGTTCCGGCGGCCGGTACGACGCTCTGGCGTCCAAGGGAAACCGGAAGTTCCCGGGCGTTGGCCTCTCCATCGGCGTCACCCGGCTCGTGTCCCGCATCCTCAGCCAGGAACTGGCCAAGGCGTCACGTTCGGTCCCAACCGCGGTGCTGGTGGCCCTCACCTCAGATGACAGCTGGGGCGCGGCCCAGGACGTTGCAGCCCAGCTCCGGAGCCGCGGAATTCCCACGGAGGTGGCCGCGAAGGCGGAGAAGTTCGGCAAGCAGATCAAGTTTGCGGACAAGCGCGGCATCCCCTTCGTCTGGTTCACTGACGACGACGGCACCCACCAGGTCAAGGACATCCGGACGGGGGAGCAGGTAGTGGCCGCCCCGGAAACCTGGATTCCGCCGTCGGAAGACCTCTCCGTCCAGGTGGCGGCAACGGCACCGGCTCCCGCCGCCGTCTGAGGGCCGCCCGCTTTCCCGAGCGGCCGTGAGGCAGGGGTCCCCGTCCAGCGGGTAAACTCGGACAGGGCCGTTCCTGCAACGATCCCTTTTATATTTCCAGCTGTTTTCCCGCTGTCTTCAGAAAGGCGTGCTGTGCTGCGCACACATGACCTCGGATCCCTTCGCTCCGAGCACATAGGACAAACCGTAACCCTGGCCGGCTGGGT
Organism: Arthrobacter sp. MPF02; assembly: GCF_046605375.1. Classification (GTDB taxonomy): domain Bacteria; phylum Actinomycetota; class Actinomycetes; order Actinomycetales; family Micrococcaceae; genus Arthrobacter. The sequence continues at coordinate 2,043,241 of NZ_CP176772.1, read as the reverse complement.
GGGCCGCCGCCGTGACCACGGTGGCGTCGCATTCGTGGACCTTCGTGACGCTTCCGGCGTTGCGCAGGTTGTGGTCCGTGAGGAAGAGGTTTTCCACGGCCTGCGCAACGAGTACGTCCTGCAGGTGACCGGAACGGTGTCGAAGCGTCCGGAGGGCAACGAAAACCCGGCCCTGGCTACCGGCGACATCGAGGTCATGGCGGACAAGGTGGTGATCCTTAACACCTCCGAGCCGCTGCCGTTCCAGATTGACGAGCACGTGGAAGTGGGCGAGGAAGCGCGCCTGAAGCACCGCTACCTGGACCTCCGCCGCCCGGGCCCCAGCCGCAACCTGCGGCTGCGCTCCGAGGCCAACCGGGTGGCCCGCGAGCTGCTCCACCAGGAGGGCTTCGTGGAGGTAGAGACCCCCACGCTCACGCGTTCGACGCCGGAAGGCGCCCGCGACTTCCTGGTTCCGGCACGCCTGGCCCCCGGTTCCTGGTACGCGCTCCCGCAGTCCCCGCAGCTTTTCAAGCAGCTTCTGCAGGTGGGCGGCTTCGAAAAGTACTACCAGATCGCACGCTGCTACCGGGACGAGGACTTCCGCGCGGACCGCCAGCCGGAATTCACCCAGCTGGACATCGAGGCGAGCTTCGTGGACCAGGACGACATCATCACCCTGGGCGAGAACATTGTGAAGGCAGTGTGGAAGCTCATCGACGTCGAAATCCCGACGCCCATCCAGCGCATCACCTACGCCGACGCCATGGCGCGCTTCGGTTCCGACAAGCCGGACCTGCGTTTCGGCCAGGAGCTGACCGAGCTCACGGAATTCTTCAAGGACACCAACTTCGGTGTCTTCAAGGCACCGTACGTGGGTGCCGTCGTGATGCCGGGCGGGGCCTCGCAGGCCCGCCGCGCCCTCGACGCCTGGCAGGAATGGGCCAAGCAGCGCGGCGCCAAGGGCCTGGCGTACGTCCTGTACAAGGAGGACGGCGAGCTCGCCGGACCGGTGGCCAAGAACCTCACGGACACCGAGCGTGCCGGCCTCGCCGACGCCGTCGGCGCCAAGCCGGGAGACTGCATCTTCTTCGCCGCCGGCGAGAAAACCCCGTCCCGCGCCCTCCTCGGTGCCGCGCGGGTGGAGATCGGCCACCGCACCGGCCTGATCAACCCCAGTGACTGGGCCTTCTGCTGGGTGGTGGACGCCCCCATGTTCGAGCCTGCCGCTGCCGCCGTCGCCTCCGGTGACGTTGCAGTTGGCGCCGGCCAGTGGACCGCTGTGCACCACGCCTTCACCTCGCCCAAGCCGGAATTCCTGGACACGTTCGACAAGGACCCCGAGGCCGCGCTGTCCTACGCGTACGACATTGTCTGCAACGGCAACGAAATCGGCGGCGGCTCCATCCGTATCCACCAGCGGGACGTGCAGGAGCGGGTCTTCGAACTGATGGGCCTGGACAAGGAGGACGCCCGGACCAAGTTCGGCTTCCTGCTCGAAGGCTTCAAGTACGGCGCACCCCCGCACGGCGGGATCGCCTTCGGCTGGGACCGTGTGGTGTCCCTGCTGGCGGGCGTAGAGTCCATCCGCGACGTCATTGCCTTCCCCAAATCCGGCGGCGGCCACGATCCGCTAACGGATGCGCCCGCGCCCATTACTCCGCAGCAGCGAAAGGAAGCCGGCGTGGACTTCAAGCCCGAGGCCACTAAGCCCGCAGAGGCAAAAAAGGCCGAAGCAGTCGCAAAATAGCACCACGGAAGGCTCCCCGGTTTTAAGCGGGGAGCCTTCCGGCTTTAACGAAGGGGACCTGTGGGCGCCGCTGATGCGCGGAAACCCTGGTCATGACGCGCGGACCCTGGACAGGTGCCGCAGCCTGCCGATAACCATCTCGACGGTTCCCCGCAAGAATGACGTTGCCGAACGTCTCAAGGGCAGGGAACCGTCGACCTGGCGGAGTTATCACCCGGGCGCATCGGAAACGGTGACCCGTACGGAACAGGCATCCGCGGCCGCTTTCTTCAGTACTGCCGCCTTCGGTTCCGCCACGTCAAGGTAGGCCAGGCGTGGCAGCCGGAAGTACGCCTTCAGGGCCGGGTCCGCAAGGACAAGGTCGGCCAGGGTCCGGTCCCCGCCGGGCACCACGTACTCGAATGGTTCGGCTGCGAAGACCGCCGCAGCCTGGGACGCCACCGCCTCCACCAGGGCATCGGCCTGGTTCGACCGGCGTCGCGCAAACCTCTGCTGTGACTGCCCGCCCGCTGCGGTCCTGCCCTGGACGTAGCGGGTGCCTGCTTTCGAAGCGAGCAAAGTGCCTTCGCTGGCAACGCCAATGCCGTAGCCACCGCGCCGGACCAGCAGCAAGCCAAGGCGCCGCGGCTGGGACGCCAGCGATGCGAGCCGTTCCAGGGCGTCCGCCCCGCGTCCGGGCCGTCCGTCCGCCGGCCACGGCGCCTGCAGGAGCGCCTGCGCGCCGTCCGCGGCAATCAGCCGCAACCCGTCGTCGTCATCCCTGAGCACATAACCGCCGTGCGCGGCAGCGAAGCGTTCAACCCAGCCTGCCAGGCGGATTCCGGGAACGAATGCCGTCCGCACGGAAGGCTGCCGGTTTGTGGAGGCGGCTGGTGCTGGCATGGCTGAATCCTCCGGTGGGGCGGGCCGGCAGGAAAGCCGATCGACTCAAAGTAGCCTATCTATGTGGATGATCTCTTCGGCTCCGGGCCAGGCAATGACGAGGACGACGACGGCTCCGTCGCCGCAGCAAGTCTGCCGCCCCGCGGTGCCGCCCCCCGCAGTCCACTGGCGGTGCGGATGCGGCCCAGGACCCTCGACGACGTGGTGGGCCAGCAGCACCTCCTGGGACAGGGTTCTCCGCTGCGGCAGCTGGCGGCGGGCGCCGATGCCGCGGGGCCTGCCGGGCCGAGTTCGCTGATCCTGTGGGGGCCTCCCGGTACCGGAAAGACCACCCTGGCCCACGTTATCGCCAACGGTCCCGGCCGGAAGTTCGTGGAGCTCTCCGCCATCACTGCGGGCGTCAAGGATGTCCGGCGCGTGATGGATGATGCCCTCACTGCAAGGGACCTCTACAAAACCACCACCGTCCTGTTCCTTGACGAAATTCACCGCTTCAACAAGGCACAGCAGGACGCCCTGCTGCCCGGCGTGGAAAACCGGTGGGTGGTCCTCGTGGCCGCCACCACCGAGAACCCGTCGTTTTCCGTGGTGTCCCCGCTGCTGTCACGGTCCCTGCTCCTGACCCTCAAGCCGCTGACCGATGCCGATATCGAAGGGCTCCTAATCCGGGCGGTCGGGGATTCCCGCGGCCTTGACGGCAAGGTGGAACTCGAGGCAGAAGCGCTGGCACACCTGGTGCGGCTGTCTGGCGGTGACGCCCGGCGTGCCCTGACGGCACTGGAAGCGGCGGCCGGCGTTGCTTTCGGCGACGCGGGCGATGCCGAAAATGGCCCGGTCAAGGTGGAGCTCCGGCACACCGAGCGTGCCCTGGACGTCGCCGCTGTCCGCTACGACCGGGCGGGGGACCAGCACTACGACGTTGCCAGCGCCTTCATCAAATCGATCCGGGGTTCCGACGTTGACGCTGCGCTCCACTACCTGGCCCGGATGCTTGAAGCGGGGGAGGACCCGCGGTTCGTGGCCCGGCGGATCGTGATCTCCGCGGCCGAGGACGTGGGCATGGCGGACCCCACGGCACTGCAAACGGCTGTGGCGGCGGCCCAGGCCGTGCAGCTGATCGGCATGCCGGAGGGAAGGATCATCCTGGCGGAAGCCGTGGTCCACCTGGCCACCGCCCCCAAGTCGAATGCCGCCTACCTGGGCATCAACCAGGCCATCGCCGACGTCCGGGGAGGCATGGGCAACGGAATCCCGGCCCACCTGCGGGACGCGCACTATCCCGGCTCGAAGCAGCTGGGCCACGGAGTGGGTTACAAGTACGCCCATGACGCCCCGCATGGAGTGGCAGCCCAGCAGTACCCGCCCGACGATCTTGTGGGGCGGGACTACTACCGGCCCACGAACAACGGCGCTGAACGGGACATCGCTGTCCGGCTGGAGCGGCTGCGGAGGATTGTCCGGGGCAAGTGACCGCCGTGGTAGGATGGATGTTTGTCTGGCAAGGCGCGGACGCACAATCCCCTCGAACTTCCTTCGGGTTGGTGGTGCCCGGCGCCCAGTAGCAAAAGGCAGCGGTTGGCCGATGCTCTCCATCGTGGAGGCCAGTAACACTGACACACCGCAGATATTGGAAGGACACAAGTGGCTAACAACACTCGTGCTCGCCGTCAGGCCCGCCTCTCGCGGTCCCTCGGCATCGCCCTGACCCCCAAGGCCGCCAAGTACATGGAGCGCCGCCCGTACGGCCCCGGTGAGCATGGCCGCGCCCGCAAGAAGCAGGACTCCGACTACGCCGTTCGTCTGCGTGAGAAGCAGCGCCTGCGCGCCCAGTACGGCATCCGCGAAGCACAGATGACCCGTGCCTTCGAAGAAGCCCGCCGCACCAAGGGCCTGACCGGTGAAAACCTCATCGAACTGCTCGAAATGCGCCTTGACGCCCTGGTCCTGCGTGCCGGGTTCGCCCGCACCATCGCCCAGGCCCGCCAGCTTGTTGTGCACCGCCACATCATGGTTGACGGCATCCGGGTCGACCGTCCGTCGTTCCGCGTCGGCGAGGGCCAGCTGGTCCACGTCCACAGCCGCAGCGAAACCATGGTTCCCCTCCAGGTTGCAGCAGCCGGCGCCCACCGCGACGTCCTGCCCGCCGTTCCGGCCTACCTGGACGTCAAGCTCGAGGCTCTGCAGGCCCGCCTGGTCCGCCGCCCCAAGCGCTCCGAAATCCCGGTGACCTGCGAAGAGCAGCTCGTCGTCGAATTCTACGCACGCTAATCCCAGCAGCGTATCCAAAGAAGCCCGTGGCAAGCGCCGCGGGCTTCTTTGTATGTAAGGTACTTGGGGGACATCTGCGGAACGCGCCACCACTGGCGCGTGCAGGATGGACCAAACCACAGAATTCCAAGGAGATGAACGTCTATGTCTGGTGGCGATATCGCCGGCCTGATCGCTGCCGGGGTGTTTGCGCTCCTGGTGCTGCTGCTCGCCGTGCCCATCCTGAAGCTGGGCAAGGTGTTCGACGAGGTGCGCACGGCCATCAGGTCGATCAGCGACGGCGCCACGCCCCTCATGGATGAGGTCACCGCCACCGTTTCCACCACCAACCAGCAGCTGAAGAAGGTGGACGGCATTTCGTCCAACGTCTCCGACGCCTCCGCGAACCTCTCCGCCCTGTCCTCCCTGGTGGCCGCAACGGTCGGCTCGCCGCTCATCAAGGTGGCGGCGTTCAGCTACGGCGTGCGTACCGCGCTGACGAACCGCAAGAAGCCTTCATCCGGCCGCCGCAGCCGCTGAGTTTCGGAAAGAACGAACAATGAAACGACTTGTCTGGATGGGAATCGGCGTAGCCATCGGCATCATCGCCTTCCGCAAGGTCGCCGAAGCCCAGTCCAACCTCGGACCGGAAGGCCTGAACCGGGCCGTCGGCCGGCTGGCCGACGGCGTCTACGACTTCGCCGACGCCGTCCGCGACGGCATGCGCGAACGCGAGACGGACCTCCGGTCCGCCCTCGGCGTCGAACCGGAAGAAGCGGCGCGCCGCTGACCTGCGGCAGCCGCCCGAACCAAACCCGGCAGGAACCCTCCCCGGATCCTGCCACCTGAACGAACACATCCGCGCCGGTGCGCGGACCAAGAAGGGTAAGAAAACAGCTCATGAAGTCGCAGGAGATCACAAAGCGCTGGGTGGACTTTTTTGTCAGCAAGGGCCACACCGCGGTTCCCTCCGCATCGCTGGTCTCCAGCGACCCCTCGCTGCTTTTCACGGTGGCCGGCATGGTTCCGTTCATTCCCTACCTGACCGCCCGCGAAGAAGCGCCCTACTCCCGTGCCACCAGCGTGCAGAAGTGCATCCGTACCGGCGACATCGAGGAAGTTGGCAAGACCGCCCGGCACGGCACGTTCTTCCAGATGTGCGGCAACTTCTCCTTCGGTGACTACTTCAAGGAAGACGCCATCAAGTTCGCCTGGGAGCTGCTCACCAGGAGCGTTGACGACGGCGGCTACGGCCTTGCGCCCGAACTGCTGTGGGTGACCGTCTACGAAGAGGACGACGAAGCCAAGGAACTGTGGCTGAAGAACACCGGCGTCCCGGCGGAGCGGATCCAGAAAATGGGCAAGTCGGACAACTACTGGCACACGGGCCAGCCCGGCCCGGCCGGCCCCTGCTCCGAGATCTACTACGACCGCGGACCCGCCTACGGTGTTGAGGGCGGCCCCATAGCGAACGAGACCCGCTACATCGAAATCTGGAACCTGGTGTTCATGCAGTACCAGATTGACAATGTCCGCTCCAAGGAAGACTTCGATGTGTTGGGCGAGCTGCCCAAGCGCAACATCGACACCGGCCTGGGCATGGAACGCCTGGCCATGATCCTCCAAAGCGTCGAGAACATGTACGAGACGGACCAGGTCCGTCCGGTCATCGACAAGGCCGCCGAGCTGTCGGGCAAGGAATACACGTCTGCCGAAACCGACGATGACCCCCACCATGCAGACGATGTGCGCATGCGCGTGGTGGCCGACCACATCCGCTCGGCGCTGATGCTGATCGCCGACGGCGTCACCCCCTCCAACGAAGGCCGCGGCTACGTCCTTCGCCGCCTCATCCGCCGCGCAGTCCGTTCCATGCGGCTCCTGGGCGTCGAACAGGCCTGCCTGCCGGAACTGCTGCCGGCCTCCCGTGATGCCATGAAGGGCGTCTACCCCGTGGTGGAGACTGACTTCGCCCGCATCAGCCGCATCGCCTACGCCGAGGAGAAGGCCTTCCTGCGGACCATCGCCTCCGGAACCGCCCGGCTCGAGGACGCCGTCCGGGCATCCAAGGCCGCCAACAAGCCGCTATCCGGCGCCGACGCGTTCACCCTGCACGACACCTACGGCTTCCCGATCGATCTAACCCTCGAAATGGCCGAGGAAGCCGGACTGAAGGTGGATGAAGCAGCCTTCCGCAGCCTGATGCAGGAGCAGCGCCAGCGCGCCCAGGCGGACGCCAAGGGCAAAAAGGGCGGCCACGCCGACCTCACCGTGTTCCAGGAAATCCTGGCGCAGGGCGAGACGGTCTTCACCGGCTACACAGAGCTCGACGGCGAGTCCCGGGTCCGCGGACTGCTCACCGGCGGCCGTCCGGTACAGCAGGCCTCCACCGGTGACGAGATCGAGCTGGTCCTGGCTGAAACGCCGTTTTACGCCGAAGCGGGCGGCCAGGCCGCGGACACCGGCCTGATCACCGGCGACGGCTTTGTCGTCGAGGTCCTCGACGTGCAGCGCCCGCTCAAGGGCCTGAGCGTGCACAAGGCGATCGTCCGCGAAGGCGAGATCGGCGCCGGCTCGCTGGTGCGCGCCGCCGTCGACCGTGAACGCCGGCACGCGGCGGAGCAGGCCCACACGGGTACCCATATCGTGCACGCGGCGCTGCACCAGATCCTGGGCCCCGAAGCGACCCAGCGCGGGTCCTTCAACAAGGCCGGGTACCTGCGCTTCGACTTCGCCTGGGGCGAAGGCCTGAGCGCTGCCACCCGGTCAGAGATCGAGGAAGTTTCCAACCTCGCCATCCGCAACAACTTTGCCGTGGAAACCAGCGTGATGCCCCTGGCCCAGGCCAAGGCGATGGGTGCCATGGCACTCTTCGGCGAAAACTACGGCAGCGAAGTCCGCGTGGTGGAGATCGACGGCGCCTGGTCGCGTGAGCTGTGCGGTGGAACGCACGTGGAAAACACCTCCCTGATCGGCAGCCTTTCGCTGCTGGGCGAGCAGTCGGTAGGTTCGGGAAACCGCCGCGTGGAGGCCTTCGTGGGAATGGATGCGTTCCGGCACCTGGCCGCAGAGCGTGCCCTCGTCACGGAGCTTACTGAGATGCTCAAAGTTCCGTCCGGCCAGCTGGCCGACCGGATCGCAGCAACCCTCGCCAAGCTGAAGGCCACGGAAAAGGAACTGGACCGCCTGCGCAAGGAGCAGCTTGCAGCAGCGGCGGCCCAGCTGGTCAACACCGCAAAGGACGCCGCAGGTGTCAGCGTCATCGCCCACGACGCCGGCACCGTTAGCGGCGCCGAGGATCTCCGCGGCCTCGCCCTGGACCTGCGCAACCGCATGGGGTCGGCAGCAGCCACCGTGGCCGTGGCCGGTGTAGCCAATGACCGCCCCATCATCCTGGTCGCCACCAACGAAGCTGCCCGTGGCGCCGGGGTCAAGGCCGGAGCCCTGGTCCGCGTCGCCGCCGGCATCCTCGGCGGTGGCGGTGGCGGCAAGGACGACGTCGCGCAGGGCGGCGGAACGGACACCGGCAAGGTGGGCGCCGCCCTGGCAGCCGTCGTCGACGCCGTCGAACGGCGCTAATCCTGCCATGGCCACTCCTGCAGCTGCCGGCGGTTACCCCCAGGGCGTGAAACTGGGGGTGGACGTGGGCACCGTCCGGGTTGGCGTCGCCGTCTGCGACCGCGACTCGATCCTTGCCACGCCCTACAAGACCCTGGACCGGAACGCCAAGAGAAACTCCGATGTCAAGGTCATTGCCAGACTGGCGGGGGACCTCGGTGCGGTCCAGGTCTTCGTCGGCTTGCCCCGGACGCTCAAGGGCGAGGAGCACGCGTCCGCGCGGATGGCGACCGATTACGCGGAGCTGCTTGCAGCCGAGCTTGCAGGACGCGGCCTGGACGTGCCGGTCAACCTCGTGGACGAACGGCTCAGCAGTGTCACCGCGCACCGCAGCCTGCACGAAGCTGGCATGAGCAGCAGGAATCACCGTAAAGTAGTGGATCAGGTCGCGGCGGCAGGTATTCTTCAGCACGCCATCGACATGCAGAAAGCCAGGGGAGCGGATGTCGGCTCACGCGTGACACTGCCAGCCCCGTCCGTGGACCCGGGGGTCGACGAGGTGGACGAGCCTGTCCCCGGTACCCCGGGGGACACGGCCCAATCTTCAGATAATGGAAGGCAACAGTGAGCCCTGCCAACATTGACGACGTTCCCGGCCAGGGGAATGCGAGGCCGCTGACCCGCAAGGAGCTGCGGGCCCGCGAAAAGAGCCTTGACACAGGCAGCCAGGGTACTGTTCCGGAACAGGCGTACGAAACAGGGCACGATGTGCCGCCGCCCCCTGCTGAACCGCCGGTTGTCCCGGCTGCCCCAGCCGGACCTCCTTCGATCCAGAAAGAGGTCCCGGAAGATGCCGGACAGGGCCACGACGTGCCGGTGCCGCAGCAGCATGAGCCCGAGCCGGAAACCGCACACGCACCCGCCGTTGAGCCGGCGATGGCAGGACATCAGCACGCGCCGGAGACGCACTACCTTGAGCAGGTCCGCCACACCGAGCCTGGCCACCATGACCGCGGGAATTCCATACCCGCCTACCACGACGGGACTTACGACGACAACGTCCATCACGATGCCGTGCACTATGAGGATGTCCATGACGACGGCTACCACCACGGGTACCACGATGACGGGTACCACGACGGCACCAGCCACCATGGACTGCTCGCAGGATCGTCAGAGGCGAAGGTAGTGGCAAGGCCCTCCAAAAAGGTGCGGCGCCGGCGTCGGATGCTGGCGCTGTTCCTCACGCTTGCCGTTTTCGTTACGGCAGTGGCAGTCGGTGCCCAGTTCCTCAAGCCCCTCCTGGGAGGCGGCAAGCCGAGCGACTTCCCCGGGCCGGGATCCGGCGAAGTCCAGGTCACCGTGGACAACGGGGAGGGCACCCGGTCGGTTGCCCTGGACCTCGAAAGCAAGGGCGTCGTGGCCAACGCCGACACCTTCCTGCAGGCATTCTCCGCATCCGGCGGGGTCCTGGCGCCTGGCGACTACGTCTTCAAGTCGGAGATGAAGAACAGCGACGCCGTGGACGTCCTCCTGGGCCAGGACAAAGCCAAGGTCATCTATTTTGCCCTCAGTGCAGGCCTGCGCATCAACGAATCCCTCCAGGCCATCTCGGAAGGGTCCGGAGTGTCCATCCAGGACCTGCAGGCACTCAGCAACCAGCCGTCCCAGTTCGGGCTGCCGGCCAACGCCAAGAACCTGGAGGGTTACCTTGCCCCCGGTGAGCACCGCTTCCCGCTGGGCACCCCGGCCAAGGACATCCTCCAGGCGCTGGTCAAGATCACCACCGACGAACTGGTCTCGCAGGGGATTACTGATCCTGCCAGGCAGTACGAGGCCGTGATCGTCGCCAGCATCGTGCAGGCCGAAGGCGGCCAGGCCGAGTACGGGGATGTGGCCGGGGCGATCTACAACAGGCTCAAGCCGAATGACCAGACCAATGGCTTCCTGCAAGTGGACTCCGCCGTGACTTACGGCCTGGGCACCAAGAGCTACAACTTCACCGACGAACAGCGCCAGGACAAGTCGAATCCGTACAACACCTACGCCAACCCCGGGCTGCCGCCCGGGCCGATCGGTTCGCCGGGCAAGACCGCCATTGACGCAGCGGCCAAGCCCAAGTCCAACGACTACCTCTACTGGGTGACCATCAACCTGGACACCAAGGAAACCAAGTTCTCCCGGACACTGGCCGAACACAACGTATACGTGGAGCAGTACAACGCCTGGTGCATGGCCAACGTGGGCCGCTGCGCATGAGCCTCCGGGCCGCCGTCCTTGGCCATCCGATCAGCCATTCAAAGTCCCCGGCGCTGCACCTGGCGGCATACGGGCAGCTGGGGATCGGCATCTGCTATACCGCCATCGACGTCACAGAGGACCTCCTGCCGGCCGTGATGCGCCAGATCCGGGACCAGCAGGGCTGGCGGGGGCTGTCCGTCACCATGCCGCTGAAAACTGCGATGCTGCGCGAAGTCGACGAGGTCCGGGGCGTCGCCCGGACGCTGGGCGTGGTGAACACCGTGTCCTTCGAAGACCATCACGGTACGCCGCGGGCCGTCGGCTCGAACACGGACGTCACCGGAATCGTAAACGCCCTGCGCCACGCCGGGACAGGAACTGCGCCCTCGGCCGTCATCCTCGGCGGCGGCGGTACAGCTGCCTCCGCCGTTGCCGCTTTGCATGAACTGGGTACGTCGCAGGCCACGGTCTTCGTCCGCGATACCGCGCGCGCCGGCGACGTCCGTGCTGCCGCCGGGAGCCTTGGCGTTGACCTGGATGTCCGTCCCCTGGCCGGGGCCGCGCACCCGACCGCGTGTGCCGACGTCGTAATCTCCACCCTCCCGCCCCGCGCGGCGGACGGTCTTGCGGCCGAAATCGCCGCCCTGAAAACCGCTACGCCCGGCGTCCTGCTGGACGTGGCGTACGATCCCTGGCCCAGCCTGGTCGCGTCCGTGTGGCAGGCGGGCGGAGGTGCGGTGGTGCCCGGACTGGAGATGCTGCTCTACCAGGCCGTCGAACAGGTGCGGCTTTTCAGCCGCCGGGGAGATGACGTGGACGCGGCCGTCATAGATGTGATGTGCGCCTCAGTCGGCCTCCCCCGACGGGCCTTGTAACCGCCCTACGTGGCAGGATGGAAGATATGTTGCGTTGGTTGACTGCCGGGGAATCCCATGGTCCGGCTCTGATGGGAATTATTGAAGGCGTCCCCGCCGGTGTGGAAATCACCAGCGGGCACATCGCAGACTCGCTGGCACGCCGCCGTCTCGGCTACGGCCGCGGTGCACGAATGAAGTTCGAGCAGGACGTTGTCTCCATCCTTGGCGGGGTCCGCCACGGCGTGACCCAGGGCGGTCCCGTTGCCATCCAGGTGGGCAACACGGAGTGGCCCAAGTGGGAGCAAATCATGTCCGCTGATCCCGTGGACCCCGCGCTCCTTGCAGACCAGGCGCGCAACGCCCCCTTGACGCGTCCCCGCCCGGGCCACGCCGACTTCACCGGAATGCAGAAGTATGGCTTCGACGAGGCCCGCCCCGTCCTGGAACGCGCCAGCGCCCGTGAGACCGCCACGAGGGTGGCCATGGGCACCGTGGCAGCGCAGTTCCTCAAGCACCTCGGCATTGAACTTGTCAGCCACACCGTCTCGATCGCCAGCGTGACCGTGCCCGAGGGCCGCCCGCTGCCCGTACCCGCCGATGTGATCGCGCTGGACGCCGATCCGCTGCGCTGCTTCGACCGTGAAACGTCGGACGCGATGGTTGCCGAGGTGGACGCCGCCCACAAGGAAGGTGAAACCCTTGGCGGTGTGGTGGAAGTGCTCGCGTACGGGCTTCCACCGGGACTCGGCAGCTACGTGCACTGGGACCGGCGCCTTGATTCCCGGCTTGCCGCAGCCCTGATGGGCATCCAGGCCATCAAGGGCGTGGAAGTCGGTGACGGCTTCCTCACCGCCGCCCGCCGCGGTTCCGCTGCCCATGACGAAATCGTCCGCGACGCAGACGGCCGCATTGTCCGTGCCAGCAACCGCGCCGGCGGGATCGAAGGCGGCATGAGCATCGGCGATGTCCTCCGCGTCCGCGCTGCCATGAAGCCCATTGCCACGGTGCCGCGCGCTTTGAAGACCATCGACGTCAGCACCGGTGAACCCGCCAAGGCGCATCACCAGCGGTCCGACGTGTGTGCGGTTCCGGCGGCCGGCGTCGTGGCCGAAGCGATGGTGGCACTGGTCCTGGCCGAGGCTGTCACCGAGAAATTCGGCGGCGACTCTGTGGCCGAGACCGTCCGGAACATCAAGGGTTACCTGGACAACATTCCGGCGTCCCTGGACTCGATCGGCAAGTAGTGCACGGCAGCAACACAGGTCCCGCCGGCGGCCGGCCGATCGTGCTGATCGGTCCCATGGCCGTCGGCAAATCCGCCATCGGACAGCAGCTGGCCCAGCAGCTGGACGTCCCGTTCGTGGATACCGACGCCGTGATCGTGGAAGCGCATGGTTCCATCGCCGATATCTTCGCCAACCGTGGTGAGCGCGCATTCCGCGAGATTGAGGTGCGGACTGTCGCCGGCGCCGTGGAGGCTGCGGAGGGCACGGCAACCGTGATCTCCCTGGGCGGCGGGGCCGTGCTCGATTCCGGAACCCAGCAGCTGATCAGCTGCTGCACTGTGGTGTACCTGGAATGCGACGCCGAGACCGTGGCGGGCCGGATTACGCGGAACACAGGGCGGCCGCTGCTGGTGGGGGACGCCGTGGCCCGCTGGACGGCCGTGTTCGCCGAGCGGAAGCCGGTCTACGAACGGCTGGCTGATATCACCCTGGACGTGCGCCATGGTTCGGTTGCCGAGCTGGGTGAACGGCTGGAAGCAGCACTGCGGAGCTACGCAGCTGCCAAACAGGAAGTTGAACAGTGAATACCTCATCAACAGTGATCAAGGTCACCGGCGGGTCCGCCGCCAACAACTACGACGTCGTCGTGGGGCGCGGCCTGCTTAGCGACCTCCCGGGGCGGCTGGGTGAGCGCGTACGGCGCGTGCTGGTCATCCACCCCCGCGCCCTCCGGCTTACCGGCGATACGGTGCGCGACGAGCTCGCAGCTGCCGGGTTCACCGCGCTGACGGCCGAGATCCCCGACGCCGAAGAAGGCAAGCACATCCAGGTGGCCGCATTTTGTTGGCAGGTCCTGGGCCAGAACGACTTTACCCGCTCCGACGCGATTGTCGCCGTCGGCGGCGGTGCGGTAACGGACCTCGCCGGCTTCGTGGCAGCCACCTGGCTCCGCGGCGTCAAGGTCATCCACATGCCCACCAGCCTGCTCGGCATGGTGGACGCCGCCGTGGGCGGAAAGACCGGTATCAACACCGCCGAAGGCAAGAACCTGGTGGGCGCCTTCCACCCGCCTGCGGCAGTACTGGCTGACCTGGACACCCTGGACACGCTGCCCAGGAACGAGATCATCTCCGGAATGGCCGAGGTCATCAAATGCGGGTTCATCGCCGACCCCGCCATCCTGGACCTCGTGGAAAAGGACACTGACGCTGTGTCCGATCCCCGCTCGGAGGCAGTCCGGGAACTCATTGAAAGGGCCATTGCCGTCAAGGCGAAGGTGGTGTCCGAAGACCTGAAGGAATCCGGACTCCGCGAGATCCTCAACTACGGCCACACCCTGGGGCATGCCATCGAACTGGTGGAGCGCTACTCCTGGCGCCACGGGGCAGCGGTCTCCGTGGGAATGATGTTCGCAGCTGAACTCGCGCGCAGCGTGGGACGCCTCAGCGACGCCGACGCCGACCGGCACCGCACCATCCTGGAATCCCTGGGACTCCCGGTCACCTACCGCAAGGACCGCTGGCAGGGCCTGCTGGACGGCATGCGCCGCGACAAGAAGTCCCGTGGCGACCTCCTGCGCTTCGTGGTGCTGGACGGCGTGGCCAAGCCCGGGATCCTGGATGTGCCGGACACCTCCCTCCTCTTCGCCGCCTACCAGGAGATTGCTTTCTGATGCAGGGCGACGTAACGGGAACAGCAGACTGGCCGGAAGCCGGATTCCCCGGGATCCGCATCAACCCGGAAACGCTGCTGCCGGAAATTGTGAACGGGGAAGCCTGCCGGGAAGCCCTCGCGGCGTCCACCGATCCGGCGGACCATATCTTTGTCCTGCTGGTGGAGGGCCACGCCACAGAAGCTGCCGAGCTGCTGGCTGAAGCGCGCTTCAAGGACCCGGAATCGTTCCGGTTGCGCGCCTTCGAGGCCGAGGTGCTTAGGGTCTCGAACCGGCTGGACCGTGCAGTGGAACTCTTCCGCCAGCTTCTGGCCGAAGTCCAGGGGACGCCCGGTGAAGCCCTGGTGCTGCAGTTTCTGGGCAAGACCCAATACACCGCAGGCCAGACATCCGCCGCAGTGGAATCCTTTGCCCGCGCCCTCGACCTGCGGGTTGCGGAATCCGCAGACGCTGCCCTGATCTACTCCTCAACCGTGGCACTGCAGCGGGCCCGCGACGTCCTGGAACTGGCCTGCTGAAAGCGGCGGACGCAGCCGCCGTCTGCATCCGCCGGAAACCGGCCCGGCATTTGCCGGTAGAATGGTTCTTGGATTTTTTCCCATACCCCGTGATTTTTGACAAACACGCGCCGGTACGCCGTATGGCATTCCGGCCGGCATAGAACGTCTGACCATCCAGCAGACAGAGAAACCAAAGGAAACCAGTGGCAACCACTAACGACATCAAGAACGGAACGGTCCTGAAGCTTGAGGGCCAGCTCTGGAACATCATCGAGTTCCAGCACGTCAAGCCGGGCAAGGGCGGCGCCTTCGTACGGACCAAGATGCGCAACGTGATGTCCGGCAAGGTTGTGGACAAGACGTTCAACGCCGGCCTCAAGATCGAGACCGCTACCGTGGACCGCCGCGACTACCAGTACCTGTACCAGGACGGCGCGGACTTCGTATTCATGGACACCTCCGACTACGACCAGATCACGGTTTCCGGCGCCACCGTGGGCGACGCAACCAACTTCATGCTCGAGAACCAGATGGTCAATATCGCCATTCATGAGGGCACCCCGCTGTACATCGAACTGCCGCCGAGCGTCGTGCTGGAAATCACTTACACGGAGCCGGGCCTGCAGGGTGACCGCTCCTCCGCCGGCACGAAGCCTGCCACCCTGGAGACCGGCTACGAAATCCAGGTCCCGCTGTTCATTGAGAACAACACCAAGGTCAAGGTGGACACCCGCGACGGCAGCTACCTGGGCCGGGTCACCGAGTAGTGAGCGCACGCGGTAAAGCCCGCAACAGGGCTTTGGACATTCTTTTCGAGGCCGAGCAACGCTCCATCCCGCCCTTCGACGTCCTCCGGGCCCGCCGGGAAAAGACTGACCAGATCGTTAACCCCTACACCGTGGATATTGTTGAGGGCGTGCTCTCCAGGCAAGCCGCGATCGATGAGTTCCTGGAAACCTACTCCCAGGGCTGGAGCCTCGAACGCATGCCGTCCGTGGACAGGATCATCCTGCGGATCGGCACCTGGGAGCTGCTGTACAACGACGACGTCCCGGATGGCGTTGCCGTGAGCGAAGCAGTGGCCCTGGCCAAGACGCTTTCCACGGACGAATCCCCCCAGTTCATCAATGGACTCCTGGGCCGCCTGCAGCAGCTGAAGCCGTCGTTGCTCGCCTAGCTGCCGGAATCAGTCGACAGAGAAGGACACGCGCCGCGGCGCGTGTCCTTCTTTGCGTTGGCGGGTCAACCGGTCACTGCGGCCCGCAACGCCAGAATCCGCTGCAACTGCTGCCGTTCCTCCGCCTGGTGCAGCGATACGTCGCGGCCGCTCAGGATGCGCTGGCGGGTGTTCGCCAGTTGCGTGGCGGCCTTGAGGAACTCCTTCATATGCTGCCTCCTGCCGTAGCCGGCAGCCCACTTCAAAGCGGTCCGGCGGCCCCCCACGGTTCCCAGCAGCTCCACTTCGGCCGGCGTGAACCACCCCGCTGCCGAATATTCCAGCAGCCGTTGCCGTGTCAGCCGCTTCTCCGCGACCCGCAGCAGGACGATGCCGCCGACGGCGAGGAAGAAGATGGGCACCTGGACCAGGATGTAGTCCACCAGGAAGCCCTGGCCCATGCTGTTCCAGCGGTTGTGCAGGAACATGGCGGGAAGCAGCCCCACCAGGAAGGCGGCAACCGAAGCGCCTGTGTGCCAGCGGCGGGCCGCGTAGCCCATGATGAGCCCCGTGGTGCCGGTAAAAATGGCGTGCGCAAACGGGGACATGACCCCGCGGAGGAAGAATACCTGGGCGAAGCTGCTGGCAGGATCCGCCGATTCTGCGATGGCCCGGCCGAAGTAGAGGATGTTTTCCGTAAAGGCGAAACCGCCGGCGATGGTGAACGCGAAAACCACGCCGTCCACCGGCCCGTCGAAGTGTTTCCGGGCCAACAGGAGCAGGATGAGCAGGCCCAGGGACTTGGCGAATTCCTCAACGATGGGCGCCTGCACGGTAGCCATGTAGGTCTGCAGGTCCGCCTGATCGGAAAACTGGAACGCCACGACAAAGAAGGGCTGGATCAGCAGGGTCACCGCGATCGAGACCGCTGAGCCCCAGGTAAAGGCGAAGTAGAGGAGCCGCTTCGGCTCGGGTTCCCACTTGTCAATGATGTGCACGGCCAGGAGCACCACCGAAAGCGGAAGCAGGGAGGCCACGAAACCCACCAGGAACCCGGCCGTTCCAGTAGCGGACAGCAGGAACGGCACCACCAGGAAAAGGCTGAGGAAGGCCAGAGCACTCCCGCCGAGAGTCAAAACCAGCAATCCGCTGCGGGATCGCCTGGACCCTGGTACTGCTCCCTGGACCTGCGGCGGAACCACTGCGCCCACCGGTCCGCCCTGGTGCCCGGGCGCCGGCCGGTAGTTACCGGGCTCTACATGGCCCATCCAACTGGGGTTTGCTTCGCTGGGCAGGGGCGCAGTGGTCCGCTCCCAGGGATCCTCGGACGGCCCGGACGCGGGGTGGCGCGGATGCATCGACATAACGAAAGCCTAGATGGGCTGTGGCGGGAGTCCTAGGATTCGCGCCACGGCCGCCAAGATGTGACCAGCGCCGCGTCCTTCCGGCTGAAGCCGTGGAGGGCCCTGTGGTAATTTTGGAACCGCACATGATCCTTTTTTAATTCCGTCCTGTGAGGCGGGGAAAGGGGAGACGAGCGTTGACTTCTGTCACCAGCGCACCGGTTCCAGCCAGGACAGTCCTGAACCAGGCTGACATCGACCGGGCACTTACTCGTATCGCCCATGAGATCCTCGAGGCCAACAAAGGGTCCCGGGACCTGGTCCTGCTGGGCATCCCGCGCCGCGGCTACCCGCTGGCAGTCCGTCTTGCCGAAAAAATTGCCGCCGCCGACAGCACCGTTGATGCTGCCGCAATCGTGGGCCAGCTTGACGTGACGATGTTCCGCGACGACCTCTCCCGCCAGGGGACCCGGCCGCCCTATCCCACCAGGCTGCCGCGCACCGGCATCGACAACAAGGTGGTGGTGCTCATCGATGACGTCCTGTACTCCGGCCGCACCATACGTGCCGCCCTGGATGCCCTGGTGGACCTTGGCCGCCCGCGCATCGTCCGGCTGGCCGTCCTGATTGACCGCGGCCACCGTGAACTCCCCATCCGCGCCGACCACGTGGGCAAGAACCTCCCCACCTCATCCGCGGAGAAGGTCCGGGTCCGGCTCGAAGAAACCGACACACCCCCCGGCGGCACCCCCGTCAACGAAGTAGTGATCGAAGGCGGCCTGTGAAGCACCTGCTCTCCACCCAGGACCTCAGCCGGACGAATGCCATCAGGATCCTCGACACCGCCGAGGAAATGGCGGCAGTGGGGGACCGGGAGGTCAAGAAGCTCCCCGCCCTGCGGGGCCGGACCGTAGTCAACCTCTTCTTCGAGGACTCCACCCGCACGCGCATCTCCTTCGAGGCCGCGGCGAAGCGCCTTTCGGCGGACGTTATCAATTTCGCCGCCAAAGGCTCCTCGGTGTCCAAGGGGGAGTCCCTCAAGGACACGGCCCAGACGCTGTCCGCAATGGGTGCTGACGCCGTCGTCATCCGGCACTGGGCCTCCGGCGCGCCGCACCAGCTGGCCGCGACCGATTGGATCAACGCCGCCGTTATCAACGCCGGCGACGGCACCCACGAGCACCCCACCCAGGCGCTGCTGGACGCGTTCACCATGCGCCGGCACTGGGCGAAGCTTGCCGGGACGGAATCCGAGGGCTCCGACCTGAAGGGGATGCGAGTCGCCATCGCCGGCGACGTCCTGCACTCCCGCGTGGCACGGTCCAACGTATGGCTCCTCCAGACCCTCGGCGCCGACGTCACCCTGGTGGCGCCGCCCACGCTGCTGCCCATCGGCGTCGAAAAGTGGCCCTGCAAGGTGAGCTACAACCTGGACGAAACGCTGGCACAGGGCGCGGACGCGGTCATGATGCTGCGGGTCCAGGGCGAGCGGATGAACGCCTCGTACTTCCCCAGCACCCGTGAATACTCGCGCCGCTGGGGCTTTGATGACAACCGCCTGAAGGCCCTCGACCGTTTCGGCCTGAAGGACACCATCATCATGCACCCGGGCCCGATGAACCGCGGCCTGGAGATTTCCGCGGCGGCCGCGGACTCGCCGCGGTCCACCGTCCTGGCCCAGGTCCGCAACGGCGTGTCCGTACGGATGGCCGCCCTGTACCTGCTGCTCTCCGGGGACACCCGCGAACCAGCCGCCGCACCGGTCCTGGCCTCGGCCGGCGCCGCCCATTCCACCAAGGAGAGCAACTGATGCCAGGCAACACCGGAACCTACCTGATCCGCGGCGCCTCAATCCTGGGCGGCGAACCGGCGGACCTCCTGATCCGGGACGGCGTCATTGCCGAAACCGGAACACGCCTTTCCGCTGAGGGCGCAACAGTCATCGACGCCGCCGGCCTGGTGGCACTTCCCGGCATGGTGGACGTGCACACGCACCTTCGCGAACCCGGCCGCGAGGACGCTGAGACCGTGGAAACCGGTACCCGCGCAGCGGCGCTGGGCGGCTACACCGCCGTGCACGCCATGGCGAACAGCACCCCCGTGGCGGACACCGCCGGCGTGGTGGAACAGGTTTACTCCCTGGGCCGGGCCGCCGGCTGGGTGGATGTACGGCCCGTCGGTGCAGTCACTGTTGGCCTTGCGGGGGAGCAGCTGGCGGAACTCGGCGCCATGGCGGATTCCCGCGCCAGGGTCCGGATGTTCTCCGACGACGGCATCTGTGTCCACGACCCTGTCCTCATGCGCCGGGCGCTGGAGTACGTCAAGGCGTTCGACGGCGTCGTGGCCCAGCACGCGCAAGAGCCCCGCCTCACCGCCGGTGCCCAGATGAACGAGGGCGAGGTGTCGGCAGTCCTCGGCCTCACCGGCTGGCCTGCGGTCGCCGAAGAGAGCATCATCGCCCGCGATGTCCTGCTCGCCCAGCACGTGGGCTCACGCCTCCACGTCTGCCACGTGTCCACGGCCGGTTCCGTGGAGATCATCCGCTGGGCGAAGCAACGCGGCATCAACGTCACTGCCGAGGTCACGCCGCACCACCTCCTGCTCACCGATGACCTGGTGCGCAGCTACGACCCCGTCTTCAAGGTGAACCCGCCGCTGCGGACCGACGCCGACGTGCAGGCGTTGCGCGCCGGGCTGGCGGACGGCACCATCGACGTCGTGGGCACGGACCATGCGCCCCACCCCAGCGAGCACAAGGAATGCGAGTGGGCCCAGGCAGCCATGGGCATGACCGGCCTGGAGACAGCACTGTCCGTGGTGCAGCACACCATGATTGAAACCGGGATGATGACCTGGGCCGACTTCGCCCGCGTCACCTCCACGGCTGCGGCCAGGATCGGCCGGCTCGAGGACCAGGGCCGGCCGCTCGAGGCAGGTGAGCCGGCCAACGTCATCCTGGTGGACCCGGCCGCGCGCTGGACCGTCGACCCCTACCGCATGGCCACCATGGGACGGAACTCGCCCTTCAAGGGCCGCGAGCTGCCGGGCAAGGTGGTGGCCACGTTCTTCAAGGGGCACCCCACCGTCCTGGACGGAGGACTCAACACCCCGTTCCCGTACGCAGCCGCTCCGGCAGGCGCCGCCTGATGGACAAAATCCTTCCCGGACTGGCGATGCTGGCGATTGCCGCCGTCGTCTTCGTCCTTCTCGCGATTGGCTGGCGGAACCGGCTTCGACGCCAGTCCGACGTCGACCCGTTGCCTCCGGTGCCCCCGGCGCCCGGTGAGCCGGCCGCCTTTGCCGAAGGCCAGTACGTTGCCACCACCACCGGCGGCGACTGGCTGGACCGGATCGCCGTGCACGGGCTCGGCATCCGCACCAACTCCACGCTGGCGGTGTACCCCCACGGGGTCATCTTCGACCGATCAGGCGCCCAGGCTGTCTACATTCCCACGGCCTCCCTCCGCGGCGTCCGGCTGGACAGCGGCATAACCGGCAAGTTCGTGGAGAAAGACGGCCTGCTGGTGCTGACATGGATGCTCGGCGCGCACGAGCTGGACACCGGCTTCCGCACCCGCCGCGCCACGGACAAGGACGCGCTGTACGCAGCGCTCCAGGACCTCATCTCCCCGGCACCGGCAGCAGGTGGTGCCACGAGTGGACAGTAAAGCAGCGGACACCAGAGCCGCGAAACCGACAGCAGCGACAGACCCAGCAGCGAAAGCGAATACAGTGACAGCAACTACCTCCGCTCCGGCAGTCCTCGTCCTCGAAGACGGCCGCACCTTCCGCGGGACCAGCTACGGCGCCACCGGAACGGCGCTGGGCGAAGCCGTCTTCGCCACCGGCATGACCGGCTACCAGGAAACCATCACCGACCCCTCCTACGCCCGCCAGCTGGTGGTCCAGACCGCACCGCACATCGGCAACACCGGCGTGAACAGCGAGGACGCCGAATCCCGCCGCATCTGGGTTGCCGGCTACATCGTCCGCGACGCCGCCCGCCGGCCGTCCAACTGGCGCTCCGAGCGTTCGCTGGACGAGGAACTCGTGGAGCAGGGCATCGTCGGCATCCAGGGCGTGGACACCCGCGCCCTCACACGCCACCTGCGCGAGCACAAGACCATGCGTGCCGGCATCTTCTCCGGTGACGCCGCCACGGCCACGGACAAGGAACTCCTGGACGCCGTCCTGGCCAGCGCCCCCATGGAAGGCTCGCGGCTGGCCGAGGAAGTCAGTGTGGACCAGGCCTACGTGGTGGAACCGAAGGACCACGGCTGGGACGGCGAACCGCTCTTCACCATCGCCGCGATCGACCTCGGCATCAAGGCCATGACCCCTGTCCGGTTCGCCGAACGCGGCGTCCGCGTCCACGTCCTGCCGGCCACCGCCACCCTGGAGGACGTCAAGGCCGTCAACCCGGACGGCGTCTTCATGTCCAACGGCCCCGGTGACCCCGCCACTGCCGAAACGCAGGTCAAGCTGCTCCGCTCCGTCCTTGACGAGAAGCTGCCCTACTTCGGCATCTGCTTCGGCAACCAGATCCTGGGCCGGGCCCTCGGGTTCGGCACCTACAAGCTTCGTTACGGCCACCGCGGCATCAACCAGCCGGTGATGGACCGCCGCACCGGCAAAGTGGAGATCACCTCCCAGAACCACGGCTTTGCCGTGGACGCACCGCTCGACGGCGCCACGCAGGCACCCGAGGCACGGTACGGCCGGGTGGAGGTCAGCCACGTGAGTTTGAACGACGACGTCGTGGAAGGCCTCGCCTGCCTGGACATCCCGGCGTTCTCCGTGCAGTACCACCCCGAGGCCGCAGCGGGCCCGCACGACGCTGCCTACCTCTTCGACCGGTTCATTGAACTGATGGAGGGAACCCGCGACGGCCGGACCGCCAACCTGTCCAAGGAACCGGTGGACTCCGTGCACAATCCGATCGACCGCGCCGCTGCCGGCCAGCAGGACGCCAACAAGACTGAGGACAAGAAGTAATGCCCAAGAGAACAGACCTGAAGAGCGTCCTGGTCATCGGATCCGGACCCATCGTCATCGGCCAGGCCGCCGAGTTCGACTACTCCGGCACGCAGGCACTGCGCGTCCTCAAGGACGAGGGCCTGCGGGTCATCCTGGTGAATTCCAATCCGGCCACCATCATGACGGACCCCGAGTTCGCCGACGCCACCTACATCGAGCCCATCACCCCGGAGGTGGTGGAGAAGATCATCGCCAAGGAACGTCCGGACGCCGTCCTGCCCACCCTGGGCGGGCAGACAGCGCTGAACACCGCCATCGCGCTGGACAAGAACGGCGTGCTTGAGAAGTACAACGTGGAGCTGATCGGCGCGAACATCGCCGCCATCGAGCTCGGCGAAGACCGCGAGAAGTTCAAGGGCGTGGTGGAGCGGTGCGGCGCCGAGTCGGCCCGCAGCCACATCATCCACACCATGGACGAGGCCTTCGAGGCCGCCGGGGATCTCGGCTACCCCATGGTGGTGCGGCCTTCCTTCACCATGGGCGGCCTCGGCTCCGGCCTGGCCTACAACGAGGACGACCTGCGCCGCATCGTCGGCCAGGGCCTGCAGTACAGCCCCACCACCGAGGTGCTGCTCGAAGAGAGCATCCTCGGCTGGAAGGAATACGAGCTCGAGATGATGCGGGACAAGAACGACAACGTGGTTGTCGTCTGCTCCATCGAGAACTTCGATCCCGTGGGCGTCCACACCGGCGACTCGATCACGGTGGCCCCGGCGCTGACCCTGACGGACCGCGAGTACCAGAAGCTGCGCGACGTCGCAATCGCCGTCATCCGCGAGGTGGGCGTGGACACGGGCGGCTGCAACATCCAGTTCGCCATCGACCCGGCCACCGGCCGCGTCGTCGTCATCGAAATGAACCCCCGCGTGTCCCGGTCCTCCGCCCTGGCGTCCAAGGCCACCGGTTTCGCCATCGCCAAGATCGCCACCAAGCTCTCGCTGGGATACACGCTGGATGAGATCCCCAACGACATCACCCAGAAGACTCCCGCGTCCTTCGAGCCCACCCTCGACTACGTGGTGGTCAAGGTCCCGCGCTTCGCGTTCGAGAAGTTCCCCGCTGCGGACAACACGCTGACCACCACCATGAAGTCCGTGGGCGAAGCCATGGCCATGGGCCGCAACTTCACGGAGGCCCTGCAGAAAGCCCTGCGCTCCCTTGAGCAGAAGGGCTCGCAGCTGGACTTCAGCAGCGTGCCCGAGTGGGAGGTTGCCGAGCTCATCGAAAAGGCCAAGCGCCCCACCACCGAGCGCCTCCACCAGGTGCAGCGCGCCCTCCTGGGCGGCGCCACCGTGGAGCAGCTGTTCGACGCCACGAAGATCGACCCGTGGTTCCTGGACCAGCTGCAGCTGCTGAACGAGATCTCCCGCGAGATCCGGCAGGCCGGCTCCCTGACCAAGGAGATGCTGCAGCGCGCCAAGCGCCACGGCTTCTCCGATGAGCAGATCGGTGCCCTTACCCACAACTCCGAGGCCGTGGTCCGTGGGGTCCGCCAGGCACTGGGCATCCGTCCGGTCTACAAGACCGTGGACACCTGCGCCGCCGAGTTCGCCGCGTACACCCCGTACCACTACTCCGCTTATGACGAAGAGGACGAGGTGGAGCTGCACTCCAAGCCGTCCATCCTCATCCTGGGTTCCGGCCCCAACCGCATCGGCCAGGGCATCGAGTTCGACTACTCGTGCGTCCACGCCTCCATGGCCCTGCGCAAGGCCGGCTACGAGACGGTGATGGTCAACTGCAACCCGGAGACCGTCTCCACCGACTACGACATCTCCACCCGCCTGTACTTCGAGCCGCTGACCCTCGAGGACGTGCTGGAAGTCATCGCCGCCGAGGAACGCACCGGCGGAGTCATGGGCGTCTTCGTCCAGCTCGGCGGCCAGACCCCGCTGAAGCTCGCGCAGCAGCTGGCGGACGCCGGTGTTCCCATCCTGGGCACCTCCCCGGAAGCCATCGACCTCGCCGAACACCGCGGCGCGTTCGCGCGGGTGCTTGACCAGGCCGGCCTGGTTTCCCCGAAGAACGGCACGGCCGTCTCCTTCGAGGACGCCAAGAAAATCGCTGACGAGATCGGCTACCCCGTGCTGGTCCGCCCGTCCTACGTCCTGGGCGGCCGCGGCATGGAAATCGTCTACGACGAGGCAAACCTCTCCCGTTACATCGCCAACGCCACGGAGATCACCCCGGACCACCCGGTCCTGATCGACCGCTTCCTCGAGGACGCCGTCGAAATCGACGTCGATGCCCTCTTTGACGGCACCGACCTGTACCTGGGCGGCATCATGGAGCACATCGAGGAAGCCGGCATCCACTCCGGTGACTCCGCATGCGTCCTGCCGCCCATCACCCTGGGGAGCAACGTCGTCGAACGCGTCCGCACCGCCACCCGCGCCATCGCGGAAGGCGTGGGCGTGCGCGGCCTGATCAACATCCAGTTCGCGCTGGCCTCCGATGTCCTGTACGTGCTGGAAGCCAACCCGCGTGCCTCCCGGACGGTACCGTTCGTTTCCAAGGCCACAGGCGTGCAGATGGCCAAGGCCGCTGCCCTGATCGGCACCGGCGTGACCATCAACCAGCTGCGCACGGCCTACAAGATGCTGCCGGAAACCGGTGACGGGTCCACCCTGCCGCTGGACGCTCCCGTGGCTGTCAAGGAAGCCGTCCTGCCGTTCAGCCGCTTCCGCACCCCGCAGGGCAAGGTGGTGGACTCGCTGCTCGGCCCGGAAATGCGTTCCACCGGCGAGGTCATGGGCATCGACAAGCACTTCGACACCGCCTTCGCGAAGAGCCAGGCCGGCGCCAACAATGCGCTGCCCACCGAAGGCAAGGTCTTTGTGTCGGTTGCCAACCGCGACAAGCGCTCCGTGATCATGGGCGTCAAGCGCCTGTCCGACCTCGGGTTCGAGATCGTGTCCACCGGCGGCACCGCCGATGTCCTGCGCCGCAACGGCATCCAGGCCACCCCGGTCCGCAAAGTGGCCGAGGGCAGCAGCGCCGAAGGGGAAGGCACCATCGCCGACCTCGTGGTAGCCGGCCAGATCGACATGGTGTTCAACACGCCGTCCGGCGGTGAAGCCCGCAGCGACGGCTATGAACTGCGTGCCGCCGCAACCTCCATCGGCATTCCCTGCATCACCACGGTGGCCGAGTTCAACGCCGCGGTGCAGGCCATCGAGGCACAGCGCACCTACGAGTGGTCCGTGACCAGCCTGCAGGAGCACGCTGCAGCCCTGGGCGAGTCGCAGAAGGCAGCTGCCTCACAGAAGGCGGCCATGCAGAATGCCTGAGCAGGTACCAGGCGCCGGCCGGGAGTCCTTTGGCTCCCGGCTCGGTGCCGCCATGGCGGCCCGTGGGCCCCTCTGCGTTGGCATAGACCCCCACCCGGCGCTGCTGGGGAGCTGGGGACTGGACGACGGCGCCGAAGGGCTGCGGCGTTTTTCCCTCACCGTCCTGGAGGCCGTGGCTTCGCTCGCTGCCGCGGTCAAGCCGCAGGTGGCGCTTTACGAGCGCCACGGGTCGGCCGGCATGGCCGTACTCGAAGAGCTGCTTGCGGCAGCCCGCGACGAATCGGTGCTCACCATCGCCGATGCCAAGCGCGGCGATATCGGCTCCACCATGGCAGCGTACGCTGACGCCTGGCTCCGGGACGGATCCCCGCTGGCAGCGGACTCTGTCACGCTCAGTCCCTACCTGGGCTTCGAGTCGCTGCGTCCGGCGCTGGACCTGGCCGCCGAAACCGGCCGCGGCGTCTTCGTCCTGGCCCTCACCTCCAACCCGGAGGGCGCCTCAGTCCAGCACGTCGGGGGAGCGGATTCGGTGGCAAACAGGATCGCCCGGGCAGCAGCCGCGGAAAACGCCCGCTACCAGGGCGGCCTCGGATCCGTGGGCCTCGTGGTAGGGGCTACCGTGGGAACGGCGTTGTCGGACCTGAACGTTGATCTTGCCGCGGTTCGTGGGCCCATTTTGGCTCCCGGACTCGGCGCGCAGGGTGCCACGCCTGCCGACCTCCGGACCACCTTTGGCGCCGCCTACCCGCAGGTGCTGGGAACCTCCAGCAGGGACATCCTGTCTGCCGGCCCGGAAGTGCGCGGGCTGCGTGAAGCCGCGCTCCGGACACGCGACGGGTTGCTGGCCGAATAGCCTTCCGATTGCCCGGATGCATTGATTCGGACCGCACCAGAGGGTAGTTTCAGGACAGGTTCAAGGGCGGCCGCCTTTGGACGCAATCCGCCGAATCCGGGGGTGTCCGCCATGGTCCTGCGACCATTGTCCGCGTCGGAACGGGCTGACGCCCTGAACAAGGCAGCCGCAGCAAGGGCCACCCGGGCGGCTGCAAAGGAAAGCCTGAAAAACGGCCAACGGTCGGCAGCTGACATCATCAACTCCGCTATGGAAGACGATGCCCTCGCGCGTATGCGGGTATCGGAACTCCTGGAAGCGCTGCCGGGCATCGGCAAGGTGCGGGCAGCGGCCATCATGGCGCAGCTGGGCATCGCGACGTCGCGCAGGGTCCGGGGCCTCGGCGTGCACCAGCGCCAGGCGCTGGTAAATTTTATTGACGAGCATTAGGGCGGGTCAGCACCCCCCCATCCCCGAACTCCGGCAAAGGAATACGTGAGCAAGAAACCGGGACTGACAGTCCTCGCAGGTCCGACGGCTGTTGGCAAGGGCACCGTGTCCACCTACATCCGCGACAACTATCCCGAGGTCTGGCTCTCCGTCTCGGCCACCACCAGGGCTCCCCGGCCCGGCGAAGTTGACGGGGTCCACTACTTCTTCAAGTCCAAGGAGGAGTTCGAGCAGCTCATTGCCGACGGTGAGCTCCTGGAGTGGGCAGTGGTGCACGGACAGAACACCTACGGAACGCTGAAGAGCACCGTAAACCGCGCCATCGCCGAGGGCCGCTCGGTGCTCCTGGAGATCGACCTGCAGGGTGCGCGGCAGGTCAAAGCGGCCGTTCCCAACGCCCAGTTCGTCTTCCTGGCCCCGCCCAGCTGGGACGAAATGGTCCGCCGTCTGGTGGGCCGGGGCACCGAAACGCCCGAGGAACAGCAGCGGCGCCTGGAAACCGCTAAACTGGAACTTGCTGCTGAACCGGAGTTCGACCACACCGTCATCAACGATGACGTCCGCCGGGCAGCGGACGAGCTTGTTTCACTCATGGGGCTGACCCCGCACCCGCACCTGCCGGAACCGTCAGCCCGTTAGGAATTTGGAGAATTCGTGTCCACGAACCTTGAAGGCATCATCAACCCGCCGATCGATTCGCTGCTTGAGGCAGCAGACTCCAAGTACGGCCTGGTGATCTTCGGTGCCAAGCGTGCTCGTCAGATCAACGCTTACTACGCCCAGCTGCACGAGGGCCTCTTCGAGTATGTCGGTCCGCTGGTCGACACCAAGCTGAACGAGAAGTCGCTTTCCATCGCCCTGCGCGAGATCAACGAAGGCAAGCTGGTTTCCACGCCGATCGAAGCCGCAGAGTAACCTGCCGCTGAACCGGTTGCTGTTGACGGAGGCCACGTGCGCATAGTCCTCGGAGTCGGGGGAGGGATAGCCGCCTACAAGGTGGCATCGCTCCTCCGGCTTTTTACTGAAGCCGGCCACAATGTGACCGTTATCCCCACCGAGGCCGCCACGCGGTTCGTCGGCACGGCCACGTGGGAGGCCCTGTCCGGCAACCCGGTCAGCAACAGCGTCTTCGACGGCGTCCACCAGGTCAACCACGTCAGGCTGGGCCACGAGGCAGACCTTGTGGTGATCGCCCCGGCCACCGCGGACCTCCTGGCCCGTGCAGCTACCGGCCAGGCCGATGACCTCCTCACCAACACGCTCCTGATGGCCCACGGACCGGTGCTCTTCGCGCCCGCCATGCACACCGAGATGTGGCAGCACCCTGCCACCCAGGCAAATGTCGAAACCCTGCGAAGCCGCGGCGCCGCAGTCCTGGAGCCGGCTACAGGCAGGCTCACCGGGGCTGACTCCGGCCCGGGCAGGCTTCCGGAGCCGGAGGCCATCTTCGACGCCGCCCTGGCCCTGATGCAGGGACAGACGGACTTCCAGATGCCGCTGGCCGGCCGGACCGTCACCATCAGCGCCGGCGGCACCCGAGAGCCCCTGGACCCGGTCCGTTTCCTCGGAAACCGTTCATCCGGCAAACAGGGGGTTGCCCTCGCCGTCGCCGCCCGGAACGCCGGGGCCACTGTGCGGCTGCTGGCGGCCCACATGGACGTACCGCCGCCGCCCGGCGTCGAGGTGGTGCCCGTGGAGACGGCCCTGCAGCTGCGGGAGGCTGCGCTGGCCGCAGCCGGCGACTCCGATGTCTTCATCATGTCCGCCGCAGTGGCCGATTTCCGTCCGGCGGTTGTCTCGGACACCAAGATCAAAAAGCGCGATGACAGCGCAGACCCGGTTATCACGCTGGTCCGCAACCCGGACATCCTGCAGGAACTGGTGGACGTCCGGAATGCGGCAGGGCCGGCAGGTCAGCACCGGCTCATTGTCGGGTTCGCGGCGGAGACCGGAGACAGCCAGGGCGATGTCCTGGCCTATGCGGAGGCGAAGCTCCAGCGCAAGGGCTGCGACTTGCTGGTGGTCAACCACGTCGGTTCGGACAAGGTGTTCGGGCAGGACACCAACTCGGTGGTCATCCTTTCGCGCTCCGGTTCCGAGCCGCAGGAGGCGGCCGGTACCAAAGCCGAGGTCTCTGCCGCGATCATCAGCCGGATCGGCTATGAACTGAACCATGTTGCGCTGAACTGAACCTGTTTCCCCGTGCCTGGTGATCCAGGCCGCGTCCGCGTAGTACGGGGACATCTGTGGACGTCTCCTGCCGGCTGCACGGATCCAAACCAGTAAGGTAGATAAGTGACTTTACCCCTGCACCTTCCCCAGACTTCCGGGGCCACGCCCTCCGCACTGCGGCTCTTTACGTCCGAGTCGGTCACCGAAGGCCATCCCGACAAGATTTGCGACCAGATCAGCGACGCCATCCTTGACGCCCTGCTCGCTGCTGACCCGGAATCGCGGGTAGCTGTCGAAACCATGGCCACCACCGGGCTGGTGCACGTGGCCGGCGAAGTCACCACCGACGCGTACGTGGAAATTCCCCAGATCGTCCGCGAGACCATCCTGGGCATCGGGTACGACTCCTCCGCCAACGGATTCGATGGCGCACGCTGCGGTGTCTCAGTGTCCATCGGACAGCAGTCCAACGACATCGCCGGCGGCGTGTTCAACTCCCTTGAGGCCCGTGAGGGACGCCAGGAGGACGACTACGACCTCCAGGGCGCCGGCGACCAGGGCCTGATGTTCGGCTACGCCAGCGATGAGACCCCCTCGTACATGCCCACGCCCATTTGGCTGGCGCACCGCCTGTCCGAGCGGCTGACGGAAGTCCGCAAGTCCGGCGAGCTGCCGTACCTTCGTCCCGACGGAAAGACCCAGGTCACCGTCGGCTACGACAAGGACCTCCCGGTCTCGGTCGAAACCGTGGTGATTTCCAGCCAGCACGCCGAGGGCGCCAGCCTGGACCGGCTCCGGGCAGACCTGGCCGCCGTCGTCATCGACCCGGTCCTCGCCGGAGCCAACCTGGATGTCTCGCGGGTCTCGAACATCCTCAACCCCGCCGGTGAGTTCGTCATCGGCGGACCAGTGGGTGACGCGGGCCTGACCGGACGTAAGATCATCGTCGACACCTACGGCGGCATGGCACGGCACGGCGGCGGCGCCTTCTCCGGCAAGGATCCGTCCAAGGTGGACCGCTCCGCCGCCTACGCCATGCGCTGGGTTGCCAAGAACGTGGTGGCTGCCGGCCTGGCCAAGCGCGCCGAAATCCAGATCGCCTACGCCATTGGGCAGGCGCGTCCGGTAGGCACCTACGTGGAAACCTTCGGTACCGAAACTGTGGATCCTGCCCGCATCAGTGCGGCCATCGCGGAAATCTTCGACCTCCGGCCGCGTGCCATCATCGACGCCCTGGACCTGAAGCGGCCCATCTACGCCAAGACGGCGGCGCATGGCCACTTCGGCCGCGATGAGCCGGATTTCACCTGGGAGCGCCTGGACCGGGTGGACGAACTGAAGGCATTCTTCAACGCCTAGCCACGCGCCGGGCAGGACGGCCCGGAATGTCAGTGCCTGGTGTTTGGCTGGCCATGTCCACCCGGAAGCTGAACGGAGGTAGCACCGGTGGTTGCCGACAGGTCCGTCCAGTCCGGATCCGATGTTCCCGTCATACCCAAACAGGCCGTCCAGCCTTCCCTGCTCCAGGGATTTCCGGCGCGGAAGCTGGCTGCCGGCCTACCCCTGGCCAGCCACCTGCCGGTCGCCAGGGTATTGGTGGAGTCGTCCTTGCCCCATCTGGACCGGCCCTTCGACTATGCCGTTCCGTCCGCCCTGGATCAGGCTGCGCAGCCCGGGGTCCGGGTCAAGGTCAGCTTCAGCGGCCAGGACCTCGGCGGTTACCTGCTGGAACGGGTCGCGGAATCCGATGCCGGCGGCACGCTGGTGCCCCTGGCTAAAGTGGTTTCCCCGGTCCCGGTCCTGACGCCCGCCGTACGGGAGTTGGCAGGCGCCGTGGCCGCCAGGTATGCGGGAACTGTCAGTGATGTCCTCCGGCTGGCTGTTCCGCCCCGGGTTGCCCGCCTGGAAAAGGAGTATCCGGACCCTGGCCCCCAGGCACCGCCCCTGCCGGAACACGCAACCCCGAACGGCGGGGCCAGCCTGCCTTCGTCCGGGGACTCCGCCTGGGCTGCGTACCGTAACGGCCCGGCTTTCCTCCGGCACGTGGCGGCCGGCGGTTCCCCCCGCGCCGCCCTCAATCCGTTGCAGGGGTTCGGCCCGGGCGGCTGGCCGGGGATGCTGGCAGAAGCTGCTGCCGCCGCCTATGCTTCCGGCCGCGGAGCCGTCCTGGTCGTTCCGGACTACCGGGACCTGGACCGGCTCGAGGCGGCGCTGGCCGGACTCCTGCCCGCTGCCGCCGTCGCCCGGCTCGCCGCCGACGATGGCCCCACCCCCCGCTACCGGAACTTCCTGCGCCTCCTGGCCGGCGAAGCGAGGGTTGCCATCGGCACCAGGTCAGCGGCGTTCGCGCCGGTCCGCAACCTTGGCCTGGTGGCCTGCTGGGACGACGGCGACGATCTCCACATCGAGCAGCGCGCACCGTACGCCCACGTACGGGAGGTCCTGCTCCTGCGGGCGGAGCAGGAAGGTGCAGCCTGCCTGCTGGCCGGACATGCCCGCAGCACCGAGGTCCAGCGCCTCGTTGACGCGGGCTGGGTTCTCCCCGTTGAGTCGGACCGTCCGGCCGTCCGCCGTACCGTGCCCCGGGTAGTGAACACTGCGGACAGCTTTGAGCAGGAGCGCGACCCGCTGGCCCTGGTGGCACGCCTTCCCGGGGCAGCCTGGCGGGCTGCCAAGGACGGCCTGGAGCGGGGACCGGTCCTGGTGCAGGTTGCCCGGGCAGGCTATGCACCGTCGCTGGCTTGCGAAACCTGCCGGGAACCTGCCCGCTGCCCGGCCTGCAAGGGGCCCCTGGCGCTGGGCGGCACATCGGCGATGCCGCAGTGCCGCTGGTGCTCCACACCGGCCCCCGACTGGAAGTGCCCGCACTGCGGCGGGAGACGGATCCGGAAGGGCGCCACCGGCGTGCTGCGCACTGCGGAAGAACTGGGCCGCGCCTTTCCCGGAACAACCGTCATCACCTCCTCCGGGGACCAGGTGAAAGCAACGGTCAGTGCCGGCAAAGCCCTGGTGGTGGCCACCGTGGGGGCAGAACCTGTGGCTGATGCCGGCTATGCTGCAGCCCTGCTGTTGGACGGCGATTCCCTGCTGCGCCGCGAGTCCCTGCGGGCCGGAGAGGACACGGTGCGGCGCTGGTTCAACGCGGCTGCCCTGGTCCGCCCGGGCGCAGACGGAGGACTCGTGGTGGTCACGGCAGCGGACACCGCGGCCGTCGGCGCCCTGCTGCGCTGGGATCCCGCCGGCTATGCCCAGCGGGAGCTTTCCCTGAGGTCCGAACTGCAACTGCCGCCGGCAGTGCGCCTTGCCTCCGTCACCGGGCCAAGGGCCGCCGTCGAACACTACACCGGTGCTGTGGAAGCGGAACTCGGAACGGCCGGGGTCAGCTTGCGGACTGCGGGGCCCGCACCGCTGTTACCCGTCGGGCTGCCGCCGGAACGGCGCTCAGCGGAGGAAGTGCGAACCCTGCTCTTTTTCCCTTTCACCCAGGCGGCCGTCGTCGTCCGCGTGCTCCGGGCCGCCCGGGCAGCGGCAGCGGCCAAGCGCCTGACGGAGCCGGTCCAGCTGCGCCTCGACGGCGTGGATGTGCTCTAGCGGCGCCGCCGCCTGACAATTTCGGCGGCCACGTCCACCAGCTGGCGGGCAGATTCGTCCCAGCTGAACTGGCGTGCGCGGGAAACAGCCCGCCGGGATGCTTCCTGCCACGCTTTCGGGTCCTGCAGGGCGGCGACAGCCTGGGCGAACTGATGCGGGGAATCCGGATCAACGTAGGAGGCCGCGTCGCCGCCCACCTCGCGGAAGATCGGAATGTCGCTGGCGACTACGGGCGTGCCAACGGCCATCGCCTCCACCAGCGGAAGCCCGTATCCTTCCGCCCGGGACAGGCTCACCAGGGCCGTTGCCGTCCGGAGCAAGGCTCCGTACTCCTCGTCCGTGACGCCGTTGTGGAAGACCACGGATGCGCCTTCCGGCACCAGGGCCTCCAGCCCTGCCCGACGCTGCGGCGTGATCCTGCTCAGCAGGTGAAGCGTGTAGCCGGGCAGGTCCGCCATGCCGGCCACCATGGTTTCCACGTTCTTGTACGGCATGAATGAACCCATGTACACCAGGGACTTCTCTGCCCCCGCCTCGGCCGGGCGCGGATTTTGTTCGGGCTGCGGGGCATTGCCGATGATCCGCACCGGACGCCGGGTCAACCGGTACTTCGCGATCAGCGCTTCGGTGGTCCTGCTGATGGTGGCCACCGTGTCTGCCCGGTCCAGCAGCAGGCGCTGTGGCCAGAACGCCTTGTGGTAGAGCCGCCAGAGCAGCCGCACGGGCGCGGGCAGGAACCCCGGCGGCTGCGGGTGCTCGTAGTAGATCAGGTCGTGCAGGGTGAGCACCAGCCCGTACTTCCGGCCCCAGGTTCCCATGGTCTGCATGGGACACACCACAACATCGGCGCCCAGGGCGTTCACCTTGCGCGCCACAAACAGCTCCAGCGGGGAGAGCGGACTGCTGATCAGGGTGTACGGGACGTCCGGCAGGAGCGCCAGCTGCCTGACGTCGGAGATCAGCATGGACACATCGGCGATCTTCGCTGCGGCCGCAATGAGGCTTGCGCCGTACCGGCTGATGCCGTCGTGGTGGTCCGTCCTGGTGAAACGGGCATCAATGACGATTTTCACGCGGGGTGGTCCTTCAGGAAGTTGCGGATGTAGTGTGCTGCCGGCCCGGGGGTCTCGTAGTGGATGAGGTGCCCGACGCCGGGAATCACCTTGAGCTCGCCGTCCGGCAGCAGCGCCGCAAGGCGGTGCTGGTCCGGGAGCGCGGCGATCTCGTCCTTTTCCCCGGCGATCAGCAGGACCGGGAGGTTGAGCTTGTGCGCCACTTCAGCGACATGGCTGCTGACGGATGCGGTGAACGCTTCGAGGAGGCTGTCGCGGTCCGCGAAGGCGCTGAAGTAGGCGTGGTGCTGGCCGTGGATGAAACCGCGGAGCTGACGGTCCCGGGTCTTGGCCATCGTCTCGCTCATCACCCGGACAATGAGCGGGTTCCGCAGCAGTGCCAGCCCTGCCGCACGGGGGAGCCGGGCGGCGAGCCGGTAGTACAGCACGGCCAGCCGCGTCATGAACCCCTTTGCACCCTCCAGCGCGGGGGCGGCAATGGGGTTGATGAGGATCAGCGGATTCACGGCGTCCGGGTGGCCCGCCACGAAGTGTGCAGCGATGATGGATCCGAATGAGTGGCCCAGGAGTACCGTGTCCGGTCCGAGGTCCAGGGATGCCATGAAACCGGTGATGAACCGGCCGTAGCGCTCCACGGAATGAACCCCCGAGCGGAAGGCCTCCGACCTGCCAAAGCCGGGGAGATCGGGCATGACGATCCGCATCCCGGGAAGCTGGTCGGCCACCCGCAGCAGGCCGTGGTGGTCGCCGCGGAAGCCGTGGATCACCAGGATGGTACGGGTTTCCGGTGTGGCCTGCTCAGGCTCGTAAGTCCAGTACGCGACGGTGGAGCCGTCCAGTTCCACAGTCGAGGCGGTGGTGCGCGCTGCCAGGCCGGGACTGATGTAGGCGGGCGCGGGGGAGCGGCCGGGATTGCTGGTTTCCATACGGTCCTAATTCACGTTGTCCGGGTGTGAGCCGGTGCGGTGGCCCCGCTCCAGGCCTGCGAGCGCCGCCATATCCCGCTCGGACAGCTCGAAGCCGA
The DNA here is from genome assembly GCF_046605375.1 of Arthrobacter sp. MPF02. Lineage (GTDB taxonomy): Bacteria > Actinomycetota > Actinomycetes > Actinomycetales > Micrococcaceae > Arthrobacter. The sequence continues at coordinate 2,008,361 of NZ_CP176772.1, read as the reverse complement.
AGACGTCGAAGTTTTCCCTGATACGCGCTTCAGAACTGGCTTTGGGAATGGCAACGTGCCCCAACTGCATATGCCACCGGAGGATGACCTGCGCCGGGGTCCTGCCGTGTTCCGCGGCGCAGGCTTTGATGACGGGATCATCCAGGACCTGCCCCCGGCCAAGGGGACTCCATGCTTCGGTCATGATGCCCAGTTCCTTGTGCTTGTGCCGCAGTTCCTCCTGCTGCAGCCAGGGATGCAGTTCCACCTGGTTGACGGCGGGTACCACCTCCGCTGTCTGCAGCAGACGGTCCAGGTGGGCGGGCTGGAAGTTGCTGACCCCTATGGCGCGGACCCGGCCTTCCCGGTACAGCGTTTCGAGGGCGCGGTAGGTGTCAGGGAACAGGCCCTTCCGGGGACAGGGCCAGTGGATGAGGTACAGGTCCACATAGTCCAGGCCGAGGTTGACCATGGAATCATCGAAGGCCCGCAGTGTGGCGTCGTAACCGTGGTGGTCATTCCATACCTTGGTGGTGACGAAGACGTCCTCCCGGGACAGGGCTGGAAATAGCTCGCCGGAACCACCGCTGCCTGCCCCGGGGCTGAGTTGCGGATTGATGCCGCGTGCAACGCCCAGCTCATTGCCGTACATTGCGGCCGTATCGAAGTGGCGGTAGCCGGCTGCGAGGGCCATGGCCACGAGGCCTTCCGCGGAGGCCGGCGGCACCTTGTACAGCCCGAAGCCGAGCTGGTGGATCAGCACACCGTTGTTCAGGCTGAGCCGGGGTGACATTCTCATGGCATCGACTCTACCCATTCAGGCCCGCCAGCCCTTCGAAACCCACCAGCCTCCGCGCGGTGGCTTCGTCCAGGATCAGATCCGTGGCCAGGTTCGCCGCGAGGGCGCCGCGCAGGCCGTTAATCTTCGAGACGCCGGAAACCACGCAGATGCGGCGCCGGACCTGCCGAAGCTGTGACAGCGCCGGCCCTGTTGAGCGCTCGTTGAGGACGATACCGTCGGATGACCCGTCCGCCCGGAAGAACACCGTGGCTACGTCTCCCACCACGTCAGAGGTGGCCAGCGTGTTCAGGTCATCCTCGTCCAGGTACCCGCCGGCGTACACATGGCTGGGGTAGTCGGCGTGCACTGACCCCACCCCGAAGATGGCGATGCTCATCTTGGCCTGGAGCTCAAGGATGCGTTGCACGCTGCGTTCGTTCCACATTGCCGTTTTGGTGGCCGCGTGGTCGAAAAACGCAGGTACCGGGAACTGTTCAACCCGCGCACCGTAGGCGCTGCCGAACCGGCGCATGATGTCGCTGGCATAGGTAATGCCGGTGGTGTGCATGTTGCCCGCACCGTTGAGCTGCACGATCACGCTGTCATGGGTAATTTTCCTGGTCAGGTGCCGGCTAACCGCGCTGAGCGTGGATCCCCAGGCAACGCCGACAATTGCGTTCGAGTCCACCAGCGGACCGATCGTGCGCGCCGCCTGGATGGCAACCCGGTCCAGGGTTTCCGCCTCGTTAAGGGTTTCGAGGACCGGAACCACATGGACGTCCACGTTGTACCTCCGCCGGATCATGCCCTCCAGCTCCGGCCCTGTGTCCAGCGGGTTCCGGATCTGCACCTGGACCAGACCCGACTCGCGCGCTGCGGAGAGCAGGCGGGACACTGTGGACCGGGAGGTGCGGAGCTCCCGCGCGATCGCGTCCATGGTGAGGTCCTGCAGGTAATACATCTGTGCAGCCCGGAGGGCATCAGCGTGCCGCGAAGAGTCCATTGATTATCCGTCCTGCACGTTTGTGCATAGTCCTTGACGCCATTTTCCATTGCTCCAAACAATAGATGAGAACGCCGTCCCACCTTTCGTGTGGCCGGACCTCCACGAAGTCCAAGGGAGCAGTTTTGGGACCCAAAGATTCCGCTGTCCATCACCCCGTCTCCGCACCAGGCCCCGCAGCCGAACGCAGCTCCGTCCAAACCCTCCGGAGGCGGCCGCATGCAAGGGTGCTTGTGGTGGGAGGCGGAATCAACGGCGTCGGTATTTTCCGTGATCTGGCCCTGCAGGGCGTGGATGTGGCTCTCGTGGAGCGGGGCGATTACTGCCAGGGAGCCAGTGGCGCTTCGTCCCATATGATCCACGGCGGCATCCGCTACCTCGAAAACGGCGAGTTCCGGCTGGTCCGGGAATCGGTGGTGGAGCGGAACCGCCTGCTCCGGATCGCACCGCACTACGTCAAGCCGCTGCAGACCACCATTCCGGTCTTCAGCACTTTTTCCGGCGTGTTCTCCGCTCCGCTTCGCTTCCTGACGCACAAGCAGCAGGGCAGGCCGAAGGAGCGCGGCGCGTTCCTGATTAAGTTGGGCCTCAGCCTGTACGACTCGTTCTCCCGCGACGGCGGCAGCGTACCGCGGCACCAGTTCCGCGGCCGGAAGGCAGCGCTGGCTGAGCTCCCGGATCTCCGCCCGGAGGTAAAATACGCAGCCACCTACTTTGATGCATCCGTGCATAATCCCGAACGGCTGACCCTTGATGTCCTGCAGGACGGTGAAAAGGCCGGCCGGGATGGTGCCGCCCGCGCCAGCAACTACGTCTCATTGCTGTCCATGACGGATCGTCCCAACCCGGGCACCGGCCGGGGCGGCACGGTCCGGCTGCGCGACGAGCTGACGGGCGGGGAGTTCGACTTCACGGCCGACGTTATCGTCAACACCACGGGCGCATGGGTGGACCTTACCAACGCGGCCATGGGACAGGCCTCGACCTTCATGGGCGGAACCAAGGGTTCCCACATCGTGCTGGACAACCCGGCGCTGCTGGCCGCCTGCCGGGGCCGGGAAATCTTCTTCGAACACACGGACGGGCGGATTGTCCTCATCTACCCGATGGGGGACCGGGTCCTGGTGGGAACAACGGACGTGGACGCCGATATGGCCGAGGACGCCGTCTGCACCGACGAGGAGATCACGTACTTCTTCGACCTGATCGGCCATGTGTTCCCCTCCATCCCGGTTAACCGCGGACAGATTGTCTACACGTTCTCCGGCGTACGGCCGCTTCCGCGCCACGACGCCACTTCGCCCGGCTTCGTCTCGCGGGACTACCGGATCGAACGGCGCGGCCCGGCAGCCGACGCAACAGGCGCCGTCGTGCTCAGCCTGGTAGGCGGCAAGTGGACCACCTTCCGCGCGCTGGCCGAGCACATGACCAACGAGGTCCTCACCGAACTGGGCCTGCAACGGAAGGTGTCCACGGCGCAGCTTCCCATCGGCGGAGGTGCCGGATTCCCGGTGGATGAAGCGGGCGTGCAGCAGTGGATCAAAGCGCACATGGCCCACGGCAGGGACGCCGACCGCACGGCCGGGCTGCTGACCCGCTACGGCACCCGTGCGGAAGCGGTCATGGAGTACCTCGACGCCGGACCCGACCGGCTGCTGCACTCCACGCACGAACTAAGTGTCCGTGAACTCGAATACATGGCCGCCCACGAACAGGTGGGGCACCTGGTGGATGTCCTCATCCGCCGTACCCCGCTCGCGTTCCGCGGGCTGGTCACCGGCGAGCTGCTGAATGAACTGGCAGAGGTGCTGGCCGGACCGCTGCACTGGGACGCAGCAGCGCGGGCCTCGGAGATCAAGCACGCGCAGGACGTGCTGAAGCGGTTCCACCGGGTGGAAACGCACAGCCTGGTCGCTTAGGCCAGGACGCCGGCAAGGGCGGCAACCCGTCCCTGCCAATACGGTCCGCCAAAACCGCGGGGGACCGATAACAAAATAACAAAGGAGTCAAAGATGTCTCTTGGAGTTGTGTTCTTATCGGAAGTATTTGGCACTGCCATGCTGACCCTGCTGGGTTGCGGCGTGGTGGCAAACGTCGCCCTGCGCGGAACGAAGGGCAACAGCGGCGGATTCCTGATGGTCACATGGGGCTGGGGTGTCGCCGTCTTCGCGGGCGTCTACGTGGCCGCCAAATCGGGTGCCCACCTCAACCCTGCCGTAACGCTGGGCCTGCTGGTCAACGGCAAGACCGAATACGCTCCCGGCGTGCCCGTTGATGCCGCCACCACACTCACATACTTCGGCGGGGAACTGCTGGGCGCGTTCCTTGGCGCCGTTGTGTGCTGGCTGGCCTACAAGCAGCACTTCGACGCCGAGGAGACGGTTGCCAGCAAGCTGGGCGTGTTCTCCACCGGCCCCGCCATCCGCTCTACCCCGTGGAACCTCGTCACCGAAATCATCGGCACGTTCGTACTCGTGTTTGTCATCCTCACATTCGGCGGGACGCCGTCGGGCCTTGGCCCGCTGGCAGTTGCCCTGCTGGTGGTCGGCATCGGCGTTTCCCTCGGCGGGCCCACCGGATATGCCATCAACCCCGCCCGTGACCTCGGCCCCCGCATCGCGCACGCCGTACTCCCCATCCGGGGCAAGGGATCCAGCGACTGGGGCTACTCCTGGATCCCGGTTGTCGGCCCCCTGGTAGGCGGCGCCCTCGGCGGCATCGTCGCCAGGTACGCGCCGGTGATCGTCACCGCCGCGTCCTGATTTTCCCGTCCCCCAGCCCTCCATCAAGACCAAACAAGACTAGACAAGGACGTCATCATGAACCAGTACGTGATCGCCATCGACCAGGGCACCACCAGCACCCGCGCCATCATCTTCGACCACAGCGGGTCGATCGTGTCCTCCGGCCAGATGGAACACGAGCAGATTTTCCCCAAAGCCGGCTGGGTGGAGCACAACCCGGCTGAAATCTGGGACAACACCCGCGAGGTCATCGCCTCCGCCCTGTCCAAGGCGAACCTGACGCGGCACGACATTGCCGCCGTCGGGATCACCAACCAGCGGGAGACCGCAGTGGTGTGGGACCGGACCACGGGCAAAGCCGTGTACAACGCCATCGTCTGGCAGGACACCCGCACCCAGGACATCGTGGACGAGCTGTCCAGGGACGGCGGGGCCGACCGTTTCAAGGAAAAGGTGGGCCTGCCCCTGGCCACATACTTTTCCGGCACCAAGATCAGATGGATCCTTGACAACGTCGAGGGCGCCCGGGCAAAAGCCGAAGCGGGGGACCTCGTTTTCGGCAACACCGACGCGTGGGTGCTGTGGAACCTGACGGGCGGGGTGGACGGCGGCGTCCACGTCACGGACGTCACCAACGCGTCCCGCACGCTGTTCATGGACCTGGAGAGCCTGCAGTGGGATGACGAAATCCTGGGCATCTTCGGTGTGCCGCGCAGCATGATGCCCGAAATCCGTTCATCCTCCGAGGTGTACGGCACTGTCCACACATCCCAGCTGCTCCGAGAAACGCCGGTGGCAGGGATCCTCGGCGACCAGCAGGCTGCCACGTTCGGCCAGGCGGCATTCGAGACCGGCGAAGCCAAAAACACCTACGGCACCGGGTGCTTCCTGATCTTCAACACCGGAGAGGAAATCGTCCATTCCAAGAACGGCCTTCTGACCACGGTGGGCTACAAGCTGGGTGACGCCGCGCCGCACTACGCCCTGGAAGGATCGATCGCGGTCACGGGGTCCCTCATCCAGTGGCTGCGCGACAACCTGGGCATGATCAGCAGCGCCCCCGAGGTGGAGACGCTGGCGGCCGCGGTCAAGGACAACGGCGGGGTATACATCGTCCCGGCCTTCTCCGGCCTGTTCGCCCCCTACTGGCGGTCCGACGCCCGTGGTGCGATCGTGGGCCTGACCCGTTTCGTCAACAAGAGCCACATTGCCCGCGCGGCGCTGGAAGCCACGGCCTTCCAGACCCGCGAGGTCCTCGATGCCGTCAACGCCGACTCAGGCGTTCCGCTCAGTGAGTTGAAGGTCGACGGCGGCATGGTGGCCAACGATGCGCTGATGCAGTTCCAGGCGGACATCCTGGGTGTCCCCGTCATCCGCCCCAAGGTCATCGAGACCACTGCGCTGGGAGCAGCCTACGCGGCCGGCCTGGCCGTCGGCTTCTGGAAGGACCTCGGCGAACTGTCCGCCAACTGGTCAGAGGACAAGCGCTGGGAACCACAGCTCGACCAGGCCGAACAGGACCGGCAGCTGCGGCTCTGGCGAAAGGCCGTCACCAAGTCCATGGACTGGGTGGACGCAGACGTCCGGTAAGCGTCACCACGGTGGCCGGGCCGGGGAGGTGATCCCCGGCCCGGCCAGGTCTTTCCAGGGTGCGCTAAAGTAGTTACATGCGTGCGATCCTTCTGCTTAGCTAGCCGCCGGATATCCGAAACAACGGATAACCGCGCGGCAGCCCCTCCATGGTGAGGGGCTTTTGTGTGTCCGGGCAGATTTCCGGGCGGGCAGCAGGAGGATCAGGCCGTTATGGCAGCACAAGCTGCCGTAACAGAACAGAAGAGGGCAGCAGTGGGCGTTCAGCCGGAGACAGAAACCGGAGCAGCAGTGGCAGCGGAAGCACCCGGGGAGGGTACGTACAGCTTCACGGCGATGGAGGCCAAGTGGCCGCAGGTGTGGGAAGACCTGAAGGTTTTCACGCCCGTCGACGACGGATCGCGGGAGCGCCGGTATGTGCTGGACATGTTCCCATACCCGTCCGGCGACCTGCACATGGGCCACGCCGAAGCGTTTGCCATGGGCGACGTGGTGGCCCGCTACCTGCGCCAGCAGGGCTACGACGTGCTGCACCCGATCGGTTGGGACTCCTTCGGCCTGCCGGCCGAGAACGCCGCCATCAAGCGCAACGCCCACCCCAGCGAGTGGACCTACGCAAACATCGACACCCAGGCCGCGTCCTTCAAGCGCTACGCCATTTCGGCCGACTGGTCCCGCCGGTTGCACACCTCTGATCCCGAGTACTACCGCTGGACCCAGTGGCTCTTCAAGCGGTTCTACGAACGCGGGCTGGCCTACCGCAAGGACTCCCCGGTCAACTGGTGCCCGAAGGACCAGACAGTCCTGGCGAACGAGCAGGTTGTCAACGGCGCCTGCGAGCGCTGCGGCACCACTGTCACCAAGAAGTCGCTGAACCAGTGGTACTTCAAGATCACCGACTACGCGGACCGGCTGCTCGACGACATGGAGCAGCTGCGCGGCCACTGGCCGGAGCGCGTCCTGGCAATGCAGAAGAACTGGATCGGCCGTTCCGAGGGTGCGCACGTCAACTTCGTGATTGAAGCCGACGGCGGCAAGCCCGCCAAGGAAGTCACGGTGTTCACCACCCGGCCGGACACCCTGTACGGCGCCACCTTCTTCGTTGTGGCGGCGGATGCTCCGCTGGCCGTGGAACTCGTCACCGACGAACACGCCGCTGCCCTGGACGAGTACCGCGAACGGGTCAAGGCGCTGTCCGAAATCGAACGGCAGTCCACCGAGCGGGAAAAGACCGGTGTGTTCACCGGGCGCTATGCCATCAACCCGCTGAACGGTGAAAAGCTGCCTGTCTGGGCCGCCGACTACGTCCTCGCCGACTACGGCACCGGGGCCATCATGGCTGTGCCCGCGCACGACCAGCGCGACCTGGACTTCGCCCGCACCTTCGGCCTGCCTGTCCGGGCCGTACTGGACACCGGCGAGGAGGATCCCGCGGTGTCCGGTGTTGCCACCGCCGGTGAAGGCACCCTAATCAACTCCGGCGGGCTGGACGGCCTGCCCAAGGCTGAAGCCATTCCGGCCGCCATCGCCATTCTGGAGCGCCAGGGTACAGGGGAGAAGTTCGTCAACTTCCGGCTCCGCGACTGGCTGCTCAGCCGCCAGCGCTTCTGGGGCACCCCCATTCCCATCATCCACTGCCCGTCCTGCGGCGAGGTGCCGGTTCCCGACGAGCAGCTGCCCGTCACCCTGCCCTCGGACCTGCGCGGCGAGGACCTCGCGCCCAAGGGCACCTCGCCCCTGGCTGCTGCCGAGTCCTGGGTTAACGTGGAGTGCCCCTCCTGCCACGGTCCGGCCAAACGTGACACGGACACCATGGACACCTTCGTCGACTCGTCCTGGTACTTCCTGCGCTTCGTCTCGCCCCAGTACACCGAAGGTCCCTTCGACCCGCAGAAGATCAACGACTGGATGCCGGTGGGCCAGTACGTGGGCGGCGTGGAGCACGCCATCCTGCACCTGCTGTACGCCCGTTTCTTCACCAAGGTCATCAACGACCTCGGCATGATCGAGGCCAATGAGCCCTTCAGTGCGCTGCTGAACCAGGGCCAGGTGCTCAACGGCGGCAAGGCCATGAGCAAGTCCCTGGGCAACGGCGTGGACCTGGGGGAGCAGCTGGACAAGTACGGCGTCGACGCCGTCCGCCTCACCATGGTCTTCGCCTCCCCGCCCGAGGACGATGTGGACTGGGCAGACGTGTCGCCGTCCGGGTCGGCCAAGTTCCTGGCCCGCGCCTGGCGCCTGGCGCAGGACGTGGCCAGTGCACCGGGTACCGATTTCACCGGCGGCGACCGTGCCCTCCGTTCCGTGACGCACCGCACCATCGCCGACGCCGCGGAACTGCTGGACGCCAACAAGTTCAACGTTGTGGTGGCCAAGCTGATGGAACTGGTCAACGCCACCCGCAAGGCGATCGACTCCGGTGCAGGCAGCGCTGATCCCGCCGTTCGGGAAGCAGCCGAAGCCGTAGCCGTCATCCTCAGCCTTTTTGCCCCCTACACCGCCGAGGACATGTGGAACATCCTGGGCCACCCTGCCTCGGTGGCGAATGCCGGCTGGCCCGCCCACGATCCTTCGCTGCTGGTCCAGGCCACGGTAACCGCGGTTGTGCAGGTCCAGGGCAAGGTCCGGGACAGGCTCGAGGTGTCACCTGACGTTTCGGAAGACGAGCTGCGGGAACTGGCGCTGGCCTCGGAAAACGTCCAGCGCGCCATGGACGGCCGCGGCATCCGCACGGTGATTGTCCGGGCACCTAAACTGGTCAACATCGTCCCGGCCTAGCAGTTGCGCCGGATCCGGCCACCGGAAGCATCCGGTGGCCGGCCACTCCGACCGGGAGGCCTGTTGACCGAGAGTTCCGCTGCTGCCTGGCGGTGGTTCCGCGCCCGGCTGGCCGGCCTGCGCTTCGCGCCGCGTCCGCGCACCGACGGCGTCCACTTCGCCGTCGTAAGGACGGCCGTCGTCACAGATTCCGCTGCCGCCCTGCCGGCCTCCTGGGTTGCCGGGCTCGGGGTGGAAGGACTGCTCTCGGTCATTCCCATGCCCGTGATGGTGGGGCAGGACATTTACGGCGAGGGTGAAGACGACATCCGGGAGACCATCGCGCTGGCGCTGGCCACAGGTACCCCGGTCAAGACGTCCAGGCCGTCCCCCGGGCAGTTTGAGCAGGCGTACCGCGCCGCCCTGCGCCAAGGGTACGAGTCGGTCGTCTCCATCCATATTTCCGGCGATCTTTCCGGCACTGCGGACGCCGCGCGCCTTGCCGCGGCCCGGGTGGACATTCCCGTGGAAGTGGTCGACTCCAGGACGGTAGGCATGGCCCTGGGCATGGCGGTGCAGGCCGGCGTGGAAGCGGCAGCCGCCGGCGCCGGCGCTGCCGAGACAGCCGCTGCCGCTGCGGGCCAGGCCGGACGGACACGGGTGTACTTCTATGTCCCCAGCCTGGAGCAGCTTCGCCGCGGCGGGCGGATTGGCGCAGCCGCGTCCCTCCTGGGAACCATGCTGGCCATCAAGCCCATCCTCGCAGTAGAGGGCGGCAAGATCGTTCCGCTTGAAAAAGTGCGCTCGTCCGCGCGGGCGGTGGCGCGGCTCGAGGAGGTCGTGGCTGCCGAGGCGCAGGCGCACCCCGGAACGTCTGTCCGGCTTGCCGTCCACCATTTCGGGAATCCGGCGGAGGCCGAAAGCCTTGCCGTCCGGTTGGCGGCAGCGCTTCCGAAATGCCCGCCCGCCCAGATCAGCTCGCTGCCCGCCGTGCTGGCCGCCCACGCCGGCCTTGGTGTCCTGGCGGTCATCGTCGGCCGGGACAGCGGGGCCGGCGCATCGTTACCCGGTTCCCCGTAGGCTGTCCACATAGCAGCGGACCTCCTGTCCTGCCCGGGAGCGTTTCCATAGCCTGAAGTTATGTCGCGCCGGGATGCTGAAGCAGGTGGTCCGGCGCGCCATGCCAGGGCCAGGCTCCAGGCGACGCTGGGCGGGGGGCCGCGCGGGCTGCTGACGCAGGAGATTGCAGGCCAGGAGTTTGAATACCGGGACCCGGGCAATGCTGCTTCAAACAGTCCGCGCCCTGACTCCCGGCCGGGCGGGGACGCGGAGCCGGCGGAGGCGGGGCCGGTACTGCGCTGGCGGCTGGCACTGCGTGCCGCCATCCTGCTGGGAGTCCTGGCTGTGGCTGCAGCACTGTTCTTCTGGTGGCAAACGTCCTCCGGCCGGCCGGAGGTCCTTCCCCTGGCCGGTGCCGCCAGCACGGAAGAAGCACTTCCTGGCGGCACTGTGGGCGAAGGCGCCGGCACTGCCGCTGATGCCGGCGCTGTGGGCAGCGCCGATCCTGGCGCCTCCGGAGCCGGTACCGTCGTGGTCCATGTTGCCGGGGCCGTCTCGTCTCCCGGCGTTGTGCAGCTGCCGGCGGGAAGCCGGGTTCACGAGGCCATTAATCACGCAGGCGGTGCCACCCCGGATGCAGACCTGAACCGCCTCAACCTGGCGCTCGTCCTTGAGGATGCCCAGAAAATCCACGTCCCACGGCAGGGCGAAGACACTCCAGCGGCTCAGGACCAGTCCGGCATACCCGGTCCTGCCGGCGGGGAAGCGGATCCGCCCGGTTCCAAGGTCAACCTCAACACCGCGGGTGTCGCCGAGCTGGACGCCCTGCCGAAGGTTGGTCCTGTGCTGGCGCAACGGATAGTCGACTGGCGCGAGGAACATGGGGCGTTCAAAAGCGTTGATGAACTGGACGCCGTGGACGGTGTGGGACCGAAGATGCTCGAGTCGTTGCTGCCCCTGGTGACGGTGTGACGTGGGCGGCCAAGAGAAACGGGCAGGGATGGTTGCCGGTGCGGGGCGCCGGAGGTCCAGCCCGTGGAGCAGGTTTATTGAATCCGCCGTTACCGCCGGTGAAGCCCGGGGCGCCGGCACCGGGCCGGCCACCACAAGCCTCCCGCATGGCGGACAGAAGCCGCCTGCCGTCAAGGAGCTTCGTGCACGCATCACAGGGTACCTGAAGAGAGGCTCCGGCGCCGGGGAAGGAGGAAACGGGGACGGCGCCGGGAGGAAGTTCCCGCGCCGCCGTACCGATATTCGCCTTGCGTTGCCCGCGGCCATGGTCTGGGCGGCCTCCGTTGCCGGGCTGTGGCTGCCGCCGTTGCCCCTGGCCATCCTGTGCCTGGCCGGAGTATGCACCGCAGCAGTACTGCTGGCCACTGTGCTGCGGACAAAACCGGCCAGCCGCTATCCTGCGAGGCGCAGTTTCGCTGCGACCACCGCTGCTGGCCTCTTGCTGTCGGCCGCTGCCGCAGCGCATTCCTCCGCGGCCTCGAGCCAGCGCTTCGACGGTCCACTTGCCGAAGCCATAGCGTCGGGCAAAACAGCGGTGGCCGTCGTCGAGGTGGCGGGCGCCCCGCGTGCCCTGGGCATGGCGGGACAGGCAGGGCCGCCGGTGCGGTGGTCAGTGCCGGTATGGACGGCGGACGTTGCCACCGGTGGCATGCTGCTCCGAACACGCGCACAACTTGTGGTTACGGGCACGGGCGAGTGGGGCACTTTGGTGCCGGGCCAGACAGTGCGGGCCACAGGGAAACTTGCACCCGCCCACCCGGGCAGGGTGGAAGCAGGCACCCTTTCCGCTTCATCACCTCCGGGCAGGGCAACGGGCGGATCAGGGCTTGAGCGTGCCGCGAAGGACCTGCGGATGCGGTTCGTGGCCGCCTCCGCCTTCCTGGCACCGGACGCGGCCGGGCTGCTTCCGGGCATGGTGACAGGGGACACCAGCGCCCTTGACAAGGGACTGGAAAACTCGATGAAAACGGTGGGCATGACGCACCTGACGGCGGTCAGCGGGGCGAATTGCAGCCTGGTACTCGGCGCCCTGCTGCTCGTTGCCCGCGGGGTCCGGCTGCCGCGGGCCTTAGCTGCCGCAGCGGCCCTGGGTGGTTTAGGCCTGTTCGTGATCCTTGTTGGCCCGGACGCCAGTGTCCTGCGGGCGGCACTGATGGGAGGGGTAGCGGTGGCCGCCCTCGCGGGCGGGCGCTCCGGACGGGGCTTGAGTTTCCTCTGCCTGGCGGTGATAGGCCTCCTCCTCATTGATCCCGGGCTGGGCGGCAGCTTCGGTTTCCTGCTCTCCGTCCTCGCGACCCTGGGGATCATCGTGCTGGGACGGCCCCTGGTTGACTGGACCCCGTCTTTTGTTCCCCGCTGGGCTGCCGCGGCGGTGGCCGTTCCCCTGTCCGCGCAGGTGCTGTGCGGGCCCGTCATCGTGCTGCTCCAGCCACAGTTCTCGCCGTACTCGCTCTTGGCGAACGTGGCCGCCGCCCCGCTGGTGGCCCCGGTGACACTGCTGGGTACGGCAGCCGTTCCCATCGTGGCAGTGGCGCCCTGGCCCGCACTTTTACTCATCGCGGTGGCGGGAACTTTTTGTGCTGGCGTTGCCGCCACCGCGCGGTTCGCCGCCGGGCTGCCAGGGTCATCACTGCCGTGGCCGGAAGGGATTTACGGGATGCTGACCATGCTCCTTCTCTCCGGCCTGACGCTGGCTGCTGCCTGGGCGGCCACGCGTCCGGGGCAGGTTGTCCGCCTTGCCCGGGCTGCCCACCGGCGCACGGAAGCCCTGCTTGGACAGGTGGAGCAGCAGCTCACGTTGCTGCGGCACCGCTGCCGCTTTGTCTTCAGCCATGAACGTGGCAGGCTGGAATACTCCACCAGACTCTCCCGAAGGGATCCCCGATGGCCGCTGCGCAAAAGCGAGCAACCCGTTCCCCGGCCCCGGACGCGTCCGCCTGGCGCGAAGCAGCACCGGCGGCCGTGGTCCTGGTCAGCGGGCCGGAAGAGTACCTGGGGATCAGGGCGATGGACAGCATCCGTTCCAAGGTCCGCGCGTCCTCCCCGGACGTCGAAGTGAGCCGCATCAGCGCCGCGGCCTACGAGCCGGGAACTCTGTCCATGCAGGTCAGCCCGTCACTCTTCGGGGAGAACAAGCTCATCGAGGTCGAAGGCGTGGAATCCCTGAACGAGGCGTTCCTGGCCGAGGCCCTTGACTACCTGGGACACCCCGAGCCGGACGCCGTCCTGGTCCTGCGCCACGGCGGGGGTACACGGGGCAAGAAGCTCCTCGACGCCGTCAAGAAAGGGGGCTGGCCCGTCGTGGATTGCCAGCCCCTAAAGAAAGACGCCGACAAAATGGCCTTCGTCAGCGCCGAGTTCAAGGCCGCCGGCCGGAGGATCGACCAGCAGGCCGTCCTCGCTTTGGTCAACGCAGTAGGGGCCAACCTTTCGGAGCTGGCGGCTGCCTGCAGCCAGCTGATAGCCGACGCCGGCTCTGCCGTAACGGCGGACATCGTGGACCGGTACTACGGCGGGCGGATCGAAGCGACAGCTTTTAAGGTGGCGGATGCGGCGATGGCGGGAAACGGCCCTCTTGCCCTCTCCACGCTGCGCCACGCCCTGGCTACCGGGGCGGATCCGGTCCCACTCGTGGCAGCGCTGGCAGCCAAGCTGCGGACAGTGGCCCGGGTGGCAGGCGCGTCCGGTTCTTCAGCCCAGATCGCAGCCGAACTCGGCATGCAGCCCTGGCTGGTGGAACAGGCCCAGCGGGAGGTCCGCCGCTGGACGCCAGAGGGACTCGTCCGGTCCATCCAGGCGACAGCCGAAGCTGACGCGCAGGTGAAGGGGCTGTCCCGCGATCCCGTCTACGCCGTTGAACACGCAGTAACGGTCATAGCTATGTCCGTTCAGGGAAGGTAGGGCTTAAAGACATGTGGCCGATACCCGAGGGTACCGGCCACATCATCAGTTCGCAGGAACTGGAAACCTTAGAGTGCGTTGACCTTCTTGGAGATCGCCGACTTACGGTTCGCTGCGTTGTTCTTGTGCAGAACACCCTTGCTGACGGCCTTGTCCAGCTTGCGGCTGGCAACCTTCAGGGCAGCGGCAGCTGCGTCCTTGTCCGTGGACTCAACGGCGGTGTTGACCGCGCGGATCGCCGTCTTCAGCTCGGACTTGACTGCGTTGTTGCGCAGGCGTGCCTTCTCGTTGGTGAGAATGCGCTTCTTCTGGGACTTGATATTCGCCACGTGTGAACTCTCTTTGTAATGCGGAAATGGTCTAGAGGGCTGTCAGATTGGCCATTGACTGAGCGGCGTGGGGATACCTATGGCGGCCAACCATCAGTGGCCGTCGACCTGCACGGACACACAGCTGAAAATAATAGCAGGTCAGCTCCCCGTCTGGCCATTCCGCAGCCGGCCGCGGAGCTAGGTCCAGCCGTGCCTGCGCCGCAGTCCGGCAGCCACCGCCTCGAACCGTCCCGGCTCCAGCACTGCACCTTCCCGCCGGATCCCTCCGGGACTGATTTGCAGGATGCGGTCCAGCCGTGCCTCACTGGGCCTGGATAGCCGGTCCCAGCCGCCGGCGCCGACGTCCACGTAGTCCCCGGCCGCGGATCCTGCGGGCACCCGGTCCCTGCTGGTGAGCATCAGCCCGAGCAGATAGGGGCCGCTGCGCCCCACGAGAAGTACAGGGCGGTCCTTGCCCCGGGAGTGGTCCTCCTCGTAGGGGACCCAGGCCCACACCACTTCGCCCGGGTCCGGCGCGCCATCGGGGTCCGGTGAGTACCGGACGGACGCGCGCCCGTGGAAATCACCAGGATAGGTGCCGCTGCCATGGCCCGCCCCGGCGGATCCGCGGGGTGCAGCGCCGGATGTCCTTCCGTTTCCGGCCCCCGTGGAACCGCCGGCGCGCAGCAGCCTGAGACCGGCGCGGACGGCGTGGCGAAGGTCCAGGAGTTTGAATGCCATGACGCCACCCTATAACCGTCCCCTGCGCACTGCTGCCGGGATGCGGTGCCAGCGCTCCGGACGTGGGACACTGGAGGTTGACGATGTGCGGCGGACCGCAGGGACCTTTTCGGGTGATCCTGGCGGCATGCCGCGATAAAGCCAACAGTAAGGACCCTGCGTGTCTCCCATGGCCCGCACCGCCCCGGTGCCCGCCGCGACAGATCCGGCCATCATTCGGAATTTCTGCATCATCGCGCACATTGACCACGGTAAGTCCACCCTGGCCGACCGCATGCTGCAGTCCACCGGCGTAGTGCAGGCACGCGACATGAAGGCCCAGTACCTGGACCGGATGGACATTGAACGTGAGCGCGGCATCACCATCAAGTCCCAGGCTGTCCGCATGCCGTGGGAGGTCGACGGCGTGAGCTACGCGCTGAACATGATCGACACCCCCGGCCACGTTGACTTCACCTACGAAGTGTCCCGCTCCCTGGCAGCCTGCGAAGGTGCCATCCTGCTGGTGGACGCGGCCCAGGGCATCGAGGCGCAGACGCTTGCCAACCTCTACCTGGCAATGGAAAACGACCTCACCATCATTCCGGTGCTCAACAAGATCGACCTGCCGGCGGCGCAGCCGGAGAAGTACGCGGCGGAGCTGGCCAACCTGATCGGCGGCGACCCCGGGGACGTCCTGCTGGTCTCCGGCAAAACCGGCGTAGGCGTCGAAGCCCTGCTCGACAAGATCGTCACGGACCTCCCGGCCCCCGTGGGGGACGCCAATGCCCCCGCCCGCGCCATGATCTTCGACTCCGTCTACGACACCTACCGCGGCGTGGTCACGTACGTTCGTGTGGTGGACGGCATGCTCCACCCGCGCGAGCGCATCCAGATGATGTCCACCAAAGCCTCCCACGAGCTCCTGGAAATCGGCGTCAGCTCCCCGGAGCCCACCCCGTCGAAGGGCCTGGGCGTCGGTGAGGTGGGCTACCTCATCACCGGCGTGAAGGACGTCCGCCAGTCCAAGGTTGGCGACACCGTCACCAACCTTGCCAAGCCGGCGTCGGAATCCCTCAGCGGCTACGCCGATCCCAAGCCCATGGTGTTCTCCGGGCTCTACCCGCTGGACGGCACGGACTACCCGGTCCTCCGCGACGCGCTGGACAAGCTCAAGCTCAACGACGCCGCCCTGATCTACGAGCCGGAAACGTCGGCCGCCCTGGGCTTCGGGTTCCGCGTCGGCTTCCTGGGCCTGCTGCACCTCGAAATCGTGCGGGAACGCCTGGAGCGGGAGTTCAACCTGGACCTCATCTCCACCGCACCCAACGTGGTGTACGAGGTTACGCTCGAGGACAAGAGCGTCCTGACCGTCACCAACCCCAGCGAATTCCCGGCTGGAAAGATCAAGGAAGTCCGCGAACCGATGGTGTCCGCCACCATCCTGGCCCCCAACGAGTTCGTCGGCGCGATCATGGAGCTCTGCCAGGGCCGCCGCGGGCAGATGAAGGGGATGGACTACCTCTCCGAGGACCGTGTGGAATTGCGCTACTGGATCCCGCTCGCCGAGATCGTCTTTGACTTCTTCGACATCCTTAAGTCCAAGACCCGGGGCTACGCTTCCCTGGACTGGAAGGCCGACGGCGAACAGGTTGCTGATCTGGTCAAGGTGGACATCCTGCTCCAGGGCGAACAGGTGGACGCCTTCAGCGCCATCACCCACAAGGACAAGGCCTACGCCTACGGCGTGATGATGACCAGCAAGCTCCGCGAGCTCATTCCGCGGCAGCAGTTCGAGGTGCCCATCCAGGCCGCCATCGGTTCCCGGATCATCGCGCGTGAAAGTATCCGGGCCATCCGCAAGGACGTCCTTGCCAAGTGCTACGGCGGCGACATCTCGCGTAAGCGCAAACTGCTGGAGAAGCAGAAGGAAGGCAAGAAGCGCATGAAGATGGTGGGCCGCGTGGAGGTTCCGCAGGAGGCGTTCATCGCCGCGCTCACCACCGACGAGTCCAAGGACAAGGCCAAGAAGTAGTGATGACAGTGGCCGCAATCTTTAGGGGCCTCAGCAATGCCTAGCGTTCTTCCCCCCGGCGACCCCGCGCCGTCGGACGGTCTGCTGCCTGCCCAGGCGGCGGAAGGTGCGGCGGACCGGGCGTTCGGGCTGTACGTCCACATCCCGTTCTGCGCGGTGCGCTGCGGGTACTGCGACTTCAACACCTACACGGCCACCGAACTTGGCGGCGGCGCTTCGCAGGATGCTTACGCCCGCACGGCGGGATCCGAGGTGGCCTTCGCCGCCAAGGCCCTTGCCGGGTCGGGGGTTCCGGCGCGGAAGCTCAGCACGGTCTTCTTCGGCGGCGGAACGCCCACGCTGCTTCCCGCGGCCGACCTCGCGCTGATCCTGCGCGCCGCCATCGATGAGTGGGGCATCGAAGACGGTGCGGAGGTCACCACCGAGGCAAATCCGGACTCGGTCACGCCCGAGTCCCTCGCCGTCCTCAAGGAGGCCGGGTTCACGCGCGTCTCGTTCGGCATGCAGTCGGCGGTTCCGCACGTCCTCAAAGTCCTGGACCGCACCCACACACCCAGCCGCGTTCCGCAGGTGGTGCAGTGGGCACGGGAAGCCGGCTTGGCCGTCAGCCTCGACCTGATTTACGGAACACCGGGGGAGTCCCTTGACGACTGGCGGTATTCCCTGGAGACCGCCCTGTCCTACCAGCCTGACCACATCAGCGCCTACGCGCTGATCGTCGAGGAAGGCACCAAGCTCGCCGCGCAGATGCGGCGCGGCCTGGTTCCGGACATCGACGACGACGACCACGCGGACAAATACGAACTCGCCGACCAGCTCATCACTGAAGCAGGCCTGGGATGGTACGAGGTCAGCAACTGGGCACGCACACCCGACCAGGCATGCCGCCACAACCTGGCCTACTGGCGGGGGGATGACTGGTGGGGGATCGGCCCGGGTGCCCATTCCCATGTGGGGGGCGTCCGCTGGTGGAACGTCAAGCACCCCACAGCATATGCCGGCCGCCTCGCACAGGGACAGTCACCGGCTGCAGGCAGGGAGACACTGGATCCGGAAACCCGGAACGTTGAGCGGATCATGCTTGAGGCGCGGCTGCGGACAGGCCTGGACACGTCCGCGTTGGGTGCTGCCGGGCGGCACGAAATTGCCGGCCTGATCGCCGACGGCCTTGTGGACCCCGTGGCGGCGTTCCGCGGAAACCTCGTCCTTACGCTGAAGGGCCGCCTCCTGGCCGACGCTGTAGTGCGCCGGCTCCTTCCGGACTGATTACTTAATCCAGCGCAGGTTGTACTGGTAGCGGTGCGGCTGTCCTTTGTTCACATGGATGCCTGCGGCCACCGAAAAGCACGTCAGGGCGATCCAGATCAGCGTGGCAATAACGGCAAAGATGTTCCCGATCACGGGTACGAAGACCAGGATGTTGGCCACAACGGCTGCGATGGTGGGCGGAAGGCTGAAGTTCAGCGCTTCCTTTGATTCCTGGGCGGTGAACGGCCCGCGGTCACGGAAAATCAAAAAGATGAGCAGCGCCGGCACGCAGCCGAGGATCCCGCCGAAGTGCGCCAGGGTGGCCCACTGCCTGTCCTCGCTTGCCGTCAGGGGCAGCGCGTTCGCCGGGACGCCATGGTATTCGGAGCGGCCCGGGCCGCCCTGGCTGTCCCTGTGATCACGTG
Source organism: Arthrobacter sp. MPF02 (assembly GCF_046605375.1). GTDB lineage: Bacteria > Actinomycetota > Actinomycetes > Actinomycetales > Micrococcaceae > Arthrobacter. The sequence continues at coordinate 1,989,797 of NZ_CP176772.1, read as the reverse complement.
CGTTTTCTGCCACAGTCTGTTCCTTCGAGAGTGCAAATGGTGCGGTATGCCGGCGGGCCGGCTGCGGAGCCTTCATGCTCCATGCGGCTGCCCAGTACCAAGGATACTGGCTGTCCGGTCCCGGACTTCCCATCAGGGAACGGTGAGGAAGTCGATCACTTCCTCAACCCGGCCCAGCAGCGACGCTTCCAGGTCCGCGTAGGTACGCACCGCGCCCAGCAATTTCTGCCAGCCGAGCCCGATGTCTTCCTTGGTTGCATGCGGCCATCCGAACGCCGCCAGGATTCCGGTCTTCCAGTCCTGTCCCCGGGGTATGTCCGGCCAGCGCTCGATGCCCAGGACCGACGGCCGGATGGCCTGCCATACGTCGACATACGGATGGCCGACAATAAGCACGTTCCCGGCGGCGCCCGGCGAGGACATGACCGCTTCGGCGATGCGGGACTCCTTGGAGTCGGGCACCAGGTGGTCAACGAGCACACCGAGGCGCCGGCCCGGCCCCGGGCGGAAGTCTGCCACTGCCGCCGCCAGGTCATCGATGCCGTGGAGGGGCTCGACGACGATGCCTTCCACCCGGAGGTCGTCACCCCACACTTTTTCCACGAGTTCAGCGTCGTGCTTGCCTTCCACCCAGATGCGGCTGGCCTTGGCAACCTGCGCGCGCTGGCCCGCCACCCGCACCGAGCCCGAAGCGGTCCTCCCGGAGCCCGTTGCCGCGGCCGCCCGGGGGGCCGGCGGCATCAGCCGGATCGCGCGTCCCTCCAGGAGGAAGCCGTAACCGAGGCGGAATGTCCGTGACTTGCCCCGCCTGTCCTCGAGGGCAACAACATGCATGCCACCGGACTTTTCCACGCGGGTCACGGCGCCCACCCAGCCCGACTGGACATCTTCCAGCACCATGCCGCGTTGGACGGGCACTTCCGGCAGTTTGGCCTGCACGGGAGCGGACATGTCCCGGGGCCCCCAGTTCTGGTAATCCATGGCTCGTCTCCGCCCCGTGCTTGATCGGTGCCCGCGGGAGTTTCGCCCGGAGCGGTACCAATGCTAGCAACGGGGCGAGGCATAATAGACTGTTAGCACTTGGGCATGTCGAGTGCTAACCATGGATACGCCCGGGGCGCGCGGCCGCCCCGACCCTGGATGGAGGTGGAGTGTGAGCGAGCCACGCAAACTGGAAGTGCTGCGGGCCATCGTGGAGGACTACGTCCACTCCCGTGAGCCGGTCGGTTCCAAGGCGCTGGTGGAGAGGCACCACCTCGGAGTCTCCAGTGCAACGATCCGCAACGACATGGCCGCGCTGGAGGAGGAAGGCCTCATCACGGCCCCGCACACCAGTGCCGGACGGATCCCCACGGACAAGGGTTACCGGCTGTTCGTCGACCAGATTTCGGCCGTCAAACCCCTGTCGCAGGCCGAACGCCGGGCCATCCAGTCGCTGCTGGAAGGTTCGGACGACCTCGACGACGTCCTCGAGCGCACCGTCCGCCTGCTGTCCCAGCTCACCAACCAGGTGGCAGTGGTGCAGTACCCGCACCTCAGCAGGGCCCTGATCCGCCACATCGAGTTCGTCCTGCTGGCGCCGCGGAAAGTGCTGGTGGTGCTGATTGCCAACAGCGGCAAGGTGGAACAACGGGTGATCGACGTCGGCCAGGACCTCGGGGACGACGCCCTCGCCGGGCTGCGGACCCGGTTCCTCGGCTCCCTCGCCGGAACACCGCTGGGCCAGCTCGCGCAGTCCCTTCCCGCCGTCGTCTCCGCCGTCAGCCCCGGCCAGCGCCCCGCCGCCCAGGCACTCGCCCAAGGGCTCGAACTGCTTGCCCACAGCAGCCGCGAGGACCGAATGGTCATGGCAGGCACGGCCAACCTTGCCCGGTCCAACGTCGACTTCCCACTGAGCATCGGTCCCGTGCTGGAAGCCCTGGAGGAGCAGGTGGTGATGCTGCGCCTGTTGAGCGAGATGGCGCAGGACCACCGCGGCGTGGCGGTAAGCATCGGGCGGGAGAACCCTTACGACGGCCTCGCCGAAGCATCGGTGGTGGCTACCGGCTACGGACCTGACAGCGTAGCCAAGGTAGGCATCCTGGGACCCACCCGCATGGACTACCCCACCACCATGGCCGCCGTCCGGGCCGTCGCCCGCTACCTTTCCCGGATCCTGGGACCCTGACCGGCCGGGCTCGGCGCCACCGCCGCCCGGACAGGGCATTCCTACCGCAGCATTACAACAAGGAAGAGATACGAACTTTGAGCAGCCACTACGAAGTCCTTGGAGTCTCACCCGAGGCCACCGGGGAAGAGATCAAGAAGGCCTACCGCAAGCTGGCGCGCACGCTGCACCCGGACGTGAACCCTGGTGAAGAGGCAGCCGACCGCTTCAAGGCAGTGACCCATGCCTACGAAGTTCTCTCGGACCCGCAGAAGCGGCGCGTCTATGACACCACCGGCAACGAAAACGGTACGGACAACGGGTTCGGCGGCGGCAGCTACGCCGGGCAGGGCTTCGCGTTCCAGGACATCTTCGACACGTTCTTCGGTGCCGGCGGTTCCACCGGGCCTGCCTCCCGGGTCCGGCGCGGCCAGGACGCCCTCATCAGCGTCCGGATCGACCTGCGCGACGCCGTGTTCGGCGTCAACAAGAAACTCGAGGTGGACACGGCGGTCACCTGCCCCACGTGCGAAGGCTCATGCTGCAGGCCCGGAACCCATCCCGAGCGCTGCGACATCTGCGGAGGCAGCGGCCAGGTGCAGAGGGCGGTCCGCTCCATCCTGGGCCAGGTCATGACGGCAGCGCCGTGCGGCACATGCGAAGGATTTGGCACGGTCATCAAAGATCCCTGCAACGAGTGCAGCGGCCAGGGCCGCATCCGCAGCCGCCGTTCGCTGACCATCAAGGTCCCTGCCGGCGTCGCCACCGGCACCCGCATCCAGCTTGCCGGCCAGGGCGAGGCCGGTCCGGCCGGCGGTCCCGCCGGCGACCTCTACGTGGAAATCCGCGTCAACAACGATCCCACCTATGTCCGCGAAGGCGACGACCTGCACGCCACCCTGCACATCCCCATGACAGCCGCTGCCCTCGGGACCGAAGTCAGCCTGGAAACGTTCGACGGCACGCAGGAAATCGACGTCAAGCCCGGAACCCAGTCCGGCGAAATCATCACCCTCCGCGGCTTGGGAGTCACCCACCTGCGCGGATACGGCCGCGGCGACCTGAAGGTGCACCTCCAGGTGGACACGCCGGCGAAGCTCGACGCCGCGCAGGAAGACCTGCTCCGCCAGCTGGCCAAGCTCCGCGGCGAGCAGATCACCGACGGCAAGCTCGCCGCGAGCGGCGGCATGTTCGCGAAGCTCCGGGACCGCCTCGGTAACCTGTAGCGGTGAGCAACCCCGTCTTCTTCACACCCGCAGGAACCCTGGACGGGATGGCGGCCGGACGCCGCTTCCTCCTCGAAGGGCCCGAAGCCAGGCACGCGGTGGCCGTCAAACGGATCGTGCCCGGTGAGGCCGTGGACATCGTGGACGGCGCAGGCACCCGCCTGACCGGCCGCGTCACAACAGCGTCCTCCGCAGCCCTGGAGGTTGAGTGCGCGGCGCTTTCCGTCGAAAGCCGGCCGGACATCCGGCTGGTGCTGGTGCAGGCGCTGGCGAAGGGAGACCGGGACGAACTGGCCATCGAGACGGCCACGGAGCTGGGTATCGACGCCGTCATCCCCTGGCAGTCCGAGCGCTCCATCGTCCGATGGAAAGGCGACCGGGCTGCCAAGGCCCATGCAAAATGGCAGTCCGTGGTTGCCGCAGCCGCCAAGCAGGCGAGGCGGGCGTGGGTCCCAGAGGTGCGTGCCGCCGTCGACACCGCTGCGCTGGCAAGTGCGGTGGAAGCCGCCGGGCTGGCCGTGATCCTGCACGAGGACGCTGTCCGCCCCCTTAGAACTGTCCTTGAGTCATGGAGCTCCCCGGCCCGGGATGCCGATGGGGGAGGGGAGCCGCGGGAGGTTCTCCTCATTGTCGGTCCGGAAGGCGGCATCAGTCCCCGCGAAGTGACGAGGCTCTGTGACAAGGGCGCCGTGACCGCGCTGCTGGGGCACCATGTCCTGCGGTCCTCCACAGCCGGCCCGGCGGCCGTAGTCCTTGCCAGCGACATCCTGGGACGCTGGGCGCCTAGCGCACCTTGAAGGACCGTGTGTCCTCGTACTGGTCCGGTCCGCCGCCGGACCCTGCCTGCGCCACCCGCAGCTCGTAATCACCCGCCGGCAGGGTCAGGGCCAGCGTAAAGACGCCCGCCTGCCCCTGCTCCGCCGACGCCGTTGTTTCCCCGGTCAGGAACGGCTCCGCCTGGCCGTTGCCGGCGGACCGCAGGATCTGCCACCGCAGTTTGCCGCCGGCCGTGGTGCTGCGTCCGGTGATTTTCACGCTGCCGCCCGCAACCTCGACGTTCTCCTGGGGGTCGATAATCCACACCGGGGCGACCAGCCCTGCAGTGCGGGTCATCAGCGCTCCGAGCCGGACGTGCCCGAACGCCACGTAGTCCGTATGCCCGTCCACCAGTATCCGCACCCGGATCTGCTGGCCTGCGTCGATCAGGCCGGAGCTTGCAGCTGCTGCGGTGGCGGTGTACACGAGCTGCTGGATGGCGCGGACCGCCATATCGGCGTCGAGGTTGCTGTTGAAGGCGTCCTCCGAGACGTCCACGGTGATGACGTCCTTGCCGGAAATCGACGTGGCAAGTTTGCCGGGGTTCTGCCAGGGCGTGAAGAAGTCCGGGTCCAACGGCTTGTCAGACATCATGGACCGCAGGGCACGGGTCACGGGATTTTCCTGCTCGGGAACGTCGCGGAACTCGCGGTACAGGAAAACGTCGGCATCGCTGCGGCCAATCCAGTACACCGGGGCCTTGTTGGAGGACTGGGTGGTTTCCAGGGGTGCACTCGTGGACGGCGCCGTGCCGGTGGCAGCGGGAACGGTGACAAGCGTGCCGGTGGGTGACGGGCCGGCGTCCGCGATGCACCCGGCCAACGCCGGCGCAGCCGCAAGGAGGGCGGCCAGCACCAGGGCGCGGGCGCCTGCGGCACGGCAACCCCTGTGGGGCGCGGCGGTTTTCGGCACGTGTGTTGCCTGTCCTTTCATGGCGTGAAGGGCCGGTCCCCGGGCGGCCTGGATGTCCAGCGGCGGCTGGATTATCAGCATGGCATACCCCGCGCAGCCGGTCCGGCTCTTCACAGGCTGCGGCCCGGAACTGAAACGGGAACGATATGAGGCTGATATGAAGTTGATACCTAATGACGGGAAGAGTCATTTCTTTGGGTGTTAATGCCCGCTCCCGGTATCCGGCGGCGGGGCCTGCTGGCGTAATATGGAAAGACAGACTGCACCGACCTCGAGGGGATCACAGGCCTGCGGGCCAAGACTATGACTGAATCAGCGAACGGAAAGCGCCGGCCCGCCGGCGAAGGCGCCACCGGAGAGTTCCCGCATTCCCTCCCAGGCATCCGGACAGAGGTGGTCCGCTTCGACAACTCCGACCAGATGGTCCAGTCGCTCGGCAGCCATGATGAGGCGCTTCGGTACATCGAGGAACAGTTCCCGGACGTCAACTTCCACGTCCGCGGCAACGAGCTCTCCATCAGCGGTCCCGCCGCCGACGTGCCGCGGATCATGCGGCTGCTCCACGAAGTCCGCGGACTTGTGGCCCGTGGCACCGTCATCAGCCCGTCGGTGCTCCAGCAACTGGTTGCGCTCCTGCGGACCCAGTCCCTGCAGAACCCGGTGGACGTGCTGACCCACGACATCCTCTCCAGCCGCGGCCGGACCATCCGCCCGAAGACCCTGAACCAGAAGAACTATGTTGACGCCATCGACGACAACACCGTGATCTTCGGCATCGGGCCGGCAGGTACCGGGAAAACCTACCTGGCCATGGCAAAGGCAGTCCAGGCTCTCCAGCAGAAAGAAGTCAATCGGATCATCCTGACGCGCCCGGCGGTAGAGGCCGGGGAACGCCTTGGTTTCCTGCCCGGCACCCTGAGCGACAAAATCGACCCCTACCTGCGTCCCCTGTACGATGCGCTGCACGACATGATGGACCCCGAGTCCATCCCACGGCTGATGGCCGCTGGAACCATTGAGGTGGCACCCCTCGCCTACATGCGCGGACGGACGCTCAATGATGCGTTCATCATCCTTGACGAGGCCCAGAACACCACCCCCGAGCAGATGAAGATGTTTCTGACCAGGCTTGGGTTCGGGTCCAAGATGGTTGTCACCGGCGACATCACCCAGGTGGACCTGCCCTTCGGCACGCGTTCCGGGCTGCGCATCGTGGAGGAAATCCTGCAGGGTATCGAGGGCGTGAACTTTTCCGTCCTGGACGCCGCAGACGTCGTGCGGCACCGGCTCGTGGGCGATATCGTGAACGCCTACAGCATTTGGGACGACGCCCAGCGGGCGCGGGCCAAGCACTCGGCGGTCAAGGAAAAGCGGGGGGAACACGCGTGAGCATCGAGGTGAACAACGAGTCCGGCGTCCAGGTGGACGAAGCGGCACTCGTGGCTTTGTCGCGGTACATCTTCGAACAGCTCTATATCCACCCCCAGGCGGAACTGTCCATCCTGCTGGTTGATGAGCCTGCCATGGAAAAGCTGCACATCGAACTGATGGACGAGCCCGGAGCCACAGATGTGCTGTCCGTGCCCATGGATGAACTCACGCCGGGAACGCCGGACCGGCCCACACCGCAGGGAATGCTGGGGGACATCGCCATCTGCCCGCAAGTCGCCCGGGTGCAGGCAAAAAGTGCCGGCCACGAGCTCCAGGACGAGATGCTGCTGCTGACCACGCACGGCATCCTGCACCTGCTGGGCTACGACCACGCAGAGCCCGAAGAAAAGGCCGAGATGTTCGGTCTGCAGCGCGAACTCCTGACCGGCTTCACCGGCAAAGAAGCACCTGCCGAGACCACCCGGTGACGCTCCTGCTCCTGGTCGCGATGGCCCTGCTTTTCCTGGCGGTCGCGGCGGTGCTGACAGCTGCCGAAGCCGCCTTCAACTTCCTCCCGCGGCATGACGCCGAGGAAGCCCTGCTCAAGAGCCGCGGCAATGCAATGCGGCGCATCCTCGCCCAGCCCGTGGCGCACATCAGGGCTCTGCGGTTCTGGCGTATCTGGTTCGAGATGGCCTCGGCGGTCGCTGTCGCCGTGCTGCTCTCCACCCTCCTGGACAACGTCTGGCTCGCCGGCCTGGCAGCCACGGGCATCATGGCGCTGCTTGGTTTCGTTATTGTCGGCGTCTCGCCCCGCCAGGTCGGCAGGCTGCACTCCGCGGCCGTGGTCCGGTTCACCGCTCCGATGATCCGTTTCCTCACGTGGGTCCTTGGGCCGATTCCGGGCTGGCTTGTGGCCCTGGGAAGTACGGCGGCGCCCGGGGCCCCGAGCGGCGACGAGGCGTTCTTCAGCGAGCAGGAGTTCCGCGAACTGGTGGAGCGGGCCAGCGAGTCTGACATGATCGAGGACACCGAGGCCGAGATGATCCAGTCCGTGTTCGACTTCGGTGACACTTTGGTCCGTGCCGTCATGGTTCCCCGGACAGACATCGTCACCATCGAATCAGGCTCCAGCCTCCACCAGGCGATGTCCCTGTTCCTTCGGTCCGGCTACTCGAGGATCCCTGTCATCGGGGACGACACCGACCACATCCTTGGCATCATTTACCTAAAAGATGTTGCCGCCGTCGTCCATGGCCTGTCCCCGGACGAGGAACCGCCCCTGGTGGATTCGCTGGCACGCGAAGTCCGCTACGTTCCCGAGTCCAAGCCCGTGAGCGACCTGCTGCGTGAACTGCAGAAGGAGTCCACGCATGTGGCCATCGTCATCGACGAATACGGCGGCACAGCAGGCCTTGTCACGCTCGAAGACCTGATCGAGGAAATTGTGGGGGAGATCGTGGACGAGTACGACACCGAAAGCGCCGAAGCGGTGGAACTCGGTGACGGCTCCTACAGGGTCAGTTCACGCATGAGCATCGACGATCTCGGTGAGCTCTTCGACATTGAGCTTGACGACGACGAGGTGGACACCGTGGGCGGGCTCCTCGCCAAAGCGCTGGGCCGGGTTCCGATCGTGGGCAGCCACGTGGAGGTCCAGGGCGTCTCCCTGCGGGCCGACCGGCTCGAGGGCCGTAGAAACCGCGTCAGCCACATCATTGCGGCAGCGGTGCCAAGAGTAGACACTGACCTTGAAGACCTCCTCGACGAGGCCGAAGCAACCCAGCAGGGAGTTTCACGTGAGCAAGAAAAGTAAGGCCCCGGAAGCGGAAGAGTTCGGCGGCTTCCACGCAGGTTTCTCCGTGCTGGTGGGCCGGCCCAATGCCGGCAAATCCACCCTGACCAACGCCCTGGTGGGGAAGAAGGTGGCCATCACCTCTGCCAAGCCGCAAACCACGCGCCACACCATCCGCGGGATCGTGCATCGTGATGACGCCCAGCTGATCCTCGTGGACACCCCCGGCCTCCACCGTCCGCGGACCCTGTTGGGAAAGCGCCTGAATGAGTTAGTGGCGGACACTCTCGCCGAAGTGGACGCCATCGGCTTCTGCCTGCCGGCCAACGAGAAGATCGGGCCCGGCGATAAGTTCATTGCGTCCCAGCTGGCCGCCGCCGGGCGAAAGCCCGTCATCGCGATCGTAACCAAGGCTGACCTGGTGGACCGCCAGGCCCTCACCGAACAGCTCTTGGCGGTGGCCGAGCTTGGCCGCGAAGTGATGGGGGAGGACGGCTGGAAGGACATCGTGCCGGTATCTGCCACCGACGGCTTCCAGGTTGACACTGTTGCCGACGTGCTGATCAGCCACATGCCGCCGTCGCCGCCGCTCTATCCCGACGGTGAGCTGACCGACGAGCCGGAGGCAGTGATGGTGGCCGAGCTGATCCGGGAAGCGGCGCTTGAGGGTGTCCGCGATGAGCTGCCGCACTCACTGGCCGTGGTGGTCGAGGAAATCATCCCCCGGGAGGACCGGCCGGAAGACAACCCGCTGCTGGACGTCCGCGTGAACCTCTACGTGGAACGGCCCTCGCAAAAGGCCATCATTATCGGCAAGGGCGGCAGCAGGCTGCGTGAAGTCGGGACGAACGCCCGCAAGGGAATCGAAGCGCTTCTGGGCACCCGCATCTACCTTGACCTTCACGTCAAGGTAGCCAAGGACTGGCAGCGCGACCCGAAACAGCTGGTCAGGCTCGGCTTCTGACAGGCTCCTGCCGGGGTGCGTGGAGCACAGCCCGGTGTTTTCCCAGACTGGACCACTAAGATGGACCGGATTTTGACTTTAGAGGAAGGTTCAGACAAGTGGGGCGAGGCCGCGAGATGCGCGACAACGGAGCAGACCTGCCTGCAGGCACAGGACCTGTATCCCGCCACGCACGCGACGGCGCCGTGGGGGCCGCCCGCCACCTGGGCCCCGTCCGCGGCATGCCGGTCTGGCTCAAGGTTGTTACCGCCGTCGTCTCTGTGGCCGTCATCGCCGGGCTGGCCTTCGCCGGCTTCTGGTACCTGCGGCTCCAGAACAACATCTCCAAAGCTCCGCTGAACGCGGGCGGTGGCAACAGCGACGGCCAGGTCAGCGCCACGGGCCGGATGCAGATCCTGATCCTTGGTTCGGACACCCGCGACGGGAAGAACGCGGAATACGGCACTGCCGATGACTCCAAGGGGTACGGCAAGTCCGACGTCATGATGCTCATGGACATTTCCGAGGACAACAAACGCGTCAGCGTCATCAGTTTCCCCCGTGACCTGCTCGTGGACATCCCCAAGTGCAAGGACGAGGAAACCGGCCAGGAGTTCCCGGCCCGCAGCGGGATAATGATCAACGAGGCAATGGCCGAGGCCGGCATCGGGTGCGCGGTGGATACCGTCAACAAGATCACGGGCCTGGAAATCGACCACTTCATGATGGCCGACTTCAATGCGGTCAAGGAGTTGTCCAACGCCGTGGGAGGCGTGGAGGTCTGCATCAGCGACGCCGTCTACGATCCTGACTCCCGCCTCCGCCTTCCGGCCGGCACCTCCACCGTCCAGGGCGAGATGGCCCTCGCCTTCCTGCGTACGCGCCACGCGTTTGCCGACGGCGGCGACCTGGGCCGCATCAGGGCACAGCAGGGTTTCCTCTCGTCACTTACGCGCAAGATCAAGGACGAGGGCACCCTTTCCGACCCCGGCAAGATGCTGAACATCGCCGACGTCGTCACCCGGAACCTGACAGTGGACGAGGGCCTGGCGTCCGTTCCCACCCTGCTGACCATCGGCAACAGGCTCAAGGACATCGACATCAGCAAGGTGGCATTCGTGTCCGTTCCCACCACGCCGGCCGTGGCGGATCCCAACAGGCTCCAGATCGCGGAGCCGGACGGCTCACAGCTGTTCGCAGCCCTCCGGCAGGACATCGACCTCACCAATCCCGTGCCCGCCCCGGCACCAACGGAAAGCGCTCCGCCGTCGGCTGCCCCCACCGAAACCGCCCCCGCCGTGCCGCCGTACGACAAGGCCCTGCAGCCGGTCACCGTGGCAAACGGCAGCGGCGTACCCGGCCGTGCCCAGGAGATTGTCCAGGCCCTGATCTCGGGCGGGTTCACCCAGGCAGCGCAGTTCGAGAGCACGGCCGTTGAACAGTCGGTGGTCTACTACGGTGCCGATTTCGCCGATGTGGCCGCTGACGTCGCCGCCCTGCTCGGCATCCCGGCGGCGCAACTGGTACCGGCGCCCAACGTATCCGGGGTCCAGGTCTACCTGGGCACCGACTTCACCACTGGCACCACCTACGGGACGGAACCGGGCGCGGTGCTGCCGGAGGACATCGTCAACCAGACCGCAGGCGACACCGTCTGCCAGCAGGCCAACCCGTACCTGATCGTGCAGGAGTAGACGCAATAGCCCAAAAGGCGGGGCCCGCCACCTGGAAAGGTGGCGGGCCCCGCCTGTCTTGTTCCGGCTACCAGATGCTGACGCGTTCCTCCGGCGCCATCCACATGCCGTCCTGGTCGGTGACGTCGAACGCTTCGTGGAAGGCGTCCAGGTTCTTCGCGATGGCATTCGTCCGGAACTCGTTGGGGGAGTGCGGGTCGGTGGCCAGCCTGCGCACGGCCTCTTCCTGCCGGATCACCTGCCGCCAGCCCGCTGCCCAGGAGGCGAAGAAACGCTGCTGCCCGGTAAACCCGTCCAGGACCTCGGGATCCGTGCCATCCAGGCTGATCAGGTACGCCTTGTACGCGATGGCAAGCCCGGCGAGGTCGCCGATGTTTTCGCCCAGGGTAAGGCGGCCGTTAACGTTATGCCCGGGTGCAGCGGACGGCGACAAGGCGTCATACTGCTCCACCAGTTTCGCGGTGAGCTTCTCGAACGCCCGGCGGTCCTCGTCTGTCCACCAGTTCCGCAGGGCACCGCCGCCGTCGAACTGCGAGCCCTGGTCGTCGAAGCCGTGCCCGATTTCGTGGCCGATCACAGCACCGATGCCGCCGTAGTTGACGGCGTCGTCCGCCTCGGCAGTGAAGAACGGAGGCTGCAGGATGGCCGCCGGGAACACGATCTCGTTCATCATCGGATGGTAGTAGGCGTTGACCGTCTGCGGGGTCATCAGCCATTTGTTGCGGTCCACCGGCTTGCCTACCTCGTCCAGGTGGCGGTCGACGTCGGCGTTGTGTGCCCGCTCCACATTCCCCAGCAGGTCGTCAGGGTCGATCTCCACGGCGGAGTAGTCAATCCATTCTTCAGGGAAGCCGATCTTGGCCCGGAAAGCCTCCAGCTTTCGCAGGGCCTCGGCTTTGGTGTCCGCGCCCATCCAGGAAACAGCCGTGATGCTGCGGCGGTAGGCCTCGATCAGGTTCTCCACCAGCGTCTGCATCCTGGCCTTGTGCGACTCCGGGAAATGCCGTGCAACATAAATCTGTCCCACGGCCTCACCCAGCGCCGCTTCCACCACGCCCACACCGCGCTTCCAGCGGTCCTTGTTCCGCGGGGTTCCGCTAAGGGTGGTGCCGTAGAAGGCGAAGTTCGCGTCAACGAAGGCGGACGACAGGTACGGCGCTGCGGCGCTGATGACCCGCATGGCCAGCCACTCCTGCCAGACGGCCAGCGGCTCAGATTCCAAAAGCCCGGCAGCGCCTGCAAAAAAGTCGGGTGTGCTCACCACCAGTTCCTGCCGTTTACCGGCGTCGATCCCCGCGGCCTCGAACCAGGTGGGCAGCTGGGGGAACAGCGCCGAAGCTTCGTCGGCGGTCTTGAGGTTGTAGGTTTTCTGCGGATCACGCAGGGTGACGTTGTCCCAGTGGTGCGAAGCCAGGTTCGTCTCAAGCGCCACCACCCGTTCCGCAGCGGCTCCAGCATCCGCTACGCCGGCGAGGCCGAACATGGTGGCCACGTGCTTCCGGTAAGCGGAAACGATCGGCTGGAACTTTTCCTCCCGGTAATAGGACTCATCGGGAAGCCCCAGGCCTCCCTGCCCGGTGTACAGCAGCACACGGTCCGGGTTGCCGGCGTCCGGGGCCGGGTAGATGTAGAACAGGCCGCTGACATCCGACCGGAACAGCTTTCCGGCAAGGGCTACAAGTTCGGTGGCTGACGCAGTGGCAAAAACATCGGCGAGCCGCTGGCGGATGGGTTCCATCCCCTTGGCCTCGACAGCTTCCTGATCCATGAAGCTGTTGTAGAGGCCGCCGATCTTCCTTTCGATGCCGCTGGCAGATCCGGCCTTGGCCGCCGCCTCCTCGATGATGTCGCGGACGGCGATTTCGGATCCGTCCCGCAAGGCGGTGAAGGTGCCCTCCAGCGGCCGGTCGTCGGGAATCTCGGTGGCCTTCAGCCAGGCACCGTTGACGTGCTGATACAGGTCATCCTGCGGCCGTACCGTGTGGTCTATGGTGGACAGGTCGATCCCCGAAATGGGCACTGAAGCTCCTCTGCTGAAAGGCCCCGGCCGGCTGGAACACCGGGAAGGGTCTGCATGGTGGACTTATCGGACGGTAGTGCCCTTTCATCTTACGCACGCGTGCTACGCTCAAAAGGTGCGTGCAGAGCTCCTTCTCCTTAGCTGCCGCGGCGAGGCCACAGACGCGATCTAGCGCAAAGGCCCACCCTCGCTGCGGAGTTTGTGTTGCCCGGCCACCCTTTCAATGAAGATCTCCAAGAAAAGGCCCCACGTAATGCGAAACGCACAAAAGCCCTCAGGAATGCCTGCCCACCGGTACACGCCGTTCCAGGACCAGATCAAAGTCGAGCTGCCGGACCGCACCTGGCCGGACAAGGTCATCTCCAAGGCTCCCCGCTGGTGTGCAGTGGACCTGCGCGACGGCAACCAGGCACTCATCGATCCCATGAGCCCGGCCCGCAAGATGAAGATGTTCGACCTCCTGGTCCGCATGGGCTACAAGGAGATCGAAGTCGGGTTCCCGTCCGCGTCGCAGACCGACTTCGACTTTGTCCGCCAGCTCATCGAGGGCAACCACATCCCGGACGACGTCACCATCCAGGTCCTCACCCAGGCGCGCGAACACCTGATCGAGAGGACCTACGAATCCCTGGTCGGTGCCAAGCAGGCCATCGTCCACCTGTACAACTCCACTTCGGTCCTGCAGCGCCGCGTGGTCTTCAACCAGGACGAGGACGGCATCCTGGACATCGCCCTGCAGGGCGCCCGGCTGTGCAAGAAGTACGAGGAAACCCTCGCCGATACCCACGTAACCTACGAATACTCCCCGGAGTCCTTCACCGGAACGGAACTGGAGTACGCGGTCCGGGTGTGCAACGCCGTCGCTGACATCTTTGAAGCCTCAGCGGACAAACAGGTCATCATCAACCTTCCGGCCACGGTGGAGATGGCCACCCCCAACGTTTACGCCGACTCGATCGAGTGGATGAGCCGCCACCTGCACCCGCGTGAGGGCATCATCCTCTCGCTTCACCCGCACAACGACCGCGGAACCGGCGTGGCGGCGGCGGAGCTGGGCTACATGGCAGGGGCGGACCGGATTGAGGGCTGCCTTTTCGGCAACGGCGAGCGGACCGGCAACGTGGACCTGGTGACCCTGGGCCTGAACCTGCTGGTGCAAGGCATCGATCCGATGATCGACTTCTCCAACATCGACGAGATCCGCCGGACCGTTGAATACTGCAACCAGCTGCCCGTGCCCGAGCGTTCGCCGTATGGCGGCGACCTCGTGTTCACCGCCTTCTCCGGCTCGCACCAGGACGCCATCAAGAAGGGTTTCGAAGCGCTGGAGCGGGACGCCGCCGCAGCGGGCAAGTCCGTGGATGACTTCACCTGGCAGGTCCCGTACCTGCCGATCGACCCCAAGGACCTGGGCCGCAGCTACGAGGCAGTTATCCGGGTGAATTCCCAGTCCGGCAAGGGAGGCGTGGCCTACCTGCTCAAGCACGAGCACAGCCTGGACCTGCCGCGCCGTGCCCAGATCGAATTCTCCGGGGTCATCCAGCGCCGCACGGATACCGTGGGCGGCGAGGTCAGCGCCGCGCAGCTGTGGCAGGTCTTCCAGGATGAGTACCTGCCTTCCGGCCAGGCGACCGGGCAGTGGGGACGCTATTCCCTTGGTGCCGTTAAGACTGAAACGGATGACGACGGCGGCACCACGCTCCACGCGTCCCTCACCGTTGACGGCGCGCAGGTGAGCAGGACGGGGACCGGCAACGGGCCCATCGCCGCGCTGCTCAGCATCCTGCACGAGGACGGCGTGGATGTCCGGGTGCTGGACTACAGCGAGCACGCCCTCTCCGAAGGCGGCAACGCCCTGGCTGCCGCGTACGTTGAATGCGCCGTGGGCGAGCGGGTCCTGTGGGGCGTCGGCATCGACGCAAACACCAGCATGTCCGCCCTGAAAGCCGTGATCTCCGCAGTCAACCGGGCCATCCGGGACGCCCAGGCCTGATTCAGGCCGGCTGTGCCGCCGGGACCTCCCGGCGGCACAGCCGCGCCCGGCAGTGCCGCCCCCGCGGGGATGGGAAGATAAAAGCGTGGCCCAACATTCTTTCGCCTCCCGCGCGTACCGGGACGACGCCGTCGTGCTCCGTACGCACAAACTGGGCGAGGCCGACCGCATCATTACCCTCCTGACAAAGCACCACGGCCAGGTCCGCGCCGTCGCAAAGGGGGTCCGGCGCACCAGCAGCAGGTTCGGGGCACGGCTCGAGCCCTTTATGGTCGCGGATCTCCAGCTGGTTTCAGGTCGCAGCCTCGACATCGTTACGCAGGCAGTGGCCAAGGGGGCCTACGGCGGAAGCATAGCGGCGGACTACGGCCGGTACACGGTGGCAGCCGCCATGACCGAGACTGCGGAAAAACTGACGGACGTCGACGGAGAATCCGGCACGGCGCAGTACAACCTGCTGGTCGGCGCACTGGCCGCACTCAGCCGGGACGAGCATCCCGCCGGCCTGATCCTGGACTCCTACCTGCTCCGCGCACTGGCAACCGGCGGCTGGGCGCCCAGTTTCACCGATTGCGCCCGTTGTGGTCTGCCGGGTCCGCACACCGCCTTTGCAGCAGCGCTCGGCGGCATGGTCTGCAGCGGCTGCAGACCGCCCGGGGCACTTGCGCCGGCCCCCGAAACCGTTGTCCTGCTGGCGGCCCTGCTCACGGGCGATTGGGCAACCGCGGACGCGTCGTTGCCGGTCCACCGGAAAGAGGCGGCCGGACTGGTGGCGGCCTACCTGCAATGGCACCTCGAACGAGTCCTCAAATCCCTCAAGCATGTGGAGCGTAGCTGACAGTGGCCCTGGGCAAAAAGAACACAACAACCCGCAAGCGCACCCGCCCCGTGGTGGCACCCTACCCCCATCCGTCCGGCGCCGTGGCGCCCGCCATTCCTGCCGACTTCATTCCCCGGCACGTGGCCATCGTGATGGACGGCAACGGGCGCTGGGCCAACCAGCGGGGCCTGCCGCGCATCGAGGGCCACAAAGCGGGTGAGCCCGCACTGCTCGACGTCATGGCCGGGGCGATCGAGCTCGGCATCGAGTATGTCAGTGTCTACGCCTTTTCCACCGAGAACTGGCGGCGGTCCCCCGAGGAGGTGCGCTTCCTGATGGGATTTAACAAGGACGTGCTCCGCAGACAGCGGAACCAGCTGGATGAATGGGGCGTGCGGGTCAGGTGGTCCGGCCGCCGGCCCCGGCTTTGGGGCTCCGTCATCCGGGAACTTGAGGAGGCCGAGGAGTTCACGGCCGGCAACAGCACGTGCACGTTGACCATGTGTGTCAATTACGGCGGCCGCGCGGAAATCACCGACGCGGTCTCCGCCATTGCCTCCGACGTCGCCGCCGGCAAGCTCAAGCCCAATGCGATTACCGAGCGGACCGTCCAGAAGTACCTGGATGAGCCGGACCTTCCCGACGTGGACCTTTTCCTTCGCAGCTCTGGGGAGCAGCGGCTGTCCAACTTCCTGCTCTGGCAGTCCGCGTACGCCGAGTTCGTCTTCATGGACACCCTCTGGCCGGACGTCGACAGGCGCACACTGTGGGCCGCCGTCGAAGAATACGCCCGGCGGGACCGCCGTTACGGGGGCGCGGTTGATGCGGCACCCTCGGCGGCACCATAGGCCCGCAGCCATCGCGCCAGCCGCGCGTACGCGTCCTTCCGGACGGCGGCGGGGGAGAGGAAGACGTCATGCAGCGCGCCGTCAATCCGTTCAACTGTCACTGTCCGGCCCAGGGTGAGGGCGCGGGCGCCGATGACGTTGACGTCGAGGACGGCGTCTGTCCGCCGCATCTCCTCGGACCAAAAGAGTCCGTTCGCGCTTCCCCGGGACAGCAGGACAAGGACAGGCATCTCCAGGTCGAGGCCGCGGGCCACCCGGGCATGCCCTGCCAGTACCGCACTCAGCCAGCCGGCCCGCACCGGAAATGCCATGGGCGGCCGGTACTTGTCATCCAGGGTCCATTCCCCGTCCGCGGCGCTGCTGATGGTGCGCCAGTAGAAGCCCCGCTCGGGAAGCCTCAGTACCGCCTCGGGACGGAGCCGCGCAACGGGTCCCACGAGGCCCAGGGCCGCCCGCCGGACCAGGCTGCTGCCGTGCATTTCCAGCCAGGGGCTGTTCAGGACCAGTCGCGATACCGCACCGGGGTGCCTGCTGGCCCAGAGCACTGCCACCAGCCCGCCGGTGGAATGCCCCATCAGGGTCACAGGACCGGGCCCGGCGTCCTCTGCGATCAGCCGGCAGGCAGCCTCTATTTCTGCGTCATAGTCAGCAAGGTCCGCCACGTAGCCGCCGGGATATTCGGGGCGCAGGCTTCGGCCGTGGTTGTGCATGTCCAGCGCGTAGAAGTCATAACCCTCGCCGGACCAGAAACGGGCGAGGTCAGTGTTGAAGAAGTAGTCGCTCCAGCCGTGCAGGAACAGCACCGGCGCGGGGCTCCTGCCGGCTTGGCCGGGGGACTCCCGGGCCGGGCGGAACCGGATCAGCGTAGCGGTGCGCCCGACGCCGTCAGGTCCGGTGGCAATAAAGGCGCGGGACTCGAACTCCCCACCCAGGATGTCCTGTTGCCAGCCCATGGCTTCATGCTAGACCGCCTGCCAGGCAGGGTACGCAATTTTGGTCCGGGCGCAGGAGGCGGAAGACTGGAGGCATGCGCGTTTACCCCACTTTTTTCAGACTGGCCTTTTCATGGATGGACGCAGAGCGCGCCCACAAGATCGGATTCAAGGGCATCCGGCTGGCGCATGCCTCCGGCGCCGGCAAAGTCCTGCAGAAGCTGACCGCCCCCGCGCCGTCCCTGCAGACCACGGCATTCGGGGTGACCTTTCCGTCGCCGTTTGGCCTGGCCGCCGGCTTTGACAAGGAGGGGCACGGCATCGAAGCCCTCACCGAACTGGGCTTTGGCCACATCGAAGTGGGCACCATCACCGGCCAGGCACAACCCGGCAACGAAAAGCCGCGGCTGTTCCGGCTGGTGCAGGACCGCGCAGTCATCAACCGGATGGGTTTCAACAACGACGGCGCCTCCGCCGTGGCTCCGCGGCTCAAGGCCGCGAGGGCTGCTTTGCAGCGCCGGCACGCGGGCGTGCGCCCCGTCATCGGCGTGAATATCGGCAAGACCAAGGCGGTTGAGCTTGCCGACGCCGTGGATGACTACCTGGTCAGCGCCCGCAACCTCGCTCCCGCCGCAGACTACCTGGTGGTCAACGTCAGTTCACCAAACACTCCCGGTCTGCGGTTGCTCCAGGACGTGGAAAGCCTCCGTCCGCTGCTCACCGCGGTGGGGGAGGAGGCTGACCGCGCGGCCGGGCGGCACGTGCCCCTGCTCGTCAAAATCGCGCCCGACCTCAGCGACGAGGATATCGACGACGTTGCCCGTCTCGCGCTGGACCTCAAGCTGGACGGGATCATCGCCACCAACACCACGATCGGACGCACCGGTCTCACCTCCTCACCCGGGGAGGTGGAACAATGCGGCGCGGGCGGACTCTCCGGAGCTCCGCTGAAGCAGCGGTCCCTCGAGGTGCTGCGCCGGCTCAAGGCGGCCACCGGCGACGCCCTGGCCCTCGTGGCCGTAGGCGGTGTGGAAACCGTGCAGGACGTCCAGGAGCGCCTTGATGCCGGGGCAACGCTCGTGCAAGGCTACACCGCCTTCCTTTACGAGGGACCGTTCTGGGCCGCCCGGATCAACCACGGACTGGCGAAGAACCGCAGGGCCTGACCCTTTGCCGAAAACGACGAACCCCGGCGGAATCCGCCGGGGTTCGTTACGTTGTTGTCGCTTCGGATGGTGCGGCCCCGGTCAGGAGGGGTACTGGCCGCGCTTGACCTGGGGCTTGGGCAGCCGCAGCTTGCGGAACTGGAGGGAGCGCATGGAGCCGTACCAGACGGTGCCCCGCTCCACCTCACCGAACTTCTCCGTCAGCCGCTTACGGAGCTGGCGGGACAGGACGAACACGTCGATGAACACCACCAGGAACATGACCCAAAACCCGCCCAGGACGTAAATCATCAGGTCGCTCGACGCGGGCACCACCAGCGACACGAGGACAAAGACGAGCGCGCCGAACATCAGGTATTCACCAAGGCTGAACCGCGCGTCCACGAAGTCGCGTGCGAAGCGCTTCTGGGGTCCCTTGTCCCGCAGGGGCAGGTACTTTTCGTCACCCGTGTCCAGGGCCTGGCGCATTTTCTGGCGCTGGTCCTGGATGGCCTGGCGCTCGGCAGCCTTGGAGGCTTTCCGGTCCTCCGGCACCAGGGGGCGCTTCCGCGCGGCCTCCTGTGCCTTACGGGTGGGAGTAGGGGCGCCCTTGCCAACAACGCCGTTTGGCCGCGCCGCCGCGTCTGCCGCCTGCTGCTCTACTGATTGCTGCGCCGTAGGCGCTTCCTTTTTACGTCCGAACACCAGAACAGAATACCCTTGCAGGCCCGCGCCGGCCGTTCCGATCTCCTGGCTGCCCGGACAGGTGAACGATGTGACACAGGTAATGTTTCCGCCATGACTTCAACACCGCCATCTGCCCCGCACCCCTACAGCACTCCAGCCCTGTCCGGCCCTGACGGCCAGGACTGGACGGAAGGCCTCCGCACGGTGATCGACCGGGCCTTCGCGAGCACTGTGGGGACCCTTAAGGACCTTGTGGCCGTACCGGGCATCGCCTGGCCCAGCTTCGACCGCACGCCGCTCGAGCGGAGTGCGGAAGCAGTGGCGGACGTGCTGCGCGCGGCAGGCGTTGACGGGGTGCAGATCCTGCAGTCCCGCAAGGCGGACGGCACTCCGGGAGGTCCCGCCGTCGTCGCCCGCCGTCCCGCTTCCGAGGGAAAGCCAACCGTCCTGCTGTACGCCCACCACGACGTCCAGCCTCCAGGAGACGAAGGCCTGTGGAATACGGATCCCTTTACGGCCGTGGAGAGGGACGGCCGGCTATACGGCCGCGGCGCCGCGGACGACAAAGCGGGCATCATGGCCCACGTGGCCGCCTACGCAGCCGTTGCCGAGGTCCTGGGCAACAACCTGGGCCTGGGAGTGACGTTCTTCTTCGAGGGCGAGGAGGAAGCCGGCTCGCCCACCTTCCGTCCCTTCCTCGAGGCCAACCGCGAGCTGTTGCGCGCCGATGTCATCGTGGTGGCCGACTCCAGCAACTGGAAGGTGGGCATCCCTGCGCTCACCACCAGCCTGCGCGGGCTCGTCGACGGCGTCATCGAAGTCCAGGTACTGGAGCACGCTGTCCACTCGGGCATGTACGGCGGCGCGGTGCTGGACGCGCCCACCCTGCTGTCCCGGCTTATCGCCACCTTCCACGACGAGCAGGGAAACGTCGCCATCCCGGACCTCGTGGCCACGGACAACGTTGCCGTTGACCTTCCGGAGGCCGACTACCGGGCGGACGCGTCGGTGCTGGACGGCGTCCGCCTCGCGGGCTCGGGCAGCATCGCATCACGGTTGTGGACCAAGCCCGCGCTGTCCATCATCGGCTTCGACGCCCCGGCGGTCGACGTCGCGTCCAACACCCTGCTGCCGCGTGCCCGCGCCAAGTTCAGCCTGCGCCTGGCCCCGGGACAGGATCCCACTGCCGCCATGGACGCTGTACGCCGGCACGTGGAAGCCAACGCACCGTTCGGTGCCCGGGTCGTGTTCACCCCGGGGGAGAGCGGCAACCCGTTCCAAACCGACACCTCCTCCGAGGCGGCCCGCATCGCGATGTGGGCGCTGGGGGAGGCGTGGGGCATTCCTGCGGTCGAGACCGGAATCGGGGGCTCCATCCCCTTCATCGCCGACCTGGTGGAGCTCTATCCGGGGGCTCAAATCCTGGTGACAGGGGTGGAGGATCCGGACTCGCGGGCCCACAGCGCCAATGAGTCGCTGCACCTGGGCGACTTCCGGAAGGCCATCCTTGCTGAAGCGCTGATGCTGGCCCGCCTCAACAGCAGCGGACTTGATGAGAACCGGGGCTGAGACGGCTGGTTGGGGAACAACCGGGACGCCTGCATGGTTACGCCTGGAGTTAGAGCTACAAGGCTGCCCGACGTAGCATGTAGCTATAGCCCATACTCAATCCGTAGGGGCTGGCACCGCCCAGGCGGCGCCGCCAGGACCCGTCCTAAGAAGGTAGGCCAATGAGCACCGCAACCAATGAGAACAGCACCGAAACCACCAGCGCTGCCGGCGAGCTGCCGGTCCACGAGGTCAACCTGACCGACGTCGCCGCAGGCAAGGTCCGCAGCCTTCTCGAGCAGGAAGGCCGCACGGACCTGCGCCTTCGGGTTGCCGTGCAGCCCGGCGGCTGCTCCGGCCTGATTTACCAGCTCTACTTTGACGAGCGCCTCCTCGACGGCGATGCCGTCCGCGACTTCGACGGCGTCGAGGTCGTCGTGGACAAGATGAGCGTTCCGTACCTCAGCGGCGCCAGCATCGACTTTGAGGACACCATCTCCAAGCAGGGCTTCACCATCGACAACCCCAATGCCGGTGGCTCCTGCGCCTGTGGAGATTCCTTCCACTAAGCCGGTTGTTTCGCCCGGTGCCGGCGCCGTGTCTCCTGCCAGCTAGATTGGTACGGGGGCACGGCGCCGACATGTGGGCGAATCGCCCGGCGTAGCGGTAAGCTCTACACCGAGTAGTAAAACTTTTCGTGTGCCCGGGGCCGCCGACGGCTGCCCGGACAACAGCAACAAGTAGGAAGGGCCGTCTGTGAGTTCGCAGAACCGAACCGGCAGCCGACGCAAAACGATCACAACGATCACAGGGTTGGCTATTGCCGGCGCGTTGGTTTTGACCGGATGTTCGCCAGAGGTAGAGAAGGGCTGGCTGCCCACTGAACGTGGCACCACCAGCAACACCGACCGCATCATGGACCTCTGGGTCAACTCATGGATTGCCGCCCTGGTTGTTGGCATCATCACCTGGGGCCTGATCGTCTGGTGCATCGTGGCGTACCGCCGCCGCAAGGGCACCGTGGGATTCCCGCGGCAGACCAGCTTCAACCTCCCCCTCGAAGTCTTCTACCTGACCATCCCGCTGTTCATGGTGCTGGTGTTCTTCTACTTCACCGACCGGGACCAGCAGGCCATCGATGACCGCTCCCAGCCCGCCGACGTCGTTGTTGACGTCCGCGGCAAGCAGTGGGCCTGGGACTTCAACTACAAGGCCGGCGACGTCATCGAAGAGGACGTGCACGAGGCCGGGATCCAGGCTCACCTCACCGGCAACACCATCGACAAGGAGCAGCTCCCCACGCTGTACCTGCCCGTGAACAAGTCCGTTGACCTTGAGCTCAACGCCCGGGACGTCATCCACTCCTTCTGGGTCCCCGCCTTCCTGCAGAAGCGCGACATGATCCCCGGCAAGACCAACTACATCCGGTTTACCCCCACTAAAGAGGGCACCTACGACGGCAAGTGCGCCGAACTCTGCGGCGAGTACCACTCCGAAATGCTGTTCCGCGTCAAGGTGGTGTCCGAAGCTGAATTCCAGGCACACATGGACGACCTGAAGGCTGCGGGCAACACGGGCCTCCTCGGTGTGGAGTACGACCGCAACCCGAACCTGAACGAAATTAAGTAAGGGGAGCGACGTGGCTACGTACACTCAATCCGCACCCACCGGAGTCCTGCCGGCTCCCGTGGTTCCTAAATCCAAGGGGCGCATCGTCGTCAACTGGATCACCTCCACCGACCACAAGACCATCGGGTACATGTACCTGATCGCGTCCTTCGTGTTCTTCTGCCTGGGCGGCGTCATGGCGCTGCTGATCCGCGCTGAACTCTTCGAGCCGGGCATGCAGATCCTGCAGACCAAGGAACAGTACAACCAGCTGTTCACCATGCATGGCACCGTCATGCTGCTGATGTTCGCCACCCCGCTCTTTGCCGGGTTCGCGAACGTGATCATGCCGTTGCAGATCGGCGCCCCCGATGTCGCCTTCCCGCGACTGAACGCACTGGCCTTCTGGTTCTTCCTGTTCGGCTCCACCATCGCCGTGTCCGGCTTCATCACCCCCCAAGGTGCTGCATCCTTCGGCTGGTTCGCCTACGCGCCGCTGTCCAACACCACCTTCAGCCCCGGCATCGGTGGCGACCTGTGGGTCTTCGGCCTGGCCCTGTCCGGCTTCGGTACCATCCTGGGTGCCGTCAACTTCATCACCACCATCATCTGCATGCGTGCTCCCGGCATGACCATGTGGCGGATGCCGATCTTCACCTGGAACACCCTGGTCACCGCGATCCTGGTGCTGATGGCCTTCCCGCCGCTGGCTTCAGCGCTGTTCGCCCTGGGTGCTGACCGGCGCTTCGGTGCCCACATCTTCGATCCGGAGAACGGCGGCGCCGTCCTGTGGCAGCACCTGTTCTGGTTCTTCGGCCACCCCGAGGTGTACATCATCGCCCTGCCGTTCTTCGGCATCGTGTCCGAGATCTTCCCGGTCTTCAGCCGCAAGCCGATCTTCGGCTACAAGGGCCTGGTTTACGCAACCATCGCCATCGCGGCGCTGTCCGTGACGGTGTGGGCGCACCACATGTACGTGACGGGCGCTGTACTGCTGCCGTTCTTCGCGTTCATGACGATGCTGATCGCGGTTCCCACGGGCGTGAAGTTCTTCAACTGGATCGGCACCATGTGGCGCGGCTCGCTGACGTTCGAGACCCCCATGCTGTGGAGCATCGGGTTCCTGATCACGTTCCTCTTCGGTGGCCTGACCGGCATCATCCTGGCCTCGCCGCCGCTGGACTTCCACGTCTCCGACTCCTACTTCGTGGTGGCGCACTTCCACTACGTGGTGTTCGGCACCGTGGTGTTCGCAATGTTCGCCGGCTTCTACTTCTGGTGGCCCAAGTTCACCGGCAAGATGCTGAACGAGCGCCTGGGCAAGATCCACTTCTGGCTCCTGTTCCTCGGCTTCCACGGCACCTTCCTGATCCAGCACTGGCTGGGTGTCGAGGGCATGCCGCGCCGCTACGCGGATTACCTGGTGGAGGACAACTTCACCTGGATGAACCAGTTCTCCACTGTCGCCTCCTTCGTACTGGGTGCCTCGCTGATCCCGTTCTTCTGGAACGTCTACATCACCTGGCGCAACGCTGAGAAGGTCCAGGTGGACGACCCCTGGGGCTTCGGCGCCTCGCTGGAATGGGCCACGTCCTGCCCGCCGCCGCGGCACAACTTCACCTCCCTGCCCCGGATCCGGTCCGAGCGCCCTGCGCTTGATCTGCACCACCCGGAACTCCGACAGGTCCACACCGTTGAGTCCCCCGCTCCTGCAGCGCAGGCGCTGGGCAACGCCGACCAGAAGGACACTGCACAGTGAAAATCGAATCTTGGATCTTTGGCGCCGGAGTTTTCTTCTTCGTCCCGGTTGCGCTGATTTACGGTTTCCTGACCAACTGGGGCGAATGGGTTGGCATCCTGGGCATCCTGCTGGTTGGTGGCCTTGCCGGCATGATCGGTGGCTACCTTGGCTTCACCGGTAAGCGCGTGGGCCTCCGGCCCGAGGACCGCAGCGACGCCGAAATCCACGAGGGTGCCGGCGAACAGGGCCACTTCAGCCCCTGGAGCTGGTGGCCGCTGGTTCTCGGCCTGGCGTGTGCAGGCGGCTTCCTTGGCCTGGCTGCCGGCTGGTGGATTTTCTACATCGCGGCCGGCCTCGCACTCGTAGCCCTCGTGGGCTGGGTGTACGAGTACAGCCGTGGAGACCACGCCCACTAGGCAGTAAAAGATACATAACGACGTCGGGCTCCCACCCTAGGGTGGGGGCCCGACGTCGTTATGTTTAATCTCCCGGCGCCCAGCCTGCTGGACTTCCGCCGGTGGCAGGCCTAAACGGCGCCCTGCGAATCCAAAAGCTCACCGAGCTCCCGCAGGACCCTGCCCGCCTCTTCACGGCTTACAACGCCGCCCAGAAGGTTTTCGCTGATGGCCAGTTCCACCTCGCAGCCGTGGTGGAAGTCCGCTGTCATGACCTGCAGCAGTGAGCGCGCATCCACGCCGTTGATGCCGTCCTTGGCAATAGTCACCGGGAGCCCGGTATCGGTGACCGCGCGGACAAAGACTGCAGCAGGACGCGCATGCAGTCCGACAGAGGCCGTTACCACGGCCTTGTGTGTTGCCAAAGGGGACTCCTTCGTTCTGACGGCCCCATCCGTCGACCAACCAAATTTTCCTGACCAAATATAGCGGCCGGTAGATGGGCGCGGCGAAACGTCACGAGGCGGCCAATTGCTGGTCTAGACCTGCCCTACCATGGAAGGGGAAAGCCGAGGCAGGGGAGAGGAACATGGCGGCTGGCGCTAAGGCCATCAAAGGCGAGATTGACCGTGGCAGCGGAACGTCCATTTACATCCAGCTGCGCGAGATCCTGAGGACCTACATCTCGGAGTCCTGTCCGCCAGGGAGTGCCCTGCCGTCGGAACGCGACCTTGCCGAGCGGTTTGGCCTTGCGCGGATGACAGTGCGCCAGGCCATTGACGCACTGGTTGGCGAGGAGGTCATTGAACGCGTGGTGGGGCTCGGGACTTTCGTCCGCCGGCCCAAAGTTGACCTCCAGGTCAAGCTGACGTCGTACAGCGAGGAGATGCAGCGCCGCGGCATGGTTCCTGCCGCCAAGGTGCTCAGTTTTGAACAGATTGGAGCCAGTGCTTTCCTGGCCCGCGAGCTCCAACTTGACGAAGGGACTCCGCTGGTCCGGTTCCGCAGGCTGCTCCTTGCTGATGGCGAACCAATGAGCGTGGACGAAAACTTCATACCTGCCCACCGTGTACCGGGCCTGCTCGACGGCGAACCGCCCACATCGCTCTACAACGTGCTGAGCGAGCAGTATGGGCTGGTCATGGAATGGGGCGAAGACATGATTGAGGCTACTGCTGCTTCCCCCTCCACGGCCCGGCTGCTCAACGTCGAAGTGGGGGCGCCGCTGCTGAAGATCCAGCGCCATGCCTTCGTGGCCAGGGCGATGGTGGACTACTCGGTGTCGTACTACCGCGCCGACCGGTACAAGCTGTGGGTGCCCCTGCAACGGCCCGGTGCGCGCCGGGCACGGAACCACTGACATCCGGGCTGCCTGGCTATATCTTCACGAACGGCAGGCAGCCACAACAATGAGAAGAGGCCCGGTCCATATGGACCGGGCCTCTTGATTATTAACCTTGAACCCTAGTGGGACAGGCTCCTGGCTGCCTCGGGAGCCTCTACGGCCTCGTGGCCATGGCCATGACCGTGTGCGGCTTCCAGCTCCGCCGGAGTTGCAGGGGCAACACGGTCCTCGAAGAACCACTTGGAAAGCAACGCGCGCCGCTTCTCCTTGCGGGTCACTACACCGTGCTCGTTCGGTACGGCAGGAAGGACCTCAGGAGACTCGAAACCAACCAGCTTGTACCGCTTGTACTCGTCGAGCGGGGCGTGGACCTCGATGAACTCACCGTGCGGAAGGCGCACGATGCGGCCGGTTTCGCGGCCATGCAGCGCAATTTCGCGGTCCTTGCGCTGGAGCGCCAGGGCTACACGCTTGGTGACGATGAACGCGATGATCGGGCCGACGATGAACAGCGCCCGCAGCCAGTACGTAACGTCGTTCAGCGAGACGCCGAAGTGGGTTGCGATGAGGTCGGAACCTGCGGCTGCCCACATGACGCAGTACCAGACGAAGCCGGCCATGCCGATAGCCGTCCGGGTGGGGGCGTTGCGCGGACGGTCAAGAACATGGTGCTCACGGTCGTCCTTGGTGATCCACCGCTCGATCCACGGGTAGGCGAACATCACGGTGAACAGGATGCCGGCGGGGACCAGGGCGGGCAGCAGCACGTTGAACGAGAACACGTAGCCGAACCAGTCCTGCTCGACCTGCCAGTCGCCGAGGGTACCCGGCATCAGGCGGAGGGCGCCGTCAACGAAACCGATGTACCAGTCAGGCTGGGTTCCGGCGGACACGGGGGAGGGGTCGTACGGACCGTAGTTCCAGATCGGGTTGATCGTGAAGAAGCCGGCCATCAGGGCCAGGACGCCGAAGACGATGAAGAAGAACCCGCCGGCCTTGGCCGCGTAAACCGGGCCCAGGGGGTAGCCGACGACGTTGTTATCGTTGCGGCCGGGGCCCGGGTACTGAGTGTGCTTGTGGATAACAACCATGAACAGGTGCAGCACGATCATCAGGAGGATCAATGCCGGAACCAGCAGGATGTGGAGCACGTACAAGCGTCCGATGATGGCCGTACCGGGGAACTCGCCGCCGAAGAGGAAGAACGAGATGTAGGTGCCGACGACCGGAATGGACTTGATCACGCCGTCGATGATGCGCAGGCCGTTACCGGACAGCAGGTCGTCGGGAAGTGAGTAGCCGGTGAAGCCGGCAGCCATGGCCAGGATGAGCAGCACGCCGCCCACGACCCAGTTCATTTCACGCGGCCGGCGGAAGGCGCCGGTGAAGAACACGCGCAGCATGTGCACGGCGATGGCTGCCACGAACAGCAGGGCTGCCCAGTGGTGCACCTGACGCATGAAGAGGCCGCCACGAATATCGAAGGAGATATTCAGGGACGAGTTGTACGCCACGGACATCTCGACGCCCTTGAGGGGAACATACGAACCCTCGTAGTGGGTTTCCGCCATGGACGGATCGAAGAAGAACGTCAGGAACGTACCCGAGAGCAGCAGGATGACGAAGGAGTACAGGGCCACCTCGCCGAACATGAAAGACCAGTGGTCGGGGAAGACCTTGCGGCCGAACTCCCGGAGGATACCCGATCCGCCGACACGTGAATCGACGAAGTCGGTAAACCGGCCGGTCTTGGTTTTGGCGACGAAAGCGGGCTCAGCTGTTGATGCTGCGCTCATGCATATCACGCTCCCAGTAACTTGGTCCTACGGGTTCTTTGAAGTCGCTGGTAGCGACCAGGTAGCCCTCGTCATCAACTGCGATGGGCAGCTGGGGGAGAGGCCGGCTGGCAGGGCCGAAGATCACCTTGCACTCCTGCGTGAGGTCAAAGGTGGACTGGTGGCACGGGCACAGCAGGTGGTGCGTCTGCTGCTCGTACAGAGCAACAGGGCAGCCGACGTGGGTGCAGATCTTGGAGTAGGCAACGATGCCGTTGTAACCCCATTCCTCCCGTCCCGGGGAGGGGTTCAGCGACGCCGGATCCAGGCGCATGAGGAGCACAACAGCCTTGGCCTTTTCGTTGAGCTTGCCCTCGTGGAGTTCGTTGAGGCCCTCGGGAATGACGTGGAAGGCCGAGCCGATGGTGACATCCGCTGCCCGGATGGGCGTGCCGTCGGGGTCGCGGGCAAGGCGCTTCAGCTTGCCGTCCTGGGGGGCCCACATCGTGTGGGCAAGCTTCTCGTCCGGACGCGGGCCAAGGTCACCGAAGATGGCAACGGCCGGGAGCGGGGCGAGGGCAACGGCGCCGAGGAGCGTGTTGCGGATCAGCGGGCGGCGCTTGATGCCCGTTTCCTCAACGATGTCGTCGACGATGCGTACGGCGGCCACGCGGTCCTCTTCATAACGGACCGCATGGCGTTCCTCGGAGACCTCGTGGTCCGGCATCAGGGCCTTGGCCCAGTGCACGATGCCGGTTCCGATGCCGAGCATCGCGAAAGCGGTACCAAGGCCCAACAGCATGTTCTGCAGCCGGATTGTCCCGATGGTGGAGTCGCCGACACCTAGGTCGATGGCGAAGTAGGCCACCAGGAAGATCAAAGTTCCAATAACAGAAATGCCAAACAGAAAGGCGACCTGCCGTTCTGCCCGCTTTGCGGCCTTCGGGTCCGTGTCAGCCAGGCGCAAACGGTGCGGGGGAATTCCAGGGTCCTGGAACTTCTCCACCTCATTCTGACCAGCCGTAGCTACGGTGCCCGAGTGGTTCGGACTGCCGTCACTATGGTTGCCCATAATTCGCCTCATCCTTCTCTCGTCCCGGCGGTTGCCGGGTTAGTTTCCAATATCAACCTGCTGATGGTGCAGCAGTAATTCATGTGCCCTACCGGACGTCAGGACGTGCGGGAGGTCAGCCAGATGGTGAAGGCGATGATGACGCCGAGCCCGGCAACCCAGACGAACAGGCCTTCGGCAACAGGACCCAGGGAACCGAGGGCTGCACCGCCGGGGGAGCCTGTGGTTTCGATCTGCTTCAGGAAGGTGATGATGTCGCGCTTGCCCTCAGGGGTGATGTTTGAATCACTAAAGACCGGCATGTTCTGCGGGCCGGTAACCATGGCCTCGTAGATGTGCTTTCCGGAGGTGTCTTCCAGTCCCGGTGCAAACTTGCCCCGCGTCAGCGCGCCACCGGCGGCGGCAGCGTTGTGGCACATGGCGCAGTTGGTACGGAAGAGCTCGCCGCCAACGGCTGCGTTACCGCCTTCGTCCAGCAGGCTTTCATCAGGGATGGCCGGACCGGCACCCAGGGAAGCGACATAGGCTGCAAGCTGCTGGGTCTGCTCATCGTTGAACTGGACCGGCTTCTCGAGCGCCTGCGGGCCGTTCATCTGCATGGGCATACGCCCCGTGCCCACCTGGAAGTCCACCGCGGCAGCACCTACGCCCACCAGCGACGGGCCGGCCTGCGTTCCACTCGCACCCATGCCGTGGCAGGTGGCGCAGTTGGCTGCGAACAGCTTGCCGCCCTCTTCCACGTCGTTTGCGCTGTAAGTAGTGGTGGAAGCTTTCGCCTCATTGACGGTGGTGGCAACGGCGTACAGCCCACCCGTGAGGAGAAGCCCCATCAGGAGCAGCGCTATTGCTGCAAGTGGGTGACGCCGCTTTTGTGAGAGTGCCTTCACGTGGTGGTTCCTTTAGTCGTTCCTGCGCCGGCTCCGGGAGCCGCTACCTGAAATTCTGCCTCTTGTAGAAAAAGATTCAAAGCTGGCTACTTGAGTACGTAGATGACCAGGAAGAGGCCGATCCACACGACGTCCACGAAGTGCCAGTAGTAGGAGGTGACAATCGCAGACGTTGCTTCAAAGTGGCCGAACTTCTTCGCGGCAAACGCGCGGCCAATGATGAGCAGGAAGGCGATGAGCCCGCCAATCACGTGGAGGCCGTGGAAGCCGGTGGTCATGTAGAAGGCTGAGCCGTAGGCGTTGGAGGACAACGAGACGTGTTCGGAGACCAGCATGGCGTACTCGGTGGACTGGCCGCCGACGAAGATCGCGCCCATGATGAACGTCAGGATGAACCATTCGTTCATTCCCCAGCGGGAGAACTGGAAAACGCCGCCGGTCCGCCGGGGCTGGAGCCGCTCAGCGGCGAAGACGCCCATCTGGCACGTGAAGGAGCTGGCCACGAGGATGATCGTGTTTACGAGCGCGAAGGGGAAGTTGAGCTTGGCTGTCTCGTCCGCCCACATCTCTGCGCTGGTGGAGCGCAGGGTGAAGTACATGGCGAAGAGGCCGGCGAAGAACATCAACTCGCTGGACAGCCACACGACGGTTCCAACGGAAACCATATTGGGGCGGTTCAGCGTGGGGTGCGCCGGGGTACTGGGGGCATGGGTCGCAGATGTCACATAGACATTATGTCTGCAAAAGTCCGTGCTGCCCAACGCAAACCGCCTTTTCGGGACACTTTTTCTACAAAGACGCGAAATTGCCGGAAAAAGTTCCCGTGCCCGTTCACATTGGTCACTCCACGGCTTCCCTCGATAGCATCAGGAGGTGACTTCACAGGCTACTGCAGCGTCCGCCAACACCTGGCCCCGGCTGATCTCGGCACTGATCGGCGGCAGGGACCTCACAGCGGACAACACCTCCTGGGCGATGGACACCATCATGTCCGGAGAGGCGACGCCGGCCCAGATTGCGGGGTTCCTCGTGGCCCTCAGCGCCAAGGGCGAGACCGTTGAGGAGCTATCCGGGCTTGTGGACGCCATGCTCGCCCATGCCAACCCCGTGGAAATCTCCGGCGAAAAGCTGGACATCGTCGGAACCGGGGGGGACCAGCTGAACACTGTGAACATCTCCACGATGGCGGCCCTCGTCGCTGCCGGCGCGGGCGCCAAAGTGGTCAAGCACGGCAACCGGGCCGCGTCGTCGTCGTCGGGATCTGCGGACGTGCTGGAAGCGCTGGGCGTCCGCCTTGACCTGTCCATCGCCCAGGTGGCGCGCAATGCCGAAGTGGCAGGAATCACCTTCTGCTTTGCCCAGGTTTTCCATCCGTCGTTCCGCCATACCGCTGTCCCCAGGCGCGAGCTTGCAATCCCCACCGCCTTCAACTTTTTGGGGCCGCTGACCAACCCCGCGCAGGTGCAGGCGTCCGCCGTAGGGGTTGCCAATGCCAGGATGGCCCCGCTTGTGGCGGGCGTACTCGCGCAACGGGGGAGCCGGGGCCTGGTGTTCAGGGGCAACGATGGCCTCGACGAACTCACGACGACGGGTCCGTCCACCGTCTGGGAGATCCGCAACGGGCAGGTGGCCGAGCTTTCGTTCTCACCGCAGGACCTGGGCATCAGCCTGGCCACTGTGGAGCAGCTGCGAGGAGGCGACGCGCAGGCCAACGCGGCCGTGGTACGAGAAGTGCTGGCAGGAAAGGAAGGACCCGCCCGGGACGCCGTGCTGCTCAATGCGGCCGCGGGCCTTGTGGCGTTCGACCGTGCCGCCGACGGGCCATTTCTGGAGCGTATGCGGAGCGCTTACGCCCGTGCGGCCGAGTCAATCGACTCCGGGGCGGCCGCCGCTGTCCTGGATAAGTGGGTCTCGCTGACAGCGCGGTAGGGCGCTACTGTTCGAACCCGAGTGAGAACGCCGCGTCCAGGTCGTGCTGCGAGTAGGCGCGGAAGGCGATGTGGGTGGTGGTGTGAACCACCGCGGGCACCTTGGAGAGCCTGTCTGCGATGACTTCGGCCAGCTCTTCGTGCCGGTGCACCCGCGCCACTGCGATCAGGTCCCATTCCCCTGTGACTGAATACACTTCGCTGATTCCGTCGAGTGCCGAAATTTGCTCGGCGGTCTCGGGAATTCGGGCGGCGTCGGTCTTGATCAGAACGAATGCGGTGATCACGATAAACCCTTCCGGAGCAGTTGGGCAGTGCCGTTGCCCGGCGCCCTTCTCAGTGCTGCCAGCCTATTACACCAGCGCCTGGTGGCACGGAACGGCCGTCCCCGCATTGCAGGGTCATGCGCTTTTCCTGCGCCGGAAGGCGAAGATGACCAGGCGGTAGCCCAGCAGCAGGACGCCCAGGCTGACCAGGGCCACGATCACGAAGGGCAGCACGACGGTTTGGCCGGTGATGGCTCTCAGCAGCATGCCGACAACCAGGCTGCCTAGCCATACTCCAATGCCGGCTTTTGGCACGGACAGCGGGTGCCGCCACGCGCGTGTGATCAGCCAGCCGGCTGCTGCCCCCGCCAGGAACGGCCATGCCGTGAGCAGCACCCCCGCGACTACGTCTCCGCGCTGGTGGGCGTCACGGCCGATGGCAGCGAACACGAGGATCAGGAGAGCGTCTGTCAGCGCTGCCCCTGCCACGGTGACGGGCGGGGCAGTCCCCGCGGGCTTTGCATTCGGAAAACTCATGGATTCGAGCCTAGCGGCCTGTTCCCGGCAGGGGCGAGCCGCATTAGGCTCGAGCCGGAAGGGAGCAGAAATGCCACGTCGTATCGGTACGTGCCTGTGGTTCGAGAACCAGGCGGAGGAAGCAGCCAACTACTACACGGGCATCTTCGAAAATGCAAGGATCCTCAATGTCTCGCGTTTCGGTGAAGGAGGTCCGGGGATGCCGGGGGAGGCAATTGCGGTCGACTTCGAACTCGAGGGCCGGGCCTTCACCGCGCTGAACGGGGCGCGCTCGTCAGGCTTCACGGAGGCAGTGTCCTTCGTGGTGGACTGCGAGGACCAGGCTGCCGTGGACCGCTACTGGGACGCTTTGTCCGACGGCGGCACCGAAAGTATGTGCGGCTGGCTGCGGGACAGGTTCGGGGTGTCGTGGCAGGTGGTCCCTTCGGTCCTGCCGTCCCTGATTGCCGGGCCGGACCCGCAGGGTTCACAACGTGCGATGCAGGCCATGCTGGCAATGCGGAAGCTGGACATCGCTGAACTGCAGAAGGCTTATGACGGCTGAGCAGGTGCTGGTTTCAGATTTCCCGTAAGTCAGCGCTGCGCAGCCGGCGTACCAGCCAGCTGGCTTCCCACGATGCCCGGTACCCGCCGTCGCTTGGCCCTGAAACCAGGACGTGGGTCGCGGTGTAGGCGATGGCATACCCTGTTGCGCCGCGTACCCTGACCGGAACGGGGCGGAGCATGACCACGGGCGCGCCGGGAGCCTGCCGTAGGGCCTCGTCCGTCGTGATTCTCCGGATCCCGGGAACCAGGAATTGGGGCAACTGTGGAAACACGGCCTGCTTGTCGTCGCGGTCGGGGGAGAGGGGCATGGAAACCTACCGGAGATGGAAGTGTGCACCGCTGCCCAACTGCTCAAGCAAGCTGGCGAAGAACGCGCTGGATGGGGATTTTCCTGCCGTCGACGGCAGGACCTATGCAAGGACTCTAGGACGCCGGTGGTCCGGCTGCATCAGTGGGTGGTACCCGATTCGGACTGGGTTGCTACCTGTCTTTTGATTGTCGTGAGGCAATTCCGGCAGTCCATGAAGTAGTCTGCGGTTATTCCGTGTCCGGCAGAAGTCTGGGGGTTCCCGTGAACAAGCCACTGTGGATCTGCTGCCTGTTGGGAGCCGCAGCCGGCATCACCCTCGGGCTGGCAGTTTTCGACAGCCCCTTCATTGGTTTCGCTGTGGGACTGGGCGTCGGCGCCATTGTGGGAGCGGGAATCGGCGCGGGACGGTAGCGGGGGGCGGATGCCCGCGACCGGGAACCGTAAATTCCCACTACTTGACATAATGTAGATTATCGGCGTTTTAGCCAGGTCCGGCAGGAGCCTGAAAGTGGCGTCGTCCCGCGGCTCCATCCAAGCTCGTCAATGCAGGGTTCGCGCCCGGGTCCCGGGTAATTCCGCAGGTCAACCGCGCGTGCCATTGTCTTAAGCTGGCGCCTCGTTAAGAATGAGTCAATGACGGTCTACGTGCGTGCACTTGAAACTGCAGTTCCGAAAACTATGTTGATCCAGTCCGAGGCGCGCGACGTGTTCGCCGCCCAGCCGGGTTTGAACAGGTTGGGATCACGGCTGGTGAGCACCTGTTTCGACTCGGCCGCCATCGACACGAGGTTCACCGCCGTCGAGGAACTCACCAACGACTTCCGCGCCGACGACCCCCAGTTCTACGATTCAGACTCCGGGCTCCTCCTCAACCCGAGCACCAAAGTCCGGAACGACATCTTCGCCCGAGAGGCCACCAAACTTTTTGTGGAGGCTGCACGAGCGGCCCTGGAAGGGTGCCCGGAACTCGATCTACTTGACATAACTCATCTGGTGACGGTTTCGTGTACTGGATTCTTCAACCCGGGTCCCGACTACAAAATCGTTCGGGAGCTCGGCCTGAGTCCGGCAGTCCAGCGCTATCACCTGGGCTTTATGGGCTGCTATGCGGCTTTCCCTGCCCTGCGTGCAGCCAAGCTTTTCTGCGAAGCCGACCCCGACGCCGTCGTCCTGGTGGTGTGCGCGGAACTGTGTTCACTGCACGTGCGCACCTCCAATGACCCTGACACCATTATGGGTTCTGCCCTTTTCGCGGACGGGGCCGCTGCCGCCGTCGTCACCGCCCGCCCGGATGCGGCAGACAAGGCGCTCCTCCAGCTTGACCACTTTGAAACTGTCCTCACCCCGGTAGGCGAAGACTCCATGGCCTGGAATATCGGCGACAACGGTTTCGAAATGGTGCTCGGCAACTACGTGCCGCACATCATCGATGACCACATCTCGGGCGCCCTGCAGCCCCTTTTGGCCCGTGAACCTGAACTGGCAGCACTCCCCTACACCGATATCCAGCACTGGGGCATCCATCCCGGCGGTCGGAGTATCCTCGACAAGGTCCAGTCCCGGCTGGGCCTCACCGACCGGCAACTGGTGCCTGCCCGCGAAGTACTGCGGAACTACGGCAACATGAGCAGTGCCACCGTCCTCTTCGTCCTCAAGCACATCCTGGAGCAGGACATGGAACCCGGGGAGTCCGCAGGCGGCGCCGGGAGCGGACGCATCTGCTCCATGGCCTTCGGACCGGGACTGACGGTGGAGACCGCCCTCCTGACCAAGCTGCGGCAGGCCCCGGGAGGCGGAAAGGCAGGCCACCTGCAGCAGCCCGTGGCAGTGGAAGCCCCGGTGGCCTGACGGACGTGGAGTTTCTCCTGCGGGAGCGCGCCAGCACGGCAGTCGAGCTGATGGACCTGCCGGACTGCGATCCGCACCGCCTCAACAACACCTACCGCCAGTTCGCCGTGATCAACAGGACGCTCAGCGGCTGGCGGAGGCTTTACGTCCGGGAGCTGCGACCGCTGCTGGCAGAGGGGCCAATGTCGCTCCTGGACATCGGTTCCGGCGGCGGCGATGTGCCGGTGATGCTTGCCCGGTGGGCGTTCCGTGACAGGTTCACCCTGCACGTCACGGGCATCGACCCGGACCCGCGTGCCGCGTCCTTCGCCCGGAAGAGGCCTCCGGTGCACGGCGTGCAGTTCCACGCAGCGCACAGCACGGACCTGGTGGACGAGGGCCGGTCCTACGATGTGGTGATCTCCAACCACGTCCTCCACCACCTGGCCGAGGACGAGGTCCAGCAGTTGCTGGCGCACTCTGAGGCATTGGCCCGACGGAAAGCCCTGCACAACGACCTCCGCCGCAGCCCTGCGGCTTTCGCCCTGTTCAGCGTGGCCGCACTGCCCTTCCGGGACTCGTTCATCCGCGCGGACGGACTGACATCCATCCGGCGAAGCTACACCCCGGAGGAACTTCGGGCCATCGCTCCTCCGGGCTGGTCGGTGGAGGGCGGCACAGGCTTCCACCAGGTCCTCAGCTTTCGGAGGAACTGACCATGGCTGTTGACGTGGTGATCATCGGTGGCGGTCCTGTGGGCCTCTACCTGGCCGCCGCGCTGCTTCAGCAGGGGATATCGGTCCGCGTGCTGGAGCAGCGGAAGTTCCCGAACCGGCACTCGCGTGCCATCGGCATCCATCCCCCGGCGCTTTCTGCATTGGACGCCGTCCAGGTGGCGCCGTCCCTGGTGCGCGAGGGGGTGCAGATCCGGACAGGAATGGCCATGAGCGGCGGCAAAACGGTGGGCGTTATGCCCTTCGACGGCGTCTCGGACGCTTTCCCGTTTGTGCTTGCCCTCCCCCAGTCGCGGACCGAGCAGCTCCTGGAGGAACGGGTGCGCTGCCTCGACAGTGGGGCACTGGTGCGGTGCGTGGAGGCCACGGGGGTGACGGACGACGGCGGACGCGTCACCGTGGCGGTCAAGGCGCAGCCGGGTGCGCCGGCAGAACAGCGGGAAGTTTCCGCGTCCCTTGTGGTGGCGGCAGACGGTGCAAGATCGCGGATCAGGGATGCCCTGGCAGTGCCGGTGCAGAGGAGAACCTACCCGGACCACTACCTCATGGGCGACTTTGCCGACTCCCGCCTCCAAGGGGACATGGCGGTTCTGTTCCTCGAACGGCACGGCATTGTGGAGTCATTCCCGCTTCCGGACGGAAAGCGCCGCTGGGTGGTCCGCCTTTCCGCGCCGGCGGGTAATGCTGGGGCAGGGGAACTGGCCCGGATGGTGGAGCACCGCACAGGCATCCTGCCGGATGCCGCCACGAACACGATGGTCAGCGCCTTCAGCGTCCGGTCCACGCTGGCGGACCACGCAGTCGTAGGGCGGACAGTCCTGGTCGGGGACGCCGCCCACGAAATCAGCCCCATTGGCGGGCAGGGCATGAACCTTGGCTGGCTGGATGCGCAGGCACTGGTTCCCCTGCTCCGCGAGGCCCTGGACGGCAAACCACTGGACCATAAGTTCCGGCAGTACGAACGGGAACGGCGCCGCGCAGCCACCCTGGCCAGGCGGCAGGCGGAAATCAACATGCTCCTCGGGCGCCCCCTGCCGGCACCCCTGCTGCGGCTCCGCAACGCCGGCATCGGAGCAGCTGCTGCAACACCGGCCGTGAACCGGTGGGTGGCACGCCGGTTCACCATGCAATAACGGCGGCGGCAGCCCGCAGGCCTGCTTCAGCGGTAGTAGCAGTCGTAGCTGTCCTGGCTGACGATCCTGCCGTCGCGTACTTCGAAAACCGATGATGTCCTTGCCCGGATCGTTTCACCCGCGTCCCAGTACCGCAGATCCATCAGGACCGTCGCCGACCAGTCAGCTTCCACTGCTACCCGGCTGCCTTCGCAGGTGGTGCGCCGGACGCTGAACTTCTGGCCGGCCACCACTCCGGCGCTCTGGTCCAGGCCCGCCAGGACGTCGGCCAGTGTTCGGGTGGCCCCTTGCGGCGCCAGCAGGTGGGGAGCCTCAGTCAGGAGGAACGAGTCGGCAAGGTACGGGCTGATGGCGTCCGCTCCCCCGCCGGCTTCCAAAGCACTCAGGAACCCAAGAACAAGGTCCTGCGGAGCACGGGGTGTGGGGATGGCAGCCATAAATATGACCCTAACCGGTCCCGGCTGCATGCCGCGGAAGCTAGGCTTTCGTCATGACCCGAACCGTGCCCGGAACCACCCGGAATGTAGAGCAGATCCGCGACATGGTCGAGCAGATCCTGGCAGCAGGAACACTGCCCCCGATCGTGCAGGCAGGCCACCCCGCCCTGCGGCAGCGGGCGGCCGCATACGAGGGCCAACTCGGAGCCGGCCAGCTGGACCGGCTGATAGAGGTCATGCGTCAGGTGATGCACGAGGCGCCCGGGGTAGGACTGGCGGCGCCACAGTTGGGCATTCCCCTCCAGCTTGCGGTGGTCGAGGACCAGTATGACGTCGATCCGGAAGCCGCCGCCCTCCGCAACAGGAGTCCGCTGGAGTTCATGGCGATCGTGAATCCGCGGTACAGTCCGCAGGGACCGGGGCTGGCCTCCTTTTACGAGGGGTGCCTGTCCGTGAACGGGCTTCAGGCCGTGGTGGCCCGGCCGGAGACGGTGCTGCTGGAGTTCGAGACGCCCGACGGCGCAGCCGTGCAGCGGGAGTTCTCCGGCTGGCAGGCGCGGATCATGCAGCATGAAACGGACCACCTGAACGGCATCCTCTACCTGGACCGTGCCCAGCTCCGCTCGTTGAGCACCAACAGCG
Source organism: Arthrobacter sp. MPF02 (assembly GCF_046605375.1). Taxonomy (GTDB): domain Bacteria; phylum Actinomycetota; class Actinomycetes; order Actinomycetales; family Micrococcaceae; genus Arthrobacter. Next base: position 1,951,718 of record NZ_CP176772.1, on the reverse strand, counting down.
AGTACGCCGCGCATTGGGCCGAGGCCGGAATCGGCAGGGCGCAGGAGGGCCTGGGGTTCGACGACGGCCCGGCAGGCATCAGCATCGGCTGACGTCCCTGCCTGCCTTAGCGGGCATCGGACAGCGCGGATGCGGCGGCCGGCCCCTAAGATAGTGCAGTGCCCGCTGCGACCGACCTTCCCCTGCTGTGCCCGGTGTGCTCCGGTCCGTTGGGGTTCACACGCCCAACAGAGGCCGGTCCGGGCCGCCTTGCCTGTCCGTCCAGGCACAGCTTCGATGCCGCGCGGCAAGGCTACTTCAACCTGCTGGTAGGCAAGGGCACACCCTTCGAGGCGGACTCCGCCGCCATGGCGGAATCCCGCTTCAATTTCCTCGCGGCAGGCCATTACCGGCCGTTGGCAGATGCCCTGGCTGCCGCCGTCGTGCCCTGCCTTTCCCCGCAGGAGCCGGCGGTGCTGGACTCCGGCACCGGAACCGGGCAGTACCTTCGGGTGCTGCTGGACAATGCGGCCGCAAGGGGCTGCAAGCCCGCCGCAGTAGGGCTCGACATCTCGAAGTTCGCGTTGCGCCGCGCTGCCCGGCTGAACCCGGACGCTGTCACCCTGGTGTGGGACGTCTGGCGCCGGTTGCCCCTTGCGGATAATGCTGTGGATGCCGTCACGGTTGTGTTCGCGCCCCGCAACGCTGCCGAATTCGCACGCGTACTCCGGCCCGGCGGACGCCTGGTTGTGGTGACACCGCGCAAAGGCCATCTTGCCGGCCTGGCAGCCGTAGCGGGAATGCTTGCCATCGAGGAAGGGAAGGACCACCGGCTTGCGGAAGCCATGGCCGGCCATTTCGACCTTGACGAAAGCATCAACATCGACATCCCGCTGGCCCTGACCCGGGCGGAAGCAGCGGACCTCGCCTTCATGGGTCCGGCCGGCCACCATCTGGACCGTGATGCCATCTACCGGAATCTCCAGGAGCAGCCCGAACCCGTCCAGGCCGAAGCCCTGTTCCGCCTGCACATTTTCCACCCCAAACGTTCCGGGGCCGCATAACGACTTGGCCACTATCCCGCCCGCTGCGGGAAGCGCCGCCCACAGCACAGGCCCCCGGACTAGGATGGAAGGACAGTTACCGGCGGGTTCGCGGACGCGTGCCCCGGTGGCGAAGGGGGAACGGTGTTCGAATGGTTGGGGGAAAACTGGTGGGCCTTGTGGCTCACGGCTTTCCTGGCATTTGCAGTGATCGAGATGATCACCCTTGACCTGTTTTTCATCATGCTCGGCGGTGGCGCCCTCGCCGCACTCGCCGCCGACTTTGCCGGTGCCGAGGGCTGGCTGCAGATCGTCGTTTTCTGCATCGTATCGTTGCTCATGATCGCCTTCGTCCGGCCGGTGGCGCTGTCCCACCTGAAAAAGGGTCCGGCCGGGCAGCGCACCAACGTGGACAGGCTGATTGGTGAACCGGCCGTGGTCATGGAAGCAGTCAGCCCGGATGGGGGCCTGGTGAAGATCGGCGGCGACATCTGGAGCGCACGTTCGGCCGCCGGGGTCCTTCCTGCCGGGCAAAAAGTGGTGGTGGCAGCCATTGAAGGCGCCACCGCCGTGGTTTCGCCACCGCCGGCTGTAACAGGGCAGTCCTGATACAGCCCTAACAATTGGGGGAAAAGGAGTTCCATGGAAAACGCAGGAGGAGCGGCCCTGGCCATCGTGCTGGTGGTCCTGATCGTCTTCGTGATCATCGTCCTGGTCCGGTCCGTCCGGATCATTCCGCAGGCCCGGGCGGGCGTTGTGGAGCGACTCGGAAAATACCAGCGCACGCTGAATCCGGGACTGACGATCCTCATCCCCTTCGTGGACCGGCTCCTGCCGCTCCTGGATCTCCGCGAGCAGGTGGTTTCGTTCCCGCCGCAGCCGGTCATCACCGAAGACAACCTGGTGGTCTCGATCGACACCGTTGTCTACTTCCAGGTCACAGATCCCCGTGCCGCCACCTACGAGATCGCCAACTACATCCAGGCCGTGGAACAACTCACCACCACCACACTCCGCAACGTGGTGGGCGGCTTGAACCTCGAAGAGGCCCTGACCTCGCGCGACCAGATCAACGGACAGCTCCGAGGGGTCCTGGACGAAGCCACGGGGCGCTGGGGCATCAGGGTTTCGCGCGTCGAACTCAAGGCCATCGATCCTCCGCACTCCATTCAGGATTCGATGGAGAAGCAGATGCGGGCCGAACGCGACCGCCGTGCGGCCATCCTCACGGCAGAGGGCACCAAACAGTCGGCCATCCTCACGGCAGAGGGCCAGCGGCAGGCATCCATCCTTGCCGCGGAAGGCGAAGCCAAGGCTGCGATCCTCCGCGCCGACGGTGAGGCACAGGCCATCCAGAAGGTTTTCGATGCCATCCACCGGGGAAACCCGGACCAGAAGCTGCTGGCCTACCAGTACCTGCAAACCCTGCCGAAGCTGGCCGAGGGCAGCTCGAACAAGCTGTGGATCATTCCGAGCGAAGTCGGCGAGGCGCTGAAGGGAATAGGCAACGTCCTGGGCGGCACCAACCCGGATCCGGCCGCGGCGGGCGGTCTGTTCGACGAGATGGCGGCAAAGCCTGCCGGGCAATAGCGGCGGCGGATCGCCGGCAACGGGGAACGCTTCCCCGTTTTGTCCACCCCGGTATGGCACCCGTATAATTGGGTATTTGTCCGGCATGAGTAATCGGCTGGAACAACACAGCTTCGCAATGCGTTGAATCCTATGATGCAGCACAGTGCACACAGTAGCCCGGCGGTGTTTCATCACCACCGGCTGGCGCGGGGTCCTGCCCCGCGAACCGATAAGAGGGAGAAATCATGAGCGATCGCAGCCTGCGGGGTATGCGCCTTGGCGCGCAGAGCATGGAGACCGAGTCCGGAGTCGAGCCGGCTCCCCGCCAGCGCGTCGAATACCGTTGCGAGGACGGTGAACAGGTCTTCGTCACCTTCTCCTCCGAGGCCGAAATCCCCCCGGTATGGGTTTCCAAGACCGGTAAGGAAGCGCTCCTGGTGGACGGCGAACGCCCCGACACCAGCAGCGACAAGGCCGTCCGTACCCACTGGGACATGCTGCTCGAACGCCGTTCGCTGCCCGAGCTTGAGCAGATCCTCGAGGACCGCCTCAACATCCTTCGCGAACGCCGCGGTGAGCGCCGCTCGGCCTGACTCCGGCTACAGCAAAAGGGGCCGTTCCTGCACCAGGTGCAGGAACGGCCCCTCTGTTGTTTTTGGGAGTCCCCCCTTACGGGTGGAGGACTTTCTTGCCCGTGAGCTTGTTCCAGCGCGCCTGGAGCCCCCACTTTGTGACGTTAATCATGGCCTCCACCACGATGTTTCCGCTCATCTTCGAAGCTCCCAGTTCGCGTTCCACGAACGTGATAGGGCGTTCTTCGATCCGAAGGCCCATCTGCGCCACGCGCCAGGCGAGATCCACCTGGAAGCCGTAGCCAACGGAGTCCACCTGGTCCAGGTTGAGCTTTTCGAGGGTGGTCCGGCGGAAGGCGCGGTAGCCGCCCGTGACGTCCTTGATCTTCAGGCCCAGCATGAGGCGGGCGTAGGTGCTGCCCACGCGCGAAATCGCCTGGCGGTAGAGCGGCCAGTTCACGACACGCCCGCCCGGGACCCAGCGGGAACCCATTGCCAGGTCCGCGCCCTGGTCCACCGCTGCCAGGAGCTGGGGCAGCTGTTCGGGCTGGTGCGAACCGTCCGCGTCCATCTCCACCAGCACGTCGTAGCCCGCCTCCAGGCCCCACTTGAACCCGGCGATGTAGGCAGCGCCCAATCCTTCCTTGCCCTTCCGGTGCAGGACATGGACCTGCGGATCCTGGCTGGCGACAGTGTCCGCGAGCTTGCCGGTGCCGTCAGGGCTGTTGTCATCCACCACCAGCACGTCCGACGCCGGGACAGCCGACCGAAGCCGTTCGAGGGTCTTGGGCAGCGATTCCAGTTCGTTGTAGGTGGGAATGATCGTAAGGACGCGCACAAAGGGCCTTTCCTGGGAGGACGGTCGTGTGCACCCGGACGGTAACCCGCCGGCAGGCGCAGCTTTCAATTATAGGGCGGCGGGCTGCAGGCTCAGGAACGCAGTGCCGGGCTGGCGAACAGTTCGACGCCGGCGCGCACGGTCTGCAGGCACACCGGATCGATGCCAGTATCGAGGGCAGGCAGCAGCGGGGTGCGTGCGCGCGGATCCGTGCTCCATGACTGGACGCGCCCGTCGGCCACCTGGACCATCAGCTCCTCGACGTCCCACACGGCGAAACTGGCGGGGGCCCCCGGTACCAGCTGCCCGGCCATCGGATTGGGGTATCGCGCGGCACGCCAGCCGGCACGGGTGTGGCCCAGGAACGCAGCACGGGCGGAGATCCGCTCATCCTGGTTATGGTGTTCCAGGCACGCCCGGACGCTGGACCACGGGCGCAGCGGAGTAACGGGGCTGTCGCTGCCAAAACACACGGGCACCCCTGCGGCGAAGAGGGTGGCGAAGGGATTCATACCCGCGCTGCGCTCCCCCAGCCGCTGCTCGTACAGTCCACCGGGTCCGCCCCATGCCGCGTCGAAGGCAGGTTGCGCGCTGACCGTCACTGAGTAGCGGGCAAGCCTCTTAACAGCCGGCCCGTCCAGCATCTCGACGTGCTCGAACCGGTGGCCCGCCGCACGCACGCGCTGTTCCCCCACCTGCTGCGCGGCGAGGTCGAGGGCTGACAGCGCTGCGTCGAGTCCGGCGTCTCCGATGATGTGAAAGCCGCCCTGGATGCCGGCCAGGGAGCATGCGGCGAGATGCGCAGCGGCCTGCTCAACGCTCAGGTACAGGGTGCCCCGTTCGTCCGGCGCGTCGGTGTAGCCGGAGCGCAGGGCGGCAGTCCGCGAGCCCACCGAACCGTCGATGTTAAGGTCACCGGCGAGGCCGCGCAGGCCGAAGCCAAACTGGTCTACCAGGCTGTGAACGTGCTCTTCCGAGGTTGCCAGTTCGCCCCAGTACGGGAGGACCTCGGGAACCGGTGCACTGTCGGGTGCAGGCTTGTTCCATGCTCCGGCAATGCGGAGGTCCTCCGCCCCGCCGATATGCGGTGCACCCATTTCCGCTACGGCCACGTAACCGTTTGCCGCGGCTTCGGACAACGCACGCTGCTGGTGCCGGCGCAGGTCCTCCTGCGGCAGCCGGCGGGTGGCCTGCCGTGCCGCCGTGTGGGCGGCACGCGTGACGCGCGCACCGCCGTCGAACCCGTCCCGGCGGCCAAGGTCCGCTGTCCGGGCAAGCGACGTTGAAACCAAAGCGGAGTGGACGTCCACCCGGGAAAGATAGACGGGCCGGCCAGCCGCTGCGCGGTCCAGTTCCTCCGCGCTGGGCAGCGCCGGGTCGGCCCAGGTGGTTTCATCCCAGCCGTGCCCGAGGACAGGCCCCTCCCCGCCGGCCCTGGCAACGGCGTCCAGCAGCTTACGCGCCGAGCCAACTCCTGCAAGCTGCAGGGATTCCAGGGCAAGGCCGGTCTCGGTCAGGTGGGCATGCGAGTCGACAAAGCCGGGCGCCACGAGCGCGCCCCGGAGGTTTAAGACGTCCATCGAACTGTCCGCAATGGAGGACGCCGCCTGCTCCGATCCCACCCACGCCACGGTATCTCCGTCCACAAGCATGGCGGTGGCAAAAGGATCGGCGGCGGTGTAGACGGAGCCGTTGCGGTAGAGAACAGCTTTGGATCGGGACGGTGCAGCGGGACCGGAATGAGGCATGCGGAAGGGCTCCTGGGTGGGACGAAGCGGCGCTGGGGCTGGGAAGGTTAAAGGACGGAGGAATAGGCCACGACGCCGCGGCGGATCATGGAGATGGCGTCGGCGCAGAGCCTGGCGAGGCGGGGATCAAGGCCAGGGATCTTGGCCAGCTGGTCCAGGAGGTCCACCACCTGCTTGACCCAGCGCACAAAATCGCCTGCAGCGAGGTCCGTACCGCTCAGAACATCCTGGAGGTGGCGCCCGCGGGCCCATTTGTACACCGGCCAGATGAGGCCGAGTTCCGGTTCGCCCGTCAGCGGAAGCTTGTTCTCTTCTTCCACGTCCTCCAGGGCAGACCACTCCCGCACCACGATGTCCACGGCTGTTTCCAGCGAGACGCTGGGCATCCGCGGCCGGAGCCCGCGGTCCTCACGCTTGGCCTGGTAGACCAGGGCACTGGCAAGGGCAGCAACCTCGGCGGCGTCCAGGTCGTCGAAAGCACCAAGCCGCAATGCCTGGGAAATCAGCAGATCCTTCTCGCCGTAGATCCGCCGGAGCCGCTGGCCCGCCGGACTGATGTTGAGCCTGCCTTCCCCGGCATCTTCCAGGTAGCCGTAAACGGAGAGGACATCACAGACCCGGTCGAAGGTCTTGGCGATGGTGTTGGTGCGGCCCTGGATCTGCCGGACCAGTCCGTCCGTCTCGCGCCGGAGCTTCCACCAGCGCTCCGACCACCGGGCGTGGTCTTCGCGTTCGTTGCATCCGTGGCAGGGATGTGCACGGAGGGCACGCCGCAGGTCCGCGATGCGCTTTTCCTGGTTGGGCATGGCTGCGGCCCGGCCGAAATCGTTGTTGCGGTTATGGCCGGGGGCAGGGGGCCGGTTTTCCCGCAGCGCATTCCGGGCGGATGAGGCCAGGTCCCGGCGCGACTTGGGCACCTTTGCATTGAACGATTTGGGGATCCGTATCCTGGTAACGGGAGAGATGGGCCCCTCAAGGTCATCGAAACCGATCCTGCGCAGCTGGTTGTCGAGCGTCAACACGGCCGGCCGCGGCTCACGGCTGCTGTGGTCCGCGCTGAGCACGATGGCCGGGCCCGGCGCTCTGCCGCCTGGAACGTCCACCACATCGCCGGGAAGCAGCCGTGCCAGTGAATCCTCGCTAAGCGACTTCCGTGCCCTCGACGTGGTGCGCGAGGCGGAATGTTCGGCATCCGACAGCTCCCGCCTCAGGCGCGCGTACTCGGTGAAGTCGCCCAGGTGGCAGGTCATGGACTTGGCGTACCCGGCCAGGGATTCTTCCCTGCTGCGCACCTGCCGGGCCAGGCCAACCACCGACCGGTCCGCCTGGAACTGGGCAAAGGATGACTCAAGGATCTCCCTCGCCCGGACCCTGCCGAACTGCGCAAGGAGGTTGATGCTCATGTTGTACGTGGGCCGGAAGCTCGAGTTCAGCGGGTAGGTGCGCCGGGACGCCAGGCCGGCGACGGCGGTCGGGTCCGTCCCCGGCTGCCACAGGACCACTGCGTGGCCTTCGACGTCGATGCCGCGCCGGCCGGCCCGCCCGGTCAGCTGGGTGTATTCGCCGGCGGTAATGTCCACATGGGCTTCACCGTTGAACTTGTCCAGTTTCTCAAGCACCACGGAACGTGCGGGCATGTTGACTCCGAGGGCGAGCGTTTCCGTTGCGAAGACCGCCTTGACCAGGCCGTCAGCGAAAAGTTTCTCCACCACTTCCTTGAACGTAGGCAGCATGCCCGCGTGGTGGGCGGCGAAACCCCGGATCAGCCCGTCCCGCCACGTCCAGAAGCCCAGGACGTCCAAGTCGTCGGGCGGGATGTCATGCCCTGCCTCGTCGACCCGCTGCGCGATGATCCGCTGCTCCTTCTCCGTGGTCAGCCACAGCCCGGAACCGACGCACTGGGCCACGGCCGCGTCACAGCCGGCCCGGGAGAAGATGAACGTGATTGCGGGCAGCAGGTCCATCCGGTCAAGGCTGGCGATAACCTGCGGACGGCTTGCGGGGCGTACTCCCCGTTGGTCGCCTGCCCCGCCCGGCCGGTCGTTTCCGCGCCGGCCCCGCTGGCCGCGGCCGCCGGGCCCGGACCTGGCGCGGAAGCCCTGCATGCTTTCGCTTCTCGCGACAGTCAGGAGGTCCGGGTTCACGTCGAAGCCCCGGCTCCCGGCGCTGTCCTTCCTGGAATCCCGCTTTGTATCGCCCGTGTCAACAGGCGGCGCAATCTCATCGAACGTGGTTTCCCCGGCGAACAGGTCCATGATCTGCCGGCCCACCATCACGTGCTGCCAGAGGGGAACGGGCCGGTGCTCAGAGACGATGATGTCCGTGTCGCCGCGGACGGTGTCCAGCCAGGCGCCGAACTCTTCGGCGTTGGACACGGTGGCGCTGAGGGAGACCACCTGCACTTCGCTGGGGAGGTGGATAATCACTTCCTCCCACACGGCTCCGCGGAAGCGGTCTGCCAGGTAGTGCACCTCATCCATCACCACGTAGCCCAGGTCGTCCAGGGTGGCGGAATCGGCGTAGAGCATGTTGCGGAGTACCTCGGTGGTCATGACCACCACCGGAGCGTCACCGTTGATACTGGTGTCGCCGGTCAGGAGCCCCACATTGTCGGCGCCGTATTTGTCGCCAAGTTCGGTGAACTTCTGGTTGCTCAGCGCTTTGATGGGTGTGGTGTAAAAGGCCTTGAGGCCACGCTTGATTGCCAAATAGATGGCGAACTCGCCCACGATGGTCTTGCCGGCTCCGGTGGGGGCCGCGACCAGCACTCCCCTGCCGTCCTGCAGTGACCGGCAGGCCTGTTTTTGGAAGTCATCCAGTTCGAAGTCCAGGGTGCGCATGAACGCTCCCAGGTCCGTCGCTGCCTCGGCCCTGCGCAATGCGCTGGCGCGGTACCGCTCGGCCGGTGACAGTTCTTCGGAATCAGGAAACGGACCGGTGTTGGAGGACATACACCAAGCCTAATGGGATTTAGAGGTTCTTCAGCTCACTGCTGGGGGTGGCAATGTCGGCTGTGGCCTCGGTCTCGGCGGCCCTCCTGGCCTCGCGGCGGGCGCGCCGCTTGTCATTCATGAGGCAGATACCGATGGCGGCGAAGAACAGCACCAGAAGGGGCCCCGCCAGCATGAACATGGAAATCGCATCCGCGCCGGGAGCGGCGATGGCGGCCAGGACGAAGACCAGGAACACCGTGATACGCCATGCCTTGAGGATGGTCCGGCCGGAAACGACGCCGGCCATGTTGACGCCCACCAGTACCACCGGGACCAGGAACGCGATGCCCAGGACCAGCACCATCCGCGTCACGAATTCGATGTACGTCCGTGCGTCAATCACGCTCGAGGAGCCGTCGGGAGTGAACTGGGTCAGTGCCCGGACCACCTGGGGTACCACGAGCCATCCGGCCCAGATCCCGGCGAGGAACAGCGGGACGGCGGCGGCCATGTAGCCGAGCGTGTACCGGCGCTCCTTGGACGTCAGGCCGGGGGTGATGAAGGCCCACAGCTGGTAGATCCAGATGGGGCTGGAAATGACGGCCCCGATCAGGAGCGACATCTGGAGCTTGAAGTCGAAGGGCGAAGCAATCGTCCCGAAGTTGATCGCGGAAAGCCCTCCGGTCTGCTGGGAAATCCGGTTGACGGGATCGGCCAGCGCCTTCAGCAGCGGATCGTAAAGTATCCAGCCTCCGACGCCACCGATGACGACGCCGATCGCGGACTTGATGAGGCGGTTCTTGAGTTCCTTGAGGTGGTCCCAGAGGGACATCCGCCCCTCGGGATTGGCTTTACGGGCCCGCGACAGTGCCACTGGGGGTCAGGCGCGGTTCGACGGCGGGACGTCTGTGCCGTCTGTCGGCTCACCGGGCTTCGCCTTGGGGTGGTTCACGATGGTGCCCTCTACCGGGCCGGAAGCGTCGGTGGTATCGGTTTTGCCGTCGTTCTTCATCTCCTTGACCTCGGACTTGATGATCCGCATGGACTGTCCGAGGCTGCGTGCCATGGCCGGAAGCTTGGGCGCTGCGAAGAGAAGCAAAGCGACAACGATGATAATGACGATGGGCCAGGGGCCATCAAAGAGTCTTCCCATGGGAAATCCTTTCCTCTAAATACATCCTACTTCTATGTGAAGTCGAGATCCCCGAGCGCCTGTGGCTGGCCCCGGTCCGCCTTGCGCTGGACCCTCCGGCGGCGGCGTTCTTTCCGCCGTGCCGATGTGGATGCCTCGTAATCATGTCGCATGTCGGCGGGTGAGGCAAAAACAGCGGAGCCCGCCGGCGGGCCGGCAGCTGCGGCAGTTTCTGCAGCTTCCGGAAGCAGACCCAGTCGGCCCAGTTTTTCGCCGGCTGCGCCCAGGTCCTTGACCGTTGCCATGAACTTCCGGAAGAGACGGATGCCCAAAAGGACGTAGAACAGCAGGGAGACGGCAACCAGCGCCACCCACAGAAGGATCCAGGACCACCAAGGCATGCTGAAAAGTCTATCCGCCGTAGCTTGCCAGTGATGCGTCCAGCCAGTCCTGCGCCGCGTCGGCCACTTCTGCCGGTGCGAGGATGCGTGCGGCACCGCCGTGCTGGGCAACGAACATCGGCAGCCAGGCGGTGTTGCCAAACCGGACCTCGGCCACCAGGCCGCCGTCGGGAAGTTCCGCCGTCCGCTCCGCGTAGTAGTCGTCCGCCAGTCCCCTCCCCTGGCGGGTGAGCTGGAGGATGATCGTGGTGTCGTCGTCGTTCGGTGTGAACAGCTTGGCCGGGACCCCTGTCCCGGGAGTGATGTCCGCCGCCGCCGGCCGGCCGTTGGGGCGGACGTCCTGGATCCGGTCAAGGCGGAAATTCCGCAGTCCTTCGACCAGATGGCAGTAGGCCTCAAAGTACCAGGTGTTGTCCAGCGAGTAGAGCCGCAGCGGATCGACGTCCCGTTCGGTCACCTTGTCCCGCTGCGGAGACAGGTACCTCAGGTGCAGCTGCTCCCGGCCCTCGATGGCCTGGCGGACGACGGAGTGCGTGGACGCGTCCGCAGGCCCGATCCGGGGCCCGGAGAGCGATGCCGCGCGCAGCCCTTCCTGCCCTGCCGCTGCCAGCAGTTTGAGGGTCACCGATTCGAGTGCGCCGCCCTCGGCAATGCCCGGCAGTCCGTTGAGGGTTTCCAGACCCGTCAGCAGGGCGCACGCCTCGTCCACCGTGAACCGCACGGGTCTCGTAAGGTCCAGGTCCTGGGTGATGAAGACATGGTCGTTTTCCCACTGAATGTCCAGGAGGTCGTCCGGGTAGCCCTCGGGCAGGCCCGAGCAGATGAGGATGCGCAGGTCGTCCTCAAGCTCCTTGCGGGTTATCCCGAAACGGCTGGCGACCTCTTGGATGTGCAGGCCCTGGTTATGCACCAGGAAGGGCACCAGCTGAAGCATCCGCTTGAGCTGGTCCTCCGAAGTCCGGGGCCGGGCCGTCCGCGGACGGGCGGACGGGAAAGAGTACCTCGGCACTTGCGAGGCGCTGAAGTCCGCTGCCGCACGGAGCCTGCGGCGCACCGCTGCTACGAGCTCCTCCGGTGCCGCCGCCACGGCGTCAGGCCCGTAGGAGGCCAGTTCCTCCGCCAGGACTTCCGGATCCCGGTACTGGATGGCCAGCCGGTCGAAGCCCGGCAGGGCCGGTGCAGGGGCGGCCGGGACACTTTCCAGCGCCCGGCGGCGGAGTGCGAGCAGGCGTCCTTCCCTGACGTTTACGACGGCGCTGCGCAGCGGCAGTTCCGGCAGGCGGTCAAGTTCCTGCCGGACGTCGAAGTCCGCAGGAGGTGAGTAGCGTTCCCGTTCCATGATGCTGACTGCGCTGGTAAGGCGGGATAACCGAAAGTGCCGGGCCGCCTGCCGGGCCCGGTCAAAGCCGACAAGGTACCACTGCCCGAACCTGCTGCCGAGGCCCCAGGGTTCGACAGTCCGCTGCTCTTCCTTGCCGGTGCTTCCGGCCAGGTACCGGAACGTCACGGGCCGCCCGGCGTGCATGGCATTGACCAGGTCATCAAATGCCTGCCCTGCGGGCTTGATACGGGGCTGGAGGCCGGCAGGCAGTTGCACCTCGGACGTCCGGCCCGTCGCCTGGAGCTTGCGAAGGGCGCTCTGGGCGGCTGAGCCGAGGGCGGCACGTTCCCACAGCTGCGAAGCCAGAAGAAGGACGGTCCACTCCTCCGGGTCCAGCTGGACGTCCGGGAGCCGGTTCGATTCCTTGCCGATCCGGTAGCGGGTGGTGGCGGGGTCGTCCTCGCTCCAGCCCAGCTCCGTCAGCGTTTCCACTTCGAAGCCGAACTGGCGGAGGTCATTCTTGTCGCGTTCGAACATCCGGCCGAAAGCTACATCGTTGCCTGAGGTGTCGTGATAGACCTTGTCCCGCAGTTCGCTGCGGCGGAGGCCGTACCGCGTGTTCAGGAGCGCGATCAGCAGGTTGAGGAGTCGTTCTGTGCGGGATGCGGACACTCTGGTTACGTTACTAAACTCCCGGCGGAACGCAGAAAAGCGCGGCAACCTCCGGACTACTGTCCGAAGGTTGCCGCGCTTTCACTGGTGGAACCGGGATGCCGTTACTGCTGCACTGCTGCCGGCGCCCCCGATCAGCGGACGCCGACCAGGTCCACCACGAAGATCAGGGCCTCGTTCGGCTTGATGGCACCACCGGCACCGCGGGAGCCGTACGCCAGCTCGGAGGGGATTTCCAGCCGGCGGCGGCCGCCCACCTTCATGCCCAGCAGGCCCTGGTCCCAGCCCTGGATGACCTGGCCGACGCCGACGCGGAAGTCCAGGGGCGTTCCGCGGTTCCAGGAAGCATCGAATTCCTCGCCGGTGGACCAGGCCACGCCGACGTAGTGGGTGGATACGGTGTCGCCGGCCTTGGCTTCCCGGCCGTCGCCCTCGATGAGGTCCGTGATGACCAATTCAGTGGGGACGTCGCCTTCCGGGAAGTCGATCTCGGGCTTCTGGCGGTCGAACTGGCGCTGACCAAATGACATGGCTACTCCTTTATCTGGGGCTGCGTTGGCTACCGCGGAAGCCGCGGTGTGGTTGTAAGTCTTGTTACTTGGCGCCGAGGATGTCCACCACGAACACCAGGTCACCCTTGGCTTCGCCCTGCCCGGCGTCGCCGTACGCCAGGTCCTTGGGGATGACCAGCAGGACGCGGGAGCCTACGGTCTTGCCCGCCAGGCCCTGCGTCCAGCCCTTGATGACGCCGGTGAGCGGGAAGCTTGCAGGTTCGCCGCGGTCAAAGCTTGAGTCGAACTTGGTGCCGCCAACGAGGGTGACGCCGACGTAGTTGACGGTCAGGGTGTCGGTTTCCTTGACCACTGCGCCGTTGCCCTTGATGAGGTCCTGGGACACCAGGGCTGTGGGCGCGGCAACGCCTTCCACGTTGATCTCCGGCTTGCCGTCCTTTTCGGTCACGGTGGGAAGTCCGGCAGGCGGCGTGACAGTCTCGCCTTCGGGCTTTTCCAGCGGCTGCGTCACGTCGGTCGCTGACAGCACCTTGATGACCAGGAGCTGCGTGGGCTGGGCTTCGGCTCCGGCGGCTGCAGCCTGTCCGGGTACTGCGAGGGCGAGGCTGGAGCCCACCTTCGCACCAACGAAGGCGTTGTAGATCACTTCGCTGCCGGTCTTCAGCTCCTCGTTGAGCTCCAGGGGCTCCGGCTCATTCGGGAACGTGTCCTCAAGGGTGGAGCCGTCGGTGCCATTGAGGGCGAGGACCGAGATATTGGCGATCTGGTTCGCCTTCACCCTTTCCCCGGTACCTTCGGTGATCACCTTTACGGTGGGCTCGGCGACTTCGAGCGGCTTGGTGAATTCCACGCCCGGAGCCTTCTTGTCCCCGTTGTCGGTCAGTTTAAGGGAGTCGAACTTTGCAGTCTCCCCGGCAGACTGGCTGGTGGGTTCCGGCTCGGCGGCGGGCCCGCCACAAGCGGTAAGCAGCAGCAGACCGGGAAGAAGGATTGCTAGTAGTCGGCGCACGTAGAAGAACTTTCGTCGGGGCAGGATGGATGCGACGCTCCGCGGGCGGCGGCAGCAATCGCGGCAGGTCCCGGTAAAGGGCCTTATCCAGAATAGCCCCTGAAGCTGGGAGTCAGCCCATAGAGTCGAGCAATGCATCCACCCGCTCGTCCACGCTGCGGAAGGGATCCTTGCACAGGATGGTCTGGTGGGCCCTGTCGTTGAGCTTCAGGTGCACCCAGTCCACGGTGTAGTCACGGCCCAGTTCCTGCGCCCGGCGCACAAAGTCGCCGCGGAGCTTGGCGCGGGTGGTCTGGGGCGGGGCGTCAACCGCGTCCTTGATCACGGTGTCGTCGACGATCCGCCGCACGGCACCACGGGACTGCAGGAGGTAGAAGAGGCCTCGCGCTCGGGAAATGTCATGGTAGGTGAGGTCCAGCTGCGCGATCCGCGGCGAGTCCAGTCCCAGGCCGTGCCGCTCGCGGTAGTTGTCCATCAGCTTCTTTTTGATGGCCCAGTCGATCTCGGTGTCGATGCTCCTTGAATCGCCGGTCTCTATCGCTTTCAGCGTCCGCTCCCACAGATCAAGGATTAGCGGAACGTGCGGGTTGTGCGCGCCGTGCTCCTGGACGAAGGCCGTGACCTTGGACAGGTACTCCTGCTGGATCTCCAGTGCCGTGAGCTGGCGGCCGTTGGCCAGCCGGACCAGTGCCCTGCCGCTGAGGTCGTGTGAGATTTCGCGGATGCTGCGGATGGGGTTCTCCATGCGCATGTCCCGCATGATGACCCCGGCTTCGATCATCCGCAGGACCAGGTCCACCGTTCCCACCTTCATCAGGGCGGTGGCCTCGGACATGTTGGAGTCGCCCACGATGACATGCAGCCGGCGGTAGAACTCGGCGTCCGCGTGCGGCTCGTCGCGGGTATTGATGATCGGCCGTGAACGGGTGGTGGCCGAGGAAACGCCCTCCCAGATGTGGTCCGCACGCTGGGAGAACGCGTACGTTGCCCCGTGCGGGGTTTTCAGGATCTTGCCCGCACCGGCGATCAGCTGGCGGGTGACAAGGAACGGGATCAGGATCTCGGCTAACCGGGAGAATTCGCCGCGGCGCGGAATGAGGTAGTTTTCATGGCTGCCGTAGGAGTTCCCGGCGGAGTCGGTGTTGTTCTTGAACAAGTAGACCGTTCCGTTGAAACCTTCCGCAGCCAGGCGGGCCTGGGCCTCATCCACGAGGTCGTCAAGGATAAGCTCCCCTGCCCGGTCGTGGGCAATCAGCTGTGCGAGGTCGTCGCACTCTGCCGTGGCATATTCGGGGTGCGAGCCCACGTCCAGGTAAAGCCGGGAGCCGTTGGTCAGGAACACATTGGACGAGCGTCCCCAGCTGACCACCTTGCGGAAGAGGTAGCGTGCCACCTCTTCCGGGGCAAGGGGCCGCGAATCGGGGCTCGAGTACGAGATGCCGAATTCGGTTTCGATACCGAAGATCCGCTTGTCCATGTCTCCTCCTAGGCCAGCAGTGCAGTGATGTCCGCGTCATTCAACCGGCGGAAGGCGCGCCGGGACCCGCGCGAGCTCTCGGACATCCTGTCCAGAACCGCAACCTCCAGCGCCCTCGCCGGCAGTGCCTTGGCCTGTTCTTCCGATTCGGGTGCCGGCGCCAGGCCGGTCAGGGCCAGCCGCACCGCTTCGGAGAAGTTCAAGGTGCTCCGCCAGCCGCCTTCGATTGCAGAGGAAACTTTGTCGGCCTGGCCGCCCATGACCACGAAGCTGTGTTCGTCTGCAATGGAACCGTCGAAGGTCAGCCGGTAGAGGTGGTCCTCTGCCTGGGTGGGGCCTACCTCGGCTACCGCAAGTTCCACCTCGAACGGTTTTTGCTCGGCGGTGAAAACGGCGCCCAGGCTCTGCGCATAGACGCTGGCAAGGCCACGTGCCGTCACGTCCTCACGGTCGTAGGAGTATCCGCGGACATCCGCGTACCGGACGCCCGCCTGGCGAAGGCTTTCAAACTCGTTGTATTTTCCGACGGCGGCGAAGGCGATTTTGTCGTAGATCTCACCGATCTTGTGCAGTGACGGCGAGGGGTTTTCGGCCACGAGCGCGATGCCGTCGGCGCAGCTGACGACCACTACGGACCTGCCGCGGGCGATGCCTTTCCGTGCGAAGTCCGCACGGTCCTTCATCAGCTGTTCAGGTGATACGTAAAACTGCTGGGTCATCTCAGGCCTCCCGTCCGGCGATGGTACGGGCTTCGATGACGTTCCTTGCGGCTGCCGCGAGTTCGGCCTCGTCAACCCTGCGGGCGCCGGAGCTGTCCACTGTGTAGATCACGGGCCACAACTTGCGGACGGTGTCCGGACCGCCGGTGGCGGAGTCGTCGTCGGCGGCGTCGTACAGGGACTCTACTGCGACGGCCAGTGCCTCGGCCGCGGTCAGGTTGGGCCGCCACAATTTCTTCAGGGCTCCGCGGGCGAAGACTGAGCCGGACCCTACGCTGTGGTGTTCGTGTTCCTCATACCGTCCACCGGTCACGTCATAGGAGAAGAGCCTGCCCACACCTGCACTGGTGTCGAAGCCGGCGAACAGCGGGACCACGGCCAGGCCCTGCAGGGCGAGCGGGAGGTTGCCGCGGATCATGGCCCCCAGCCTGTTGGCTTTGCCTTCCAGGCTGAGGAGCGTGCCTTCGATTTTTTCGTAGTGTTCGAGTTCAACCTGGAACAACCGCGTCAGGTCGATGGCAATGCCGGCGGTTCCCGCGATGCCCAGGACGGAGAACCGGTCCGCGGGGAACACCTTCTCGATGTGCCTGCTGGCAATCACATTGCCCATGGTGGCACGCCGGTCACCCGCCATCAGCACGCCGTCCCCGTAGCTCATGGCAACAATGGTGGTGGCGTGCGGAACCTGCAGCGGGGCGGCCGTGGACGCGGCTCCCTGGGGCGACCGGTTGAACGGCAGAAGTTCAGGCCGGTCCCGCTGCAGATGTTCGGTAAAGGACGAGGTGGCGTTGGCGGCTACCTGGTTGGCGGTTGATTCCTGCACTCATGCACTCCTTGAAAGTAGAACTTCAACGTTCGTACAGATTCCGGCCGTCCGGGGCTTCCGCCGCGTGCCGGTCCGGTTACTGGCCGCCTTTTTGGACGAATGCCCGGACGAACTCTTCGGCATTGGATTCGAGGACGCCGTCGATTTCATCGAGGAGATCGTCCACACCTTCCGTTGATGCCGAAGCCTGTGCTTCGGGCGGTGCGGGCGGCGCCTCAGGAATGTCTTCGTCGACCTGGCTGTCGCGTGATTGCGGCTGCTGCTGCTCCTGGCCTGCCATCGTTATCCCTCCCTTTGTGGGTCAGCGGATCCGGCGGATCCTCCAATATCCCCATCCTGCCACGGTAGCGGCCTTCCTGCGCGGTTTACGCCGCAGGCGGAGCGGTGTTATGTCCCAGGAGCTCGCCGAGGAAGGGACCCGCTTCCCGATAGCGTTCGAATAACGGACCGGTGAGCGCTTTGGTTCCCCGCAAGGGCTCCCTGGTAGGCACCCGCTGAAGCCGCCCGTAACCTGGTACATCGAAGATGACCGAGTCCCAGCTGGCCCCCACCACGTCCTTGCCGAAGCTGCTGATGCACTTGCCGCGGAAGAACGCGCGGGTATCAGCCGGGGGTTCACCCACGGCGGCAGCGATAGCGCCGTCGTTGACAATCCTTTGCATCCTGTTCCGGGCGAGGAACCTGTAGTAAAGGCCCTTTTCCGGCCGAATGTCTGCCCACTGCAAATCCACGAGGCCCAGGCGGGCATCGTTCCATTCCAGGCCGTCGCGCTGGCGGTACCCGTCCAGGAGGGAAAGCTTGGCGAGCCATTCAACCGAGCTGGTTGCTGCTGCCCGGTTGCCGTCCAGCTGGGTGAGGACGGTTGCCCAACGCTCCAGGACATCATGGGTGTGCCCGTCGCCGTCCACCGCATCGCCGACGCCGGTGTCCTGCGCGAGCTTCGCCGCAGCCTCGTGGTACATCCACTGCAGGTCCAACGCCGTCACCCTGCGGCCGTCAACCAGGCGGAGCATGGCCGTCAGCGAGGTGTCATGGCTGACCGCCTGCAGGGCCTGGACAGGCTCATGCACCTCAACCTTTGGCGCCAGGCCGGCCTCGATCAGGCTCAGGACCATCGCCGTGGTCCCGAACTTGAGGTAGTTGGAGACCTGGCTGAGGTTGGCGTCGCCGATGATGACGTGCAGGCGGCGGTACTTGTCGGCCGTGGCGTGGGGCTCGTCCCGGGTGTTGATGATGGGCCTTCGGATGGTCGTTTCCAACCCCACTTCCGCCTCAAAAAAGTCGGCGCGCTGGCTGATCTGGAAACCGGGCGTGGAGCTGTCCTGTCCGATGCCCAGCCGGCCGGCCCCGCAAAAGATCTGGCGGGTCACGAAGAACGGAGTCAGCCCCCGCACGATGTCCCCAAAGGGAACCGACCGCGGCATGAGGTAATTTTCGTGGGAGCCGTAGGAGACTGACTTGTTGTCCGTGTTGTTCTTGTAGAGGTTCACGGGCGGAAGGTTGGGGTCGGCCGCCAGCCGCCGAACCGCCGCCAGGGCAACGAGGTCGCCGGCGGCGTCCCAGACCACCGCATCCCGCGGATTCGTGACTTCCGGACTGGAGTATTCGGGATGCGCATGGTCGACGTACAGCCGTGCGCCGTTGCCGAGCACCATATTCATCAGGAGCGTGCCTGATTCGTCCTGTCCGTCAAGCTCAAGTTCCTCGCGGCCGTAGGCCAGGGCCACCGCTTCGGCGTCCAGCACCGGCGGCTGGTCCGTCAGCTGGCTGGGATGGGCGGATGCACGGTCGACGGTCCAGCCCCGCGCGTCATGCAGCGGCTCTTCGTCGGTGTAATCCCAGCGGGTTTCGGCACCTCCGGCGGCGCGCTGGCGCGTGACCTGGGCGTAGGCCTGAACCACCCGGGCGCTCATCATGGTTGCGTTGGCGGAGGGTGCGGAGGGGGCATGGATGCCGTATTCGGTTTCCGCGCCCATGACCCGCATGGCCCCGCCTGCCGGGAGCGCTCCCCCGGCGGCGGGCTCGGGTGCAGCCGTCATAGATACTGTCCCGTGGTGGGCATGGTTTCGATCGACTTGCCGGGTTCCTGGCCGGCCTTGCCCTGAACGATGGTGCGGATGTAGGTGATCCGCTCGCCCTTCTTGCCGGAGATCCTGGCCCAGTCGTCGGGGTTGGTGGTGTTGGGCATGTCCTCATGTTCACGGAATTCGTCCACCACTGCCCGCAGCAGGTGCTCTATCCGGAGCCCCTTCTGGTGCGTGGTCAGGAGGTCCTTGATGGCGTACTTCTTGGCCCGGTCCACAACGTTCTGGACCACGGCGCCGGAGTTGAAATCCTTGAAGTACAGCATCTCGGTATCGCCGTTGGCATACGTGACTTCCAGGAATTCGTTCGACTTGTCCGTGGAGTACATTGCTTCCACCGTGCGCTGCACCATGGCATCCACCGTGGCCTGGACATCCCCGTTGTGTTCCGCCAGGTCCGACTCGTGGAACGGCAGGTCCGTGGTGATGTACTTGTTGAAGATGTCCGCCGCTGCTTCGGCGTCCGGGCGCTGGATTTTGACCTTGACGTCCAGGCGGCCGGGCCGAAGGATTGCGGGGTCAATCATGTCCTCACGGTTGGAGGCGCCGATGACGATGACGTTGTCCAGCCGCTCCACGCCGTCGATCTCGCTCAGGAGCTGGGGCACGATGGTTGTTTCGACGTCGGAGGAGATGCCGGTGCCGCGGGTGCGGAACAGCGAATCCATTTCGTCGAAGAACACCACTACCGGGCTGCCGTCCGACGCCTTTTCGCGGGCACGGGAGAAAATCAACCGGATGTGCCGCTCCGTCTCGCCCACGTACTTGTCCAGAAGTTCGGGGCCCTTGATGTTGAGGAAGTAGCTCTTCAGGTCGATGTTGCCGGAGCGTTCGGCGGCGCGGGCGGCCAGGGAGTTGGCCACAGCCTTGGCAATGAGGGTCTTGCCGCAGCCGGGAGGACCGTAGAGCAGGATGCCCTTGGGTGCCTTGAGCCCGTGTTCGCGGTAAAGGTCCGGATGCAGGAAGGGAAGCTCAACGGCGTCGCGGATCTGTTCGATCTGCGGTCCCAAACCGCCGATGTCCTCGTAGGTGATGTCCGGGACTTCCTCCAGCACCAGGTTTTCGACTTCGGAACGCGGCACCTTCTCCAGGGCATACCCGGTACGCGAGTCGATGGAAAGGGCATCGCCCACCCGGAGCTTTTCGGAAAGGAGGGCGCCCGACAACCGGACTACCCGCTCTTCGTCGGCGCGGCCGACCACCAGCGCGCGGTCGGCTCCGAGCATCTCCTTCAGCGTCGCCAGCTCACCGGCACGTTCGTAGCCGAGGCCGGCAACAATGAGGAGCGCCTCATTCAGCAGGACCTCCTGGCCCACCGCGAGCTGGTTGATGTTGACCAGCGGGCTGAGTCCGACCCGCATCTTCCGGCCGGCGTTGAAGATGTCCACCGATTCCTCGGTGGCGGCCTGGCCGCTGCTGCCCGGGGTTGGAAGCCGTTTCGGGTTCAGCTGGAGAATGGTGCCAAAGCTGTACGGCGGCTGTCCTTCCTGGTCCAACGCGTTCTTGAGCCGGAGAATCTCGGCCTTCGCGGTTTCGAGCATGTTGACCAGCTTGGTGTTGTTCTGCGTTGCGGCAGCCAACTGGCGGTCGATGTGCCTGAGCTTGTCCCGGAGGATGTTGACCTGGCGGTCGGCAACCGAGAGGTCATTGGCGGCAGACTGCTCTGCCGGTGTACGCCCGGAGTCCTGGTTTGGAGTCTCCATTTGTATCAGCCCCTTCCTGCGCTTTATTAAGACATTAGTCCCAAGAAGGCGGCTGGGGACGGACACTCCCGAAATGTGGACTAGTTCGTGACCTCCGGGCCTTCCTTCACGTTGGTGCCGGCGATCGCATCACGGGCGGCGCGGCGGAGTTTTTTGTCGGAAACCAGGCGTTCCCCTACGGCGCCAGGCGTCCAGGCGTTGACGTCCTCTTCGTTGAACTCCGTCTTGGAGGGACGGCGCTTGACGGAGATCCCCGTAACGCCGTCGGCAAGGCGGCGTGTCACCAGGAGGAAGCCGGTGTGGGCCACCATGCGGTGGTCGGGACGGACGGCGAGGCCTTCGAGGTGCCAGCCGCGGACCATGGATTCCCAGGCGTCGGGCTCAGTGAACCGGCCGTCCGCGCGAATGGCCTCCGCCGTGCGGGAGAGCTGCGTTACCGTGGCAACGTAGTTGATCCAGACACCGCCGGGAGCCAGGACGGTGGCGACGGCATCGAGGCATTCCCACGGTGCCAGCATGTCCAGGACCACGCGGTCCACGGAGCCGGGGGCTTCGCTGCGGACGACTTCCTCCTGGAAGTCGCCCAGCGAGACCTGCCACGCGGGGTGCGGCCCGCCGAAGATGGTTTCCACGTTGCCGCGGGCGATGTCCGCGAACTCCTGGCGCCGTTCGAACGAGTGCAGGTAGCCCTGGTCACCCACGGCGCGGAGCAGTGAGATGGAGAGCGCACCGGATCCCACGCCCGCTTCCACGACGCGTGCCCCCGGAAAGATGTCGGCCATGGTGACGATCTGGCCGGCATCCTTAGGGTAAACGACGGCGGCGCCGCGCGGCATGGAGAGCACGAAGTCGGAGAGCAGCGGGCGGAGGGTCTGGTACTGCTGGCCAACGTTGTTGACCACCACCGAGCCGTCCACCTTGCCGATGATGTCGTCGTGGTTGAGGAAGCCCCGGTGGGTGTGGAACGCTCCCCCGCGCTCGAGGGTGATGGTGTTCATCCGCCCGCGCTCGTCAGTGAGCTGGACGCGTTCACCCTCCCGGAAAGGTCCCCGGCGCCGGGCAGCACCAGCCGGCTGGGAGCTGCCGGCAGTACCGGCCTGGGCTGCTGTGCCTTCGTTGACGGCAGTCTCGCTGCTCATGATGTTCCTCGCTCCTGTAAACCTTTGGTGCCAACGCATGGGACGTCCTGGTCCGGACGGGGTGGCTTCTGCGGCGCCTGTGCGCACCGGCAGGTAACTCTACCGGTTGTGGCCCTGCGGCCGCCCATCCGGCCGTTGACGTTTCCCTGTTATCGCGGCGAGCACGGCGTCCTGGGACAGCAGCCCGGTCACGATCCCGTTATGGTCCACCACCGCGTAGTGCCGCCCGGCCAGCTGTGACAGGAACGTAATGAGTTCCTGTCCCTTTGCCCATTCAGGGACGTAGGCGCCTGGGGCCAGGGCAAAGGAGACGGCCGTGATGGGGGTGGAGTGTGCCACGGCCGCAGGAACGGCTGCCACCGCTGCGGGATCCACCACGGCCTGCGGCCGCCGGTCCGGCCCGTACACCACCACGGCGGTTTGGCCTGCGCCGTACTGCAGCGCTTCCTGCACTGACGCTGTTGCCGGAAGGCCGACGGCGGGCGTGGACAGGGCCGCGGCGCTCACCAGCGGGAGGCGGCTGCGGAGCGTCCCTTGCTGGATGGAGGCCGAGGCACCCATCCAGAGGAACCCGCCCACCAGGACGGTGATCATCACCAGGCTGAAGTCGGGTTCGTCGCCGGCAAGCAGCGGGCGCAGGATAAACCAGAACACGATGGCGACGACAATGATCCTGCCGCCCCAGCCGGCGGCTATGGTTCCCTTGGCCTGGCTTCCGGTGGCTTTCCACACGGCGGACTCCACGAGCCGGCCGCCGTCGAGCGGGAGTCCGGGCAGGACGTTGAACACGGCGATCAGGAAGTTGGCCCACATGAAGATGTTGGTGAGGATTTCGGCGACGCTTCCCATCGGAACCGAAGTGAGCACCAGCCAGGCACCGCCCGCAAGGGCGAAGTTTGCCGCGGGGCCGGCCATCGCCACCAGCACCGACCTGCCCGGCGACGCCGTGAAGCTCTCGAACTGGGTGTGCCCGCCCCACAGGTTGAGGACGATCTTCTGCGTGGGCCATCCATAGATCCGGGCCGTGAGCGCATGCGCGAGCTCGTGGACCAGCACTGAAATCAGGAGCAGCACCGCGTAGGCGAACGCCACGACGTAGGCGCTGACCCCAAGGGCGGGGTTCTGCCGGCCCAGCACCGGACCGTACACCATCACGGTGAACGCGGCGATGATGAACCACGAGTAGGCAAGCACCACTGGCACCCCGGCTATTTTGCCCAGGGGTATGCCTTCGCGGCGGACGGGCGCGGGGGCTTCAGTCACGGGAGTGTCCGAGGGCGGCCGCCGGCTCCTCTTTCAGCCCCGCCTGGCGTGCGGCTGTGGGAAGCAGTGCTTCCAGGTCGGCAACGGAACGGCCGGACAGGCTCTCCCACAGGGTGTACCGGTTGTCCTTTGGCAGGGGAACGATGTGGGGCACAGCCACGGTGGTAACCCCGGAGGCCACTGCTGCCGCCACGCCGGGGGCAGAGTCCTCCAGCGCCACGCAGTCCCCAATGCCCAGCTGCGGGTCCGTTTCCTGCAGCCGCTCCACCGCCGTGAGGTAAGCCTCCGGATGCGGCTTGCCCCGGGACACGGTGTCCCCCGTGACCAATACTTCAAAGTATTGCCGGGGCAGGCTGTCCACTACCTGCCGCGCAAGGGGGCCTTCGGACATGGTGACCAGGGCGCAGCGCACACCCGCTTCATGGAGCTCTTCCAGCAGTTCCCGTGCGCCCGGCCGCCAGGGAACCTGCTGCCTGACACTGTTGATGACCTGTGCCGTGAGGGTGTCGATGATGTCCCTGATCTCCATCCGCACGCCGGCTTTTTGCAGGAGCCCGGCCGAGAACGTCAGTGCCTGGCCCACCAGTTGCATGGCCTGCTCGTGCGACCATGAGCCGCCATGGGCTTCAACGAGGGCGCGCTCGGCGGCGATCCAGTAAGGTTCGGTGTCCACGATGGTCCCGTCCATGTCCCAGAGGACGGCTTTGAGCGGGGAACTGGAAGCTGGCGGCTGCATGTCCCCAGTCTACGGGGAGTTTCCGGGCGGACCCTGACGGCTTACGCCCTTGGCGAATCCCAGACTGGTAACCGCAGCAGGGACCGTTTTGGCGCATTGCGCTGCTTCATGTCATGCGCGGGCAAGCACCTTGGACGTAGGGTGAAGAAATGAATAGCTTCGAGGGAGACACTGACGCACCGGGCGCCCGGCCCGAGCGGGAACGGTTCCTGCAGCCTGTGGCTGAGGGGCAGCGCGTGACCGTGATGCTGGCCGCCTTTGAAGGCTGGAACGACGCCGGTGAAGCGGCCAGCGATTCGCTGCGTTACTTGAACAAGCTGTGGGGCGGCAAAAAGGTGGCGTCCATCGACGCCGACGAATATTACGACTTCCAGTTCACCCGGCCGACGGTCCGCCGGAATGCCGCCGGGGAACGCAAGATCAAATGGCCTTCCACCCGGATCTACAAGGCGAGTGCACCCAACTCCAACGTGGACGTTATCTTCGTTCAGGGCACGGAACCGTCCTACAAATGGCGGGCCTACACTGCGGAGCTGCTGGTGCACGCGGAGGCGCTGAACGTTGATTACGTGGTGCTGGTTGGCGCGCTGCTCGCCGACGTGCCGCACAGCAGGCCCATCCCGGTCAGCACCTCATCGGACGATGCCCCCCTGCGGGAACGCATGAACCTGGAAGCGTCGCAGTACGAAGGTCCCGTGGGAATTGTTGGGGTCCTGTCCGAGGTGGCGCTGCTGGCGGGAATTCCCACGGTCTCGCTCTGGGCTGCGGTGCCGCACTATGTGGCGCAGGCTCCCTCCCCCAAGGCCCAGCTGGCCTTGCTGCACCGGATCGAGGAGTTGCTGCAGGTCCCGCTGGACACGCATGAGCTGGCAGAGGAAGCCGACGCCTGGGAACGGGGGGTGGACGAGCTGGCCACCGAGGACCCGGAGATCGCAGCGTACGTCCGCCAGCTGGAAGAGGCCAAGGACACCGCAGACCTGCCAGAAGCCACCGGCGAGTCGATCGCGCGCGAGTTCGAACGCTACCTCAAGCGGCGGGGACAGGACCGGCCCTGAACGTAGACAGAAGAGGGCCTGCCCGGGACGAATCCCGGCCAGGCCCTCTTTTGTTAAGCCGCCGAAAACCTAGAGACGGATGCCCAGGAGGGCGTCCACCGCGTCCTTCACCAGTGCCCGGTCGGACGCGCTGGCGGCGGCACCGCCGTCGTTCGCTGACCGTGCCCACCGCGAAATGGCCGCAACGGCCGCCGGAGCGTTGAGGTCCGCCGCCAGCGCGGCGCGCATCTCCTCGACCAGCGGCCCTGCGGAGTGCTCCGGAGCGTGCTCAAGCGCCCGTCGCCAGGAGGCGAGATCAGCCTTGGCCGAGGCGAACCCTTCATCCGTCCAGGACCAGTCGGAGCGGTAGTGGTGGGCGAGGATGGCCAGCCGGATGGCGGCAGGGTCCTCCCCTGCTGCCCGGAGTTTGGAAACCAGCACCAGGTTGCCCTTGGACTTGCTCATCTTTTCGCCGTCCAGGCCCACCATGCCGGCATGGGCGAAGTGCCTGGCCAGCGGAACCCCGGCGAGCGAGTAGGCGTGCCCGGCACCCATTTCGTGGTGCGGAAAGATCAGGTCCGAGCCGCCGCCCTGGACCGTGAAGGGCGATGGCAGGTACTTCTGCGCAATAACGGTGCATTCGATGTGCCAGCCCGGCCGGCCGTCGCCGAGGCTGCCGCCAGGCCAGCTCGGCTCACCCTCCCGCGCCACCCGCCACAGCAGCGGATCCAGCGCCTGGCGCTTGCCCGGCCGTCCCGGATCCCCGCCGCGTTCAGCGAAAAGTTCCAGCATCTCGCTTTCCGGCAGCCCGGAGATGCTTCCGAGGGACCATGCACCCGGTGCCACGGACTGCTTGCCCGCCGCTTCGACGTCGTAATAGACATCCCCGTCCGGCTCGCCGTTGGTGCCCGGCACCTTGTACGCCAGCCCCAGGCTGACCAGTCGCTCCACCTCGGGAACAATCAGGCCGATGGATTCCACGGCGCCGATGTAGTGGTCCGGGGACAGGACGTTGAGGGCCTCCATGTCCGTCTGGAACAGCTCCACCTGGCTCGCGGCGAGCTCCTGCCAGTCCACTCCGGTGGCGGTTGCGCGTTCCAGCAGCGGATCGTCCACGTCCGTGACGTTCTGGACGTACGAAACATCCTTGCCGGCGTCGCGCCATGCCCGGTTCAGCAGGTCGAACGCCACGTAGCTGGCAGCGTGTCCCATGTGGGTGGCGTCGTACGGCGTGATGCCGCAGACGTACATGGACGGCCGGCTTTCAGGCTCTAATTCCACCTCGCGGCCTGCTGCGGTGTCGAACAGCCGGACGGCAGGCATGCTTCCGGGCAGGGCAGGAACGGGGCGGGAAGACCAGGATTTCACAGACCAAGCCTAGTGCTAGGCGCTGATGACGCCGAAACCAAGGAGCAGGTACAGTGCCAGGCCCAGGAAGATCCGGTACCAGACGAACAGGCGGTAGCTGCGGGTGGACACAAACTTCAGGAACCAGCCGATGATGATGTAGCCCACCACAAATGCGATGGCCGTGGCCAGGGCGGTCTCAGGCAGGCCGTAAGGGCCGGTGATGCCTTCCTTGGAAACTACTTTATAGAGCTGGTAGAACCCGCTGCCGAACACTGCCGGGATGGCCAGCAGGAAGGAATACCGGGCAGCCGCCTCGCGGGTGTACCCCATCAGGAGTCCTGCGGTGATTGTGCCGCCGGACCGGGACACACCCGGGATCAGGGCCATGGCCTGGGCGAAGCCGTACAGGATGCCGTGCTTGTAGGTCAGCCGGCTGAGGTCGCGTTCCTGCCTGCCGACGGCGTCCGCGACCGCAAGGAGCAGGCCGAAAACGATGAGCATGGTGGCCACGATCCACATGCTCCGGAGCACTGACTCAATCTGGTCCTGGAAAAGGAGGCCCAGCACGATGATCGGCAGGCTGCCAAGGATCACCAGCCAGCCCATCCGCACGTCGGGATCCTGCCGGGACACTTTCCCCGCCAGGGATCCGGCCCAGGCCTTTACGATCCGGACGATATCCCGCCAGAAGTAGACCAGGACGGCAGTCTCGGTACCCAGCTGGGTGATGGCGGTGAAAGCTGCTCCCGGATCCTCGGCATTGGGCAGGAATTGCCCAAGGATGCGCAGGTGTGCGCTTGAAGAAATGGGTAGAAATTCGGTCAGTCCCTGCACAAGGCCCAGCAGGGCCGCCTCAAACCAGTTCACGCTAAGACCCTACGGCATGGGTACTGGTGGTTCTGGCCGTAAGCTTGCTGCTATGCAGCAGCGTTACGTCGGCAACAGTGGATTGCGTGTTTCGGCCCTCTCGCTCGGCACCATGGACTGGGCCGGCGAAACGGACGAACAGGACGCCTCCGGGCTGCTGCGCACATTCCTCGATGCCGGCGGACGGCATGTGGACACGGCCGCTTCCTACTCGGACGGGCGGGCCGAGGCCATGCTGGGCACGCTGCTCGGAGACGTGGTGGCGCGCACCGAGGTGACCATTTCCACCAAGGCGGGAATGACGACGCCGGACGGACGGCGCGCCGTCGACACGTCACGCAACGCGATGCTCACCGGCCTGGAGGGGAGCCTGGCGAGACTCGGCACCGACTACGTGGACATCTGGTTTGCGCAGGCCTGGGACGGGAACGTCCCTCTCGACGAGACGCTTTCAGCCCTGGAATTCGCAGTCCGTACGGGCAGGGCGCGGTACGCAGGAGTATCGAACTTCAACGGCTGGCAGACGGCCAAGGCGGCGGCAGTTGCGGGCTTTCCGCTGGTAGCAGCGCAGGCCGAGTATTCCTTCCTGCAGCGCAGGCCGGAAGCTGAACTCATCCCCGCTGTTGAAGACGCCGGGATGGGGCTGATGGCCTGGGCTCCCCTGGGCCGGGGTGTGCTGACGGGCAAGTACAGGGGCAGCATTCCCGCCGGGTCCCGGGGTGCCACCTCGTCCGGGGCTGCCTACGTGGAGCCTTACCTGGACGAAAAGCCCTCCCGGACGGTCGAAGCCGTGTGCATGGCGGCAAAGGGCCTGGGCCGGACACCGCAGGATGTGGCGCTCAGCTGGCTTGTATCGCAGCACGGAGTGGCCACCGCAATTGTGGGTCCGCGCACGCCTGTGCAGCTGAAGGAAATCCTGGAAGCCCAACTGACGCCGCTTCCGCCTGAAATTGCCCTTGCTTTGGAGGACGTGTCCGCGGCGTAGGGTCCGGCGCTATTCCTCGACGATCTCGAGATCCTCGTCGTCCACGTCCCTTTCTTCGTCCTCTTCGTCCTCGTCGTCAAAGACCTGCAGCGGGGTTACCTCGTTGTAGGCCTCGTAGAGGGCGTCCTCGTAAACCTCGAACGCGTCTGCCACTGCAAAAAACGCCGCCTCCACGGATGGGTCACCATCTCCGCGGCGGTTGGATGCTGCTATAAGGTGTTCTTCCAAAGCGGTGGTCAGGGACGAAAGCGCGACACGCGGATCGATGCTCATGACTTCACGTTAGCCGGAAAAGGACGAAAATGGAGAGCAATGAAGGAACAATTTCTCACCAGCTCGGTCCAGCGGGAACGGGACTATTTAAGGCAGTACGAGTACCTCGTGCTGACGGTGAGCCCCAACGATTCCCTGCATGAAGCCCGGCGCCGGCTGGTGGAACACTCCGAGTACGGCAAGTGGGAACTGGAGCGCAGCAGGCTTTATGTGGGCGGGGGCCGGCGTTTCTGGCTCCGCCGCAAGGTGATGCAGGTCCAGCGGACCGTCTAGGAAGCAGTCAGTCCAGCGGACCGTCTAAAAAGCAGTCAGTCCGGCGGACCGTCTAGGTCTCGAGCGGTCCCAGCCAGGCGTTCGCGACCGTGTTGTGCGCGGACTCGTCGTCGGAAGGGTGGAACATTCCGGCGAGCACGTCCCGGTAGAGCCGCTCGAGTTCGGAGCCGCGGAAGTAGCTGGATCCGCCGCTGACGCGGATGGCGAGGTCCACCACCCGTCGCGCCGTTTCCGTGGCGTTGACCTTGAGTCCCACCAGCTTTGGAAACCACTGGCCGCCGTGGTCCGTGAGGGCGTCAACATCGGCGGCAACAAGCTTCAGCTGGGGGTAGAGGTTGTCCATCGCCATGGCAGCCTCGGCAACCTTCCAGCGGATGTCCGGGTCCTGGGCGTAGCTGCGTCCCCCGTTTTTGAAGGAGCTGCGGCTCTTGACGGTTTCCACGCCTATCGCCAGGGCCCGCTCCCCCAGGCCTGTGTAAACTGCGGCGAGCAGCGTTTCGAAGCACGCAAAGATGGCAAAGATCAGCGGGTCGGCGTTCGGTCCCACTGGCAGCTTGCGGAAGATCCGGTCGGCCGGGACCTGCACCCCCTCGAGGACTGTGGTGGAGGACTGGCTTGCCCGCATGCCGAGGGTGTCCCAGTCGTCCAGAATGCGGTAGCCGCCTGTTGCCCGGGTGATGAACCCGTGAACCAGTTCACCACTGCCGTCCCGGGCATCCGGGTCCTTGCCGAAGATGCCCAGGCGCGTCCAAACCGGGGAAAGGCTGGTGAAAATCTTGGTGCCGGTGAAGGTGTATCCGCCGTCGGGCAGAGGCGCGGCGGTGGTACGGGAGTCAAACAGTACAGCGTCGTTGCCCGCTTCTGAATTGCCGAACGCGAAGATTTCTCCCCCGGCCGCTTCCTTGAGCACAAAGTCCAGTGAGTCGTCCCCGCGGGCTTTCAGGACGTGGGCGACTCCGGTCCATACCAGGTGCATGTTAATTGCCAGGGCAGTGGCCGGGGCGGCCGTTGCCAGCCTCCGCTGGCACTGCGCCGCCGCTTCGAGGCCAAAGCCCATGCCGCCGTCGGACGCCGGGACAAACAACTTCAGGTAGCCGGCCTCCGTCAACTCCTCCAGGTCCTCGTGAAAGAAGGAGTTGTCCCGGTCGTAGCCGGCAGCGCGGCTGCGGATCCGTTCCAGCAGCGCGTCCGGCAGGACGTCCTCGGGGGTCATGGGCGTTCCCGTCAGTAGTTGCTGAGCAGGGTGTTGAGGACGCGGGCACCGAATTTGAGGGAGTCGGCGGGAACGCGCTCATCGACGCCGTGGAACATGCCGGTGAAGTCCAGGTCGTCCGGCAGCATCAGGGGTGCGAAACCGTAGCCGGTGATGCCCAGCCGGCTGAGGGACTTGTTGTCCGTCCCGCCCGAGAGCGTGTAGGGCAGCACCTTGGCGCCGGGGTCTTCCTTGTGGAGGGCGTCGATCATGGAGTCCACGAGGTTGCCGGCGAACGGCACTTCGAGGGAAACATCCTTGTGCACGTAGCTCACGTCCACGCCGTTTCCGGCGAGTTCCCGGACGATTTCCAGGACGTGTTGCTCCTGGCCGGGCAGGGTACGGCAGTCGACCAGGGCCTCGGCGGATTCCGGAATCACGTTGTGCTTGTAGCCGCCCTTGAGCAGGGTGGGGTTGGTGGTGTTCTGCAGGGTGGCGCCGACGAAACGCGATACAGTGCCCAGCTGGTCCAGCAGGCGGTCCGGATTGTCGGCGTCGAACTCCACCCCCGTGAGTTCCGTCACGCCGTCGAGGAACTGGCGGGTGGTGGGGGTCAGTTCGATGGGCCACTTGTATTCTCCGATGCGGGTGACTGCAGCAGCGAGGCGCGTGATGGCGTTGTCGGTGCTGATCTGGGAGCCGTGGCCTGCCCGGCCGTGCGCCACGAGCCGGAGCCAGGAGATGCCTTTCTCAGCGGTCTGCAGGAGGTAGGTGCGCTGGCCGCCGATGGTGGCCGAGAAACCGCCCACCTCGGAGATGGCCTCGGTGGCGCCTTCGAAGAGTTCAGGCCGCTTGTCGACGGCGTAGCGGGCCCCCAGGGCGCCGCCGGCTTCCTCGTCGGCAAAGAAGGCGAAGATGATATCCCGCTTGGGCTTTTTCCCCGACCGGGCGAAGCTGCGCAGGACGGCGAGGATCATGGCGTCCATGTCCTTCATGTCGACGGCGCCGCGGCCCCAAATAAGCCCATCCTTCAGTTCCGCGCCGAAGGGGTCAACGGACCACTGGTCACGAAGGGCTGGGACGACGTCGAGGTGCCCGTGGACCACCAGGGCGCTGGCGGACGCGTCCTCGCCGGCCATGCGGGTCACCACGTTTGCCCGTCCCGGCTCGGACTCGAAAATTTCGGCCTCCATGCCGACTTCCTCAATCAGGCCGGCGACGTACTCGGCAGCGGCACGCTCCCCCGGGCCGGAACCGTCGCCGTAATTCGAGGTGTCGATCCGGATGAGCTCCTGGCAGATCCGGACAACTTCATCCTCGGGCAGGACGTCAGGCATGGAGGGCTCCTCGTCTGGTGATAACCGGTTGGCTCGCGCGAAATCGCTCTCCCCAGCCTACCCACACGGCCCGATTCGTTGTTCACGAAAAGTCGTGTTAGAGTTTTTCTCGCTGCTTCGGAGAGGCGCGAAACACCGAAGGGTGTGAACGGCTCCGGAATACCACCTGCGCGGGTGGCGGAATGGCAGACGCGCTAGCTTGAGGTGCTAGTCCTCGCAAGGGGGTGGGGGTTCAAGTCCCCCTCCGCGCACAAGAAAAACCCCGGGAAACCGGGGTTTTTTTGTGTCTCCAACCACGCGAGATGCATTTTCAACCACGTCTGAGTCAATATGCGACGCCCGTCAGGGGGTTCGACGCATAGTAACCACATGGCTTGCATTGAACCACGACCCCGTAAGAACGGGTCTGTGACCTACTACGTCAGATGGATCGACCCGGAATCCAGAAATCGCATGAGTCAAAAGGTGGACTCAAAGGAGAACGCTGAGCTCCTGCGCACGGTGCTAAACGCTCACGACAACAACATTGACGCCGCTCTAAAGTCCACCAGGGACCATTTCAGCGGGGTCTATACGGTCACGCGTATGATCGAGGACCACATCGATCTCCTGACCTCCGCCAATGGGTATACATTGCGGCGCTACAAGGGCAATTTGAGACGCCCGTTCCCACCGTGGCTTCTTGCCGGTGAGCTTTTTGGAGGTCAGATGCCAGCTGTCGCAGACCTCGCAGGGGTATGTCCGCACCGGCTTCTTGCCGGGCTTCCCTTTAGCGTGAATGGCTTCGAGGGCGCGCAAGGCCAGGTCCTGGGTCGGGTAAGGGTTTTTCTGACAGGCCATCGGGGTCCTTCGTTCGGTTGACCGAACGGTTCACACCCGCCTACAGTCGCCATCTTCACAGCGGTCTTTCTAAACTGATCTTGCCATGCGGCAGGGCCTCGCGGTAGCTACTCCGAGTCAGTGTCTCCCTCGTCCTTGAGCTCGCCCTCGGCGATGCGTTCGGCGGTGCGCCGGTACGCCTCGCCGATGAAGTCCTCGATGTCGTTGGCCCCGATCCGCCACAGGCCCCGGCCGCCCACCTGTACCCCGCGAAGCTCCCCTGTCCTGAGCAGGGCCCTGATCTGGTTCTGGTTCACGTTCAGCTCGTCGGCAGCCTGGGAGATGGTCAGGAAGCGGCGGGGGCGCGGTTCATCGCTCACTGGGCCATCCTATGTCTGGCTACTTGAATGAAGCTGTAGACGGGGCACCGAAAACGGGCTGGAGATCCAGGGAGTGGCTGCGCTGGTGTGCCTTGGTAGTAGAGCGATTCGCCACGGCAGGCTCACTCCTCCGACCGCCAGTGGGTATCTGCGTGAGCTTGTAACAGAGTTCCGTGCTCGGATTAAAGCGAACGCCCGCCAACCGAATCCTCTGAACGCGAGATTCGAAAGTACACCGGACCTGCGTTTGCCACGCGAATGCTCTGTGCGGTCGATGAGCGACGGCTCTCCCCGCGAGAATTCTGCCGGGTCGTCTGCCTGAAGGCAGCCTGGCAGCCGCTGCGGCCGCAACGAGTCGCCGCCGCCGACTAACTACTACCAACTGGCTGGCGATAGGATCTCGAGCTCCCGTTCGTCATGCGGCGCGTTGGCGCGTAACAAACGCCTTTCTCCATCTGGATTCCGTCTAGCGCGGCGAGAATGTGGCTATGAAAAAGCCGTTGGGGGTAGCTCTTTCCGTTGTCGCTTTGCTGTACGTCCTGGCCGTCGTGCTCGTTTTCACGGGAGTCTGGTCGCCGCCGTGGGAGGCAGAGGCGGCCCCGGCGGCCGACGGCAGCATCGCCGTTGAGCAGGGCAAGGATGTCACGTTGCCCAGCAAGGACGGCTCCCCGGAGGTGACCATTCCCGGGTCAGCGATCTCTGGCGAAGGACGGCTGCATGTTGAACCGGTCGCTTTGCCCGAGAATCGCTCCGGGTGGGCGATCAACATGGACGGGGCACAGCTGACCGGCGAAGCGACCCTGGTCTTTAAAAACGTTGTCGAAGACGGTGAACCTGCGCCGCTCGTTGGGTTCAACGAGAGTCCCAGCGACCCGATCCAATACGTCCTGGACGCCGAGGTGTCCGGCCGGGACCTAGTGGTTCGCACAAACCACTTCTCCAACTGGCTTACCCAAAAGTGGGACTGGTTGATGGATCAGGCGCGCGGGGAGCTGGACCGCATCTACCGGGACTCCGGCATCGGGGAGCAGCCGCAATGCGAGCTCGAGGCGGAGGCCAGGGCAGGAGGCGTGTCGGTTACCAGCGACAGCGGCGGCAGGGTGCAATGGTGCCTGGGCAGGAAGCCGGACGGCTCAACAGTTTTGAAGGTCAACAACTCCCGTGGCTATGCCGTCTCGGCTGAGCGCACCCCAGGCCTGACCATAGGCACCCGCAGCCTGGATTTCGGACAGATGGTGCCACGGCTCGCAAAGTACATCACCGCACCTTCCAAGCGTGGCAATGTCATTGACATCATCGGACCCGGCGAGACGGTGGAGTACAGGGTGGATGAATCCAGCGGCTTGAAGGGTGTGAACCTGCAGCCCTCTCCCCCGGCTTACCTGGCGACGGCGCTCTGGTTTGGCATCCAGACGGCAGCCGTGGCGTTCGATGGAACCAATCTCCTCGGCAAGGTTCCCGTCGAGAAAATCGAAACAGCGATGGACGCAGCCGACTGCGTGGCGGGCTTCCAGGATATGGCCACCGCAGACGTCACGCACGCTGCGGCCGCAGGCAACTATCTGAACGGCGCGATAGGCACAGTCATGTCGTGTATGGGCAAAGTCATGGAACGTGTGGCCATGGATGACGCCCCGGAAGAAATCCTCAGGAATTTTGTGGCTGTCCGGCTCGCCCAGGTTATGAGCTGGCTTTCGTCTGGCCTTCAGACGGCTGCCAGCGGTTTCGCGGCAGCCGCCGAGACGGCCCTGAATTACAAGGGCTACACCATAGCCCTCACCTATCCAGCCGCTTCCACCCCCGCCGCGTCGTTGATCCCTGGACTTCCGCCCGCGCTGAGTGGCAAGTGGTGCACCCGTTCGGCACCGACGTCCTGCTTCAGCGCCGAGGAGACCAAGAGGACCTCACCCGAGGCCCGCATTGAGTATCAGGGGTCCTCCGATTCTGTTCCGGGGGCTACGGACTACACCTTATGCATCCGGATGGACTTGGGCGATGGCTGCACGACGGCCAGCAGCATCTATCTTCGGTACTTTCCCACCGGAGTTGCTTGGAATTGTACTGAGGCGGAGGTTGCCGGCGGCTTCCGCATGCCAGCCTGCGACCCCGACTACACCGCAGCGCACGACGTGTCGCAGCCCCGCCTCGTTCGCTTGTTGAACCACCAGCACGCATCCACTTACATCGATTCGCCCCCGATGTACCGAACCCAGTAGCCGGGTCACCGGGGCGGGATCGGGTGGCCCCAAAGCCTGACCGGCGCTGAACCCGTGGGGATCCTTGCGTTCCCGTTCGACATGCGCGGGATGGGCCACGTAATAAACGGTCAATCCCCACTCGAGGAGGGGTTCTCCCGTGAGAATGTGTGGCTATGAAAAAGCCGTTGGGGGTAGCTCTTTCCGTTGTCGCTTTGCTGTGCGTCCTGGCCGTCGTGCTCGTTTTCACGGGAGTCTGGTCACCGCCCTGGGTGGCGAAGGCCGCCCCGGCAGCCGACGGGAGCATCCCCGTCGCGCAGGGTAGGGATGTCACGCTCCCCAGCAAGGATGGCTCACCCGAGATCACCATTCCCGGTTCAGCGATCTCAGGCGAAGGACGGCTGCATGTGAAGCCAGTCGCTCTGCCCGAGAACCGCTCCGGCTGGGCGATCAACATGGACGGGGCAGAGCTGACCGGCAAGGCCACCCTGGTCTTCAAGGGCGTCGTCAAGGAGGGTGAACCCGCCCCGCTTGTGGGGTTCAACGAAAACCCTGAAGATGCCCCGCAGTACGTCCTGGACACTGAGGTATCCGGAGCGGACCTAATTGTCCGCACCAATCATTTTTCCAACTGGTTCACTGACAGCTGGGACTGGGTGATGGACTGGGCCAGGAACAAGCTCGACTCCGTCTACCAGAGCTCCGGGTTTGGTTCGCAGCCAAAGTGCGATCGGGAGTCCGAGGCCCGCGCAGGCGGAATCAGTGTTACCAGCGACAGCGGCGGAGCTGTGCAGTGGTGCCTAGGCAAGAAACCTGACGGCTCAACGGTCCTGAAGGTGAATAACTCCCGCGGCTACGCGGTTTCTGCGGAGCGCACTCCGGGGCTGATCATGGCAGAGCGCAGCATGGACTTTGGCCAGATGGTGCCCCGGCTCGCCAAGTACATCACCGCGCCCACAAAGCGGGGCAACACCATCGACATCGTGGGCCCCGGCGAGACCGTCGAATACACGGTGGATCCGTCCGTTGCCACAGGTGTGCGGCTCGATCCCTCTCCGCCGGCGTACTTGGCAACGGCGCTGTGGTTCGGCATTGAGACAACGGCCATGGTGTACGGGAAGATCTTTGGCAAAATCTCATCCGAGGCCGTCGGCACGGCAATGGATGCCATGAACTGCACCGCCGGCTTCCAGGGGATGGCGACCGCTGACGTAACCAACGGCGCAGCTGCCGGCCGTTATTTCAACGAAGCGCTCAGCACCGTCATGTCGTGCAGCGGCAAGGTCTTTATGGAGCTGGCCAAAGGAAAGATGCTGGA
This sequence comes from Arthrobacter sp. MPF02, assembly GCF_046605375.1. GTDB lineage: Bacteria > Actinomycetota > Actinomycetes > Actinomycetales > Micrococcaceae > Arthrobacter. The sequence goes on along the minus strand of NZ_CP176772.1, from coordinate 1,916,016 downwards.
TGTCCTGGCGGTCAGCGTCGCCCAGGTCTTCACCTGGGTCTGGTCCGGCATCCAGACAGCAGCGCACGGACTCGCAGCGGCCGCGGACACCGCCCTGAACTTCAACGGCTACCGCATACAGATCACTCCCCCAGCCGCCCAGGCGGCACCCCCGTCGGCCGCTCCGTCGGCGGCAGTTACGTATTCGGGAGAGGCCGAAGATGCGAAGTTCAGCTTCGAACATCCCCGGGACTGGAAGGTCGACGACGCTGCGCCAGGCGGGGCAACGATCACCAACGCGCGGGGCGAGGAGGTCGGCCAGCTGGCGGTCTACGCCGTTTGGGACGCGAACGGGGCCATGAAAGCCCGCCCCGTCACCACCTTGCCGTCGACACCCGGCCGGACGCCGTTGTCTGAAACCGGCCCCTTCGTGGTTCGGAACGTGGTGATGGACCTCAACTCGTATCCGGAAGAACTCGGGATGCTGGATTGGCCCAAGCCAGTCCAGCTGTCTATGTCGGTGAGCGCGCCGGACCCCGCGCCCGTGAAGGAACTGGTCCCCTTCCTCCTCTACGGACTGGCCCAGGTGGAAACTGGAAAACTTTCCGTCGGAGGGCTGACCACTCGTCTGGTGCTCTTTAACTCGAGCAAATACTTCAACACCATGGCTGAAGCAACGGCCTACACAAAGACACCCGAATACCAGCAAATCCAGGCCATGCTCGCATCCTTCAAGGGCTAAAACGAAGGAAGAGCGCCCGGTAAGGCGCTCCCGTTGGTGCGGCCCTGTGGCTTCTAGCGCCGGGCCGCAATGTCGCGCATCTCGCGGCTGCCAGTGGTTTCGCCAAGCAAAAGCACCCGGTTCGACTAACGTGCAGGGTGCTTTTTTGGCTTAGTCGCAGGATAAGGTGGCATCCAAAATCGCTTTCAACCAGAAGGAAATTCGTGACAATGAGGCAGACATCGGCAGTTGGAATTGCGTCCGGTTCCTTTCATCAAGTTCTTAGAACTGTGCCTGCTTTAGGACTCCTGATAGTAGGCATTGCGGCGTGCGGCCCCGCAGCCAATGTGTCGACCACACCCGTTACAGACGGCGCCTCGCCCATCGTTGTAACCACGGAAGCGGCGGCCCCTGAGACGAAGATCCCGGCCAAATCAGCACTGTCATCTTTTCCCGGCAATGACTGCGAGGGCATAGACACGACGTCTCTCGGCAATGATCCGACAATAGAACTTGGGCACAGATCTGAAATCGGGTTCGCTGCTCTTACCGTGGGCGAGAAAGCACCCGCGGTCCAGTGTTGGGAGTACTCCGAATCACGGCACGACATCCAGGAGGTGCAGCTGATGGTGGTGCACCCCGTAAATGCGGGCGTTGTCCAAGGGCCGGAATCCAATTTCCTCGTCCCTGCCGATGAGGTCCTGGACAGGGCTTACGGGAAGGTTCGTCCGACGAAAGACGTCACCGGAGGGGGCGGCAAAGTCATTGCCATGGCGGTTCCCACTAACGGCCAGAGCCTGGTTGAGGTGACAGTCACAACTGACCCCGACATACCCGGCCCTGAGCCGACGGATCTTGCTGTAGGACTACTGGACAGCTTCATGGTTGGCAGGAGCTAGCAGAGCTGGAGGACGAACCGCATAAGGGGCTGCCAGACCACTAAATCGGCAGGTCAATGAGGGTCCTTTTGAGCCTCTCCCCCGCATGATCTGAAGCGCCGATAACGAGTAAATGGCTGCTTATCGCATCAGATGCGTCACCCACAGCGGCAGGAACATTTGCAGGCGCAACGGTGCATGAGTCCAGGTGACCTCCTGGACCTGGAAAATTACGTTCGATAGTTGCATTTCACGCATCAAACGCTTCAGGAATAGGAGTGACAGTAGTTCCGTGACTGTATCCTGCAATGTTCTTCAGCGCGACGCCGAGTAACAGGCAGATTTACCGCGTAATAGTGGTCGAACTTTCGTAAATCTTGATCTTGGACTTGTATAAACGGCCTATTCTCAGAGCTACCTGGGGGAACGAGATTGGTCTGATTCAGGTAGTTGTAAGCAGTCCCGGATGGCACAGCACCGACTCGACAGGACAAGATAATGAGCGACCACTCTCCAGACTATGTGCCCGCCCAGCCAGCGGGTTCCCCTTCGTCCTCAGCTCAGCCTCCGCAGGCGACAGGACCTGGTCCCATAACCCTCTACCGCCCACCGGTAGCACCACCGTCGCACCAGCTGAACCCCTATGAGGACAAGCAATGGGGAACGTTTGCCCACCTGGGTGGAGTGGCCGGCTTCATTCCGGCGCTGGTGATCTACCTGAACTTCAAAGACAGAGGCCGGTTCGCCAGGCAGGAGTCAGCGGAGGCCCTCAACTTCCAAATCCTGGTCGTTGCCGCCTACATCGTCTGCATGATCTTTTCCCTCATCCCTTTCATCGGCCTGTTGTTCAACCTCGCGATGATGGGGCTCTGGGTGGCCAATATTGTGTTGTCGATTATGGCCGGCATTGCAGCAAACAAGGGTGAGCCTTACCGCTATCCGATGCCACTCCGCTTCATTTCGTAGGAGATGTGGTTGCAGGTCGTGGCCGCTAAGAGTTCGTCTGGGCACTGCTTCCAGAGGCTAGCCGTATCACTCGCCGTCTTGGTGGCGATCAGCTTGAGCGCCTGTACTGCTTCGGGGCCACCCGAACAGCAGGGCACACCGTCGGCCGAGCAGTCGGACACTTCAGAGCAGGGTGGCATCAACTCATCAGTAGAGGGTCTGTCTGTCAGCTTTCCGGGAAGGAACGATCTCCGAGCCTCGGCCAGCCAGGTTTCGGTGGATGCCGCGATGAAGGACGCCCTGCCAGACGACATCCAGGTCAGTGAAGCCGTCAACCTGGAACTCAAAGACAAGCCCTTTCCTGACACCGGTGCCGACATTGTCTTCGACCTCGACGAGCCAATTCCGGAGACGGAGACCGCTGTTGTTGCCCACTGGAATGAAGATCTCGATGAGTGGGACCCGGTAGCAACATCGCTGTCGGAGGACCGGAAACAGTTATCCGCTCATGTTGAGCATTTCTCCATGTACGGCGTGCTGAAACTGGGCGAGGATGCTTACAACCTCGTGGGCAGGGCTCTTGGGAACCTGACCACTCCCCCTCACTGCTACGGCGAGGAGCCTTCCTGGTCCGAGACCATCTTCACCGATGACCAGAACGGCCCAGTTCTCTGGTGCGTGGGAAGGGATGTCGGCGGCAGCGAGATCCTTGAGGTCAAAGTCGTGATGAACCGGCCTGTGGTCGGAGTGGTCAAGACCGGTATAAAACCCAAGGAAGTGAAAAGCGACGTGCTCGGGAACGTCTCAGCCGACCTTCCAGCCCAAGTCCTGGGCGCGGTGACGACACTCTCTGTCAGCGGAAGCAACAACTACCTGATTCAACCTCACGGACAGTACAGGTTTCTTTTCGAAAAAAACGAGCTCTATGCTCACTGGCGAGACGACTCCTCTGTCCCGCTTATTGAGGTGGGCACCAGCGCTGGTGGCGCCATCGCCGGCCTCGTGTACGAGGTAGCCAGCGAAACTATGGGCGATAAGTTCGCCTACGCCTTCACCGAAGCGGCAATCGTTGAGTGCCTGCAAGGCGGCCTGAATCAACTCGAACAAGTGGACGCAAGCGCTTTTTCGGCAGCGACCACATGCTTGTCAGGTTCGCTGGATGTAACGGAGCGCTTGGCGAAGGATGCAAGCCTCAAGCTCGGCCTTGACCCGTTGAGTAAGAGTCAAGAGAAAACGTTCGTGAAGCTCGGCAAGAATCTCCGCCACATCCTGAAAGTGCTGACGGTGGTGAAGCTGGGGATGAGTTCGACCGGCTTCGGCCTGGACCGTGCTCTGGACCCCGGCGCGACGCGGCTGATGTTCTTCCCAACGGATGTGAAAGCCGCACTAGCAGACTTGCAGACCCGCGTTCTACCGGACGTCGGGCCGGACGAGGCTTTGATCGGCACCTGGAGAGGCCCGGTCTATGGCTTTCAGGACGGTTACGACCTGGTGCTCACTGTGACAGCCGCAGGGGGCAAGCTGGCCGCCACTGTCGATTACCCGCAGCTGCAATGCTCAGGAACCTGGACTGAGAAGAAGCGGGAGCCTGGCAGCATTACTTTCCGGGAAGTTATCACTGCCGATGCCCAGAGGCGTTGTGTGCGTGAGCTCGATGCCGTGCTCAAGCGGACAGAATCTGGGCCGCGCATCTCCATCAGAAGCCAAGTGGGAGGCTGGATTTACGCCGATCTCGTGAAGCAGTAGAAAGGCGTTGGCCGACCTTTATACGTCGGGGGGCCGGCTGCTTAGACAGCGACCTCAGCAAGGAGTGCCGCGGCCACCTGCGGGGCGACGATGTTGCCCACCTGCAGGTACTCCGGGACCGGCTGCCGGGAAACCGTTGAGCAACCCGGCCTGCGAGCTGGTCAGCTGGGCAAACCTCGATCGGTGAGGCGTCCAAGGCCAGGTTCCAGGAGATGGCCGAGTAGCTGTCACGCTTCGGCACGGTCGACATGGCACTCAACGGCCCCCGCGCCATCCGCTTCGGCCCCGGCAGCAAATTCGGAGGCGACCGCGTGCCGTACGAGTTCAAGGCCTTCCATGGCAAAGCGGAGAGTGACGCGGCCCGCCGCTCAGAAGAGACAAGATCCGTCGTCAGCGCAGCTGCGAAGGGTGTCCAGGAGAACCCGGCCGCGCTGAAGAAGTCGCGGTTCGCCGGGCTGTTCGGCTGGTAGAACAAGCCAGAGACACGAAGAAGGGGAAGGCCAAACCGGCCTTCCCCTTCTTGTTTACCTGGCCCTGTTGGCTATGCCGTGGGCTGGTCGTACTGCTGGCCGCGCGGATCCGGGCCCAGCAGCATGAACACCAGCAGGATGATGCCTCCAACGAACGGGATCAGGCCCAGCAGGATCATCCAGCCGCTCTTGTTGCTGTCATGCAATCGCCGCACTGATACCGCCAGGGACGGGATGAGTGTGGCCAGGCCGAAGATGACGAGCAGGGCACCGGCGATGAACGTTCCCGGGCCGGCGGTGGAGCCGTAGGAGGTGTACTGGACGCCGGACTGGAGGATGATGTTCAGGACGATGCTGACGACGACGGATACAAGCGTCCACCACCAGTATTCGCTGCGGCTGGCACGACCCGAGAACGTGGCGTACTTCTGGAAGACCCGCTTGACGGCAGCTGAGAACGGGGCGCCATAGTACGGGGCCCACAGGGGCGGTTCCTTGCCTGCATAGGGCTGCTGGGACGGGTACTGCTGCTGTGCCGGATAGGGCTGTTGCGACGGATATTGCGGATTGCTCAAGGTTATTTCCCCCAGATGCGAAGTGATGAGACAGGCTGATCTTACGGGCAGCCACGGAAGAAACAATCAGCTCAGAAGTAACAATTCCCCAATTTCCGCGAGGGACTCTCTGCCGCCTACACGCCGCCAGTGTTCCGTGTCCTGCGCCAAAGCTCAGCTGTATTCATGAAGTAGGACTGCGCGCAGCCGGGTGTCACGGGTGTTCACGCGGCTGGTCCTGCCGCCCGTGAGGTTGCGCAGGGCTAAAAATGTCGAACACCTCATCAAGAACCAGAATGGGCACCGCATCCAGCGCGTACCGCTACGGCCACGACCCCCGGGAAGGTGCGGGGCTAAGGGATTGCGCCCGGCTGGGACACCAAGGACTCGACATTAGAGACGCCGAGGCTGCGACCAGCCGGGCGGGCAAGACCATAGGATTCGAGAATCGTCACTTACCTGAAAGAAACAGATTCTTGAATACTCGCTTTGCCGCAGCCTCCGCTGCCCTCCTCATCGCCCTCACTGGCTGCGCCTCATCCGGCTCTGCATCGGCACCGCCGAGCTCCGAATCCGCTGACGACCGAAACAGGGCCATTGCCGGTTGCGGCGTCGTCGGCAAAATGCTCAACGGCGACATTCCGGTCAATGCCGATACCTACGAGGAAGTGGAAAAGACGCTGAGGACCCTGGCCAGCAGCGGCCCCGGTGAGGTGAAGACCACGGCGCAGTTCATCCTCGACGACATCGACGGCAAGCACAACGCCACCGACGCCGAAAACGAAGCGCAGATCGAGAAGTTCAAGGACTACTGCATGAACTACACGGTCGACTGACGGACGTCAGCCCTGGCCGCCGTACCTCGGGGCCGCCGGTGGATCCGGCGCCCGGGGTGGGGTGGCCGCCTTTAACGACCCCACGCCGGGACGCTGCCCGGCTGCAACCGAAACCCTGGTGCTGACATGCCCTCCCTGCCACCGCACCTGCAGCCGCCCCCTGGCCCTGGCCGCAGCGAAAGCGGTAAACCGCATCCCCAAGCCGGCAGCTCTGCCTGGCGGGTGTCTTTATGAGCCCAAGTGGGATGGCTTCCGGACGTCACTGACCGTCACCGATACAGGCGCCGTGCTTTTCTCCAGGCAAGGCAAGGATTTGACCCGTTACTTCCCCGACGTGATCGCTGCCGCGGAGGAGCACATCCCGCCCGGCTGCATCGTGGACGGCGAGACGCTGTTCTGGTCGAACGGACGCCTGGACTTCACCTCGCTGCAGCAGCGCATGATCACTTCCAAGGCCGCGCTGCCGGCGTTCATCCGTGAGCGCCCCGCCTCCTTCGACGTCCTCGCAGTCGCCGGCCAGGACACCCGGGCCTTGCCGCTGCGGGACCGCCGAGCCCTGCTCGAAGAACTCGCCCGGTCCTGGAAGCCGCCGCTGAACCTCTCCCCCGCCACCGCCGACTCGGACGAGGCAGCCACCTGGTTCGAGCAGCTGCCCTCGACCGGGGTGGAAGGCCTGGTTGTGAAGAACTCTGGCCAGCCGTATGAGGCGGCGTCCGGCAGTGGCTGAAGGTGAAGCACCGCCAGGACCTCCATGTCGTCTGCGCCGCTGTCATCCGCCGGCGTGACCGCCCCACCGCGGTCATCGCCGGCTCCCATCGAGGATCTGCTCTGGGTTGTGGGCCGCTCCGTCCAGCTGACCGCCGCAGCATCCAAGGCTCTTGCCGCGCACCTGCACATCCCCCGGGAGAACCATCCGGTGGCCGGAGGAGATCAGGCCCGGCACCCTGGACCGGTTCACGAAGGACAAAGCCCCGGTCCGGCTGACCCTGGTCGAACCGATCGTCGTGGAGGTCTCCGCCGACGTCGCCTGGTCCGGCAGCTCATTCCACCACCCGCTGCGGTACCTTCGCGCCCGGCCCGAACTGAACCCTAACGAGGATGAAGTTCTGGAGCACCTTATCCGGGATTGGAGTCGGTAGTGAGTGACCGAATCGTCATTCGGGTGGCCACTCCTTAGGAAGGACGTTCGGGGGCTTGCTCTTACCGTCCCAGTCGAAGGTCGGCGCCGGATCCCATTGTGCGGGTTTGGCGAAGTCGACCTGCCCTTCTCCAAAGTCGCAGCCCCTGAACGTGGTACCGCCTGTACCGAACGCTGCACCAGAGAACGACGTCTCCCCTCCGCTGAATTTCGCTCCGTCAAACTTCGTGCGACACTCGAACCTCGCGTCCGCGAATGTAGTTTTGCCTGCACAAAAGTCGGTACTTTCAAATTGTGCATACCAATAAAATAGGGCCCCCAGAAAGAGGGTCTTCTCGCCGGCGAAGACGGCCCGATCGAATGAGACATTCCTGAACCTGGTCCAGACAAATGAGGTTTTGACTCCCGTGAACTGCGCCCTGTCGAAGAGGGTCCTGGCTCCTGCAAATCTTGCCCCTTGAAAGTCCGCATCCTCGAAGATCGCACCCCGGAAGTCGAGATCACAGCGTGACCACGATTCCCGGGCTGTCTCCTGCAAATGAGCAGCTATGACCCTAACTATTGTCTGGCGAACCTCTCTATCGTTCTGCCTGTAGAGGTACCGGTGCGTCGACTCATTCCCGTTGCCGGTTGAGACCTTGTCCTGCAGCTCGCTTTCGTGATTAGCCCCTATCGCTGGGGAGTATGGCAGGCGCAGATAACCACAAAGAACGTCAATGCACTGCTGCCGTTCATGGCCGGAAGCTTCATCAGCGGCTCCAGCCATCGCGTAGACACCAGCCATCCGAACTGCTGGATCCAGATCTCCCAGCTGGCTAGCGGCTGCACTGAACCGCTCAATGAACCTGCTTTCCTCGGTACCCTGCTGCCGCCTGTAGGCGACCACCAGGGCCACCACGCCACCGACACCGGCAACAATGGCCAGGGAAAACTGAGTGAGGTCTTTTGGCTGGATGGCTTCAGATCCGGTGGGAAGGACTCGTTGCAGAACGCCATACGCGACGAAGGCAGTGGCAGCCGCAACGATGACGGCGGCGAGGACTGCAGTCGACAGTCTCGCACGCCTCAGGAATCGCGAAAGCCCATCCAACAGCTCCGCCGCGGCGAGTCTTGCGGCATCGACTACGTTAGAAGGCCGGACCTGCCGCAGAAACCGCACGACCCTGGCTCGCTGCTCGGCCCGAGTTCTATGCACTTGGTACCCCCAGGAAGCCTAAGCAATCCTTCATGCCGTAATGGTCACACTGCAGGACCTTTTTGGGGAGGGTTTGGGCTACCGTCTTGAACGTGGGGTTCCCTGAAAGACAATCCGCTACTTCCAGTTCTGACTGCCCCTTTGCGAAAAAGTCGCTCCCGCGATGACAACGCCGCCGTCGTCCCTCGGGGTGCATCCTTTCCAGGGCGCAGCGTTATTGGTGTGCAGGTGAAAGCCCAGTTTCACCAGGCTCTGCCGCGGGTAGCCGGAGCGGGCCCTCCACACACACATGGCGGGCATGAAGACTTTCCGCGGTTACGTCAAAGCGCCCGCCTCCATGTTCCGCCGAGAACGGCGTGACGGTATTCCGGCCGCCTAACGATTACTTGGCACCGTTTATCCTGGCCCCGCGACTGCACACAGGGCCGAAGAGCAGGGAGGTTGTCCGGTCTGAGTAAGCCGCCTGCCAGGAATGTCGAGTTCGACCTGAACGACGGCGAGTTCTCCAGGTCCGGGAGGATCGACAGAGGGCCACATGGGCACAAATCGACCGGTAACTTCCTTGGCTACCGGGCTGCCTACCGCGCCGCTGTTGGCAAGAACGCGCAGGGATAATCAGTTCGGCAAGCTCCCGATGATGCGGGGATAATCCTGGTTTCAGCCGCGAGCCTAACCTGGCGATGTCCAGCCGGAGCCGCTAATCGTCGGTTCCCCGTCTATGATAGCGACGACGACTTTGCCGTCGGCCGAGGTGAGGGACCGGTCCACAAGCTCGTCTCCGTCGGAGATGCCGGCGCCTTTCAGGGGGTGCCCCGGACACCCGGACCAGGAAGGTGCTGGCCCATCCCTGATGAGGTGCCGCTTGAGGTCGCCCCTGCCTGAAAGGTAGTTCTGGGCCGGGCTGGCATCTGAACCTTCGCCGAGCTGCGGGAACCAAATTGGAGGCACTCACTTGGGTAGGCGATACTTACTGCCTAGTTGATAAATACGATTTTGGGGGCCCTGTGGGACTTGAAGAAGACGCCGTAGTTGTTCCACTCGTTCCGATAGAAGCGGAGCTCAGCACGGAGGTCATGCTCCGCATGCTGCTGAATCGCGAGGCGCTCGTCATCAGCCGGGGCACAAAGCCGGCAGAAAGCACTTTTACAGGCATGGTCGCGCCAGCCTCGGGAGCGTTCGCTAAAGCAATCAGTCAAGCTCTCGGACAAACTGGCCGTGTCGCTTCGAACGACGGCCTGTACCAGGTCATCCTGCCGAGCGGATCGGTGGCACGAGATCTCGTCCCTGCTGTTGGTGGCGGCTTTCGTGGAATTGCTCGCGCGGCAGGATCAACAAAGATCGCTGGACATGTACGCCTCGTGCCGGCTGCTGCCGGAACTGGCGCCACCGTTGCGGCCGGACCTCTCATCGCTACCGTGGGCCTCGCCGTAGCGGGAGAGATGCTGGCACAGTATCAGATGAACAAGAAGCTGGACGCGATTAAGAACGCCGTGATCGGGATGCAGTTCCGCATGGACGAAGACGAGCGTTCGGTCATAGCAACTGCGGAGCAACAAGCCCGCAATGTGGCGGGCTATCTGCTGGATCAGGCGGAGCTACCCCATATTTCGTCCGTTAGTTACGCATTCGGTGAGCTCGACAATTTGACCACTACTTACATACGTCGGCTTGACCGGTGGCTGGAGGTAGCGGAGAAACGCCATGGCTCGGACAGGGTGTACGGACCGGATCTCATGAAGGAACTCGTCGGCAAACGGGAGAACCCGGTGCGGGAATTCGAGCAGATGGTGAGCCAGACTTACCAGGCATTGGCGCTGCGGGCTCGAGTTGTCGTGCTCGAGAAAATCGCAGCTGAGTTCTCGAATGCAGATCGGCCGCTTCCACATGTCGAGAAGGTACTGCGCGACCAGCTGTCAGGACTCGCGAAGCGACAGGAGCAGCTTGTGGGTCTCATCGATGACCTCAATGTCTTGCAGATCGATTCGAGCAAGGTACCGGTCGCATTCGCAGGTAAGGGCACACTCGAAGTTCGCACGAGCTTCGGCCGCCTCGCCCGCGCGCTTCACTCGACCCCTGACAGCCTGCCGCTTTTGACGGAATCCGATCAGACAGTTCTCGAGCTTGCCCCAACGGCAGAAGGACTGGACGTTATCGCACCAGGCGACACGTAGCCAGTGTGGAATTGGCTTTGAGCATGACAAAAGAAAACTCGACATCGAACCACCTGACCGGTGAGACATGGGAGGTTCTCCTCCGTGCGCACGAAGACTTCCGATCGGCTGCCGCGCCGGCCTATGACGAGGTATTCACGGAAGTCTCCGAACGTGTCCGTGCTTCGACCAGCGTAGGCAAGGCCGACATCGGCGCCCTACTCTTCTGGAAAAGGTTACGCGCCGATACCCGTTGGGTCAGGGACCTGATGGCCATGAGGGACGTCGACGTTCGCCTAGTCACGACTAAGGCTGTTGCAGCTGTCAACGACACTTCCAAGGGCGTACCCGAGGCCGCCAGCGCGGGCCGCGCCGCGCTGTCCACGCTGCCCGGTCTCGCGCGAGGAGATGCTCTGGCATCAGCGCTTTTAACGGCTGCTGCTCCCGAACACATGGCCGTTTACGACCGGCGCGCCCAGAAGGGATTGGAGGCGCTCGGGCTCTCGTTGTCGGCAGCGCGGGGAAGGTATGGACGCTACATGCAAATCGTCGGGGACCTCTCATCTGCGGCGAAGCAATACGGGTACAATTGGTCGGCACGAGAAGTCGACCTTGCACTGTACTGGTTGGGCGGCCAGGTCTGAGCTCGCATAATGGTTCTGCTCCCTCCCACTTGCCCATACCAACAGTCGGTGTACCGAGGGAAGATGCCTAGCCCAGGCATCTGCGGGGGTTTCTCCATTCGGAATCCGAGCCTCGCAGCCTTAGTTCGTAACGCACTCGGCGCATGGATTTCGAGATCGACTGATGGTCCCAGAACCTTTTACCTATAGTTCTCTTAGACCCGATGGCGGTCAGTGACTAGGGGGAATCAGCGTGGGCCTGTTTGGTGCGAAGAAGCAATCGGCGGGGTGGTATGCCGCCGAGGATCCAACAATTTTGCGGTACTGCGACGGCCAGCATTGGAGGGGACAGGCACGGTTGACGGCCTTGGATGATTTCGGACCTCTGCCGTTCACACCCGAGGCGCAGAAGCAAAAGACCCTCAAGGAGCTGCTCGAGCAGCAGTCGCAGATCGAAGCTGCAGTGGCTGCGGCGTCAGCCGCCTGTGGGGGCTTGGACCAAGAGCGGGCAGCCCTGAAGCGGCAGATACACCAGCTCCGTCAGGAACATGCAGAAGTCGTCCATGAAAACTTCCTGCGGGAAATCAACCTGCGAGACTTCCCGACGGTGGCGGACGGATCGGCAAAGATTGCGGAGGCGCTCAAGGACCTGCGGGCGCAGGCCAAGCAACTGATCAGAGACGGGCAGGACCTCTCCAGCAACCCGCCCGTGGCAACGTTTTTCGACACGCACAGTGGCTTGGACAGCCCGACCCGGAAGAGACTGCGCAAAGACATCACGATGATGCTCCTGGGTATTTTCAATGCTGAGCACGAGGCAGCGACGCGGGCCATGCGGTCGTCGGGAAGCCTCGAAACTGCCGTCAATCGCGTTTTGGGGATTCACCAAAAGCTTCATACGGCGACGTTAGGGATCGGAGCGTCGATTTCACCAAAGTACGTCGATCTCAAGCTCAAGGAGACAATGCTCGTTTGGGAGCATTTGGCAGCCCAGGCCATTGAGCGAGCAGAGGCCCAAGACGCTCGTGAGGCGGGAGGAGGCCAGAGCCCAGGCCGAGTACGAGGTCGCGCTGGACCGGCTGGAGAAAGAGCTCGACCATTACCTGAACATGTTGGCGACTATGCAGCGCCAGGGTGACGCCGAAGGGATCGAACGGTTCGAAGGTTGACCGGCTGCACCCTACTGGCCGCATATGACGGTGGGCAGTAATTTCAGCCTCAGAGCTTCTTGGCTGATATAAGCTTCGCTGAGTTGGTACAGAAATTCTGGGGGCAAAGTGAGTGCAAAGATTCCGTTCGTCTTTCGGGAGACGCTGGTCGAGCTGATCCGGGCACGTCACCCAGTCCTCTTGGTCGAAACCCATGAAGGTGACCGCGTCATCGCTGCGGTAGAAGCTGTAGCCTCCAGCCCGGATCTACGGCGTCCGCGTCGGGTTGTTGCCTATACCGTCTCCAAGGGGCTTCACGCCCCGGGCCAGCAGGGGAAGCAAACGGCGCCTGACGCCGCGCTGGCCGAAGCGATCAAGGCCCAGGAACCGACGATCTTCGTGTTTTTTGACCTCCACCATTTCCTCGGGGCGCAGGGCCGTCCGGCCGAACCGACAATGATCCGCGCCGTACAGGACGCCGCCACGGTGTTCCGGACCGGGGAGGTGCCGCACACGCTGGTGATCGTTTCCCCCGGACTGACCCTCCCGAGCGACTTGGAGAAGGAAGTCACGGTGGTTGATTTGCCGTTGCCGACTGCTGGGGAAATCGAGGGGGTCCTGGACGAAATCACGGTAGCCAATGCGGCGTCGATCGTCGTGGACCTTAGCCCTGATGACCGGCAGCGCCTGATCCAGGCCGCCCAGGGGCTAACTCTGGGTGAGGCCGAAAACGCCTTTGCCAGGGCCATCGCTTCCGACCGGCGACTCGACGCATCGGACATCGCCCTGGTACTGGATGAGAAGCGTCAGACTATCCGCAAATCCGGGCTCCTGGAGTTCATTTCCCCTGAGGGGTCGATGAACGACGTTGGTGGGCTGGAAAACCTGAAGAAGTGGCTGAACAAGCGCAACGGGTCTTGGCTGCCGGAGGCCCAGCGATGGTCCATTCCAGCTCCAAAGGGCGTCCTGATCACCGGCGTTCCAGGCTGCGGAAAGAGCCTCACAGCCACCTGCATCGCAACGCTGTGGGGTTTACCCCTGCTGAGGCTCGACGTCGGACGGGTTTTCTCTGGTCTAGTCGGCTCCAGCGAGCAGAACATGCGGGGCGCATTGAGGCTCGCCGAAGCAGTGTCGCCATCCATCCTGTGGATCGACGAGATTGAAAAGGGGTTCGGCTCCAGCGGTAGCGGAGACTCCGGCACCAGTCAGCGGGTCTTCGGGACCTTCCTGACGTGGATGCAGGAGAAAAAGAACCCTGTCTTCGTCATTGCGACCGCGAATAAGATCGATGCCCTCCCCCCTGAGTTCCTGCGCAAGGGCCGCTTTGACGAGATCTTCTTCGTGGACCTCCCCACGAAGGAGGAACGGGTTGATATTTGGCGGATCCAGCTCGAGAAGCGGCTCACCGCTTCATCCGAAGCCAGCGGCGATTTCCCGCTCACCGAAGAGTCCCTTGGCTACCTTGCCCAGCAGACCGAAGGGTTCTCAGGTGCTGAAATTGCCGAGGCTGTCGTCAGCGCATGTTTTGAAGCTTTCTCGGAGCGGCGCAGGCTCAACGAAAAGGACCTAAACAGGGCAATCGCCAACACGGTTCCGCTCTCCGTCACCCAGGCCGAACAGATCAACGGTATCCGCGAGTGGGCGTCAAAGCGCGCGGTAGCAGCCACGTCCATTAGTGCCCGGGAGGACTACTCATCCAGCAGCACAGCCGTGGACACCGACGTCAACTCGTGGCGCGGCGGCCGCCAGATCGACTTCTAGGCGGCAGGCATGAGCCTTGAAGTTCTCCTTATTCCCGTTGGCATTGCTGCGATCGCTGCCATCCGAGAAGCCCGCAGCACCGACCTTTGCGAAAAGTGCAAGACCACCAGGATCACGGACCAGCAGCTCCTTCACGAAGCACTGCTGGCCGTGGGCGCCACAGACCTCAGCGTTGCCGAAGGCCGTATCACCGGTTATAGTCCCTACGGCCGGATCACCTTCCAACGGATCGGCGAGGTTTTCCTGGGCCGGGTAAACAACGCCGAGGACGAGACCACGTCGAATATGCTGGCTGCCTTGGATATGAGCGTCGGGGGGATACTCCAACAGAGGACCGTCGCTTCCCTCCACCTTCGTGCCGCGGAGATGGGGATGGTCCTGGTCTCTCAGACGGCTGCCAACGGTGAAGTCCAACTCGTTTTCGAACAGGCGACATGATGCAGAAGAAAACCATCACCATCACAGTCACAGCCAACGGAGGCATTACAGCCGAAGCGAGCGGTCCGGGACCCAGCTGCACCGACGAGCTGGAAGCCATTCAGCGGCTGCTGCCGGGCGCGGTAATCGCTGATTCAAGGCTGACTCCGGCCTACTACCAGACGGCCAGCCAAGAGGTTGGCACCCAAAACCTACAGCACGAGGCAGATAACGAACGATGACTCCCGAAGAAAAACTGTGTTCCCGCTCCTGGCGGTTGCGTAACAGCGCCGGACTCCTGTGGAGCATTTTCTCCCTGGGCCTGCTCACTGGGGTCGGGTTCCTGATCCGCGGTGTCAAAGCCAAGAACAGGTTGTGGATCGGCCTGGGAATCGGGTTCTTAGTCGTGGGTATCGGGGTCTTTGCGACAGCCGGCGTCAACGAAGGAACGAAGGACGCTCCGGTGACCACGACGGCGAGCACTATTTGGGGCTGGGTCTGGTTCACCAGCTTCGTCGCCGGCGTCGTGACCGCGTTCATCACGAACAAGAAGTGGCTGATCTGGAAGGCGCACGACAAAGACGTCAAGTGGTACGCCCAGGCCGGCGCTTCGCAGCCGACAGCGGCCAGTTCACCGGTTCACGGCTACGACCCAAGTGCTGCAGCGCCAGCCTTCGAACCCCAGACAGCACCGCCGATGACGGCCCCTTCACCCGCACCGGCTGGCGCTCTTGACGTGAACTCGGCCTCCGCCCCAGAACTGAGCGCGGTACTAGGCGTGGACAGTGAAATGGCCAACCGCATCCTTGCAGCCAGGCAGTCCTTGGGTTCTTTCACTTCCTTTGAGCAGCTCATGTCCAAGGCTCAAGTGCCGCCCCACCTTCTCATTCCGCACCGGGCCAAGATGACCTTCGGAGCCCCGGCCAACGCACCTGCTCCCCAGCCGGAACCGCCCAGCACCGGCTCCAAGTCAGGCCGAAAGCTCTTTGACTGACGGGTACGTCCGGGTAGGGCGTGTCCTGCACGGCACCACGGCAGAAGGCCCTGGCCTGCGGACGGCCATCTGGTTCCAGGGATGCAGTATCCAGTGCAAAGGCTGCATCAACCCTCACCTGTTCAATGCCCGTGGCGGAACCGATACGCCAGTCACTGAAATCATCGAGCAAGCCGTCAGCGCCGGCGTAGAGGGTCTCACGCTCATCGGTGGCGAGCCCTTCGACCAGTCTGAGGCCGGCGCGGCGCTTGCCGCCGCAGCCCATCACCGGGGTCTGGGCGTGATCGCCTTCTCCGGCTATGAGTACGAGTCACTGCGTGGCCGCGATGACGAAACGACTGCGTTCCTGGCGCACGTGGACCTGCTCGTTGACGGGCCCTACCAGGCGTGGAACGCCGAGACGCGGCGGGCCCTTGTCGGCTCCGGGAACCAGCGGTTCATACACCTTACCGACAGGTACAACACCTACCGGCCTGAACTCGTCGCAAACAGGGTAGACATCCGTGTCCGCCCCGACGGCTCTATCCAGCTGGCAGGTTTCCTGGACACGAGCGGCCTCTCCGTTCTTGCCCATTCCACCGACACAAGCAGGACGTTCCGCAAGTCCTAATCGGCCATGTGGTGGCCTATGCCTCCCCGTCCTCCTTGAGCTCGCCAGCAGCAATGCGTTCCGCGGTCCGGCGGTACGCCTCGGCGATGTAGTCTTCGATGTCCTGGCGGCCGATGCGCCACACTCCGCGGCCCCCGACCTGCAGGGCGCGAAGGTCCTCTACACTGATCAGGGCCCGAATGAGGCTTTGCTTCACGTTCAGCTCGGCGGCGGCCTGCTCGAGAGTCAGGAAGCGCTGCGTCTTGGATTCCTCGGTCACCGGATCATCCTATGTGTGGCAGCTCTACTGGCATCGAGTGTTGCCGTCACCGGGCGATGCCCCGTACGGGCGTCCGCTCAAGATCGACACAAGGTATGCCGAGGATTGGCCAATTCTCTTCCGCGCCGTCTTCTCGCTTCTTAGAGTGTTCCCACAGGCAACAACGATGACGTCGGGGGGACGTACGAGCATGAGTGGGATCCAGACCTCAAAGCAAGCGCGAACCGTACAGGCAGTTCCAGCACCGCCCGGGAAGCCCATGACACAGCCCCGGCCAGTACCCCAGCTTGCTGCCCGCAAGGGCAGAGAGCATGAGGTACGGCGCTTGATCCGCGACATCGCCGAACTGGCCATGAGTCGTCAGGGGATGACCGCATGACCGCCGGCGTTGATACGTCCTTCGACTACCACAACGACTCTGACGGCAAGGATCCGGACAAGTACAGCCCGACCCTCCGAAGGCATCACCAAATCCTCTGGAGCAAAGAACTGCCCAAGCGCCGCGGCACGTTTGGCCTGGCGCCGGAAGCCGGATCCAAGCTTACTTACCAGTCCCCGCTTGGCATTTTCCGTCTCTCCAGCGATGCCATTACCACCAGGCTCCTGGGCAAGGCCGCGCGTGTCATACGCACCATTCCCGAGGCAGAAATCCCTCCCTATGGCGGCTACACAGCAGGAAGCGCCCTCGTGTTTCCGGGCATTCAGATTGACGGAAAGTGGACCATCAACCAAGAACGAGGCTGCAACTCCAAAATCGCTGACCGCTTCGATCTGACGTTGGAGTGCATCCGCCGCCACTATCTTGGGATCGAGCCGAACCCTCTCCGTGATGTCCTCAACAGGTATGGGAAGTTCTTCGAACTGTTCGGCGACTTCGAGGGGTATGTCGAGTTCTTCCTGCTGACGGACCTTCTAGAAGAAGACGGCGCCACGGTCAAGTACTTCCACTTCTTCGATGACTTCAGGACCCCTGCGGTCCCGAAAACCAAAGACGAGTATCTGGAATACCTGCGCCGGAAGAACGCCTTCATCGCGGCCCGGAACCGCACTATCGACGCCCAGCCCTAGGCACAACTCCCAAGGCAGGTGGTCGCCCTAGTAGTCGATGGCCTTCCGGTCCATGGATTTGAGGGCGGCGAGCCGGGCCTCCACCTCGGTCTGCTCCCCGAGGTCTTCGAGGGAAGCGAACTGGGCGTCCAGGGATGAGGCGGCGAGTTCCTGCTGGCCGCGGACCGTGGCCTCCTGGCGGCGGATGTTCTCTTCGTAACGTCCGATAGCCGAGGTCGGGTCTCCTGCGGCCAGTGACTTGAGGGCATCGTTGACCTGGGGCTGGGCTGCGGCCACGCGGGCACGGTTGACCAGCTGGTTGCGCTTGGCGGTCAGCTCGTGCAGCTTGCCCCTCATCTGGTCGAGCCCGCCCTTGGGCTTGTCGACAACCTCGTTCTGCGCAGCCAGTCCCGGCTCCTGGGCCTTCGCGGTCGATTCGGCGGTCATCTGCCTCTGAAGAGCGAGCCTGGCGAGGGCGTCGAATTTGTCGGCGTCCACACTGTTCCCGGCGCCCCTGAACTCGTCGGCTTTCCGGGACGCGGCGATAGCCTTGCTGCCCCAGGTGCTGGCGTCGTTCCTTGCCCGTGCATGGTCGTCCTCGGCGATGCGAAGGTTGCCGATGGTCTGGGCGAAGGCAGACTCGGCTTCACGGGTATTGGCCGAATAGTCCCGGATCATCTGGTCCAGCATCTTCTGCGGCCTGTGGGCTATCGCCTCACGGACCGGCACGTCCTGGAGCACCCTGTACTCGCTGAACAACCTGTCCGCCAGCTCAATCATCTCTACCCGGGCCAGGTCATCAAGCTCAGCGGCACTGCAGCCCCGGCACCAGCCCCGGCTGCTCCCGCCCCCGCGGCGCCGTCCACCTCGGGCACCGAGTCGGTCGCGCAGATCAAATCCATGTTCACCGCCACCGCTCAGTCCATGGGCGTTGACCCCGCACTGGCCCTGACGTTCGGCGAGCAGGAATCTAGCTTCCGCCAGAACGTCACGTCCTCGGCCGGGGCCATCGGCGTCATGCAGGTCATCCCGAGCTCGGGCACTTGGGCGTCCCAACTCCTGGGCCGCCAGCTGAACCTGCGCAACACCCAGGACGACATCACTGCGGGCATCACCATCATCCGGCAGCTGGTGAAGACCAGCCCGGGCCTGGGCATCGCCATCGCGTCCTACTACCAGGGCCAGTACTCGGTGATGAGCCGGGGCATGTATGACGACACCAAGGTCTACGTGAACCAGGTCAAGGCGCGGGTCGAAAAGTTCCGCTGATCGTGGCGTGGCCCGGCAGCAAGCTGCTGCCGGGCCTGCTGTCCAGACCCGTTCATCAGGCCACAGGAAACTGCGTCATGGGCGGCCTGGTTCCCGCAGGAGAATCTTGATCCAATCCTGCGTAACGCCGTCCCTCTACAGATTGTGCCGGGGCAGTATCGTCCATACGCGGGGTTTATAGGCCGGTGACCGGCCGTTCTTGGCATTATGGGGGCGATGCCGATTTGCCCCCGTATTCATCTAAGGGCCGCAAGGCCAGGGGGACAGGTAAGTAAATGGGTTGGTGGGACGGAGAGTCTGCCGGTTAGCGCACAGCGCGCATGAACGGCGAGAATGCCCAGCGGATGCAGCAGGGTGCCCGCGAACGGGACGACATCAATTTCCAGCGCAGTCAGGAAGCCGCGTACCAGCGCCAGAACTGGCAGCACGAAACCATGACGTTCGAGGCCGAGCAGCGCCAGGCCCGGGCAGAAGGCCGATACCCGATGTTCGCCAGCCCCGCCCAGGTTCCTGACATGCCGCGCGGCAACGAGGGCCAGCAGCTACCTGTATCGCCGTTCGCAGGAATCCTCGGCGCCGGCGTAATTGTCGCAGGTCTTGTATTCGTCCTGATCGCGGCCCTCATCTGGAGTGTGTTCGCGCTGCTTGCCCCCATCGTTGGGGTGGCTATTCGTGTAATCGTTCTGCTCCTGATCGTTGGAGCCGCAGGGCTCACGGTCGCCTGGCTGATCATGCGCCTTACCGCCAAGGACGACCCGGCCAAGCTCCACCGCGCGAAGCTGTTCAACCCGGTTCGTGTTGCCAAGGTGCTCGTCCTTTTCGTCGGCGACTGGTACAAGGAACGCAAGGGCCGCAGAGCCAGTAAGAAAGCTGTCTAGGAGTTCTTATTCACGGTGCCCCGCACGGAGCAACCACCGCCGGCGTCTAATCCGCTCAGAACCTGTTGAATGCCCCGATCGTGTGGCCGGGGCATGCTCGTACCCAGAATCAATAATCCACCGAGGTACTTCGATAAATGGTGAACCAGGCGGCAGATGAGCTAAGAGCCGACGGTTAAGGGAGGGACGGAACTGTACCCACACTCCTCGACCACCTGTCGGTCCACCACCACCTCGAAGTCGGTCGCTTGATCATGAGCGGCGTGTGAAACACCACGCCCGCGCCAGGAGGGGCAGAACCAGCGGCCAAAGGTTCATTGGTGCGGTAGTAGCCGTATTGGAAGTGAGCCTTTACATCGCCCTCAGGTATTGACGCAGGAAAAGTACGACGGTTGAGCGTTGGCACGAGCCGCACCAGCTTAGGCGGCCTGCGATTGATGCGGAGTTCAACTTCGGCAGTGCCACGGCCGCGGGACGAGAGCTTCTCGTGCACGACGAACTGAACCCATTGGCCGACGATGTCACCAAGCGTACAAATCTCCAAATCGTCGACAGCGCCCCCTGGTTGCCCAGGCCAAGCGGGATAACCCGGAATGCTCGCGGCCACTCTCGTTCCCTGTACGGCGATCGAGAGCCACGAGCAAAAATTGGTCGTCTTGAGGTTTGGCTGACCGGCCTTTTTGGAAAGTAAAAACCGGTCATCGAGCTTGCGCTGAAACAGCGTCGCCCACTTCTGATTTAGGGGAAATTCATTAGGGCTCGCTGGAATGAGGACGGCGAAGGTCACCCAATACTCGTCTCCATCACTGAGGAAACCTGCCGGAGCCACGCGCTCACGCCTCTTCTCGGACGGGTCCACTGAGAAGAACTCTGCACGGGGCGCATCGCCCACCGTTCCCTCGGAAGTTTTGTCACCCTGTGCCAGCTCAAAGCGGTAGGCCGGGAAGTTCCCGCCGGTAATGATCCGCTGAATTGAGTTACGGCGCGGCGTGTCCGCCCACCGCCACACAACCGGCTTCCAGTCCTTCACAGGTGCAGCGTAAACGGCATGTAGGTCTGGGGGCCTGGTTTCGGGGGCGACTGCGGGTTGGCCCCAGGCGGTTTGACGGACGAAGCCGGCTGGGATGGCCTGTCCTGGATCCGCGAGCTTGTCGTAAACGATCTGGCCAGGAGGCACCCACTGGTAATCCTGAGTCATGACGTACCTTCTTTCGTCACCATCTTAAAGCGAATCTGTCCGGCGGTACTGACGCGCGCACGTTTCAAGTCGAAGGACACCGCTGTCCCTTTTTTGGTCGCCAGTGTCGACATGCTGAACAGACGACAGCGCTGCAATTCCAATCCAACTGCCGTTACGCCTGCGTTATCGCGGTGGTCTGGCAGCACTCTCTGGTCCTCCCCCGCCTGTTTGAAAGCGCCGATAAAGCTTATGTCAACCTAGAGAGGCTGATATTGCATCTGATGCTGTTTAGTCCGCCTGGCATCAGAGGGTTCGTGGCTGGTTCCTGAGCGGACGGCTACTGCGCTGTCTTTATCAACTCCATATCGCCCGCAACTTCCCATACGCCATTTTCTTGGGTGATGTCATGACCGTTGGGCGCTGAATATAGTCGGTAATCGCCAATGTAGGGAAGGACGTCAAGGGTGCCTTCAACTGCATCGGAATTGTCAGAAATGCGCAGACCAGTGTTGTTCGTGTGAAGCGTTAGTTCTACCGCATATGGAGTCGCTTCCCCCTCTGCGACACTTATGATCCGGTTAAAGGCGGTTTGTTGGCAGACCTGTTTGAGCGTGTCGTAGAAATCCCCGGACGTACTAGCGAACATAATGTCATGCGCCAACCGATACTGTTCCATGACAAACAGATAGTCATCTCGATCAAGTTGTTCGCTGGGCTTATTCAGGCTGGCTCGTACCGTTTTTTCTGATGGAAAGTAATTAGCGACCTTTTGCATCCGCTCAACAACCGCCGGGATGGTCTCGATCTGCTTAGGAAATTTGTCAATGATAAACGAAGCGGCTTGCTGAACATCATCAAAGGTTTGGAAGGTTTCGCCGTCCTCTGAGTAGAACTTGAAGTCGCTTTCAGAGGCGTTCTCGATGAGAGGCGTGGAAGTAGGTTGGCTAGGAATGGCGGTAGGAGGTGCTGAATTTTCGGGTGTCGCCGGTGGCTGCGTGGCGGGGGAACCTGAGCAGCCGGCCAACAGAAGGCTCAACGTCACGGTTACCAGCAGTAGTCGATGCTTCATGTACTTCCCCCATAGTGCGTAGTTATGTAGCCAATATCTGTCCAGGGCAAACTGGTTAGCCGGGATCTTTGCCGGAACTCGTGGTGGCGAGGGGACCGGAGTTGATCATCTGGACGTTGGCGGCGCTGGCAGCACCGCTGCGTTCCATGTCGAATTCGTTCTGCACCCGGCCGGCGCGCATCAGCAGGTCCAGTTGCTCTTCGCCTTCGCCGCCGAGGCCGTCCAGCCATTCCTGCATGCCTGGGTCGCTGGCCTGCCAGCCGGAGCTCCACCTTCCCGGCTCCACTTCGGTCATGCCCATATCTGCCAGGAACCGCTGTTCCTCCTCGCTGGGCCGCTCGTCCTGCTTGCCGCTCATCGTCTCCCCTGTCGTCCGGCTTCTTGCATCCTAGCGGGACTGCAGGGCGGCAGATGTGGTGGGGCGCGCCGGTTTCGAACCGGCGTCTCCGGGGCATTGGCCCGGCGTCTTTGACCAAAGGCGGTGCTGCCCCAGTGCATCAAGCCGGCCTCGAAGCCGGCGGGTCAGCCATTGCCTTCCCGGCCCAAGCCGTCATGCACTGGACACCGCTCCTGGCGAGCGCTCCAGGGGTGCCCAACTGGTGATAATCTCCCAGAGCTACGTCGCTCGGCTACCGCCTGATGCGACGACGGTTGGATTTGTTCTTGGGGGAAATGATGCGTACCAAAATCACCACAACTGCTGCCGCCGCCTTGGCTCTCAGCATCTCTGGATGCGCAGCTCCCGCATCAGGGCAGGACCCGGCGCCAGCTTCGCCGACGCATGCACAAACGGCATCCGCAACGGCCACCTTCGGACCGATGGACAAGAGAATGCCGGCGGTGATCCGCAAGTCGTTCAAAACCGGGGCCGCCGAACTGGATCGGGCCGGCATCCAGTACGAGGTGCTGGGTGCTGACGGAGAACCCTACGACGTCGTGGCATATCCGCCGGGCTGGGGCGTAACGATCGACAAGCAGAGCATCCGTTGGGGCGAGCCGGTGTCTCCAGGGACGATTGTCCAGCTCACCATCAGCCTCACGGACGCAGACCAAGAAGCCCTGGACGGCATCAAGGCAGCACAGGCATCGTCCTCGGCGTCCGCATCGGCAAAGGCAGAAGCAGAAAAGCAGGCAGCCGATGCCAAGGCGGAAGCTGACAGGAGAGCCGCAGAGGAGAGGGCGAACGCCGAACGGGTTGTGTCGTACGTCGTGGAGGCCGCTGGCCCCATCGGCGTCATCACCTACACGAACTGGGTCGACAACCAGATGGGCCAGGAGCAGGCCTCGGACGTCTACGGCCCGGTGACTAAGGAGTACAGGTTCAGGGACTCGTCCTTCAACTATGGAATGTGGTCACTGGGTGTTTCCGCGCAGGCCGGTGCCGGCACGCCGTCGGTCACCTGCAGGATCCTCGTGAACGGCAGGGAAATCGCTGCGCAAACGTCCACCGGCCCATACTCCGTCGTTAGCTGCCAGAAGGGCGGTTACTAGCCAAATTCAGCAGATAGTTTCCTGCATTGCAGGGCCCCATTAGACATCTGCGAGTCGATGCCTCGAAGGGCGTCCAGAAATTCTTCACCGGGTGCAGGTTTTGGGACAGCGAAGCGTAGGTCCGGCAGAACCGGGTGAGTGCACCTTCAGGAACACGGGCCCGAAGATGGGAAGCTCGAGCTTCAGCGGATCCACGAGGGCCCCGCACCTTCTCCACGCGGTAATTTCACTTGTTCCAGAGCAGGATCGAGCCAGTGTGCACGGTGAACAGCGGGATCGTCCAGAACAGCTGGTTGGAGATACCCAGCACGAGCAGGGTGTCCTCAGTCCAGGCAGGTCAGGCGGTTCAGGCTCACCTCGTCCGGTTCCACACCCGGGAAGGCCTCGATGTGCAGCTTCCTCTCCTCCCCCACGAGCACGTTGTACGCGTTGCCGTGATAAGTGCCGACGACTGTCCCATTCTGAAGCATGTCGACTACCGCATTGACCTTCATGCACCCCTCGGACAGAGGCGTTTGGACCGATAGCTCAACGCACGCAGCGGTCCCATTGCAGGTGTATTGGCTCTCAGGAACCCATTTGGCGTAGAAGTCGCCGACAGGGAACCAGTCCGTCTTTCCGTCAAGTTCAGCCGCGACCACAGGATCTATGCCAGGTGCTGCCGAGGACCCGTTTTGCGAGATCACCCCTGACACGATGATGAGGATGCCAAGGATGCTCGACACCACGAGAAGGGTGAGTCCCGCGGCGTCGGGCTTCTTCTTGCCGGCAGCGTGCTCACGTTGCGGAGCCACCCGGGGGCCGGCCGCCGCAGCGGCCGGTGCCGGTGCCTCCTGTCGTGGCGGGGCGACGGCAGCGGAAATGACGGCATTGATCCTGCTGTGGGCCCGGGCGTCAAAGGCTTCGCGATTCTCCATGATCATCCGGGTGTGCTGCAGTGCAGCCTCCCAGTGGTGAATGCTCCCCTGCGATTCCTGGACCCATGTGTTGGCATCAGCGAGGAGCTTCGAATAGATCCGCTCCTTGGCCTTCTGAACGGCTGTCCGGATATGCTCCCGCGCAGTCCCCAGCGTGGTTAGCGGGTCCTCGTTCCTCTGCCCCGCCGCAGTGCAGACCTGCCAGGCGATGGCGTCAGCGGCTCGGTCGGCGACCTCATCAAGCCGCCCTTTCGTCACTGCCGCCGGTAGTCCCAGATGCAGATCACCGCTGAGATCCACAGGTGTCATGCGCAGCGCAGGGTCGACCAGGAGATTCCAGCCGTGAGGGCGTGCCGGCCAGAAAGGGTCTGGTTCCCAGTCCGGCCCGGGCCTCCATCCTTCTGGCATCCTGGGCCAGCCGGGTGGCGGGTTGAAGACCAGGAGGGGGTGTCTTGAATATGAGTCAGCAGGACGTGGTGCCGCCTGGTCAGGCACGCTGCGGCCGGCCGGCCCGGAGGACCGGACTGCAGCCTTGACCTTGTCGATGTGGGAACGGGTCCGGAAGTACCTGACGGCGTTGATGATGGCGAAGACCGGACCGAAAACGATTGCCCCGGTGAAGACAACGTACGACTCTCCCGGTGACGCCGCGTCGTAGGTGGCCAGAGTCAGGAACCCGCCCACGACGGCGATGCCGACGTTGATCCATGCCCAGACCGCAAACCTCCGAGCAGCCCGCTCCAGCTCGGCAACGATGCCGTTGTCCCCCACCATGTATTCCCTTTCAAGCCACCACGGCGTGATCCGCCTTGGCCAAGCGTAGTGGGCCACCCATCACCTCGGGCAGACCGCGTGGATTATGTCGTCGGGAAGGACGGGGCCTACGGCGCCTGGTCGGCCTGGCCGACGACGGTGAGGAACTGCTTCATCTCCTTAGTGTGGGACGGACAAACGTGACGATTTGGGCGCCCATCACTGTGCCGAAGCCCTTTCAGGTCGTTGACGCCCGCACCACCGGACGGCCACGACGTCCTAAAAGGACTACCCGGGCGGGCACACAGTGCGCGAGCCTCAGCCACCTGCCGTGCCTGCATTCCCGTCTCCAATAGTTGGACCTCCCGGCCTTGACAACTATAGAAGACAAAAGAATGCTTAGAGCACCGGGAACCACAACTATGACTTTGATACCAAGGAGCACCGATGATCCACATCACTGTAACCGCCAAGAAAGCCGTCAACCCCGAGCAGGACGGCCTCGGCCGCCCCTACGTCGGCTACGAAGAGGGCATGACCCAGGACGAGATGTACGCAGCGAACCACGGCGAGTGGGCCATCGGCGCCAGAGCTCAGAAGGAACGCTACGCCCTCTTCGCCTTCGGCCGGACCGTTATCCAGGCCGTAGAGATCGACAACCTGGAGCGGACCACCATCTACAGCGGCGACCCCAACGAGAAGCGCGACGACCGCTACACGATCAACGGCCAGGTCCTCCAGAAGGGCCACCCCGTCTACGACAAGTACGTCGGCAAGGCCTCCCCCGTCAGCGTCGCCCGCAACCCGGTCCGCTACTTCGAGGACCCGGAGTTCGACGGCGAACGCGGCCAGCTGTGCGCCTGCGGCTGCGGGGAAACCACAACCGGCGGTGAGTTCCTTCCGGGCCACGACCAGAAGGCCATCCATGAGCGCATCGCCAGGATCGGCACCGTCGCCGAGTTCCTGAAGTGGATGGACGTCGTCCGCCCCGCCTCACTGGGGCGGTAGGGCCAGGGGCAGCTAGTTCCACCAGTCTCGCTCCAGATCACGGCTAGGTAGCCGATTTGCAGGGCAATGTTTACCGTCGGATAGCACTACCCTCCATCTGCTGATGGAGGCACCCGGTGTCGGCACTCCTCGAGGCGGCCTCTGGCGGCTGCGCCGTCTCCTAGTACCACGGGAGATTCACTGTGAAGTGTCCCCGCAGATTATCCGTCCGCGGGGACGCCTGCATCGACCCTGCGCTGCGCGAAGGAGGGCCGGGCGGTGTGTGCTTTCGAGATGCTCATGCCCGTCTGTGTGCGGCTGATTTCAAAAACGCGCAGACCTGGGCAAACTTTTTCTTACCAGTTTTGGGGGCGGCCCGATGGGCACCGCCGGCAACATCGGAACGGCCCTCGAAAGGGGCCGGCGAGGGCCCTTCAGGAGGAGCCGGAAAAGCCCCTCTCCGAGGTGGTCCATAGGGTGGTCCACAGGTGGTCCTTTTGCTGGTCCACAGGGTGGTCCATGGGTGGTCCTTTTAGTGGTCCACCCCTGGTCCTTTCCAAAACCGCTGCTGGTCCTTTTCCCTGGTCCTTTCGATGTCGTGGACCACCTCTACACTGGGCATCCAGAACGGCCCGACCGTGGTCAGAGAGCAGGAAGGATAGCTGTGAGCGCACGTATTGAGCCCGACGGCAGGACGATGATGCTTTTGTCGCTGGGGCTGGTGGCAGTGCTGGCGGTGGCCAGTTCCACCCTCTCGTTCCTAGGGCTGATCCAGGCCGCGGCGTGGGCCGGCATCCCCGAACAGCTCCGCTGGCTGGTGCCCATCGTCGTGGACGCGACGATCCTCGTTTATGCCGTTGCGGCCAGTGTTCAAAGGGCTCGCGGGGAATCCACGCCCTTTCCTGGGTCGCTGTCGGCTTCTTCACGGCCGTCTCCGTCGCCGCAAACGCGGCCCACGTGCTGGCACCCAGAGGCGTCTTCACCGAGCTGAATGCCACGGTCGGTCTCGGCGCCTTCCTGGCCTCGATCATGCCGATCAGCCTCTTCTTCGCCACCGAGACGACGGTCAAGCTGGCAGTCGCTCCGGTGTACGGTTCGGTCGCCCAGCGCCGGCGCCGCGCCGCGACGAAACTGGTCCTCATCGGCGAAAAGGACCACCCGATGGACCAGCGGTCCACTTCAAATGGACCAGCAAATGGACCACTTGGTGGACCGGGTATGGACCACCAAAAGGACCACTCCTGGACCACCCAACAGGACCACCCGCGGACCGCCCAGACAAAGCGTGCCGAAGTGGACCCCCAGGCGATCCGTGAACTGGCCGAAAAGGACAAGCTGAGCCAGCGAGCTGCCATCCACAGGGGTCGAAGGCCTGGTGGTAAAAGGTTCCGGCCAGCCGTATGAGGGCGGCGTCCGGCAGTGGCTGAAGGTGAAGCACCGCCAGGACCTCCACGTCGTCTGCGCTGCCGTTATCGGCCAGCGGGACCGCCCCACCGCCATCATCGCCGGGCTCCCCATTGAGGGCCGGCTCTGGATTGTCGGCCGCTCCGTCCAGCTGACCGCCGCAGCCTCCAAAGCCCTGGCCGCGCACCTACACATCCCCCGCGAAAACCATCCGTGGCCGGAGGAGATCGTGCTGCATATCGAGACGGGCGCGGACACGACGTCCTCCGTGTCTGCTGTCCTCACTGGTCTTGGCTACACCCTGTAACCTCCGAGACCTGGACGGCAACGCCTTCGACTGAAGCACCTCCCTGGACGAGAAACTCCTTGAGCTCGACCCCGGGTACCAGCTCGTTCCCGTGGAGCAGCGCACCCACTACGACTACATGTTCGACAACCCGCACAACATGGAGATTATGGAAGCGGCCATGAACGCCGAGGGCCTGTACCTCAACCTGGAGCCGACGCCCTACGCGGTGGAGGCGATGAAGGAAATGCAGGAGGAGGGCATAGACACCTGGTTCTGCTCCAAGCCCTACCCGACGCACCCGACCTGCACATCGGAGAAGCTCGCCTCCGTCGCACGGCACTTCGGACAGGAAATGGCGCAGAAAACCATCCTCACCCACGACAAGACACTCGTCTTCGGGCACGTGCTGCTCGACGACAAGCCGACGGTGACCGGCGCGGCGGTGCCGGCCTGGAAGCACGTCTACTATGCCCAGCCCTACAACGCCCCGGGCACCGGCGCGCAGGACATTCCGCGCATCACCGACTGGCGGAACTGGCGCAACACCCTGTACCCGCTCCTGGAAGAGATGGGCTTCGACATCCGCAAGGCTGCGTTCAGCTAGGATCGTCCCAGCACCGGCGTCAACGCCACCACCGCACTGCCCCATTGGATGCGGCGGAACGAAGGGCGTCCCAGGGCCCGCCCCCATGGGCCCTCTGACGGACCACCTGCGTCGGTCATGAGCCGGGGCCGGATCTGATCCGGCCCCGGCTTTTTGCTGCCCGTAACCTTTCGCCGCGGGGCAGGACCAGTCGGTTAGCATTGGGCCACTAACGGGCACCGGACTGCGAAGCCCTACGTCTTCATGGGGGAGCATGTACACGAACGAGGCCCTGAAAGCTGCCCGGGACGCTGCCGTCCGGAACATCACCGGAGCGTTCCAGGAATTCACCGCCAGGATCGACATCCGCGGGCAACCCTGGGACGTCCATATCCTGTCGGTCAACCAGTTTGTCGGCTGGGTCAGGGTCCACAACGGTGTCGCTGTCTGGCGCTCCGGTGACCTGGTCACCGGCAGGGCGGAAACCGGGCCCATAGTCGCCGGAGGAATGTCCACTGGCTTCGCCGTGCTCAGTGAACTGGTCGAGGACTGGTACCTGGAGGTCGCGCCGCAAAACGACGCGATTCGATACCCCGGCCTGGACACGATCGCAGGGTTCGTGGGGGCCATTGAAAACCATTCACCCCTGCCCGCTGCCCACCCGTATCAGGCAGAGCCCTCCGTAGCCAGCAACCACACGACTCCTGACTTCAATCCCTATTTCCACACCACCGAGCGCCACCCGCCGGCGTCCGGGTTCACTGAAGCAGACCTCAACGGGGTTCCGCTGGTCACCGTTCATCCCGCGGCCATCCCCGCTGCCGTCTCCGGATTCCTGCTGCTCGTTGCGATCCTGGGCGCACCGTACCCCTTCTATGAGGTGGTGCGCTGGGGTGTCACAGCCATGGCCGTCTGGGCCGCCATTGTCGCCGGCAACCAGAAGCGGACCGCATGGACGGTCGCCTTCAGCGCAGCCGCGGTGCTGTTCAACCCGTTCATTCCCGTGTACCTGACCAGGGAGGCATGGGTACCCCTGGATGCCGCAGTTCTGGTGCTGTTTATCAGCGCCGGGGTGAAGTTGCGGGCGTCCCGGCCTGCGACCTCAAAGGATGGGCCGGCCCGCATCACCGGCTGACCCCACCGGTAAGAGTTCTTCCGGACGCCGCACACATGGGGTTCAAGAGCAGGCGTCAACGTCATCGCACCGGTTTTTCATAGCGGCCGGTATCCGAAACGAAGGTTGCGCCGGGAGGGATATTCCTTTCACCTTCCTGCCATGGTGCTTCCTGCGTCCCATGCTCCGAAGGGCGGGCCGGTTATCCGGTCCGCCCTTTGTCTTGTCCGTCCTCTTTCTCGGGGAGAGGCGGGTGGTTCCGCACATATGAAGCGCAGTTCCCTGAGGACTACCGCCGCGCCGCACAGGTGTGGGCGGTGTAACCAGGACGTTCTATCCGAACACCCCGAGTAGAAGTCCCACAAGCGAACCCACGGCCAGGCAAGCGACCGCTGTGATCGGGCCGGCAATGCCTCCCCCGGCAAGACTGACCATCACGGAAAAAACCAGTCCGACAAGGGCTCCTCCTAGAAGGCCGAAAAGGAGCCCCAGAACAATCTGCTTGCCCCGTTGTGTCGGGCTTACCTTCTGCTCCTTGGGCTTCGGTTCATCCCACCGTGTCGGGACTCTCCGGGCGGGCTCAACAAACCGCGGAGGCGGTTCAGGGGCTGGCGGTTCAGGGGCTGGCGCCGGATCAGGCTGCTGCGCCTTGTAAATCCAATGGGCGAAAACCGAGGAGAGCGGGGAGGTTGAGTAGCTCTCAGATTCGAGAAGTCCGGGCGGCGACATCACCCCTGCGTCGTTGCGGGAACTAGCCAAGGTCATCCCAAGGCCCCGGACAACAAGGAATCCCTCGTAGCCCCATGACGGAAATACTGGCTCCAGCGACTTTGCCCAGTCCACCTCCACGAATCGGTAACCGGGCTCAACAATGACTCCCGGGCCGTCGATGCCAGCCTCCTGAAAGGCCCTTTCTATAGCACGGCCCCTGCCGGACCAGTCCCCAAGGCCGGTGTCTACTTCATCTGCGGGGACGTGCATGAAGGTCCCGTCCGGCATTATGAGTACGCCGCTGTACCTCCAGGCATGGCCAATGACCTTCGCACTGAACTTCTGGCCGGGAATGGTCTCGGAAAGTTCAACAATGGCCGATGGCGGAACCCGATGCTTGATAAGTGCGTGATAAAAATCTACGAAGGCGGCCTTGTACGCGGGAATAGTGGCCTTTGTGTCATCCAGGTACTGACGGCGGCGCTGGTCATCATCGGCGTCGACCTTGTGCAACCTGGCGACCTCGTCATCAATGCCCATTCCGGAATCGTAGCCGGGCCGGCTGGCCAGTCATAGGCGATACGGCATAAGCCCTTCGAGCGGGCGGTGCGGCCACTGACCGGGGACGAAAAGATCATGCTCGAGATGATCGTCTCAGGCCTCCGGCATGTCCCCGAGGACAGCCCCGTCACGGCAGGAAAGGCAGCCCGATGACACCGGAGCCGGAACGCCGCACACACAAGGGCATGAGCAATCAGAACCGCGTCCGCCCGGGTGTCCCGTCCGGCGGGGAATTCGCCGCCCACGTCTTCGCCGAACCCACCGGCGTCACCCTCGTTGACCCCGCATCACGCCCGGTTGTCCTGGCACCCGGGGAGTCCGAGGACTTCAACAACCTTGCCGACGGCGACGTCATCGAGACCATCGATGTCTACCGTTCCCACGTCGATGACGGCTCCGGCTACATCGTGACCGCCGGTAAGACGGTGAACGTCCGGGGCCTGTTCGATGAGAAAGACCTCGCAGCGGATGGCGGCATAGACGCCTTCCTGGATCGCCACGGCGCCCAGATCGAGGACTACCTCCGCAGCCGGTACGACGCCGACCTGGACAGCGAAGACTGGGAAGAGGTCCGCATCGACTGCAGCACCTTGCTCCCTGATGCCCCGCTGACCGAGGGCGGCATCGTCGACGCCGCCTGGGTCGGGACCAAGGTCACGGCCCTGCACAACGAGAGTGATCCCGGCACCTTCGGGTACGAGTACCTGGGCCGGCTGCTCCGCGAGCAGATCGCGGGTTCCGCCTCGGTGCAGAACCGTCTCGCTGTCCGGGCCGAAGCGATGCGCATGCTCCCGCAGGACATTGAAGGCCACTGCCGTGACCGGCACCTCAAGCGCGAGATCTCCGACGCCGGAGCCCTGGCGATCGCCGGCCGGCTCAAGGACCCCTCCCGTCCGGCACTGTCCCAGTTCGCCGTCCGCGGCTATGCCGACCGGGACGAGATGAACACCGAACTGCACTTGGCCTGGCTGCAGAACAACATGGGCAACAGGTCCGCCACGACCTCGATCGCCCTGGACATGATGCGCAGCTGGATCCGCAACGGCGGCGACAACAACTAGGACACCCCGGCAGGACCCCGCAGCTGCGGGGCCCTTTGTCGTGCTGAAGGGGCCGGCGCCGCACACAACCAGGTATGAGTACGTTCCTTGCCCACCAGCACCCGCGCGGCGTCCGGCCGCTTCACCACGGCCGCCCACGCAGAACCTGCGCTGGCACTGGACACCACTGCCGGCCGCAATACAGCCCGTCGTACAGCTGCGGCGGAACGAGTCCCGGGCGACTTCGCCGACCTGGAAATCCTCGACCATTCCCCTGCCCGGCGCGAGACGGTCACGTTGGCCGAGATGGGTGATCCCAGTCTGGCCCTGGGCAACTGTTGGGCCGCAACGAACGAGCTGATCGAGGAAGCAGGTGCCTCGGCTTTCGAGGCCGAATGGGTCGATGAGATCACCCTGAAGCGGCGCCGGCTGGGAGGCCACCATGTCGCCCTCCTGGTCGCGGACCGGGACGGCGCCTACGTGGTCGACTACCCCGCCCGGCAGTTCAGCTCCGACCTGCCCTTCCCGCTGGTCGCCGGCGTCAAGGACTGGATGGCAGCCGTGGAGAAGGCCTCCGGCACACGCTGGGAGCTGCACGACGAGGACGACTGACCACCGCGACACTCAAGGCAAGCACGGCACCCGTGTCGTCTTGGTTCCGCTGCACGGATAGACCACCATGGGGATGGAAACACAGAGCACACCCAGAGTCCATCGATGACAAGCCCTCAGCAAGAAAGCGAGCAAATTCATGACGTTCAACCCCTCTGAGCACCCGCGCGGCGACGCCGGAAAGTTCACCCAGCACACCCACCCCGAATCCCCGGTGGACCTTCCCGCAGCCAGGCAGTCCGTCTTCGGCCCCGACCCAGACGAGGGCGACGACATCCTCAAGGACGCGCCGATTCAGGACGGGGACGGGAACCACCAGCCCTGGGAGTTCACCCCTTACGAAGGCGACTTCCCCCGGAAGAAGGAATCAGAGTCCGTCTTCGGCTCTGACCCAGACGAGGGCGACGACATCCTCAAGAACGCTCCGACCCAGGACGGCGACGGGAACCACCAGCCCTGGGAGCACGAAACGTATGAGGGTGAGTTCCCCCGGAAGAAGGACTCGGTCTTCGGTCCCGACGCCGACGAGGGCGACGACATCCTCAAGAACGCTCCGAACCAGGACGGCGATGGCCCGGAAGGCCAGGAACCGTTCGATCTCGGCGACGATGAGGATGACTTCCCGCCCAGCAAGTAGGGTTCCCCAACATATAGCCGCCCTGTGGATCCACGGGGTGGCTATATGCGTTCATGGCGGGGCCGCACACAGAAGGGCATGACGTACACACCAGCGCACAAGCCCGCCGGCACCCCTGACGGCGGCCAGTTCACCGCTCCTGCCCACTCCGACGCTGTCCCCGCGCTCGGCGCCCCGGCCTCCCGGTATAACCCGTACCGGGATGCCGACGGCACCAGGGGGGAAGCCGGTGGCGACGAATACACGGACGCCTTCCTGAGCAACGTCGGCGGCATCGAAGCCCGAGTCACCACCGACATCCGTGAGGAGGGCGCCCGCGCCGAGGTCATCGACTACCGGGGCGACCGGCCCAAGGTGATCAGCTCCCAGCAGCACTTCGACTCCCTTGACGAGGCCAAGGAGCACGCCAAGACGGCACGGACACGCGCCGCCCGGTACAGCCTCAACCACCTTTTCGAAGGCTCCCGCACTCCGTGGGGCAAAGCCCAGGGGACCTCGATGATGGCTCCCGGCATCGACGCTGTCTGGACCTCCGGGCACGGCGGCATCAAGCTCTCCCCGGAACGGGCCGAGGAGGTCGACCCGGCCTGGCGCGAGCCTGCCGATTGGTACGAACAGGACTGCGCATGGTCAAAGGCGGCCATCACCCACCACCAGGACCTGAACCCGGCAGATGTGAAGAACGCCCACACCACCGCACGCCGCTACTACCCTGACGAGTATGAAGCCATCGTGGGCAAGGACCCCGCCAAGTACGGGCTCACCGAGTTCGAACCGATCACGGGCGCTGAATCGCTGGTTATCCGGGAACGGGAGTTCCTGGTGGCCCGTGCCGCCACCCACGACAAGGTCACGTCCGTCGTCCGGGACCCGGACGGCCACCCCGGTATGATCGCCATGACCCTGGCGGACATCCCGGCCGATGGCCGCATGAGCGACGACGTGCCGATTGCGAACGCCCGCACCGTGCTGGTGCCGCAGGAGGAATGGCCGCCGGCAGGCATGGAGAAGCTCACCCTGCCCGAGGACTCATCCTTCGAAATGGCGGGGGACTGACAGCCCGGGAAGGGGGCGTCAGGGGGCTGGAAAACGCTTAGTGGATCAGTCGCGCTTTCATAGTCGCGAACTCGGCGTCCGTGAGGTGGCCGGAGGAGTGTAAGGCGGCGAGCCGCGAAAGCTCATCGACAACGGATGGAGGAGGCGTGGCCGACGGCGCCGCTTGGGGAGCGACAGATGCGACAGCCTGCGATTCGGCGTATCGGATGAGTGCAGTGAGTAGCGAAGACCAGGTCCGGGCCTGGCTCGAAATGGACGCATGCAGCGCGCTGCCCATTTTTAGCGGTGAATTTGCTGACCTGAAGAGCTGAACATCGTAGATGGGACGCTTTGGGTCGCTGAGCTCGATCCGGAGCGTGATCTCGTGAACTTGGTCCTTGGACTTGGCAGCCTTGGCTGCTGTCATTCCCACCAGCATTGACCCGGCATCACCAACGAGAAAGCCCGCTGTAGCCAGGGCACGGCCGCCGCGGCCATCTTTGCGGTGGCGGGTCAATGTCTTGCTATATTCAAAGACCTCGACCGACTGCAGATCAGCCGCTTGGTAGACGCGGTAGTCGGCCCTGTTCAGGTCTAGGACACATAGCCTGTTCCGGGCAGAGTCCAGGGCGATGACATGGCCATTGCTTCCTATGAGGTGCTTAGCCTGGGAGAACCCGGCGATGGCGTTGAGAGCGGCGAGGACCTTTTCCTGCTTGCTCCAGCCTGCACTCGCCAGGACAGACTTGATGTCACCAAAATGCTGGCTCTGCCTGATGCTAATGCTGGGATAGAGTTCTTGAATTTTATTCAAGGACCACTGCAGCTTCTCTGGCGAGCACCGGACAGCATTGGGGTCATCAGGGTCATTGCGGTCTATGTCGGATCCGGCCTCATGAAATCGAAGGTAGCCTCGCCCCTCTTCTGATTTGCTCCATTGCAGGCTGCTCAAGGGGTGCGGGTCGAAATGTATCTCTTGGCGCATTGCCCCGGCCTGGGCTGAGGTGACCAGCACGATGGCGTCGGGGTAAAGGCGGAAGTGCGCGGCGTGAACAGAACCGACGATTGCAGCGGGTTCCGGCGCCCGGGTTCCGTCCGGACGCATGAGCGAACGCTGAAGGTCGGCAGCAGCTGTAACTTCACGAATGGCCTTTTGCTGAGCGCGCCTTTCGGCGCTCTTCTCCGCAGCCTCAGCTGCGTCGCGCTGCTGATCCATGAGTTCGGCTTTCTTATTTGTTGCCGCCACCATGGCTGCCCGGTGCCTGACTGCGGTGAGGTGCCGTGAAAGATCCCTGACACGGGAACGCTCCATCGGCTGGATAACCACATGAGGAGCGGCGGCGGCCAGAGTCTGGAGGAATACCTCCCTCTGCTGCTTTAGCTTGGAATCGGCAGACAGGGGAAAGGTGAGATCACTTGTACTGGTTCCAGGGGCACCTCCGGCGGGGACGATCTCCGCGAAACCGGCCGATGTAAACCCTGATTCCTTGTAATCGATCCGGCGAAGGTCACCAAGTCCGATCTCAAGAGGTTGAATGCCCGGTTCCGAAGACTCCACAACCAGGTGAGTGGTGTAGACGATCCACCGTGTGTGCGCGCTGCAAGGGTAAACCGCATGACATGGTGCTGAGGCGGACCCGCCCTGCTGCTGAATATCCTTCATGTTCCAGGCTCTCCGTGGTGGGCGGGGGTGTGCATGCAAATGCCGTAGCCAATTATGTACGAGCATAAGCGAAGCATTTGGGGCGGCTTTCCTCGATCAGCGCGTCGAATCATGCACGTTCAACACCTACGTCAGCCTGTACTGCGCCTCTTGTCAGAAATCGCTGCCGCTTTTGGTGTGCCCGGACCTCCGCCCACACACAGAAGGGCGTGAGCACATCCGCGTGCTCAAACCCGTGGAGAATGACACGATGGAGGCGGCCTGCGGCGAGCTATAGCCGTGGAGTGGCAGCAGGACGGGGGAGAAACGGACTCTGGACTACGCAGACTTCTTGCGATCCAAGAGGTCTGCTAACTCCGAAGCCTTTTGGGCCA
The DNA here is from genome assembly GCF_046605375.1 of Arthrobacter sp. MPF02. GTDB lineage: Bacteria > Actinomycetota > Actinomycetes > Actinomycetales > Micrococcaceae > Arthrobacter. The sequence continues at coordinate 1,879,978 of NZ_CP176772.1, read as the reverse complement.
ATGTGACGTCGCGCACAACCGTGGTTGGCCGCCTTTCGCTCATCGCGATGATCTGCTCAAAATGCTCCTCAGTGAATCGGACGGTGCGCTTGTTTAGGCGTAGGTGGGGCCAGGTATTCGTGTAGTACATCTCGCGCACCATCCGTAGGGAAACACCGAGACGCTCAGCCAGCTGTTCAGGTGTGGAAAGTTCATTCGTACCAGGTAGTGCCACTGCTTAGCTCCTCTGAAGTGCGGCTTCTTGTCACGCTTTCTATGCGTCCCGGTGACCGACGGCGGTCACTGCGACCATTGCGTTGGCAGCAGCGAGTGGAGCCGACGGTAGGAGGAAGATGGTGGAGGAGGTCAATTTCGCGTGGTTGGCGTGGTTGAACACTTGGAATTTAGGCGTGATTGACGGGACACGGAGTAACAAAAAGTGCCGTGATCTAGACGATTTTCTTGAGGACGACACGCCGAGAGTGGGGTTCAAGTCCCCCTCCGCGCACACAGGAAAAAGGCCTGGAAGATCATTCGATCTTCCAGGCCTTTTTTGTGCCGGACTACGACTGCCGGCCTGCGCCACACTGGCCGGAAACCGCAATTCATTTCTTGCCCTACTGGTAACGCAGCGGCGGGCGCGGCACGATAGGCGCATGAAGGAAGTCGCGCCGGAGGCAGCTGTCCCGGGCCATGTGGTGCTGCTCGGTGATTCCATCTTCGACAATGCCGCCTACGTGGGCGGCAGCCCCGACGTCGTGTCCCAGCTCAGGCACGAACTGGACGGCTGGCAGTGCTCACTGCTGGCGGTCGACGGCGACGTGATAGCGGGCGTCCAGCGGCAGTTGGGCGCATTGCCACACAATGCAACGCACCTCGTGGTCAGCGTCGGCGGCAACGACGCCCTGGGTCACGGCTCCCTGCTGCAGGAACGTCCGGAGACCGTTGCCCATGCCCTCTTGCTCCTGGCTGCAGCACAGGGACGGTTCGCGGAGGAGTACAACGCCATGCTGGACGCCGTCACAGCTATTGGCCTCCCCGCCGCCGTATGCACCATTTACGACACTCCCCCATCCGGTCCGCAACAGCATGTGGTCAAAGCAGCCCTGTGCCTCTTCAACGACGCCATCACCAGGGCAGCATTTACACGTTGCCAGGCGGTGATAGACCTCCGGCTCATTTGTTCCGAGGACGGGGACTATGCCAACCCGATTGAGCCGTCGGAACAGGGCGGACGAAAGATAGCGCAGGCCATTGCTGCCTTCGCGAGGACCTCCGGCCCTTCCGCGTGGCCGTACGTGGTGGCAAACGGGAAGCTGCCGCCGCGCTAGTGCGGACGCAGCCGCCGTGTCCGGGGGTGCGGGTCCTGCGGCTCCGGACGCGACCCGGGCGCGGCGGACCGGTACTCCACCTTGCGCCGGCGGCTGCCCGTCCGGTTTTCCCGCCGCTCCTGCCGCCTGGCTTTTCTTTCCGGCCGGTCGATGGCGGACAGGATGGCAAACGTCACCACCATCCACAGCAGCGCTGTCATCAACACCAAGTAGATTCCCATCTCAGTGTCCATGGGCCAATTTTATGACCGGGCCGTCGTTCCCGGGAGGGCCTGTGGAAACTGCCGCGGCGGCTTGCTTCCGTTACAGCAACCCCAGGCCCCGTACCGCTGCCATGACGTCCGGTACCGTCACCGCCAGGAGCGCCGGATCGGGCTGCTCCGCGAACGTCTCGCCCAGCCGCAGTTCAGCGTTCGTCAAAACGGTGTGCGGCCCCGGGGGCGGTCCCCAGATCTCGGGCGGGGCGGGGCCAAAGAGCACCACTGACGGCGTCCCATAGGCCGACGCCAGATGCGCTGCGCCGGTGTCCGCGGAAACAACCACCTTCGCATCGGCAATCGTCGCAGCGAACTCCGCCAATCCCAGCTTGGACGCGAGCACTGCCTCATCCGGCAACCCCGCCAGCCGGCACACTTCTGCCGCCCGGTCCTTTTCCGAAGCTCCTCCGGTAAAGACAACGTGGTGGCCTGCCTGGTCCAGTTCCCTGGCCACGGCGGCGAACCGGTCAGCCGGCCACAGGCGGCTTCCGTACGCTGCCCCAACGTGCAAAACCGTGGCGCCCGGAACCGGGCTGGGAACATGCGGACGCTCCAGGTGAACGTCCAGGGGGTCGGCCTCGATGCCGTGCCATTCGAGGAGGCGGACCCACCGTTCCCGCTCGTGGAGTTCGGGCCGCCATGGCGGCCCGTCGAAGAAATCGCTCTTGTGTCCGATCGTGCGCCGGGCCTCAAGCGCCGCAACCCTGCCCGCGCTCTCCGGGCCGCTGCCGTGAAGGTTGACGGCGACGTCCACCACCCCCGGGTCCATGGCGAGCGGCTCGTCGAGGCCGTGGGTGGGCAGCAGTTCATAGCCGCCTACGAGCCCCAACGCATCAGACAGCCATCCCTGGGCGGCGTACCTCAGGCGGTGCCCGGGAAACTCCCGCCGGAGTGCCTTGAGGGCGGGCACTGCCACCAGCAGGTCCCCCAGCTTAAGCGCACGAAGAACCAGCAGTTCGGGCTTTCCGTCTACCAGGCGGTTTTTGCCTGTTTGAATCTCTCCCGTGCGGCTCATGCGTTCTGCCTGCCGGCGCCGGTGGCAATGAGGCTTCGGACGTCCTCATAAACGTCCCGGACTGCCACATCTGCCACCACGGAGTCGTCGTGGGAACAGCGGGGCGCCGTCCAGCCCACCTGCGTGACGTCGATCCCGCAGGTAGGGCACGCCGTGACCCACGAGGCATGGATGCGGTGCAGGCTCCTGCCGAGCGCCCCGGCGTTGATGACGTTGCCCAACCAGAAAACGCCGACGGTGGGAACCCCAAGGGCCTGGGCGAGGTGACGGGGACCGCTGTCATTGCCAACCACTACGGCTGCCTTGGCCAACAGGTCAACCAGGCCCGCCATATCCAGCTGCCCGGCCACGGAGGTGACATTGGCGGAGCCTGCAAGGCCCGCGATGCGCTCCGCCAGGTCCTCTTCGCTCTTGTCCCCGACCACCAGCACCCGGCACCCGTCGGCAGCACATGTGGCTGCCAGTTCCGCGAAGCGTTCCACGGGCCAACGACGGCGGGGGTCCGTGGCGCCCGGGTGGATTACCACAAGCGGTTGGCCGCCGCCGTCAGCTGCCGCGATGCCTTGCTGCGGTCCCGCAACAGGCTCAAGCCGGGCCTCAAGGTCAACAGGGTAAGCCCCGGCGAAGCCGGCTACCTCCACCGCCCGGAGCGGCTCGTTCTGGTAATAGATGTACGGGATGGTCCGTTCCAGGCTGGCAGCATCCGGCGTACGGGTGCCCACGGTGTGGCGGGCGCCCAGCCGCAAAAGGAAGGGGTTCGAATAACGTCCGCCCCCGTGCACCTGGACCGCGAGGTCGAACCGGCGGGCCCGCATCTCCTCGAAGAACCGTTCCAGGTCTTCCGGGTCCTCCGGGCCGGGCCGTACGCCTTCGGCATAAGGAAGGACCTGAACCTCGTCTACGGGACTTTTCACTGCCGCCAGGAGCGCCTTATGGATAGGCGTGCCCAGCAGGGTCAGGGTTGCCCCGGGATACGCGGCCTTCAGCGCGGCCATGGCGGGGATGGCGAAAATCAGGTCGCCCAGCCCGCCCCCGCGCAGCACAACGATCCTTGACACGTCCTCGAACTTTTCCAGCACAGGCCCCACCCCGGTGCCTACCTGGCCGGCACCGCCGAACTCTGCAGTCAGCTGCTCCACAAACGCCCCTTCGATCGGGCGGAGACCGCGTTGGATCCGCCTGCCTCCGCTGCTCGTGCAGCCACGCCTGGGTCACAAGCCGGGTGGCCGCCTCCCAGAACCTGTACCCAGGCGGCGCAAATATACTCCGCCTATTGGGGAATACCCGCCTGATGCTGTACGTTTCATACCCGACAGGCGAACGAAAGAAAAGAGAAACACCTAAAGTGGCAACCGATTACGATGAACTGCGTTCCGACGTCAAGGAATCGCAGGACAACTCCCTCGAGCAGCTTCAGTCCGCAAACGCTCCCGACGCACGCAGTGTAGTCCTTGAGCTGGACGAGGCTGACGGGCTCGACGGCGCCGGCGTCCCCGGCGGCGAATTCGTGGCCGAGGAACTCGTGGTGCAGGTCATTCCGCAGGCCGAAGACGAGTTCACCTGCTACTCCTGCTTCCTGGTCCGTCACCGGTCGCAGATCGCCCGCCAAAAGGACGGGCACAGCTACTGCACGGAGTGCGAGGGCTAGGACAAAATTCCTCTCCAGGTGCTCCGGACAGATCCATGGCACCGGTGGATTCGAAGGCACGCTGCACGACAGCGTGCCTTTCCGCTTTTAGGCCGGCTTGCAGCTGCCCCCGCTACGGTTGACGTTTATGGCTAAGAAAATTCCGGCCCATCTCCGAAGTGGCGCATGAACGACCTGCCCGGCGGCGTCTTCCAAGCACTGGCTGATTCACTTTCCCGTGCCGAACCTCCGGCTATCACCATGACGGAGCTCGTACTCGCGGTGCTGGTTGCGGCCGCCCTCTCCATCCCGCGCCGCTCCTGGAGGTACTTCGGTCTCCTGGCCACCGTGGTCCATGAGCTGGGCCACGCCTTTGCAGCTGTCAGCAGCGGGCAGCGCTTGTCCGGGATCCGGCTGCGGTTCGATCACTCAGGGACAACCACAACTTACAGCCGCAGCAGGGCGGCTGCCGCCTGGTCCTGCTTTTGGGGTTATCCTGTTCCGGCGGTTGTGGGTGCCGCCTTTGTGGCCTGCGGCTTCAACGGCTGGGGGCCGGCCGCCTTCGCCGGAAGCGTCCTGGCCCTGGCCGCGTCACTGCTTTTCCTCCGGAACATGGCAGGCTTCGCCATAACCGCCCTGGCCATTGCCGGCACCCTTGCCCTGATCCTGCTGGTGCCCGATGAATTTGTGGGTCATGCCGCGGTGATACTGGGTTTGGCGCTGCTGGTCGCGGCGGTGCGGGACGTCATAAAACTGGCCCACGTACACGTTCACAGGAGGGAGCGGCTTGCGACCTCCGACGCCTATCTCCTCTACCGCGCGACGGCAGTGCCCTCCGTCGTATGGATCGTCCTTTTTGCGGCACTCGTCACCGGTTCATGGGTGGTCGCCCTGCAGCCCGTCTCCACGATCCTTGCCCGCGGCGTCTAGGCTAAGGCCATGAGCCAGGAAACGGACAGCATCCAGCAGGCCACCAATGACAGGACGGCTGAACACAGCACCCGTGGCGCTTATGTCACCGGCGGCGCGGAGTTCACCCGCGATACGAACTACATCGAGGACCGCATCACGCGCGACGGCAGGCCGGGGCCTAACGGGGAACCCGGCTGGCAGGTGGAGGCCGGCCGTTACCGCCTTATTGCGGCCAGGGCGTGCCCTTGGGCCAACAGGACCGTCATTGTCCGCCGCCTGCTGGGCCTGGAGGACGTGATCTCCCTGGGCCAGCCCGGTCCCACCCACGATGCACGATCCTGGACCTTCGACCTTGATCCCGGCGGAGTTGACCCTGTCCTGGGCATAGAACGCCTGCAGCAGGCCTATTTCAAGCGCTTCCCCGGGTACCCGCGCGGTATCACTGTCCCGGCCATCGTGGACGTGGCCAGCGGGGAGGTTGTAACCAACGATTTCCCGCAGATCACCCTCGACTTTTCAACCGAGTGGACGCAGTTCCACCGGACCGGCGCGCCCCGACTCTACCCTGAACAGCTGAGGGAAGAGATAGACGCGGTGAACAAGCGGGTTTTCACCGAGGTCAACAATGGTGTGTACCGGTGCGGCTTCGCAGGATCCCAGGAAGCTTACGACGCCGCGTATGAACGCCTTTGGGTGGCGCTGGACTGGCTGGAGGAGCGGCTTTCCCGCCAGCGCTACCTGGTGGGTGAGACCATCACCGAAGCCGATGTCAGGTTGTTCACCACCCTGGCCAGGTTCGACGCCGTTTACCACGGGCACTTCAAATGCAACCGCCAGAAGCTCAGCGAGATGCCCGCCCTCTGGGGCTACGCCAGGGACCTGTTCCAGACGCCCGGATTCGGTGACACCATCGATTTCGTCCAAATCAAGCAGCACTACTACATAGTTCACGAGGACATCAATCCCACCGGAATCGTCCCCGCCGGACCCGCACTGGGCGGCTGGCTCGAGGACCACGGCCGGGACCGCCTGGGCGGCCGGCCGTTTGGTGACGGTACGCCGCCGGGTCCGGTAACGCCCGGGGAGGAAGTCGCGCCGGGACACGGAGCGGAATAAGCTCCGTACCTAGCTGGGGAAAACGTTTACCCTCTAAGCTGGTCCGGTGCAGACTGCTTACGGCTTTGTGGCGCCCGGATACGAAAACGTCCTGGACCTCTTCGCAACCTTGATCGCAGAGGACCCTGGTTACAGTGCCCAGGTGGCCGCATACCACCAGGGGGAGCAGGTGCTGGCCTTAACGGGCGGTCCGGACATGGCCAGGGACACCCTGACCGGCGCCTACTCCTGTTCCAAGGGCGTGGCGGCCATGGTGATAGCGCTGTTGGTCCAGGACGGACTGCTGGACCTGGACAGCCCGGTAGCGCGGTACTGGCCCGAGTTCGGCGTGCACGGCAAAGACCGGTTGCTGGTTCGGGAGGCACTTTCACACCAGGCCGGCCTGATCGGCATCGAAGGCGGTTTCGGCCTTGATGAATTCACCACGTCCGCAGCGGCGGTGCGCCTGGCTGCATTGAAACCCATGTGGGAACCAGGCACGCAGTTCGGCTATCACGCGTTGACCATCGGCATCATCATGGAGGAGCTGTGCCGCCGGACGGCCGGAGAGACGCTGCAAGGCCTCTACGAACGACGTCTCCGCAAGCCGGAGGAAGTGGACTTTTTCCTGGGCTTGCCCGCCGAATCCGAATCGCGCTACCGGGACGTCCTCTACGACCCCGTGACGGACCAGCCCTGGATGGATCCGCTGAGCCTGGAGGGGCTGAACAGCAATGCGCCCGTCAGCACGATCATGGAACTGCCCAACGTCCGCAGCGTCCGTGCCACGGGAATGTCCGCTGCCGGAGGCGTCGGATCGGCCGACGGACTGGCCAGGCTTTATGCTGCAGCCACCACCGGCGTCCAGGGCGAGCCTCCGTTCCTGACGGCTGAAACCATTGACGCAATGGCACAGGAGCAGGTCTGGGGCCTGGACCGTTCTTCGGGGCTCGACAACGCGTTCGCCGTCGTGTTTATGAAGCCGCACCCCTCGCGGAACTTCGGCAGCCATCGAGCGTTTGGCCACGAAGGCGCCAACGCCGCCCTTGGCTTCGCCGATCCCGCCTATTTACTCTCGTTCGGTTACATACCGCGGCGGGCAGAGGAAGGCCGCACCCCCGGAAAAGCACACCGGCTGGCAGCCGAGGTCCGGCGCGCTGCGGCAGCGCTGGCGTAGTTTCCCTTGGCCCACTCGGGCTTGACCAGCGCCTTTGTCCCCAGGGTGAAAGGCGGCCTAGGGTGGGGGCGATGGGTGATTCTGAAGCACGTCCGGCAGTCCGGTGGGCCAAGGGGACCCATGTCTTGAAACGCGCGACGGCGGGACTCAGCGCCGCTTTCGCCGCCCAGCGGCTCCAGCTCGCCGCCAAGGCGGCGGTTGCGGCAGGGGTGGCGTTCATGATTGCGCCGCTGATGCCGGGGGCTGCTGCCCACTACGCCTACTATGCGCCCCTGGGGGCGCTGGTGGCGATGTACCACAATGTGGCGGGTTCGGTCAGGCAGGGCCTTCAGGCGCTCGCCGGCCTCGCTGTGGGGATCGGGCTTGCTGTGCTTCTGGTGAATATTGCGGACCCTTCACCGCTGACAGTGGCGGTCTTCATGGGCATCGGAGTACTGCTGGGCGGGCTGCCCGGCATAGGTTCAGGCAGTGATTGGATTCCGACGGCGGCCCTGCTGGTCCTCCTGGTCGGCGGCAGCAACGCGGACGATTTTTCCTTTGGCTACCTTGTGCAGATGGGTGCCGGCGTCGCGGTAGGCATCGCGGTGAACTTCCTGCTTTTCCCTCCGCTGCACCTGAACGCGGCTGCAGCCAGTCTGGACGATCTGCGCCGGGCGCTTGGAAAACAGCTGACGGACATGGGCACTGCGCTTAAGGAGGAATGGCCGCCGGAACACGAGGAATGGTCCCGGCGCTCGGATGAGCTTTCCTCGGCTGCCCGCTCGGTCCGCCACTTGGTGAAGGAAGCGGATGCGAGCCGCAGGGCGAACCCGCGCCGCAGGTTCCATCCGCGGGACCTGGATCATGACTACCGCAACCTGCGCGAGCTGGAACGGGTGACGTTTCATATCCAGGACATGACGGACATCCTCTCGGACGTTATCTGGGTGAGCGGCGTTCCCTACGCGGTACCAGTGCAGGACAGCGGACCGCTTGCAGACGCCATGACCGCCACCGGAGAACTGTTGCACTCGTACCTTGATGGGGACGAGCAAATGCAGCGGCAGCGGTATGACGCAGCCCAGGCGGCGGTGGAAGCCTGCTTGGCTGCCACCGCCGGCCGGCAGGCAGTTCAGGGGACCGTCCCGGCGTCGGAATCAATCCTGCTCAGCCTGCACCGCATACTGCGTGCCCTCCGTCCGGCTTCCTGAACTGTCCTTCCCGCCTGCCCCGGCTGCAGTTGGTGCAGATATTAGAGCGCGGCCACCGTACCGCTGAAGTGGCGCCGGCCCGAACGCGGGTTCCAGGCCACAAATCGGGAAAGCTCCCAGGCGCCGGAACTGCCCTCCTCGCTGCTGATCCCAAGCGCCACCCGACACGGCAGGAACACCGGGGCATCAAACTCAACGTCCCACATGAACGAATCGCCCCGGACGGACCCCACATCCGCGAGAGCCCGGGAAGCAAGGTACATGCCGTGGGCAATGGAGCTGCGCAGTCCCAAAGCCCGCGCCGACAGCACGCTGAGGTGGATCGGATTGAAGTCCCCGGAGACTGCCGCGTAGGCCCGTCCCGCGTCGACCCCCAACTGCCATACTGCGGTTGGATCCGGGGCCACAAACTCTGCCTTTGCGGATCCCGCTGACGGCTTATCGATCCCCGGCAGGAACACCCCCTTGGCCAGGTAGGTGGAAATACCGCGCCAGGTGAGGTCATCCTTGCCTGCCAGACGGATCTCGGCCACCACGTCCACCTGCGTTCCGGCGCGGTGCCCCCGGAGGTTCTGAACCCCTGCCGTGATGTCGAGGGCGTCGCTGAAGAGCACCGGCGAGCGCTGCTCCACGCTGTTGCGCAGGTGAATCATGCCCAGCAGCGGAAGCGGAAAGTCGTCCCGGTTCATCACGCTCATGGCTACGGGAAAAGCCAGGGCGTGGAGGAAACCGGCCGGCAGGACATCGCTTGCAGTCTCCCCCAGCAGGTGCTGGTAAGCGGTCAGGTTGGCGACATCGACGGTGACTCCGCGTACTTCATGGTTTGCCGCCGGAAGGACCGCCGAGTCCTGGGCCCCCAGCAGCCTCCGCCGGGCAGCCTGCGCGGCTGCATTGACGTACAGCTTGGACAACGACGGCATGTCGCCGAGGATGACCGGCTGTACGGGGATCATGCGCCCACCATGTTCTGCCCGCAAACCCGCAGCACTTCACCATTGATTCCACCGGCGGCATCACTCGCCAGGAATGCGATGGCTTCCGCAACGTCCCCCGGCCTGCCGCCCTGCTGCAGTGAATTTGCGCGGCGGGCGATTTCCCGAAGCGCGAACGGTATCCGTGCAGTCATCTCGGTCTCGATGAACCCGGGGGCGACGGCGTTGATGGAACCCCCGGCTTGGGCGATAAGCGGTGCGGTGGCCCGGACCATTCCCATGACTCCCCCCTTGGACGCGGCATAGTTGGTTTGCCCCCTGTTGCCGGCAATGCCGCTGGTGGACGCAACAGAAACAATACGCGGAGCCGGTCCAAAGTGTTCAGATGCGAGGAGCGCCTCGTTGATGCGCAGTTGAGCGGCGATGTTGATGTTGATCACCGGATGCCAGCGCCCATGGTCCATGTTGGCGAGCAGCTTGTCGCGGGTGATACCCGCGTTGTGGACCATGACGTCCAGCCGTCCGTGCCGCTGGACCGCGTGTTGGATGATCTTCCTGCCGGCATCCTCCCGGCTGATGTCCAGTTGCAGGGCGGTTCCCTTGACCTCATTGGCCACAGCCGCCAGATGGTCACCGGCTGCGGGGAGGTCCACGAGGATGACCATGGCGCCGTCGCGGTGGAGGGTGCGGGCGATGTCAGCGCCTATTCCCCGTGCTGCGCCCGTAACGGCGGCGATCTTGCCCGCCAGGGGCTTGTCCGCGTCGTCGGGAAGGCTTCCGCCGTTGCCCGATACCGTCAGGAACTGGCCGTCCACGAAGGCTGACCGGCCGGACAGGAAGAACCGGACTGCTGCCAGTGCTGACGGGCTGGTCACTTCCACGCCTTCGGCGAGGAGGATGCCGTTGCCCGTGGCCCCTGCGCGGAGTTCCTTGGCCAGCGAGCGCAGGAACCCGTCCACCCCCTGCCGGGCGGCAGCGGCTGCGGGCGTACCGGCTTCAGCCGCGGGCCGGGAAACCGTGATAAGGCGGGCACCGGCATCCAGGTCGCGAAGCGAACCTGCTGCCGCGAGTACCGGCCTTTCCAGGTCTTCCGGGTGGGCCACCTCGTCCAGCACCAGGATGATGGCGCCAAGCTTTTCCCGCGGGACGGCGTGCCGCCGGACGTCGAGGTCCCAGGTGAGCAGTTCGGCGGCGAGCTTATCGGCGGCCGCGGAGTCCCCCTGCACCACAACAGGTCCGGTGATCAGGGCCTGCCCTGGCCGGTACCTGCGCAGGACCGCCGGCTGCGGCAGGCCCAGCTTCCTGGCAACGTTCCGGCCAATGCCCTGGTTTACCAACTGGGCGTACTTGTCAGTCATCAATGTCCCCTTACAGCGATTCGAGGATAGCGACGACGCCCTGCCCGCCCGCTGCGCAGACGGATACCAGCCCGCGGGCCGGCCGGCCGTCGCTGCTGCCCTTCTCATGCAGCTGCTTGGCCAGGGAAGCGACGATCCTGCCCCCTGTGGCTGCGAACGGATGGCCGGCTGCCAGGGAAGATCCATTGACGTTGAGGCGGGCCCTGTCGATCTTGCCGTAAGCGCCGTCCAGGCCAAGGCGGGTGCGGCCGAATTCCTCATCTTCCCAGGCGGCCAGCGTGCTCAGGACGGTGGCCGCGAACGCCTCGTGGATCTCGAAGAAGTCGATGTCCGCGAGAGTGAGATTGTGCCTGGCCAGGAGCCTGGGAACGGCGAAGACCGGCGCCATCAGCAGTCCGTCCTTGCCGTGCACGAAATCCACCGCCGCGGCTTCCGCGTCCACCACGGCCGCCAGCTTGGGCAGGTCGCGGGCGTCGGCCCACTCGTCCGAGGCCAGCAGCACGGTGGAAGCACCGTCGGTGAGGGGTGTGGAGTTGCCGGCGGTCATGGTGGCCTCGGCCCCCAGGCTCTTGCCGAACACCGGCTTCAGGCCGGCGAGCTTTTCCATGGAGGTGTCGGCGCGCAGGTTGCCGTCCCGGGTGAGCCCGCGGTACGGCGTCACCAGGTCATCGAAGAACCCCGACTCGTACGCGGCAGCCAGGTTGCGGTGGCTGTTGAGCGCCACCTCATCCTGGGCTTCGCGCGATATCTTCCACTGGGCCGTCGTGAGGGCCTGGTGTTCTCCCATGGACAGGCCGGTTCGAGGTTCGGAGGTGCCGGGTGCCAGCGGAGCGAGGTCCTTGGGCCGCAGCCGTGCCAGGATCTGCAGGCGCTGCGGGACAGTCTTGGCCCGGTTGAGGTCGAGGATGACTTCCCGCAGCCCCTCGCTGACCACGATGGGTGCGTCCGACGCAGAGTCCACACCGCCTGCGATAGCTGACTCAATCTGGCCAAGCCTGATCTTGTTGGCCAGCCCCACCACGGTTTCGAGGCCAGTGGCGCAGGCCTGCTGAAGGTCGTAGGCGGGCGTTTCGGGGGACAGTGCCGAGCCGAGGACTGCCTCCCGCGTGAGGTTGAAATCGCGTGAGTGCTTCAGCACGGCGCCGGCGGCCACCTCCCCCAGCCGCTCATCCTGCAGGCCGAAGCGTGCGATCAGGCCGTCCAGCGCGGCCGTCAGCATGTCCTGGTTGGAGGACTTCGCATAGGAGCCGCCGGCACGCGCAAATGGTATCCGGTTGCCTCCTACGACGACGGCCCGCCGGAGGGCGGGGGCGGAAGCGGCTGCTGCTTCGGCGGCAGGAATGGACTGTCCGTCAGTGGACATGGCTGTCTCCTCTGGTTACGAGCGATTACCGATACCCAGCGTACCTGATACGCTGGGTATCGTGAATCTTCCCGACCCCCACCTGACCCTGCCTGCCCCTGCAACCGGCGCTGACGGCCGTTCCTCGCGCTGGCAGAGCCACCGGGAGGAACGCCGGCGGGAACTGATCAAGCAAGCGCGGCGGGCCGTGCACGCACTGGGAAGCGACGCTTCCATGGAAGACATTGCCGCGGCAGCGGGTACGTCCAAGTCCGTCTTCTACCGCTATTTCGGCGACAAGGCGGGCCTGCAACAGGCAGTGGGCGAAGTGGTCCTGAGCCAGATGCAGCGCCGGATACAGGAGGCCGTGCAAAGCGCCGTAACTCCGCGGGAGGGACTGCTGGCCATGGTCTCCGCCTACCTGCAAATGGCAGCCACCAGCCCCCACGTCTACAGCTTCGTCACGAGGGCCGGCACCGGCGAGCCGGCTGATGAAGCAACCTCCGGGCCCGTCTCCGGCGCGCTGGGCCACTTCTTCGACGTCGTGGCGGAAATGATTGCGTCGCCCATGCGCTCGCACCTGGGCGACGGAAAGGAAACAGTCATCGGTTACTGGCCCAAAGCAGCCATCGGACTGGTGCGCAACGCCGGCGAGCAGTGGCTCAGCACGCCGGACTCCCCTGCCAAGCCCGGCCAGGAAGCGATGGCCCGCCAGATCACCGCCTGGCTCTGCGTCGGCATCGCCCCCGAACTTTCTTCAGGCTCCACAACAACCAAGCCATCTGCCAACGAAGGACATTGATATGACTCAAGTAGTGGATCGCCGCAACGGTAGCGAAAGCGCCCAGCCTGCCGTCAACGTCGAGGCGCTCGGTGAACAACTGCTGGGCAGGTGGGCGTCCGTCCGCCGGCAGGCAAGGGACCTTGCTGCCCGTCCCGAACTGCACAAAACCGAAGGGCTGCCGCACACCGAGCACAGGGCGCGGGTTTCCGGCCAGTTGAAGTACCTGGTGGAAAATGGAGCCGTCCACCGGGCGTTCCCCTCGGCACTGGGCGGCCTGGACGACCACGGCGGCAATATCGCCGGGTTCGAGGAACTCGTTGTGGCTGATCCTTCCCTGCAGATCAAGGCGGGCGTGCAGTGGGGCCTGTTCGGATCGGCCGTGATGCACCTGGGCAATGAGGAACACCACCGCAAATGGCTCCCCGGCATCATGAGCCTGGAGATCCCCGGATGCTTTGCCATGACGGAGACCGGGCACGGCTCGGACGTTGCCAGCATTGCCACCACCGCGACCTACCTGCCGGAAACCGAAGAATTCGTGGTGCACACGCCCTTCCGGGCGGCATGGAAGGACTACATCGGCAACGCGGCCATCGACGGTCTTGCGGCCGTGGTCTTTGCCCAGCTGGTGACCAAGGGGGTCAACCACGGCGTCCATGCCTTCTACGTCGAACTGCGCGACCCCGTCACTGGAAAATTCCTGCCCGGCATCGGCGGCGAGGACGACGGCGTTAAGGGCGGCCTCAACGGCATCGACAACGGCCGCCTCCACTTCACCCACGTGCGCATCCCCCGGACCAACCTGCTGAACCGCTACGGGGACGTCGCCCCTGACGGAACCTACTCCTCCCCCATCCCGAGTCCCGGCCGCCGGTTCTTCACCATGCTGGGCACGCTGGTCCAGGGGCGCGTTTCCCTGGACGGTGCCGCCGTGGCAGCCTCAAAAGTTGCCCTCAAAGCGGCCATCCAGTACGCCGCCGAGCGCCGCCAGTTCAACGCCTCATCCCACACGGACGAGGAAGTACTCCTCGACTACCAGCGCCACCAGCGCCGCCTCTTCACCCGGCTGGCCACCACGTACGCAGCCGGTTTTGCCCACGAGCAGCTCCTGCAGAAATTCGACGACGTTTTCTCCGGTACCGCCGACACCGACGAGGACCGGCAGGACCTGGAAACCCTCGCCGCTGCGCTCAAGCCACTTAGCACCTGGCACGCCCTGGACACCCTGCAGGAATGCCGCGAGGCCTGTGGCGGTGCCGGATTCCTGATCGAAAACCGTTTTGCCTCGCTCCGCGCCGACCTGGACGTCTACGCCACGTTCGAGGGGGACAACACCGTCCTGCTGCAACTGGTGGCCAAGCGCCTCCTCGCCGACTACGCCAAAGAGTTCCGGAGCGTCGATTTCGGCGTCCTGGCGCGGTACGTGGTGGGCCAGGCAACGGGCGCCGCCCTCCACCGCACCGGGCTGCGGCAGGTGGCCCAGTTCATGGCGGACAACGGCTCGGTACAGAAGGCAGCCATCGCCCTGCGCGACGAGGAAAGCCAGCGCGCCTTGCTGACTGACCGCGTGCAGACCATGGTGGCGGAGACGGGCGCCGCCTTGAAAGGCAGCCACAGGCTGTCACAGGAGCAAGGCGCTGCCCTCTTCAACTGCCACCAGAATGAGCTGATCGAGGCCGCCCGGGCGCACGCGGAGCTCCTTCAGTGGGAGGCTTTCACCGAAGCGCTCGCCGGCGTCGCGGACCCTGGAACCAAGAGGGTCCTCACCTGGCTGCGCGACCTCTTCGGCCTGTCGCTGATTGAAAAGAACCTCTCCTGGTACCTCATGAACGGCAGGCTCTCCATGCAGCGCGGCCGCACCGTGGGCGAGTACATCAACCGGCTGCTGGTGAAGATCCGGCCGCACGCACTGGACCTGGTTGGCGCGTTCGGTTACGGGGACGGGCACGTCCGCGCAGCCATCGCGACCGGCGCAGAAAAGGTGCGCCAGGATGAGGCCCGGGCCCATTTCCGGAGCCGGCGCGCCAGCGGCAAGGCGCCGGTGGACGAGAAAGTGCTGCTGGCCAGGGCGGCAGCGGCCCACAGGAACTGAGACGGGCGCCCGGTCCGCCTGCCCGCGGCGGAAACAACGACGGCGCCGCTTCCCTCCCAGGGGAGCGGCGCCGTCGTCGTAGTGCTGTGGGGACGGTCAGCTCGAGGCCGGCAAAACGGAGCGGTACACCTCAAGGGTGGTCTCCGTAATGGATTCCCACGAGAAGTGCTTTTCGGCGCGTTCCCTGCCCGCCTGGCCCATGGCACGGGCACGCTCGGGATCGGAGACCACTTCGGTCAGCGCAGCGGCGAACTCGCTGACGAACTTGTCCGGGTCCAGCGGGGTGCCGGTGCCGTCGGTGACCTGTTCCAGGTCCACCAGCAGGCCCGTCCGGCCGTGCTCCACCACCTCCGGGATGCCGCCCGTGGCGCTTGCCACCACGGCGGCACCGCAGGCCATGGCCTCCAGGTTCACGATGCCGAGGGGCTCGTAGATGGAGGGGCAGGCGAAAGCGGTGGCGTGGCTGAGCACCTGGATCAGTTCGTGGCGCGGCAGCATGCGTTCAATGAGGACGACGCCGGTCCGCCGGCTTTGCAGGTCTTCGATCAGCCGCGCCGTCTCGGCGGCAAGTTCGGGAGTGTCCGCGGCGCCGAGGCAGAGGACCAGCTGGACGTCGTCGGGCAGTTCGGCGGCAGCCCGGAGCAGGTACGGGACACCCTTCTGGCGCGTGTTCCGGCCCACAAAGACCACGCTGGGCCTGGCGGGGTCGATGCCAAGCGAGCGGATGGCGTCGTGGTTTTCGCCACGCTTCCACAACTCGACGTCGATGCCGTTGTGGACCACGCGCACCTTCGCCGGGTCAACGTTGGGGTAGCTGCGCAGGATGTCCTGCCGCATGCCGTCGGACACGGCGATAATGGCGGCGGCAGACTCGTAGGCGGTCTTCTCCACCCAGGACGAGAGGGCGTAGCCGCCGCCCAGCTGCTCGGCCTTCCACGGGCGCAGCGGCTCCAGGCTGTGGGCGCTGAGCACATGCGGAATGCCGTGGAGCAGCGATGCCAGGTGCCCGGCCATATTGGCGTACCAGGTGTGCGAATGGACCAGGTCCGCGCCTTCGACGTCCGGAACGATCCTCAGGTCCACACCGAGCGTCTGCACAGCGGCGTTGGCCGCTCCCAGGTCTTCCGGCACCTGGTAGGACGTCACCGTGGCGCCATGGTAATCGGCGTCGCGCGGAGCCCCGAAAGCACGAACCTGCAGGTCAACATGCTTACTAAGCACCCTGCTTAATTCGGCCACGTGCACCCCGGCACCCCCATAGATCTCCGGCGGGAACTCTTTAGTCACAATGTCTATTCGCACAAGACCCAAGGTAGTCCTTCACGCTTAACTGTTCTAGTGTGAAGGGGTCCGGGCCAACCGGACTGTCTTTGGGGAGTTACGAGGGCGTACAGGAGCGACCATTATGCCGTTGACGAAAAAAGTCCTGGCCATTGTCCTCGCCGGCGGCGAGGGAAACCGATTGATGCCACTGACGGCAGACCGCGCGAAACCGGCAGTGCCCTTCGCCGGAAGTTACCGGCTGATCGACTTCGCCCTGTCCAACCTGGTGAATTCCCGCTACCTCCAGATCGTTGTCCTCACCCAGTACAAGTCCCACAGCCTTGACCGGCACATCTCCGAAACCTGGCGCATGTCCACCCAGCTGGGCAACTACGTAGCCTCGGTTCCGGCACAGCAGCGCGTGGGCAAGAGCTGGTTCCTGGGCAGCGCCAACGCCATCTACCAGTCCCTGAACCTCATCCAAGACGCCAACCCGGACATCGTTGTGGTGGTGGGCGCCGACCACGTCTACCGCATGGACTTCGCCCAGATGGTTGCCCAGCACGTCCACAGCGGCGCCAAGGCCACGGTGGCCGCGGTACGCCAGCCGCTGCACATGGCCAACCAGTTCGGCGTCATCGAGGTGGACCAGAACGATCCGCAGAAAATTGCGGCCTTCGTGGAAAAGCCCGCCTCCACTCCCGGCCTAGCCGCCGACCCGTCCCAGTTCCTCGCCTCGATGGGCAACTACGTGTTCGACGCCGATGCCCTGGTGGCGGCGCTGCACGTGGACGCCGAGCGGCTGGATACCAAGCACGACATGGGCGGCGACATCATTCCCTACTTCGTGAACAAGGGCGAGGCGGGCGTCTACGACTTCACCCTGAACGAGATCCCCGGTTCAACCGAGCGCGACCGCACCTACTGGCGCGACGTCGGCACCATCGATTCCTTCTACGACGCGCACATGGACCTCATCTCTCCGCTGCCCGTGTTCAACCTGTACAACTCCGAATGGCCCATCTACACGCGGCAAAGCATTTCCCCGCCGGCCAAGTTCGTCCGCGGACAGAACAACACCGTGGGCACGGCCCTCGACTCGATCGTTTCCAGCGGCGTGGTGATCAGCGGCGGAATTGTGGAAGGTTCCGTCCTTTCCAATGACGTGTTCGTCGGCACCAGCAGCCGCGTCCTGGACTCGGTCCTGATGGACAAGGTGTACGTCGGCGAAGGAGCCGTCATCAACCGGGCCATCGTGGACAAGAACGTCCGCATCCCTGCAGGTGCCGCAATCGGCCTGGACGCCGACCTGGACCGCGCCCGCGGCTTCAAAGTCACAGAGTCCGGCATCACCGTGCTCTCCAAGGGCCAGGAGGTTCCGGAGCCGGGCGAGGAGGAGCGGCAGCTGTCTGCCAAGAATCTCCACCTCGTGCCGAACGCCGTCAAGGCCGCGGCGGAACAGTACCCGGACGTCCGCGAGTCCGTGGACAAGGTGGCGAGGACCCACGCCGCCGCAGCGGCGGAGGCTTCCCCAGGAGCGCGGCTCCCGTAGCCTTTCCGATTTTGCCCGGCGGGCGGCATCTCCGGATGCCGCCCGCCGGGCTTAAGCCGTGTCCCCGCCCTGTAAAATTGGACTAATGAGCTCCCCCGACCTGACCCCTGAGGAAATCCAGGCCTGCCTCAAGGTCCTGAACACCATCCACGCCTACGACGAGGAGCACCCGGACTATATCTCGGTGCGCCGCGCCACGGGCAAGATGTTCAAGGCCGTCAAGCGGCACCGCCGGGTCACCAAGCGGGACTCTATCGCCGAAGCCGACCGGGCCGTCATCGCGCAGACCGCGACCGCGGCCCCGGACCGGATTGATGACGAGACCCGCGGCAACAAGCTGGCGCCCTCGGCGACCGGGAAAATCGCCGGCCACCTCATCCGGTCCCGGCCGTGCTACATCTGCAAGCAGCACTACACCCAGGTGGACGCTTTCTACCACCAGCTGTGTCCGGACTGCGCCGCCTTCAGCCACAGCAAACGGGATGCCCGGACCGACCTGGCGGGCCGGCGTGCGCTGCTGACCGGCGGCCGCGCCAAAATCGGCATGTACATCGCGCTGCGGCTGCTCCGCGACGGCGCACACACCACCATCACCACCCGGTTCCCCAAGGACGCCGCCCGCCGGTTCGCGGCCATGGAGGACAGCGCAGACTGGCTGCACCGGCTCCGCATCGTGGGCATCGACCTGCGCGACCCCGCCCAGGTGATGGCCCTGACGGACTCGCTCAATGAGGCCGGGCCGCTGGACATCATCATCAACAACGCCGCGCAGACGGTCCGCCGCTCCGGCAACGCCTACAAGCCGCTGGTGGATGCCGAGGACGAACCCCTTCCGGCCGCCCTCGAGCGTGCCCACGGCGGTCCCGAACTGTTGACCTTCGGGCACGCCCATGACAAACACCCCCTGGCACTGGCCGGCAGCGTCACTGAGCATCCGGTCCTCGCCGGGGACGCGATCACGTCACTGGCCCTGTCCACCGGTTCCGCATCGCTGGAGCGCATTGCGTCCGGCACAGCCATCGACGCCGGCGGGCTGGTCCCGGACCTGGCCACGATCAACAGCTGGACCCAGGTTGTGGACCAGGTGGACCCGCTTGAAATGCTCGAAGTCCAGCTTTGCAACGTCACGGCGCCGTTCCTGCTGGTGAGCCGCCTCCGGGACGCCATGAGGCGTTCAACGGCGCGCCGGAAGTACATCGTGAATGTTTCGGCCATGGAAGGCCAGTTCTCCCGCGCCTACAAGGGCCCCGGCCATCCGCACACCAACATGGCCAAGGCCGCGTTGAACATGATGACGCGGACCAGCGCGCAGGAGATGCTGGAGACGGACGGCATCCTGATGACCGCCGTGGACACAGGCTGGATCACCGACGAGCGGCCGCACTACACCAAGATCCGGCTGATGGAGGAAGGCTTCCACGCGCCCCTTGACCTGGTGGACGGCGCCGCCCGGGTCTACGATCCCATCGTCATGGGCGAGAAGGGCGAGGACCAGTACGGGGTATTCCTCAAGGACTACAAACCCAGCCCCTGGTAGCGGTAAGCCACCGAGGAGGTCATGGTCACCGCGAGGCTGTACCTGCCAGCCGGGCTGCTCAGGCCAGCTGCGTAATCTCCACGCTCACGGAGAGCGCCGATCCGCCGCCCCCGGACAGGATCCCCTTGAGCGGGGACACGTCCCGGTAGTCCCGGCCCCGGGCCACCGTGACGTGGAAGTCCCCCGCGGGCTTGTGGTTGGTGGGGTCCCAGCTGCGCCATTCGCCGTCCCACCACTCAAGCCAGGCGTGGGACTGGCCGGCCACCGTCTCGCCGATGCCGGCGCTTGAGCGCGGGTGCAGGTAGCCGGAGACGTAGCGCGCCGGGATGCCGCAGCTGCGGAGGGCACCGATGGCCAGGTGGGCCAGGTCCTGGCAGACGCCCTGGCGCTGGCTCCAGGCTTCCTCTGCGTTGGTGGTGACGCCGGTGGACCCGGACATGTAGGTCATCTCGCCCCGCATCCAGGCGAAGACTGCCATGGCGGCCTCGTGCGGGTTCTTCCCGGCGACAACTTCCGGGATGATGCCCAGCACTTCATCGCCCGGACCACTGAGCCGGGACTGGGGCAGCCAGTCACTGAACGTGTTCAGCGTTTCGGGGGACGCGAGGATGTCCCAGCCCACAATGTCGGCCTCGGACGGGATCTTTTCCGCCCGGTGCACTTCCACGGTGATGTTGGAGACCACTTCAAGGTGGTCGTGCGGCATCTGCATGTCGAAGGCAGTGACCCTGGTGCCCCAGTAGTCGCGGTAGGTGCTGACGGCCGCCTGCGACGGCGACACCTTGACCACGGACTCCAGCACCACCTGCTGCGAATCCGTCAGCGGCGTCATCCTCGCCTCGTTGTAGGACAGCGTGACGCGCTTGTTGTATTTGTAGGCCGTCGTGTGGACGATGCTCAGCCGGGTCATGAAACTTCTCCCACCCAGGCCAGCTCATCCGCCTGATTGAAGTACTTACGGGAAATCGCATCCGAGGCCTGGGCCACTGCTTTCTGCACGCGTTCCATGTGCTCGGGCAGCTCCGACATCAGGTCGTCCGTGCGGTGGAACTCAAGGAAGGTGCGTGCCTGGCCAACAATCCGGCGGGCGTCGTTGATGAAGCCCACCCGCTGCGCGGAGGGGTCCAGCTTGGCCAGGCATTCGTCCGCGTCGCGCAGTGCGTAGACGATCGAGCGGGGGAAGAGGCGGTCCAGCAGCAGGAACTCGGCTGCGTGCTGGTCGCCGAACGCGGCACGGCGGGTGCGCAGGAAAGACTCGTAGGCGCCGGCGCAGCGCAGCATGTTCACCCAGGACATGCCGGCGGACAGGACGTCCCGGGTGGACAGCATGCGCGCCGTCATGTCGGCGCGCTCCAGCGACCGGCCCAGCACCAGGAACAGCCAGCTTTCGTCGTGGCTCACCGTGGTGTCCGCCAGGCCGCTGACCATGGCGGTGCGCTCGAGCGTCCAGTTGCAGAACCGGTAGGTGCCCACCACGTCCTTGCGGTGCTGGCTCAGCCCGTAGTAGGTGGTGTTCAGGCTTTCCCATAGTCCCGAGGACACCGTTTCGCGGGCCCGGCGGGCGTTCTCGCGGGCAGCACCGAGGGAACCGGCGATGGACGTGGCGCTGGTCTTGTCGTAGGCCAGGGCATGCAGCAGTTCGGGAAGTCCGAAATCCTCGTTCTGCGGGCGGGCGCCCATCACGGCCAGGAGCTCCTGGGCAACGCTCTTGCGTTCCTCCATGGGCAGGTGGTTCAACCGCTCCAGGTGGACGTCGAGGATACGGGCGGTGCCGTCGGCCCGTTCGACATAACGGCCGATCCAGAACAGGGATTCGGCTATACGGCTAAGCATTCGCGGCTACCTCCAGCGGGCCCGAAAAATGACAGGACAGATGTTCGACGGCGGCGCGGCTCACTGCTGCTGCTCCGACTGGCGGTCGCGCCAGTTGCTCTCCACGGGCCACACGGATACCCGCTCCCGCACGGCGATGGACGGCCGGGGCACGCTTTCCACCGGCATCTGCGGCGAGTCGGCCAGGACCCAGGTGTCCTTGGAGCCGCCGCCCTGGCTGGAGTTCACGATCAGCGAGCCTTCCTTCAGCGCCACCCGGGTCAGGCCGCCGGGAAGCACCCAGACGTTGTCGCCGTCGTTCACCGCGAAGGGGCGAAGGTCCACGTGCCGCGGACCGAACTTGTCGCCGCTCAGGGTGGGCACCGTGGAAAGCTGCAGCACGGGCTGGGCGATCCAGCCGCGGGGGTCCGAGATGATCCGCTGCCGCAGCGCGCCCAGTTCGTCCCTGGAGGCGTCGGGGCCGATGACCAGGCCCTTGCCGCCGGAGCCGTCCACCGGCTTGACCACGAGGTCCGCCAGGTTGTCCAGGGTGTACTCCCGGGCTTCCTGCTCTTCCAGGCGGTACGTGTCCACGTTCGCGATGACCGGCTCCTCGCCGAGGTAGTACCGGATGAGGTCCGGAACGTAGCTGTAGACAAGCTTGTCGTCCGCGACGCCGTTGCCGACGGCGTTGGCGATGGTGACGCCGCCGGCGCGGGCGGCGTTGACCAGGCCCGGGCAGCCCAGCATGGAGTCGGCGCGGAACTGCAGCGGGTCCAGGAAGTCGTCGTCGATGCGCTTGTAAATGACGTCCACGCGCTGCTCGCCCGCGGTGGTGCGCATGTAGACGCGGTTGCCGCGGCAGATGAGGTCACGGCCCTCCACCAGTTCCACACCCATTAGGCCGGCCAGCAGCGTGTGCTCGAAGTAGGCGCTGTTGAAGACGCCGGGAGTGAGGACGACGACGGTGGGATCGTCCACGCCGGCAGGCGCCGTTTTGCGCAGGGCCGAGAGCAGCCGGCGGGGGTACTCCTCCACCGGCCGGATGAGCTGCTGGCCGAAAGCCTCCGGCAGGCCCTTGGCCATGGCGCGGCGGTTTTCCAGCACGTAGCTCACGCCGGAGGGGACGCGGACGTTGTCCTCCAGCACGCGGAACGTTCCGGCAGCATCACGGACCACGTCGATGCCGGAAATGTGTACCCGGACGCCGCCGGCCGGTTCGAACCCGTGGACCTGGCGGTGGAAGTGTGCGCTGGTGGTCACCAGCTGCCGGGGAATCACGCCGTCGGACACCACGGTCATCTTGTCGTACACGTCGTTGAGGAAAGCTTCGAGGGCACGGACCCGCTGGGCGACGCCGCGCTCCAGCACGTCCCATTCAGCAGCCGGGATTACGCGGGGAACGATGTCCAGCGGGAACGGGCGTTCTTCCCCGGCGAAGTCGAAGGTCACGCCGCGGTCCAGGAAGGTGCGGGCCATCGAGTCGGCGCGCGCGCTGACGTCGGCGAGCGAGAGCTTGCGAAGGGCGTCCGCCACCTGCCCGTAGGAGTCCCTGGCCTGCTGCCCGGGGGCGAACATCTCGTCGTAGGCTCCGGTGCGGCCGGCGGCCGCGGAGTAATCCTGGAATAGGTCTGGCATGCCCAATAGCCAACCATCTTTTTGTTTCGAATTCATAAACCGCGCGCCGATGTGGCGTGTTGGCGATGCCCGCGGGTTCGCTGTTTCCGGGCCTGATCCGGCACAGTAGGTTGGTGCCCGTCAGCAGAAGCCAGCCAGCGCCCGGGGAAGGCCGTCCCGGTGCCGGACGGCTGCTGCCCGGCCTGGCCACCGCCGCACTGGCCCTGGCGGCCGCGTTCCTGGTCCACTGGCTGGTTCCGGTCCTGCCGGCAATGACCCTCGCCGTGGTGCTCGGCGTCCTGGCCGCCAACGTGCCCGGAGCCGGTGCCTGGACGGCAGGGCGGGCCAGGCCGGGACTGGACTTCGCAGGCAAGCACCTCATGCGCGGAGGGATCGTGCTGCTTGGCCTGAAGGTGAGCATCATGGACGTCCTGGGGCTGGGCTGGCTGGCGCTGGTCCTCATCACGGCAGTGGTGGTGGCCAGCTTCGGCGGCACCTACCTGATAGCCCGGCTCTTCCGGCTGCCCCCGGTGACATCGCTGCTGGTTGCCACCGGATTCTCGATCTGCGGCGCATCCGCCATCGGGGCAGTGGCGGCCGTCCGGCGGATCCGGCATACCGACACGGTCCTTCCGGTGGCGCTCGTGACACTGTGCGGGACCCTGGCCATCGGTGTCCTGCCGCTGCTGGTGCATCCCCTGCAGCTGACCGCCCCCGTGTTCGGTGCGTGGACGGGCGCGTCCGTGCATGATGTCGGCCAAGTGGTGGCCACGGCGCAAACCGCAGGGACGGCAGCGCTGGGCATCGCCGTCGTCGTCAAGCTCACGCGGGTGCTGCTGCTGGCGCCGGTGGCGGCCCTGGCAGGCACGCACCACCGGTTCTCTGCCCGGCCGGAAACCGGAACGGGTGCAGATGCGGATGCAGGCAAGCTGCCGCCGGTAGTGCCGCTCTTCGTCCTGGGGTTCGTGGCCATGGTGGGCCTGCGCTCCATTGGGTGGCTGTCGGAGGACTGGCTTGAAGCCGGGGCAGTGCTGCAGGACGTCCTGCTGGGCGCTGCCCTGTTCGGGCTGGGTTCCGCGGTGCGGATCCGGACCCTGCTGCTGACCGGCGGGCGGGCGCTGCTGGCGGCCCTGGCAGCCTGGCTGCTGATTGCGGTCCTGGGGCTCGCGGCCGCCCTGCTGATCGCCGGGTGAGCGGCCGGGCACCGTGATTAGATAGCTGGGTGTCGAATGAGAATCTGCGGCGGGACGAAGCCGCCGGACGTTCCGCCCTGATCACCACCACCAGCTACGATGTTTCGCTGGACGTGCGGCAGGCAGCGGACCCGGACGTGCCGGGCTACACCACCCGCAGCGTCATCAACTTCACCGCGGCCGAGCCGGGCGCATCCACGTTCCTGGACTTCATCGGCAGCAGCGTGCACAGCGTGTTCCTCAACGGCAAGGGCCTGCGGACGGAGGATGTTGTGGACGGGTCCCGGATCCGGCTGGACAACCTGCAGGCGGAGAACCAGGTCACCGTCACCGGCACGGCACTGTACAGCCGCTCCGGCGAGGGCATGCACCGGTTCTTCGACCCCGCCGACGGACAGTGCTACCTCTACACCCAGTACGAACCTGCCGACGCCCGCCGCGTCTTCGCCAACTTCGAACAGCCCGACCTCAAGGCTGTGTTCACCTTCCACGTGATGGCGCCGGCTGAATGGCAGGTGGCCTCCAACGGGGTGGAAACAGCCCGGACCCTGCTCACCAGCGACCCCGCCACGGCGCGCTGGGACTTCGCGCCCACCGAACCCATGTCCACCTACATCACCTCCATCCTGGCGGGCCCGTATTTCAAGGCGGAGGACCGGTGGCAGGCAACGCTCGACGACGGCACGCACCTTGATGTCCCGCTGGCCCTTTACTGCCGGGGATCCATGGCGGAATCCTTTGACCCGGACGAGCTGTTCCGGCTGACGAAGAACGGGCTGGATTTCTTCAACCGGCTGTTCGCCTTCCCGTATCCCTGGGGCAAGTACGACCAGGCCTTCGTGCCCGAGTACAACCTGGGCGCGATGGAGAACCCCGGCCTGGTCACCTTCACCGAAAGCTACGTGTTCACGTCCCGCGCCACGGACGCGCAGTACCAGGGCCGCGCGAACACGCTGATGCACGAGATGGCGCACATGTGGTTCGGCGACCTGGTGACCATGCAGTGGTGGGACGACCTGTGGCTGAAGGAATCGTTCGCCGACTACATGGGCACACTGGGCGTGGACCGGGCCACGGACTGGGACTCTGCGTGGGTCAGCTTCGCCAACAAGCGCAAGGCCTGGGCGTACGTCCAGGACCAGCTGCCAACCACGCATCCGATCGTGGCGGACATTCCGGACCTGGAAGCGGCCAAGCAGAACTTCGACGGCATCACCTATGCCAAGGGCGCGTCAGTGCTGAAGCAGCTGGTCGCGTACGTGGGCTTCGACGCTTTCGTTGCCGGTTCCCGCGAATACTTCCGCCAGCACGCGTACGGCAACACAACGCTGTCGGACCTGCTGGCGGCCCTCGGCGCCGCCTCCGGACGGGACCTCGCGGGCTGGGCCCGGCAATGGCTGCAGACCTCCGGGATCTCCACCCTCTCCCTGCAGCTGGCGGAGGTGGAGGGGAACGACGACGGCGCGCTGGGCCTGGTGACGATCGTCCAGGAAGCCGTGGACCCGGTTACGGGACGTTCCGAGCCGCGGCCGCACCGGCTCCGGCTGGGGCTGTACGGCTTCGACGAATCCGGTGCACTGGTCCGCACCGACAGCCTGGAAACCGATATCGCAGGGGACTCGACGCCCGTGCCGGAACTGGCCGGAAGGCCCCGGCCCGCGCTGCTGCTCCTCAACGACGACGACCTGGCCTACGCCAAGGTGCGCCTGGACCCGGTGTCACTCGCGACGGTGCTGGAGTCGCTGGACAGGCTTTCCGATCCCATGGCCCGGGCGCTCTGCTGGACGGCGTTATGGAACGCGACCAGGGACGGCGAAAGTCCGGCGGCGCGCTATGTGGATGCGGTGGCATCCTTCGGTCCCGGTGAAAGCGGGATAGGCGTGCTGCTGAACGTGCTTGAGAACGCCTGCACCGCCGTCGAACGCTATACTCCCCCGGCGGCCCGGCAGGCCGTGCGCTCCGCCTTCCTGGCAGCGGTGGAAGCTGAACTTGACCGGGCGGAGCCGGGGTCGGACCACCAGCTCGCCTGGGCGCGCACCCTCGCAACCCTCAGCAGGCAGGATGCTGCCCTGCTTCCCCGGCTGCGCGGCCTGCTGGACGGCACAGCGCCCGTGCAGGGCCTGGCGGTGGATGCGGAGCTGCGCTGGCATTTTTGGCATGCGCTGGCGGCGCACGGACAGGCTGCCCTTGCCGAGCTCGATGCCGAACTGGCACGCGACACAACTGCCTCGGGGCGCGCCGGGCATGCGACGGCGGCCGCCGCACGGCCGGATCCGGCTGTCAAGGCTGCGGCGTGGCAGGAAGCCGTGCACGGGCAGACGCTGTCCAATCAGCTGCTCAGCGCAACGATCAGCGGGTTCAACACTGCGCCGGCGGAACTGCTGGCGCAGTACGTCGAACCCTACTTCGGGTGTTTGCGGGATGTCTGGGAGAGCCGAAGCATCGAGATCGCCGGCCGCATTGTCCGCGGCCTGTTCCCCCTGGACCAGGACCTGGCGGACGGGATGGAGCCGGCCGGACACCCCGTGGTACGCCGGACGGACGAATGGCTGGCGGCCAATCCCCGCGCTCCGCGCGCACTCCGCCGGATCATCGTGGAGCAGCGCAGCCACCTGCTGCGGGCACTCACGGCGCAGGCCGCCGTCGTGGTTTCCCCCGCCTGAACCGCGCTGCACGGGATGTCACGGCACCCGGTGGAGCCACTCCTCCGTGCCGAACTTGGTGGCAACACGCTCCCGGGCTGCCGCCAGTTCGTCCCCGGTCAGCGCTGACGCGGTGGCACCGTACCGCTCGGTGAACACGTCCATCATCGCCCTGATGATCTCCGTGCGGGCGAGGCCGGTCTGACGGCGGAGCGGGTCCACCCGCTTCCTGGCACTGCGCGTGCCCTTGTCGGACAGCTTCTCCTTGCCGATCCGCAGGACTTCCACCATTTTGTCGGCGTCGATGTCGTAGCTCATGGTGACGTGGTGCAGCATTCCGCCGTTCGCCAGCCGCTTTTGCGCCGCGCCGCCGATCTTGCCCTGGTCCGTGGCGATGTCGTTGAGCGGGACGTAGAAGGCAGTGATGCCAAGCTTTTCCAGTGCTGCCATCACCCAGGCGTCAAGGAACGGGTAGGAATCGGCGAAGCTGAGGCCGTCCACCAGCGTCTGCGGAAGGTACAGCGAGTAGGTGATGCAGTTCCCGGCTTCCATGAACATCGCTCCCCCGCCGCTGATGCGCCGGACCACCTTGACGCCGTGCTTTGACACTCCATGCGGGTCCACCTCGTTCCGCACGGACTGGAAGCTCCCAATGACTACGGACGGCTCCTCCCAGTCCCAGAACCGAAGGGTGGGGTTCCGGCGGCCGGCACCCACCTCTTCCGTGAGGACCTCATCCAGCGCGACGTTGATCTCGGTGGGCAGGACGGTGGGACCGATGATGTTCCAGTGGTGGTCCGCCCAGGAGGTGGCTTTGGCCAGCGCGCGGCGGACGGTGACGGCCACAGCCTCCGGTGAGAATCCGAACAGGGCGGCGTCCGCCGGAAGGGCGGCTGTCACTGCCGCCGCAAGATCGGCGGCGGTGGTTGATTCCGGCATGCCGCTCAGGGCGCGGTTGATGTCCAGCAGGGCTTCGTCCGGTTCGAGGAAGAAGTCACCGCTGATGGAGACGCCGGCGAGCTGCCCGTCCATGACGGTGAGGTCCGCCACCACCAGCTTCCCGCCCGGGACCTTGTACTCGCCGTGCAGGCGCTGGTTCGAGGAGGGACTGTTGTCAGCATGCTGGATGGCCATGCGTCCCATCCTCCCCCACACTAGGGCCGGGCGTTAAAAGCGGAAGGCCCGCACCGTTTCCGGTGCGGGCCTTCCTGGTAAGCCTGGGGCAGGAATTACTTCTTGCCGCCGAAGCCCTTGAAGCGAGCGTTGAAGCGCTCGACACGGCCGGCGGAGTCCATGATGCGCTGCTTGCCCGTGTAGAACGGGTGGGACTCGGAGGAGATTTCGACATCGATAACCGGGTAGGTGTTGCCGTCTTCCCACTCGATGGTCTTCGAGGAAGACACGGTGGAGCGGGTCAGGAACTTCGTGCCGGAAGCCAGGTCGTTGAAAACAACAGCTTCGTACTTCGGGTGGATCTCAGACTTCATAATTGGACCTTTGTTCGCGCAGCTGGATTTTGCCAGCTGCCAGGTATGAATGGGATGGTCCGTTCCGCGCAGTCAGGGCAGGACGGCCAGCTATTAATCATAGCCGATACGGAGAGGGCTGGCGAACCGGGGGTCCTGCACTCTTTCCCTGCCCGGAGCGTTTAGTTTCGCGCGCGGAGTTCCCAGAAAGCCACGGCTGACGCCGCGGCGACGTTGAGCGAATCCACGCCGCTGCGCATGGGGATTTTGACGGCGAGGTCGACGGCGGCAAGGGTCTCCGCGCTCATGCCGGCGCCTTCGGTGCCGAGCACCAGGGCGAGTTTCTCCGGATTGCGGGCTGCCACCGCATCCACGTCCTGGGCGTCTTCGGTCAGCTCCAGGGCAGCGACGGTGAAGCCCTGGTCCTTCAGCACCTGAAGGTCCTGCGGCCAGCTGTCCAGGCGCGCCCACGGGACCTGGAAGACCGTGCCCATGCTGACCCGGACGCTCCGCCGGTACAGGGGGTCGCCGCACCTGGGCGAAACCAGGACGGCGTCAATGTCCAGGGCGGCGGCGCTCCGGAAGATGGCACCCACGTTGGTATGGTCCACGATGTCTTCCAGCACGGCCACCCGCCGGGCGCCGGCCAGCAGTCCGGGCAGGGGCACGGGCGCGGGGCGCTGCATGGCCGCCATGGCGCCCCGGTGCAGGTGGAAGCCGGTGATTTCCTCGAGCAGGGCGGCCTTCCCCACAAAGACCGGAATGTCCGGATGCTCCTGGAACACGTCGCCGAGGTCTGCAAGCCATTTCTCGGCCAGGAAAAACGACCGGGGCTGGTGCCCGGCCGCAAGGGCGCGGCGGAGCACCCGGGACGATTCGGCGATGTACATCCCTTCCGCCGGCTCCCGGAGCTTGCGGAGGTGGACGTCGGTGAGCCGCGTGTAGTCGGACACCCGCGGATCGTCCGCGGAGTCGAGGTAGTGGATTGTCACCGGGTGATTATCGCAGCAGATCCGGGACCATGAAGCCCAGGGCCACCAGCCCCAGGACCAGGATCACTGACCGGAGGACTATGGGCGACAGCCGGCGGCCCACCTTGGCTCCCAGGAACCCGCCGATGCTGGAGCTGATCGCGATCAGCAACACCACCAGCCAGTTGATCCGGTCGAATGCGAACAGCATGTAGGACACCGCTGCCACCAGGTTCACGCCCAGGACCAGGATGTTCTTCATGGCGTTGGCATTCTGGATGGTGCCCGTGAGGAAGACGCCCAGGATGCCCACCAGCAGGATGCCCTGGGCGGCAACGAAGTATCCGCCGTAGACCCCGGCAAGATACACCAGCACCACCAGGAGGATCCCGTGGCGTTTGTCGCGCACGGCGTGCTCCGGATTTTCCTCGCGGTTCCGGACCCACGCCTGCAGCCGGGGCTGGAACACCACCATCAGGAGGGCCAGGACAATGAGGACGGGGGCGGCATAGTGGAAGACTTCCTCCGGCAGGTGCAGCAGCAGCCACGCGCCCGAGATCCCCCCGAGGAGCGAGGCCGGCAGGAGCCGGAGCAGCTGCCGTCCGCGGCCTTTCAGCTCCCTGCGGTACCCGAAGGCCCCCGCGGCGCCGCCTGCCACGAGTCCCATGGCGTTGCTCATGGATGCGACGACGGGAGTGATGCCCAGCGCGATAAGCACCGGGAAGGTCACCAGCGTGCCGGAACCAACCACCGCGTTGATGGTGCCGGCCCACAAGCCGGCGACGGACACGAAAATACTGCCGA
The DNA here is from genome assembly GCF_046605375.1 of Arthrobacter sp. MPF02. Lineage (GTDB taxonomy): Bacteria > Actinomycetota > Actinomycetes > Actinomycetales > Micrococcaceae > Arthrobacter. The sequence goes on along the minus strand of NZ_CP176772.1, from coordinate 1,850,030 downwards.
GCAGGTCCAAGGTAGCGGGTGCCGCCTAGCGGCGGGCGATGGCGGAGTAACGGCCGGCGTTCTCCGTGACGTCCAGGGGCAGGCCGAACGTGGCGCTGAGGTGCTCATCGGTGAGGACCTCGGCGATGGGGCCGGCCGCCACCACGCCCCCGTCACGCAGCAGCATGGCGTGGGTGAATCCCGGCGGGACTTCCTCCAGGTGGTGGGTCACCAGCACCATGGCCGGCGCCGCTTCGTCGCTGGCAAGTTCGCCAAGCTTGTGGACGAGCTCCTCGCGGCCGCCGAGGTCAAGGCCGGCAGCGGGTTCATCCAGCAGCAGCAGTTCGGGATCGGTCATCAGGGCGCGTGCGATCTGGACGCGCTTGCGTTCGCCTTCGGACAGGGTGGCGAAGGTCCGGTTCAGCAACGGACCCATCCCCCAGTCGTCCAGCAGGCGGAAAGCCCGGCGCTCGTCGTCGCGCTCGTAGCCTTCACGCCAGCGCCCGGTCACCCCGTACGCGGCGGTGACCACCACGTTCAGGACGTTCTCGTGCTCAGGAATCTGGGTGGCCAGGGCTGCCGAGGAGAGGCCGATGCGCGGACGGAGTTCGAAGACGTCCACACGTCCCAGGGTCTCGTCGAGGATGCCGGCCGTCCCGCTGCTCGGGTGCAGGCGCGCGGCTGCGATCTGGAGGAGGGTGGTCTTGCCGGCACCGTTGGGGCCCAGGATGACCCAGCGTTCGCCCTCATTGACTTCCCAGTCGATCTTGTCCAGCAGGGTCTTCTTACCTCGGACAACGCTGACGGAAGACAATTCCAGAACATCACTCATAGGAGTAGACACTAGGACAAAAAAGAGGCGGACTGATAACCGGTGCCAGGGCGCCGAAACGCCCGGTTTGCCGGGGTCGCCGGGGCATTACCGGCCGGGGCGCAATCAATTCAGGGGACGGTGCCGGCGCTCGATAAGATTGCACGCATGACTTCGAACGTGACTGCGGTCAGCTACGGCCAGAATATGACTCCAAACGGGCTGGAGCAGCTGCGTTCCGTCCTCGCCGCCCACGGCGCCCGGGTCATGTCCGAAAACAGCGGCGGCGACGACCGCTACCAGGTCCATGTGGCAAATCTCACGCTTCCCGATGCCACCGCGGCCGGACTGGCGGCGCTGCGGCGCGCCGTCGCGGACTCCGTCTTGGAGGGGCAGGACACCGCACTGGTACCCGCCGGCCTGCGCGCCGCTGACCGCAAGCTGCTGATCATGGATGTGGATTCCACCCTGATCCAGCAGGAAGTCATCGAGCTCCTCGCCGCCTACGCGGGCAAGCGCGAAGAGGTGGCTGCCGTCACCGAAGCCGCCATGCGCGGGGAACTGGACTTCACCCAGAGCCTGCATGCCCGGGTAGCGGTCCTCGCGGGGCTGCCCGCCGACGTCGTCCATTCCGTCCGGCAGGAAGTGAAGCTCAGCGAAGGGGCCGCGGAGCTGGTGGCGGCGTTCAAGGCGGCAGGGCACGTGGTGGCCGTCGTGTCCGGCGGGTTCAACCAGATCCTGGAACCCATCGCAGATGACCTGGGCTTGGACTACTGGCAGGCCAATGAACTGGAGATTGTCGACGGCGCCCTCACGGGCAGGGTGCTGGGTGCCGTGGTGGACCGGGCGGCCAAGGAGAAGTACCTGCGTGAATGGGCTGCCGCCGAAGGCATCGCCCTGGAGCACACCGTGGCCGTGGGCGACGGCGCGAATGACCTGGACATGCTGGGCGCGGCCGGCATCGGCGTCGCTTTCAACGCCAAGCCCGCCGTCCGGGCGGTGGCCGACGCCGCGGTGAACATGCCGTACCTCGACGCCGTCCGCCACATCGCCGGGGTCTGACAAACCTTAACCGCGAATGGGCCCACCCGCAGGATCACCTGCGAAGCGGGCCCATTGTCATACCAAATCCTAGCTTGCAGGCTGGCCGGCGCCCTTGCCGAAGTAGTCCGCTCCCCCGGCGTACTCGGTGTGGCCGGACTCAACGTCGGCCGTGGCCATGCTTGCGACAACCTGGGCAAACTCCTCGACGGAGTACAGCTTGCCGGCCTCGGCACGGCGGGCCTCGATGGCACCGGGTGCGGAGCGGTCCAGCAGCGTGGCCGTGACAGTGCCCTCGATCATGTCGCCCGAGACAACCACCAGGGTGATGCCCTTCTCGGCGAGGTTGGGGATGAGTTCACGCAGGGCGTCCTCACCGGCACGCTTGCTGCGGGCCACGGGCTCGTAAGCCTCCATGGTGGGCACGGTGTTGATGAAGTGCGCCTGGTGGCTGGTGACGAAGACCACGCGGGACCCCTCCTTCATCAGCGGCACAGCGGCGTTGAGCATGTTCACCTGGGCGTCGCGGTTGAGCCGGAGGGCATAATCCTCGCCCATCCCGGTTTCCATGCCGCCGGAGGCGTTCAGGACCAGGATGTCCAGGGAACCAAAGTTTTCCATGGCGGCGGAGGCCAGGGCCTGGACGCCTTCCTGGCTGGTGAGGTCCGCCCCTACGGCCACGGCGCGGCCGCCGGCAGCTTCAATGCCCTGGACCACCTTGTTGGCGCGGGGCGCCTTCTGGCGGTAGTTGACCACGACGGCGGCGCCCTCGCTTGCGAGGATCTTGGCTACGTCAGCGCCGATCCCCCGCGATGAACCGGTAACGATGGCGGTCTTGTTGTCCAGCAGTCCCATACGGGCTCCTTTTGTTTGATACGTCTAAGTCCTGAAGGCCTGCAGTCCATCATGCCAGCGGCTGTTGCCGAATCCGTTGTCCGGGTCCGACAAAGGACTGCAGGCCGGTTTGGGCCAGGGGCGTCAGTGGCCCATGCCCAGGCCGCCGTCCACGGGGATAACGGCGCCGGAGATGTACGCTGCCTCGTCGCTGGAGATCCACCGGACCACATTGGCTACCTCCGCGGCCTCTGCGAACCGGCCCGCCGGAATGCTGGCCAGGTAGTCCTTCTGGGTTGCTTCTGGGAGTTCGGCGGTCATGTCCGTGTTGATGAAACCGGGAGCCACGACATTGGCGGTGATGCCGCGCGAACCGAGCTCGCGGGTCAGCGAACGGGCGATGCCCACCAGTCCGGCCTTGGACGCGGAGTAGTTGATCTGGCCGGGTGCACCGTAGAGGCCGGAAACGGAAGAAATGAGGACCACGCGGCCCTTGCGGAGGCGGATCATCCCCTTGGAGGCGCGTTTGATGACGCGAAAGGCCCCGGTGAGGTTGGTGTCGATCACGGACGTGAAATCGTCTTCGCTCATGCGCAGCAGCAGGGTGTCCTTGGTGATGCCGGCGTTGGCCACCAGGACCTCCACGGGACCATGGGCTGCTTCCACTTCCTTGAACGCGGCGTCGACAGAGGCTTCGTCCGTGACATCCGCCTTGACGCCCAGGATCCCCTCCGGAAGTTGCGACTCACTGCGGTACGTGACAGCAACCTTGTCCCCGTTGGCCAGGAATGCTTCGGCGATGGCCAGGCCGATGCCGCGGTTGCCGCCGGTGACCAGGACGCTGCGGGGGGCGGAAACTGCTTCAGTCATAGGGACGCTCCGGGATTCTGCGGCAGGCTGCGCCGCGGTAGGAAAGGTGTGATTGGCTGCCTCCGATCTTAGCGGCAGCCCCGCTGCGGGTTTGGGCGGCACTGCTGATGGTGAGAGAATTTAAGCCAGGCCTTTGGAGCGTGATAAATCACTGTGACCCTTGAAAACCATGCGGGACAAAGCGCGCCCGGAGAACCCGGGCGGTTCTCCGGCGATTCGGAGGTCCATAGCATTACGGATGCCGCGGGAGCACATTCCGAGGACATGCGTAAGCGCATGATCAAGTACGCCGTGGCGATGAGTATCCGCATGGTGTGCCTGATCCTGATTTTCGTGGTGGACGGCTGGTTCAAGATCATCCCGGTTGCCGGCGCCGTTTTCCTGCCCTGGATTGCGGTGGTGATCGCCAACGGCAACGACAAGGCCGAGGGGCACAGCGACTCCCTGCTGGATTCGGCGCCTCTGGCGGAGATCGAGAGCGGCCCGGAGCCGGAGGCTGATGGGGGCGCGGGCAGCCAGGTGCTGCAGGGCGAGCTGATTGATGACGACGACGAGTACGGAACCGGTGAGGAGCGGAAGGCTTCATGAGCATCTTCGACTTCGCTGCGGGGACCGATCCCGCCGTGGCCGAAACCGGGGCAGTGTGTTCCCGTAAGGCCTGCCGTGCAGGGGCTTCCTGGCAGCTCCTGTGGAACAACCCCAAGATCCACACCCCGGAGCGCCGCAAGATTTGGCTGGCGTGCAGCGAGCACCGGGACTGGCTGGAGGACTATCTGCAGACGCGCGGGCTGTGGAAGGAAACGCTCCCCCTGGACGCTGTTTCCGGGGACGGCACGGAGCAGGACAGCTGAATGTACCGTTTCCTCTTCTCCAGCAAGTGGCTGGGCTATCTACTGCTGGCTGCCATTTTCGCCACTGCCTGCGTTTTCCTGGGCCGCTGGCAGATGGACCGCCGGGCCGAAACGCTTGCTGAAATTAATCGCGTGGTGGCCAACTACTCAGCGGAACCGATTTCCTTCCCCGAGGCGCGGGACCAGTTCAACAGCCTTGACCCGGCCCGGGAGTGGACGCAGGTGGAACTGACGGGCACCTACGATGTTGCGGGCCAGCGCATTGTCCGCAACCGGCCCCTGAACGGGCAGCCGGGCTACGAAGTGGTGGTCCCGTTCCGGCTGTCCTCCGGTGAGACAGTGGTCATCGACCGGGGGTGGCTGCCGATCGGCAACAAGAACCCCGGCAGCCCGGACTCTGTCCCCGCGCCGCCCGGCGGTGAGGTAACCGCCGTCGTACGTTTGAAGCACCCGGAACCAACGCTGCAAAGGGGCGCACCGGAAGGCCAGCTGGCGTCCATCGACCTTGCCGCCTACTCGGCGCAGCTTGGCTACCCCCTCCTGACCGGCGCCTACGGTCAGCTCGCCGCCGAAACGCCGCCCGCAGCGCAGATGCCCGTGGCGTTTCCAAAGCCGTCCACGGAGGAGGGCACGCACCTGTCCTATTCGCTGCAGTGGTTCGCCTTCGGCGTCCTGATGTTCGTGGGCTTCGGCTACGCCGCCCGCCAGCAGGCCCGGAACGCGGCGATCGACGCCGAGGACGACGACGATCCTTCCACAGGCGGCGACATGCACTCGGCCGTGACGCCGGCCCGCCGTCGTCCGGCCCCGCCCAGGAAGCGGAAGAAGGCGACCTCCGAAGAAGAGGAAGATGCCCTCCTCGACGCGCAGGGGTACTGAGGCATGACGGATCACGACGGCGGTCCGGTCGCCCTGGTGCGCGCGGCCCTGGTCGCTGGCGGCGTCGGGGATACCGTCCGCACCTTTCCTGCCGGCGTGCCCACTGCGGTGGCTGCGGCCGAGGCTTTGGGGTGCGGGGTATCGGCCATCACCAACAGCCTGGTGTTCGAGCTCAACGGGGAGCCGTTGCTGATCCTTGCCAGCGGAGCCGCCCGCGTGGACACCGGCCTGGTGGCGGAGCAGCTGGGGCAAGGACGAATCCGCCGGGCCTCCCCCGACTTCGTGTTGCAGCACACCGGGCAGAGGGTCGGCGGAGTGGCTCCCGTCGGCCACCCCGGAAGGATCAGGACACTCCTGGACACGTCCCTCCGGTCCGAGGAACTCCTGTGGGCGGGAGCCGGCGACCACTACTCAATGTTCAGCATCACCTACAACCAGCTCCGCGGCATCACCGGAGCGCAGGAACTGCAGGTGCGCTGAGCGCTACGCCAGCGTGATCAGGTCCAGGTAGTCCTCGTTCCACAGGTCCTCCACGCCGTCGGGCAGCAGGACCACGCGCTCCGGGTTGAGGGCCTCAACGGCGCCTTCGTCGTGGCTGACCAGGACGACGGCGCCCGTGTAGTTGCGCAGCGCGCCCAGGATTTCGGCGCGACTGGCGGGATCGAGGTTGTTGGTGGGTTCGTCGAGGAGCAGGACGTTGGCGCTGGAGGCCACGATGGTGGCCAGCGCCAGGCGCGTCTTCTCACCGCCGGAGAGCACTCCGGCAGGCTTGTCCACGTCGTCGCCGGAGAACAGGAACGAACCCAGGATGCCGCGGACTTCGGCATCTTTCATGTCCGGGGCGGCCGACCGCATGTTTTCCAGCACGGTACGGTCGTGGTCCAGGGTTTCGTGCTCCTGGGCGTAGTAGCCCACCTTGAGCCCGTGCCCGGGAACAATGTCGCCGGTGTCCGGCTGGTCCACGCCGGCGAGCATCCGCAGCAGCGTGGTTTTGCCGGCGCCGTTGAGGCCCAGGATGACCACCTTAGAGCCGCGGTCGATGGCCAGGTCCACGTCGGTGAAGATCTCCAGGGAGCCGTAGGACTTGCTCAGGCCCTCCGCGGTAAGGGGCGTCTTGCCGCACGGCGACGGCTCCGGGAAGCGCAGGGCCGCCACGCGGTCCTGCTCGCGCACTGCCTCGAGACCGCTCAGCAGCCGCTCTGCACGCTTGGCCATGTTCTGTGCCGCCACGGCCTTGGTGGCCTTGGCACGCATCTTGTTGGCCTGGTCCATCAGCACCTGGGCCTTCTTTTCGGCATTGGCGCGCTCGCGCTTGCGGGCCCGCTCATCGGTTTCGCGCTGCTGCAGGTACCGCTTCCAGCCCATGTTGTAGAAGTCGATCTGCGCCCGGTTCGCGTCCAGGTGGTACACCTTGTTGACCGTGGCTTCGAGGAGCTCCACGTCGTGGCTGATCACGATCAGGCCGCCCTGGTGGTTCTTGAGGAAGTCGCGGAGCCAGGAGATGGAGTCGGCGTCCAAGTGGTTGGTGGGTTCGTCGAGGAGCATGGTTTCCGCGCCGGAGTAGAGGATCCGTGCCAGCTCCACACGGCGGCGCTGGCCGCCGGACAGCGTCTTCAGCGGCTGGTTGAGGATGCGCTCGGGGAGCGCGAGGTTTGAGGAGATGGCCGCCGCTTCGGCCTCGGCCGCGTAGCCGCCGCCGGAGAGGAACTCCGCTTCCAGCCGGTCGTATCTCGCCATGGCTTTGCGCTGGACTTCCGCGTCGTCGCTAGCCATATCCGCCTGGGCCTTCTTGAGCTTGCCGACGACGACGTCCAGGCCGCGCGCGGACAGGATCCTGTCCCGCGCCAGCTGTTCCATGTCGGGAGTGCGGGGGTCCTGGGGCAGGTAGCCGATTTCACCGCTCCGGGTCACCTTGCCGGCTGCCGGAAGGCCCTCCCCCGCAAGGACCCGGGTGAGGGTGGTCTTGCCGGCACCGTTGCGGCCCACCAGGCCGATTTTGTCGCCCTTGTCGATGCGGAAGCTCACCTGGTCCATGAGCAGCCGGGCGCCGGCGCGCAGTTCGAGGTCCTGGACGGTAATCACAGCAGGTAAGGCCTTTCAACAAACAGGGACGCCACAGCTCCAGGAGATCTGGAGGGAATTGGCAGAGTGGCCGGAGAACGGCCCTTACCAGTCTACCGTCCGGCCCCGCACCGCAGGACCGCCGGCAGGTCAGGGAGTTTGGACCGGCAGCACCAGCATGTAGCCTGCCGGCATCCCGCTGCTCCACCGGCGCGGCTCGCGGACCACGAACTGGGTGGCCAGCTCTTCGGGGGTCAGCAGGCTGTTGGGGACGGGCGACGGGCCCCACTGCCCGCTGCCGTGCGGGTAGAGCGGATCCAGCACCCGGACGCCGGTCACCGCAAACCCGGGGAACCGGACGGGATCACCCATCGCCTCGAACCCGCTCATGACCCACGCGTGGCGTCCCCTCCACATCACCAGCCCTACAGGCCGGCCGGTCTCGGCGATCGCACGGGCAGCCGTCTGCAGCGCGTCCTGGTAGTCAGGGACGCTGACCACTTTGTAGGGCCCCATTCCCACTTCGGTCAGCACCTGCGCCCATCCCAGCGGGTTGGCGCCGTTGAAGGAGTTCGAGGACCTGGCCCGGGCCATCTCCCACAACTCACCCTGGTGGGCAGAATCAGCCCACGTGCCGCCGCCCGTATCATCAACGAGGTTATGCGCCATCTGGATACTCGCCGCCACACACCAGTCGAACGTGTACTGCGGTACGAAGTCGCCCTCCTGGTAAAGGTTGAGGGCGTACGGTTCCGGTACCGGGGGCGGCTCCGGAACCGCTGCCGGTGCGGGCGCCGTCGCCGATGCGTTCTGCGGCGCGAGCGTGACTTCTGGTGTGGCCGGCGCAACCGACGAGGACACGGCGGCCGATGGCGCAGCCGGGGAACCGGTGGCTGCGTCCTCAACTCCCGCGGACGGCACGCAGCCAGTCAGGAGCGTCGCCACAACGACGATCCAGGCCAGGGGACGGGAACGCGCACCGCTCATGATCGGTCCAGTCTAGCGCGCAGCCTTGTCCGTCCGACCCCTAAAACGCGTACCGGATCCGGCAATAGGGCGCTATTTCCGCAATGAGATCCGTGAGCTGCCGCACGTAGCGCCCCTTGGTTCCGGAGCGGTAGCGGACGTTGCTGAAGCCGTTCGAGGAGACCTTGGACTCCTGCAGGTCCGGCCGCCACAGGACCTGCTCCGCCTGCGGATGCCACCCAAGGTTGACCTCATGGAGCCCCTCATTGTGGGTCAGGAAGATCACCTCTGCCGCCAGTTGGTCCTTGGCGGCAGGAGTCAGCACGTCGTCGAGCTGGCGAAGCAGTTCTTCCCAGTCGCTGAGCCAGGTGTCCGTGATGATTACCGGCGAGAGATTCACGTGCACCTCGTAACCGGCTTCCACGAAGTCGTTGATGGCCGCCAGGCGTTCAGGGACCGGGGAAGTCCGCACGTCAACGGATTTGGCGAGGGCCGCCGGCATGAGGGAAAAGCGGACCCTCGTGCTGCCGCCATGGTCCCAGCCGAGCATAGCCGGGTTCACGTACTTGGTGGCGAAGGACAACTTCGCATTGGGCAGCCCCCGGAACAGGCCTACGAGGTCCTCCACGTTATCGCTGATGAGTGCGTCAACAGAACAGTCGCTGTTTTCACCAATGTCATAGACCCAGAGATCCGGATCGCACTGGTTCGGCTCCAGCTTCATGCCCTGGCGGGCGGCGTGCCGCTCCAAAGACCCCGCAATCTGGTCAATGTTCGCAAAGACCGTCACCGGGTTGCTGTACCCCTTGTGCCGCGGGACGTAGCAGTAGGCACAGGCCATGGCGCAGCCGTTGGCCGTGGAGGGGGCAATGAAGTCCGCGGAACGGCCGTTCGGTTTGACGGTGAGGGCCTTTTTCACGCCGAGGACCAGTGCCTCAGTCTTGATCCGCGACCAGCGGGGAACGTTGGTTTCATCACCGTGCAGTTCCGGGATGTTCCAGTGGTTGTCCACCAGCACCACCTCGGCGTCCGGCCAGCGGCCAACGATGTCCCGGCCCCGGGGAAGTTCCAGCGCGGCGGGCTGCGCGAAGATCCGGCGGATCTGCAGCAGCCGGTTGAATTCCATATCCCTATTCTTTCAAGGCACGGTCCGTAGCGGGCCCGGTTAAGCCCAGGGCATCATGGTTCAGCGGACGGCCGCGTACCAGATCAGCAGCATGGTCACGAAGAACCCGGTCACGTAGTTAAGCCACAGGAACCGTTCCCAGCCGCGGTGGGCCTGCTCGGCGTCACGGTCCGCCAGGGCTGCGAACGGAACGATATTGGCCACATACGGCAGGACCAGGAGGGACGCCAACGGTCCGGGCCAGGGGGTGAACAGCATCAGCGTCCCGCCCACCAGGTAGGCTGCGATGGCAAAGCGGACGGTTGTGGCCGCTCCAGTGACGGTGGCAACCGAGGCGATGCCGCCGTCGCGGTCCGCAACCACATCCTGCACCGCGCCGAACGCCTGGCTCGCAACGCCCCACAGGAAAAACGCGCCCAGCAGCGCCCACAGCGCAGGCGTGACATCGGCCCGGGCCAGGACCAGCCCGTAGAGGGCGGGGCTGACAAAGTGGGTGCTGGAGGTGGCGGAGTCGAGGAAGGGCCGCTCCTTGAATCGCAGCCCCGGCGCACTATATGCCACCACCGCGAAAACGCTGAGGGCCAGCACCAGCCAGGACGCCGGCCCGCCCAGCACCATCAGCACCGCCAGGAACGGCACGTTGATGGCGATGGCGGCGCGGAGGGTGGTGCGGTGCATGGACCGCTCCAGCACGGCGCCCTCCACGCCTCCCTTGCGCGGGTTCCGCAGGTCCGATTCGTAGTCGAAAACGTCGTTGATCCCGTACATCGCAAGGTTGTAGGGGACCAGGAAGTAGAGGGTGCCCACCACCCAGGCAAGGTCGATCCGCTGCGCCGTCAGCAGGTAGGCGGCGGCAAACGGATACGCCGTGTTCACCCAGGACAGGGGACGCGAGGAAACCAGCAGGGTGCGCAGTGTCTTCACGGCTTCCGCTCCCGGGAGCGTTCACCGAGGAGAATCCACAGCGAAGGCAGCAGCAGAACCGCGGCCACCGGATAGGCGAAATCCTCCAGCGGCGCCAGGCCCACCAGGACGCCGGAGATCAGCTCCGGCGAGTAGGTGAACAGCCCGGCGGCGATCATGAGGTTGTCGAACACGGCGGTCAGGAGCAGCACGACGACGGCGGCACCGGCCGCCGCTGCCAGCGCCACTTTGCGCCGCGCTCCCCGCAGCACGCGCACCGCGGCGATGGCCGCGCCGAGGGCCACCAGCAGGAACACGGCGTTCAGTGCCCAGTACGTCATGGGCGTTCCTCCACTTTCTCGCCGCGGCGGTGCCGCGCCTCCAGCGCGCGGCGGAACAGCAGGAACAGGTTCATCACCAGGTAGCTGAGGAAGACCAGGAAGATCGGCTCCTCCAGCGGCAGTTCGGGGGCGAGTTCTATGCCGATCGTCTCGTTGTGCCCCCGGAAGAAGATCCCCAATCCGATCCCGCCCAGGTCCCAGGCCAGGAAAAACGCCAGTCCCGTGGCGAGCACGGCAGCGGCACGCCCGGCGTCCTGCCAGAAGAACAGGCGCAGGCGCTGGTCCAGGAGCACCATGCACCCCAGGGACACCAGCAGCAACGACAGGTAGGCAGCGGCGATCACGCGACCGTGTCCCGCACCATGCCCTGGCGCAGCGGCACCGGCAGTGGCCCGGTACTCACGTCCCGGCGGAGCCGCTTGATGGCCAGTTCTGCGCTGATCAGGCACATGGGAACGCCGATGCCCGGGATGGTGGATCCGCCTGCGTAGTACAGTCCCCGCACCTTCCGGCTGGTGTTGCCGGCACGGAAAAACGCGCTTTGCCTCAGCGTGTGGGCCGGGCCCAGCGACGTGCCCTTCCATGAATGGTAGTCGCGTTCGAAATCGGCCGGGCCGTAGCTGCGCCTCAGCACAATGCGGTCCGCAAGGTCGGGGATTCCGGCCCAGTCACCTAATTGGCCGATCACTGCGTCGGCTACGCGTTCCAGCTGCTCGTCGCCGCTGCCGCCGAGGCCCGGATCCGGCGGCAGCGGGACCAGGACAAAGACGTTCTCGTGTCCGGCAGGCGCCACGCCGGGATCGGTGGCACTGGGTTTGCACACATACATTGATGCGGGGGCCGGCACGGACGTGTCCTTGCCGAAGATGGCCCGGAAGTTTTCCTCCCAGTCCCGGGTGAAGAGCAGGGTGTGGTGCTCCAGCTGGGGCAGTCCTCCGCGGACGCCAAGGTAGAGGAGCAGGGCGCTGGGCCCGGCGGTGCCGCGGGACCAGTACCGCTCCGGGTAGGTCTGCAGGTCATTGGGGAGCAGTTTGGTCTCGGTGTGGTGCAGGTCGGCGGCGGAAATTACGACGTCGGCCGGGCGGGTCTGTACGGTCCCGTCACCGGTCCGGTAGCGCACGCCCCCTACAGCTGCCGGGTACCGGCGGGAACCTGTGGGCCGGGTCTCGATTTCCAGCACTTCAGCACCCGTAAGGATCTCGGTGCCGGCGTTGCGGCTCAAACGTTCCAAAGCATCCACCAGCCGCGCGAATCCCCCCATCGGGTAGAACACGCCGTCGTCAAGGTCGAGGTGGCTCATCAGGTGGTACATGCTGGGCGCGGTGAACGGCGAGGTTCCGAGGAACACCGCCGGGTACTCGAGGATCTGTTGCAGGCGCGGGTCGGAGACGTAGCGCCGGACGTAGCTGTGCAGCGGCTGCAGCAGCAGCCGGCCAAGGCGGGGCAGCCGCCCCAGCACGTCCGGCGTCAGCAGCGGGGCGAATGATTCGAAGGTGGTGTACAGGAACCGGCGGGTGGCCATGGCGTAGGTATCGGCTGCCGAATCCAGGTAGCGTTCCAAGCGGCCGCCTGAACCCGCTTCCAGCTGCTCGAAGAGCTCCACCACGCGCCGCCGTTCGGCTGGTACGTCCACCGGTTCATCGAATCCCTCGGAGAGGAGCCGGTAGCCGGGATCCAGTTTCACCAGGTCGAGCTGCTCATCCGCTGATGTGCCGAGCAGCCTGAAGTAGTGGTCGATGACCTCGGGCATCAGGTACCAGGAGGGACCGGCGTCGAACGTGAAGCCGTCCTGGCTCCAGGAATGGGCGCGCCCGCCCACCGCGTCCTGCTTTTCGAGCACGGTGACGTGGTAATCGTCCGCGGACAGGAGCGCGGAGACGGCGAGGCCGCTCACGCCGCCTCCGATGACGACGGCGTTACGCCCGGACGGCACTGATGCGCTCACTGTTCCACCGCCCGCATGTCCTGGCTCGAGTACTCCAGGCCCCGCCTGCCCATTAGGACTGCGGCGGCGATGCGCAGTTTCACCGGGTCCGGCACGCTGATCCGGGCGCGGATCAGGTCCGGCGCGGGGGTCTCCCGAATCCGCTCGGCCAACTCGGCGAAGAGTTCCTGGGCGAGGCTGACAGCGAACCGGCTGGAGGCCGGCAGCCCGGGCAGCGCGGCCCGTGACTCGCGCAGGTCCTGGTCGATATCTGCCAGCAGCCGGTGCTTGTGCGCTTCATCAAAGTTCGCGGGCGAAACCCCGGGAAAATAGCTCCGTCCCAGCAACGTGAAGTCCTCGGCGAGGTCCCTGAGGAAGTTGATCTTCTGGAACGCGGCGCCAAGGTGCCGGGCGCCGCGCTCAAGCCGCTGCCTTTCACCCGCGCCCACCGGGTGTCCGTAAAGGAAGCATTTCAGGCACATCAGGCCTACTACCTCGGCCGACCCGTGTACGTAGTCCGCGAAGGATTCGGGTGTGTGCTCTGCCTGCTCGAGATCGGCGCGCATGGACGAGAAGAAGGGCCGGGTAAGGTCCGTTCCTATCCCGGCGCGGCGGGCGGTGTCGGCGAAGGCGTGGATCACCAGGTTGCTGCTGTAACCGGTCAGCAGGGCCCGTTCCGTCTCGCGCTCGAACTCGTCGAGCTGGCGCCGGCTTTCGTCAGGGGCAAGGCCTGCAGCGGAGGTCACGCCGTCGACAATTTCGTCTGCCACCCGCACCAGCGCGTAAACGGACTCGACCTGGCGGCGGACTGCGCCCTTGAACAACCATGAAGCCAGGCCGAAGGACGTCGAGTAAGACCGGAGGACCACCGCCGAGGACTTGAGGGCGGCGCTCGTGTAGTCCGCGAGGGCGTCGCGTTCGCGGCTCATGCGGGGATCCGTTCGCTGACGACGGCGGAGATGGGCGCCAACCCGTCCCGGATAGCCTGCGGCACGAATGGCTGGGCAAGGGCCTGGAGCGCGCGTTCTGTGAAGTCGGCGGCAAGGTGTTCGGTGCGGTCGCGGGCGCCCGATTCGGTCAGCAGTCCGCGGACTTCAGCAACATCGGCCGCAGTAAGTTCCGGGCGGGCCAGCAGTCCGGAGATCCTGGGCCACTGCGGCCCGGTTGCGGCGTGGGACATAAGGGCAGTGCGCTTGCCTTCGCGAAGATCTCCCCAGCCGGCTTTTCCGGTTTTTGCCTCGTCGCCGAAAACGCCCGCCAGGTCATCGGCCACCTGGTAGGCGATCCCGATGCAGCGGCCAAACTCCCCCAGCGCGTTCACCAGTTGGTCTTCGGCGCCGGCCAGCACGGCTCCGGCCAGGAGCGGCGCTTCGAAGGAATAGACAGCCGTTTTCAGCCGCGCCATGTCAAGGACGTCGGCTACGGGCTGGGGCATGGGATCAAGGGGGGCAAGCACATCAAGCAGTTCGCCGGCAGCCGAGGCAAAGACGGCTTCATCCAGAAGCCCGCTGAGCCTCCGGCGGGTGGCGTGTCCGGCGTCGACCTCCCCCAGCAGCCGGTAGGCGTTGGTCAGCGCCAGGTCGCCGGCAATCACGCCGATGGAGAGTCCTGTGTGTTCCGCGCGTTCGGGGCTGCTGCCGTAGGATGCGGCGAGGTTGCGGTAGGTCCCTGAAATGTTGGGCACACCGCGGCGGGTGTAATCACGGTCCACCACGTCGTCGTGCACAATCAGCGCGGTGTGCAACAGCTCGAAGGAGGCGGCCACGGTGGCAGCAGCTGTTGTGTCGCAGCCGCCGAGCAGCCGGTACACCGCCATCACAAGGCGGGGGCGAAAGCGTTTCCCGCCTGCGGTACAGGCCTCAAGGTGCTCCCACATGGCGTGGTAGTCCGCGTGCACCACCTTGGCGCGCGACTTCTCCCGCGTGAAAAAAGCCGTAAGGACATCATCGACCAGCCGGCCGTCGATGGAACCGGCTGACGTGGTGTCCTTGTCCATGGGTAAAGTAAACACGCACAAGCTATTGGAGGGAAATGAACCGCACCGCAGAGCTGGTTGTCCTGGCCGCCGAGGACGGAAGGCCCATCGGCACCGCGGACAAGGCAACGGTTCACACTACCTCCACCCCACTGCACCTGGCCTTTTCCACCCATGTTTTCGACGATGCCGGCCGCATCCTCCTGACCCGGCGTGCACTCGCCAAGCGCACGTGGCCGGGCGTCTGGACCAACTCTTTCTGCGGCCACCCTTCTCCCGGAGAGGACACCGAAGATGCCGTGCTGCGGCGCGCCGGGTATGAGCTGGGACTCCGGCTGGATCAGGTGGAACTCCGGCTGCCGGACTTCCGTTACCGGGCAGTGGACGCGTCAGGCGTGGTCGAAAACGAAATCTGCCCCGTCTACACCGCCCGCGCTGCCTGCTCGCTGAAGCCGCGTGATGACGAGGTCATGGAGTGGCAGTGGGCGGATCCATTGGACGTTACGACGGCCGTAGCCGCTGCGCCGTGGGCCTTCAGCCCTTGGTTGACCCTGCAGCTGCCGCTGCTCTATCCCGCGCAGTTCCGCCCGGCAGGCGGGTGACAGCTGCGCGAGGGATTACTGCCACCGTGCTGCCCGGTGGCGCCCGCTGCCGGCACGAAGGCTCCTCCGCCAGCGCTCCCATGGCGGCACCTGGCGCCAGTGCAGGGCAAGCGTGTGGAACGCGCGGCGGAGGCGGCGCCGCCCCGCGGCGCCTCCTTCCAGGGAGCGGGCGGAGATGCCGACCCGCAGGTGGCGGTCGTACGCCGTGCGCATCGTGGGGTCGAGGACGAAGCCGAGGTCGACGTCGTCGTGGACGTTCTCATTGCGGCTGACGAGGTGGCGGACCCTTTCCCATTCTTCGCGCCGGAAGGCGACGTTCGAGCCGAACGGCGGCCAGTGGCCCATCGCGGCGCCCATCAGCAGGAAGTACGCCTGCATGTAGCCGAGCCCGGCGAGCCGGGCACGGACCGGGCACGTGCCGTAGAAATAACCCGGCCCGGTGAGCACTGCCAGGTCGGCCTCGCCAAGGAACCGGCCGGCGATGCGTTCCAGCCAGTCGCCTGGCGGGAGAGAGTCCGCGTCGCAACGAACAATCACGTCACCAAGGGCTGCATCGTAACCGGCGGAAGCGGCGGCGGCGATTCCGGGCGTTGTTTCGACGAGCACCCGCGCGCCATGCCTGGCTGCCACGTCCCCGCTGTCATCGCAGGAGTTGTTATCCACCACGATGATTTCCAGCGGAGCCACAGTCTGTGCGTTTAGTGCTGCCAGGCAGTGCCCCAGGAACGCGGCGTCGTCTTTGCACGGAATGACTACGGACAGGGACGGGTTCACGGGCTGAGCCTGACATCCTGGCCCCGCAGGGTGGCGCGGATGCCGTCGTCGCGGACTGCAACGTCCTGGAGCACGAGGCCCTCGGGCAGGCCCTCAATGTCGTGTTCAATGGTCACGAGGCTGCGGACCACCGCTGCGGTTCCCTCGGAGAAGAAGGCGGGACCACCAACATCGATGGAGCGTGGCTCAACAACGAGTTTGCCGCCATCCGCGTGAACTGTGC
This sequence comes from Arthrobacter sp. MPF02, assembly GCF_046605375.1. Lineage (GTDB taxonomy): Bacteria > Actinomycetota > Actinomycetes > Actinomycetales > Micrococcaceae > Arthrobacter. Next base: position 1,833,870 of record NZ_CP176772.1, on the reverse strand, counting down.
CGGTGGCGGTGACGCGCAGTTCACGGCCCAGTGCCTCTACCGTGCGGACGACCCTTGCCTGGCCGCCGTCTGCTGCACTCACCACGGTTCCGCCGCCCAGTTCCCGGGCGACCACATCGAAGGGCACGGTTGCATCCACGGCAAGCCGCCCGGCAACCGTCCCTTCCGGACCGGTGACGACGTCCTTCCCCACTGCATGGACGTCACGGAGCGTCGACCCGGCGCTCCTCACCGTTTCGGAGTCCAGCACCTGGTCGCCGAGCCACAGTTCGTCGCCGCGCAGGTTCGAGGGAGCCTCCGCTTCCGCCTCCCTGGTGCTCGGCGGCGGTGCTGCTTCGCCTCCTGTGGCCGGCCCGCTCCCCGCATACCAAAGGACACCCGCCGCAACCGCCAGGACAAGGAGCATCCCGGCAGCACCGGTCAGCCAATCCTTCACACGAGTCCACTCCACAAGGCCAGTCTGAAGGGTGACTTCATAGGAAGCGAACCGAAGGGCGAGTGGATAGCTGCAGTAACCCCAGGCATACAGACTGGTCAGTCTGGTTTGGTGTAGTGTCTGCTGGTGATGGGACACTCTTATGACTTTCCAGCCGCCGTTAAGGGACTCTCTGCTCCTCCACGTCCGACCACTGGTGGCGCAAGGGAGCGGATCCTGGATGCGGCTTACAAACTCTTCTTACAGCGCGGCATCCGCGATGTCGGCATTGCTGAGCTGATATCACGGGCAGAGGTCGCCAAAGCAACGTTCTACGCGCACTTCGCATCGAAGGATGAGCTGGTCCTCGCTTATTTGGAGCGTTGCCACCAGGACATGACGGTTGAGGCGATAATCGCCGAAACCGCAAGGCGGACTGAGAGCCCTACGGGCCGGATGATGTCTATTTTCGATGTCCTGGACGGCTGGTTCCGCCAGCAGGACTTTCAGGCCTGCGCCTTCGTAAGCACCATGCTGGAAATGGGTCCCACCCATCCATTGGGAGTTTCATCGATCAATTATTTAGCGCAAGTCCGTGCCTTCATCCGGGACCTGGCAGTGGAGGCCGGTCTTGAACGTCCCGACGCTTTTGCCCGCTCCTGCCACATCCTGACAAAGGGTTCGATCATTTCAGCGGTCGAGGGAGACCGGGAGGCAGCCGTACTAGCCAAACGCATGGCCGCTTCCCTCATCCGTGACCACGGAGGTGACGCCCCCATGAACCCCTGACTCATCATCGCCCAACCACTTATTTCATCTGCATCTGCGTACTGGCGGTTTGAGGAACCCGCCGACTGCGTATCCACAAATTTGAGTCAACGAACACAGGAGCAATTAGAGATGGAAACCCCGGACTACGCCCGTTTTGTTCAAGACTGCATTGCCGCCGATACGCTCGATGATCACAGGCTCACAGAAGACCAGCTGTTCGGGGTGTACCTGAGCTGGTGTGCACTGCTTGAACAAACCCCGGGGCCCTGCGAATCCTTCTGGGCAGCGATGTCCCGACTCGGCGTCCATGACGGGCGCGGAAACGACCACCCGTACATGCGGCCAGGACTCCGCATGACCGGTCCGGCGGCCCTGGACTACATCCTCGCCAGCCAACCCAGCCTGGTCTGACCAACTAACCCCTGCCATACATGGATCTATGGCCGACCGGTCGCCTCTTATCAACAGCGGCCAGACTCGTCGAACACTCATGCGGGTGTGACCGCCCTTGATGTCCTCTCCCGGACAGAGGCTTGGAAATCAAGCCGGGCGACCCCAGTACGGCGGATTAGTTACCGAGGTACTGCTGCCCGTCGTGCTCACCAACCTGCTCCTGTTGTGCCCAACCCTCAGCAACAGTCACCGGCCTTAGTAGAGCCCCTACAAAATGGCCCTGGTACCATCCCGGTAGCGTCGGCAGTACATTAGATTCCGCTTGTACAACCCCGACAGGACCGCCATGAGCAACACCGACACTGCAGTCACCAGCACACAGAACACAGGGCGCCGCCGCTGGAACGCCACAGACCTGGGCCTGATCGCCGTCTTCGCCGCCCTTGTGGCAGGGTCCGCCCTGGTCCCCGGACTGGCCGTGAACGGCTTCGGCGTCCCCATCACTTTCCAGACCCTGGCCGTGATGCTCACCGGGCTGGTCCTGGGCCCCGGACGGGGCTTCGCCGCCGTCGCACTGTACGTCCTCCTTGGGCTTGCCGGCCTGCCGATCTTCAGCCAGGGCCGCAGCGGCCTGGGCATCCTCGCCGGCCCGTCCGCCGGCTACATCATCGCCTTCCCCATCGCCGCCTGCCTGGTGGGGTGGCTTGCCACCGTAGTCATCCGGCGGACCACCAGGGCACGCGCCCTGTGGTTCTTCCTCTCCGCAATGGGCACCAGCATCCTGGTGGTGCACATCCTGGGCATCGCCGGTATCGCCCTCAACACCAAGTCCACGCTGGAACAGGCCTTCCTGGGCGACCTGGTCTTCTACCCCGGCGACATCGTCAAAAACATCCTCGCCGCCGTCATCGCTGTCGCCCTCCACCGCGCATTCCCCGACATCCTGGTCCGCCGCGTACAGCGCAACACGGTCCGGCCCGCCAAAGCCTAGGACCTGCGCGTGCCGGCAATATCGTTTGACCAGGTCTCCGTCGCAGTACCGACAGACACCTCCCCCGAGCCCAAGGTCCTCCTTGACGGTGTGGACCTCCGGCTCGAGGAGCAGCGGGTGGGCGTCATCGGCGCCAACGGCTCCGGCAAGTCCACGCTGCTGCGCCTGGTCAACGGCCTGGTCCAGCCGACCGCCGGAAAGGTCACGGTCGACGGCGACGACACAGTCGGTGCCGTCCGCAAGGTCCGGCGCAACGTGGGCTTCGTCTTCACCGATCCCCTGTCCCAGCTGGTCATGCCGACGGGCAGGGAGGACGTTGAACTTTCCCTGCGCCGCTCCGTCAAGAACGGCGCCGGGCGGCGCAGGCTGGCCGAGGCCGCGCTGGACCGGTTGGGGCTCGTCCACCTGGCGGACCAGAGCGTGTACGAACTCTCCGGCGGTGAACGCCAGCTGATGGCCCTCGCCGCCGTACTCGCGGTGGACCCCGCCGTCCTCGTCCTGGATGAGCCGTCCACGCTGCTGGACCTGCGCAACCGCGAACTCCTGCGCCGGACGCTCGCCGGACTGGACCAGCAGGTCATCATGTCCACCCACGACCTCGAGCTGGCCCTGGAGATGGACCGCGTGCTGGTGGTCGAGAAGGGACGGGTGGTGTTCGACGGCGCGGCTGCCGCCGCCGTGGCTGCCTACCGCACCCTGTGCATGGCAGGGCTGGAAGAAGCGCAGGCCCCGCATCGGCGGGGTCCGGGGCGATGAGGGGCCACGGCTTCCTGCTGGCGAACTACGTCCCCGGCAGCTCCCCGCTCCACCGGGCACCGCTGGCAGTCAAGTTCCTGCTGGTGTTCGCCTGCGGCCTGGCGTCCTTCGTGATTGTGGACTGGCGGGTATCGCTGGCCGTGCTGGGGGTCCTGTGCGGGCTGTTCCTGCTCACCGGCGCAGGCATCAAACGGCTGTGGCGCGCGGTGCGCCCGCTTGCCGCGGTCCTGCTGGTGATCGGGTTGTTCCAGTGGTGGCAGCTGGGCGCGCCCGCGGCGGCCCGAATCGTGCTCAACATCCTGGTCTGCGTGGTGGCGGCGTCCCTCTTGACGGCCGCCACCCCCGTGCAGCACCTCCTGGACGGCGTCGTCAAAGCCGCAAGCCCCTTCAAAAAGTTCGGCGCCGACCCTGAGCGCTTTGCGCTCACCATCGGGATAATGCTGCGAAGCATCCCCTACATCGCCGGGACCTTCGCCGATGTCCGGGATTCCGCCCGGGCCCGCGGCCTGGAGCGCAACCCCCGGGCCCTGGTGCTCCCCGTGTTCATCACCTCCGTGGCTTTTGCCCGCCAAACGGGCGAGGCGCTCGCCGCCCGGGGGCTCGGTGAAGCGGAAGACTGACGCTGCTCCCGCTGCTCAATCCCGGGCGAGCTGTCTGTACTCCATGAGGGCGGCGGTGCCCATGCCGCCGGCACTGCTGATCATCGCCAGCCCCCGGCTCCCGGAAACACCGGCACGGCGCGCCTGGGCAAACAGGCGGGTGACCAGGACCGCCCCCGAAGCACCGTAGGCGTGCCCCAGCGCCAGCGCGCCGCCGTCGCGGTTCGCCCGTTCCGCCGGGATCCCCAGCTGGTCAAGGCATGCCAGCGTCTGGGATGCGAACGCCTCGTTGAACTCGATAAAATCCAACGCTTCGGACGTGATGCCCGCCCGGGCGAGGACGTCTTCTGCCGCCGCCGCTGCACCGACTCCCAGGACCTCAGGGTGCACCCCGGAGGTTCCTGAGCCAAGCACCAGCAGGCCGTCACGGGCACCCAGGCGCCGGGCGCGCTCGAGTGAGGTGATAACGACGGCGGACGCTGCGTCCGCATCGAAACACGAGTTGCCCGCGGTGACAGTTCCACCTTTCACGAAGACGGGCGGGAACCTCGCCATCACCGCGGCGGTGAGGCCGCGGCGGGGGCCGTCATCCGCGGCCACCGGCCCGCCGGCGGTTTCGAGCTGAACTATTTCGCCGATGAAACGGCCGGCTCGTGCTGCCTCCAGGGCGCGCCTGTGGCTCTGCAGGGCAAAGGCGTCCTGCCGTTCCCGGCCAACACCGAACTTCTCCACCACCGTCTCGGCCGCCTGGCCCATGTCCGGGTCGCCGAAGCTGGCGGGCACAAACTGGGCGCGCCGGTAGAACTCCGCGCCGCCGTCGTCCGTCGGATGCGCGCGCAGCGGTGCGGTGCTGGTGCTCTCCACTCCCCCCGCGAGATACAACGGGCTGCCTCCTGCCGCCACCAGCCGGCCTGCAAGGACGATCGCGTCCAGGCCGGATCCGCACTGCCGGTCCACCGTGACGCCCGGGACACCCACCGGCAGTCCGGCCTCCAGCAACGCCAGCCGCGCCACGTTGCCGCCGCCGCCCACAGCGTTCCCGATCAGGACATCGTCCACAGCTGCCGGTTCCGTCCCACTGTCGAAGAGCAGCTTCCGCAGCACGGGCGCCAGCAACTCGTGGGCGCGCAGCTTGCCCAGAGCGCCGCCGGTACGGCACACCGGTGTCCGCAGGGCGGCGATAATCACGGGCTGCCGGTCGGACGGCAGCAGTTCAGGAGCCAAGGGACCGCGCCCTGGAGTCGCCGGTGCGGATCCAGTCGAGCAGCAGGTTCCGGCTCACCTTCCCGCGGTCGGTGACCGGAAGGCCGGCGAGGACAAAGTACTGCAGCGGACGCTTGTCCCGCGGCAGGAGGTCCTCCAGGCCGGCCCTCAGCTGGGTGGCCGTAATCCCGCCATGGGAGGGGACAATGCCCGCCACCACGCGCTGTCCCCTTAGGTCGTCCGGCATCCCGGCAGCGACGGCGGCCGCCACCCCGGGGACCGCGGCCAGCGCCAGTTCCACTTCATGCGGGTAGACGTTCTTTCCGGAGGTGAGGATCATGTCGGCCCGCCGGCCCAGGATGTGCAGTTTTCCTGCGTCCAGGTAGCCCTGGTCCCCCACCGTGAACCAGTCATCAAAAGAGCGCAGGGCCTGGCCGTCGTCGCCCCAGAGGTAACCGTTGCTCACCAGCGCGCTGCGGACGCAAATGTTCCCGGCCTCCCCGTCTGGCAGCGGTGCGCCGCCGTCGTCAAGGATGCGCACCTGCACCCCGGGGAAGGGACGTCCGATGCCGGTGCCGCCCACGTCCGGAGTACCGCCGGCAGGCAGGCCCGCGCCGGACACGAAACTCAGTTCAGAGGCGCCGTAGTACTCGAAGATGCTGGCGTTCGGCGCCCAGCGGCGGGCTGCTTCCAGGGTGCGGGCATCCAGCTTGGCGCCCGCGCAGATGATGGTCCGGACACCGGAGGCATCTACGCCTCCGGCCAGGCCGCGCTCACTGAGCATGCGCAGCATGGTGGGGACCAGCACCAGCCGGGTGACGCGGTCGTGGGTGATGGCGGCGTGGACGTCACCGACGTCGAAGTGCGCGTGGGCCTGGAACTCGGAACCCGCAAAGAGGCACTCGGACAGGGCGTACAGGTTGAGGCTGGATGCCAGCGGCCCCGGTGCCAGGGTGACGTCGTCCGGCCGGAGGCCGAAGAACTCGATCGATGCTTCGAAGGACTTCTGCCAGGACTGCCGTGACCGGGTGAACGCCTTTGGCACTGAGGTGGTGCCGGAGGTCAGGCCGATGAGGAAGGTGCTGCCGGGTGGTCCGTCGACGAGCCCGTCGTCCGTGCAAACCGCTTCCGGCACAGCTGAAGCGCCGACCCGGCGGACAATGTCGTCCTGCAGCTGCGGATGCCAGGCCGGGTCCAGGACCGCGCACTGCCGCGTTCCGGAGACGGCTGCGGCGTACCTGGTGACGAACTCCACGGAATTGGGTTCGCAAAGTGCGGTGACCGCCTTGGTTTCCGATACCAGCGCCGCGGCGGAATCCCGCAGTTCGGCCCACGCCAGGCGCCGGCCCGCGATCACGACGGCGGTGTCGTGCGGCCTTTCGTCGGCCCAGCGCTGGATCTTGTTGAGGAACGGCATCGGATCAACTTTACCGGCCAGCCCGGATTGAGCCCCGGGCCCGTGGGTAATGTGACTTTCATGAGTTTCAATGACAACGTGCAGCTGGATCCCTCGCAGGTCCAGGACCGGCGGGGCATGGGCCGCGGGATGAAGGTCGGCGGAGGCATCGGCGGCGGGCTCATTCTGCTCATTGCCACCCTCTTGGGCGTCAATCCGCAGCTCCTTGAGGGCCTTGCCGGCGGTGTGCCGCCGGGACCGCAAAGCCAGGGCACCGCGCCCGCCTGTGAAACAGGCGCCGACGCGGACGCGCGCGTGGACTGCAGGATCACCGGCACGGTGAACAGCCTGAACGCGTTCTGGCCGGCCTACCTGCAGCAGTACAACGTCCGCTACCCGCAGCCGGAGACGGTCATCTTCGACCAGGCCGTCAACACCGGCTGTGGAACGGCCTCCAGCGCCGTGGGTCCCTTCTACTGCCCGGCCGACACAACCGCCTACTTCGATCCCGGGTTCTTCACAGAACTGGTTGACCGCTTCGGCTCCTCCGGTGGACCGCTTGCCCAGGAATACGTGGTGGCCCACGAGTTCGGCCACCACATCCAGAACGTCCTGGGCAACCTGGACCGGGCACAGCAGGATCCGCAGGGCCCCGAGTCCGGTGCGGTGCGCGTGGAGCTGCAGGCGGACTGCTTTGCGGGCCTCTGGGCAAGGCATGCCTCCACCCAGCCCGGCCCTGACGGACAGCCGTTCCTGGAGGCCCTCACCCAGCAGGACCTGAACGACGCACTGTCCGCCGCATCTGCTGTGGGCGACGACCGGATCCAGGAGGCGGCCACCGGCCGTGTCACTCCGGAGGCGTGGACGCATGGATCCAGCGAGCAGCGCCAGCGTTGGTTTTACCAGGGTTACCAGACCGGCGACATCAACCAGTGCGACACGTTCTCCGCGCCAAACCTTTGATTCGGGCCCACGCCTGGGCCCACGGTGCCGAGGGGCCCCAATCGAGCTTGCGAGATGGGGGAGGTAGCGGGGAGGATTCCCTGGCCGGGCTTGCGAGGTTAGGGAGCCGGTGGGAACGACGACGGGCGGTTACCTTTCCTGCGAAAGGTAACCGCCCGTCGTCGTACTTTTGGCTGTTCTAGATGTTGAAGCCGAGGGCCCGCATCTGGTCCTTGCCGTCGTCAGTGATCCGCTCGGGACCCCATGGCGGCATCCACACCCAGTTCAGGCGCCAGTCGTCCACCACGCCGTCCAGCGCCTGTCCGACCTGCTCTTCGAGCACGTCGGTGAGCGGGCAGGCGGCGGTGGTAAGCGTCATGTCGATCAGCAGTGCGCCGTCGTCATCGGAGTACTTCAGGCCGTAGAGGAGGCCAAGGTCCACCACGTTGACCCCGAGTTCGGGGTCGATGACGTCCTTCAGCGCCTCTTCGACGTCCTCCAGGGCCGTGCGGCCCGGGGTGATTTCGGTCATGGCTGGTCCTAACTAGGCCTGTGCTGCGGCGGGAGCGGCGACGGCGGAACCGGCGCCCTTGACGTAGCGGTCGTAGCCTTCTTCTTCCAGGCGGTCGGCAAGTTCCGGGCCGCCCTCCTCAACAACCTGGCCATCCACGAACACATGCACGAAGTCCGGCTTGATGTAGCGCAGGATGCGGGTGTAGTGGGTGATCAGCAGGGTTCCCATGTTGCCCTGGGAGTGTGCGCGGTTCACGCCTTCGGAGACGACCTTGAGGGCGTCGACGTCCAGGCCGGAGTCGGTCTCGTCCAGGACGGCGAACTTCGGCTTGAAAAGCTCGAGCTGCAGGATCTCGACGCGCTTCTTCTCACCGCCGGAGAAGCCCTCGTTGACGTTGCGCTGGGCGAAGTCGGCGTCGATGCGCAGCTGTTCCATCGCGGACTTGACGTCCTTGGTCCAGGTGCGGAGGGCCGGTGCCTGGCCGTCGATGGCGGTCTTGGCGGTGCGCAGGAAGTTGGTCATGGTCACGCCCGGGACCTCCACCGGGTACTGCATGGCCAGGAAGACGCCGGCGCGGGCACGCTCGTCCACGCTCATCTCCAGGACATCTTCGCCGTCGAGGGTGATGGAGCCGCTGGTGACGGTGTAGCGGGGGTGGCCTGCGATGGTGGAGGCCAGGGTGGACTTGCCCGAACCGTTGGGGCCCATGATGGCGTGCGTTTCGCCGGTGCGGATGGTCAGGCTGACGCCCTTCAGGATCTCCTTGGTGCCCTGTTCCGTCTCAATGCTGACGTGCAGGTCCATGATCTCAAGAGTTGACATGCTCTTCTTTCTTTTCGTTCGTAAGTCCGGTGCTGCAGGGCGCTCAGTAGTTGTCTACTGAGGCGCCGTTCAAAACGTTGGTGACGTCCACGTAGACGTCGTCACCGTCAAGTTCGACGGCGAACACGGGAACGGGGTCGTAGGCGGGAAGCTGCAGGGGCTGGCCGCTGCGCAAATCGAACTGGGAGCCGTGGCCCCAGCATTCGATGGCGCAGCCTTCAACGTCCCCTTCGGACAGCGAGATGTCGGCGTGCGAGCAGGTGTCTCCGATGGCGTGGATATCACCCATCGAATCCCGCACCACAGCTACCGGATAGTCGTCGATCAGGATGCGCAGCGCCTGCTTGACTTGGATGTCATTGGCGTTGCATACCAGCTCGCCCTTGGGCTTCCCACTCATGCGTCCCTGCCTGTCCTAGTTGTCGCCTGCGGCGAGTTCGCGTTCCACAGCCTCGGTCAGGCGCTCTTCGAGGGCCGGGACCTTGATCTTCTGGATGATTTCGTTGAGGAAGCCGCGGACCACCAGGCGGCGGGCAACGTCTTCAGGGATGCCGCGGGCCATGAGGTAGAACAGGTGCTGGTCGTCGAAGCGGCCGGTGGCGCTGGCGTGGCCGGCACCTTCGATGAGGCCCGTTTCGATTTCCAGGTTGGGAACGGAGTCCGCGCGGCAACCGTCGGTCAGTACCAGGTTCTGGTTCTTCTCGTAGGAGTCGGTGCCTTCTGCCTGCTTCTGGATCAGGACGTCGCCCACCCAGACGGTGTGCGCTCCCTTGCCCTGCAGCGCGCCCTTGTAGAGCACGTTGGAGGTGCAGTTGGCCACGTTGTGGTCCACGAAGGAGCGGTGCTCAAGGTGCTGGCCGGCGTCGGCGAAGTACAGGCCGAGGAGTTCCGCCTCGGCCCCTTCGCCGGCGTACCGGACGTTGGAGTTGAGCCGGACGATCTTGCCGCCGAGGGTCACGGCGATGTGCTTGTAGACGGCGTCCTTGGCAACTTCGGCGTCGTGCTGGGCCAGGTGCTTGGCGTCGTCCTCCCACAGCTGGACGGAAACCACGGTCAACCGGGCGCCTTCGCGGACGAAGACCTCCACGTTGCCGTTGTGGTCGGCGGAGCCATCGTGTTCGAGGATCACCACGGCGCGGCTGTTTTCAAGAGCCTCGACGACCACGTGGGAGTTGGAGCGGCGGCCGGCGCCCTTGCCCGTGAGGACAACGCGGACGGGCTCGTCCAGTTCGGCGTTGGACGGTACCTGGATGAACAGGGCCTCGTCGGCGTTGGCGGAAGCGACGACGGCGGCACGGTCGGCGGGGACGAGCGTGGCACCACGCGGGGCCTCGCCGGCGCGCAGCGTCCGCTGGACGAACGCCGCCGGCGCCTCGACCGTCACGTCCAGGACGTCACCGTCGCCGGCGGCGTCGGAGAGCAGGTTGGCCAGTTCCCGGACGGGAGTGAAACGCCATTCCTCTTCGCGGCCCGTGGGCAGCGCGAAATCGGCGACGTCGTGGCTGGTGAGGCGTTCCGCGCGGGACGCCATAACCTGCACGCCGTGGCTGTGGTGGCGGTCCACCTTCGAAGGGACGAGCTGTTCGCCCTCCTCAGTGAAACCGGCGATCGACGGTGCGCCGATGCGCGCCTTTTCGGTGGTTGCTTCGGCAGTCATTAACCGACGGATCCTTCCATCTGGAGTTCGATGAGGCGGTTGAGCTCAAGGGCGTATTCCATGGGGAGCTCACGGGCGATCGGCTCGATGAAGCCGCGCACGATCATGGCCATGGCCTCGTCCTCGGGCATGCCGCGGGACATGAGGTAGAACAGCTGCTCCTCGCTGACGCGGGAGACGGTTGCCTCGTGTCCCAGCTGCACATCGTCCTCGCGGATGTCGATGTACGGGTAGGTGTCGGAGCGTGAAATGGTGTCCACCAGAAGCGCGTCGCAGCGCACGGTGTTGGCCGAGTGCTTGGCGCCTTCCCGCACCTGGACCAGGCCGCGGTAGGCGGCGCGGCCGCCGCCGCGGGCGACGGACTTGGAGATGATGGAGCTCTTGGTGTTCGGGGCGATGTGGACCATCTTGGAGCCGGTGTCCTGGTGCTGGCCCTCGCCGGCGAAGGCGATGGACAGGGTCTCGCCCTTGGCGTGCTCACCCACGAGGTACACGGCCGGGTACTTCATGGTGACCTTGGAGCCGATGTTGCCGTCGACCCATTCCATGGTGGCGCCCTCTTCGCAGACGGCACGCTTGGTGACCAGGTTGTACACGTTGTTGGACCAGTTCTGGATGGTGGTGTAGCGGACGCGGGCGCCCTTCTTGACCACGATTTCCACGACGGCTGAGTGCAGTGAGTCCGAAGTGTAGATCGGCGCGGTGCAGCCTTCGATGTAGTGGACGTAGGAATCCTCGTCGGCGATGATCAGGGTCCGCTCGAACTGGCCCATGTTTTCCGTGTTGATGCGGAAGTAGGCCTGCAGCGGGATGTCGACGTGGACGCCCTTGGGGACGTAGACGAAGGAACCGCCGGACCACACCGCCGTGTTCAGCGAGGCGAACTTGTTGTCGCCCACGGGGATGACGGTGCCGAAGTACTCCTGGAAGATCTCCGGGTGCTCCTTGAGCGCGGTGTCGGTATCCAGGAAGATGACGCCCTGGGCCTCGAGGTCCTCGCGGATCTGGTGGTAGACCACCTCGGACTCGTACTGTGCGGCAACACCGGAAACAAGGCGGCTGCGCTCGGCTTCCGGGATACCCAGCTTCTCATAGGTGTTCCGGATGTCCTCGGGCAGGTCTTCCCAGCTGGCTGCCTGCTTCTCCGTGGAGCGGACAAAGTACTTGATGTTGTCGAAGTCGATGCCGGACAGGTCCGCGCCCCAGGTGGGCATGGGCTTGCGGTCGAAGTACTTGAGGCCCTTGAGGCGGAGGTCAAGCATCCATTCCGGCTCGCTCTTCTTGGCCGAAATGTCGCGGACAACCTCTTCGTCGAGCCCACGGCGTGCGTTCGCGCCGACGTCGTTCTTGTCGGCCCAGCCGTACTCGTAGTTGCCGATGCCGTGCAGCTCGGGATTCTTTTCCAGAATCTCCGAGATCACAGTGTTTTCGGCTACTGCTTTCTCTGATAGTTGGTCCGTCATCACGGCCTTTCTTGCTGATGGTTGATTTCTTCGTCCAGGCGGGCGGGGGCTGCAGCGGGCCTTGTGGGCGCCAAGGCAGACAGCCTGCCTGTAGGAATGTGGGTGGTGCAGACGTGCCCGCCGCGGGACAGTGTGGAGAGCCGGCGCACGTCCACGCCCACCAGCCTGGAGAACACCTCGGTCTCCACGTCGCAGAACACGGGGAACCGGGCGGCGAGCTGCTGGATGGGGCAGTGCCCCTGGCACAGCTGCACACTGGAAAGGGCGGCAGGAAGGGGGGCCTTGGCCTCGATGGACGCCGTGGACGAGACGAAATTGTCGCGGGTCAGCGCTTCGGACAGTGCCCGCGCGCGGTCTGCGATGTCCGGGCCGGCCTTCTCGATCTCGGGCGCATACCGCCGTTCCATGTCGGCAAAACGCTCGACGGCGAAAGCGCGGACGGCGTCCGGACCGGCGACTTTCTGCAGCTGCTGGAGCGCCAGGGCAGCGATGGACAGGTAATCGTTGCCGAGGCTGGACTGGCCCTGGGAGCTGAGGACGTAGCGGCGGGCAGGACGGCCCGCGCCTGCGCCCGATTTCGCAATTCGCTTGACTTCGATGACGCCGGCACGCGATAAATGGTCCAGGTGTCGGCGCACCGCAGCCGGCGTAAAGCCGAGCAGGTCGCCAAGTTCCGCAGCGCTGACGGGTCCGTTCTCGAGGACCGCAGCCAGGACGCGGTCCCGGGTGCGCTCATCGGCGTCAGCCACCGGACCGGCGGCCACAGGCCCGCGGTCTGCAGGGGCCGGCGGGGCCCCGTGCCCGGCAACAGGCACAGCAGTAGCATTGCTCACGGAATACACAACACAATAATGTCGTAATTTAGTCCCCCACTCCAGTAAGGGAAGGCTGACCTCAGCCGCGGGACTGCCGCGGTGCGGGTCCGCGGAAATACTACATCCCGTAGAATATCCGGGTGCGTTCTCCACAATCCCCCGTGCTGTCCATCAGCGGGCTTATTAAGGATGTTGGTCCGCTGCCAAGCCTGGACGGCAAGATGCTGCGGGTGGTCAGCGACATCTCCCTGACCGCCGAAAGGGGTCAGGTTACTGCCCTGCTGGGAGCCAACGGCGCGGGGAAAACCACCACGCTCGAATGCGCTCAGGGCCTGCAGAAGCGCACCGGCGGCAGCATATCCCTGCTGGGCCATGATCCTGCCACGGCAGGGGCTGCGCTGCGCTCACGCGTCGGCGTGATGCTGCAGGATGGCGGGCTCCCGCCGTCGGCCCGCCCCATCCCCCTGCTGCGGCACATCGCCGGCCTCTACGCCAAACCCTGGAACCTGGACGAACTGGTGGGGCGCCTGGGCATCGACACCTTTGGCAGGACCACCGTGCGCAGGCTCTCCGGAGGCCAGAAGCAGCGGCTCGCGCTCGCTGCGGCCCTGATCGGCAAACCCGAAGTCCTCTTCCTGGACGAGCCGAGCGCCGGCCTGGATCCGCAGTCCCGGCAGCTGGTGTTCGACCTGATCTCCGAACTCCGCGACGGCGGGATGGGAATCATCCTCACCACGCATTTGATGGATGACGCCCAGCGCCTGGCGGACTATGTCTACATCATCGACGGCGGCCGGAACGTTGCCGAGGGCACGGTGCCGGAACTGCTGCGGCGCGACCCGGAGGTAGAAGCCGGGGCGGAGCACGTCAGGACACTGGTGTTCGAGGCACCGGCCGGGCTCGACGTTTCCAGGGTACTCCCGGCCGGCATCAACGTCGCCGAAAAGCGGGCCGGCAACTACGAAGTCACAGGTCCGCTGACGCCCGCCCACCTCGCAACGCTGGCGGCATGGTGGGAAGCCCACAACATCATGCCCGGATCAATGAGCCTGCAGGCGCGTAGCCTTGAAGACGTCTTTCTGGATATTTCGGGAAAGGACATTCGATGACCCGGACACCTGCCGGCGCTGCCGCCGCTGCAGCATCCGGCCACGCCGGAACCGCCGGACAGCAGCCTGCCGCGCTGCTGAAGCGCGTACTGCTGCAGGGCAGGTACGAGGCCCTGGCAATGCTTCGCAACGGCGAGCAATTGATCCTTGCCGTTGTTTTGCCCCTGCTTGCACTCGTCGGCCTGACAGTGACCCCGTTCCTGGATGGAATGGGAGCCAGCCGGATCAACGTGGCGGTGCCCGGCATCCTTGCCCTGTGCGCCATGTCAACGGCGTTCACCGGGCAGGGCATCGCCACCGGTTTCGACCGCCGCTACGGGGTGCTCCGCTTCCTTTCAACCACCCCCCTGGGCCGTGGCGGTCTCATCGCCGGCAAGGTGATCTCGGTCCTGGCTGTCCTCTGCATCCAGGTGGCGGCGGTTTCAGCCGTTGCGCTTGCCCTGGGCTGGCAGCCGACGGCGGCGGGCTGGCTTCCCGGCCTGGCCCTCCTGGTGCTGGGCGCAGCCGCCTTCACCGCCCTTGGGCTGCTGGTGGCCGGCACCGTCCGGCCGGAGGCCACACTTGCCCTCACCAACCTGCTGTGGATCCTCCTTGGCGCGCTCGGAGGAATAGTGATCCCCGCCGGGAAGCTTCCCGCAGCTGCGCAGCCGGCGGTGGGGTTCCTGCCCTCGGGTGCGTTGGGCGAGTCCCTGCGCGGAGCCTTCCTTAACGGTGCCGTTGACTTCGGCGCCGCCCTCATCCTGCTGCTCTGGGCCCTCGTGGCCGGAGCGGCAGCCATCCGTTGGTTCAAGTGGAATTGAGAGAATCGTGAGCACGGCGTCACGCCTTCCCCAGCTGGCCGGCCGCCTGGTTTCCAGGCTGCCACGGACCGTGGACACCAGGATCCGGCGGCTCGCTGTCGCCTCCCTGATTGGCCAGACCGTGCTGGTGGTCACCGGCGGGGCCGTCCGCCTGACCTCATCCGGCCTGGGCTGCCCCACGTGGCCGCGTTGCACCGACACGTCGCTGGTCAACACCCCGGAGATGGGAATCCACGGGTTCATCGAGTTCGGCAACAGGCTGCTGACCTTCGCCCTGGCCGCGGTGGCCGCCCTCATGCTGGTGTACCTGTGGAACCTCCGCAGGGAACGCAGGGACCTCTTCCTTCTTGCGCTTGGGCTCCTGGCGAGCATCCCGGCGCAGGCCGTCATTGGCGGCATCACGGTCCTGACCAACCTCAACCCGTGGGTGGTGGGGCTGCACTTCCTGGTGTCCATGTCCCTGGTGGTGTTCGCCACGCTCCTCGTGAACCGGGCCTTCGGCAGGACAGGCCGGTTTATGGCTGTCCGGCACCCCGCCCTGCCGGGCGTCATGCGTCCGATGACCGCCGCCGTCGCTCTTTTTTCCGCCCTTGCCGTGATGCTGGGTGTAGTGGTCACCGGTGCCGGCCCGCACGCCGGCGACGCGGACGCCCCGCGGAACGGACTGGACTGGGACCTCTTTTCGCACATCCACGCAGTCCCCGCCTACCTGATCACCATCGGCACCGTGGCGGCACTGGCGCTGGTGTTCCTGCACCGGATCACCGGCCCGTTCCGCAGTGCCGTCCTGGCGCTGCTCGCTGTGACCGTACTGCAGGCCATCATCGGCTTCACGCAGTACTACAACGGTATTCCCGTGCTGCTGGTGGGAGCCCACATGCTGGGTGCCGCGCTGCTGATGGCCGCGGCAACCAACGCCTGGGACATCGCCCGTTCCAGCCCTGTCCGGTAACTGCCCTGCTTGCCGCAGAGCGCCCCGGTTCCGCGGAACCGGGGCGCTCTTTGTGCTTATGGGCCGCGCCAGGATCAGCGGGCCGTGGCGGTCCCTGCCGTGGCTGGATGCGACGGGTCGAGGAACTCGATTCCGGACGTGGTCACCAGCAGTACCCGTGCGCTGCCGATGTCATAGAACAAGCCCGTGGCCTGCACAGTACCCCGGGTGAGCGCAGGGCCCACCACGGGATGGGATTCCAGCTTGGCAAGCTGCACGGCCACGTTGACCATCCCCAACTGGTCCAGCCGGCTGAATCCCGCTTCTGCCGCCGCCAGCGCCACCGGATGCCCCTCCTGCAGTTCGCGGTAGCTTGGCCGGGCGTGGTCCAG
The DNA here is from genome assembly GCF_046605375.1 of Arthrobacter sp. MPF02. Lineage (GTDB taxonomy): Bacteria > Actinomycetota > Actinomycetes > Actinomycetales > Micrococcaceae > Arthrobacter. Next base: position 1,817,901 of record NZ_CP176772.1, on the reverse strand, counting down.
CCAGGCATCGAATCCTGCCCCCAAAGACGGCCCGGCGTCCCCGCCGGCATCCGCGATGACCGCCTTCATGGCCCCGCAGTTCGAGTGGCCGCAAACCACGATCGAGTCCACATCCAGGCCTTTGACGGCAAAGGACAGCACGGCATCAATCGATGCGTCCCGGCCGTCCTGGCACACCACGTTGCCGATATTGCGCAGGGTCAGCAGGTCACCCGGGCCGCTGCTGGTGATCAGGTTGGGATTCACGCGTGAGTCGACGCAGGCCACGAACAGGGTGTCCGGGTCCTGGCCGTCGGTCAGGTCCTGCACCATGGGCTGGACCTTGTCCGCGAAGCGACGGTGGTACTTGTTGATTCCGTGGAGGATGGAGTGGACCGGCTCCACATTCCGGCCTGGTCCGCCGGACTTCCGGGCCGCCCGTGGCGGCAGGGGCAGTTCGCTGGCTTCCTGCCGTTTCGGCGCCCGGTGCCCGGCATCCCGGAACAGGGTGTTGCCGTGTTCCTCGACAAGGACGGTTCCGCCGGAAGCTTCATATTGTTTCCGCCAGGCGACGACGGCCTCGTGGAAGGCGTGGTCCAGGTAGTCGGCCTTCAATTCCACCACCACGTCCCTGCCTTCCGGGACGGACTGCAGCACCCGGTTCAGGCGCGGCAGGGCGAAGAAGCTGCATGATCCGGTGATGGCCACCCGCCACAGTACCGACGGCGGCACGGGCGGGTGCGCGTGCACCGACGCTTTCAGCACCCGCCACAGCACGCTGGCAGCAGCCAGCGCCAGCCCGATGAGGACGCCTTCGAGCAGGTTGAGGAAAACGACGCAGGCCAGAGTCACGGTATAGATCAGCAGGTCCCCGGTGCGCATGCTGGTCCGGATGTCCGCCACCTTGATCAGCCGCGCGCCGATCACCATCAGCAGTCCGGCCAGCACGGCCAGCGGGATCAGCTGGATCAGTCCCGCAAAGAAGGCGGAGAATGCGAGGACCCACACGCCGTGCAGGATTGCGGACGCCCGGCTGGCTGCACCGGCTTCAACGTTGGTGGCACTGCGGACAATAACCCCTGTTACGGGGAGGCCGCCCAAGGTGCCCGAGACAATGTTGGCGGCTCCCTGGCCCAGAAGTTCGCGGTTGAGGTTGGTGCGGCAGCCGTTGTGCATCTTGTCCACGGCCACGGCGGACAGCAGGGATTCGATGCTGGCGATCAGTGCCATCGAGAGGACGGCGAAGGCAACGGCACGCCAGTTGCCTTCGGGCAGTTCCGGCAGCGCGACGGCGTCGAGGATGGAACCGGTGAAGGATATTCGCTCCACGGAGGGGGCAAACGCCACGGACAGGGCCGTGCCGGCAACGACGGCGGCCAGCGGCCCGGGCACACCGCGCACGGGAGCGGGGAGGTGCTTCCAGCCCAGGAGGATCACCACGACGGCGAGGCCCAGCAGTGCGGCGTGCAGTTCGACGTTCGTGATGGCGGCAGGCAGGGCCGCCAGGTTTTCGAGGGCCGAACCGGCAGGCTGCGATCCGAGCAGGACGTGGACCTGCTGCAACATGATGGTGATGCCGATTCCGGCCAGCATCGCCTTCACCACCACGGGTGACACCGCAAGGGCGGCCCTGCCCACCCGGCTGACGCCGAGCAACAGCTGGACGGCACCGGCGCCGGCAGTGATCAGGCAGGTCACCTGCCAGCCGAATTCCTGGACCAAACCGGCGACGATGACGGTAAGCCCGGCGGCAGGGCCGCTCACCTGCAGCGGGGAACCCCCCAGGCTGCCGGCAACGATGCCCCCCACGGCAGCCGCAATCAGGCCTGCCATCACTGGGGCACCCGAAGCCGCCGCAATGCCGAGGCTCAACGGCAGGGCAACAAGGAACACCACAAGGGATGCGGGAAGATCGGCCCTCAGTTGCCCGGCCAAGCGGGAGGCTTTTCCTGCAGGAGGGATACCAGCGGGCTTACCCGGCGGACTGTGGCTGGGAGCGGTGGATGGATCTGATGCCTGTGCCATGGTTACTCCTTTGCTCAGCGGGCAGGATCAAAACCACGGTAACCGGGCTGTCACCGTCGATGACAGTAAAAGTGACAAGCATGACATAATTGTCACAGAGTGGAACCGCCGCGGCCCCGGGAACGTTGGGGACAGGGATGCCGGCTTCCCGCCGGCACAAAAAAACGCCGCCCCGGACCAAAAAGTCCGTGGCGGCGCCGTTGGGTTTGGGGGGTGGCGTTGCCTAGCCGGCTGCCATCACGGCGGGCCCGATGAACGGGTCGATGGCGAGGGCGATAAACAGAAGGGTGAGGTAGCTGATGGAGCCGTGGAAGACCTTCATTGCCCGCTTGCCGGAGATGTCCTCACGCTGGGCCTGGTTGTACAGGGAGTGCGACTCGTAAAGGAACCATGCCCCGGCCAGGACCGCCGTTGCCGTGTAGACCCAACCTGCGCCGCCGGCCGGAACCATCAGGAGTGAACAGGCCACCATGGCCCAGGCGTAGAGGACCACCTGGACGGAAACCACCTTGGCGCCTGCGATGGCGCCCAGCATGGGCACGTTGGCGTTCCGGTAGTCCTCGCCGTACCGCATGGACAGGGGCCAGTAGTGCGGGGGTGTCCACAGGAAGATGACCATGAAGAGGATGATGGCGGGCCAGTCCACGGAATTGGTGACGGCGGCCCACGCGATGAGGACCGGGAAGCAGCCTGCTGCCCCGCCCCACACAATGTTCTGGGCTGTACGCCGCTTGAGGATCATTGTGTAGATGACAACGTAGAAGAAGATCGCCCCCAGGCCAAGCCATGCCGACAAAGGATTGGCTCCGAACCACAGAATGGCGATGGCAGCCGCGCCGAGCACCCAGGAGAAGACCAGGGCCTCGCGGGGCGTCACCTCACCAGTAACCAGGGGCCGGTTTTCGGTGCGGTGCATCAGTTTGTCGATGTCACGGTCGATATAGCAGTTGAACGCCCCGGCGCTGCCGGCCGCAAAGGCCCCGCCAACAAGCGTGGCGAGGATCAGCCCGATCGAAGGGAAGCCGCGCTCCGCGTAGATCATGGTGGGCAGCGTGCTTACCAGCAGCAGCTCGATGACCCGCGGCTTGGTGAGGGCGAGATACGCCTTTGCCTTACGGGCAAACCCGGCACCTGATGCCCGGGATGCGTTCAGCGGCGTATCTGTTGTGCTCACGGTGGCAGTCACCCGTTCTGTGTGGCAGTTGTGTCTGGCGGTGCAGCAGCGGGCAGCTGGAAGGCCCGCCGCCCGGCATTGGCCTCCGAATATCATACCGTGCCGCCACCCTCGGCCCCGCCGCTGATATGCGCATTTGATCGGTGGAACGCCAATTCGAGCAGATTAACTCAGCCTCACTTCAGGCCGATTCACAAAAGGGGAAATTGCGTCCAAAACGTGAGATTTGAGCCGCCCGGAGAGTGGAATAGAGCTAAGCTGTCACCAGATCAGCACGCAGCAAGGAAGCGGTGGAAAACGCATTCCCACGCTGTTTCGGCGGCTGAACGACAGACCAACATTTCGATGGCGACTGGTTACACACCGCGACGGGCGCCACACTGCGCTCCTACAACCGGACCCGGTGTGGCCGCTGCCATCAGTACAGAGAGGGGCCCGGTTTTCGTGCCACATTTGGAAGAGCAAGAACTGTCCTGGACCGAACTGGACCAGCGCGCGGTGGATACTGTCCGCGTGCTGGCCGCCGACGCCGTGGAGAAGGTCGGTAACGGCCACCCGGGTACCGCAATGAGCCTGGCTCCGGCCGCGTACCTGCTGTTCCAGAAGCTGATGCGCCACGATCCGCGGGATCCGCACTGGATCGGCCGTGACCGGTTCATCCTCTCCCCCGGCCACACCTCGCTGACCCTGTACATCCAGCTGTTCCTCAATGGTTACGGCCTGGAACTGAAGGACCTGCAGGCGCTGCGGACCTGGGGTTCGCTGACTCCGGGACACCCCGAGTACAAGCACACCGCGGGCGTGGAGATCACCACGGGCCCGCTGGGCCAGGGCCTGGCCTCCTCGGTCGGCTTTGCGTACTCCCAGCGCCGCCAGCGCGGCCTGTTCGACGCCGACGCCGCCCCGGGCACCAGCCCGTTCGACCACACCATCTGGGTTATTGCCTCCGACGGCGACCTGCAGGAAGGCGTGACGGCCGAGGCTTCCTCGCTGGCAGGCCACCAGGAACTGGGCAACCTGGTTGTTATCTACGATGAGAACCACATCTCCATCGAGGATGACACCGACATCGCGTTCACCGAGGATGTCCTGAAGCGCTACGAGGCCTACGGCTGGCACGTCCAGCGCGTTGACTGGACCAAAACCGGCGAATACAAGGAAGACGTCCAGGAGCTGTACTCGGCCCTGCTCGCCGCCAAGGCCGAAACGTCCAAGCCGTCCATCGTCTCGCTGCGCACCATCATCGGCTACCCTGCCCCGAAGAAGCAGAACACCGGCAAGATCCACGGTTCGGCCCTGGGCGCCGAGGAAGTTGCAGCACTGAAGGAAGTACTCGGCTTCGATCCGGCCAGGACCTTCCAGGTGGAGGACGAGGTCCTGGCCCACGCCCGCTCCGTGGTGGACCGCGGCGCAGCGGCCCGCAAGGAGTGGGAAGAGTCCTTTAACGCCTGGCAGGCGGCCAACGCCGAAGGCGCAGCCCTGCTGCAGCGCATCGAGGCCAAGGAACTGCCCGAGGGCGTCGACGCCGCCCTTCCGGTCTTCCCGGCCGGCAAGGACGTCTCCACCCGTGCCGCCTCCGGCAAGGTGCTGAACGCGCTCGGCCCGGTCCTGCCCGAACTCTGGGGCGGCTCGGCGGACCTTGCAGAATCCAACAACACCACCATCGAGGGTTCGCCGTCGTTCGTTCCGGCCTCCAAGCAGACCGACGCCTGGTCCGGCAACCCCTACGGCCGGGTGCTGCACTTCGGTATCCGCGAGCACGCCGCTGCGTCGATCGTCAACGGCATCGCCCTGCACGGCAACACCCGGGCGTTTTCCGGCACCTTCCTGATCTTCAGCGACTACCAGCGCCCGGCAATCCGCCTCGGCGCGCTGATGGGTGTGCCGTCCCTGTACGTGTGGACGCACGACTCCATCGGACTGGGCGAGGACGGCCCCACCCACCAGCCGGTGGAGCAGCTCGCCTCGCTGCGCGCCATCGTGGGTCTGGACGTCGTTCGCCCCGGTGACGCCAATGAAGTCGCCGTTGCCTGGAAGACCATGCTGGAGAACCACGCCAACCCGGCCGGCATCGTCCTGACCCGCCAGAACATCCCCACCTGGGAACGCGGCGCGGGCGAGGCCGAAGGCGATACCTTCGCCTCCACCGCCGGTGTGGCAAAGGGCGGCTACGTCCTGGCCGAGGCGTCAAAGGACGGCGCCACCGTCCCGGCCGAGGTCATCCTGATCGCCACCGGATCCGAGGTCCAGCTCGCCGTCAAGGCCCGCGAAACCCTGCAGGCCGAGGGCATCGCCACCCGCGTCGTCTCCATGCCGTGCGTCGAATGGTTCACCAGGCAGGACGCCGCCTACCGCGAATCCGTCCTCCCCGCCGCCGTCAAGGCCCGTGTATCCGTTGAAGCAGGGCTTGCCCTGGGCTGGAAGGAATTCGTCGGTGACGCCGGCCGGTCCATCAGCCTCGAGCACTACGGTGCTTCCGCGGACTACAAGCGCCTTTTCCAGGAGTTCGGCATTACGGCGGAAGCAGTTGCCGCCGCCGCCAAGGACTCCCTCGCAGGCCTGCAGGCCTAACAACCGATTTCAGGAGATAAAACAAATGACTACTCCCACCCAGCAGCTTTCCGACGCCGGCGTCTCCATCTGGCTCGATGACCTGTCCCGCGGCCGCCTTGAAACCGGCACCCTGGCCAGGCTCATCGAAGAAAAGAACGTGGTTGGCGTGACCACCAACCCGTCCATCTTCCATGCCGCCATCACCGCAGGCACCGACTACGACGCCACCATCGCAGCCTCGGCTGCAGCCGGTGCCAGCATCGAAGACACCATCTTCGAAATCACCACCACCGACGTCGCCGACGCCTGCGACCTGTTCGCACCCGTGGCAGCAGCAACCAGCGGTGTTGACGGCCGGGTATCCATCGAAGTGGACCCGCGCCTGGCCTGGGACACCGCCGGCACCATTGCCGAGGCAAAGCACCTTTACAAGAAGGTCAATAAGGACAACGTCCTGATCAAGATCCCCGCCACGCTCGAAGGCCTTGAGGCGATCACCGCCACCCTGGCCGAGGGCATCAGCGTCAATGTCACCCTGATCTTCTCCCTGGAGCGTTACCGCGCCGTCATCAACGCCTTCCAGTCCGGCCTGGAGCAGGCCAGGGAAAACGGCCACGACCTCTCGAAGATCCACTCCGTGGCGTCCTTCTTCGTCTCCCGCGTGGACACCGAAATCGACAAGCGCCTCACCGCCATCGGCACCGACGAAGCCACCGCGCTCAAGGGCAAGGCCGGCCTGGCCAACGCCCGCCTCGCCTACCAGGTCTACGAGGAACTCTTCGCCACCGAACGCTGGGCACTGCTCGCCGAAGCCGGCGCACTCCCCCAGCGTCCCCTGTGGGCTTCCACCGGCGTGAAGGACCCGGCCTACCCGGACACCCTCTACGTCACCGAGCTCGTCGCCCGCGGCGTGGTCAACACCATGCCCGAGAAGACCCTGGACGCAACCTTCGACCACGGCGTGGTCACCGGTGACACCATCACCGGCACCTACGCCGAAGCAAATGCCACGCTGGATGCCCTGGATAAGCTCGGCGTTTCCTACAACGAGGTCGTTGCCCTCCTTGAATCCGAAGGCCTGGACAAGTTCGTGGCCAGCTGGAAGGAACTGCTGGCCGACGTCGAAGGCGCCCTCGCCTCTGCACGGAAGGCTTCCTAGTCCCCTATGAGCACTCTCAGCTACAACGCCACCGGCGCTGCCCGGCAGGCACTCGAACAGCACCTTCCCACCCTGGTTGAGGACCAGGTTGCCACCCGCATTTTCGCAAAGGACCACACCCTGTGGGGCCCGGACGCGGAAGCCGAGTCGGCCATCCGGCTCGGCTGGGTGGAGGCGGCCACCGTCTCGCAGCCGCTGGTCAAGGACATCCTGGAACTCCGTGACGCCCTCCGGGCGGAAGGAGTAACCCGGATTGTTCTCTGCGGCATGGGCGGATCGTCCCTGGCGCCCGAGGTCATCGCCGGCACCGCCGGCGTCGAGCTGACCGTGCTGGACAGCACCGATCCTGACCAGGTCCGCGCTGCCCTGGCTGACCGGCTGGCCCAGACAGCCATTGTGGTGTCGTCCAAGTCCGGATCCACTGTGGAGACTGACTCCCAGCGCAGGGTTTTCGAGCACGCCTTCACGGAGGCGGGCCTCGACGCCAAGAGCCGCATCATAGTTGTCACCGATCCCGGTTCGCCGCTGGACAAGGCATCGCGTGAGGCAGGCTACCGGGCGGTCTTCAATGCCGACCCGAACGTCGGCGGACGGTTCTCCGCGCTGACCGCGTTCGGGCTGGTTCCCTGCGGCCTTGCCGGTGTGGACATCCAGGCCTTCCTGGATGAAGCCGAGGAAGCCGCCGAAATCCTCAATGACGACGCAAGCGAGAACATCGGGCTCGCCCTCGGCGCGGCGCTGGGCGGAACAGTCCCGCTGCGGAACAAGATCGTCATTGCCGAGGACGGCTCCGGCATTGTTGGTTTTGCGGACTGGGCCGAGCAGCTCATTGCTGAATCGACAGGCAAGCTCGGCACGGGGGTCCTTCCTGTGGTGGCCGGCGCCGACGCCCCTGAAGTCAACTCGGGCGCGCCGGACGTCCTGGTGGTGCGGCTGGTGAGTGCGGATGCCGACGTCGAACTTGGCGACAACCAGGTTGCTATCGCCGGCGGCCTTGCCACGCAGATGCTGGTATGGGAATTCGCCACCGCAGTGGCGGGCCGGCTGCTGGGGATCAATCCCTTCGACCAGCCGGACGTGGAAGCCGCGAAGGTGGCCGCGCGCGGCCTGCTGGATGCGCAACCGGAACCGACGCCCGCAGCATTCGTTGACGGTGCCATCGAGGTCCGCGGCGGCGACTGGCTCGCGGACGCTGCCACTGCCGAGGGCGCTGTGAAGGCGCTGCTGGGCACGCTCGAGGCGGACAGCTACCTCAGCGTCCAGGCGTACTTCGACCGCCTGGCGTTTGCCGGACTGGAAGGGATCCGCGACGAACTGGCAGCCACCACCGGCCGCCCGGTCACCTTCGGGTGGGGCCCGCGGTTCCTGCACTCCACCGGCCAGTTCCACAAGGGTGGCCCTGCCATCGGCGTCTTCCTCCAGGTGACCGCCGAACCGGCCGAAGATTTGTTCATCCCTGACCGCCCGTTCACGTTCGGTGAACTGATCGCCGCGCAGGCTGCAGGCGACGCCCAGGTACTGGGCGAACACGGCCGTCCCGTGCTGCGCCTGCACCTGACCAACCGTGCCGCCGGCGTGGCGCAGCTGCAGGACATTGTCGCAGCGCTCTCTGCCCGGGCATCCGCTACCGAAAGCTAAAGGCGCATAAGCAACATGCCAGAAACTGAATACGGCAGAAGTTCCGGGTCGCGTCCGGGGAAGTTGTTGCGGAATCCGTTGCGGGATCCGCGGGATCGCCGTTTGAGCCGGATTGCGGGTCCGTCGTCGCTTGTGCTGTTTGGGGTGACGGGGGATTTGGCGCGGAAGAAGTTGTTGCCGGCTGTCTATGACCTGGCCAACCGGGGGTTGCTGCCGCCGAGTTTCGCGTTGGTGGGTTTTGGCCGGCGTGAATGGAGCGATGCCGAGTTCGCGGCGCAGGTGAAGTCCTCGGTGCAGTCCTTTGCGCGGACACCGTTTGATGAGGCGGTATGGAACCAGCTCTCGGAGGGGATCCGGTTCGTGCAGGGCGGGTTCGATGATGACGCCGCGTTCGAGCGGTTGGGCGAGGTGGTCAAGGAACTCGATGACGTCCGCGGCACCCGCGGCAACCATGCGTTCTATTTGTCCATCCCGCCCAAGGCGTTTGAGCAGGTGTGCCGGCAGCTGTCCCGGCACGGTCTGGCGCAGGCGGACGGGGACAAGTGGCGCCGGGTGGTGATCGAAAAACCGTTCGGTCATGACCTGGAATCGGCGCGGGCGCTCAACGACATCGTGGAGTCGGTGTTCCCGCCCGACGCGGTGTTCCGGATCGACCACTACCTGGGCAAGGAAACAGTGCAGAACATCCTGGCCCTGCGCTTCGCGAACCAGTTGTTCGAGCCGTTGTGGAACGCGAACTACGTGGACCATGTGCAGATCACCATGGCCGAGGACATCGGTACCGGCGGCCGGGCAGGGTATTACGACGGCGTGGGCGCGGCGAGGGACGTGATCCAGAACCACCTGCTGCAGCTGCTGGCGCTGACGGCGATGGAGGAGCCGATCTCCTTCAACGCCGATGACCTGCGCGCCGAGAAGGAAAAGGTCCTCGCCGCCGTCAAACTTCCGGAGGACCTCTCCACGCATTCGGCGCGGGGGCAGTTCACCGGCGGCTGGCAGGGCGGGGAACAGGTCCAGGGCTACCTGGAAGAAGAAGGCATCCCGGCCGATTCGACCACCGAAACCTTCGCCGCAATCCGGGTGGATATCCACACCCGCCGCTGGTCCGGTGTGCCGTTCTACCTACGGGCAGGCAAGCGCCTGGGCCGGCGGGTCACGGAGATCGCCGTGGTGTTCAAACGCGCCCCCAACCTGCTGTTCCGCGACCATAGTGACGATGACTTCGGCCAGAACGCCGTGGTGATCCGGGTCCAGCCCGACGAGGGGGTGACCATCCGGTTCGGATCCAAGGTCCCGGGCACGCAGATGGAAGTCCGCGATGTCACGATGGACTTCGGGTACGGGCACTCGTTCACCGAATCCTCCCCGGAGGCCTATGAGCGGCTGATCCTGGATGTGCTGCTGGGTGAGCCGCCGCTGTTCCCGCGGCATGAGGAAGTGGAGCTGTCCTGGAAGATCCTCGACCCGTTCGAGGAATACTGGGCCACCCTGAATGAACAGCCCGAACCCTACGCCCCCGGATCCTGGGGCCCGCCCAGCGCAGATGAGCTGCTGGCCCGTGACGGACGAACCTGGAGAAGGCCATGATCGTAGACCTGCCGGACACCACCACCTCAAACGTGTCCAAAAAGCTCATGGCCCTGCGCGAACAGGGCGGCGTCATCGCCCTGGGCCGGGTGCTCACCCTCGTGGTGGTCACCCGGTCCGGGCTGGAGGAAGAAGCGATTGAGGCGGCGAACGAAGCCAGCCGGGAACACCCCTGCCGGATCATCGTCCTGGCCGACGCCGGAGCAGACGCCGAGGACCGGCTGGACGCCCAGATCCGGGTCGGCGGGGACGCCGGCGCCTCCGAAGTGATCGTGCTGCGCGGCTACGGCCAGCTCGCCCACGAATCCGAGTCCCTGGTCGCGGCGCTGCTGCTCCCGGACGCCCCCATCGTGGCCTGGTGGCCGCACGGCGCCCCGGAAAACGCCTGCGAAACCTCCATCGGCAAGATCGCTCACCGCAGGATCACCGACTCCGCGAACGAACCCGACCCCCAGGCTGCCCTGGAAACCATCCACAAAACCTACCGCGCCGGCGACACCGACCTCGCATGGACCCGCCTCACCAACTGGCGGATCCAACTCGCCGCCGCCCTGGATGAAGCTGATCCGTCGCCCGTGACCGCCGTCGCGGTTGAAGGTGCCTCGGACTCGCCGAGCACAATCCTCCTGGCGGCCTGGCTCACGCTGGCCCTGGAGGCGCCCGTCACCATCGTGGCGGATCCGGCAGGCACAGGCATCCGCCGCGTACGCCTGACCCGTCCCGGTGGCGATATCCAGCTCTTCCGCCCGGGGCTTTCCATCGCGGAACTCACCCAGCCCGGCCAGCCGGCCCAACGGATCTCCCTGCCCCGCCGTAGCCTCCGCGATTGCCTCGCGGAGGAGCTCCGCCGCCTTGACCCGGATGAAGTGTTCGGCGAAGTGATTACTATGGGACTGCCACGTACCAATCTAAGGAGCGTCCGTCCCAGTGAGCGTTGAGCCCAGAGTAAGCATCCATCCTGATTCGTCTGTCCTGATGGCGGCCATCGCGGCCCGGCTGATCACCAAGCTCGTTGACGTGCAGGACAAGTACGGCGAGGCCACTGTGGTGCTGACCGGGGGTACTGTGGGCATCGGTACGCTGAAAGCTGTTGCTGACTCTCCGGCGGCACCTGCCGTTGACTGGTCCAAGGTGAACTTCTGGTGGGGCGACGAGCGTTTTGTTGGCTCCGCGGACTCGGACCGCAACACGAAGCAGGCCTTCGACGCGTTGCTCTCGCACATTCCGGTTGACCCGGACCGGGTGCACCAGCCGGGTTCCGCGGACGAGTTCGCTACGCCGGAGGAGGCCGCGGAGGACTACGCCCGCCGCCTCCGGGAGGCCGCAGCTGCCGAGCACGCTGCCGACATGTCGGACGACCGTCCGGAGCGCCCGGCCGCACTCCCCCGGCTGGATGTTGTACTGCTGGGCGTGGGCCCCGATGCCCATGTCGCTTCGCTGTTCCCTGAGCAGGCAGGCATTCGCGAGAAGGAACGCACCGTGGTGGGAGTCCGGAATTCGCCCAAGCCGCCTCCGCTGCGTGTGTCACTGACGCTTCCTGCCATCAACACCGCTGCGGAGGTCTGGATGGTGGTGGCGGGCGAGGACAAGGCAGGTGCGGTCGGTCTCGCGCTGGCGGGGGCCAACCCCGTTCAGGTTCCCGCTGCGGGCCCGCGGGGAACGTCACGCACCCTGTGGCTCATTGATGAAAACGCTGCGTCACGTGTCCCGCAGCAACTCGTCCGAAAGGACGCCGCGGGCGCGTAGCTTTTCCAGCGCTCCGGCCAGGACGTCTTCGGCGTCCTGGCCGGAGCGTCTTTCTTTAACGTATTCCAGGTGGGTCTTATAGCCGTCCTCAAACCCATCCTCAACCGCCGCTGCCTGCCCGTCCCTGCTGGCCGGGCCGCCGCACCGCCGGCAGTCCCAGACGGCCGGAATTTGAACCTCGGGCAGCTTCAGGAAGACGGGCTGGGTTTCGTGCCCTTTAGCGCACCAGTAGGACACCCGGATCCGCGGCAGCGGGCTCCCGTGGTCGTCGTTGGGCTGGAGGCTGGATCCGCTTCCTGCAGTTACCCCTGCCCGGGTCCCCCGGAAGCCTGATGCTGGATGGACCATCGGAACTCCTGCCTCGAAAATTCCCTGTTAAACAGAAACTGTGGCTGTCGAAAACCGACAGCCACAGTTTAGTAGGCGGATCCGTCCTGCGGGAGTGCCCGCGGGTACCGCATCAGGCGGTAAGCGTCAGGAGTCGCCGCCGCTGAACCGCATGATGAGACCGAGGGCGATGATCACCACGCCCCAGGTGACACCAAGGATCACGGTGAACCTGTTGAGGTTGCGTTCTGCAACACCCGACGAGCTAAGTCCTGAGCTCATGCCGCCGCCGAACATGTCCGACAGACCGCCGCCCCGTCCTTTGTGAAGGAGGATGAGCAGCGTCAGCAGGAGGCTGGTGATGCCCAGGAGGATCTGCAAAATGACATGAAGAACGTCCACGACGGCCTTTCAGGAGGTTGGATCTGCGGGAGTGTGTGCGGCGGGACGGATCAGTCCGTCACCAGGTGACTCTCGAACCTGACAATATTAGCAAATTCGGCGGGATCGAGGCTGGCGCCACCCACCAGGACGCCGTCCACGTCCGGTTCCTGCAGGATGGCGGCCACATTGCTGGCCTTGACCGAACCGCCGTACAGCAGCCGGGTCTTGGCCGCCACGTCTGCGCCGAACAGTGACCCGAGTTCGGCACGGATCGCGGCACACATCTCCTGTGCGTCCCCGGGACCGGCCACCTCGCCGGTGCCGATGGCCCAGACGGGTTCGTAGGCTACAACAAGTTCGGCTGCCTGCTCTTTGGACAGTCCGGCAACGCCGGCACGGAGCTGCTCCAGCGTGTGGTTCACGTGCGTGCCTGCCTGGCGGATGTCCAGTCCTTCACCGACGCAGAGAACGGGAGTGACGCCGTGCCTGAAGGCGGCCTTGACCTTGGCGTTGAGGACCTCATCGCTCTCGTTGTGGATGGTCCGGCGTTCACTGTGGCCCACCAGGACATACTTGCACCCAAGCTTGCCCAGAAACTGGCCGGAGATGTCGCCGGTGTAGGCACCGGAGTCGAACTGGGACAGGTCCTGGCCGCCGTAAGCGATCTCCAGGTCATCGCCTTGGACAAGGGTCTGGACGCCGCGGAGGTCCGTAAAGGGCGGAAAGACCGCAACCTCGACCCGGCTGTAGTCGTGCTTGGCGTCGGAAAGGGTCCAGGCCAGTTTCTGCAGGAGCGTGATGCCCTGCACGTGGTCCATATTCATTTTCCAGTTGCCCGCGATGAAGGGCTTGCGGTCGAAAGCGCCGTTCGTTGACGTGGTCACGTGTTCTCCGTAAGTGTCTGATATGTGTGCGGCCGGCAGGCTGCCGCGGGCAACCTGCCGGCCGGAGGACTGGGCAGAATGGGCTAGCGGTCCAGGACGCTGAGCCCCGGCAGTTCCTTGCCTTCGAGGTATTCGAGGCTCGCACCGCCGCCAGTGGAAATGTGGCCGAACTGATCGTCGGCGAACCCGAGGGTACGCACGGCCGCAGCGGAGTCGCCGCCGCCCACCACAGTAAACGCTTCAGTTTCGGTCAGGGCCTGGGCGATGGCACGGGTCCCGGCGGAGAAGGCTTCGAATTCGAAGACACCCATGGGACCATTCCAGAAGACCGTCCGTGCGCCCTTGATGCTGGCGGCAAACGATGCGGCGGATTCGGGGCCGATGTCCAGGCCGATGCCCTGCGTGCCGAAACTGCTGCCCTCGATGGAATCGGCGGCAACGGTCTCATGGGCTGCGTCTGCGGCGAACTTCTCAGCCACCACCACGTCAGTGGGGATGACGAATTCGGTGCCGGCGTCCGCGGCGCGCTTGAGGTAGTCCTGCACCACGGGGATCTGGTCTTCCTCGAGCAGGCTGGAGGCCACCTTGTGCCCGGCAGCGGCAAGGAACGTGAACAGCATGCCGCCACCCACCAGGATGGTGTCCGCCTTGCCGAGCAGGTTGTCGATGACAGCCAGCTTGTCTGAAACCTTCGAGCCGCCGAGCACCACCACGTAGGGGCGCTGGGTATCGGCCGTGAGCTTGCGCAGGACTTCCACTTCGGTGTGCACGAGGTCGCCCTGATAGGACGGAAGCCGGGTGGCGACGTCGTACACACTGGCGTGCTTGCGGTGCACTGCGCCGAAGGCATCGTCAACGTAGGCGCCGTTGCCGCCGGTCAGGGCCACAAGCTCGTCAGCGAACGCTCCCCGCTCGGCGTCGTCCTTGCTTGTTTCCCGGGCATCGAAGCGGACGTTCTCCAGGACCAGCACTTCGCCGTCCTGCAGGGACGCAGCCGCTTCCTTGGCGGAGCTGCCGACCGTGTCCCCGGCCAGGGAGACCTTGAAGTCGGCAAGCTCAGCCAGCCGCGCAACTGCGGGGCGCAGGGAGTACTTGTCTTCAGGAGCGCCCTTGGGGCGTCCAAGATGGGCTGTTACCAGCACGCGGGCACCGGCGTCCGTGAGCTTTGACAGCACTGGAAGTGAGGCCCTGATACGGCCGTCGTCAGTGACTGTAGAGCCGTCGAGCGGCACATTCAGGTCACTTCGAACCAGAATGTACCGCCCGCGGACACCTTCAGCGAGAAGTTCGTTGAGGGTGTGAGATGTCATGTACCTAACCCTAGCCCAGCTTGGATGCGACAAGCTCCGTAAGGTCGACGAGTCGGTTTGAGTAGCCCCATTCGTTGTCATACCAGGAAACAACCTTGACCTGGTTGCCAATGACCTTGGTGAGGCCGGCGTCGAAAATGGACGAAGCGGGGTCGCCGACAATATCGGAGGAAACAATCGGTTCCTCCGTGTAGGTCAGGAAGCCCTGCAGGTCGTCGGACTCGGCAGCACGCTTGAGGGCGGCGTTGACTTCCTCGACGGTGGTCTCGCGGGAAACCGTGACGGTGAGGTCCGTGGCGGAACCGGTGGGGACGGGGACGCGGATGGCGTAGCCGTCGAGCTTGCCCTTCAGTTCCGGCAGTACCAGGCCGATGGCCTTGGCGGCACCGGTTGAGGTGGGAACCATGTTGACGGCGGCGGCGCGGGCACGGCGCAGGTCCTTGTGCGGGCCGTCCTGCAGGTTCTGGTCCGCGGTGTAGGCGTGGACCGTGGTCATCAGGCCACGCTCGATGCCGAATTCGTCATTGACCACCTTGGCCAGGGGGCCGAGGCAGTTGGTGGTGCAGGACGCGTTGGAAATGATGTTGTGCGTGGCGTTGTCATACAGGTGGTGGTTCACACCCATGACGATCGTGATGTCCTCGTCCGAAGCCGGAGCGGAAATCAGGACCTTCTTGGCGCCGGCATCGATGTGCTTCTGCGCGTCGGCGGCCTTGGTGAAGAAGCCGGTGGATTCGATCACGATGTCCACGCCCAGCTCGCCCCACGGAAGCTTGGCGGGATCGCGCTCAGCCAGCACCTTGACGACGTTGCCGTTGACGACGATGTTGCCGTCCTTGACCTCGATGGTTTCCTTCAGGCGGCCGCCGACGGAGTCGTACTTGAACAGGTGCGCCAGTGCCTCGGGGCTGGTGAGGTCGTTGACTGCAACGATCTCCAGGTCCGCGCCCTGTGCAAGGGCTGCGCGGAAGTAGTTGCGGCCAATACGGCCAAAGCCGTTGATACCAATACGGGTCGTCACTTTTTCGTCTCCTTGGTGCTTGAAGAAGCACTACTAGTTGAGCGGGCTCTCAAGCCAACTAACAGATCCCGCACGCCATTGGGCAGAGATGGTTTACAGACGGAGGGCGACCAGCCTCATTGCTGAAGGCTAACCGCCTTCCGTGACCTATCTTACGTTTAAACGGGTCCGCCCCCGCAAGTGCGGGGGCGGACGGTCCACATCGCGGCCGGTTTAAGTCCGAATGTGAAGTTTGTAACAAGCGCGTGCCGCGCCGCACACTACGGAAGGGTGATTAATCCCGTGGCGTTGGTGCGGGCTGCCTCGAAGCGCCGGGCGACGTCGGCCCAGTTCACGATGTTCCAGAAAGCCTTGACGTAGTCGGCCTTCACGTTGACGTAGTCCAGGTAGAAGGCGTGCTCCCACATGTCCAGCATCAGGAGCGGGGTGGTGCCCAGGGCGGTGTTGCCCTGCTGGTCGTAGAGCTGCTCAATGACGAGGTTGCCACCGATGGGCTCGTAGGCCAGGAAGCCCCAGCCCGAGCCCTGCAGGCCGAGGGCGGCAGCGGAGAACTGGGCGCGGAAAGCGTCGAAGGAGCCGAAGGCGTCATCGATGGCGGCAGCCAGTTCGCCCTCAGGCTTGTCGCCGCCGTCCGGGGAAAGGTTGTTCCAGAACACGGAGTGGTTGACGTGGCCGCCGGTGTGGAACGCGAGGTCCTTGGAGAGCCGGTTGATGTTGGCGAAGTCGCCCTTTTCACGGGCTTCGGCCAGCTGCGCCAGGGCGTTGTTGGCGCCAGCGACGTAGGTGGCGTGGTGCTTGCTGTGGTGCAGCTCCATGATCCGCGCGGAGATGTGCGGCTCGAGGGCGGCGTAGTCGTACTTGAGCTCGGGCAATACGTACTCAGTCACAAAATCCTCCAATATCGTGGACACTTGGTCCGGTTGGTGACTCTCGGATTGTGCATCCGGGCGGCGGGCGCCCGGAATCTTTTCGATTCTATGGGGCTGTCACTCGTCCAGCATTTCCGGCGTCACATTGGCGTCCGTGCCGGGAATGCCGAGGTCAAGTGCCCTTTTGTCCGCCATGGCCAGCAGCCTGCGGATCCGGCCCGCGATGGCGTCCTTGGTCATGACGGGATCGGCCAGCCGGCCGAGTTCGTCCAGGCTGGCCTGTTTGTGCGCCACCCGGAGCTCGCCTGCGTACCGCAGGTGTTCCGGTACGTCGTCGCCAAGGATCTCGAGGGCGCGCTCCACCCGTGCCCCTGCTGCCACGGCGGCCTGGGCCGAGCGGCGCAGGTTGGCGTCGTCGAAATTGGCGAGCCGGTTGGCGGTGGCCCGGACTTCCTTCCGCATCCGCCGCTCCTCCCACACCATCAGCGCATCGTGGGCGCCCATGCGGGTCAGCAGGGCGGCAATGGTGTCGCCGTCGCGGATGACAACGCGGTCCACGCCCCGCACTTCCCGCGCCTTTGCCTGGATGTCCAGCCGGCGGGCGGCCCCCACCAGCGCCAAAGCCGATTCCGGACCCGGGCAGGTGACTTCCAGCGAGGAGGAGCGGCCGGGTTCCGTGAGTGAGCCGTGGGCCAGGAAAGCCCCACGCCATACGGCTTCGGCGTCGGCGGCGGAACCGTTGACGACGGCGGACGGCAGCCCCCGCACGGGCCGGCCGCGGCCGTCCAGGAGGCCGGTCTGCCTGGCCAGCGCCTCGCCGTCGCGCACCACCCGGACCACGTACCTGCTGGCGCGCCGCAGTCCCCCGGCGGAAACAACAATGATCTCGCTCTGGTGCCCGTAGACTTCGGCGATGGCGGCCCGGAGCCGCCGCGCTGTCGAGGCGAGGTCCACTTCGGCCTCGATGACGATCCGGCCCGAGATGATGTGCAGCCCGCCCGCAAAACGGAGCATCGCGGAGACTTCCGCCTTGCGTACCGATGACTTCTTGATGTCCAGGCGGGACAGTTCTTCCTTGACCGATGCTGTCAGTGCCATGGCACCTTCCTAACTGTTCCCAAAAATGTCCTGGTACGCCGTCGCCAAACGCAGGGGATCATGGACGGGCCGGCGTCCCGACGCCCCTACTTTACCCAAGACCACCTCGGCGCCGATCATCCCGGCGGCCCGCTCGAACTCCTGCCGGTCCGGCACGGACGCCGGATCGGCCAACACCACGTCCACCGTGAACTCCGGGGCGTAGCGCCGCAGCACGTCGAGGTGGTCCGCAGCCGTCATGCCGGACGTTTCCTTGGTGTCCGTGGCGAGGTTCATGGTGAGGCAGCGGTTGGCCGGCGTGTTGCACAGCGCCTGCCGCATCTCCGGAAGCAGCAGGTGCGGCAGCACGGAGGTGTACCAGGAGCCCGGTCCAAGGATCACCCAGTCGGCGAGCTCGATGGCAGTGAGCGCCTCAGTACACGCGGGTGCGGCCTCCGGGAGGAGCCGGACGTTCTCCAGCGAGCCGGCCACCGCGCAGCGGGCCTGCCCGTAGATGGTTTCCAGGACGGACGACCCGTCCGGGGCGGTGACGCGGACATCGCCTTCGATGGTCAACGGAACCTTGGACATGGGCAGGACCTGCCCGCGTGCCCCCAGCAGGGCGCCGGCCCACTTGAGTCCAGCTACGGCGTCACCGAGCAGCTCCCACAGGGTAATGATCAGCAGGTTCCCCATGGCATGCTCGTCCAGCGAGCCGCCCGGCCCGTTGCGGGGGCGGAAGCGGTGCTGCATGACGTCACGCCAGGTCCTGCCCCAGTCCGTGTCGTCGCAGAGCGCGGACAGCGCCATGCGCAGGTCTCCGGGCGGCAGGACCCCGTACTCCTCGCGCAGGCGCCCGGACGAGCCGCCGTCGTCCGCTACCGTTACGACGGCGGTGAGCTGGGAGGTGAGCAGGCGCAGCGCCGACAGCGAGGCGGACAGCCCGTGCCCGCCGCCGAGGGCCACGACGTTGGGCCCCTTGTCCTTTTTGCTGGCCGCCGATCCGGAGGCAGGCGGAACCAACGGGAGCGCCCCGGTGAACAGCGCCATTACTCGCGGCCCAGGTCCCGGTGCGTGGTAGTCACCGTCACCCGGGGAAACTGGGCAAGCTTCTTGGAAAGCTCGGCCGCGACCGCCACGGACCGGTGCTTTCCGCCGGTGCAGCCGACGGCGATGGTGGCGTAGTGCTTGTTTTCGCGCCGGTAGCCGTCAAGGACGGGCTCGAGCGCCATCACGTAGCGGTCCACGAAATTCTTGACGCCCTCGGCTTCCAGCACGTAGTCGCTGACGTCCTTGTCCAAACCCGTGTGCGGCCGCAGTTGCGGCACCCAGTGCGGGTTGGGGATGAACCGGACGTCTGCAACATAGTTCGCGTCAACCGGCAGGCCGTACTTGAAGCCGAAGCTCATGATGTTCAGGCGGAGGGCCACGGGGCCGGTTTCACTGAAGAGTTCCGTGATGGCGGTGGCCAGGCCGTGGACGTTGTAGCCGGAAGTGTCGAGCACGACGTCGGAGCTGTCGCGCAGTTCCTGCAGCAGCTCGCGTTCGGCGGCGATACCGTCGAGGATGCGGCCGCCGCCCTGCAGCGGGTGCGGCCGGCGTCCCTGTTCGAAGCGGCGCACCAGGACATCGTCGCTCGCGTCGAGGAACAGCACGCGGAAGGTGACGCCGCTGGCGGCCAGCGCTCCCAGGGCGGCGCGGATGTCCGCGAACAGGCCTTTGCTGCGGACGTCGACCACCACGGCCAGGCGCGGAATGGACTGCGGCGCGTGGGAGACAAGTTCGGCAAGCGTACCGAGCATCTGCGGCGGCAGGTTCTCCACGACGTACCAGCCGTGATCCTCGAGGGCGTCGGCAGCGGTGCTCCGCCCGGCCCCGGACATTCCGGTGACCACCAGCAGCTCGGCTTCGAGCGGCTTGACGGGTTCCATCCCGTCCTGCCGGGCCCCGGATCCCGCCGTCGTCTCTGCCATCAAGTCCGCCCCGTTCCTGTTGTTGCCGCGCAGGGCCGCACTCCGGCGCAACCCCGTCCCTTACCCTAGCTAAGATTCGATGATTTCGCCGGTGGTCATGTTGATGGCGGGCACTGTGGCTGCGGCCGGGCCCTCTGCCGAGAAATGGTTCACGATGGCGCCGGCCAGGGCGGGCCCGATCCCCTTCGCCTGGGAAAGCTCTTCCGCGGTGGCAGCCTTGACGCTCTTAACCGAGCCGAAATGCGCCAGGAGCGCCTTGCGCTTGGACGCTCCCAGCCCGGGGACGCCGTCCAGCGCTGACACGGTCATCGCCTTGCCCCGCTTTTGCCGGTGGAACGAGATGGCGAAGCGGTGCGCTTCATCGCGGATGCGTTGCAGCAGGTACAGGCCCTGCGACGTGCGCGGAAGGATGACCGGGAAGTCACTGTCGGGGAGCCAGACCTCCTCCAGCCGCTTGGCAAGGCCCACGACATATACATCGTCGATGCCCAGGTCCGCCAGCGCCCGGGCGGCAGCGTTGACCTGGGGCTTTCCGCCGTCCACCACCACCAGGTTGGGCGGGTAGGCGAACTTTGCACGTGGTGCCGGCGTGGTGGTGTCCTGGACCGCGGCGGGCTCAGTGTTGTCCGCGGCGGACGGCATGCCGTGGGCGCCTTCCGGTTCCGGGGCCAGCGCAGACTCGTCAACCTGGGCGGACTTGTCCTGCAGGTAGTGGCGGAACCGCCGGGTCAGCACGTCGTGCATGGCTGCTGTGTCGTCGGCGGCTGCCGGCCCGGTGACGGAAAACTTCCGGTAGTCCGACTTCTTCGGAAGCCCGTCCTCCACCACCACCATGGAGGCCACCACATTGGTGCCCTGGACGTGCGAAACGTCGAAGCACTCGATGCGGAGCAGCGGCACGGGCAGGTCCAGGGCTTCCTGCAGTTCCTGCAGCGCCTGGGAACGGACGGTGAGGTCCCCCGCCCGGCGGGTTTTGTGGAGTTTAAGCGCGTGCTCGGCGTTCTCGCGCACGGTGGACATCAATGCTGCCTTATCACCGCGCTGCGGGACGCGGATGTCCACCTTCGCCCCGCGGATGCCGCCCAGCCACTCCGCAAGTTCTCCGGCGTTGCTGGGCTGCACCGGCACCAGCACTTCGCGGGGCAGCCTGCCGTGGCTGTCGCCGTCGCCGCCGTAGACCTGCTGCAGGAGGTGCTCCACCAGGTCCGGCGTGGTGAAATCCTCCACCTTCTCCACCACCCAGCCGCGTTGGCCGCGGATCCGGCCGCCCCGGACATGGAACACCTGCACGGCGGCTTCCAGTTCGTCCTCGTGCAGGGCAAAGATGTCGGCATCGGTCTCTTCGGAAAGCACCACGGCATTGCGCTCGAAGACCTTGCGGAGCGCAACGATGTCGTCGCGGATCCTGGCGGCATGCTCGTAGTCGAGCTCCGCCACGGCGTCCGCCATCTGCTTTTCCAGCTTGGCAATGAAGCGCTTGGCCTCGCCGCCCATGAAGGCGCAGAAATCGTCGGCGAGGGCTCGGTGGTCTTCCGGCGAGATGCGGCCCACGCACGGGGCGGAACACTTGTCGATATAGCCCAGAAGGCAGGGACGCCCGGTAGCCTCGGCGCGCTTGAAGACCCCGGCGCTGCAACTGCGGACCGGGAACACGCGGAGCAGGGTGTCCATGGTCTCCCGGATGGCGCCTGCGGTGTAGGGGCCGAAGTAGCGGGTCCCCTTCTTTTTGTCGCCGCGCATCACCTGGACACGCGGGTACTTCTCACCCAGGGTGACGGCCAGGTAAGGGTAGGTCTTGTCGTCGCGGAACACCACGTTGAACCGCGGTTTGAATTCCTTGATCCAGGTGTATTCCAGCTGCAGCGATTCCAGCTCGCTGCCCACCACGGTCCATTCCACGCTGCTGGCCGCGTGGACCATGGCATAGGTCTTGGGCAGCAGCCCCGCCGGGTTGGCGAAGTAGGAGTTCAGCCGCGAGCGGAGGCTTTTGGCCTTGCCCACGTAGATGACCCGGCCATGGGGATCGCGGAACCGGTACACCCCGGGGTTGGTGGGGATTTCACCGGTTTTCGGCCGGTACGTTGCTGGATTTGCCACCTATATATTCTACTGAGCCGCAGCCGGTGGCTTTGCCGGTCCTGTCCTGGCCCTCGAATTATTCAGCGGCCTTGCTCTGGTTGTAGCTCGTGGAGCGTTCCTGGCCGCTGAGTCCGGCAATGGCGTCCATGATCCGGTCCGTTACTTCGCGGCGTGCCGGCAGGGAGTGGTCCGGGCCCGTCTTGTCGAAATACAGCGGCTCCCCCACCTTCATGGTGAAGTGCTGCGGCTTGACGCCCTTTTCGCCGGCACGCTGCAGGTTCTCCGTGCCGATCAGGCCCACGGGGATGACCGGAGCCCCCGTGGTCAGTGCCAGCCAGCCGACGCCGGTGCGGCCGCGGTAAAGGATGCCGTCGCGTGAACGGGTGCCCTCGGGATAAATGCCGATGCCGCGGCCCGACTCAAGGATGTCCAGGAGGGTCTTGAGCGCCTGGACGCTGGCTGCCTGCTCGCCGCGTTCCACCGGGATGGATCCCACCGATTCGAAGAACGCCTTCATCACCTTGCCCTTGATCCCGCCGGTGGTGAAGTACTCGGCCTTGGCGAAGAAAGCGACCGGGCGGGGCATCAGCGCCTGCACGATGACGCTGTCAAAAAAGGACAGATGGTTGGGCGCCACAATGAACGGTCCGTCCGTGGGCACATTGTCAATGCCGACGACGGTGGGCCGGCAGGTGCCGGCGATCAGGCTGCGCGTGGTCCAGCGGACCGCCTCAAACATTTCCATCGTTGGTCACCTCACTCATGGCGGCAGAGTGGATGGCCTGCAGCTTGTCGATGACCCTCACCAGTTCTTCGGCCGTGTTGACGACGGCGACCGCACCGGCGTCCTCAAGTTCGCCGTCGGGCGCGAAACCCCAGGCGACCCCGATGCAGTCAAGTCCGTTGGCAATGGCTCCGGACACATCCTGCGCCCGGTCCCCCACCATCAGTGCATGCTGGGTTTCCAGGTCCTTGAGCGCGGCACCGATGATCCCGGTCTTGCCGAGGGGAACACCGTCCACGGCGGTTTCATCGTCGGCGGAACCACGGATGCTCTGGAACAGTTTTTCGATCCCGTGGTGGGCCAGGACCGTCCGGGCCAGCGTCTGCGGCTTTTGCGTAGCGACGGCCACGGGCCTTCCCGCTGCAGCGTACGCCTCCAGGATTTCACGGATGCCGGGGTAAAGGCGGCCCTGCGCGATTCCGGTTTCCACGTAGTACTGGCGGTAGCGCCGGATGACCTCATCCAGGAGGTGGGCCGGCACCCGGGCCACGTTGAGCAGGGAATCGCTCAGCTTGGGTCCGATCATCGCGTCGAGCAGGTCCTGGCCGGGAACGGGCAGCCCCATTGAGGTGAGGGCAGCCGCGATGCCTTCTGTTATTCCACCGGCCGGATCGACAAGAGTGCCGTCCAGGTCAAAGATCACGGGCACTGTTGTTGAAGTCACCGGGTTAGTTTCTCATGCCCGCAGCAGTGCCTGAAACTCGTATGCCTGTTCAGGAATACTCCCGCGCCTCACCCCAGGATTTCGGCGAGGAACGTACCGGTGTGGCTGGTGGCGGACGCGGCCACCTGCTCCGGAGTCCCGGTTGCCACGATCCGGCCGCCGCCTGAACCTCCGTCGGGACCAAGGTCCACGATCCAGTCGGCGCTCTTGATCACGTCCAGGTTGTGCTCGATGGTGATGACGGTGTTGCCTTTGTCCACCAGGCCCTGCAGGACCATCAGCAGCTTGCGGATGTCCTCAAAGTGAAGGCCAGTGGTGGGTTCGTCCAAAACGTAGACGCTCCGGCCGTTGGAACGCTTCTGCAGCTCCGCCGCCAGCTTGACGCGCTGCGCCTCTCCGCCGGACAGGGTGGTTGCCGGCTGCCCCAGCCGGACGTAGCCAAGGCCCACGTCCACGAGGGTGTTCAGGTGCCGTGCAATGGGCGAGAACGCCGCGAAGAATTCCGCCGCCTCCTCGATGGGCATGTTGAGGACATCGGCGATGGTCTTGCCCTTGTAGTGCACTTCAAGTGTCTCCCGGTTGTAGCGCGCGCCGTGGCACACCTCGCAGGGGACGTAGACGTCCGGCAGGAAGTTCATCTCGATCTTCAGGGTGCCGTCACCGGAGCAGGCCTCGCAGCGCCCGCCTTTGACGTTGAAGGAGAAGCGGCCGGGAAGGTAGCCGCGGACTTTCGCTTCGGTGGTTTCCGCAAAGAGCTTGCGGATGTTGTCGAAGACGCCGGTGTAGGTTGCCGGGTTGGAGCGCGGCGTGCGGCCGATGGGGCTCTGGTCAACGTGGACCACCTTGTCCAGGTGCTCCAGCCCCTGCACGGTCTTGTGCCGTCCCGCTACCTGCTTGGCGCCGTTGAGCTTGTTCGCCAGCACCTTGTAGAGGATCTCGTTCACCAGGGTGGACTTGCCGGAGCCACTCACGCCGGTCACCGCCGTCAGCAGTCCCAGCGGGAAGGCCGCATCAACGTTGTCCAGGTTGTTCTCGCGTGCTCCGACAACCTTGATCTCACGCTTCTTGTCGTACTTGCGGCGCTTCCCGGGCACCTCGATGCTCTTGCGGCCGGACAGGTAGTCGCCGGTCAGCGATGCGGTATTTTCCAGCAGTTCCTTGTAGGAGCCGGAATGGACCACCTGGCCGCCGTGCTCTCCGGCACCGGGGCCGATGTCCACAATCCAGTCGGCAACGTGGATGGTGTCCTCGTCGTGTTCCACCACAATGAGGGTATTGCCCATGTCCCGGAGCCTGGTCAGGGTTTCGATGAGCCGGCGGTTGTCCCGCTGGTGCAAACCGATGGACGGCTCATCCAGGACATAGAGCACGCCGACCAGGCCGGAACCGATCTGCGTGGCCAGCCTGATGCGCTGGGCCTCGCCGCCGGAAAGGGTGGCGGAGGGCCGCTCCAGGTTGAGGTACTCCAGGCCCACGTCCAGGAGGAACGTCAGGCGTGCCTGGATCTCCTTGAGGACCTGGTGGGCGATCTGGGCTTCCCGGCCGGTCAGGACGAGGGTGTTCAGGAAGTCGGCGCATTCACGCATGGGCAGGGCGGCGACCTCGGCAATGGACTTGCCGTTGATCAGCACCGACAGCGAGGCGGGGTTGAGGCGCGCACCGTGGCAGGCAGGGCACGGGACCTGCCGCATGTACTCTTCGTAGCGGTCGCGGGCCCAGTCGGAGTCGGTTTCACCGTGCTTGCGGTGGACATACTGGATGGCGCCTTCGAACCCCGTGCTGTATTTGCGTTCCCGGCCAAAGCGGTTGCGGTACTGCACCACCACTTTGTGGTCCTTGCCGTGGAGCACGGTCTGCCGGACGTCCTTGCCCAGCTTCTCCCATGGCGTGTCCATGGAAAAGCCCAATTCCTTGGCGAGGCCTTCGAGGAGCCGGTTCCAGTATTCGGTGGTGGCCGTCCCCAGGGACCAGGGGGCGATGGCACCTTCGGCCAGCGAGAGTTCCGGGTTGGGGACGATGAGTTCCTCGTCCACTTCCAGCTTGGTTCCAATTCCGCTGCAGGCCGCACACGCGCCGAACGGATTGTTGAACGAGAAGGACCGGGGTTCGATCTCGTCGATAGCCAGGGGATGCTCGTTGGGGCACGCCAGGTTTTCGGAGAACGCGCGGATCCGTGCCGGATCGTCTGCTTCAAGGTCCACGAACTCAGCCAGGACACGGCCTTCAGCAAGGCCCAGGGCGGTTTCAATGGAGTCGGTGAGGCGCTGGCTGATGCCTTCCTTGACCACCAGGCGGTCAACCACTACTTCGATGGTGTGCTTGAACTGCTTGCCGAGCTTGGGCGGATCGCTGAGCTGGACGAGGTCGCCGTCCACCCTTGCCCGGGAGTAGCCCTTGGCGCTGAGCTCCTTGAAAAGATCGACAAACTCGCCCTTACGGCCGCGCACCACGGGCGCCAGGACCTGGAAGCGGGTGCCCTCGTCCAGTTCGAGGAGCTGGTCCACGATCTGCTGCGGGGTCTGCTTGGCCACAGGCTCGCCGCAGACCGGGCAGTGGGGACGGCCAACGCGTGCCCAGAGCAGGCGCATGTAGTCGTAGATTTCGGTGATGGTGCCCACCGTTGAACGCGGGTTCTTGCTGGTTGACTTCTGGTCGATGGACACGGCCGGAGACAGGCCTTCGATGAAGTCCACGTCAGGCTTGTCCACCTGGCCCAGGAACTGCCGCGCGTACGCGGAGAGCGACTCAACGTAGCGGCGCTGGCCCTCAGCGAAGATGGTGTCGAAGGCCAGCGAAGACTTGCCGGAACCGGAGAGGCCGGTGAAGACGATCATCGCATCACGCGGCAGGTCCAGGTCCACGTTGCGGAGGTTGTGCTCGCGGGCGCCCTTTACCACCAGGCGGGACAGGTCAGGTCGCTGCAGGGAGGCAGCGGGAGCCAGTGCTACGGACGGAGAGTCGAGGGCGGTTTCTTCAGCTACGGCTTTAGGCACCCAATAATGCTAATCGAAAACTTCTTCGAACACCCACGCCGGGCAGGCGATCACCCGGCGTCGTACGCCGCCGCCAGCAGCTTGACCGCCTCGGCAAACGTTGCTCCCTGCGACTTTGCGGCTTCCGCGTACGCCGCGGCAGCGGCTGACAGCCCGCTGAGACGTTCGTCACGTGGTGATACAACGGTTCCGTTCCGGCCGCGGGTGGCCACGACGCCGGCCGCCTCGAGCTCCTTGTAGGCGCGGGCAACGGTGTGCGGCGCCACGTCCAGGCGCTCCGCCAGGGCCCTCACCGCTGGAAGCCTGGTTCCCGCAGGAAGCGCTCCGCTGTCTGCCAGGTGGATGATGTGGAGACGCAGCTGCTCGTACAGTGCAACCGTGCTGGCAGCGTTAGGCTTCCAGGCACCGGGAAAGTCAGGGGAAGTCTTCACCGGCCCGCCTCGAGCACGTCTGTCCGGCCGGGCCGGCTGGTGAATTGCGCGTTGTACAGCCGGGCGTAGTAGCCGTTCGCCCCCAGGAGCCCCGAGTGGGTTCCCTGCTCTACGATGCGTCCTTGATCCATGACCAAGATTAGATCAGCGTTCCGGATGGTGGACAAACGGTGCGCGATGACAAAGCTTGTTCTGCCCCGCCGCAACCGCTGCATCGCCTTCCGGATCAGCAGCTCGGTCCTGGAGTCCACAGAGCTGGTGGCTTCGTCGAGGACCAGGACTGACCGGCCTGCCAGCTGTGCCCGGGCGATGGTGGTGAGCTGCCGCTGGCCCTGGCTGAGGGGTTCGCCGCCGTTGTCAAGCACGGTGCTGTACCCGCACGGCAGCGACCGGACAAAGCGGTCCACATGGCTCGCTTCCGCTGCGGCCACAATGTCATCCTCGCCGGCGCCTGGCAGTCCGTAGGCGATATTGTCGCGTATGGTCCCGCCAAACAGCCACGCATCCTGCAGCACCACGCCGAACCTGGAACGCAGCCGGTCCCGGGGCATTGCGGTGATGTCCTTTCCGTCGATGGTGATCCTGCCGGAGGTCGGCTCGCAAAAGCGCAGCAGCAAATTCACCACCGTTGTCTTGCCGGCGCCGGTGTGACCCACGACTGCCACCGTCTGCCCCGGTTCCACCCTGAAGGATAGATTCCTGACCGCCGGAGCCGAGCCCAGGTAGGCGAAGCTCACGTCATGGAAAACGATGGGCCCCTCCCGCAATGCCGGCGTACCTGCATCATCCGGTCCAGGTTTTTCCCCCTCCGCGTCCAGCAGGACGAAGACGCGCGCGGCGGAGGCGGCACAGGACTGAATGAGGCTGAGCAGCCCGCCGATCTGCCCGACGGGCTGGCTGAAGAGCCTGCTGAACTGGATGAACGCCTGGATGCCGCCAATAGTCATGGCGCCTGCGAGGACCTGGAGCGCCCCGGCGACGGCCACGGCGATGTAGTTCAGGTTGGACATCAGCACCATCAGCGGCTGGACGATCCCTGCGGCGTACTGCGCCTTCGTGGCAGCCCGGGTGAGACGCCGGTTACTGCGCGCGAACACCTCGGCGGTCTGGGACTGGCGGCCGAAGGCCTTGATGACCTCGTGCCCGGTGATGAACTCCTCAACCTGGGCATTCAGCTCCCCGGTTTCAGTCCACTGCCGCGCATGGTGGGCCTGGGCACTCCGCGCCACGAACACGGTGATGCAGGCGGAAAGGGGCACGCTGGCGAGTGCAATGGCGGCAAGCAGGGGCGAGAGCCACAGCATCATGGCCAGCGACCCGCACAACATGAGCACGGACATGATCAGCTGCGTGAGGATCTGGTTCATGGCCTGGGAGATGTTGTCGATGTCGTTGGTGGCACGGCTAAGCACCTCGCCCCGTGAGCGCTCCCGAAAGTATGTGGCTGGCAGGCGGTGCAGCTTGTCCTCGACGGCAGAGCGGAGGTTGTGCATCAGCCCCTGCACAGAGCGGGCTGTCAGGGCGCCCTGAACCCAGTTGAAGAGGGAGGCGAAGACGTACATCACCGCGACGCCGACGAGCAGGATGGCCAGGCGTTCCTGGTCCACGCCGCTGCCAAAGACGCCGTCCACCACAACATCCGTGGCGTCACCGAGGTACTTTGGGGCTGCTACATTCAGGCCGGCAAAAGCGCACGTGGCCGCAACGGCCCCAAGCATGGACCGCCGGAACGGGCGCAGCAGCCCGAGCAGCCTGCACGCGGTGGTCCGGAAGCGGCTTCCGGGCCTTCAATGCCCGCCGTCCCCCTCACGGCGGGCCGTCCAATGCCAGCTGGGACTCGGCGATTTCGCGGTAGGTGCCGGACGTTTCCAGCAGTTCGGGGTGCGTGCCCTGCGCCACGATGCGGCCGCCGTCGAGCACCAAAATCAGGCCGGCGTCTTCGACGGCGGACACACGCTCGGCCACCATAAGGACCGCCGCGTCCGCCAACTCTGCCTCCAGTACCTCCCGCAGCCGCGTCTCGGTGTCGTAGTCGAGCGCAGAGAAGCTGTCGTCGAAGAGGAACAGGGATGACTTGCGGAGCAGGGCGCGTGCGATGCACAGCCGCTGCCGCTGGCCCCCGGACAAGGTGGTTCCGCCCTGGCCCACGGGCGTGTGGAGGCCCAGCGGGAGGTCGCGCATGAACCGCATGGTCTGCGCCTTCTCCAGGACGTCCCACAGTTCGTCGTCGGATGCTTCAGGAGCTGCCATACGAAGGTTTTCGGAAATGGTGCCGGAAAAAAGGTGCGCCTGCTGGGGCACGATGGACATGCTTCCGCGGAGCGCATCCAGCCTCAGATCCTGAATGTCAGTGCCATCCAGGAAAATCTCTCCTTGGGTGGAGTCGAGGAAACGCGGGACCAGGTTCAAAAGCGTGGATTTTCCACTGCCCGTGGATCCCAGGACAGCCGTGGTGCTGCCGGGCTGGGCAACAAAACTGAGGGCGTTGCGGAACGGACGCCTGCCCCGAGTGCCTGCCGGTCCCGCACAGAAGGCTCGGTGTCCAGGACGGCACCAATGCGTTCCGCGCATACTGCTGCGCGCGGCGCCGTCATTATGACGTACATGGACATCATGATGGCGAGCAGGATCTGCATGATGTAGGCGATGAATGCGGTCAGCGCCCCGATATCCATCTGGCCCGCCTGGATCCGCTCCCCGCCGAACCAGACGACGGCCACCGACGACAGGTTCACCACAAGCATGGTCAATGGGAGCATTGCTGCCACCAGCAGCGCGGACCGGAGATTGTTGGCCGTGAGGCTGGTATTTGCCTCCCCGAAACGGGCAATCTCATGCTTTTGGCGCACGAAGGCACGGATGATGCCTGCTCCAATGATCTGTTCCCGCAGTATGCCGCCCACGTTGTCCAGCAGGTCCTGCCCCTCCCGGTAGAGCGGGATGAGGCGTCCCACGATGGCCGCCATGATCAGTACAAGCAGCGGTACAATCACGAGGACCACTGCCGACAGGGCGACATCCTGCTGAAGTGCGAGGATGACGCCGCCGAGCCCCATGGCAGGGCCCGCGATCAGCATGGTGCAGACCAGGAGCATAAAAGCCTGGATTTGCTGGACGTCGTTAGTAGCCCGGGTGGTCAGGCTCTGCGTTCCGAAGCGGGCAACCTCCTGGGAGGACAGCTCCTGGATCTTCAGGAAGATCTGCATGCGGAGCCGCTGCCCGGCTTCCATGGCCACAACGGCGGCGCAGAAATCCGCGGCTACCGCTGCCCCGGCCTGGACGGCCGCCCCATAAGTCCGATCAGCGACGCACCTCCAGTAAGCTCAGCAAGCCTGCGGGGCGGCAGTAGCCTTTCCCCAGTCAGCCACGTCCCGTCATTGTAAGGCAAATCACTTACTGTTGCTGTCAGCCCGCTTGACTCCACTGTAGACAAATTCCAGCGACTGGAGGATCAGGCTCCCTTGCAGCCCACTGCGAAGATCCTCCGGAACGGGAACACCGTTCCGTGGCTCCCCGCCGGATACGCCGCGCGAAGGGCAGCCGCGTACTCGGCTTCGAAGTCCTCGCCTTCCCCGGGCGGCAGTGCGGCGAGAACCGGACGCAGGGCGGTCCCCCGCACCCACTCGAGGACCGGGTCCTGACCCTGTAAAACCTGCTGGTACGTGGTCTCCCAGGCGTCCGCAGTGCAGCCGCCGTCGAGCAGGATCTGCAGGTAGTCCGACGGTTCCCCAACCGATTCGCCGCCGCGCAGGACCCCGCCCAGCCGGGGCGCCCAACGCGCCGAGGCCGCCAGTTCCCGCATCAAAGCATGGGACGGAGCGTTGAAGTTCCCCGGAACCTGCATCGCGAACCACGCACCCGGGCGCAGCTCTTCCAGCCATGACCGGATCAGGTCCCGGTGTCCGGGAACCCACTGCAGCGCGGCGTTGCTGACCACCACATCCGTGCCCGCAGGCGGTGTCCAGCCGGCGATGTCCGCTCTTTCAAACTTCAGGGACGGGTACTTATTGGACAGGGGTGCCGCCTTCGCGAGCATGTCCGGAGAGGAATCGATTCCCACCACCTCCGCGCCCGGCCAGCGCTCTGCGAGGGTGGCAGTCAAATTGCCCGGGCCGCATCCCAGATCCACCACCAAGGCCGGCTGCCTGGCAAGGATCCTGCCGGTGAGGTCAAAAAACGGCCGGTGCCGATGATCGCCGAACTGCACATACTTGGCCGGATCCCATTGCATAAGCTTCCCTGCTCGTCGTCTTGTCACTTTGTAGGGAAGCCTAGCCGGGAGCGGACAGGTTTCCTGTCACGGGCTGGCACTAAGCTGGAAATCAATGAAACTCGTTGACCAACTTCCTGACCTGCCCGCCAGGAGTCCTTCCGCCGCCGTCGACCCCGACGATCTCTACACCCGCTTCGTGGAGTGGACGGAGAGCCGTGGACTGGCGCTGTATCCGGCGCAGGATGAAGCCATTTTGGAACTGGCCACGGGAGCCAATGTCATCCTGGCCACCCCCACCGGTTCCGGAAAATCGCTGGTGGCCATCGCCGCCCATTTCCAGGCAATGGCCCAGGGCCGCCGAAGCTACTACACGGCGCCCATTAAGGCGCTGGTCTCGGAGAAGTTCTTCGCGCTCTGCGAGATTTTCGGCGCCGAAAACGTGGGTATGATCACCGGGGATTCGGGCGTCAACCAGGATGCCCCCATCATCTGCTGCACCGCGGAGATTCTGGCAAACACTGCTCTTCGGGAGGGTGCGGCCGCCGGGCTGGGCGCAGTCATCATGGATGAGTTCCATTTCTACTCGGACCCGCAGCGCGGCTGGGCCTGGCAGGTGCCGCTGCTGGAGCTCCCGCAGGCGCAGTTCCTGTTGATGTCCGCCACCCTGGGAGACGTGACCAGATTCGAAAAAGGACTCACGGACCTCACCGGCCGGCCCACCACCACCGTGAGTTCGGCGGAACGGCCCATTCCGCTGCATTACTACTATCACGAGACCCCCGTGCACGAGACGCTGGAGGAACTGCTGGCTACCAGGCAGGTGCCGGTTTACGTGGTGCACTTCAGCCAGATAGAAGCCATCGACCGCGCCCAGACGCTGATGAGCATCAACGTCTGCACTCGGGAAGAAAAGGACAGGATCGCCGAGCTCATCGCGAACTTCCGCTTCGCTGCCGGCTTCGGCAAAACACTGAACCGGCTGGTCCGGCACGGCATTGGCGTGCACCACGCGGGGATGCTGCCCAAGTACCGGAGGCTGGTGGAGCAGCTGGCCCAGGCGGGACTGCTCAAGGTCATCTGCGGCACCGATACGCTCGGCGTGGGCATCAACGTACCCATCCGTACCGTCCTGCTCACGGCCTTGAGCAAGTACGACGGCGTCCGCACCCGGCTGCTGAACTCCCGGGAGTTCCACCAGATCGCAGGGCGTGCCGGGCGGGCCGGGTACGACACTGCCGGAACAGTTGTGGTCCAGGCTCCGGAGCACGTGACCGAGAATGTGCGCGCCATGGCCAAGGCGGTGGCGAAGTTCGGGGATGACCAAAAGAAACTGCGCCAGGTGGTCAAGAAGAAGCCGCCGGAGGGCTTCGTATCGTGGGGTGAGCCGACGTTCAAACGGCTGGTGGAATCGGTCCCGGACCCCCTCAATTCCAGCTTCACCGTTACACACGCGATGCTCATGAACCTGATGGAGCGGCCCGGCGACCCGTTCGCGGCGGCCCGCCGTCTGCTCTCGGAGAACCACGAGACGCGCCCCTCCCAGCTGCGGCTGATGAAGAAGGCGCTCGGGATCTACCGGGAACTCCTTGCAGCCGGGGTGGTGGAGCGCATTCCGGCAGACCAGCGGGACCCGGATGGCCGCACTGTCCGGCTTACCGTCCACCTCCAGCCGAACTTCGCCCTCAACCAGCCGCTCTCCCCCTTCGCACTTGCCGCACTTGAACTCCTTGATCCGGAGTCGCCGTCGTATGCCCTGGACGTGGTCTCCGTGATTGAGGCGACCCTGGAAAAGCCGCGGCAAATTCTTTCCGCCCAGCAGAAGAAGGCGCGCGGCGAGGCAGTGGCGGCCATGAAGGCAGACGGCATTGACTACGAGCAGCGGATGGCCATGCTGGAAGAGGTCAGTTATCCGCAGCCCCTCGCCGACATCCTGGAAGACGCCTTCGAGGTCTACCGCAAGGCGGCCCCCTGGGTGGGCGACTTCGAGCTGGCCCCCAAGTCCGTGGTGCGCGATATGTACGAGCGGGCCATGAACTTCGGCGAGTTCGTGCAGTTCTACGGGCTGGCCCGGTCCGAAGGCATCGTGCTGCGGTACCTCGCTGACGCGTTCAAGGCCCTCCGGCAGACGGTGCCGCAGGACATGCTGCGCGGCGACCTCGAAGACCTCATCGCCTGGCTGGGCGAACTGGTGCGCCAGGTGGACTCCAGCCTGCTGGACGAATGGGAGGAACTGGCCTCGGGCGCCGCGCCTACGCCGCATGACGCGCCGCCGCCTCCGCCGCCATCCTTGACCTCCAACATCCGGGCATTCCGGGTGATGGTCCGCAACGAGATGTTCCGCCGGGTGGAGCTCTTTGCAGACGAGGACGCAAAAGCCCTGGGCGAACTGGATGGCGGGTCCGGCTGGGACCGGGACCGCTGGGAAGACGCGCTGGACGACTACTTCGACGAACACGACGATATCGGCACAGGTCCCGACGCCCGCGGGCCCGGGCTGCTCATCATCACGGAAGAACCGGGAATATGGAAGGTCCGGCAGATCTTCGACGACCCGGCCCGGAACCATGACTGGGGAATTTCGGCGGAGGTGGACCTGGCGGGCTCGGACGACACCGGAACCGCGGTGGTCCGGGTCACTGACGTGAACCGGCTGTGACGCCCGGGTACCTGCAGGAGGGGAACCTGCTGCGGCGGTAAGCTCGAACAATGAGTGTTATCCGCCCCGCAACCGAGCATGACATCCCTGCCATCCTCCGGATGATCCACGAACTGGCGCACTACGAGAAGGAACCCGACGCCGTCCGCAACACCCCGAACATGCTGCGGCAGGTCCTCTTCGGGGAGAACCCGCGCGTCTACGCCGCCATGGCGGAGAACGAGGCCGGGGAAGTCCGAGGTTTTGCCCTGTGGTTCCTCAACTACTCCACCTGGGAGGGCACGCACGGGGTCTACCTTGAGGACCTCTACGTCAGTCCCGACGCCCGCGGTGAAGGTCACGGCAAGGCCCTGCTGCAGCACCTCGCAGCCATCGCCGTCGAGAACGGGTACGCGCGGGTGGAGTGGAGCGTCCTCGACTGGAACGAGCCTTCCATCAACTTCTACCGCCGGCTGGGAGCGCGCCCCATGGACGGGTGGTCCACCTTCCGGCTCACGGGCGACGCGCTGGAACAGTTCGGCAGTGCGGTCCCGGCTGCAGTCAATGGCTGAGGAACGGCACCCCGACGCCGTCAAGGCACTGACCCGCCTGCTCCACCCGGAGCAGGACAGCACGGCGCACCACGAGATCCGGGCACGGCATGAGTTCCGCGGAATGCGGACAGTGGAGCACGTTTTTACCGTGCCGCTGGACCATTCGGCCCCGGGCGGGGAGACCATCAGGATCTTCGCCCGGGAGTACGTTTCGTCCTCCCACAGCGAGGTTGAAGCGAGGAGGCTTTCGTGGCTGTTGTTCCTGCAGGGCGGTCCCGGCGGGCGCGGCAACAGGTTCGGCTCCCTGGGCGGCTGGAGCAAAGCCGCCGCGAAGGAGTTCCGCATCCTGATGCTGGACCAGCGGGGCACCGGCCTCTCCACCCCCGTTGACCGCAATACCCTGCCGTTGCGGGGTTCCGCCGAGGAGCAGGCTGCGTACCTGGAGCACTTCCGGGCCGACTCCATCGTGGCCGATGCTGAACTGGTCCGGACGACCCTCGGCTCGCCGCCCTGGAGTGTGTTCGGCCAGAGCTACGGCGGTTTCTGCGCCGTGACTTACCTGTCCTTTGCTCCCGCCGGGCTTCGCGAAGTCCTCATCACGGGCGGGCTGCCGCCCCTGACGGGGCCGGCCGACGACGTCTACCGTGCCACATTCCAGCGGGTGGCGGTACGCAATGCCGAATACTTCAGCTGGTATCCGGAGGACCGGGAAACCGTGGAGCGTGTTGCCCGCCATCTGAGAAGCACCCCCGAGTTCCTGCCTGACGGCAGCCCGCTTACCGTGGAGCGCTTCCAGATGGTGGGGGCGTTCCTGGGCGGCAACACCCGGGTGGACAGCCTGCACTACCTGCTGGAGGATGCCTTTGCCGGCTCCTCTGGCAGCCCGCGGTTGTCCGACCCGTTCCTGGAGCAGGTACAGGGCATCGTCTCCCGCCGTTCCAACCCGCTGTACGCCTTGATGCACGAATCCATTTACGGCCAGGGCCAGGCAACCAACTGGTCTGCCTGGCGGGTGCTGGATGAGTACCCGGAATTCCGGCCCGACGCCCAGCCCCTGCTGCTGACGGGAGAAATGGTCTACCCGTGGTACTTCGAGCAGGA
Organism: Arthrobacter sp. MPF02; assembly: GCF_046605375.1. GTDB lineage: Bacteria > Actinomycetota > Actinomycetes > Actinomycetales > Micrococcaceae > Arthrobacter. The sequence goes on along the minus strand of NZ_CP176772.1, from coordinate 1,782,741 downwards.
CCCCGCGCTGCAGCCCCTCGGCGACGTGGCGGAACTCCTTGCCCGTAAACAGGACTGGGAACCGCTCTACGATGTGCGGCAACTGGCTGCGAACCGTGTACCGGTGGCCGCGGCGGTCTATTCGGAGGATATCTACGTGGACCGGAAACTCTCCCTGGAAACGGCCGCCGCCATTCGCGGGCTCCACGTGTGGGAGACGGGCGACTTCCACCATGACGGCATTGCCGACGACGGCGAGGGTATCTTTGGACGGCTCCTTGGAATGGCCAGGTCAGGCCGCCGCTGACTGCCGTCGCCCCCCGACCCTCGCCAGGAACGCCGCGGCCAGGACGGAAGCGCCCACCACGCCGCCCAGCATGTTCAGCCCGAGGTACCCTGTCCAGCTGAGCACCAGCCCGGATATGGCGCCGCCCACGGCTCCTGCCGCGCCCATCAGCATGTCGGATACGCCCTGCACCACCACGCGGGACTCCTGCCCCACGCTTTCGGCCAGGAGCGTTGACCCGGACACGGTGGCGGCGGACCAGCCCATGCCCAACAGCACCAGGCCAACGGCCACAGCAGCGGTGGAGCCCTCGCCGAATCCGGCCACCAAAACCGCGGCAATCAGTAATGCGCAGCCGATCATGATGGTCTCGGTGCGTCCGGTTTTGTCCGTGAGCCAGCCCATGAGCGGCGACAGTGCGAACATGCCGGCAATGTGCAGCGAGATGGTGAACCCGATGATCACCAGGACGTCGCCGGAAGCGATGTGGCCGGCGTGGGAGGCGCCCTGCCCTTCCACCAGGTGCTGGAGATGCAGCGGCGTCATGGACATCACGCCCACCATCACAGCGTGTGCCGCGACAACTGCAGCCACCGCCAGCAGCGCGCCCCGGGAGGAGCGGATGGCACGCATGCCGCGTACCAGGGCACCCGGCGTCCTTCCGGCGGCCTGTGACGCCGGAAGCGGGAGACCGGGCGGAGGCGTGCCCGGAAGCCGGGCTTCAGCTGACGCAGCAAGCTCCCGGGCCAGCAGCAGCGGATCCGGCCGGAGTCCGGCGAGCACCAGCAGTACTGCCACCAGCAGCCCGGCACCGGAGATCACGAACGGGCCCGCGACCGGCGGCAGCCCCAGTGCCGCACCCACCGCTGTGCCCGGCTGGATCAGGTTGGGTCCGGCAACGGCCCCGACGGTCACCGCCCAAACAACAATGGACAGGGCCCTGCCACGGTGTTCCTGGCCGGCGAGGTCCACGGCGGCGAACCTGGCCTGCAGGCTGGCAGCGGTTCCCACACCGATTCCGGCGGCGCCCAAAACCAGGAGGACGAAGACTCCGGTGACAACGGACAGCACCATCAGCACCGTTCCTGCGAGGGCTGCGGACAGGCCCGTGACCTGTCCGCTCCGCCGGCCCCTGCGCTCCGCCAATGCGGCCAGGGGCAGCGCCGCCAGGGCTGCTCCCAAAGTCATGATTGTGGCGACGGCGCCAGCCCAGGCACTGGAGCCCGACAGCTCGACCGCGAGGATGGACCCAATGGACACCGTGGCGCCGGTGCCAATACCGCCGAAAACCTGCGCAGCCGCCAGCAGTACCACGGTGCGCCGCTGCACCCGGTGCACGCCTTCTTCCGTCATCATTTCGGGAGCCATGGACAGAGCTTAGTCCCCGGAACCGGCGTCCCGCAGTTGTCAATTAAAAGCAGGAATCCCGGCCGCGGTGCGGCCGGGATTCCTGCTTTTAAAAGGGGAGCTAGCGGGTCTGGTCGACGTCGCTGCGGCTCTTGCGTGCATCCTCTTCGAGGCGGGGATCCAGGTGTGCGGCCTGGGCCTTGGAGCTGAGCAGGCTGGCGACGACGGCGATGATGATGGTGCCGACGATGACCGCGAGGGATACGAACGTGGGGATCTCGGGTGCCCACTCGATGTGCTGTCCCCCGTTGATGAACGGCAGTTCGTTGACGTGCATGGCGTGCAGCACGAGCTTGACGCCGATGAACGCCAGGATGAAGGACAGGGCGTGCTTCAGGTAGACCAGGCGGTTCATGAGGCCGCCCAGCAGGAAGTACAGCTGGCGCAGGCCCATCAGGGCGAACAGGTTGGCAGTGAACACGATGAACGGGCTCTGCGTGAGTCCGAAGATCGCGGGGATGGAGTCCACGGCGAACAGGAGGTCCGTGAGGCCGATGGTGATGAACACGATCAGCATCGGGGTGAACACCTTCTTGCCGTTCACGGTGGTGCGGAGCTTGCCGCCGTCGAACTTCTCGGACATCGGGATGACCTTGCGGATCTTCGCGATCAGCGGGTTCTCCCGGTCTTCCTCATCCTCGCCCTCGTCCTTGGCCTGCTTCCACGCGGTCCACAGCAGGAAGGCACCGAAGATGTAGAACACCCAGCTGAACTGCTCGATGACGATCGCGCCGAGGAGGATGAAGATGCCGCGCAGGATCAGGGCGATGATGATGCCCACCATCAGGACTTCCTGCTGGTACTTCCGGGGCACGGAGAACCTGGCCATGATGATGATGAAGACGAACAGGTTGTCGATGCTCAGGCTGTATTCGGTGACCCAGCCCGCCACGAACTGGCCGCCGTATTCCGGCCCGGTAAAGGCGAACATCAGGCCGGCAAAGATCAGGGCGAGGGTGACGTAGAACGCCACCCACAGGCCGGCCTCCTTCATGGAGGGCTCGTGCGGGCGGCGGACCACCAGGAGGAGGTCAATGAGGAGGATCAGGCCGAGGACGACAAAGGAGCCGACCTCGAACCACACGGGCAATTCGAGCACAGGGTAGCCTTTCGCAGGGTACAGAGATGCGGTGTAAGTCTCTCCGGCCTGCCTGTGCACTTGGTGCTGACCTGGCGGCCCGCTACGCCCGGCGGGGCAACCATGCCCTGCGTGTTGACGATCGTAGCGCTCGGGATACTCCCCTACGTGACGTTAACTGTACCCCAGCCGGGAGAGCTGCCATTCCCGTCCGGGCTTTGTGTCATGGCGGCAGGCCTCAGGCGTGGCCTGCGGCCTGCATCTGGCGCAGTTCCTTCTTCAGTTCACTGACCTCGTCCCGGATCCGGGCCGCCACTTCGAACTGCAGCTCGGCGGCGGCGCCGTGCATCTGCTCCGTGAGCTGTTCAATCAGGCCCACCAGGTCCTCTGCGGGGGCGGCGGCGAGGCCGTCCCTCCGGACAACGGCAGCGCCCTTCTTGGCCCCCTTGGCACCGGGCTTGGCCGCCGAGGTGATACCGCGCTTGCCCTTGCCGTAATCGAAGCTGCCCAGCAGCGCATCCGTGTCTGCGTCCTCGCGGGCCAGCTGGTCCGTGATGTCAGCGATCTTCTTCCGCAGCGGCTGCGGGTCCACGCCGTTCTCCTGGTTGTACGCCACCTGGATGGCACGGCGCCGGTTGGTCTCATCGATGGCGTTGGCCATGGAGTCGGTGATCCGGTCCGCGTACATGTGGACCTGGCCGGACACGTTGCGGGCGGCGCGGCCGATGGTCTGGATCAGGGACGTGGAGGAACGCAGGAAGCCTTCCTTGTCCGCGTCGAGGATGCTGACCAGGGAGACTTCAGGGAGGTCCAGGCCTTCCCGGAGGAGGTTGATGCCCACCAGGACGTCGAAGCTGCCCAGCCGGAGCTCGCGCAGCAGTTCAACGCGCCGCAGCGTATCCACGTCGGAGTGCAGGTATTCGACCTTGACGCCATGGCTCAGCAGGTAGTCGGTGAGGTCCTCGGCCATGCGCTTGGTCAGCGTGGTGACCAGGACGCGCTCGTCCCGCTCAACCCGGGTCCGGATCTCGCCCAGGAGATCGTCGATCTGGCCCTTGGTGGGCTTGACGATGACTTCCGGGTCCACCAGGCCGGTGGGGCGGATGATCTGCTGGACATAGCCGTCCGCCTTGCCGAGCTCGTACTTGCCAGGCGTGGCGGACAGATAGACGGTCTGCCCGATGCGTTCCAGGAACTCGTCCCATTTGAGCGGCCGGTTGTCCATGGCCGAGGGCAGCCGGAAGCCGTGGTCCACCAGGGTCCGCTTCCGGGACATGTCTCCTTCGTACATAGCGCCGATTTGGGGAATGGTCACGTGGGACTCATCCACCACCAGCAGGAAGTCGTCCGGGAAGTAGTCCAGGAGGCAGTGCGGCGCAGATCCCTGGGAACGGCCGTCGATGTGGCGCGAGTAGTTCTCGATGCCGTTGCAAAAGCCCATTTGCTGCATCATCTCGAGGTCGTAGGCGGTGCGCATACGCAGGCGCTGCGCCTCCACGAGCTTGTTCTGGCCCTCCAGCACCTGCAGCCGCCCGGCCAGTTCGTCCTCGATGGACTTGATGGCCCGGGTCATGCGTTCCGGCCCGGCAACGTAGTGGGACGCGGGAAAGACGTACATCTCGGTCTCTTCCCGGATGACCTCGCCGGTGACCGGGTGCAGTGTGTAGATGTTCTCCACCTCGTCACCGAAGAACTCGATGCGGAGCGCCAGTTCCTCGTACATGGGGATAATCTCAACGGTGTCGCCGCGGACGCGGAAGGTGCCACGGTGGAAGTCCATGTCATTGCGGGCGTACTGCATGGAGACGAACTTCCGCAGCAGCGCGTCCCGGTTCATCTCCTGCCCCTTGCGGAGCGTCACCATGCCGGCGATGTACTCTTCCGGGGTACCCAGGCCGTAGATGCAGGAGACGGTGGCTACTACCACCACATCACGGCGGGTCAGCAGCGCATTGGTGGCGGAGTGCCGCAGCCGTTCCACTTCCTCGTTAATGGACGAGTCCTTTTCGATGAAGGTGTCCGTCTGCGGGACGTAGGCTTCCGGCTGGTAGTAGTCGTAGTAGGAGACAAAGTATTCCACCGCATTGTTGGGCAGGAGTTCGCGGAACTCGTTGGCCAGCTGCGCAGCGAGGGTCTTGTTCTGCACCATCACGAGGGTGGGCCGCTGGACCTGCTCGATCAGCCAGGCTGTGGTGGCGCTCTTGCCGGTACCCGTGGCGCCGAGCAGCACCACGTCCTTCTCCCCGTTGTTGATGCGCTCCGTGAGCTGCGCGATGGCGGCGGGCTGGTCCCCGGCGGGCTTGTATTCGCTGACTACTCTGAAGGGGTGTACTACGCGGTTGATCTCCTGCGCAAGGCTCATAAATCTAATGTACAACCGGGCCCGGACAGCCGCGGGCAAGTCCGTTACGGGCGAACAACGCCTCTTCCCCGGTCAGGAAACGACGGCGGCGCCCACCCGGCGCGCCCGGCCCACGCTTCCATACGTTCCCCTGCTGGTCCAAACCACTCCTCTTTCGCAGCCGCGTACGCGTCAGTGGACCTGTCGCCGTCGTGCTCCGCGGCCAACCGCCGCTTGAGCGCCAGGTAGTCCGCGGCGGCAGCGGGATCTGCCCGCAGCCAGTCCCGGAAGCACAAGGCAAAGCGCCACCCGGCAGACCCTTCGGCACGGACATGCAGGTTGACGGCCCGGCCGGGGTCGGCGTTTGCGTGGAACCGCTTTACCCACTGCTCCGGTTCCGGATGGCCTGGCTTTGGCATATCCGCGGTGATGCCGGGCACGGCAGGGAAGCCGGCAGCGCCCAAAACCGCAGCCAGTTCGTCGGCCAGGCCAAGATCCGGGACCGCCAACTGCAGGTCGATCACGTCCTTGGCATCCAGGCCGGGAACTGAGGTGGAGCCGATGTGCTCGAGGCTGAAGGAAACAGGGTCCTGGCCGCCCCGGGCGGAGACAGCCTTGCCGATCCGGTCCATCAGCCGCCGGGCCTCCTGCGGCCATTCGGGGCGGGACGGGACCAGCACCGGGCCTCCGTTCCGCTCCGCCCGGGACCCCTCGGCGAGATTCCGGGCAAACGGCAGCAGCCGTCCCTCCCACAGGTCGTCGACCTGCTTTACCAGGTCCTCCACGCTGCCCAAATTGTCCAGGACAACGTCCGCCGCGGCCAGCCGGTCCGCCCGCGATGCCTGGGCTGCCATCCGGGAACGGGCGGCTCCTTCGCCCATGCCGCGGTTCTCGAGCATCCGCCGTATCCGCACCTCGTCGGGCGCGTCCACTACCACCACCAGGTTGAAGTCGCTCCCCTGCCCCGTCTCCACCAGCAACGGAATGTCCTGGACCACCACGGCATCGTACGCTGCGGCGTCGACGATGGCTGCGGCGCGGGCACGGACCAGCGGATGGATGATGCCGTTCAGCACACCAAGCCGCTCGGCATTCCCGAAGACGACTTCGCCAAGGCGGGCACGGTTCAGCCGTCCGCCGTCGTCCAGCATGCCGGCACCGAACTCCTCAACCACCCGGCGCAACCCGTCGGTCCCCGGCTCCACCACCTCCCGGGCCAGCGCATCGGCGTCCACCAGCACCGCGCCGCGCTCCTGCAAGCGCGCGGCCACCAGTGACTTTCCCGAGGCGATCCCGCCCGTCAATCCGATCCTGAGCACGGTCCCACCCTATCCTTCCCCACCGCCCTGCCCCCGGCGGAGTGGGCCCACCGCTAGACTGGGCCGGTGCAGTACCAGGACAGCCGGGCCACGGCGTACACCACACTGGCCCCCGGGCCGGACTTCCGCCACGAGCTTGAGATTAAGCGGTCGCGGTTTATCGCCGTCCTCCGCCGGTCGGGGACAGAAGAGGATGCCCGGGACCTGGTGGCCGGACTGCGGCGCGAATTCCACGACGCCAGGCACCACTGTTCCGCCTTCATCATCGGTCCGGACCGGGACATCCAGCGGTCAAGTGATGATGGCGAGCCCTCCGGCACCGCGGGGATTCCCATGCTGGAAGCCCTGGCCAAAAGGGAAACCGCGCCGGGGGTAGCGGACCTCAGTGACGTCAGCGCCGTCGTCGTACGCTATTTCGGCGGGGTACTGCTCGGCGCGGGCGGCCTGGTGCGCGCCTACTCCGAGTCGGTCTCTTCCGCGCTTGCGCAGGTCCCGATGGTGCGCCGCAGCAGGCTGCGGATCTGTTCGACGGCGGTGCCGCCCGGTGCTGCCGGCAGGCTGGAGAACGACCTGCGGGCGGCAGGTTTCGTCATGGGCGGAACAAGCTACGGCGGGCAGCAGACCGTACTGCGCCTGGCGCTGCCGGACGATGATGCCCGCATTGCTGCTGCTGCCGACCGCCTCCTGTCCCTGACCGCCGGCGCTGCGGCACTCACCCCCGAAGGAACGGAGTGGGTTGATGTCCCGCTTCCCTGACGTGTCGCTGGCAGATGTGGACGATGCGGTCCTGGAAGAGCTGCTCGAGCTGGCCAAGCGGGACGCGTCCCCGGACGAGGTTGCTCCCCCGCTGGGAGGCCCCGGCTGGAACCTGGAACGGACCGCGTGGTTCCTCGGCCATCACCGGGCCGCCACCGGCCTGGCGGGCGGGCAGGGGGAAAAGACGTGGGCGGTCCTTTGCGAGGGAGAGGTGGCGGGTTCCGTCCGCCTGAAGCTTGCCGCGCAGCCAGAGGGAGTTTGCACCGCCGAAACAGGGATCTGGCTGGGCAGGAGTTTTCGGTCCCGCGGGATCGGCACCGCTGCCCTGCGGCTGGTCCTCGCGGAAGCGCGCACGGCCGGCATCGCACGGGTCACCGCCCGCACGCTCGCCGGCAACGGCGCCGCCCGCCAGCTGCTCGCTTCCCTGGGCGGGCACCTGACGCCCGACGACGACGGGACCGTCCACGCCGTCGTCGACCTTTGACTGCCTTGGCGACCTGAATGCGTGACTATTGTGCCTCCCCCGGCCGGTAAGACACAAAACGCCGGGAAGCCCCTCAACTATCAAACCCATAAGTGACGCATTTACGTCGCCAGGTGGCGGCTCTTAAATGCAGCAGACCCCCTGCCACAGGCAGGGGGTCTGCTGCATTTAGCCCGGAAGGACCGGCGGCAATTAGTTGCCGGTCAGCTTCTCGCGCAGGGCGGCAAGAGCCTCGTCCGAAGCCAGGGTGCCGGCACCGGAATCGGTGGCAGCAGGCTCGGAGGAGTAGCTGGTGGCGCCGGAGTCGCCGTCACCAGACGTTGCGGCAGCAGCGTCGTCGGCAGCGTGCTGGGCAACCTGCTTCTTGTGTGCTTCCCAGCGGGTCTGGGCGTCAGCGTACTGCTGCTCCCAGGCGGCGCGCTGTGCCTCGTAGCCCTCGAGCCATTCGTTGGACTCGGGGTCGAAGCCCTCGGGGTACTTGTAGTTGCCCTCTTCGTCGTACTCTGCGGCCATGCCGTACAGAGCGGGATCGAATTCCGTGCTGTCGGCGTCGACGCCCTCGTTGGCCTGCTTGAGGGACAGCGAGATGCGGCGGCGTTCGAGGTCAATGTCGATGACCTTGACGAACAGTTCGTCGCCAACAGAGACAACCTGCTCGGCCAGTTCAACGTGGCGGACAGCCAGCTCGGAGATGTGGACCAGGCCTTCGATGCCGTCTTCGACGCGGACGAACGCACCGAACGGAACCAGCTTGGTGACCTTGCCCGGGACAACCTGGCCGAGGGCGTGGGTGCGGGCGAAGGTCTGCCACGGATCTTCCTGGGTGGCCTTGAGCGACAGGGAGACACGCTCGCGGTCCAGGTCCACCTCGAGGACCTCGACGGTGACTTCCTGGCCAACCTCGACAACCTCGGACGGGTGGTCGATGTGCTTCCAGGACAGCTCGGAAACGTGAACCAGGCCGTCAACGCCGCCCAGGTCCACGAAGGCACCGAAGTTGACGATGGAGGAAACAACGCCGGGACGGACCTGGCCCTTTTCCAGCTTGTTGAGGAAGGTGGAGCGGACCTCGGACTGGGTCTGCTCGAGCCATGCACGGCGGGACAGGACCACGTTGTTGCGGTTCTTGTCGAGCTCGATGATCTTGGCTTCGATCTGCTGGCCGATGTACGGAGCCAGGTCGCGCACGCGGCGCATCTCGACGAGGGATGCGGGCAGGAAGCCGCGCAGGCCGATGTCGAGGATAAGACCACCCTTGACAACCTCGATGACGGTACCGGTGACGACGCCGTCTTCTTCCTTGACCTTCTCGATGTCGCCCCAGGCACGCTCGTACTGAGCACGCTTCTTGGAGAGGATCAGACGGCCTTCTTTGTCTTCCTTGGTGAGCACCAGGGCTTCGACCTGATCGCCGACGGAGACAACTTCTCCGGGGTCAACGTCGTGCTTGATGGACAGCTCGCGGGAGGGGATGACACCTTCGGTCTTGTAACCGATGTCGAGCAGGACTTCATCGCGGTCGACCTTGACGACGGTACCTTCGACGAGGTCTCCGTCGTTGAAGTACTTGATGGTGGCGTCGACAGCTGCGAGGAAGTCCTCAGCGGTACCGATGTCGTTGATGGCGACCTGCGGGGTACCGGGCTTCTCGGTGGAGGTGATGGTCATGTAGTAGGGGCTCCGTTGTGGATAGTTAGTCGGTCAGGCAAACCGGCGCGCCCGCGTTATGGAACGCAGGCGCGATTCGCGGTGAATCCGACGGATCCTCCGGGTCATCCTGATTTTGTGGATTTTACAGAACGTGCACGTGGTACACGCCCGTTTATTCTAGTCGTACGCGCCAACAGGGGTCAAAAGCGCCGGCCTGCACGTCCCTGTCAGAAGTGCGTGAGGCAGTGGGTTGCCCGTTCCACCGCGAACATCTGCCGGGCTTTCAGGGCAGCCCCGCCGGTGTTCTCGCGGATTTTGCCGGCCGCCGCAAGCGTCACCGGAGACACCGCGCCAAGGTAGATCGAGGACAGGGCGGAGACATCCATGGCAAGATCCGCGGTTGTACCGTCCGGGACGCGTTCGACGGCGGCCTCGCCGCCTTCCACTCCCAGCGACCAGGTTCCTGCCGTGAGGCCGAGTGGGTCATGCAAGTCCAGCACCAGCCGGCCGTCCGTTGGGTAGTGGCGGGCCGCCAGCGCCTTGGGAGCATCGAGGATCCGGAGCCAGAGCATGTCCCGGCTGTCGGACGAATCGATGCAGCGCGGATCAGTGAGGGCCCAGCCGAGCGGATCATCCAGGGGCGCTTCGTTCCAGCTGACCCTTTCCACGAGGTCGATTGCCGCAAGGTACTGCCACAGTTCCAGGTAGGCGTCGTTGGTGGCCGCCACCAGGTCCACCACTTCCACCGTGTACGGCGTGGTGTCCCAGCCCAGGAACTTGTAGGAGACGTACCCGTCCACGGCACCGCCGGGGCCGTAGTGGAGGGCCACCTTGATGGCCGGATCCTCCTTGCCGTCGCGGCCCAGCGAGCCGGAGGCCAGCTGCCGGTACCATTCCTGCCGGCCCAGTGAGCCTGGGGTTACCCGGTGCACGCGGTCAAAGACCACCGGCGCCAGGTCCAGCAGGACTTTGGGATTGGCGACCTCGACGCAGCCTGCGGGCTGGTGCTGCAGGTTGAACCGCGCCGTGGTGTCCACCTTGACCGAGCGCTCGAAGCTGGCAACGCCGTACCCGAACCGGCCATAGATGGTCCCCTCGGACGCGGTGAGCGCCGCCATCGCGACGCCGTCCTCCCGGGCCAGGCGCAGGTCCTCGCCCATCATCCGGCGCAGCAGTCCCCGGCGGCGGTGCGACGTGCGGACCGTCACCGAGGTGACCATCTGCGTTTCCAGGGTCCGGCCGAAGCCGACGTTGAGGGTCTTGCGGAACGTGGCGAACGTTGCCACAGGAACTTCTGCGGGCAGGGAACCCGGGGCAACGGCCGCCGTCTGGTAAGCGCCGGTCAGGGTCCGGCCGTCCAGTTCGTAGGTGGCGAGGGATTTCTCCACATGCTCCGGGGTGCGGATGGACTCGTGGAAACCGAACGCCACCGCCCTTGCCCACGTTTCCGCTGCGGCGTAGCCGGTATTGCCCCTGGAGACGGCGCCGAAGCGCCGGATTTCATAGCTGCCGCTCAGATCGCCCATTCATGCGAGCCTAGCCATCCATCCGGCGCGTGACCAGCGCAGACACTGCGGACCGGCAGGTTGCTAGTGTCCGGCGTCGAACCAGCTGGGACCGACCCCGATCTGGACCTCCAGCGGCACCTGCAGGTCCGCCGCGGCGCCCATCTGCTCGGTCACCAGCTTCTCCACGGCCGCGCGTTCGCCCGGCGCCACCTCGAGGACCAGTTCGTCATGGACCTGGAGCAGCATCCGGGACTTCAGGTCCTGGGCCTTCAGCTCCGCGTGCACACCCAGCATGGCGCGCTTGATGATGTCCGCCGCCGAACCCTGGATGGGGCTGTTCAGGGCGATGCGCTCGGCGTTCTCGCGCAGCTGCCGGTCGGTGCTGGTGAGGTCCGGCAGGTAGCGGCGGCGGCCTTCAATGGTTGCCGTGTAGCCATCAACCCGGGCCTGGTCCACCACGCCGCGGAGGTAGTCCCGCACGGCGCCGAACCGGTCGAAGTAGTCCTTCATCAGGGTGCGGGCCTCGTCCACGGAGATTTCCAGCTGCTTGGACAATCCGAAGGACGTCAGGCCGTAGGCCAGTCCGTAGGACATGGCCTTCACCTTGGAGCGCATGGCGCTGGTGACCTCGGAGGTCGGCACATGGAAGATGTTCGAGCCCACGAACCGGTGCAGGTCCTCCCCGTCCCGGTACGCCTGGATAAGGCCTTCGTCACCGGACAGGTGCGCCATGATCCGCATCTCAATCTGAGAGTAGTCCGCGGACAGCAGGCACTCGTAGCCCTCGCTGACCACGAAGATGCCGCGGACGCGGCGGCCTTCTTCACTGCGGATCGGGATGTTCTGCAGGTTGGGGTTGTTGGAGGAGATGCGGCCCGTGGCTGCCACGTTCTGGGCGTACGTGGTGTGGATCCGGCCGTCCTCCGCCACCGACTTCTTCAGCGACTCCAGCATCTGGCGTAGCTTGGCGGCTTCCCGGTGCGCCATGAGCTGGACCAGGAATTCGTGCCCGGTCTTTTCCAGCAGGTTCTTCAGCGACGCGGCGTCCGTGGTGTAGCCGGACTTGATCTTCTTGGTCTTGGGCAACTGCAGCTCATCGAAGAGGACCGCCTGCAGCTGCTTGGGCGAACCCAGGTTGACTTCGTGTCCGATGGCCGCGAACGCCTGTTCCTGCGCGTCGTCGATCACCCGCGCCAGGTCCGCGAGCTGCTCGTCCATCCGGTCCATGTCGATCCCGATGCCCGCCAGTTCCATATCCGCCAAAACCCGGGCGACCGGAAGTTCCAGCGTGGACAGCAGCTCCTCGGCGCGGCGTTCCTTGAGTTCGGATTCGAAGAAGCGGCTCAGGGCATGCACGACGGCGGCAGCCTGGACGAGTGCGTCGGCAGCCGCGGCGTCGTCACCGTCGAAGGAGAGCTCCAGCTGGCCTGCCTTGGCGGTGGCCGGGGAAATCCCTACGTTCAGGTGGTGCTGCGCAAGCTCCGCGAGTTCGTAGGTGCGGCGGTCCGGCTGGATGAGGTAGCCGGAGATGGAGGTATCATCCACCACGCCTTCCAGCTCCAGTCCCCGGGACGTCAGCGCCTTTAAAGCGGCCTTGAAGCCGTGCAGGACCTTGGGCGCTTCAGGGTCGCGAAGCCACTGCGCCAGGACGTTCTCCGTTTCGGCATCCAGCCCGGACAGGTCCAGGTAGGCGGCGGCACCGTCGCGGACGATGGCCAGGGCAGCTGCGTCCTCGCCGATGCGTCCGGGAACCAGGTCCACGGCGACCGCGGAGCGCTGGCCGGTGCCTCCCGCCAGGAATGCGGACAGCCCGGTTGCGTCCGCCGGGGTGATGTATTGAGGTGTGTCTATATTGGCCCGCTCGGCTGCCGGGGTTTCCTCGTCGCCGTAGAGCGCAAAGAGCCGGCTGCGGATGGTCTTGAATTCGAGCTGGTCGAACAGGTCCTCGAGGGCTGCCTGGTCCGGCCGCGGCTGGTAGAGGTCATCGAGGGTGACAGGCAGTTCCAGGTCCGTGTGGAGCTGGTTGAGCATGCGGTTGCGCTTCACGTTCTCCACGTTTTCGCGCAGCGCATCGCCCACCTTTCCGCCGATGGCGTCGAGGTGCTCCAGGACGCCTTCCAGGCCGCCGTAGAGATTGATCCACTTGGCGGCCGTCTTGGGGCCAACACCGGGTACACCGGGCAGGTTGTCCGCCGTCTCCCCTACGAGCGCAGCGAGGTCCGAGTACCGGGACGGGCTGACAAAGTATTTGGCTTCGATTGCGGCTGCGTCCATCCGGGGGATATCGCTGACGCCCTTCTTGGGGTACAGCACAAAGACGTTGTCGGTGATGAGCTGGAAGGCGTCGCGGTCGCCGGACACCAGCAGCACCTCGAACCCGGCCTTCTCCCCCATCACCGCCAGCGTGGCGAGGATGTCGTCCGCTTCGTACCCGGGCAGCTTGATGGTCTTGATGCCCCAGGCTTCCACCACTTGGGCGATGAGGTCGATCTGGCCGCTCATCTCGCGTGGAGTTTCGTTCCGCCCGCCCTTGTATTCGCTGTACTGAACCTTGCGGTGCGTGGTCTCGTCCGACACGTCAAAAGCAACGGCGATGTGCGTGGGCTGCTGTTCCTTGATCAGGTTGATCAGCATGGACGTGAATCCGTGGATGGCGTTGGTGTGCTGCCCGTTCATGGTTGAGAACTTGTCCGCAGGCAGGGCGAAGAAAGCACGGAAAGCCATGGAGTGGCCGTCGAGCACCAGGAGGCGCGGTTTGCCGGTCGTGGGCACCGCGGGTGCTGCAGTAGCTGAAACCGATTCACCGGCGGGGGCAGGAACTTCGGGTGTGGCTGGGGACGGGAAAGGGGCCGGTTTGGTTGTTTCACTCACAGGTGCCAGCCTAGTTGCCATGATGGACAATTTCACGCCCGGCCCCTTCGAGGAGGAGCTCACGGCGGCGGGTGTGCCCCGCCACCTGCACGGCTGGCTGGGCCGGTACGGGATCGGCGCCCTGGTGGTGAAAATGGGCATCCACTTCCTCGAGATGAGTCCTGAGCGGACGGTTGCCACCATGCCGGTGGAAGGCAACACCCAGGTGGCCGGAATCCTGCACGGCGGAGCGCACGTGGTACTGGCCGAAACGCTGGGCTCGTTCTCCGCGAGTATCCACGCAGGGCCGGGCCGGCACGCGGTGGGAATCGAGGTCAGCGCAGCCCATCACCGCTCCATCTCGTCCGGACTGGTAACGGGCACGTGCACGGCGATCCACCTGGGCCGCACCCTGGTGACGCATGAAGTGGTGATGACGGACGCGGAGGGCAGGCGGCTGTCCACCGCCCGGATCACCAACATGGTCAGGGACAACGCCCCCGCAACCTAGGCAGCTCCCCTGGAAGCAGGTCAGGTGCCGCTGTTTCCCAGAATGTACCGCAACTCCACCACGCCCCTGCCCAGGGTGCGGGAGGCAGCCAACTCAAGCGGCGGCGTCGGGCCCTCCACTGGCAGCAGGCGCTTTCCGTTGCCCAGGACCACGGGGATGACGGACAGGATGATGTCGTCGAGCAAACCGGCATCGGCGAACTGGGCGGCCAGGTTTCCGCCGCCCACCACCCAAACATTCTTTCCGGCCGCATCCTGCTTGAAGTCAGCCACGAACTCCGCGATGTCGCCGCGGACGAACGTGATGTCGGCCCCGGCCGGCGCCTTGTATTCGTGCCGCGTGAAGACGTAGCTGGGGATACCGGGATACGGCCACTTGTCCAGTTCGTGCTCCATCAGCCAGGCGTAGGTGTCCCCGCCCATGACGATGCAGCCGACGTCCGCCATAAACGTTTCGTAGCTCTCGGTTCCGCCCTCGAAACCGTCGAACTGCAGGAGCCAGCCGAGGTCGTCGGCGGGGGTGGCGATGAAGCCGTCGAGCGAGGCAGCAACGAAGTATTGGATGCGGGACATGGGGCCAGCCTAGCCAACCCGGGATGGCCTGCCCAGAGGCCCGGCCGCAGCCGGCTGTCAGCCGGAGAAGTACGGGATGATCAGGTAGAGCCCGAACAGCACGGCGAGGCCGCACAGCCCGAAGCAGATATAGGCGAAGGACTTCTTGACGCCGGGCGAGGCCTGCCGGGAATCGGCAGCGATTGCCGTCAGCCGGACACCCAGTGAATACAGGACTACCACCGTGACGGCTGCGACGAGGGTTGCCCCGGCTACGGTCACGAGTTCCAACCACTTCATCGCTGGGTCTCCTTGGAGGTGTCGGCGTCGGCGCTGGCTGCGGCCTCCGCATCGGCGGTGGCGGCGCCGGTGCCACTAAAATTAGGCGCCCCGTTCTTGTCCTGTGCCCTGGCCTTGGCGCGGACGCGTGCCAGTCCCTTCTTCTTCCGGAACTTGACGGCCTGTCCTGCTTCTTCGACCTCGATGGCGTTGTGGTGGCCGACGGCGGACTTCCGGGAGTAGAAGAACATGAAGAGGACTGCTGCAGTCCCGGCAATGGCCGCGATCAGTACACCCACGGTGCCGGTCTTCACCAGCAGTGCGGTCAGGGCGCCCACGATGCCGGCGGCGGGCAGGGTGAACAGCCAGCCGAGGGCGATCTTGCCCACCATGCTCCAGCGGACGCTGGTTCCTTTGCGGCCCATGCCGGACCCGATGACGGACCCGGAAGCCACCTGGGTGGTGGAAAGGGCAAAGCCGAGGTGGGACGAGGCGAGGATGGCGGAGGCGGTGCTGGTTTCGGCCGCGAAGCCCTGTGCCGGCTTAACTTCGGTGAGCCCGGCGCCCATGGTGCGGATGATGCGCCAGCCACCGGCGTAGGTTCCGATGGCAATCGCGAAAGCACAGGCCGCAATGACCCAGAATTCCGGCCCGGAACCCGGATCCTGGGTCCCTGCGGCAATGAGGACCAGGGTGATGATGCCCATGGTCTTCTGGGCGTCGTTGGTGCCGTGGGCCAAAGCCACCAGGCTGGAGGTGAAGATCTGGCCGGTGCGGAATCCGCCACGCTTCTGGGTCAGCTTGCTGCCGGTCTCCGGATCGTGCCGGGAGGTAAGGGCATACGCGAGGCGGGTGCAGACATAGGCGACGGCGCCTGCGATCAGCGGCGCAAAGATGGCCGGGAGGATGACCTTCTGCAGCAGGCCTTCAATGTTGATGGAGTGGAAGCCGATGCCCGCGACGGCGGCACCGATCAGGCCGCCGAACAGGGCGTGCGAGGAACTCGACGGCAGCCCCTTGAGCCACGTGATCATGTTCCAGAGAATGGCCCCCATCAGCCCGGCAAAGATGATGTCCGGCGTGATCTGGACGCCGTCCGAGCCTTCACGGATGATGCCGCCGGATACCGTCTTGGCCACCTCGGTGGACAGGAACGCTCCCACCAGGTTCAGGATGGCGGCCAGTGTCACCGCGGATTTCGGCTTGATGGCACCTGTCGCGATGGGCGTGGCCATGGCGTTGGCGGTGTCGTGGAAGCCGTTCGTGAAGTCGAAAAATAATGCCAGCGCGATGACCAGCGCCACCATGAAGGTGATATCCACCTGTTGCCCAATCTGCAGAGTCGACGTTCGGCAGTTTCTTTCCCCCGGCTGCCTTGAACAGCACAATTCACCAACTGTTTGCCTGAAGTGACTTGCGGCGTTAACCCAGCCGGCGTGAAACCCTATCGATCGTACGCGTCCCCGGCATCAGGTCAAAACATCGGCTTCGTGAGGAATGCCCGGACTGCGGCCAGCTCGTGCCGGGAAATCCCGCGCCGCGGGTCCGGAGAAACGGACAGGATCCGGCGTCCGAGGAATCGTGCCCACTCCCGGGCATCGGCTTCGAACGCCAGCTGATCATCAATCCACGCAACAGCGTCCGGCATGGTGGCTTCCACGTGGTCCTGAATGGCCCGGAGCTTCCACCAGGCAGTTCCACTGCCTGCCCCCGCACCGGACAGGCAGGGCCACCACGTGCCGTCCAGGCTGATGGCGGGGCATAGATACTGCGGCGCAAGTTCTTCCCAACTGGTGAGCCAGACACACCGGACCCCGTCTGTGCGGGCCAGGGAGTTCAGGCCGTCCACGAGTTCCCGGGCATAGGCCACGGGCAGCATGCCTGCATCCGCCAGGCACCAGGCAGAGCCCCAGTCAGTGGTTCCCTGCGGCCCAAAAGGACAGATGACGCCGTCGACGTCGATATAAAGGGTCCGTGCCACTCCGTTCCTTCCAGCCGCTAAACCGGGCAGTGGCTAGGTGGGCGGCCTGCCCGGGTCCAAGCCGGGAGCGATCCGCGGGCCCGTGCAGCTGCTGTCCCTGATACACAGGGCCTCCCGCTTTGCCCTCAGGAAGGCCACGTTGAGTGGCACCCGGACATCGGTCATAAGGGTGCGCCATTTACCGGCCGAGTGGCCGAATAAGGCTAGAAGTGGACAACCAGTCACCAGCTGTCGTCCAGCAGCTCAAGAAGGGACTCCACGCGTTCATCCTTGCCGGCCAAGCCCCTGGGCCTCAACAAGTACTGCAGGGTGTCAGCGGAAGCGGCATGGTCCGCCCGTTGCGCACCGTGGCGCCGCCCGCCGTCGTTCCTTTTTGCTTAGCTGAGCCTCGCGGGTGGGTCAGGGTGCGCCCGTGGTGCCCTGGGCAGAGTTGACGTTGACCAGCCAGGCGGTGCCGTAGCGGTCGGTACACATGCCGAAGACGTCGCCCCACGGCGACCGTTCCATCGGAACGGTGACCGAACCGCCGTCGGCGCTCAACTTCTCGTAGTAGCCGCGCAGTTCCGCTTCGTCCTCGCCGCTGAGGGAAATGGAAATGGACGACCCCTGGCTGTACTCCATGCCGTTCGGCGTGTCGGCACCCATCAGGACCAGGCCCTGCGGCGTGGTCAACATTCCGTGCATGATCTTTTCCGCTTCGGCCGGGTCCTCGCTGGCCTGGTACTCGCCGAACGTGCTGAGCCGAAGGTCGCCGCCGAAGACGGACTGGTAGAAGTTCATCGCCTCGCGGGCATTGTCGCGGAAGCTGAGGTAGGGATTCAGGATGGTCGGCATGGTGCTCCTTGACGTCAGGGCTGGCAGGGACGAACAACATCCTGCCCCAAAGAACCTCCTGCTGGTAGGGGGTTTTGTCCCCATGATGGTCCGGCGGGGCCGGGGCACATAGGCTCATGGTCATGGCCAGATACTTTGACGTTCATCCGCAGGATCCCCAGCCCCGTGCCATCGCCCAGGCAGTGCAGATGCTGCGCGACGGCGGGCTCATCGCCTACCCCACCGATTCCTGCTACGCGCTGGGCGCGCAGATGGGCAACAGGGAAGCCCTGGACAGGATCAGGACCATTCGGCAGCTGGACGATAAGCACCACTTCACGCTGGTTTGCCGGGACTTCGCCCAGCTTGGACAGTTTGTCAACATCGGGAACGACGTGTTCCGCAGCATCAAGGCCGTCACGCCGGGCGGTTACACGTTCATCCTGCCCGCGACGCGGGAAGTGCCGAAACGGCTGCTGCATCCCAAGAAGAAGACCGTGGGCGTCCGGATTCCTGACAACAGGGTGGTGCAGGCGCTGCTGGCAGAACTGGGTGAACCGCTGCTCTCCAGTACGCTGCTCCTCCCGGACGAGGAGGACCCGCTGACCCAGGGATGGGATATCAAGGAGCGGCTGGACCATGTGGTGGACGCCGTGATTGATGCCGGTGACTGCGGTTCCGATCCCACTACCGTGGTGGACTTTTCGAGCGGCGTGGCCGATGTGGTCAGGCGGGGCACGGGCGATGCGTCCCGCTTCGAGTAGCCGTGGGGCTCGAGTTTTCCACATAGGGCTTTTGCGTGCCGGGAATTGTCGGTGCCTGCTGGAAGACTTTGTTCATGGAGGCGTTTGGGGCAGCGGTTGAGGGAGCAGGGCACCGTGGTGCGTCCCCTGCTGCCACTCCGACGGTTGCCGATGCCCTGAGGATTCTGGCTGCTGTGCCTGTCGCGTCTGATGGTGCGGGGATGGTTGATCAGCTGCGGCACTTTGAGGATGTGAAGGCGCTGGCGGCGGCGCGGCAGTCCGAGGTCACTGTTGCTTTTGATCTGCAGCAGCGGCGGGAGCAGGCGGCCGCGGGTGTCCCTGCGAAGGAGCAGGGCGCCGGGGTGGGCGCGCAGGTGGCGTTGGCGCGGCGGGAGTCCCCGGCCCGCGGCGGGAGGCTCCTTGGCCTGGCCAAGGCCCTGACCGGGATGCCGCGCACATACGCGGCCTTCCGGTCCGGGCAGCTGAATGAGTGGCGCACCACGCTGATTGTCAGGGAGACGGTGTGTCTGTCGGTGGAGGACCGGGCCGGGGTGGATGAGGAACTCGCCGCCGACACCGGCACCTTCGACGGCGCCGGAGACCGTGCCATCATCTCCGCCGTGAAGGCGGCGGCGTACCGGAGGGACCCGCGGTCGGTGGCCAAGCGCGCCAGCCACGCGGTGAACGAACGGACCGTGTCGATGCGCCCGGCGCCGGACACCATGGCGCGCGTGACCGCGCTGCTGCCCGTCGCCCAGGGCGTGGCCGTGTACGCCGCGCTGTCAAAGGAAGCCGACACGCTCCGGGCTGCGGGAGATGAGCGGGGCAAGGGCCAGATCATGGCCGACACCCTCGTTGAAAGAGCCACCGGCATTGAGGGCGGGGTCAGCAGCATCGAAATCCAGCTCGTGATGACCGACCGCACCCTCCTGCAGGGCGACAGCGAACCGGCCCGCCTGACCGGCTACGGCACCGTCCCCGCCGAATGGGCCCGCAAAGCGCTCCAGAGCTGGGCATCAGAGCGGGCAGGAAAGCAGCCGTTAGCCAGCGCAGCGGCACTGGAAGCTCCAGCCAAAGACTCTGTGGAACACGAGCCGGCTGTCTGGCTGCGGCGGCTTTACACCGCGCCGGGCACCGGGGAGCTGGTAGCGATGGATTCACGGGCCAGGCTCTTCCCGCCCGGACTCCGCCGCTTCATCCAAGTCAGGGACGACGTCTGCCGGACCCCGTACTGTGACGCGCCCATCCGCCACGACGACCACATCATCCCCTGGCACAAAGACGGACCCACCAGCGCCGGCAACGGCCAGGGCCTCTGCGAAGCCTGCAACCACACCAAAGAAACACCAGGCTGGTCAGCAAGACCACTCTCGATCCCCGGAGCCCGCCACACCGTACGCCTGAAAACCCCAACCGGCCACACCTACACGTCCACCTCGCCAGCGTTGCCGGGAACATCACTGGCTGGCGCCAAAGGAGGGGACGGTACTGAGGCGAGGAAAACGCCGCCGCCCAGCACCGTGACGCCGCCCGTGAATCCGCTAGGCGCCCGCCGTCGTGCAGGTCGTGGGCCGGGACGGGGTGCAGCGTCCGGAAATTCTCCCGTCAGGAACTCGATACAGGTGCTGGGCCGGGCAGGACCCGCCCAGCCGCCACAGTAATGCCGCCTCCGCCGCCGGCGGTGACCGCTTCAGTCCTGCTTGCGTGCCCGGCTGGGCTGGACCCTCGGCGGCTCCCCCGGCATCTTGGGGTAGTCCGGAGGAAAGGGGAGCTCGCCCAGGCCGGCTTTGGTGTCGCGCTCCCACCACTCCAGCAGCGTGTCAATGCTGCCCGGGTTGCGGTGGAAGTCGGCCCACGGGTCACCCTTGGCCTGCAGCCGTTCCGGGACGGTGAGGATGGTGAAGTTTTTTGGATTGGCGGTTCCGAGCTCATCCCAGGTGATGGGACAGGACACCGGGGCATGCGGCAGCGCACGCGGGCTGTAGGCACCGGCAATGGTGCGGTCCCGGTTGGCCTGGTTGAAGTCCAGGAAGATTCGCTGGCCCCGTTCTTCCTTCCACCACGCGGTGGTCACCTTGTCCGGCATCCGGCGTTCAACCTCACGGGCTGCCGCGATCACCGCGTGCCGCACGTCAAGGAATTCCCGCACCGGCTCGATGGCGGCGTAGACGTGAAGCCCCCGGTTCCCCGATGTCTTGATAAAGCACTCCAGCCCCGCTTCGGCGAGCACCTCCTTGAGCGTCAATGCCGCCGGAATTGCGTCGTCGAAATCTGTTCCCGGCTGCGGATCAAGGTCGATCCGCAGCTGGTCGGGATTGTCCGTATTCGCTGTCCGCGAAGGCCAGGGATGGAAAACCACTGTGTTCATCTGCACTGCCCATACAGCCGCGGCCGGTTCGTCCAGCACCAGCTGGGGATGGGAGCGGGCGCTGGGGTACACCACTTTGACCGAACGGACGAAATCGGGAGTGCCTTTAGGCGGGTTCTTGGAGAAGAACATTTCGCCGTTGATGTTGTCCGAATACCTTTGCAGCGATACCGGCCGGTCACCGTTCGCCGTGATGAAGGCCTCGCCGACATCGCAGATATAGCGTGCAAGATCCAGCTTGGTGAGCCCAAGGTCCGGCCAGAGAACCCGGCTGGGACTCGAAATGCGCATCTCGCGTTCGCCGTGGGGACCCTGGACGATAATGGTGGTCTGTTCGCTCGCCATGGGGCCAACGTACACCCCGCCGTCGTGAAGCCGGCATATTTCATCGGCCAGGTCCGGCATGATGGAGCCATGCCCCAGAGCGAAAACCACCTCTCCTTTGACGCGGATGGAACAGCAGTTTCCGCCGCCTATGCCCGGCCTGATAACCCCTGGGCTACGGTCGTGGTGGCACACGGAGCAGGGGCAGGCATGGAGCACCCCTTCCTGCGCGGGTTTACCGAGGCTTTGAATTCGCTTGGCCTTGCCACCCTCCGATTCAACTTCCCGTACCGGGAGGCCGGGCGCAAATTCCCCGACCGGCCGCCGGCCGCCATAGCCACCTGGCGTGCCGCCATGGCCCTTGCTGCCGAACAGGGGCAAGCACACGGGGACGCCGGCCCGGTGTGGGCAGCCGGAAAATCCTTCGGCGGCCGTATGGTGTCCATGGCGGTAGCGGAAGGGATGCCGGCCGGTGGACTCATCTACCTCGGGTATCCGCTGCACCCGCCGGGTAAGCCCGACAAGCTGCGGGACGGGCACCTGTACGGGCTGACTACCCCCATGCTGTTCCTGCAAGGAACCCGGGACCCCTTCGCTACCGCGGAGATCCTGACCGACGTGGTGTCCCGGATCGGGCAGTCAGCCGTGCTTCAGTGGGTGGAGGGCGGCGACCATTCCTTCGCCGTGGCGGGACTGAAGCGCCAGGCCGGTGAAGTGGGAGCGTCGCTGGCGGCCCCTGTGGCCGGCTTTATCCGGGCCAACACTTAACGCCCGGGCAGGCGCGGGCTACGCCGCTTCCTCGTGCCACCACCCATCCCAGGCGGCCGAGGTGAGCCGGCCCTTTGGGAAATCATTTCCGCTGCTGCCGGCGCAGGAGCGGCCCTCGTCCGTGCGGCGGCCGTCGAGCAAGAGATTCAGGCTGTTCAAAAGAAACATGGTTTCGTCCTTTCGTGGCTGTTCGGACTGCGCTGTCCAACGTTGGGAGCGAGCGTAGCCAAGGCATGTTTCGACACGTCGACTCAAGGTTTCAGCCGCGTATCGGAGTTATCACCCGCCCTGCGGTGGCGTGTGCGGTCCCGAACGAGCTATTTCCGCTGCCTGGTCCGTGCCGTCGCCGGAGCAGTCCAGGGGTCTTCCGGCCAGGGGTGCTTAGGGTACCGCCCGCGCATTTCGGCCCGGACCTGTGAGTAGGGACCGGACCAGAACGAGGTGAGGTCGTCCGTCACCGCCAGCGGCCTGCGCGCCGGGGACAGCAGATGGAAAAGCACCGGAACAGTGCCGTCCACGAGCCGGGGCGACTCGGCGAGGCCGAAGCACTCCTGCAATTTCACGGCCACCACCGGTGGGGCCTTGTCCTCGTCATGGTGCGGGTAGTCAACCCGAATGCGGGAGCCGCTGGGAACTTCCAGCCACTCCGGAACCAGCTCGTCCAGCCGGGCGGCTTCGGGCCCGGGCAGGAGCCGGCGAAGCGGCTGCGTGAGGTCCACCGCAGCCACGGAACCTCCGGCAGCGAGCGATTCCAGTTCCGGGCCCAACCATTCATCAAGGCCCCGAAGCAGGGCTTCGTCGGAAACATCGGGCCACGGCCCGCCCACTTCCCTGCGCAGCAAGGCAAGACGGCAGCGCAGGGCAACAGCCGCCGTCGACCATTCCAGCACAGCCAGCCCCTCCTTCCGCAACGCGGCCAGGACGGCTTTCCGGCCTTCGGCAGGTGCCGGACGCACAGGGGTATCGGAAAGCACGACGGCGCCGAGGCGTCGCACTCTACGGGCGGTTACCCTGCCTTGAACCAGCTCCGCTTCCACAGCGTCCGTCAGCAGCTGCGAAGCAGCGGCGAGGGCAAGGTCACTCGTCAGAGGCGCAGCTGCCCGGATAATGGCGCCGGTACCGGCCGAGTCCCTGCCCCCGGCGCGGGACACCTCCGCTGCGGCCAGCCACTCGTGGCCGGACAAGGCGCTCCCGCCGGGAAGTCCCGCCCTGGTTCCTGACGAGAGCAGGTACTGGGCCGGGCCGCCGCCCGGCACAAGGCGGGCCACCCGGTCCGGGAATGCCAGCGCGACGACGGCGCCCACCGCCATGCCAGGGTCCGGGACGGACAGCTTCAGTACAGAAAGGTCCGGCCCGGCCGAAGCCGCTGCGGGACCGCCGCTTCCCACGTTCCGTACGATGTCCTGCAGGCGCTCCGTTTCCTCCGCCCAGCGCCGCCCGTCAGGCCCGGCGTCGCGGCGAAGCCTGGTCAGAAGGCCCGGAAGGTCTGCACCCTCGGCGCGGTAGTCTCCCGCGATGGCGGCAACCACCTCTGCAGCCACCCGGGAACCGGCAGGGCCGGCACCGTCCAGCAGTGCCCGGGCAAGCCGCGGATCGGCGGGGATCCCGGCCAGCACCCGTCCGGTGGGCGTGGCATGACCATCGGCTGAAACTGCGCCAAGTTCCCGCAGCACCTCCACCGCGTCCTTGAGGCCCTGCTGTGGCGGCGGGTCAGGAAGGGCGAGCCCCTGGCCGCCCGGAGCTCCCCAGCACGCCATTACCAGTGCCGCGGCAGTCAGGTCCGCAACCTTGATCTCCGGCGTCACGTGGGCGGGGGCAGCACCGAAAGCCTGCTGGCTGTAGCAGCGCACCACTTTGCCCGGCCCCTGGCGGGCGGCCCGGCCGGCCCGCTGGTCAGCCGACGCACGGGAGCAGGAAACGGTGACCAGGCCGCTCATTCCGCGGCCGGAGTCCCGCCGGGGCTCACGCGCAAGCCCGGCATCCACCACCAGCCGGACCCCGGGTACTGTCAGCGAAGATTCGGCCAGGTCGGTCGAGACAATGATGCGGGCTTTGTCCCCGGGCCGGCGTCGGGAAACCGCCCGGTCCTGCCCGGCCGCGCCCACCCGGCCGTGCAGCTCCAGCACGTCAATGCCTTGTCCCAGTCTGCCGCGCAGCCCGGCAGCGACCCGGGACACCTCATGTGCACCGGGAACGAAGACCAGCGCATCTACGGTATCGTCGCCGGCCAAGGCCGCGGCATGGGCGCGGGCAGCGGTGTCCACCACATGGTCCAGGAAGGCGCGCGCCACTCCCCTGCCATCCAGGCGCTGGCCGGACGCCGGCGCCCATTCGACCTCAAGCTCGTGAAGCACTGACGCGCAGCTGACCACTGCGGCCGCAGCGCCGCCGTCGGGATCTCCCAGCAGGGCGGCAAAGCGGTGAGCGTCCACCGTGGCGGACATGGCAAGGACGGCCAGATCATTGCGAAGCTGCCGCACCTCGGCGAGCATCCCCACCAGCAGGTCCGTCTCCAGGCCCCGCTCATGGACCTCATCCAGGACGACGGCGGCAACCCCCTCCAGCCCCGGATCAGCCAGCAGGCGGCGCAGGAGGATGCCGGGCGTCACGAATTCCACCAGGGTTTGCGGACCGGCCTGCCGTTCGCCGCGGACGGCATAACCGACGCGACTGCCGAGGCGGCTGCCGTCAAGGGCCGACAGCCGCCGGGCTGCTGCCCGGGCGGCCACACGCCGGGGCTGCGTCACCACCACCCGCCCCGCTCCTTTGACATGGTTGGCGAGCATTGGCGGAACGAGCGTTGTCTTGCCGGTGCCCGGCGGCGCCTGCACCACCGCCGATCCCGGCACAGGTCCGTTGTCCAGTGCATCCGCCAAGGCCGGCAGCGAGTCGGCAAACACAAGGCCGGCGCCAACAGCAACGAGGTCGAAGGGTTGTTCGGCGGCGGGGCGGCCCTGTGCAGGGGAAGAAGTCACCCGACTATTTTGCCTGCCCGTCAGGGCCTGTCGTTCCCCTTGCCTTTGCCCTTGTTCTCCTTGGCCGCATCCGGAACCCCTGCACCTTGTTCCTGCTGCGCCGGGACTGGCGGCGGTACCACGACCTCCACCCCTCCACCGGCGACCTGCTGCTCCGGCTGGACTGTTTCCGGCTGCGGGACTGTTTCAGCAGCCACGGTTTCGGCAGGTGCCGGGACCGCCGTGGTTCCGGCCAGCGCCGCCTGGGTATTCAGGTGGCCGGTGATGTCCGCACGGACCGAGGCCAGGGCCGACTCGATACCGCGCAGGCGCGGAGCCGAGATGCGGCCGTCACGGGCGGCGCTGTCCAGGTCCGCCTCCAGGGCCTGCAAGGCAGCAAGTGCCCCGTCCATCCTGTTTTCGGCGGCGGCCTGGCTGATGCTCAGGACCCGGATCTGGAAACCCCGGAGTGTTGTCTCATCCGAGTCCGCAGTGCGCAATCCTCCCGAAGCCACAAGGACCACTGCGGCAACGGCAAGCCCGGCTGCAACTGCTGCGGCTGCGGCCCGGGCTGTCCGTGGTGGCACCGGCCGGGCCGGATTGGAGCCGGCCGCTTCTGCTGGCTTATGCCGCATGCCGGCCCCTCAGCGGCGGCACTGCTGCGCGCCGGACCGGCAATACCACTACGCTGGCGAGCGGAGCCTCCGGTACCTGCTCTTCGACTGTCCGGCTGCGGATATTCCTGATGAACCGGCTGGCCGCAACACGCAGGAGGATTGCCGCCAAATGTCCAATACCGATGCCAAGGAGCACGTGCCCTGCGAAGTAGAGCCCGCCAAGGCCTGCGGCACCCAGGGTTGCGCCCGCGGTCACGGCCGCCCCGCCTGCCGTCAGCACCATCGACCAGGCTGCGCCAAGTACTGTGCCCATGACTCCTGCTTCCATCTTCCGGTTAATCAGCAAGCTTACTAGTAATGCTCAGCAAGCTTACTACCTCACGCCCCCGGTGCAAGCGGACTCTGGACATGGATAGTCAGTAGCCTTAGCATTTTCCCATCGGTTAGCTCTCCGGGGCCGCCCGGCGCCAGCGGGTCCCGCAGGGCCTTCCGGGCAGGAAGAAAACCCTAGGTACGGAAGCAGGAGACAACCATGGCAACGGCACGGGAAATCATGACAGGCGGCGCGGAGTGCATCGGCGAGAACGAGACGCTCGAGGCAGCCGCCCGCAAGATGAAGGACCTTGACGTCGGTTCACTTCCGATTTGCGGTGAAGACAACCGGCTCAAGGGCATGCTGACAGACCGCGATATCGTCATCAAATGCCTTGCTGAAGGCGGGGATCCGCGATCGGTCAAAGCCGGTGAGTTCGGCCAGGGCAAACCGGTCACCATCGGCGCGGACGACTCCATCGAAGAAGCCATCCGGACAATGCAGGACCACCAGGTACGCCGCCTCCCGGTCATCGACGGCCACAATCTTGTTGGTGTTCTAAGCCAGGGTGATATAGCGAAGAACTACCCCGAAGACCGCGTGGGCGAGCTCGTCGCATTCATTTCGTACTGAGTACCGGCACAACAAAGCTGCCGCGGCCAGTCGGGCTGCGGCAGCTTTTTTGTGAACAGCAGCTGCCCGCCGTCCTGCCGGACACCAAGGAATGCACGGCTGGCATGGGCTACGCTGTCCGGTCCAGCGCTTCGAGGAGGCGTTGGACGGAGCCGCCCAGATTCCATTCCGCGGCCAACCGTTCGAGTTCGCCGCGCCGCCCGCCAACGACGGGGTGCAGCCGGGCGCCTGCTTCCTCCAGGGTTGGCAGCGCAAGGTCCCGGACCAGCCGGACGACGGCGGGGGCTGCTTCGAGGTAGCCGGCGGCGGCTGCCAGCTTGGCGCGGACGGGCGCCGCCATTCCGCTGCCGGGATCGTCCGCCGCTTCCAGGAGTCCCTCGAGGGAGCCGTACTTCAGGAGCAGGGACGCCGCGGTTTTCTCGCCGATGCCTGCCACGCCGGGCAGCCCGTCGGAAGCGTCGCCGCGCAGGGTGGCGTAATCGGCGTACTGCTGCGGGAGTACCCGATACCTGGTGACAACTGTCTCCTCCGTATAAACCTCGAGGTTGCGCATGCCGCGGGCCGTGTAGATCACCCGGACCTGCCGGCCGTCGTCGCACACCTGGAACAGGTCCCTGTCCCCCGTGACGACGTCCACGGGGAAGGCGGTGTTGCTGGCGTAGGTGCCCACAACGTCGTCGGCCTCATGGTCGGCAGCCCCCACGATGGCGATGCCGGCCAGCCCGAGGACACGGCGGATCATGGGCAGCTGTGCCTCCAGGGCATCCGGGACCACTTCGACGTCGGGCGCGCCGGTGTGTGCCTCCGCAACCCTGTGCGCCTTGTACGTGGGAAGCAGGTCCACGCGCCATTGCGGGCGCCAGTCGTCGTCCCAGCAGGCAACGAGGTGGGTGGCGTGGTAGTCGGTGGTGAGCCTGGCGATCATGTCCAGCAGGCCGCGGACTGCGTTGACGGGTGTTCCGTCAGGACGCCGGATGGTGTCCGGCAGGCCGTAGAAGGCACGGAAATACAGCGAGGCAGTGTCCAGCAGCATCAGGCGGTCGGGCATACCTGATCCTTCCACGGGGCGGAAGTTCCCGGCTACCCGTCGCGGCCCGGATAAGCAGCCATGAGGGCCGCGGAGAGGACCCAGACCACGCCGACCGCCGCGATGGTTGCCCCTCCGCCCCACCCTGTGGCGGTTCCGGCGAGGGCGGCGCCGGCAGCCGAAGCGCTGACGCGGAAGCCGGCGGTGACCGTAAAGATCTGGGATTTCAGGTGCGGCGGGCTGTGCAGGTTCCGCAAGAAGAGCATCGCGGCGGACGTGGAGGCCGTAAACAGGCCGGAGAGGCCAATCGCGGCAAGGGTCCAGGTGGTGCCAAGGTCGATGGCGGCAGCGGCGGTGAGCAGCCCGGTTGCCAGGAAACCGACGGCCATCACCACATGCGGCCGGCCCCGGGCCGGCCGCGCCGTTTCCACCAGCGCGCCCAGCAGGCTGCCGACGGCGAACGCCGTCACCACGGCGGCGCCCTCCCCGGGTGACCCGGCCCGCTCGATCGAAAGCGCGACGGCGGCAATCGCCAGTCCGCCCTGGCCCAGTTGGGTAAAGGTGGAGGAAGCCGTGACAACGGCCAGGGGCCGGTAGCTGAAGATCCGGTGCAGTCCGGCTTTGACCGCCTGCCACAGGGAACCCTGGGCGCGGCCGTGCGGGCGCAGGGCCAGGCCGCGAAGGGCCAGCGGGCCGAGCGCCGCGGACACCGCAAGGACCGCCAGGGACGCCTGCGCCGGCAGGAACACCGCGATCAGCGCCACAACAGCCGGACCGGCGACGGCGGACATGTTGTAGGAGAGGGCGTCGACTGCGAAGGCCCGCCGGATGTCCGGGACAGCACCGGCGACGAAACTGGAGAAACCGCCCATATAGAACGGTGATGCCGCCCCGGCGAGCGCCAGCACCACAAAGACGGCGGCGAGGGGAATACTGCCGACGAGCGCCGTGGCGGCAAAGGCGGCGGCCGTGACCAGGCAGGCCGAGGCCACCCAGACGCCGGGGCGGCGGGTGCTGTCCAGCACGGCTCCCGCCAGCGGAGCGGCAAGCACGCTTGGCCCCATCGAGGCAGCCACCAACAGGCCCCCGACGGCGACGTCCCCCATCTGCTGCACGGCCAGGATCGGCAGGGCAACCGTCGAGCCGGCACCGGCCATCCTCGGAGGTACGGAAGCGGCAAGATACCGGAGCGCGCCCATTGCCGGTTGTTCCCCCATCAGCTCGCCCAGTGACTACTACCAAAGGCACCTTAGCCGACCGCGCGGTCCGTTTCAGACCACGGCACTGCATACCGCAGGCCGGACACGTGGCGTATTTGAGGGTGGGCGCTTCTCCCCCGGCGCCGCCGGCATCAGGCACAATGTGGTTCATGGGGCGTTGGAGCGAGGACAGGGTGGCCGGCGCCGCGCCCGATGGCGCTTCGGCGGCGTGCGGCGGCCATCGCAGGATCCGGTGCCACCATGGTCGCGCTGCTGGCTCTAAGCGACAGCGGGCATCCGACCTTCGACGCCGGCCATGCGGCTGCGCTCGCCGGGATCGGGGTTCCGGCGTTCGCGTGCACTCCGGACCTGTTCCCGGACCTGATGGCTGCCGCGATTGAGCGGCGGGACGTCGGCGAGTGGGCGGCCGCACACGACATCCCCGCGAACCACGAAAGCTAGCGGGTCACGCCTGGCCGCTGCCCGGCGGGCCGGCAAGGACCGTCGGCACGTACTCCAGTAGCTGGAGCCGGCCGTCGAAGGTCCGGCTTTGCACCATCTCCAGGGCAACGTCCGGGTAGCCGTCGTAGATGCGCTCGCGGCCGGTACTGCCGGTGATGACCGGGAAGACAACCAGCCGGAACCGGTCCACCAGGCCCGCCACGAGCAAGGACCGGGACAGGCTGAGGCTGCCCAGGGTGCTCAACGGCCCGGTTCCGTTGCGCTTCATGTCACGCACCGCCTCCACAGCGTCTCCGGGAACCAGCGTCGAGTTGGGCCAGTCCAGGGGTGCCTGCAACGTGGAGGAGAAGACTTTCGGAACGGCGGCAAGGCCGGTGAGGCTGGCGCCCTCCTCCTCCGAAAAGCCGGAACGGTCCGCCGCTGCCTGCGCCGACATGCCGTACATCAGCCGGTAGGTGTTGGCACCCATCAGGAAGGTGTAGTTCTTCTCCGCCTCCTGGTCCAGCCACTCCAGGTATTCCGGCCCCTCCAGGCCCCACCAGCCAGGCCACCCCTCAGCGGAGGCATACCCGTCCAAGGAGATGATCAGGTCCACCATCAGGGTTGCTGGTGACGTTTCCGCAGGTGTGGCGCCCATGGCCGGCTCCTCGAACTGATCGGCTGAATGTGCCGGCAATGCTATGCCCGGACCGGGCCGGGCTTCAAGGGTCCGCCCCTTTCATCAGCCCTGCCCGAGGCGTAGCGTCTATTCCGCCGGGAACGGTCGCAGCCGTCAAAGGAGCGGACATGGCTGGATGGAATGCGGATACAGCCGCGGGCCCTGTGGGCGCGGGAACCGTAACACTGGTGGAAGGCTCCAGTTTTTGCATTTCCGCTGCCAACGGCGACATCCACCCTGACCTTTCCCACGGTGTGTTCCACGAGGACACCCGCATCCTGTCCGGGTGGAGCATGGCGGTGAACGGCCAGCCCCTCGAACCGCTCACCGCGGTAACGAAGGAGCCCTACCGGGCGCTGTTCATTGGACGCGTACCCCGTGCGGACGGATACGCGGACAGCCCGCTGATTGTCGAGCGCCTGCGGGAAGTGGCGGCCGGCGTGGTTGAGGAAATCACCATCCGCAACTACTCCGGAGACCCTGTGGAGTGCAGCGTCTCCGTCGGCGTCGATTCGGACTTTGCGGACCTGTTCGAAGTGAAGGAGGCGAGGGTCCAGCGGCGCTGGGAGGTGGTCCGCGGAGCCGACGGCGACTCCCTCATCATCAGCGCAGCCTGGCAGGACCTCCGGAAGGCTGTCCTGGTGCGGGGACGCGGAGCAGTCGCCACCGCCGGTGCGCTCACTCACCATGCCCTGGTACCCGGCCACGGCCGCTGGACCACGCGGCTGAGCGTGGCACCTGCCGGGCCGCACAAAGCCACCCGTCCTCCCAGGCACGGGCTGTCACCGAGCGACCGCCGTCACCAGGAGTGGGTCGCGAAGATTCCCAGGCTGCAGATGACCAACCGGTCCATCGAACGGACGCTGCGGCGCAGCTACGACGACCTGGGCGCACTGCGGATCGAGGACCCGGCGCATCCGGAGCGGATAGTGGTGGCCGCGGGAGCACCCTGGTTCATGACGCTGTTCGGACGGGACTCGCTCTGGGCTTCCGAAATGGCCCTTCCCGTGGACCCGTCACTGGCCTTGGGCACTTTGCAGACCCTGGCTGACCACCAGGGCAGGGCGGTGGACCGGGTGAGTGAGGAGGAACCCGGGAAGATCCTCCACGAGGTACGCCTGGGGGTGTCCTCCGGGCTGGCCCTGGGCGGGAAGTCGGTCTATTACGGCAGCGTGGACGCCACGCCCCAGTTCGTGGTGACGCTGGGCTCGGTCAGCCGGTGGGGCTTCGCGAAGGACACCATCGCCGCCCTGCTGCCCAACGCGGACCGGGCGCTGGACTGGGTCCGGAACTACGGCGACAAGGACGGCGACGGCTTCGTCGAATACTCCCGCCTGAATGACCAGGGCCTGCTCAACCAGGGCTGGAAGGACTCGTGGAACGGCATCAACTTCGCTGACGGCACCCTCGCCGAGCCGCCCATCGCCCTTTGCGAGGTGCAGGCTTTGGTGAATTCCGCCCTGCTGTCGCGGGCGTGGATGGCGTACGACGGCGGCGACGCGCCTTTGGCGGCGCAGCTCACCGGGGAGGCGGCGGCGCTGAAGGAGAAGTTCAACGAGGCGTTCTGGCTGCCGGACCACGGCTACTTCGCCGTAGCCCTGGACGGCAGGAAGCGCCCGGTGGACGCCTGCGCCTCCAATATGGGCCAGTGCCTCTGGCAAGGCATCATTGATGATGACAAGGTGCCGCTGGTGGCGGAACGGCTGATGTCGCCGGAGATGTTCAGCGGGTGGGGCGTCCGGACCCTTGCCACGGACATGGGAACCTACAACCCGGCGAGCTACCACAACGGATCTGTCTGGCCGCACGACAACGCCATCATCGCGGCGGGCCTCATGCGTTACGGCTTCGTGGAGGAGGCGCAGCGCATCGCCACGGCACTGCTTGAAGCGGCAGACTACTCTGACGGCCGGCTCCCGGAACTGTTTGCGGGTTCAGCCGGGACCAGGTGGCGGAACCGGTGCCGTACCCCACCGCCTGCTCGCCGCAGGCATGGGCAGCCACCACACCCATCATGCTGATCACCAGCCTGATGCGGTACGACGCCCACGTTCCGCTGGGCGGCTTCTGGATGGACCCGGCACTGCCGAAATCATACGGCGACCTGCACATCACCAACGCACCCCTGGGAGGCGGCCGGATCACCATCGACATCGCCCGTTCGGAGGCGTCGGTGAAGGGCCTGCCGGAGGGCATCACATTTCACCGCGGACATCGGCCCTGGCTGACGGAACTCGTAGCGCAGGCCGGCCTTGGCACCCCCGGAACAGCGTGACCTAAAGCGCCCAGCCGGCATCGTCATACGAACTGCGGACGTGGGCCCGCAGGTACTCCCCCACCACGGCGGCACCAAGCCCGCCCACATCCGGTGCAACCACCCGTGCATCGATCCGCCGTGCCATGCGCTGGACGAACCGCTCAAGCCCCGGGTCGTTGCCAAGCCGGAAGAACGTTGCCTGCACGCCGGTGCGGCCCAGCCGGTCGAGTTCGGTGACGGTGGCCCGAATGGTTTCGCGGTCCGGCGGCCAGCAGAACCACGATTCACCATCCGGCAGCAGGTGCGCGGTGGGTTCGCCGTCCGTTACCACCAGCAGGACGTGCTGCATGGACGGGTGCTTGCGGAAGAACCGTCCGGCCAGCAGCAGCCCGTGGTGGAGGTTGGTGCCTTGTTCCCGGAGTGCCGGCAGGGCGGTGAGCTGGCCGATGTCCATGGACTGCGCGTAGCGGCCGAACGTGACCAGCTGCAGCCGGTCCCCCCGAAATTTAGTGGAGACCAGGTGGTGCAGGGCGAGTGCGGTGCGCTTCATGGGCACCCAGCGGCCCTCGGCAGCCATGGAAAAGGACACATCCACCAGCAGGACGACGGCGGCCTGGGTCCGGGCCTCCGTTTCGGTCACCTCGATGTCGTCCACACCCAGCCGAAATCCGCGGCCGGGATCGCCGCCCTCTGCCACGGTGCGGCGGATGGCGTTCGTCATGGTCCGGGTCACGTCCCACGGCTCGGCGTCCCCGAACTCCCACTGCCGGCTGGAGCCGGTCTGGTCGCCGGCGGCACCCGCGGTCCTGGTTTCCCGCCGCCCCTGCCGGCCGGATAACTGTCGGGCGGTATCCCGCAACAGTGACTTCCCCAGCCTGCGCATGGCCTGCGGGGAGAGCCGGAGGTCACCGTCGGCACCCCGCCGCAGGTAGCCGCCGTCGTGCATTGCCCGCTCGATCTCCGCAAGGGTACGCGCGGTGACGGCGGCACCCTGACCCAGCTGGCGGGCCAGGGCGTCCAGGTCCAGATCGTCCAGCCGGGAGCCGCTGTATGACTGGGAGAGCTGCTCGGCCAGCGCATCCAGTTCCCCGATGTCCTGCAGCACACCGGTGCCGTCGCCCAGGCCGAGCCCTTCCTGGCCCTCAAAGCGTTCCGAGCCGCTCCAGTCCTCCCCGGGCCGGAGCGCCCGCAGGGTGTCGTCCAGCTGGTCAAGCCGGGCCATCAGCTCCGGCGAACCGAACGCCTGGGCCGAGAGCCGCATTAGTTCGTCGCGCTGCTCGGCGGACATGGACTGCAGGAGCCGCTGGGCTGCGGCCGCGCGCTTGGCCAGCGCGTCCACCAGCTCCTCGACGGAGCGCGGGTTTTCGGGGAAGAACTGGCCGTGCCGGGCCATGAACTCCTGGAAATCGGCGTCGGTGTCTTCGCCGCGGCGGTGTTTGCCGAGCAGCTCGTTGAGGTCGCGGAGCATTGCGCTGACCGCCTCGCGGTCCTGGTCGGTGGCGCTTTCGAGCGCCTGCTTCATCCCGGCGAAGCGCTGGTCCAGCACTTCCCGGCCCAGCAGGTCCTTGATTCGCTCGTACGCTTCCCTGGCAGCGCCGGACTGCCAGTCGTAGGAAGTGAGTTCATTGACGGCGGCCGCGGTGGACGCGGGCAGGTTCTGCAGCTGCATCTCGCGGAACGCCCGGTCCGTGTTGTCCATCATCGCGTCCCTGGCGAGCTGCTTGCGTTCCTCCAGCACTGCGGTGTCCAGCAGCTTCCGGACTTCATTGAGGGTCCCGTCCAGCCGGTGCCGGCCAAGCAGGTCGCGGCGCCGCTGCTGCACGCGCCGGGCCAGGTCGTCCAGCCCTTCCCGGTCCCGGCCGCCCCGGCGCAGGTATTCCTGCAACGCATGGCGTGGGGAATACCCTGCCATAACGTCCTCGGCCACCGCCTCGAGCGCCTCCGCCAGATCCACCGGCGGCGCAAGCGGATCGGGCCCGCCGGCGTACCGGCCGTACCGTGCGCGGTCGTGCGGCACCATGTTGCCTCCCCTACGTGGCCGTAACTGTACCTAGCCGTAGACCGTTGCCTCGTCGTCGGACTCCTTGGAGATCCGCCTGGCGAGGTATAGCCCTTCAAGCGCCAGTTCGACGGCGGACGCCCGCTGTCCGTCGTTCTGCGCGCCCAGGCGCGCGCTGATTTCGTCGTAGAGTCCGGAGCCATTCAGCGACGGGAGGTTCTGGAGGAATTCGCGGGCGGTGACCTGCTCCCCGGTGGTGACGGTGGTGTGGCCGTCCAGCGCCGCCACAAGCGGTCCCATGTCGATGCCGTGGAAGTGGGCGCGGACAGCTTCGGCGGTGGCGGTGCGCAGGAGATGGTTCAGGATGCCCTGTTCGCGGCCTTCCTCACCCGATTCGAACTCGATCTTGCCCGTCAGGACCTCGGCTGCCGGTTCCAGGTCGACGATCCGCGCCACGGCCTGGTCCTCCCCGCGCACGCTGGCGCGCCGCAAGGCAGCGGCGGCCACGGTCTCAGCCCCGGCGATGGCGAAGCGGGCGGAAACGCCGGAGGTCTGGTTAACCGCCGGCGACTGACGCAGGGCCCGGGTGTAGCGGGCAAGGATCTCCAGGATGACGGGCGGAACGTCGGCCACCAGGCGGCCCTCCTGCCGGATGACGGCCACCTCGTCGGCCAGCTCAATCGGATAGTGTGTGCGGATCTCGGCACCGAAACGGTCCTTCAGGGGCGTGATGATGCGGCCGCGGTTGGTGTAGTCCTCCGGGTTCGCGGACGCGACCACCAGCACGTCGAGCGGCAGCCGCAGCACGTACCCGCGGATCTGGATGTCCCGTTCCTCCATCACGTTGAGCATGGCCACCTGGATGCGTTCGGCGAGGTCAGGCAGCTCGTTGATGG
Source organism: Arthrobacter sp. MPF02 (assembly GCF_046605375.1). GTDB lineage: Bacteria > Actinomycetota > Actinomycetes > Actinomycetales > Micrococcaceae > Arthrobacter. The sequence goes on along the minus strand of NZ_CP176772.1, from coordinate 1,747,730 downwards.
CGATGATGCCTCGGTTGGAACGCGGAACCAGGCCGTAATGGATGGTTTCCGGGTCACCGAGCCGGCGGCCCTCGGCCACCCGCATGGGGTCGACGTCGCCGATGAGGTCCGCCACGGAGGTGTCCGGCGTCGCAAGCTTTTCCACATACCGCTCCGACCTGTGGCGCCATCCCACCCGCAGCCGGTCGCCTTCGGTCAGGGCCCGCGCGCGGGACTGCTCCGTGATGGGCTGGTAAGGGTGTTCGTTGAGTTCCGAATCCTCAATCACCGGCGACCACTCGTCCAGCAGCCCGGCCAGAGTGCGGAGCAGGCGGGTCTTTCCCTGGCCCCGTTCGCCCAGCAACACGACGTCGTGCCCGGCGATCAGGGCACGTTCCAGCTGCGGCAGGACGGTCCGGCTGAAACCGAACATTCCGGGCCAGGGGTCCCGGCCGGCGGCGAGCGCGGCGACCAGGTTGTCGCGGATTTCCTGCCTCAGGTCCTTTTGCACATGGCCGGCGGCACGCAGTTCGCCAACCGTGAAGATATCGGGACGATCAGTCACTCCTCTACGGTAAGCCCCGCCCTCCCGCTAATCGAGGGGTTTGCCCGGATTCCCAGACGCTACCCTTGTTGCTGATGACTGCTGAAAGCACGCTCCTCCTCCTGGTCCGCCATGGAGAGACGCCCACCACGGGCCAAGTGCTGCCGGGACGTGCGCCCGGCCTGCACTTGTCCGACCGCGGCCGGGCGCAGGCCCGCCAGGTGGCGGAACGCCTTGATGGCTTACCTGTCGACGCTGTTTACTCGTCTCCGCTGGAGCGCGCCTGCGAGACGGCGGAGCCCACGTCCCTCGCCACCGGTATTGCGGTGACCCCGGACGCAGGGCTTCTGGAGTGCGACTTCGGCGACTGGACCGGAGCAGCGCTCGCAGATCTGGCAGGTCTGCCGGAATGGCAGACCGTGCAGCACAACCCGTCCGCTTTCCGGTTTCCCAACGGTGAAGGTTTCCGGGGAATGCAGGCACGCATGGTGGGCGCACTCGAGGTACTGGCCGCTGCCCACCGCGGAGGCGTCGTCGTATGTTTCTCCCATGCCGATCCCATCAAGGCAGCCGTGGCCCACGCCCTGGGCACCCACCTGGACCTGTTCCAGCGCATCGTCATCAGCACGGCATCCGTATCGGCCATTTCCTATGTGGAACGGAAGGCGCCGGCGGTGCTCACGGTGAACTCAACGTCGGATCCGCTGAGCGGGCTGCGGAGGCCGTGAGATGGGGCAGGTCCCCGCCCGGGAAATGGGGCTGCTCGGTGAAGGCAGTGTGGAGCTGCTTGGGCAGATGCCGCGCAGCAGCAACGCGACGTTCCTGGTCCAGGTGGCCTGCGGGGATGACACCGGCCGTGCCATCTACAAACCCGAAGCGGGCGAGCGGCCGCTCTCGGATTTCGAGCCGGGGCTGTACCGGCGGGAACGCGCGGCCTACGTGCTCAGCGAATACCTGGGGTGGGGCATTGTCCCGCCCACGGTAGTCCGTGCCGAGGCACCCCTGGGGATCGGTTCTCTCCAGTGGTTTGTGGACTGCGACTTCCGCGAACACTACTTCACCCTCCATGAGGATGCGCCGGAGACCCATGCAGCCCTGGCGCGGATTGCGCTGTTCGACTTCGTGGCCAACAACACTGACCGCAAAAGCGGGCATGTGCTCCGGGGCCACGACGGCAGGGTCTGGGGCATCGACCATGGACTGTGTTTCTCCGCGGCCTTCAAGTTGCGGACGGTCATCTGGGACTTCGCCGGCGAGCCGATCCCCCGCGCTTTGCTTGACGACATTGCTCCCCTGGCCGGTGATGTCCCCGCGGAACTGCCTGAACTGCTTGATCCCGTGGAAATTTCGGCTTTGCAGCGGCGGGTGCGGCGCATGCTGCTTGAGCAGGTGCTGCCAGCCGACCCTACCGGCATGCGCTACCCGTGGCCGCTGGTGTAGGGGCTGTTGGCCAAAGCGCCGTAACGCGCGGGTAACGCGTCCGGAACTACCGTCCGCGCATGAGTGAGACGGCGGCTGCCCGAAAATCCGGCTACGAATCAGGGTTCCTCGGCGCGGAGCTGGAAGTTCCCGCCATCGACGCCAGTCTGGGTGAGGACACCGTCCGGCTCGACGGTTCACCCGCCATTCCCTACACGCACTTCTCCCTGGCCGTCAGCAGGTCCCGCGGGTTCGCGCGCTGGGTGGCGTGGAACATCGACGGCGGCAGCATCAAGAAAATCAGCCGGAAAGGCATCTCCTTCCTGAAGGACTCCAGGATTCCCGAGCAGTTCCAGAACGGCGACGAACTGTATAGCGGAAACCGCCTGGACCGCGGGCACATCGCCCGCCGCGCCGACCTGCTGTGGGGTTCGATGCCGGAGGCAAAGCAGGCCAACGAGGACTCGTTCTTCTTCACGAACATCGCGCCGCAGATGGACGACTTCAACCAGAGCGGCAAGGCAGGCGTGTGGGGGCGGCTCGAGGAAGCCGTCTTCGCCGACGTCGACGTGCAGGACCTCAAGGTGACGGCCTTCGGCGGGCCGGTCTTCCGTGACACCGACCGCGAATACCGCGGCGTCCGCCTGCCACGGGAGTTCTGGAAGATCCTGGTCTACAAGGAACAGGGCGAGCTGAAGAGCGCGGCATTCCTGCTGACCCAGAACCTCAACCCGCTGGAGGCCCTGGACCTGGACGAGTTCCGCGCGTTCCAGGTCACCATCCCGGAACTGGAGGAACGCATACTCCTTAGGTTTCCGGCCGCCCTGCAACCCGCGGACGGCCGCACCACGCTGCTTGCACCCGGCGAGCGCGCCCCGCTGGCCAGCATCACCGACATCCGGTGGTGAGTTGGGCTAGAGGGGAAGTATGCGCGGGGTCACGGTGATCTGCAGGCCCGCGTTGTCACCCAGGAGCGGCTTCATCAGGGCGGGAACGTCGATCCGGCCGCTCCACCGGTTGGCCGTTCCGTCCCGGTCCAGCAGGCGGTCCCGGTCGTCCGGGATCCAGTCCCGCAGGGCAGTGGGAATGGTGCTGTTCCATGCCGCCCAGGCCGTGGGCAGGGGCTGTTTCGCGGACGGCGGTTCGATGTCCACCACCAGGGTGTCCTGCCAGTCCTCCGTCTGCTCCATGTGGTCTTCGAAAAAGAACCGGCCTTGTTTCTCGACGATGGACATCAGCCGCAGCCGCAACGCCTGCCGGAGCCGGGGGACGCTCCTTCCGCCCACCAGCGGGCGGGGAGCCTGCGAGGACAGGAACGTGGTGAGCAGCGGCTGGGGTGAGTCGATGGGGTCGCCTTCCCGCCAGCGCTCGATCTGCACCGGGCAAAAGTGGGCGGCGCTCTGCTCGTGGACCATCACCGGCAGGCCCCGGATGGCCACGCCGACATCCAGCTGGAATTCAACCTCCCGCGGCGCGTCCCGCCCTACGGTGAAGCCCACAAGTTCCACCTGGATTTTAAGGTCGCCGAAGAGGAACCGCTGCAGGTTCTGGTAGCCCTCTTCGGAGTTGACGATGCCGTAACGCCCGCTGTGGCTGCGGTGGACGATGGCCAGCGGGGCGCCCCGGACCGCGGCGTTGTCTATCTGCACAAGCCCGTCGCTGCGCGGGCCAACCGCCTTTGAAGACAGCCCGAACGCGACGTCGTAGTCCTCGGGGTTGGAGCCCACCAGGCAGAACAGCTCGCCCACCGGAAACCCGTCGTCAGGCATTTCCGTCGCCTGGAAGGCATCGCGGCGGAGGGTCCGACGGCGGGCTGCCGGAGTGAGGTAGTCATACATCCGGTCAGGGCCGAAGATGTCGGCACCCTGGATGCCGGTGGCGTCCCTGATCCGTTCCAGCAGGCCATAGCCGACGACGAAGTTGATGCCGCCGTGCGGAGTCGCGTAGGTAAAGACCCTGGCGACGTACACGGTGCCCGCAGCAGGGTCCACGTTCCCGTCGGCGTCGGCCATCTCCTCCGGAATGACCCGCTGGAGGAGGGACCGGCAGATCAGTCCGCCCATCGAGTGCGCCACCAGGAAGACCTTGGGCGCCCCTGTCCTGTCGAGCACCAGCTTGATGAGCCTGAAGAGGTCGTGTGCGGCCTCTTCGAAGGAAAACTTTTCCGGATCCTCGCCAAAGGTATCCGCAGAGTCGTCGTAGAAGCGGTGGATCCAGATGGATGCAGGGTTGACGGTTCCGGCGTCCACGCCCTGCAGGTACGCCCACTGGTCGCCGTGCACGGGAACCTCGTACTTGTGGTCCGTGACGAGGCGCAGCATAGGGGACTCGAACTGGTGGAACCTGGCTTTCCCGCGGCTGTCCGAGCGGACGTGGACAGATCCCTGGCTAAAGCCGTAGAAGGGATCATCCACGGCGCTGTTGATGGCACGGCCGTTGCCGGCGAAACCGCGGACATAGATGATGGGTAGCCTGCCATCGGCGCCCGGGATGCCCATTGCCTGTCCCCTATTCCGTCAAGTGCCGCGGCGGCGCTTTCGCTCCCCGCGCGGTTGGGGGCAGTTGAGCATGCATGCCGTTACGACGGCGTTACCGGGCACCTTAGGTGCCTCCAAGCACCCGTGGCCGGCGGTAATGCGCCAGTAACGCGGCTGCGTTTCACTGGGACGAGGCCGTCCTGCAGGCCGGCTCAGCCGGGACGGAGCCACCGGGAGCGACGGCAGAGGAGAACGCACCATGAACGCACAGGATGCCCGGCCGCACTGCGACGTCAGGCCCCAGACCCGCGCGGTGTTGCGTCCCGACCTCGCACCTGGCAGGGAGAGGCTTATCCGCCGCCTGAGGGCGAAGTGGGTGAACGGCACGGTGCTGCACTTCTGGTTCTTCGAAGGCCCGGCGCCGCAGAAGGCCGCGGTGCGGAAGGCCTTCCAGGAATGGAAGGACCTGAGCATCGGGCTGGAGTTCACCGAGGTGTCCGACCGAAGCGAGGCGGAAGTCCGGGTCGCCTTCGACCAAGGTGACGGGTCCTGGTCCTATGTGGGGCGGGACGTGCTGGAAATCAGCATGACGGAACCAACCATGAACTTTGGCTGGGACCTCACCGATGACTACGGCCGCACCACGGCGCTGCACGAGATCGGCCACACCCTCGGCATGCCGCATGAGCACCAGAATCCGTTCGCCGGGATCGTTTGGGACGAACCCAAGGTCTACGAGTATTTTGGCGGGGCGCCGAACCACTGGCCGCCGGAGCAGACCCTGCACAATGTGTTGCGGAAGATCGACCCAAGCGAGGTTGAAGGCTCCCCGTGGGATCCCGACTCCGTGATGGAATACTGGTTTCCGGCGGGCCTCATCAGGGAACCTGCCCGGTTCCAGGCAGGCCTGAACCCGCCGGGCGGCCTGTCCGAAGCGGACAAGGAATGGGTGCGGAAGTTCTTTCCCGCCATCAAGGCCGAACTGCCCCTCCTGGACCCGTTCAGGTCTGTGCCGCTTTCGCTGGAGCCGGCGGAGCAGGCGGACTTCGCCTTGGAACCGGGCGCCTCGCGGACGTACGAGATAGCCACGTTCGGGACAGCGGACACGGTCCTGGTGCTGTTCGAGGACGTCGACGGCGAGCTGCGTTTCGTCGCCGGTGATGACGACAGCGGCGAAGACCGCAATTCCCGCCTTTCAGCCAGGCTTTTCCAGGGACGGCGTTACGTGGTGCGGGTGCGGCTCTACTGGGCCGGCGAGTCCGGGCAGACCGCCCTCATGTATTGGTGAAACCTGTTCCCGGACCTGGCAGTGAACCGGCCCTGACCGTCCCGAGCCGTCTGTCAAACCCGCAGCACCCGGGAAGCTCAATATTCTCCGAATTCTTGCTAAAGGAAAGCCGGCTCCCAGGTGTCGTGGGGCAGGATGGGTGCTGTTCGGCGCAGTGGCCCGTCAACCCGGGAGCCATGCTCCGGCGCGACGCGTTGCCGGCAGCCACGCCGCTTTCCAGGCGGCGAACGGGGCCGGCCGAGATTGGGGAGACCATGCGAGGGGACGATGTTGGGGCAGGACCTGACGATGCGCTGGAAGGCCTTACCACCGGTCCGGATGCCGGCACCCTGGTAATCCGCACGTGGCATGAACGCGAGGGGCAACCTCCTGGCTTCCGTGCGAGAATCACCTACGGGCCGGCCCTGGGCAACCAGCAGACAACCGTCTCGGCCGCCGACCCGGACAAGGTCCTACACGTTGTCCAGCAGTGGCTGTTGAATCAGTCGGCTGCTTCCGGCGGGCACTAGCTGCACGTCCGCGGAACGCGGCCGCTGTCCGGTGGCACCGCTGATCAGCTTCCTCAGCGCGTCTGACGGTGTGACACCCATGTCCTCCGACAGCTGTTCCCGGTACTTTTCGTACGCCAGCATGGCGCTGGCCACATTCCCCTGTGCGAGTTCTGCTGCCACCAGGACCCGTACGGCGCTCTCGTAGAGTGGTTCGATTGCCAGAGCCGCGATTGCAGCCTCTGCGGCGGCCTCGTGGTTCCCCTGGCCGGCGAACTGCCGCGACAGCAGCGAGAAGGCGCGGAGCCGGTCGTGCCGCAGCCGCCCCTGCTCGAACAGCACCCAGTCCTCGTACCAGCCCGGGAGGAACTCAAGGTCACGCAACTCCTGAAGCCTGCCCGCCGCCGTCGTTCCGCCCGGAAGGGCTGCTTCCTTCAGGATCAACCGCACGGCATGCAGGTCTACGTCGACCTCGTGGTGAAGGGACAGCAGCGCACCGTCCTTGACCAGCAGGCCGGGCAGCTGCCGGGAGACCAGGTGGACGGTCACACGCAGGCTTTCCAGTGCTTTCGCTTCCGGATACTCCGGCCACAGCATTCCGGCGATGTAGGTCCGGAGGCTGGGACCGCGGACGGCCAGGGCGGCAATCAGCCGCTGTTGGCGTGCTGCAACGTGAAGGGTACTCCCGCCCTGGCGGAGCTGCCAGGACTGCATGAGGTCCAGCTCATAAATTCCATAGTCAACATTGCCCATGGCTACCCGATCTGAGCAGGCGGTAAGGCACCGCATCCGTATGATCGAGGATCCTCAGGTTGAGGTATAAAGTCAATTAGCAAATCCCCCTATCTAAGTAGGGAGAGACGCCTCTCAGGACCGCAGCGTGCCGCTAGCTCTGCGCCGGCCCTGTCAGGTTCCGGTTCCTGTCGATCGAACGCCGGATCCCGACAATCCGGACGGCGACCCCTGCCAGGACCAGTCCGATCCCCAAGGCCATCAGGCTCCACACCGGCATGGCCGCGGCATCGATGTTGCGGTAGCACTCGGCCGCCAGGCCGGTGATGTGCATCTGCGCATCGGCCTCTTCCGCAGCGCGGCTTTCCGGGAGGAGAGGGCTGCCGCAGAGCGGCCCTGCCGGCCTTAAGCCGACAACGATGCTGAGGACATGCAGGGCCAAGCCAACGGCAATCGTCACTATCCACCCGCGCCGTTGACGAAGGTCTTCATTGAGCCCTTTGGTCTTGTTTCCCGCCGAATCCTGAACCGCCATGTTCAGAGCATAATGAGGGTCAAAGTGTTTTGCAGGCTGCCTTCCCCTGCCGCAAGATACTTCCGCTGTTGCGCCACGCCGCTACCGGCAACCTGTGAGGACGCCTGCAATGGCATCTCGCTCGGCCCGGGTGACCCAAAGCTGGTACTTCGCCTTAACGGCAGTTTGGCGGGCAACATACTCGCACCGGAATGACCTGTTGGGCGGCAGCCAGGTGGCCGCGTCCTTGTCACCCTTCGCGGCGTTTGTGGGGCCGTCGGCGGCCATGAGGTTCAGCGGGTCGTTGGCGAGTTCCTTGCGCCTGTCGGCGCTGAGCTGCTGCGCGCCTTTCTGCCATGCGTCGCTGAGCGGAACGATGTGGTCGATCTGTACGTCCGAGCTGGTGTCCTGCCCGCGGACGAATTTGATGGTTGCGCCCGTGTATTTGTCCGCGAGAGACCCTCCAGCGACGACGCAGTTGTTTGTACCGGGTTTGAAGGTTTCGTTCGCGAGGTCCCGGGCGAGGATGTCATTGCGGGTGTCGCAGCCGTTGTGGTCGGTGTCAGCCCACGCGGGTCCAAACTCATCCCGGCTGTAGCCGGTCTTCGGGGCGCGTCCCTTCACCGGAATGCCTTCGAGTTGCGCAAGCGCCTGAGCGGCATCAGTGCCGGAAGCTCCTCCCGCCCCGGGATCACCGGCAGCGGAGCCCTGGGCAAATTCGATAGCTTCAAGGGCATTGGTTGCGGCATCACAACCAACGAGAGAACCGGCCAGGAAAAGGGCGGCGACGGCGGTCAGGGCCGGGGAGGTAAAGCGGATAATCTAACGGTCCTTCTGTTGAAATCGGGCGGTTCCACGCTATCCGCCCCCACCACAAGCCAGCCGGAGGCACACCTGTGGTGCCCGTCATACCCCGGGTCCAGGCGGCGTAGCCGAGCTTTCCGGCCAACCATCCCACCCTGCCTGCGCCCATGGCTCCAAATCAAAGTCCAGGTCGTGGTCCTCAGGTGCGGATAGTTCCCGCCACGTGATTCCGGTGCGCGAGGTACCGAGGCTCGCTGCCATGGGCATCCGCTCCGCTGCAATGAGCATCCGGCAGGTTGGCCAGTTGCGGGGTCTGGTCCAGGACGTAGCCCGTAGCCGCAAGCCCGCCGTCGTGGATAAAGGCGGCGACTTTGAAGAAGCGCAGCGGGATGCCGACGCCCCGGTAGACGGTATCGCGCTCGCTGAAGACCGGGCCGGTGAATACAACGATCCGGCGCTGATCCAGGCGCATCAGCACCGAAAAGTGCCTATACGTCCTGGGCAGAAGGTCGAGAGCCATGCTGGGAACCGCAGCCTGAAGTTGCCTTCTAACCCGTAGGCATCGCGGCTCCCAACATGGATAAGCCAAATCTAAAGCGCCGTGATTAACACCACGTAAACAGCGCTTAGGTACGCCTCCTGGATCTGGACAGTTCATCGGCTATTACGTCTCATCCGGCAGCACGGACGAGAATGGCGATCCGGAATTTGTGCTTCATCCAGAGGCAGCGCGGGCCATTTTTGGCGCCAGCGAGTAGATCAACAGGAACTCTGTACTGACGCCTGCTTTATACCCGCGAGTAGTTTCGACGGCACGGGTGTAATCTACTAAGCAGCCTTACTACCTTGCGGCCTGCAAATTCGTAACGCGGGACTGTGAGGAATACCGCGCGGAGCAGGACGACAACAAGCAAGATTCTTAGGAGCCCGCATGACAGAAGTACAGCGGCCGGCGGTGACAGGCCAGCTCTTGTGCCAGCGTTACCGGCTTCAGGAACTGATCGGCCGTGGCGCGTCCGCAGCGGTGTACCGGGCCGTTGACGAAGTATTGAGCCGGGAAGTTGCCCTGAAGGTCTTTTCCAGGAAAGGCGGCGAGCCGGAATTGCTCGCGCGCCAGGAAGCCGAGGTTCGGATCCTTGCCTCCCTGATCCACCCGTCCCTGGTCACCCTGTTCGACGCCGGCACGGACCAGGCCATTGAGCGCACCTTCGTGGTCATGGAGTACGTGCCCGGCCCGGACCTGCGCCGTCACCTGCGGGACGGCGCGATGGCGCCGGCGGACATTGCGTCGATGGGATCGGATGTCGCTTCCGCACTGGAGTATGTTCACGCCCGCGGCGTGATTCATCGGGACATAAAACCCGGCAACGTCCTCCTCTACCCCCGCTCCGGCCGGGCCGGTGCCCGATGGAAGGCAAAGCTCGCAGACTTCGGCATCGCCCGCGTCATGGAGGAAGACCACCTGACCGGGACAGGCCGCACCGTCGGCACTGCCGCATATTTGAGCCCCGAGCAGGCCCTCGGCGAGCCGCTGGATGGCGCGAGCGACGTCTACTCCCTGGGCCTGGTGCTGCTGGAATGCTTTACCCGCCAGGTCGAGTTCCCCGGCAGCCACATCGAGTCCGGAGTGGCAAGAATTCATCGGGACCCCCTAATTCCAGGCGGCATCGGCGCTGACTGGAAGGCCCTGCTGACCGCAATGACCGCCCGCCATTCCGCAGACCGGCCTACTGCTGCAGAGGCCGCAGCCGCTCTGGAGCAGTTGGTGTTGCGCGGGAACGCGCCAAGGATGGCCCCTGCGCCGGCCAGCCCGGCAGCGGCACCGGTATTCGGCAATGGGCGTCCCCCATTGCCACCACGCGCCCCGGCAGATTCCCCGCATCCAAGGAAGCGTGGCAAACGCGGCCGGGCCGTCATCGGTGCTGCCGCCGCAGCAGTCATCCTGACCGGTGCCACCACGGCCACTTTTGGGGAAAGCGGGCCGAACCCGGCCGCCGCACCAGCCGGCCAGGCAATTCCCGTGCACAACAATCCGGTCGATTACCACCTCGATCAGCTCGAAGCAGCCCTCGAAACCACCCCCGCGCTGTTGCCAATGCTGACGCAGGTGCGGCAGGCGGTAAGTACCGGTGATCTTCACGCGGCGCTGGAGCACCTGGACCGATTGGAAAAAGATGCCACGGACAAAGCCACGGGGAACGGGTTGACGTTCGAGCAATTCCGCAGCGTTATCAACGCCCTGCGCCTGGTCCGGAATGACCTCCAAATCCTCCTGGCCTCCGCGGACGCACCGGTTGAAGCTCTTCCCACGGCCACCCCACCCGCCCCCGAGGCCAACCACAACCCCGCGCCTGCCGTAATTCCGGAACCTGCACCAGTCATCATTGTGAACCCTGCACCAGCGGCCCCGGCGGTTAATGAAGACCGGGTCGATCAGGAGCGTGAAGACCTGGCCGGGCAGGAACCCGGGCAGGCCGAAAACGACGCGCCCATGGAGGGCGGCCCGGATGACAAGCCCAAACAGGGCAAGCCCGACAAACCGGGCGACGGCAAGAACAACAAGCAGTAGGTTTCAGTCAGCACTTTCCCGCTGGAACGTCCACGTTATGTGGCCAACGTGGCGCACGCTGGCCGCCGGCACCAGAGGCGACCCGCCGCCGTCGTAATTCAAAGCGGACCCCTGCAGTCGGGCCTGCCGGGCGCCGGAAATCCCGGCAGTTCGTGACCGCAATTCAGGGGCAACAAAATTCCTTACGTTCGACCCGTTTGTAGCAATTGACAGTAAGCGTGGCAGGAGTCACACTGTTGCACATGGTGATTGGTGTTGCGTCACACGCATACGGTTATTTTCTAAGTCCTGCGCCTGTTGCGCGGGTCGATCCTCCCCGAACCGTATGACCATGGCGCCTTCGACAACACCGGTTGCCCCCACAAACTCCGTGGCCCCCACGACCCGCACACTACCCAGCCCTTTGGGAGGAAACAGATGACCACCTCAGTGAACGTCCCCCTCAACTCACGCGGAAAACTCGCTTCATCATTGCCTGCAGAGCAGCTGGCAGAGATCACCGAGTTGTTTGCGTTCCGGCGTAAGGGGTATTCCCTCGATGCCCCTTTCTACACCGACCCGGCCATCTTCAAGGTCGACATGGAGGCCATTTTCGGCCAGCACTGGATCTTTGCCGGCAGCGTCGCTGAGCTGCCGGAGCCGGGCGACTACATCACCGTCGATTACGGTCCCTACTCCCTGATCGTCCTCCGCACCGACGAAGGGGACGTCAACGTCCTGCACAACGTTTGCCGCCACCGCGGGGCCCGCGTCCTGACCGAAGCTGCCGGTTCCACCGGAAACCTCGTCTGCGGCTACCACTCCTGGACCTACTCCCCCGAGGGCAACCTGATCCACGCCTCAGCCCCCGGCGAGGCGAAGTTCGACAAGAACTGCTTCGCGCTCAAGCGCGCCCACAGCCGCGAGGTTGCCGGACTCATCTTCGTCTGCATCGCTGACGAACCGCCCACAGACTTCGACGAGACCTCGAAGATCTTCGAGCCCTACCTCGCACCCCATGACCTGTCCAAGACGAAGATCGCCTACCAGCAGAACATCATCGAAGAGGGCAACTGGAAGCTCGTCATGGAGAACAACCGTGAGTGCTACCACTGCGATGGACACCCGGAACTCGCCTGCTCCCTCTTCCCCACATGGGGCCTGACAGAGGGTCTCATCCCGACCCACCTCGAGGAAGTATGGGACCGCAACAAGGAAGCCCAGTCGTCCCTCGAGGAACGGTGCCGCCGCTACGGCCTGCCCTACGAGGTAGTCGAGGAACTTGACACCCGCATCGCCGGAATCCGCATCTCCCGCGAATCCCTGGACGGCGAAGGCGAGTCGTTCTCCGCCGACGGTCGCCGGCTTTCCAAGAAGCTCCTCGGCGACCTGCCGGACTTCCGCCTTGGCCGCTGCTCGATGCACCTGCAGCCCAATAGCTGGTTCCACTTCCTCGGGGACCACGTCATCACGTTTGGCGTCTTCCCCATCAACGAACACCAGTCGCTGGTCCGCACCACCTGGCTGGTGGCTGACGACGCCGAAGAAGGCGTCGATTACGACCTGGAAAAGCTCACCTACACCTGGAAGCAGACCAACCTGCAGGACAAGGCGTTCGTTGAACTGTGCCAGCAGGGCGCTGCAAGCCCTGCGTACGAGCCCGGCCCGTACATGAAGAGCGAATACCAGGTTGAGGCCTTCATCAACTGGTACGTGCAGCGCGTTCAGGAGCACTTGGCATGACAGAACTCCTTACTGAAACGGTGATCCAGGAACCACAGCGCATTCGCGGTCTTGAGATGCCGTGGAACAGGGTCATGGGCAGCACCGAGGCACCCGCCCGCGCTGCCCGTGCACTGGGCCCTTGGCACCCGCAGGAGTTCATGGCTGAATGCGTAGAGACTGTTGTCGAGGCCGGCGGCCTCATGACCTTCGTGTTCCGCCGCACCGACGGTGCGCCCCTGGCCTTCCGTGCGGGCCAGTATGTAAACGTCGCCTTTCCGGTCAACGGTGAGGACCAGGATCCGGTGGACCGCAGCTACTCGCTGTCCAGTTCGCCAACACAGCCGTGGACGTTCAGCATCAGCGTCAAGCGCGACCCCACGGGCCTGGTTTCCCCGTGGGTGCATGAAAACGTCAAACCCGGCACCGTCCTGGACATGCTCGGACCGGTCGGGGCATTCCACCTGCCCGACGCCGACCGCCGGGCGCGTTACCTCCTGCTGGCAGCCGGCGCAGGCATCACCCCCATCATGTCCATGGTGCGGACCATCCACTCCCTGCCCGGACACGCCGATGTAGTTGTCCTGTACCACGGGGCGGAAGCTGGAGGCTTTGCCTTCCACCAGGAGCTGGCCTACATCGCGTCCGTGGATGCGCGCATCAAGGTCTTCTACTCCCTGGGCGACCGCAGCAAGCCCGAGGGGTGGGAAGGGCTCACCGGAAGGCTGACGGCGGCCATGCTCGACCAGGTGGCTCCCGACGCCAACGGCCGCCAGGTCTACGCTTGCGGCCCCGAGGGTTACCTGAACAGCGCCACCGAACTCCTGAAGAAGGTCGGCGTCGACGACACCTCCATCTACATGGAATTCTTCTCCGGTGACCGCCAGACACTCCTTGAGTACCAGGCAGAAATCGCGCTTGCAACGGACATCGCAGAGGAAATTGCCGAGGAAATCGCCGAGTCCGCCGAGGATTACTACGAAAGCCAGCCGAGCGCGTTCGGGCTCTACGAGCCCGGCTACGACGCCGACGGACCCCTCGAGGCCACGGGGCTGCCGCTGGAGACCGTCGAACCGGAAGCGCCCGCGGCCGGGGGTAGTGCGGACGAGAAGCCCGAGGCCGTGACCCCCGATGCCTCGAGCTTTGAGACTGTGGGAACTGGCAGCCTCACCCTGTCCTTCATGCGCACCGGCGTAAACGTGCGGATTGATCCCGACCAGCACATCCTCGAGGTGGCGCAGCGTGCGGGTGTCCGGATCGGCGCCAACTGCAAGGAAGGCATGTGCGGCTCCTGCAAGGTCGTCAAGCTTTCCGGGGAAATCGAGATGAACCACCAGGGCGGTATCCGCAAGCGGGAAATCGACGCAGGCAAGTTCCTGCCCTGCTGCTCCACGGCGCAGACCGACATGGTCATCGATGCCTAAGCCGCACCAGTTGCCCATGACCCCACTTGCTCTAGACAACTGACAACTACTGGCTCACAGAAGATCTGATGCAACCAGCATCAGATCTTCTGTGAGCCTTCTATCGCCAACCAGAGGAGCCACTCCATGTCAGGTAACAAAGCCGTTGCGTACAAGGCGCCTGGGATCGTTGAAATCATCGATACCCCGTACCCCACTTTCGAACTCAGGGAAGGCCCCGGAGTCAACCCCATCAACGTCGGCCGGAAGGTTCCGCACGGTGTCATCCTGCGCACCGTGAGCACCAACATCTGTGGGTCGGACCAGCACATGGTCCGTGGCCGCACCACCGCTCCGGCCGGCCTCGTCCTGGGGCACGAGATCACCGGTGAAGTCATCGAGGCAGGTCCCGACGTCGAGTTCATCAAGGTCGGGGACATCGTTTCGGTTCCCTTCAACATTTCCTGCGGCCGCTGCCGCAACTGCAAGGAGCGCAAGACCGGCATCTGCCTGAACGTGAACCCGGACCGCCCCGGTTCCGCCTACGGTTACGTCGACATGGGCGGATGGGTCGGCGGGCAGGCGGAGTACGTGCTGGTCCCCTACGCGGACTGGAACTTGCTCCGCTTCCCGGACCGGGACCAGGCCCTGGAGAAGATCATGGACCTGACCATGCTCTCGGACATCCTCCCGACCGGTTTCCATGGCGCCGTCACGGCTGGTGTCGGCGTCGGGTCCACCGTCTATGTTGCCGGGGCAGGGCCCGTGGGACTTGCCGCCGCCGCCAGTGCCCAGCTGCTGGGCGCCGCCGTGGTCATCGTCGGCGACCTCAACGAGGACCGCCTCGCCCAGGCCCGGTCCTTTGGCTGCGAAACCGTCAACGTGGCCAACGGAGACCCTGCGGACCAGATTGAGCAGATCCTCGGCGTCCGGGAAGTCGACGCCGGCATCGACGCCGTCGGGTTTGAAGCCCGCGGCCACGGCCACGGCGCCCAGGAGGCGCCTGCCACCGTGCTCAACTCGTTGATGGACATCACCACAGCCGGTGGATCCGTAGGCATTCCCGGCCTGTACGTTACCGGCGACCCGGGTGCCGCCGATGAGGCCGCCAAGAAGGGCAGTCTGTCCTTGTCCCTGGGTACCGGCTGGGCGAAGTCCCTCTCCTTCGCAACCGGCCAGTGCCCGGTGATGAAGTACAACCGGCAGCTGATGATGGCGATCCTGCATGACAGGATCCAGATCGCGAAGGCGGTCAACGCCACGGCTATTTCCCTCGAGGATGCCCCGCGGGGTTACGCCGAGTTCGATGCCGGGGCCGCGACGAAGTATGTCCTGGACCCGAACGGCTACCTCAGCAACCTCAACTAGTTCAAGGCAGCTCGGGGGTTCCCTACAAGCAAAAGAGCGGCCGTTGCACCGCCCAGATCGTGGGTGATGCAGCGGCCGCTCGGCATGTTAACAAGCTCCACGCCACACTCTGGTTGCGCTGCCGGAGACGGCTGGGGCTAAAGGAAGGTGATCTGAGCAGTGCCCCGGACCTACTAAAATGGTTCGGTCGCGGTACTCGACTCCGGGAGTCGAACCCCGAGACCGAGTTTCGCCACCACGAACTGGATGCGCAGTTCGAGCAGCGCGAGAACTAGCCGCTGCCCACTCACTGTTATCAAGGCCGGCAACTTCGCATAGCAGAGGCCACTCAGCATAGGGGCACACCCAAGTGACGTGAGGCTGCTGAACCCCACCACACCCCGCCGGAATCCAGTACTACAGTGGATGCATGGCTCTCAGCCGCAATCCCCTAGACGACCTGCGCGAAACCATCGGACATCTGGCTGATCAGCTCAAGCTGCCCGGTTCGGAGCGCGTGGACGACCTGGTGGGCGATCTCATTGGTGCCAAACCTGGACCGGCCCGGCCGTTGTCCGAAGTGCAGGCCGAGCTCGACGCGCTGGTCGGACTGGAGACCGTGAAGGAACAGGTGCGGGCCCTCGTCGCACTGCTCCAGGTCCAGGCACGCCGTAAAGCGCACGGCCTGCCGGAAGTGGCTACATCACAGCACCTGGTCTTCCTTGGAAACCCCGGCACGGGCAAAACCACCGTGGCGCGGCTCCTGGCTGAGATGTACCGCGCGGTCGGCCTGCTGCAGAAAGGCCACCTGGTCGAGGTCGACCGTTCGGGCCTCGTGGGGCAGTACGTCGGCCAAACCGCCATCAAGACGGACCGGGTGATCCGGCGTGCCCTGGACGGCGTCCTGTTCATCGACGAGGCCTACGCGCTCGCCCCGGAGGACAGTCGCATGGACTTCGGCCCCGAGGCGATTGAGGTCCTGCTCAAGCGGATGGAGGACCACCGCCACCGTCTGGTGGTGATCGTGGCCGGGTACCCGAGGCTGATGGAGTCCTTTTTGCTCTCGAACCCCGGGCTGCGCTCGAGGTTCGCCCGCGAGATCACGTTCCCCGACTACTCGGTCGACGCACTCCAGACGATTTTCCACCAGATGCTGGCCCAGCACGAGTACATGCTGGAGCCGGGCGCGGACCATATGCTGCGCCGTATCTTCAGCGGGCTCCACGCGGGCGAGGAGTCCGGCAACGCACGGTTCGCCCGCACGCTGTTTGAGCAGGCGCTCAACCGCCAGGCGCTGCGGCTCTCGCTCGATGAGGATCAGCGTCTCGACGCACTCGATCGTGAGGCCGTCATGACACTCACCACGGACGATATCGTCACGGCCGCGCTGGCCCTGGGTGAGGAGCCGGAGCCCGAACCCACGCAGGAACCGCAGCAGCCACGCTGGCGGCGCTGGCTGTACTGACCATATCTGCGGTGGCTCAGGCTCGACATCGCAGAACGGGCCTGTCGCCTGTGCAAACAATTGCACGGCGATCGGCCCGAAGTATCCCGACAAGGATGGTAGGACTTTGCGTCCTAGGAAAAGTAGGGACAGGAAACCCTGCTGACTTTGCCACGGAAGGTGCGTAACGTCGACGGGAGCAGTTGGCGGGAATTGGTACGCGACACGCAGCTGCCGCAGAGGTCTGGGTCGGTGCAACGAGGGCATGCATACACGACCCCTACTAGGAAGTGAGGAGCATTATGCAATACCGCACATTGGGTAACAGCGGCGCTGTCGTTTCAAACTACGCTTTGGGAACCATGACGTTTGGGGCTGAGGCCAGCGAGGAAACGTCGCACGCCATCCTGGATAATTATCTTGCGGCCGGCGGCAACTTCATCGACACCGCCAATGTTTACAGCGGTGGAGTATCAGAGGAGATTATTGGACGCTGGCTCACGCGGCACCCCGAAGCCAGAGACCGTATAGTACTGGCCACAAAGGGACGCTTCCCTATGGGCGAGGCCCCAAACAGCGTCGGCACATCCCGCCGCCATTTGATCCGGGCCTTGGACGACTCCCTGCGCCGCCTCGGCGTAGAGCAGATTGACCTTTACCAGATGCACGCGTGGGACCCGATAACGCCCCTGGAAGAGACTCTCCGCTTCCTGCACGACTCCGTTAGCAACGGCAAGATTGCATACTACGGATTCTCCAACTTCTTGGGGTGGCAGCTTACAAAAGCGGTCCACTTGGCGAAGGCCCATGGCTGGAGCCTACCTGTAACACTCCAGCCGCAGTACAACCTGCTTGTCCGCGAAATCGAGTGGGAGATCGTCCCGGCCTCCCTCGACGCGGAGATCGGCCTGCTGCCGTGGTCACCCCTGGGCGGCGGCTGGCTCTCCGGCAAGTACAAGCGCGACGAGCCACCCGTTGGTGCCACCAGGCTCGGTGATAATCCCAATCGGGGCATGGAGGCGTGGCAGGCTCGCAACGACGATGCCCGCACATGGGACATCATTGACGTAGTCGAGAAGATTGCCTCTGACCATGGTGCAAGTGCCTCGCAAGTCGCTCTGGCTTGGTTGGCGGACCAGCCCGCCGTAACGTCCGTGATTCTAGGCGCCCGCAACATAGAGCAACTGGCTGATAACCTTGCCGCTGCAGACCTCGAACTGACCCCCGAAGAGTCAGACCGGCTGACTCAGGTCAGCCAGCCGCGGGCCGGTGTGTACCCCTATGGACCCTTGGCTCAAGAGCAGCGGAGCCGAAAGATCGAAGGCGGCAGGTGAATCCCGGAGCTACCAGCATGAGCCCGCCGATGCGGTGCGCAAAGGCATCGCATCGGCACATAGACAGATCCGAAAACTATAATCCGACCTATATGGTTGTCGTTTGCCTACATCTGGGTGTGGGCGGCTAGGGCCGGATCGGCACCAACACGGGCGCCTGATTCCAGGGCCGTTATATCCGCCACCTCGCCCGGAGTGAGCGTGAGACGCACGGCTGCCAAGTTTTCCCGCATGCGTGTGGAATCCGCTGACTTCGGGATGACGATTGTTCCCTGTGCCAGATGCCATCCCAGCAATATCTGGGCCGGGCTGGCCCCATACTTTTCCGCAAGAGACGTCACTGTAGCTGCCATGAGGTCCGCGCCCTGACCCAGGGGGCTGTACGCCTCCACTGCGATGCCGAGGGAGCGGCTTTTCGCGGACAGTTCCTCCTGCTGGAATGTGGGGTGAATTTCGATCTGATTGACGGCCGGAACAACGTCCGACGCTGCCAGGAGCGTATCCAGGTGGTTGGCGAGGAAGTTGGAGACGCCAATGGCACGGACCTCGCCGTTAGCGTAGAGCTTTTCCATTTGTTTCCATGCCTCAACATAGAGTCCCTGGGACGGTACGGGCCAGTGGATGAGATAGAGGTCCACGTAGTCGACCCCTAGAGCCCGGGCACTGTTGTGGAACGCCTCGTCTGCCTTGCCCTGCTCGCCGTTGCGCAGCTTGGTTGTTATGAAGATCTCCTCCCGAGGGATCCCGGACGCGGCAATGGCTGCCCCGACGCCGGCCTCGTTTCGGTAGGCGGCAGCCGTGTCTATATGGCGGTAACCAGCTTCCAGGGCATCCTCGACAATGCGCTGAGTCTCTTGCGGTGGGACCTGGAATACGCCGAATCCAAGTTGCGGGACCTGTACGCCGTTGTTGAGGGTTATGGTGGGCACATTTATGTCTTGGGTTTGGGACGTCATCGGCTTCTTCCGTTGTTGGATCGGTTTCGTTCGGGAGAGTCTCTGGAGGCTCCCGGCCCCCTCTGTGCAGGTCAGCGGGTGATCATATGGCCTTCGGCGTCAAGGTAGTCGCGCCACGAGCGCTTCGGCGTCCAACCGAGCATTCGTTGGGCTTTTGCGCTGGAGATGCCCGAAGCATCGTCACGGTCAAGGCTGCGCAATTCGATGCTGTCGCCGTAGTACTTGTTGAGGATTTCGGCAAAGTCGTGGCCGCCGACGTTATCGGGGGAAGCGATGTAGAAGACCTCGTGTCCGGGCAGGTCAGACTCCGTGGCCAACACGATGGCGTCGGCAAGGTCGTAGACATCGATGTAGCTCCAGAGATTGGGGCTCAGGACCGACGCGTCACGGACCTGCGGTCCGAGGTTTGTCTCGTAGTTGCCCTCGAACTGGACCCAGCTGGGCCGAATGGAAATGCAGCGCATGTCAGAGCGTGCGATTGCGGCGTCCATGAGCTGCTCGCCGAAGTGCTTGGAGAGCGCGTAGGGGTCCTGCGGGCGGATCGGGTGCTCCTCGTCCACCGGCGCGTAGTCCGGGAGAAAATCGCGCTCGGGAAAGAAGAACCCCGGCACGGTCTCACTTGAGATGTAAACGAAGCGCTTTACGCCAAATCGAATGGCGGCCTCAAGAACGTTGAAGGTTGCCATAAGATTGGTTTGGAAGACGACGTGAGGTGGATGACCTGTGGGTTCCGGGATCGCAGCCATGTGCACCACGGCATCCACTCCGCGGACGACGGAGTACGCTTCCCCTGCGTCGGTGAGATCGGCCATCATGTACTTCGGGGTGCCTTCAGGTTTGCGCTCGAAGCCGGGACGCGTGAGGTCGGTGGTGAGCACTTCGTGCCCGGCGTCGATCATTGCCTGGGTAGCAGCCCGACCGACCTTTCCATGGGCACCAGTGATAAGGACCTTCATAATGTCTCCTAGACGGTACTGCTGTGCTGGTACAGGTATGACCAGGTACCAGGAAGCTTCGACTGGCGCCGTCGCCGGCCTCACTGATGGGTCCCACGGGCGCCTTTTAGTTTATTGTCTAAACTATATGCATGTGAATGAGTCACGGTCAATGTCCCAGCACCCCTACGTGAGCTGTGTGGACAGGGCGGGCGCAGGGTGCCCGCCTGCGGCTAGGGACGCTAAGGACTTGGCGGGGCCGTTGATTCTCTTGGAATGAGCGTGGGGGTTGATTTTCGTACTCGGGGTTCAGAACCCGAGTCGGTGATGAGGTCGATGGCTGTTCCGGCAATGTGGTCCAAAGGCACGCGGACGGAAGTCAGCGGTGTGGGAAGCCGGGCTGAGAGCGGTGTGTCGTTATAGCCAACGAGAGAAAGGTCCGGACCGATCTGCAGGTCGTGGCGGTGGGCAGCGGCGATAATGCCCAGAGCAATGTTGTCATTCGCGGCGAAGACAGCGGTCGGGCGCTTCTTCGATCCCAGCAGCTTTTCGCCGGCGGCGAACCCGTGCTCAATCCCGTATCCCCCCGCAATTGTCCATGCTTCCGGGAGCTTGATCCCGGCTTCTTTCATGGCTTTCCGCGCGCCGGCGAGTCGGCCTTTCGCTGTGGACGTGAAGTCTGGACCGGTGACGACGGCGATGTCCCGGTGACCCAGGTCAAGCAGGTGGCGCACGGCAAGATACCCTCCCAGTTCGTCATCACCGAGCGCTGAAGGGCTGACCCCGTCGGTGCGCAGCACCAGGGCGTGGGCCACGCGACGTTCACGCAGCAGCCGGGGAAGCTCATCGTCAAGGCGCGCGGTGGCCAGGATCAGCCCGTCCACGTTCCGATCCAGCAGAGTTTCGGCTGCTCTCCGCTCGTCGCCGGGGTCGTCACCGCTGGTCGCCACCATAGCGAAATAGCCCCGGGAGGAGGCAGCCCGTTCCAGTTCTTCGAACATCAGCGCCATGACAGTGTCGCTCAGCCGTGGGACAAGGACGCCCAGGGTGCGGGTCTCGCCGCGGCGGAGACTGGAGGCGAAGGAGTTTCGGCGGTAGCCCAGCTCTTCGGCGATTTTTCGGACGTGCGCGGCGGCCGCTGAGCGTGAGGTGGTGCGTTCGTCAAGTGCGCGGCTGGCGGTGGAGATACTCACGCCGCTGGCCGCAGCGACGTCCTTGAGCGTGACGATAGCGCCGGGGGCTGCCGGTTCCATAGCGAGTCTCCTTCCAAGCAGGGGCGTTACAGACACTCTATTCCTCCCTTGCAAACGTTCTCTTGACAGTGATCTGCGACACGTGCAAAATTGAAAACGTTCCCGCAAACGTTCTCATAATAGCGGGACTACCGACCATCAAAGAAGACAAGAAGGTAGCTGCAATGACACTCGATCTCCGCGGACTCAGTCCCGCACCTGTCACCCCGTTCACCGAAGATGGCGCTGTCGACTACGCTGCAATTCAGCGCCTGGGTTCATGGCTCGGATCGATTGAGGGCGTGAAGAGCCTCGTCGTCCTGGGGCACGCCGGCGAAGGCACATTCCTTACCGAAGAGGAGCAGCTCGACGTCATCCGCGCGTTCGTGGCGTCCACCGACGGCCGTGTCCCGGTCGTGGCGGGTATCACGAAGGAGGGCAACAAGACCGCGGCCCTCGAGGCCAAGAAGGCCGTCGAGGCCGGCGCGGCAGCTGGCCTCGTCTACCCCTCACACGGGTGGCTGCGCTTCGGATACCAGCAGGGCGCCCCGCAGTCGCGCTACAAGGAGATCTATGAAGAGTCCGGCCTGCCGCTGATCCTCTTCCAGTACCCCGACAACACCAAAGCAACCTACGACCTCGACACCCAGCTGGAGATCGCCGGCCAGGAGGGCGTCTTTGCCACGAAGAACGGTGTCCGCAACATGCGCCGGTGGTACACCGAGATCCCCGCGCTGCGCGCGGCGTACCCCGAACTGCAGGTGTTGTCCTGCCATGACGAGTACCTGCTGCCGACAATGTTCGATGTCGACGGCCTGCTGGTCGGCTACGGCAACATCGCCCCCGAACTGCTCGTCGAACTGATCGAAGCCGGCAAGGCCCAGGACTACAAGCGTGCCCACGCCATCCATGAGCGACTGCTGCCGGTCACCAAGAACGTTTACCACCGCGGCTCCCACATGGAGGGCACCGTCGCCCTGAAGTGGGGCCTCGTGAACCGCGGCATCCTGGACCACGCCACGGTGCGCACCCCGCTCCTGCCCCTGCCCGAGGGAGCCGATAAAGAAATCGCGGAAGCCTTCGCCGCGGCAAACCTCGGCAAGGTCACCACCGCCGCTGCCGTCTGACCCACCCATCACGGGTCCTCACGGGCGGCGGGCTCCCCCGCCCGCCGCCTGTGCCCCAAGCTTTTTACTCTCCACCCCGGGCCCTTCGACGCCCCCAGCAACGTCGCTGTATAAGGAGGACTCGCCGATGCGCGAGCAGCAGAATAAGACCATCACCCGCACAGGTCACAGGGAAGAACAGATGGCAACCCAGCAAGGAAACCAGCCCGCCGTCACGGCTCCGAAGCACCGTACCTTCCTGGGCTACCTGGCCCTGATGGGCCCGGCCTTCGTCGTCGGCGCCTGGCAGTTTGGCCCCGGCAACCTCACCACCGCCGTGCAGGCCGGCAGCCGCTTCGACTACACCCTCGTTTGGGTCATCGCGGTCTCCACCATCCTGATGATCTTCTTCACCGACATGAGCGTCCGGCTCGGCATCGCAACACCGACCTCCCTGATCACCTCGATCAAGGACCACCTGGGCAAATGGGTCGGCGTCCTGGCGGGCGTCGGCGTCTTCGGCATCACCCTGATGTTCTCCGTCGGCAACGCCGTCGGATCAGGTCTCGGCCTCTCCCTGATCTTCGGCGGCTCCCCGGTCCTCTGGACCGTGGTCTGCACCATCGCCGTCGGCATCGTCCTGGCCTTCCGCAACGTCTACGGCATCGTTGAAAAAGCCCTCCTGGCCATCGTCGTCCTCATGGGACTGGCCTTCATTGCCAGCACCGTCGTCGCCCAGCCCGACTGGTACCGCGTCCTCGAAGGCGCCGTCCCCACCCTCCCGGCAGGCAGCGAAATCCTCGTCGTCGCCCTCGTTGGCACCAACTTCTCCATCAACGCTGCCTTCTACACCTCCTACGGCATCAAAGAACACCGCCGCACCCGCGCCGACTACCGCGACATCACCCTCGCCGACACCATCCCCGGCATCGTCGCCCCCGGCATCATGACCGCCCTGGTCATCATGGTCGCCGCCGCCGTCCTCGGCAGGACCGGCGCCGAAGCAGGCACCGTCAACGCCCTCGCATCCGTCTTCACGCCCCTCGCAGGCCCCGTAGGCTCCATGGTCTTCGCCCTCGGACTGTCAGGTGCCGCGTTCTCCTCCATGATCGCCAACGCCACCGCAGGCGGAACCATGGTCTCGGACGCCCTCGGCCGCGGCGCGAAAGCCGGATCACCCATGGCCCGCATCTTCACAGGCATGATCCTCGCCTTCGGCCTGATCATCACCCTGACCTTCCAATCCTCCCCCGTCGCCCTGATCGTCATCGCCCAGTCCCTCACCGTCCTCATCGCACCACTGCTCGGCGTCCTCATCGTCACCATGGCCAACAAAACCTCCCTCATGGGCGACCTCCGCAACAAGTGGTGGCACAACCTCTTCGCCGTCATCGGCCTCGTCGCCATCATCGCCTCCTCCATCCGCCTCATCACCACCCTGATCGGCTAGCAACGCGAATCACAGATACAAGTAGTGCCCCGTCCGGTTCGACGGGGCACTACTGCCGCGATGGGCGACTCACCGACAAACCAACTGCCTTCGGTAAACCCGTCATTCAGACCGCGCGGATCGAAACAAGCTCGTAGACCATGGCCGAGCTCAGTGCCGGCCCGCGGCAGGTCAGCTGATACGGCGGGCCGCGGTGAGCATGCAGTTCGACGTCGATGCGCGCCGGGTGGGGCGGGCAGCCGGTGAGGTGGATCCGCCAATGATCCCCGTCGCGGAAAGTCTCGACCACCCTGTAGTCATGCCGTCCGGCTGGGCCGAAACGCCTGAGCGTTGCCTCGACAGCGGCCTGCTGTGCAGGAAAGAGATCCGTGTATCCGCGCAGATGCTCCGCATGGATACGGCCCGCGAAGTGTTCTTCGATCGTGGCGACGGACGACTCCACGTCCAGATTTCCGTAGTAGACGCCGTCGGGTGCAACCACGACGTTTGCCGCGAACCTGTCACCTCCTACATGCGAACATTCCCACACCAGCTCCGGCCACCGCTCACTTAGCGCACGTCCCACGGGCCGACCCCGCATGGCACAGCATTGGTCATGCTGACTGTGAGTGCAGACCAGGATGACGGGCGGATAGCCGAGCGTTCCGGGGAGGCTGAGGGCTCTGGCAATTTGCGCCAGATCCTCATCGTTGCCCCACGTTCCCCATTGCTGACGATATTCGCCCGAATCCTCATGGCGCAGTACTGCCCAATGGCTCTGCCCCTCACGGCGGCGTGGGCCGGGCCGCCTCACCAGCAGCACCCGCGCCTTTGCCGCCTTCGCGGCGGAGAGCAAGAGTGCTTTGGTCGCAGGCTCGAGATCGAGCCCTTCGAAGCCATTAGGAGGCCATCCGCCCCGGTACTCTATGAGAACCCAGGCGACGCCGTGGGACGCCGTGCCTGCAATTGGGTCGCCGCGCAGCCGGGCGCCTTCCGAGCAGAAAAAGCGCTCCGTGGCCGCCACCCCGGCGAAGTTACTGTCTCTATCACTGTTCAACGGGAACGAGAACCCCCGCGCGCAACAGTCTTTCAACAAGGTGGACGCCGAGATCACCCGCGGCGTGAATCTCCCTGTCGAGCAGGCGCGTTACAGAAGGCAGATCAGTCGCTGGGAAGTCGAGCCAACCCACGCGCGTGGTGAGGCGCAATCCCTCCAGCCGTGCTTCCAGTGCATCACGAAGCCGGACTAAAGACTCTGGGCTTAGGCCCTCGACAGCCGAGAGCTGGGCCAGTGGTCCCAGCGGTGCCGGACGGCCCTGTCCTCGCCGGGTGCGGTGGAACAAAGAACTGGTTTCAGCCTTAGCGACGGCAGCGGCGAGGCGCTCACGGACGACGTCAATCTCCCCGTTCGGTCCGTCGAGGCCTAATGGCAGGGTACGACGCATCTCGGGATCGTCGCCCAGCGCTGCAAGCGCGGCTTGGGCGAGCTGTTCGGCCAATGCGTAGCGGGTCCAACTGTGGATTCCAAGTGTGAGGTGGATGGAGACCTGGCCCTGCGCCTGAGCGGCATGCAACCAGCCACGCGGCAGGTAAAGGACATCCCCACGCTCAAGCACGGTATCGATATAGGCCTCCCCTTTCGCGGCCTCGGCCACGCTGGAGCGGCGATCAGTCCAGGGTTGATCACGCAACGGGTCTGTGTGAACCGGCTCATGAATGATCCAGCGTTTTGTCCCCTCGATCTGTAGGACGAAGACGTCGTGCACGTCGTAGTGATCGTCGAACCCCCGGTTCTGGGGCGGCGTGACGTATGCATTGGCCTGCACCGGATGTCCGAGCTCCGTGCTCAGCCTGCTGCTGAAGTCCGCGACGGGTTCCCATGTGCGGTGCAGTGCCTGCAGCACGAGCGTGGCACCTTCCGCGAACTTGCGCCAAAGCGCGGTGTCGTCAAGCTGGTCAGAGATGGTGGCGCCGACGCCGGCGGGTGAGGTGAATGAAGAATCGGGAAAGGTAGTGCCGCCCTTGGCAACGCGTAGAAAAGGTGTGCGCAGTCCACGGCGCGAGACCAGTTCGTCGACGGCCTCGGCAGAGAACAGATCGGAGAAGTCGCTTGCGCCACGCGTGAGCAGCGCCGTGCGCCCCCAGACGTCGCCAGCGAACCTCTCACGGCCAATCTTAATCAGGCGTGTCTCCAGGACCCCGCCGCTTTCCAAGGCGTCGGGGTCCTGAAAGTCCTTTCGGATGGTGCTCAAGATTCAGACGCCCCGTTCTGCGGCTCCCCCATCGGCCCCTCCGTCAGCGCCACCGTCGGCACCGCCGTCAGCCCCACCGTCGACACCTCCATCGGCGCCGCTGTCAGCACCTCCATCGGCGCCGCTGTCAGCACCTCCATCGGCGCCGCTGTCAGCTCCTCCATCGGCGCCGCTGTCAGCTCCTCCGTCGGCACCGCTGTCAGCTCCACCATCGGCACCCCCATCATGCGTGCCGGGGACGCCGTCCGCGCCACCGTCCGCGGGGCCTTCCTGCTGGCTTGGATCCTGCTCTGGACTAGTCATGCTTCCTCCCGGGAATCGAAATGGATCAGCTCCGTTACTGGCACCTGATTACCCAACCGGGCGATCCTTCGCCGGCACCGCCCGTGATCACCCTAACGGCACGGGCCAGCCCTGGGAATAACTTTTCTTTTCACAACTCAGTCGGGCGCCCCGCACGGCCATCCCCTCCCCTTCAAGAAATTGACCTCCAGTGCGCATCGGCGCCGGGAAAGACTGCTGCCTGCAAAATTGAGCAGCTTCAGAAGCGTCATTCTTCTTATGGTGTCGATACCGCTGGCAAGTGATTATTCGTCGTCGGACGCGCGGTGCATGTATCCCAGGGAGTCACCCTCTGCGCCTAGGTCTGGCGCATTCTCCAACCAGTCGGAAGCGGCTCCGGCCCGCCCGAACAGCTTCGCGGTGGCCAGGCACAGCCCGCGCGACCCAAAACCTAAGAGCGACGCCACTACAGGCTTTGAACAATCATTAAAGCAATAAACCCCTCTGACGAGGGATATCCTGTGCCCGAGGTGGGACTCGAACCCACACACCTTTCGATACCGCATTTTGAGTGCGGCGCGTCTGCCAATTCCGCCACTCGGGCGCGGAATACATGGAGCCATAGAGTAAGCCCACAGCTGACTGTGAGCAACGCGATCGCTTCACGTACGCGGAATTACTCTACATCCAGATAGGCTGAATTCCAGAATCGCGCCGCCGACGCCGCACAAGACCCTGCAAACCAAGTACAGCCGCGGTGGCACCTAAGATAGTGATGTCCCGCCGTACCTTTCCAAGGAGATCCCGTGACTGAACAGACGGAGTCCAAGTCCGCGTCCCAGCCGGCGCGCCGCGTCGTC
This sequence comes from Arthrobacter sp. MPF02, assembly GCF_046605375.1. Classification (GTDB taxonomy): domain Bacteria; phylum Actinomycetota; class Actinomycetes; order Actinomycetales; family Micrococcaceae; genus Arthrobacter. The sequence goes on along the minus strand of NZ_CP176772.1, from coordinate 1,720,635 downwards.
GTGGCTGAAGATGAAACCCTCATCCGCCTCGACATCATCGAAATCCTGCGCGGCGAAGGTTACGACGTCATCGGCGAGGCGGACAACGGCGAGAAGGCCGTCCAGCTCGCTGAAGAACTCAAGCCGGATTTGGTCCTCATGGACGTCAAGATGCCCGTCATGGACGGCATCTCCGCTGCCGAAAAGATCGTCAAGGCACGCATCGCCCCCGTGGTGCTGCTGACTGCCTTCAGCCAGAAGGAACTCGTGGAGCGCGCCCGCGACGCCGGGGCCATGGCCTACGTGGTCAAGCCCTTCACCCCCGCGGACCTGATCCCCGCCCTGGAGATTGCGCTCTCCCGCCACGAGGAAATCAAGGCCCTCGAAAGCGAGGTCTCCGACCTGCAGGAGCAGTTCGCCACCCGCAAGCTCGTGGAGCGTGCCAAGAGCCTCCTCACCACCAAGATGGGCCTCACCGAGCCGGAAGCCTTCCGCTGGATCCAGAAGACGTCCATGGACCGCCGCCTCAGCATGCGTGAGGTCGCCGAGACCATCATCAACCAGGTCAACTAAACAGCGGGCAGGTTGAGCTTGTCAGATTTGGCAAGCTCAACCACCGGCATACAAAAAGGACCCCTGCCAACTGAACTGGTCCCCGATAGTTGGACTGGCCAAGTAAGATCCTAAGCCGCGAGGGCCTGGGCTCGGTATTGCACCGGGCTCAGGCCCTTGAGCTTTGTTGAGATCCGGTTGTTGTTGTACCAGCGGATGTAGCCGTTTAGGTTTGCGGTCAGCGCCTCGGTGCTGATGAACCGAACGCGGTGGAACATCTCTTCCTTGAGGTGGCCGAAGAAGTTCTCCATCACGGCATTGTCGTAGCAGTTTCCCTTGCGGGACATGGATTGGACTGCGCCGGCGTCTTTAAGGAGCGATTTCCAAGAGGCGTGACGGTACTGGAAGCCCTGGTCTGAATGCACGATCGGCTGTTGGCCGGGTTCCAGGCAGGCGAGGGCTTGCTTGAGCGAAGAGTTGGTGAGTGCAAGGTTCGGGGACGGGCTAATTGAATGGGCGATGATTTGCCGGTCAAAGAGGTCCATGACCGGCGAGAAGTAGAGCTTCCGGTCACCGACACTGAATTCGGTCACGTCCGTGACCCACTTCTGATTCGGGGCGGTGGCCGCGAATTCCCGGTTCAGCAGGTTAGGCGCGGCAGTGCCTTGTTCGCCTTGATAGGAGTTGTAGCGCTTCCTCCGCCGGACCCTGCAGGCCAGCCCGAGTGTGCGCATCAGCTTCAGTACGGTCTTCTTCGCGAGTATCCAGCCCTGCTTGAGTAGTTCCGTGTGGACACGACGGTGCCCGTACCGGCCGTGGTTCGTCGTAAAAGATCTCGGTGATTGTGGCCTTGAGGGCCTCGTGGGGGTCTGGAGCCTGGAGTCGTGACTGGTGATAGAAGAATGTCGATCGGGCAAGACCCGACACTTGCAATAGAACAGGAAGCGGGAAGTCAGCCTTGAGGGCGGTGAGGGCCTGGACCTTCACCGTTGTTCTTGAGCCCTCAAGGCCCGCAATTTTCCCAGATAGGCCACTTCTGCCCGCAAACGCTCGTTTTCACGGCGCAGCCGCTCCAGCTCGGAGGGTTCAACCGGCGGGGTGTAGGGCTTCCGTGGCCGGCCTTTTGGCTTTGGTCGCAAGGAGTCCGGGCCCTCAAGACGATACGCGCGCACCCACGTTCTCAGTAGGACCGGCGAGGACAGGCCAGCTTCTGCCGCTAAATCAGGCGCAGTCTCGCCAGCGAGGAACCGTTCGACCAAAGCGAGCTTGAATTCGAAAGAGTATGACTGTTTTGTCGGCTTGGTCACCAGCGCTCCTTGACCATGAATCCTCCACCGCCGATACAGCCTCTTGACCGGCCAATTAGCCACGCCCAACAGATTAGCTGCCGCCTTATCTGCAAGACCTTTCTCAAACCACGCTACAGCCGCCTCACGCTGAGCCTCAGACAACGAACTATCTACACGCAAAAAACTGCTCCCCGGAAGTCAGAACTGAATTTCTCAGTCCAACTTCCGGGGAGCAGTTCAAACCGGCAGGGGTCCTTTCAGTTGTCCTAGGCCTGGGGAGCCTTCTTTTTCTTTTCCGGCCAAGGGCCGAGCTTCTCGCGGTTGCTGGTGATCTCGCCGGCGCGGGTGGAGTCGGCGAGGTCGCCCACCTTGTGCACCTTCAGCGAGTTCGTGGAACCGGCCTTTCCGGGAGGCGAACCGGCGGCGATGACTACCAGGTCACCGTTCTCCACCAGGCCCATCTCCTCGAGGCTGCGGTCGACCTGGGCAGTCATGGCGTCCGTGTGGTCCACCATCTGCACCAGCACCGGCTGGATGCCCCAGGTCAGCGCCAGCTGGTTCCAGACCTGCTCCACCGGCGTGAACGCGAACACGGGCTTGATCGGACGCAGGCGGGACAGGCGGCGCGCCGAGTCGCCGGACTGGGTGAACGCACAGATGTACTTGGCGTCCAGCTGGTCGGCGATTTCGACGGCGGCACGCGTGATGGCGCCGCCACGGGTCTTGGGCTTGGTCCCCAGCGGGGGAACACGCTCCAGGCCGTGGACCTCGGTGGACTCGATGATCCGGGCCATGGTCTTGACGGTGTCGATCGGGTACTTACCCACGCTGGTCTCACCGGACAGCATAACGGCGTCAGCACCATCCAGGACGGCGTTGGCGCAGTCGGAAGCCTCGGCCCGGGTGGGCCGCGGGTTGTCAATCATTGACTCCAGCACCTGCGTGGCCACGATGACCGGCTTCGCCCACCGGCGTGCCAGCTCGATGGCACGCTTCTGCACGATCGGCACTTCCTCCAGGGGAAGCTCCACGCCAAGGTCGCCACGGGCCACCATAATCGCGTCGAACGCGTCAATGATCTCGGGCAGCTGCTCAACGGCCTGCGGCTTTTCGATCTTGGCGATAACCGGCGCACGGCGGCCTTCCTCGTCCATGATCTCGTGTACGCGCTTGATGTCCTGCGCGTCCCGGACGAAGGACAGGGCGATCAGGTCCACGCCCCGGCGCAGGGCCCAGCGCAGATCGTCCTCGTCCTTTTCGCTCAGGGCGGGGACGTTGACGGCGACGCCGGGCAGGTTAATGCCCTTGTTGTTGGACACCATGCCGCCCACGGTCACCTCGGCAACCACCTTGACGTCGTCGACGGCCGTGGCGCGCATGGCCACCTTGCCGTCGTCGATCAGCAGGGTGTCCCCCACCTTCACGTCCTCAGTGAGGCTCTTCAGGGTGGTGGAGCAGATCTCCTGGGTGCCCGGAACGTCCTCGGTAGTGATGGTGAACGTGTCACCCGCAGCCAGGGCGTGCGGACCGTCCACGAAGCGGCCCAGGCGGATCTTGGGACCCTGCAGGTCAGCCATGATCGCCACGGCCTTGCCCAGGTCCGCGGCCGCCTTGCGGACGTTCTCGTAGGTGTTGTCGTGCACCGTGTAGTCGCCATGGCTCATGTTCATCCGGGCGACGTCAACACCAGCTTCGAGCACCGCGAGGGTGTTCTCATAGCTGGCAATTGCCGGGCCGAATGTAGCCACAATTTTTGCGCGTCTCATATACCTACCCTATTGGTCACTTGCATTGGTTAGTTGTCGCGGGGGTGAACTTCTCCCCCGGGTGCAGCGCTACAGGACGGCGATGGCGCGGTCTGTGGGCGCGACGGGCGCAGGCAGGATGGTGCTTCCCATCAGGTACTTGTCGACGGCGGCTGCCGCGGCACGCCCCTCGGCGATGGCCCACACGATCAGCGACTGGCCGCGGCCGGCATCCCCGGCAACGAACACACCTTCGGTGTTGGTCATGTAGTAGCCGTCCCGGGCCACGTTGCCGCGGCCGTCGAACTCTGCCTTGACCTGCTCGGTGATGTTGGCGGGCTCGGCGCCCGTGAAGCCCAGGGACAGGAACACCAGGTCCGCCGGGATGATGCGTTCCGTACCGGCCTTGGGCAGGCGCTTGCCGTCAACGAACTCGGTTTCGGCAACCTTGACGCCGGTCAGCTTGCCGTCCTCGCCCACGAACTCGACGGTGGAGGCAAGGTACGTGCGTTCGCCGCCTTCTTCGTGGGCGCTGGCCACCTCGAAGAGGGTGGGGAACGTCGGCCAGGGCTGGTGGGTGGCACGCTCGGCCGGCGGCTGCTTGCCGATGGCCAGCGTGGTCACGGACGCGGCACCATGGCGGTGCGCGGTGCCGAGGCAGTCAGCGCCGGTGTCGCCGCCGCCGAGGATCACCACGTGCTTGCCCTGGGCGTGGATCTGGTTCTCCACGGCGTCACCTGCCACGGCGCGGTTGGCCGGGACGAGGTAATCCATGGCGAAGTGGACGCCCTCGAGGTCGCGGCCCGGGATGGGCAGGTCGCGGGGAACGGTGGCACCGGTGCAGATCACGACGGCGTCATAGCGCCTCCGCAGCTGCTCCCACGTCACGTCCGTCCCCACGGAGACGCCGGTCCGGAAGCGGGTGCCTTCGGCCTTCATCTGCTCGATGCGGCGGTCCACCTGCTCCTTTTCCATCTTGAAGTCCGGAATGCCGTAGCGCAGCAGGCCCCCGATCCGGTCATCGCGCTCGTACACGGCAACGGTGTGGCCCACCCGGGTCAGCTGCTGGGCAGCGGCCAGGCCGGCAGGGCCGGAGCCCACCACGGCCACCGTCTTGCCGGTGAGGCGTGCGGGCGGCAGGGGCTCAACCCAGCCGTTGTCCCAGGCCTCGTCAATGATGGAAACTTCCACCTGCTTGATGGTGACGGCAGGCTGGTTGATTCCCAGCACGCAGGACGCCTCGCACGGGGCGGGGCACAGCCGGCCGGTGAACTCCGGGAAGTTGTTCGTGGCGTGCAGCCGTTCGATCGCTTCCTCGCCCTTGTCCCGCCACATCAGGTCATTCCACTCGGGAATGAGGTTGCCCAGCGGGCAGCCCTGGTGGCAGAACGGAATACCGCAGTCCATGCAGCGGCCGGCCTGCGCCTTCAGCGTGCCCTTTTCCTGCGCCTCGTACACTTCCTTCCAGTCCATGATTCGGACGGGAACGGGACGGCGCGGCTGGGTTTCACGCTGGCGTACTTTCAGAAATCCGCGTGGATCAGCCACCGGTTACCTCCAAAATTCGGGACCATACTTCTTCACCGTCGGGGTCAAGGCCCTCTTCGATGGCGTCGAGACGGGTCTGCAGCACGGCCGCGTAGTCGCGCGGCAGCACCTTGGTGATGCGGGCGGCGGTGTCATCGAAGTTCTCGAGGAGCCGCGCGGCCAGCTGGGAGTCAGTTTCTTCCACGTGCTTGACCAGCAGGCCGTGCACGATCTCGCGGTCCTCGGCGTCCAGCTCGCGGAGCTGGAGTTCGCCGGACTGCAGGGCTTCCTTGTTGACCCGGGCGGCATCAAGGTCAAGGACGTAGGCGGTGCCGCCGGACATGCCGGCGCCGAAGTTGCGGCCGGTGCGGCCGATGATCAGCGTCTGGCCGCCGGTCATGTACTCGCAGCCGTGGTCGCCGATGCCTTCAACAACAGCGGTGGCACCCGAGTTGCGGACCAGGAAGCGTTCGCCCACCTGGCCGCGCAGGAACATTTCGCCGCTGGTGGCGCCGTAGCCGATCACGTTGCCGGCGATGACGTTGGTCTCCGCCTTGAAGACGTTGGTGCGGTCCGGGCGGACGATGATGCGGCCGCCGGACAGGCCCTTGCCCACGTAGTCGTTCGAGTCGCCGTACAGCCGCAGGGTGATGCCTGCGGGCAGGAAGGCGCCCAGCGACTGGCCGGCGGTACCGTTCAGGGTCACATCGATGGTGTCCGTTGCGAGCACGTCCGTGCCGAACGTCTTGGTGACTACGTGGCCCAGCATGGTGCCCACGGAGCGGTCCGTGTTGATGACGTCCACGGTGATCTTCACCGGGCTGCGGTCCGTGAGGGCCTCGGTGGACATGGTAATCAGCCGCTGGTCGAAGTGCTTGTCCAGCTCGTGGTTCTGGCCGGTCATGTTCCGCAGCGGCGCGTCGTCATCGAACTCCAGCCCGTGCAGGATCGGGTCCAGGTCCAGGCCATCGGCCTTCCAGTGGTCGATCGCGTCGCGGGTGTCCAGGACCTCGGCGTGGCCGATGGCCTCCTCCAGGCTGCGGAAGCCCAGTTCGGCCAGGATTTCACGGACTTCCTCGGCCAGGAACTCGAAGAAGTTGACCACGAATTCCGGCTTGCCGGTGAAGCGGGCGCGCAGCTCCGGGTTCTGGGTGGCAACACCCACAGGGCAGGTGTCCAGGTGGCAGACACGCATCATGATGCAGCCTTCCACCACCAGCGGCGCTGTGGCGAAACCGAACTCCTCGCCGCCCAGCAGGGCTGCGATCACAACGTCGCGGCCGGTTTTGAGCTGGCCGTCAACCTGCACCACCACACGGTCGCGCAGGCCGTTGAGCATCAGCGTCTGCTGCGTCTCGGCCAGGCCGAGCTCCCACGGGACGCCGGCGTGCTTGAGCGAGTTCAGCGGCGAGGCGCCGGTTCCGCCGTCGTGTCCGGAAACAAGTACGACGTCGGCCTTCGCCTTGGTCACGCCGGACGCCACGGTGCCGATCCCGACTTCCGACACCAGCTTGACGTGCACCCGGGCGGAGGGGTTGGCGCGCTTGGCATCGTAGATGAGCTGCGCGAGGTCCTCGATCGAGTAGATGTCGTGGTGCGGGGGCGGCGAGATCAGGCCCACGCCGGGGGTCGAGTGCCGGGTCCGCGCCACCCACGGGTAGACCTTCTGGGCCATCAGCTGGCCGCCTTCGCCGGGCTTGGCGCCCTGTGCCATCTTGATCTGGATGTCGTCGGCGTTGGTCAGGTAGAGGCTGGTCACGCCGAAGCGGCCGGAGGCGATCTGCTTGACTGCGGAACGGCGCTCGGGATCCATCAGGCGGTCCACATCCTCGCCGCCCTCACCGGTGTTGGACTTGCCGCCCAGCCGGTTCATGGCGATTGCGAGCGTTTCGTGGGCCTCCTGCGAGATGGAGCCGTAGCTCATGGCGCCCGTGGAGAACCGCTTGACGATGCTGGAGACGGGCTCCACTTCCTCAAGGGGAACCGCGGGACGGTTGTGCTTGAACTTCAGCAGGCCGCGCAGGGTCATCAGGTTGCTGGACTGGTCGTCCACGCCCTTGGTGTAGGCCTTGAAGATGTCGTAGCGGCGCTCACGCGTGGCGTGCTGCAGCCGGAAGACGGTCTCCGGGTTGAACAGGTGCGGCTCGCCGTCGCGGCGCCACTGGTACTCGCCGCCGCCCAGCAGCGGGCGGTGCGGCTGCTCGATGCCGCCGTCCGGGTACGCCATCTGGTGCCGCGCCGAAACTTCGGCCGCGATGACGTCCAGGCCTACGCCGCCCAGCTGGGAGTGCGTTCCGGCAAAGAATTCGTCCACCAGCTCCTGGCCCAGGCCGAGGGCCTCGAAGGTCTGGGCGCCGGTGTAGGAAGCAACCGTGGAGATGCCCATCTTGGACATGATCTTCAGGACGCCCTTGCCGAGGCCCTTGATCAGGTTGTAGACGCCGTCCTGCGGGGTGACGCCAGTGACGTCGCCGGCAGCGATGAGCTGCTCCACCGATTCCATGGCCAGGTACGGGTTGACGGCGGAAGCGCCGTAGCCGATGAGCACGGCCACGTGGTGCGTCTCGCGGACGTCCCCGGCCTCAACCACCAGGGCAGTCTTGGTCCGGTTGGCGCTGCGGAGCAGGTGGTGGTGCACGGCGCTGACCAGCAGCAGCGACGGAATGGGGGCCCACTGCGCGTTGGAGTCGCGGTCGGACAGCACGATGTACTGCACGCCGCGGTTGATGGCGCCGGAAACCTGCTCGCAGATCTCAGTCAGCCGGGCGCGAAGCGCGGTTTCGCCGCCCTCGGGACGGTACAGGCCGCGGACCTTCATGGCCACGCGGTTGCCGTCAGCGTCCTCGATGTTGGCAATCTTGGCCAGCTGGTCGTTGTTGATCACCGGGAACGGCAGCTGGACCTGCGGCTGGCGGACCTGCTTGGTGTCCAGGAGGTTGCCGTTGGGGCCGATGGCGCACGTCAGCGACGTGACCAGTTCTTCACGGATGGCGTCCAGCGGCGGGTTGGTCACCTGCGCGAAGGACTGCACGAAGTAGTCGAAGAGCAGGCGCGGGCGCTTGGACAGCACGGCAACGGGGGTGTCGGAGCCCATGGCGCCCAGCGGCTCGGCGCCGGTGCGGGCCATCGGCCCGAGGAGGATCTTCAGTTCCTCGGTGGTGTAGCCGAAGGTCCGCTGGCGGATGTTCACCGACGCCGCAGTGTGCACCACGTGCTCGCGCTCGGGGAGGTCGTTGAGATCGATCAGGTTGTCCTTGACCCACTCCGCCCACGGGTTTGCGGCGGCGACTTCAGCCTTGACCTCCTCGTCGTCGATGATGCGGCCGGCTTCGGTGTCCACCAGGAACATCTTGCCGGGCGAGACGCGGCCCTTCTTGACCACCTTGGAGGGCTCGACGTCGATGACGCCCACCTCGGAGGCGAAGACGATCAGGCCGTCCTCCGTGATCCAGAACCGGCCCGGGCGCAGGCCGTTGCGGTCCAGTGTTGCGCCCACCAGGTTGCCGTCGGTGAAGGACACGGCGGCGGGGCCGTCCCACGGTTCCATCAGGAGCGAGTGGTACTCGTAGAAGGCGCGGCGGGCCGGATCCATGGTGGCGTGGTTTTCCCAGGCCTCCGGGATCATCATCATGATCGCGTGCGTGATGGGGCGGCCGGACAGCCACAGGAGCTCGGCAACCTCGTCGAAGGAAGCGGAGTCGGAAGCGCCGGGCGTGCAGATGGGGTACAGCTCTTCGGGAGCGTCGCCCAGCAGCGGGTTGGCGAGCTGGGACTGGCGGGCACGCATCCAGTTGCGGTTGCCCTTGACCGTGTTGATCTCGCCGTTGTGCGCGATGGTGCGGAACGGCTGGGCCAGCGGCCAGGAGGGGAACGTGTTGGTGGAGAACCGCGAGTGGACAATGGCGAGCTTGGTCTTGAAGCGCTTGTCCGAAAGGTCCGGGTAGAACGGCTCCAGCTGCGCGGTGGTAAGCATGCCCTTGTACACGATGGTGCGGGAGGACAGCGACGGGAAGTACACGCCGTACTTGTTCTGGGCACGCTTGCGGATACGCCAGGCGCGGGCGTCGAGTTCGTTGCGGTCCAGTTCCTCCCCGGTTGCCGAGGCCAGGAACGGCTGGGAGAAGTAGGGCATGCAGGCGCGGGCCATGGCCCCGACGAGGTCGGCCACCACGGGCACTTCGCGCCAGCCCAGGACCTTCAGGCCTTCGTCCGCGGCGAGTCCTTCGATGCCGGCCTTGGCGGCATCGGCCTCGCGCTGCTCGGCAGGCAAAAACGCGGTGCCGGCCACGTACTGGCCGGGTGCGGGAAGTTCGAATTCGATGACTGCCCGGAAGAACTCGTCCGGGATCTGCATGAGGAGGCCGGCGCCGTCACCGGTGCCCTCGTCAGCGCCCACGGCACCGCGGTGCTCGAGGTTGCGCAGGGCGGTGAGGGCGGCATCAACAATGTCGTAGCCGGGTTCGCCGCGGAGGGTTGCGATAATCGCAAGGCCGCACGCGTCCTTCTCCTGCTCCGGGTTGTACAGCCCGGCAGCTTCCGGCATGGCTGCGAAGCGCTTGAACGGCGAGATGGCAGTCTCAGGCTGTTCCGGTTCAGACCAGCTGGGAGTATGCAGAGTTTGGGTCATGGGAGACGTCCTTCCTCCTGATCGTGCGTATGGAAGGGACACCTTTGGCCCCACTCGTCGGCGCCGCAGATGGTGGGCACAACAAAGTGTTACTTACTGGAAATTGTAGGTCAGCTCGGCCTGCTGAACTAACAGTTACGCAGGCCCCTGCCCAGGAGCTCTTCCGGGCAGCAGCTCTATGCTGGCCGGGCGATGCCCCATGCCACGACATTGTGGTTTCGGGCCTTTCGAGCGGTGGCTCTGCTGCCCTACGTGGCCGGCGGTTTACTTGCTGGTGCCGGCCTCCGGTGCGGTTCCTGTGGCTGTGCTGCCGGAGTGTCCGGCCGCCGTGGCATCCGTTCCGGGCGTGGTGCCGGCCGGTGCCGCCCCGGCCTTGTCCGCGGGGACGGATGCAGGCCTGGAACCGCTTTGGTTATCAGGGAGATTATCACGCGCTTCACTATCTGAGACAACCGGGTCCGGATCACGGACGTCGTTTGCGCCGTCGCGAAGCTCTCCTGCCGCCCCTCCCTTGGCCGGTTCCCGGCCCGGTAGGTAGACGGTGTCGGGCTCCGTCCGGCCCTTCCGGCCCAGCAGAATGAAGATCACGAGCGCTGTCACAAACACGAAAATACTGGTCCAGACGTTCAGCCGCGTGGTGAGGCCGAACAACGAGATTTGTTCCGCTTCGTCGATGCGCATTGCCTCGATCCACACCCTGCCCAGGGTGTAGTACATGGCGTAGAGCCAGAAAAGGCGGCTGCGGCGGAAGTTGAACCTGCGGTCAAGGGCAAGCAGCAGTACGACGCCGGCCAGGTTCCACAGCGATTCGTACAGGAACGTGGGGTGGAACAGGGTGTCCGCGGGGACTCCGGCGGGGAAGTTCGGGTTGTCCGCATCGATTTGCAGGCCCCACGGAAGGGTGGTGGGCCCGCCGAAGAGTTCCTGGTTGAACCAGTTGCCCCAGCGTCCGATGGCCTGCGCAAGCAGCAGCCCGGGGGCTGCTGCATCCAGGAACGCGGACAGCTTGACGCCGCTGCGGCGGCAGCCAATCCAGGCGCCGACGGCACCCAGCACGACGGCACCCCAGATGCCGAGGCCGCCGCGCTGGATTTGCGGAATAAGGGAGAGGTCTCCGGTGCCGTCGAAGCCGGGGCCGAAATAGGCGTCCGGCGACGAGAAGACATGGTAAAGCCGTCCGCCGATGATGCCGAACGGGATGGCCCAGACCACGATGTCCCAGACGCTTCCTTCAGGCGCGCCGCGCTTCGCCCAGCGGACGGTGGTCAGCCACAGGCCCGCCACGATGCCGGCCAGGATGCACAGCGCGTACGCGTGGATGCGCAGCGTTCCCCACGGCAGGGGGATATCGAATCCGGACCAGTCCGGGCTGGGAATGCTGGCGGGCACCAGGGCGGCCGCCTGAAGGATGGTCTGCATCTGGTTACGCTTCTTCCCGGGAGAGTCCGGTGCTCAGGTCCCTGGTGAGGGCTGCGACGGCGTCCACGCCGCCGTCGCCCAAAGCCTTAACCAGGGCGGTGCCGACGATGACGCCTTCGGCATAGGCCGCGATTTCGCGGACCTGCGCGGCGTTGGACACACCGAGGCCAACGCAGACGCGCCCGGCGCCGGCGTCGTGGGCTGCCTTCACCACATCCCTGGCCGCGGTGCTCACCGAGGAACGGGCCCCCGTCACGCCCATGATGGAGACCGCGTAGACGAAGCCGCGGCTGGCGTCGACGGTCCGCTGCATGCGCTCGGCGGTGGAGGACGGCGCAACCAGGAAGACCCGGTCCAGTCCGTACTTGTCCGAGGCTTCCATCCACTCGGCTGCCTCGTCGGGAATGAGGTCCGGCGTGATGAGGCCCGCTCCCCCGGCCTCGGCAAGGCGGCGGGAGAACTCGTCAACGCCCATCCGGACAACGGGGTTCCAGTAGGTCATCACCAGGACGGCAGCGTCGGTCTGGCTGGTGATCCCGGCGACGACGTCGAACACCTGGCTGACGCGGAACCCGTTGGCCAGAGCCTCGGTAGTGGCGGCCTGGATGACCTGGCCGTCCATGACGGGATCGGAGTAGGGGATGCCGATTTCAATCAGGTCGGCGCCGTTGCGGGCGGCCGCGATGCCGGCGGCGATGGATTCCTCCACGCTGGGGTAGCCGGCGGGCAGGTAGGCGATCAGGGCGGCGCGGCCCTGGGCTCGGGCCCGGTCAATCGCTGCCGCCGACTTGCTGGTCATCTGTGCCTTGCCGGCAATCTGTGCACCGCTCACAGTTGCTCCCCCTCTTTACCGATCTCCGACTCCGCGGAGTCCTTCTCCAACAGATCGAACCATTCGGCGGCAGTGGCAACGTCCTTGTCACCGCGGCCGGACAGGTTGACGATCACGATCTTGTCCCTGGCGGTATCCGCGTCCTCGGCGGCAAGCCGCTGGCCCACCTTGATCGCGCCGGCCAGCGCATGCGAGGACTCGATGGCGGGAATGATGCCTTCGGTGCGGCACAGGAGCCGGAAGGCCTCCATGGCTTCGCTGTCGGTGATCGGCTCGTAGCTGACCCGTCCGATATCCGAGAGGTAGGAGTGCTCCGGGCCGACGCCGGGGTAGTCCAGTCCTGCGGAGATGGAGTGCGACTCGATGGTCTGGCCGTCGTCGTCCTGCATGAGGTAGGAACGCGCGCCGTGCAGCACTCCCGGCTTGCCCAGGGTGATGGTGGCGGCGTGGCGCCCGGTGTCCACGCCGTCGCCGCCGGCCTCAAAGCCGTAAATCCTGACCGAGGGATCGTCGAGGAAGCCGTGGAAAATGCCGATGGCGTTGGAGCCGCCGCCGATGCAGGCGCAGACGGCGTCCGGCAGGCGGCCTTCCTGCTCCAGGATCTGGGCCCGGGCTTCCTCGCCAATGACTTCATGGAAGTAGCGGACCATGGCGGGGAACGGGTGCGCGCCGGCAGCGGTGCCCAGCAGGTAGTGGGTGTTGTGCACGTTGGCCACCCAGTCCCGCAGGGCGTCATTGATGGCGTCCTTGAGGGTCTGCGATCCGCTGGTCACCGGGATCACCGTGGCGCCCAGCAGCTCCATCCGGGCGACGTTCAAGGCCTGGCGGCGGCAGTCCTCGGCACCCATGTAGACCACGCACTCCAGGCCCAGGAGTGCCGCGGCGGTGGCGCTGGCTACGCCGTGCTGGCCGGCTCCGGTTTCGGCGATGACCCGGGTCTTGCCCATCCGCTTGGCGAGGAGCGCCTGGCCGAGCACGTTGTTGATCTTGTGCGAGCCGGTGTGGTTGAGGTCTTCGCGCTTGAGGAACACCCGCACTCCCCCGGCGTGCCCGGAGAAGCGCTTGGCCTCGGTCAGCAGGGAGGGCCGGCCGGAGTAGTTTTTGTTAAGGTCGGCGATCTGGGCGCGGAACTCGGGATCGTCCTTGGCCTTGTTGAAGGTTTCCTCAAGTTCGTCCAGGGCTGCGATCAGGGACTCGGGCATCCAGCGTCCGCCGTAGCTGCCAAAGTAGGGCCCCGGCGCATGCCGGAGCGAGCCGCCCTGCAGGAATGCTTCCGCGGCGTTGTTGTCAGCAGCTGAAGGTGCGTCAGCCATCAGTCCCGTCCTGTTTCAGTAGATAGTCGAAAAAATGTGCGGTTCCGGCGGGCGCCGGAGGAGGCGCGGGCAGTCGGCCGCGCGCCGGTACCGGTCCCGTCAGCCGCGTGCGGCGATGGCGGCTGCCCCGGCTGCCGTGAACTCCGCGATCCGCTCCCGCGGGGTGGAGTGGCTTACCAGCGCCTCGCCCACCAGCACCGCGTTGGCGCCGCTGGCGGCGTAGTGCGTCACGTCGTCAACGTCCCGCACGCCTGATTCGGCGACCACGAGGGAGTCAGCCGGAATCCGTCCGGCGAGCGTTGCGAACAGGGAACGGTCGACGTCTAGCGTCTTGAGGTTGCGCACGTTGACGCCGATGATGCGCGCTTCTGCCGCTGCGGCGCGTTCGATCTCCTCTTCCGTGTGCGTCTCCACCAGTACATTCATGCCGAGTTCCGAGCTGAGCGCGCTGAATTCGCTGAGCTGGGCGTCGGAGAGCGCGGCAACGATGAGCAGGACCAGGTCCGCCCCATGGGCGCGGGCCTCCCAGATCTGGTATTCGTCGAGCGTGAAGTCTTTCCGCAGGAGCGGAACGTCGACGGCGGCGCGCACCGCGTCGAGGTCGGCCAGGGACCCATTGAACCGCCGCTGTTCGGTGAGAACGCTGATGACGGAGGCACCGCCGTCGGCATACTGCCTTGCCAGGGATGCGGGATCGCCGATGCTGGCAAGGTCCCCCTTGGACGGGCTGCGCCGCTTGATTTCCGCGATGACTTTGAGTTCGTCGCGGGATGCGGAGGGGCCACCGAGCGCTGCCCAGGCATCGCGGGCAGGTGCCGCTGCCTGGGCCAGGTCCTTCAGTTCAGCCAGCGAAACGAGCCGCTTCCTGGCCTCCATGTCCTCCCGGACACCGGCATTGATGTCGTCGAGAACAGTTGCCATCAGTGGCCGGAGTTCTTCAGCTTGCTGCCTTCGACGCCGTAGCCTGCCTTGCGCATGATGTAACCGAGGATCAGGCCGAGCACCATCACGCCGGCGCCCGCGATGAAGATCGGGGTGCTGGCGATGACGAAGGCGATCGATGCGATGAGCGCGCCCACCAGCATCACGATCACGCAGGTCCAGGCAGCCGGGCTGTTGCCGTGGCCCAGTTCCTGGCTGTGGTCGATGTGGCCGGGGGCAACCTGGCGGGTTCCGGACTTGGAAACGGATGCAGGGGCTTTGCTGCTCATGGAAAATCTCCTCAAGGTGAATACTGGTTACATTCTGCCATTTTTTGGACGCTCACCCGTTATCCGCACCGGCCTGCCCGTCCCGGCGCGGCAACAGTTCCGTCATCACGTGGGGTCGTCGCCGCGCGAAAGCCGGTCCCAGCTGTCGATCTCGTCGATCGGACCTGCCGCCGTTGCACTGGCGGCGGTTCCCGGCGCGTCATACCGGGTGCGCGTCTTCCAGTACCGGCTGGCGGGAATGATCAGCAGGGCGGCCAGGGCGAGCAGGCACCCGGCGACGACGGCGAGCGTGGGGAAGGCGGTCACGGCCACCTGCGCACTGCCGCCGCTGATGCCGGTGGCCGCGGCGATGGAACCCCGTGCAGCCGCGGACGGGTCGGCCAGGACGGTGGCTGCGGCGGTGACGATGCCGGCGGAGGCAAGGACGATGATGGCGGTGATGATCCACCTGGCGATCCTGCCCGCGATGGCTGCCGCGAGTCCGCCCGCCAGTGCCACGAGGGCGAGGGCCGTCACCGTGGTGGCCGCGTCGCTGCCCTGGACCTCAAGCGGTTCCTGCGCGGCGGCCGCCTGGCCTGCCTGGCTGGGATCCAGCGTGGCGGACAGCCAGGTCTGGGTGGTGGTGCCGAAGACGGCCAGCGCGAGCACGGCGACCAGGAGCACGAGTGTGCCCTTCCGGGCCCAATTCGGCGCTCCCTTTCTCGCCTTGTTCGCCTTCCCGTCGGCGGTTCCGGGATCGGGCATCAGGAGTCCGCCCCGCCGGGGAGCGAGTCGGCCGAAATGTTCTTCAGGGAACCGGCGGTGTGCACCGCCCGGAGCGGTGCCGCGGCCTTGTTCACGGTCTCGAGGGCCTCGGTGGGATTCACTGAGTCCGCCACGATGCCGCCACCCGCCTGCACGTACGCCCGGCCGTCCCTGAGCAGCGCCGACCGGATGGCGATGGCCATGTCCATGTCGCCGGCAAAGTCGAGGTACCCCACCACGCCGCCGTAGATGCCGCGGCGGTGCGGTTCCAGTTCGTCGAGCAGGCGCAGCGCCCGGGGCTTCGGTGCGCCGGACAGAGTGCCGGCCGGGAAGGTCGCCTTCAGGACGTCGTACGCCTTTGCCCGGGGTGAGAGCCTTCCCACCACGGTGGAGACCAGGTGCATGATGTGGCTGAAGCGCTCCACCTCCATGAACTGGGTGACGTCCACGGTACCGGCCACACACACCTTGGACAGGTCGTTGCGGGACAGGTCCACCAGCATGAGGTGTTCTGCCCGCTCCTTCTGGTCAGCGAGCAGTTCCTCGGCGAGGGCCTTGTCCGCTTCCACCGTCTTGCCGCGGGGGCGGGATCCGGCAATGGGGTGCGTGATTACCTCTTCCCCGGTGACGGTGACCAGGGCCTCCGGCGAGGACCCCACGATGGAATACTCCCGTCCGTCGGCGTCCGCCAGGCTGAAGATGTACATGTACGGGCTGGGGTTGGTGTTACGGAGTACCCGGTACACGTCCAGGGCGGAGGCGTTGCACTCCATCTCGAACCGGCGGGAAATGACAACCTGGAACACTTCGCCGTCAACGATCGCTTCCTTGCCCCGGTCCAGGGCGGCAAGGTATTCGTTCTCGTCCCAGCGTTCCTGCACGCTGGAGGCAAAGTCCAGTGCGGCCGGGGCCAGGACTGAGACCGGCTGCGCCACCGGCGTGCTCACCTTGGCCAGGAGTGCCTTTACCCGGGCGACGGCGTCGTGCCAGGCCTCGGCCACCCGCTGGGAGCTGTTGTCGAAGTTGATGGCGTTGGCGATGAGCAGCACCGTGCCGTCCACGTTGTCGTGGACCGCCATGTCCGTGACCAGGTTCAGGGCCATCTCGGGCAGCTGCAGGTCATCCTCGGGCGGGCTGACCAGCCGCTCCCAGTGCCGCACGGTTTCCCAGCCAAGGAAGCCCACCAGGCCGGAAGTAAAGGGCGGCAGTCCGTCGAACCTGTCCGTCCGGAGCGCGTCGATTGTGTCGCGGATGGCGTCCACGGGGCTGCCGTCCACCGGAACGCCTGCGGGAGGTTCCCCCAGCCAGTGCGCATTGCCGTCCTTGGTGGTCAGTGTGGCGCGGGACCTGGCACCGATGAAGGAGTAACGGGACCAGGCGCCGCCGACCGCCGCCGATTCCATGAGGAACGTGCCGGGCTGGCCCTGGGCCAGTTTGCGGTACAGGCCGATAGGGGTTTCCGCATCAGCCAGCACTTTGAGCCGTACGGGGATGACGCGGCTGTGGCCGGCAAGTTCCCGGAACTCCTCCAGGGTGGGGCTGATGATTCCAAGGTCCTGCATGGTGCTAAGTCTTCCACCTGTTCTCGTAAGGGCCGGTTCCCACCGGCGCCTTGAATGGTCGTGCAGAGGGCGGGCCGCGGCCCCAGGGGGAGCAGCCCTGCGGCACCGCTCCGGTTCAGCCCGCCTGGGCCGCAGTAACGTCCAGTTCCCTGCCGTCGAAGCAGGTCCGGGTACCGGTGTGGCAGGCGGCACCCACCTGGTCCACACGCACCAGCAGCGCGTCGCCGTCGCAATCCATGGCAACGGACTTCACCCACTGGACGTGCCCGGAGGTGTCCCCCTTGCGCCAGTACTCCTGGCGCGAGCGGGAGTAGAAGGTGACCCGGCCCGTGGTCATGGTGCGGTGGAGGGCTTCGTCGTCCATCCAGCCAAGCATCAGGACCTCATTGGTGTCGTACTGCTGCACCACGGCAGCCACCAGGCCGGCGGCGTCACGCTTAAGCGCAGCGGCGAGATCCGCAGGGAGCGGGCTGGCCGGTGAAGCCGCGCCGGCGGAAGCGGTTGCGGTTCCGGGCGCGGTGGGGACCGTTTGGACGGTGCTTGGGGCGGGGGCGGGCTGCTTAGACATCAGGTCAAGTCTAGTGCCTCCTGCCGGGCCAATCCTGATGCGGACAGCGGCGCGCCAGCGGCAGCAGGGGCGCTGCCCAACTCTGTGCCGGTCGTGCTAGTTTTCCAAGTGATGCATTTCGTCGAACCGTCCCGAGAAGTCCTGGCCGAGACCCTGCTTGCGGCCGGTCCTGACGCGCCCACGCTGTGCAAGGGCTGGCGTACCAGGGACCTCGCAGCGCACCTTTACCTGCGCGAGCGGAAGGTGTCCGTAGGGCTGGGCCTGATCATCAAGCGCTTGTCCAGGGCCTCCGACCAGGCGACGACCAAGCTAGCCGCAAAGCTCGCTACGGCCGAGGACTATGCCGGCCTGGTGAACACCTTCCGCGGCGGACCGCCGGCGCTCTCGCCGATGAACATCAAGGCGCTCGACGAAAGCTCCAACCTCATCGAGTACTTCGTGCATACGGAGGACGTCCGCCGCGCCGTTGACCGGTGGGCTCCCCGCGCGCTTGACGAGGCCTACTCCGAAGCCCTCTGGGACGAACTGGTGAAGCGCGCCGCCATCCTGTACCGCGGCGTTGACCTGGGCATCGTGCTGGTCCGCCCCTCCGGCCCGCGGCACGTCGCCAAGCGCGCGCCCGTCTCCGTGGCCATCGTCGGTGAGCCGGGCGAACTGCTGATGCACGCCCACGGCCGCACCCGCCACGCCCTGGTCACGTTCGAAGGCCAGCCGGACGCCGTCGCGCTCCTGCAATCGGCCGAAGTGGGCATCTAACCCGACATTATCAACCTACACTGGTTGAAATTTTCGAATCAGCCCTCTGCGGTTGAGCTTTACCTGACCTCGAAGCCCGCGGCCCGGATTGCGTCCTTGACCTGGTGCATCATGTCGTTGGGGCCCCAGTGGAAGATCGAGGCTGCGAGGACAGCGTCAGCACCTGCAGCAATCGCCGGCGGGAAGTGCGCCGGCTCGCCGGCTCCGCCGGAGGCGATCAGCGGGACTTTCACTGCGGCGCGGACTGCCTTGATCATGTCAAGGTCGAAGCCGTCCTTGGTGCCGTCGGCGTCGATGGAGTTCAGCAGGATCTCCCCCACGCCACGGTCGGCGGCTTCCCTGGCCCACTCGATCGCGTCGATTCCGGTGCCGGTACGCCCGCCATGGGTGGTCACTTCGAAGCCCGACGGCGTGGGTTGGGATCCGGGGCGGGTGCGGCGGGCATCGACGGACAGGACGAGCACCTGCGAGCCGAAGTGCCGGGTGATTTCGTCGATCACGTCGGGGCGTGCGACGGCGGCGGTGTTGATGGCAGCCTTGTCGGCGCCGAAGCGGAGGAGCTTGTCCACTTCGGCCACGCCGCGGACGCCGCCGCCGACGCACAGCGGGATGAAGACTTCCTCCGCGGTACGGCGGACCACGTCGAAGGTGGTCTCGCGGTTTCCGGAAGATGCGGTCACATCAAGGAACGTCAGTTCGTCCGCGCCGGCCTTGTCGTAGCGGTGGGCCAGTTCCACCGGGTCGCCGGCGTCGCGGAGGCCTTCGAAGTTGACGCCCTTGACGACGCGCCCGGCGTCGACATCAAGGCAGGGAATGACACGTACTGCTACTGCCATGGGTACTCCTGGAATTCTTTTGTTGGTCCTGCTGCGCGGCGTACGGTCAGCCCGTTCAGATGCGGCAGGCGTGGATGCTGCTGACCAGGATGGCGCGGGCGCCAAGGTCGTACAGCTCGTCCATGATCCGGTTGGTTTCCTTCTTGGGCACCATGGACCGGACGGCGACCCAGTCGGAGTCCTGCAGCGGGGAGACGGTAGGCGATTCCAAACCTGGAGTCAGTGCGGCGGCCTTTTCCACGAGTTCCTTGCGGATGTCGTAGTCCATCAGGACGTACTGGCGCGCCACCAGGACGCCCTGGAGGCGCCGGATGAGGACGTCGATTTCGCGTGCGGTACCGTTGGCGGCTCCGCCCTCTCCGGTGCGGCGGATCAGGACGGCCTCGGACTTGAGGATAGGTTCGCCGAAGATCTCCATGCCGGCGGCCTTCAGGGTGTTGCCGGTCTCCACCACATCGGCGATGGCGTCTGCCACACCAAGCCGCACGGAGGACTCCACGGCGCCGTCGAGCCGGACCACCTTGGCGCCGACGCCGCGCTCTGCAAGGTAACCGCGGAGAAGCCCGTCGTAGCTGGTGGCCAGGCGCTTGCCTTCAAGCTCCTCGACGGTGGAAAAGTCGCCCACGGGGCCGGCGAAGCGGAACGTGGAGGCCGCGAAGCCCAAGGGGAGCAGTTCTTCGGCTTCCACCTCGGCGTCCAGCAGCAGGTCCCGGCCGGTGATGCCGACGTCGAGCGTCCCCTGGCCCACGTACACCGCGATGTCACGGGGGCGCAGGAAAAAGAACTCGATGTCGTTGTCCGGGTCCACCATGACCAGCTCACGGGTATCGCGGCGCTGGCGGTATCCGGCTTCGGACAGCATGGCGGAGGCGGCTTCGGACAGGGATCCCTTGTTGGGGACGGCTACTCGCAGCATGGGAGATCTTTCTAAATTTTGGAAGGTCTGTGTTCAGGCAGTGCAGGCCACGGCGGTTCCGGCGGCAGGAGGCGGGCCGGACCGGTGGCTACAGATGCTTGTAGACGTCTTCCAGGGTCAGGCCTTTGGCGAGCATCAGGACCTGCAGGTGGTAGAGCAGCTGGGAAATTTCCTCTGCCGCGGCTTCATCGGATTCATACTCGGCGGCCATCCAGACTTCGGCCGCTTCCTCGACGACTTTCTTGCCGATGCCATGGACACCGGACTCCAGTTCAGCGACGGTGCGGGAGCCTTCCGGACGGGTGGCTGCCTTCTCGCTGAGCTCAGCGAACAGCGTCTCGAAATTCTTCACGCCCTCCAGCCTACTTGGTGCGGCCGGAAGGGCGCTTCCCGGGGCGTTGGATGACGGGCGCGATGTGAGCGAACACACACGCGCCCGTCCTCCGCCGGCTAGCTGCGGTACTGCCTGAGGACGACGGCGGTCGCCAGCGCCGCGGTGACCGCCTCGTGGCCCTTGTCTTCCTTGGAGTCCGGCAGGCCCGCGCGGTCCAGGCCCTGCTGTTCGGTGTCGCAGGTGAGGACGCCGAAGCCCACCGGCACGCCGGTGCGGACGCTGACGTCGGTGAGTCCCGACGTCGCGGCCTGGCAGACGTAGTCGAAGTGCGGCGTACCGCCGCGGATCACGACGCCGAGCGCAACGACGGCGTCGAAGTGCGGTGCCAGCCGGGCGGCAGCGACCGGAAGCTCGAAGCTGCCGGGAACGCGCAGTACGGTGGGGTCACTGATGCCGGCTTCCTTGGCGGCGCGCAGGGCGCCATCGAGGAGCCCGTCCATGATCTGTGTGTGCCAGCTGGCCGCCACGATCGCCAGCTTCAGCTGCGATGTTTCGGCGGGGTTGAGGGTGGTGAGGTCGATGTCGGGGGCGCCGTGTCCGCTCATGGGTCTGTTGGTTCCGTTCAGTCTTGTTCGTGGATCAGGGTGTTGGGCATGGTGACGGGCACGGGGGCCACGTGGGTGTCCAGGAGGAGGCGGTGCTCCATCCGGTCCTTCTTGGTCTGGAGGTAGCGGATGTTCTGGTCGCGGGAAGGAACCTCGGTGGGAACCATTTCCACTACCTTCACACCGGCCCTGAACAGCCTGTTCTGCTTGTCCGGGTTGTTGCTCAGCAGGCGGACCTCGTGCAGGCCCATCTCTGCCAGGATCTGGGCCGCGGCGTTGTAGGAACGGGCATCCACGGGCAGTCCCAGCTGCTCGTTGGCCTCGACGGTGTCGAAACCCGCCTCCTGCAGGGCGTAGGCCTTGATCTTGTTCGCCAGGCCGATGCCGCGGCCCTCCTGTCCACGCAGGTAGAGCAGGGTTCCGCCTTCTGCCTGGATCAGTTCCAGGGCATAGGCAAGCTGTTCGCCGCAGTCGCAGCGGTAGGAACCGAACACATCTCCGGTGAGGCATTCGGAATGCAGGCGGACCAGGGGTGCTTTGCCGTTCCGGGGCGCATCGGGGGAACTGACGGCAAGGTGCTCCACGCCGGTGACCAGGTCGGTCCAGGCCTGGGCGACGAATTCGCCAAAGGCTGTGGGCAGCTGCACGACCGGTCCGCCGCTGACCGGATGGGGAACCACGCCGCTGCCGGTGCGTTCCGCCCGGTGCCCGTCCCGGTGGTTGCCGTTGCTTGCTGCGGATGCCGTCATCGTTTCTCCTTCTCCCCAAGGTAGGCCACGAGATCTTCGATGGAGATCAGGGGGCAGCCGTGCTCCGCCGCGAACGAACGGAGCCCGTCCAGGCGCATCATCTCGCCGTCGTCGTACACCACTTCCGCGATAACGCCCACGGGCTCGAGGCCCGCAAGGCGGCACAGGTCGACCGCGGCCTCCGTGTGGCCCGGCCGCTCCCGCACACCTCCGTCAACTGCACGCAGCGGAAATATATGCCCGGGTCGGGTGACGGCGGCCGGGCCGGCGGACGGGTCGGCAAGCACCCTGGCCGTGAGGGCGCGGTCAGTGGCGGAAATGCCGGTACTGACCCCGACGGCGGCATCGCAGGACACGGTGTAGGCAGTGCCCTTGGCGTCCTCGTTCACCGCAACCATGGGCGGCAGCGCCAGGGCATCGGCACGCTTCCCGGACAGCGGGACACAGATGACTCCCGAGCTGTACCTGATGGTCCAGCCCATCAGGGCCGGTGTGGCGTGCTGGGCGGCGAAAATGATGTCGCCTTCGTTTTCGCGGTCCTCGTTGTCGACCACCAGGACCGGCTTGCCGGCGGCCATGGCCCGGACGGCGTCCTCGATGGGGTCCAGGACCTGCTCCTGCGCCCGGTCCGGGCCCTGCACCCCGCTGTTGACAGTTTCCGGCTCGAACCGGACGGCGGCGTTCATCGGGCATCTCCTGCCACTGCGGAGGCACCGCGGAAGGCCAGCAGCCGCTCGGTGTACTTGGCGAGGACGTCCACCTCCAGGTTCACCCGGCTTCCGGTTTCCTTGGCACCCAGCCCGGTCTCGGCAAGGGTGGTGGGAATCAGTCCCACTTCGAACCATGGTTCCGGTTCCGCGGCGTCACTGACCGCTGTCACGGTGAGGGATACGCCGTCGATGGCAATGGAGCCCTTTTCCGCGATGTAGCGCGCCAGGTTGCCCGGAACGCCGAAGCGCAGCCGTTCCCAGTTGCCCAGCGGTTCGCGCTCCAGCAGCACACCCACGCCGTCCACGTGGCCCTGCACCACGTGGCCGTCCAGCCGTCCCCCGGCGGGGACGCAGCGTTCCAGGTTGACCGAATCGCCGGGCGCCAGCCCGCCGATGGTGGTGCGGACCAGGGTCTCGCCCATCACGTCGACACTGAATTCCTTGCCGTCGATCTCCGTGGCGGTGAGGCAGACTCCGTTGACTGCGATCGAACCGCCCAGGGCCAGGCCTTCGGTGGTGCCCGGCGCGTGGAGCCGGACGGTGGCGCTGGTGCCGCCGTCCCTTTCGATGGAGAGGACGTGCCCCTGCTCGGCAATAATTCCGGTAAACATCAGTAGCCTTCCTGGGCTTGCTCCGCGCTCCGGCGGGACGGTTGGGGGTCACGGGCAACGGTGCGTTGCGGTCGTAAGTGAAGTCGAAGGTCCCGGCCAAGCGTGCGGACGGCGCCGCCGTCGGACGGGTCCCATTCCCACTGCTGGGCATCCGGCAGGCTGGTGATTCCCAGTCCGTTCAGCGACGGGGTTCCGGAACCCAGCAGGGTCGGCGCCAGGTACACGATGAGTTCATCGACCAGCCCGGCAGTGAGGAACGCGCTGAGGATACGCGATCCTCCTTCCACCATGACGTGCCGGGCACCTGAGGCGTACAGCATTGAAAGGGCACCGGCAGGCTCACGGGTGGGAAGGTGCACGGAGAGTCCGTCCTCCCCGCGGATGGCGGCGTCGGCAGGAATATCCCGCAATCCCATGACGGCGCGCACCGGCTGCTTCACGGCAGGAGCACCCTCCGCGTCCCGCGCCGTCAGCCGCGGGTTGTCCACCAGCACGGTCTGGGTTCCCACCAGGATGGCGTCGATCCGGCTGCGGATCGAGTGGTTGTCCGCCAGGGATTCCGTGCAGGAGATCCATTGGCTGGTACCGTCCTCGGCAGCGATCCTGCCGTCCAGTGTCTGGGCAATATGCAGCGTAACGAACGGGCGGCTGGCGGCCACTGCCTCGAACCACTGCCTGTTCAGCTCCAGCGCCTCGGCCGCGCCCAATCCGCTGCGCACCCGGACCCCGGCGCTCCGCAGCGTGGCTGCGCCGCCCGCTGCGGGACCATGGGGATCGTCGACGGCGTAGATTACGTCGGTGATTCCGGCGTCGATGATCGCTTCGGTGCAGGGCCCCGTGCGGCCGATGTGGTCGCAGGGCTCCAGCGTGACCACCATGGTGCAGCCGGCCAGGTCCATCCCTGCGGCCCTGGCCTGGGCGATTGCGTCGGCCTCGGCATGGGCGGTGCCGGCACCGCGGTGGAATCCGGTGACAACGTGGCGGCCGTCGGAACTGACGACGACGGCACCCACCAGCGGGTTGGCCCCGCGCGGTCCCTGCAGGGCCGCCTGGAGGGCAGCCTCCATGGCGCTGGTTTCAGCGGCACTAAAGGCGGTGACAACTCCCCCGGCAGGGACCAGACCGTTCTTTTCCGGGGTGCTTGGCGGGGCGGCCGTGGCTGGCGGGTTGCTGACCGTCATGCGGCTGCCGCTGCTGGGTTCATGGTGGTGGCCGCTGCCAAAGCAGCAGCAGTTGAGGCACTGAAGAGCCATCGCTTTGGGTTCATTCCTGCGTCGTTCCTTCCCTTTCGAACCGCGATGGCTCCGGGGGTATACGACAGCAGAAGGCTGCGGGGCCGAATGGCCCTGCAGGTACAGCTGTACGTGCTTCTCTCATCCAGACTTTAACTGTCGGTACCGGAATTCCACCGGTTCAACCGTCCGCCGGAGATCCTTGTGGAGGACCGCCGGCTCGCGGGTCGCGGACTGTCACCGCCGGTTCGGACTTACACCGACCCCGGAGCACGTATGTGTGTTGTTATTGTGCCACAACCGGCAGGGTTCCCCTGTTATTCCGTCGCTGCGCGTAATGTCCGGGCAGCTTCCTTCCGCAGGCGGTCGATGGCGGCAGCAGGATCGTCGGCCCCGTAAACGGCCGAACCTGCGACAAAGACATTCGCTCCCGCTTCGGCGGCCCGCGTGATGGTTTCCTCGGTGATGCCACCGTCCACCTGGATGGCCACGTCGATTCCGGAACCTTCGATCGCTGCCCTGGCGCGGCGGATCTTGGGCAGGGTCACGTCAAGGAACGCCTGGCCGCCGAAGCCGGGTTCCACGGTCATGATCAGCAGCATGTCCACTTCGGACAGCATGTCCAGGTAGGGTTCGACGGCGGTTGCCGGCCGCAGCGCCATTCCCGCCTTGGCGCCGCGGCTCCGTAGTTCCCGGGCGAGCTTGACGGGTGCGATGGACGCTTCGGCGTGGAAGGTGACCGAGGCCAGCCCGGCGTCCGCGAATCCGGGCGCCCAGCGGTCGGCGTCGGCGATCATGAGGTGGGCGTCCAGCGGCACCGGGCTGACCGCCTGGATGCGCTGCACCACCGGCAGGCCGATGGTCAGGTTGGGCACGAAGTGGTTGTCCATCACGTCCACGTGCACGGCGTCGGCATTGCCGATGCGCTGCAGTTCAGCCTCGAGGTTGACGAAGTCGGCGGAGAGGATGCTCGGGTTGATGCAGCATTGCGTCACGTGTGGATGCCTTTCACTGGTTTTGCTGTACGGTCGACGGGAAGGGCCGGGGGGATCAGCCCTTTTTCCTGATGAGCGCCAGGAACATGGCGTCAGTGCCGTGGATGTGTGGCCAGAGCTGTGCAGTGGACTCATGCCCGGCGCCCAGGTTTCCCGTCAGGCTTACGGCGTCCAGGGCTTTTCCGGCATCGAGGAGTTCAAGGTCGTCGCGCTTGCGGAGTGCATCGGCCACCACCGCCTTGGTTTCGGCGGGATGCGGCGAACAGGTCACGTAGGCCACCACTCCCCCGGGCCGGACGGCTGCCAGTGCAGACGCTAGGAGCTCGCGCTGCAGCGGGGCCAGGTCGGTCAGATCCTTGGGTGAGCGGCGCCACCGGGACTCCGGCCGCCGCCGGAGGGCACCCAGGCCACTGCATGGAACGTCCACCATAACGCGGTGGTAGGTTTCCGGCTGCTGCGCGCCGACCTCCCGGCCGTCTCCGGTGCGGACTTTCCAGGTATCCTCTGGAACCGGGGAGAGCGCCTGGGTGACAAGCCGGGCACGGTGCGGTGCGGGTTCGTTTGCCAGCAGCGTTGCCCCCGCCCCCCGGGCGAGGGCGCCCAGCAGGGCAGCTTTGCCGCCCGGTCCCGCACAGAGGTCCAGCCAGGCTTCTCCGTTCCCGCTTCCCGTTGCCGAGGTGAGGTCCACCGCCGCCAGGGCCCGGGCCACGAGCTGGGACCCGACGTCCTGTACCCGGGTTGTGCCGCTGCGGACCGAGGAAAGCCGGCCAAGGTCACCGCCGCTTGAGAGGGCAGACCCTTCCACCAGTTCACCGGGAGCGGCGCCGTTCTCCAAGGCCTCATCGAGGCTTCCCAGGCCCGGGAGGGCAACGAGGTTCACCACCGGGGCGGCATTGTCCGCTTCCAGCAGTTCGGTAATCTCGGCGGCCTGCCGGCCATGGGCCACCAGGGCCTGGCGCATCGCGCGGACAATCCACTCGGGGTGGGCATGCTTGAGGGAGGCGATCCTGGTTTCGTCGGTCTCGCCGTCCACCAGGAGCTCCAGCCACTCCTCCAACGGGCGGGCGCTCACCTTGCGGAGCACGGCATTGATCAGCGACGACGGCCCCGCGCCGATGACGGCGCGCGCCAGGCCCACCGTCTGGTCCAGCGCGGCATGGGCCGGTACCCGCATGGCCATCAGCTGGTGCGCTCCGATCCGGAGGGCATCAAGGACGGCAGGGTCCAGCTGGTCCAGTGGCCGGTCCACGCAACGGGCGAGGATGGCGTCGTAGGTTCCCTGGCCGCGCAACGCACCGTAGGTCAGCTCGGTGGCAAAGCCGGAGTCCCGCTTGTCCAAGCGGTGGTGCCGGATCCGGGCCGGAAGCACCAGGTTTGCATAGGCGTCCTCGGACGCGACGGCGCGCAGCACCTCGAACGCGACGAGCCGGGCCGGATCCGCCCGGCGTGTGCGCTGGGACGGGGCGCTTTGGGTGAAGTTGCGCTGCGGTCCGCGGTTCCGCTCGCGGCCCTGCGCGTCGCGGCGGCTGGTATCGCCTGCCGCGCGCTTGCCGCCACGCCCGCGTCCGCTGTTTCCGGGCATTCCCGTGCCGCCGGATCCGCTCATTCGAACACCACACTTTCCGGTGAAGCCAGGCCGCGTGCCCAATCGGCAGCGGGCATCATCTTTTTCCCGGCGGGCTGGACCCGGGTAAGTTCCACGGCGTGGGATCCCGTGCCGACCAGCACGCTCTTGCCCTGCACGGAAAGCGCCCCCGGCTCGAGGCCTTCCACGTCGGGACGGAGCCTGACCGGCTCGAGCTTCACGCGCTGCCCGTCCAGGACCGTCCATGCACCTGGTTCGGGAGTCACGCCGCGGGCCTGCCGACCGATGGCCAGTGCGGGGTGGCCCCAGGTGATTTTGCCGTCGTCGAGGGTCAGCTTCGGCGCCAGGGAGACCTCACCGGCCTGCGGCACGGGCGCGGCTTTTCCGGCTGCGATGGCGGACAGGGTCTGGGCCAGGAGGACAGACCCGCTGCGCGACAGTCTTTCCAGGAGCTCCCCGGCGGTGTCATATGGACCCACCGCTTCGGTCAGGATGCCATACACCGGGCCGGTGTCCAGGCCCTCTTCCAGCCGGAACGTCACGGCGCCGGTGACGTCGTCACCGGCCATCACCGAACGCTGCACGGGTGCCGCGCCACGCCAGGCTGGCAGGAGCGAGAAGTGCAGGTTGACCCAGCCGTGCCGCGGTATGGCCAGCGCTGCAGGGGGAACCAGGCCGCCGTACGCGACAATGGCCGCGACGTCGGGCCTGACGGCCGATATTTTGGCGGTGGTTTCGGCATCAACCCGGGCAGCGCGGATCACGTCGATACCCAGCTCCACTGCCCGGGCGGCGACGGGCGACGGCGTCAGCACGCGCTTGCGGCCCAGCGGGGCGTCCGGGCGGGTCAGGACGGCGACGACGTCGAAGCCGGCCTCAACGAGCGCATCCAGGGACGGGACTGCGACGGCGGGGGTTCCCGCGAAGAGGACCCTCACCCGGCAGTACCAGCCGCACCGGCACCAAAGCTTGACCCGCCAAAACTCGAACCGACGGTCCTGGCCCGCTTGGAGGTGGTCTGCTCCGTGATGGAATCGTAGTTGGCGTTTCGAATGGAACGGAGAGCCGCCTTCCGGTCTTCGCCTTCCAGCCGGTCCGTGTAGAGGATCCCGTCAAGGTGGTCGTTTTCATGCTGGAAGCAGCGGGCGAGCAGGCCCTCGGCCTCGACGGAGACCGGGTTGCCGTTGACGTCCAGGCCGGTGACCCTGGTGGCGCGGAAACGCCGCACGGGAAAGCCCAGGCCGGGAATGGACAGGCAGCCCTCCACCTGGTCCGGCTGGAAGTCATCGCTGTTTTCCAGCACCGGATTGATGATGTGCCCTTCCACGCCATCGATGCGGTAGGTGAAGACACGCTTGCTGACCCCAACCTGCGGGGCCGCGAGCCCTGCGCCGTCCACGTCCTCCATGGTCTCGGTCATGTCCGCCACCAGCTTGGCAAGCTCGGGTCCGAAATCCGTCACGGGATCGGCGACTGTGCGCAGCACAGGATCACCAATAATGCGGATATTCAGAATAGCCATGCGCTGTTTTTCCTCACGGTTTGCTGCAAAGGGAACCAATCCAGTCTAGGTGCAGCTGTTCCTACGCGGAGCGCACCTGCGCCATGGGAGGCGGGGCAATGGGAAGCAGGGCCGTGCCGGCGCTGATGGTGTCCGCGGACAGCTCCCACACGCGGCGGAGTGCACAGAATTTCCACCAGTGGTGCTTGAGGACCTCCGGGTTTGCGCGCACCGGACGCACTTCGGTTTCACCGATGGCTACCGCCAGCAGGACCGGGTTCTCGCCATACTTCCAGGGCTCCCAGGTGCCGGCCACTGGATCCAGCAGGCTTTCCTCTGCCTTCATCCCGGCCACCAGCTGCATGACCACCTTGTCATCCAGGGGCTTTACGGTACCGTCCCGGGTGGTGCCCTTGGTCTTGTAGTCGATCAGGCAAATCCTGCCGTTGATGCGGGCCACCAGATCCAGGGTTCCGGCATAGCCCACGGAGTGGTTCCAGACGGTGATTTCCGGGGCGACGGGTTCCACGCGGAAGAGCTCCCACCATTCGTCGAAGCGGACGGCGAAAGCCTCCTCGCCGTTGGCCGCCAATGCTTCCCGGGCTTCCTTCATGGCGTGGGGGCGCCCCAGTGCCCGAAGCGCCACCTGCTCGCAGTAATAGTGGACGCGGTCGCCGCGCCGGGCGGCCTCGTCGCGGTAGGTTTCGGCGGCCTTCGCGGCCCGGTTGATGGCCTGCTTGATCTTGGCCGGGCTCCCAAGGCAATCCGAGAGCAGGGGATCGTTGGCCAGGCTGTTCGCTCCCATGTACCCGAACCACCCGTCCATGCCATGCGGCTGCTGACTGATGACGGTAGTGATGGACGGTACGGAAAACTGCTCGGACGTGGACCTGGCGTACATCCGGCCGTATTCAGTGGCGTGGGCGAGAAGCGGAGCGGTCATAAAAAAGACTCTTTCACAGGGGGCCGACAAAGTCTCCGGCTGCGGGTCCGGGCACAAAAAAGGTCCGTTTCCACTGCTCGAAAGAGCGGAAACGGACCAACTTTGGTGGGCGATACTGGGTTCGAACCAGTGACCTCTTCGGTGTGAACGAAGCGCGCTACCACTGCGCCAATCGCCCCGGTGCATTTGAATGCTAGCCCACCCTGGCGCCATTTCAAAAATCGAAGAATTCACGGACCCCGGAGGACGCCAGAGCCGGTGCAGCGACCCGGCAAAAAGGACAGGCCGCTACGGAAGGCGTCCGTCCCGCCGTCGGGAATTACAAGACTGTAACTCGCTAACTTCCGCGTCAATACAGGGAAGCAGGCAGTGCGGCATCACAGGCGGCGCCCCCGATTTGGAGTTTCACCGAACCTCCTATATTGTTTTTACTCGTTGGAAGCGAGGAAATGCCGAAACGGCAAGAAAATCATTCCAAAATGCGGACGTAGCTCAGCTGGTAGAGCACCACCTTGCCAAGGTGGATGTCGCGAGTTCGAATCTCGTCGTCCGCTCGCAGGACACTGTCACAGCAAAGGTTCACAGAACCAACGCTTACACGGTGGGTTGGCCGAGAGGCGAGGCAGCGGCCTGCAAAGCCGTATACACGGGTTCGAATCCCGTACCCACCTCGGTGAGAACCATGGTTTCCGGAGCGATCCGGGTTCAATGGGCGATTGGCGCAGCGGTAGCGCGCTTCCCTGACACGGAAGAGGTCACTGGTTCGATCCCAGTATCGCCCACTTGGCAAGGCAACTTGCCACAACGCAGTCCGGTCCCGGCCGGAACGCACATGCGGACGTAGCTCAGCTGGTAGAGCACCACCTTGCCAAGGTGGATGTCGCGAGTTCGAATCTCGTCGTCCGCTCTCAATGTCTTTACCCTTAGGCCGGACTTCCGGATCCGGGCGATTGGCGCAGCGGTAGCGCGCTTCCCTGACACGGAAGAGGTCACTGGTTCGATCCCAGTATCGCCCACGCATAAAGCAGCTCTTCGGAGCTGCTTTTTTGTTTCCCCTCAAATTGGGCCGCGTACGGGACCGCGCCGCATCGCTCCGGGCGAACGCATAAAACCCCTGATCTCCTTGGCAGGCCATTCGGCGCAGGCTTAACATCGTATGCGGAAGGAGCAACCTGGCTCCGCGATTGAAGGGAGGTGCTCGTGGGACTGTTTGACGACTTAAAGGGCAAGGCTCAGGGTCTCATCCGCGGCAACGAGCAGGCCATCAAGAACGGCATCAGCAAGGCCGGCGATCTCGTCGATGCCAAGACCGGACGCAAGTACTCCGGCCATATCGACAAGATCCAGAATGGCGCTTCCAAGCTCATTGACAAGAACGGAACTCCGGGCCAGGCACCTGCCGCCGGGCAGGTTCCGCCGGTCCCTCCCGTCAACCCGGTTCCGCCGGCTGACAGGACTCCGTAAAGGATTAGGCCTGGGCTTTGCCCCCAGCGCGTCAACGGGGCGCGGGTCCCGCCGGGAGGCGGCGCCCGCGCCTTTGGCGTTTAAGGGCAACCCCGATTCCTTTCTGGGAAGACGGCGCCGGTAACCTGCGGATATGGCGAAATCCCCCGCACCCCTCAAACCGCACCCGGCCGCTACGGCGTCGAAGTTCGATGCCCGCCCCGTTGTTGCGGGCATCGTCACAGCGCTGGTTGGCTTTACGTCATCCTTCGCCGTCGTGCTCGCCGGGCTGAAGGCGGTGGGCGCCAATCCGGCCCAGGCCGCTTCGGGACTGCTGGCGCTGACGCTGGCTGTCGGGTTCGGCGTCCTCCTCCTGGCGTGGCGTTCGAAGGTGCCGGTCACGCTTGCGTGGTCCACCCCGGGCGCGGCACTGCTCGCCGCCTCTGGAACGGCCGACGGCGGGTGGACGGCTGCCGTGGGCGCCTTCATCGCCGCAGGGGTGCTGATCGCGCTCACGGGTTTGGTCCCCGCGCTGGGACGGCTGATGGCGCGGATTCCCGCGTCGCTGGCGCAGGCGATGCTGGCCGGGCTGCTCCTGCAGCTCTGCCTTGCCCCGTTCAAGGCCCTGGGCAGCGTTCCCCTGTTCGTCGGGCCCGTGATTGTCTGCTGGCTGGTGCTGACGAAGTTCGCTCCGCGCTGGGCTGTGCCGGGCGCCTTGCTGGTGGCGCTCGGTGTTATCGGCATCTCTCTGGCGGCCAGCGGAACCCAGATCGGGGCGGGAACGGTACTGCCCGCGCTGATGTGGACCACGCCGTCATTCACCCTGCAGGCCCTGGCGGGCATTGCCCTGCCCCTGTTCGTTGTGACAATGGCTTCGCAAAATGTTCCCGGGGTGGCGGTGCTCCGGTCCTTTGGCTACGAAGCGCCGTGGCGGCCCGCCATGCTGGTGACCGGCGCCGGCACGGCCCTTGGAGCAGGCTTCGGCGGGCATGCGATCAACCTTGGCGCGCTCAGTGCCGCGCTGGCCGCGGGCGAAGAGGCCGGCGGAGACCGGAGCAGGCGGTGGGTGGCCGGTTTCACCTCCGGCCTGGCCTACCTGGTGCTGGCTGCATTTTCGGCAGCGCTCGTGACCCTGGTCAATGCGGCACCGGCGGGGATGCTGGAAGCGGTGGCCGGCCTGGCGCTGCTGGGCACCCTGGCCGGGGCGGTCTCAGCAGCGCTGGCCGACCCTGAGGACCGGATCGCCCCGTCCGTCACGTTCCTGATGGCGGCCTCGGGACTGGCGTTTGCCGGAATCGGCTCCGCTTTTTGGGCCCTGCTGGCAGGGCTCGGTGTGCGGTGGCTGCTCTTGCCGGGGCGCGGGCGGGGCACTGGAAAGTAAAGACCGGGAAGAACCCTAGGACGGCTCGTGGTTCTGGCCCTCCCGGGCAAGGGCCGTCAGCCGGGAGACTGCACGGAAGTACTTCTTCATATACCCGCCCGTCATCATCTCTTCGGTGAAAAGCTTGTCGAACGGAACACCGCTGGCGAGGATGGGGACGTCCTTGTCGTACAGCCGGTCCGCCAGGACAACAAACCGGAGAGCCACAGCCTGCTCCGTAATGGTTTCGACGTTGCGCCACACCACCCCGTCGATCCCGTCGATCAGTTGGCGGTAGCGGCTGGGGTGCACACCGGCCAGGTGGTGGATGAGGGAGGCGAACTCGTCCTGGGCCACGGTCTTGCCATCGAACTCGGCTTTCATGTGCGCCGTCAGTTCGCTGTTCTTGAGCGGCGCCGGCGGGGTGGGCAACCCGCGGTGCCGGTAGTCCTCGCCGTCGATCCGGATCACGTCGAACTGGTCCGCCAGGACCTGGATTTCGCGCTGGAAGTCGACGGCGGCAAAGCGCCCCTCACCGAGCGAACCCGGCAGGGTGTTGGACGTGGCGGCAAGCTTGACGCCGGCGTCGGACAACTCGCGCATCAGCCTGGACATCAGAACCGTATCGCCCGGGTCGTCCAGTTCGAACTCGTCGATGCAAACCAGCCTGTAGGTGCTCAGGGCGTCCACGGTCTTGCGGAACGACAGGGCACCTACCAGGTTCGTGTACTCGACGAACGTGCCGAACGCCTTGGGCCCGGGCGACGCATGCCACAGCGACGCGAGCAGGTGGGTCTTGCCCACGCCGAACCCGCCGTCGAGGTAAATCCCTGCCCGGGTTTCGTCCTTCTTGCCGAAGAGCTTCTTGAACAGGCCACCCCCGTTACCGGATTCCACGCCTGCCGCGAAGTTCTGGAGGGCGCGCACCGCCGCGGCCTGGCTGGGCTGCCGCGGGTCCGGACGGTAACTGGCGAAGGAGACCTCGCCAAACCTCGGCGACGGATAGAAGCCCTTGAGGAGTTCATCCACCGAAACTGCCGGGGTGCGGGCGGCAAGCTGTTCGATCTGTACCAAGGTGGTCCGTTCTGCTGCTGGTAGGAGGTCCCCAGAAAGGATACCGGCAAGAAGGTTGGGTCCCTCCGCTTCCCCGGCCTTGCCCGCCCGGGCGTGAGGAAGGCAACATTTCGTCCTGTTAACGGAATACGGACAACATCCCGGCCGCTGGCTAGTGTGGGAGCAGGTCCCAACTCCGGTCCCGCGGGTCTCCCGTGTTCTCAATGAAAGGCCAATTTTCATGCCCTATCCCGTTGAACAGAACGAGAAATTCGCCGCCTACGCGCACCCGGAGCGGCTGGTTTCCACCGAATGGCTGGCTGCAGCGATCGAAAGCGGCGCCGTTGCCAACGGCAACCTTGTAGTGGTCGAGTCCGATGAGGACGTCCTGCTTTACGAAACCGGCCACATCCCCGGTGCCGTGAAGGTCGACTGGCACACGGACCTGAATGACGAGGTGACCCGCGACTACGTGGACGGTGCCGCGTTCGCGGAGCTCGCGGCGTCGAAGGGCATCTCCCGGGACAGCACCGTGGTGATCTATGGCGACAAGTCCAACTGGTGGGCTGCCTACGCCCTGTGGGTCTTCACGCTGTTCGGCCACCAGGATGTGCGGCTGCTCGACGGCGGCCGTGACAAGTGGATCGCAGAGGGCCGGGAACTCACCAAGGACCGGCCGGCGCCGGCACCGGGCAACTACCCCGTGGTGGAGCGGGACGACACCCCCATCCGCGCTTTCAAGGAAGACGTCCTGGCGCACCTGGGCACCGGGCCGCTCATCGACGTCCGCTCCCCGGAGGAGTACACCGGCCAGCGCACCCACATGCCGGCCTACCCCGAAGAAGGCGCGCTTCGCGGCGGCCACATCCCCACTGCCGCTTCCGTGCCGTGGGCACGCGCAGCCAACGCTGACGGAGCGTACAAGAGCCGCGAGGAACTCGAAGCCATCTACCTGGGCGAGGCGGGCCTTGCCGAAGGTGATAACGTGGTGGCCTACTGCCGGATCGGCGAGCGTTCCAGCCACACCTGGTTCGCCCTGAAGTACCTGCTGGGCTTCGAATCCGTCCGCAACTATGACGGTTCCTGGACCGAGTGGGGCAACGCCGTGCGCGTTCCCATCGTGAAGGGCGCCGACCGCGGTTCCTTTCCCGTTGCGGTAGGAGTCTGACGCGGACTGTGTCCCGCGTAAACTTGTACCGATGACTACTCAAGCCTTGCCTTCCGCTTTGGCGGAGATCGTGGACGACTTCCAGGCCCTCAGCGAGCCCGAGCGGCTGCAGCTGCTGCTGGAATTCTCTGAAGGACTGCCGGAGCTGCCGGAACGGCTGACCAACCATCCCGAGCTGCTCGAGCAGGTGGTGGAGTGCCAGTCGCCGTTGTTCCTTACCATCGAAACGGAGAAGGACGACGCCGGCCGGCCGGCTGCCGTGCGCCTCTTCTTCAGGGCCCCTGTGGAGGCACCCACCACCCGTGGATTCGCCGGTGTGCTGCATGAGGGGCTGGACGGTCTCCCGCCCGAGGTGATCCTCTCCGTTCCGGATGACATGCCTGAGCTGCTGGGCCTCACCAGGGCGATCACGCCGCTGCGCATGCGGGGCATGACCGCGATGCTGGGGCGGATCAAGCGCAAGGTGGCTGCCGCCTCCGGCGTCCCGGCCTGACCCGCAGCACATGGCACGCAAAAGCACTTCACAGGGAACCCCGGCCACAGCGGCACTTGCCGCGGCCGGGGTTCCCTTTGTGCTGCATCCCTATGCCCACGATCCTGCCGCGCCCAGCTATGGCACTGAGGCGGCCGAGGTCCTCGGCATCGACCCGTCGCGGGTGTTCAAGACGCTGATGGTGGAGGTCGAAGGCAGGCTGGCAGTGGGCATTGTGCCGGTTAGCGGCAGCCTGGACCTGAAGGCGTTCGCCGCAGCGATGGGCGCGAAAAAGGCTGCCATGGCTGATCCTGCTGCCGCCCAGCGGCGCACGGGGTACGTCCTGGGCGGTATCTCGCCGCTCGGCCAGCGGCTCCCCTCCCCCACAGTGCTGGATTCCAGTGCCACCGCCCTGGAGACCCTGCTTGTCTCCGGCGGCAGGCGCGGGCTGGACATCGAACTCGCTCCGGCGGACCTGGCGCGCCTCACCAGCGCCGTGGTGGCGCCAATCGCCTCCCGAAGCTAGGGACACCTAAACCCCGGGCTGCTGTGAACTGGCCGTCACCGACCCTGCCCGTGCAGCGCCGGGGTTGAGCCTCGGCGCCAACTGCTGCCGGAGCCAGGCTTTCACCAACCGCTCCCAGCGTTCCCGGTCAACGTTCCATTCCTTCGTATGCCGGGCGTGGTTGAACGTCTCGAAGGTCACCATCTCCGGGTTCCGCTCGGCCAGCAGCGCGGAGGGCTTGTACGGCACATATTCGTCGTCCACACTGTGCAGGATCAGCGTGGGCGTGCGCAGTTCCACGGCACGTGAGACCCAGTCCATGACCTTCAGGTCCACTGGCGCCGCCAGTCCGGTGAGCCGGCGGCCCAGCGGATGGCCCAGCATCAACTGCCCGTAGCGCCCCACCAGGGACGGGATGCGGTTGATCTGGGCATGGTGGGCCAGGACGTTCACCCAGTCGATCACCGGGGCATCCAGCACCATGGCGCGGATCAGGTGGCGGTACCGTGAGAGATCGGCCGTCTGGAGGCAGATCGCACCGCCCATCGACCACCCGAAGAGCACAATCTCCTCGGCACCGTTGGCCAGCGCATATTCGATGGCGCCCTCGATATCGCGCCACTCCGTGGTGCCCAGGCCGTACCGGCCGTCGTCAGCCGACGGCGCCAGGCCGTCGTTGCGGTACGACACCAGGAGGCTTGTCAGCCCCAGTTCGAGTGCCGGCCCCACAGCGCGCAGTGCCTCCTGCCGGCTGGCACCGCGCCCGTGCACCATCACCGCCCAAGTCCTGGCGGTACCGCCGGCCCGCACCAGCCAGGCCGGCGCCTCGCCGCGTTCCACCGGAACCATCACGTCCTCCGCCGGAATTCCGACGGCGGCCGGGTCCGGGTAGACAGCGCCGCTCCACCAGCCCCAGCGGGCCGCTGAGAGGTCCCCCGCGTACACTGCTTCCACCTCACGCAGCACCGTCCGTTCCGCGGGTGAATAGGAGACGATGCGGCCGATGCGCGCGTGGCCCTTGCCGCCGTCGAAGAAGAATCCGTAGACGCCATCCACGGTGGTGTCGTCGGTGGCGGCGAATATCACCTGCTGCCGGGATCCTTCCCGGATGACGGCCAGCACCTCCTGGTCCGCGGCACGCTGCCGTGCAGGAGTGATGACACGGCGGGCGAAATAGACGGCCAGCGCCGAGGACCCGGCTGCCAGGAGACCGGCCAGGGAACCGCCGGAGATGGCACCGGCCACCGCCCACTTTGCCCTCAAAGACATCCCGCCGGTATCCGCGGAACGTTCAAGATGGGCTGGGCGGGTGCGCTGGAAAAGGGCCATGCCACTATTCTTACCGTCCGCGGACGCCACACCGCATTCCGCCCTGCCGGGCCAACCCGGCGGTGCAGGGGGAACCGCGTGCGGCTCCCCCTGCCCGGGGCTAGGCTAAGGCCATGAGTGATCCCATCGTCATCCTGACCGAAGAACCCCTGGGGGCGGACGACCGCAAAAACATCGAGCGGCTGGTGGACGGGACCGATGCCCGCCTGCTGGTGCTGGTGCCGGGTAACACCGAGCGCCATCTGCTGGTGGATTTCCTGGAAAACCTCTCCCTGCTGGAGATAGCCAAAGCGTTCCGGGAACTCACCGCGCATGCCCCCGATCCGAACGTGGAACGGGCACAGGCAGCCGAGACCCTGACGGCATCGGTTGCTGCCCTGGAGGGCCTGGGCAGCGGCGTCGCCGGCGAGGTTGTTGTTGGCGGAGCGGTGAACGGCCTGGTGGCCAAGGTCAGGGAAACCGGCGCGTCGCAGGCGGTGGTGATCACGCGGCCGCATGCAGTCGCTGACACCTTCCACACCGACTGGGCCAACAAGGCACAGGACCAGCTGGGCATCCCCGTCCTGCACCTGTACGCGGGCTCGGGATTTATCGGCGACTCCTGAGCGTTGATATTCCTATGAGCATCTTTGGCAACAGCATTTTCGGTAACAAGGCCACCCACGCCGTTACGGATCCTGCGGCGGCTCCCGCCGCGGCGGAGCCTGAAGGAACAAACACAGTCCGGAAAAGCGACGCAGAATGGCGGCAGGAGCTGACACCGGAGGAGTACTACGTCCTCCGGCAGGCCGGCACCGAACGTCCCTTCACCGGTGAATACTGGGACACCCATACCGCAGGCGTTTACCAGTGCCGTGCCTGCGGGACGGAACTGTTCACCAGCAACGAGAAGTTCGATTCCCACTGCGGCTGGCCCTCGTTCTGGGCCCCGTTGGCTGAAGGTACTGTCCGCTACATCCATGACCGGACCCTTGGCATGGACCGGATCGAAGTGCGCTGCGCAACCTGCGACTCCCACCTCGGCCACGTGTTCGAGGGTGAGGGCTACCCCACCCCAACGGACCAGCGCTACTGCATCAACTCGGTGTCTTTAAAGCTGGTGCCGCGGGAGAATGCGCAGGTCAGCACGGAGGAAACACAGGGCTGACCCATCAGCAGCCCACAGCCTCAAGCTGCACGGCACCACGCCGAGCAATAGCATTTCTTGGGCTACTGCTGTTTTGACATTAGTCCTTCTGGTTGCTTGCTACGCTCGCCGCAGACAGTAAGCAACCAGAAAGGCAGCCGACCATGACCGAGACCCTGACTACCGCCGCCACGGGGATCACCGCCGGCAACCAGGACTGGCTGCGGCTCAAGGCCGCGGCCAGCGCCCTGCAGGCACTCCAGGTCCAGGACGGTTCCATCCCGGACGCTTCGGCCCACGCCGAAGCAGGCCGGCAGGTGGACACCATCGTGGACGCCATCCGGGCCCTGGCGCCTTCCTTCCCGCACGATGCCGCATACCTCGGGGCAGCCTGCACCGACTTTGCCGGCTGGGCCGCCGGCGGATTCGGTGTGCCCAACTTCCTCTCCTCCCTGCTGGCGTTCCAACCGCAGGAACAGCGCGTGGACGGGCTGCAGCACCTGGCGGTGTTTCCCATGTACACCCAGAACGGCAGCAGCAGCCGGCTGGTGGAAGCCGTCCTGATAGAGGTCATCTGGCCGGAATTCATTGCCGGCCTGGAAGCCGGAGAGTACTCTAACAAGCTGTTCGTCCCCATCCGTTTCCTGGACTTCACCGCAGGCTACGACACCAACTCGGCAGTCCTGTTTCCCGAGACCGTGGCGGTGAGCCGGACTCCCACCTTCACCTGGGGCGCCATCTTCGCGGACCGGGAGGCAGCCCGGTTCCGCCGCGTGCTGAAGGCAGCAGCCGCAACCACCAGCCTGGAACTTCCGGAAGGCGCGGCGGAACTCCTCGCCGACCAGGACCTTACCGAGGCCACCTTCGTGATGTGGGACCTCATCCACGACCGCACGCACATGCGCGGCGACCTGCCGTTTGACCCCTTCATGATTAAGCAGCGCATGCCCTTCTTCCTGTACTCACTGGAGGAACTCCGCTGCGACCTCACTGCCTTCCGCGAGTCCGTCCGGATCGAGAAGGACGAGGACGCAGATCCGGTGGCGCGCCGCCACGCCAAGCTGGTGCAGTACGCCATCATCTTCGACCGGATCTTCCGCTTCGCCATCACCGGCAGCCGCGTCCGGAACTACGACGGCCTGGGCGGGCAGCTGCTGTTCGCCTGGCTGCACCAGCAGCACGTCCTGCACTGGACCGACACCCGCCTCTTTATCGACTGGGATGAGGTGGCGGACGCCGTCATCGCCCTCGGCGCCCGGATCGACGACCTGTACTGGCGGTCCATCGACCGGCCCAAGACCGCGCACTGGCTTGCCGCATACCAGCTCATTTCGGCCACGGTAACGCCGCACCCCGCATCCATCTGGGCCAAGGGCCCGGACGCGCTTCCGCTGTCCGGCGCACCGAAGGGCCTGACCGACCAGGTGCTGGACGACGAATTCCCCCTGTCCATGTTCTACGAGGCACTGGAGAAGAAGATGCGCCCCGTAATCGAATCCACCGCCGGCATCACCGGCACCTCCGCACTGTGAGCGGGCCCCAAAGCCATGCCGGGCCGGGCCTGACCGTCCTGGTCACGGGGGGCAGCGGAGCGTCGGGCGTAGCCGTCGCACGCGCCCTGCACAAGGCCGGATACAACGTTTTCACCGTCGGCTCCCACCGGGACAGGATCGAGGCGGCCGCACAGGAGGCGGGCGGCGTCAAGGCGCTCACCTGCGACCTGGCAAAGCTCGACGACGTCCGGCAGCTGCGCAGGGATGTCACCGCTGCCGCCGGGCGGGTGGACGCGGTGATCCACCTTGTGGGCGGCTGGCGCGGGGCCAAGGGCATTGCCGGGCAGTCTGACGAGGACTGGGACTTCCTCCACCGGGCCGCCGTCACCACGCTGCGGAACGTGTCCAGGGTGTTCTTCGAGGACATCGCGGCCTCCGGGCACGGCCGGTTCGCCATCGTCTCTTCCACCGCTGTGGAGAAGCCGGCAGCCGGGGTTGCCAGCTACGCCGCCGCCAAGGCGGCCGCCGAAGCCTGGACCATGGCCGTGGCGGACGGCTTCCGGAAGGCCTCGGAAGCCGAAGGCGGCGGGCAGGCAGCCGCCGTCGTGCTGGTGGTGAAGGCCCTGGTGGATGACGCCATGCGCCGGAGCCACCCGGAGCGGACCTTCCCCGGGGCAACGGACGTGGAGGAGCTGGGGGCCGCCGTCGAACAACTCTTCAACACCCCGGCAGACGAACTGAACGGTATGCGGCTTCGGCTGGCGGACCAACCTGCGCAGGGACAGTACCTAGACTTGGAAGCGTGAGCAAAGGCATGACGACAACAGCAGAAACAGGGGCCGCGGTCCGGCTCCACGACCCCAATGTGCGCGGCTTTGCCTCGGACAACTACTCCGGGGTCCATCCGGAAGTACTTGCCGCGCTGGCCGCAGCCAACGACGGCCACCAGGTCTCCTACGGCGAGGATGACTACACGGCCCGGCTCCAGGAAGTGATGGAGGAACACTTCGGGGCCGGCATCGAATGTTTGCCGGTGTTCAACGGGACCGGTGCCAACGTACTGTCCCTGCAGTCGCTGCTCCCCCGCTGGGGTGCCGTGGTGTGCGCCTCCACCGCCCACATCAACATGGACGAGAACGGCGCCCCGGAGCGCATCGGCGGCATCAAGCTGCTCCATGTCCCCACACCGGACGGCAAGCTCACGCCGGAACTGATCGACCGCGAGGCCTGGGGATGGGGCGACGAGCACCGCGCCCAGCCGCTCGCCGTTTCCATTACGCAGACCACCGAGCTCGGCACCTGCTACACACCCGAAGAAGTGCGCGCCATCGCTGACCATGCCCACGCCCGCGGCATGAAGCTGCACATGGACGGGGCAAGGCTGGCCAACGCCGCAGCGCACCTCCAGGTCCCCCTCCGGGCCTTCACGCGCGACGCCGGGGTGGACATCCTGTCCTTCGGCGGCACCAAGAACGGCCTGCTGTTCGGCGAGGTCGTGGTGGCGCTCAATCCTGAGGCCGCGCACGGACTTGTGTACCTGCGGAAGATGAACATGCAGCTGGCGTCGAAAATGCGGTTCATGTCGGCACAGTTCCTCGCCCTCCTGGAAGGCGACCTCTGGCTGCGGTCCGCCTCGCATGCGAACGCCATGGCCGCCCGCCTGCGTGCC
This sequence comes from Arthrobacter sp. MPF02, assembly GCF_046605375.1. GTDB lineage: Bacteria > Actinomycetota > Actinomycetes > Actinomycetales > Micrococcaceae > Arthrobacter. The sequence continues at coordinate 1,679,876 of NZ_CP176772.1, read as the reverse complement.
GCCGTCGACACCATCGACGGCGTCCGGCCGACCCAGAAGACGGAGTCCAACGGGGTCTTTGCCGTCCTACCCGCCGGAGTGGCGGACAGGCTGCGCACGTCCTTCCGCTTCTACGACTGGAACGAGGCTGCCGGCGAAGTCCGCTGGATGTGCTCCTTCGACACCACCGAGGAGGATGTCGATGCGTTCGTTGCTGCGATCCGCCATGAGCTGCGGGATTACGGAAGCGGGAAGGCCGGCTAGGCCGCCGGTAACGGCGAGCCTTCACGGCCAGCCCGGGCCTGTTGCGTAATCTGCCAAGGTGAACGCACTGGACCAGGTTCCCCCGGATTTCCTCCACGCCTTGGGAACCCTCAGGAAAGCGCAATGCCGCAAGGAGCTCCGCCTTGCGGAAATACCTGCGCCGGCGCGCCTGGCGCCGTTCGCCGTCGCGCTGGGGGCGGAGGTCATGGCGCCCGGCGCCGGAACGCCCGGCATGCCCCTGCACGGCCCCGCGGCCATGGCCTTTGCGGCCTCGGCGGGGGCAGGGGACGAGACCGAAACGGAACTCGCCACCGGACGGTTCATCCTCCTCCACGACCCTGAAGGCTCCGATGTCTGGGACGGCGAATTCCGGATCGTGACCTATATCCGGGCCGAACTGGAGCCCGAGATGGGCAACGACGAGATGCTGGGCACGGTGGCGTGGACCTGGCTGGTGGAAGCCCTCGAAAACCACAAGGCCCAGTACCGGGCAGCCGGCGGCACCACCACCCGTGTCCTCTCGGAGAGCTTCGGTACCCTGGCGGAACGTCCGGGCACCATCGATATCGAACTGCGCGCCTCCTGGACCCCCGCTTCCGCGGACGTCACGGCCCACCTGGAAGCATGGTCGGACATGGTCTGCACCTTCGCCGGCCTGCCACCCCTGCCCGACGGCGTCACGCCCCTGCCGCACCGGCGCCGGAACTAGTGCCAGGCCGAGGGCAACGCCCGCGCCGCGGCAGGCCTGCCCCTGTGCTGCCCGGTAAACTGGGGGGACCATGACCCCTAAGATTCCGGACAACACCACGGCCGGCGCCCCGGCTGCTGATACCGCACCCCACATCACGGTGGAAGGCTTTGACAGCCCCATCCCCGAGATCATTGAACTGGCGGCGCCCCGTGAGGGTGTGCCGCTGGTCATCGAAACCCAGGCCGGCCTGGAACGCTGCGCCGCAGCAATTGCCGCCGGAACAGGCCCCGCCGGCGTCGACGCCGAACGTGCCTCCGGATTCCGCTACGGGCAGCGGGCTTTCCTGGTCCAGATCCGCCGTGAAGGCGCGGGCACCTGGCTGATCGATCCCGAGCCGTTCGAAAACCTGGATATCGTCAATGACGCTTTGCGCGGAGTGGAATGGATCCTGCACGCGGCCAGCCAGGACCTGCCGTGCCTGTCAGAGCTCGGCATGTGGCCCGACAAACTTTTCGACACCGAACTCGCGGCCCGCCTCGCCGGACTGCCCCGCGTGGGGCTCGCCGCCGTGATCGAGCAACTGCTGGGATTCGGCCTGGCGAAGGAGCACTCGGCGGCCGACTGGTCAACCCGCCCGCTACCGGAACCCTGGCTCCGCTACGCAGCGCTCGACGTCGAAGTCTTGAGCGAACTGCGTGAAGAACTTGTTGAACTGCTCGAGGCCGACGGGAAGCTCGAATACGCGGAGCAGGAGTTCGCCGCGATCCTCGCCGCCGGCATCGCCCCGCCACGGATTGATCCCTGGCGCAAGACCTCCGGACTCCACCAGATCAGGGACCGCCGGCAGCTTGCCGCCGTCCGGGAACTGTGGCTGGAGCGCGACTCGCTCGCCCAAAAACGGGATGTCGCGCCGGGCCGGCTGATCCCCGACTCGGCCCTCGTGGCTGCCGCCAAGGCAATGCCCGCCACGGTGCCGCAACTGCTGGGCACCAAGGGGTTCCACGGCAGGGCTGCGCAGCGCGAGGCGCCGCGGTGGCTGCGGTGCATCGCGACGGCCAGGGACCTGACGGAGCTTCCCCCGCTGCACCTGCCCACCAACGCGCCTCCTCCCCCGCGCGTCTGGGCCGACCGCGATCCGGAAGCCGCCGCCCGGCTCGCCACTGCCCGCCCGCTGCTGCAGGAGAAGGCCGAACAGCTGAACCTGCCGCTGGAGAACCTGCTGACCCCCGATTTCCTGCGGCGGTTGGCCTGGCGTCCGCCGGCCGGGGTCACCGAGGCATCGGTGGCCGCCGAGTTGCGGGCCCTCGGAGCGCGGGAATGGCAGGTGGAGCTGACAACCCCCCTGATCACCGGCGCTTTCCTCAATCCGCAGCCCCTTCCGCCCAGGGAGCCGAAGGCGGCCACGGTTCCGGTGCCGGACGAGTAGCGGCTCGGACCGGGAACCAGCACGCGTTCAGGCCGCCGCTCCCCTTGCAGGCTAAGTTACCCACGAGTAACATCAGGGCTGTTGTCCACCCTCCATCCGCAGCCAAAGGAGCCACGGTATGAGCGCCGCAGACTTCGCCGAATTCGCCAGCCTGTTTCCGGACGAGACGGTGACCCACTCCTATGTACGGGACATCGGGCTGCCCGCCGCCGGCGGGAAAGCAAGCCCGGGAACCCTTGCCCTGATCACCCTGGACAACGGCCAGGACCACCCCACCACACTGGGCCCAAACACCCTGGTGGAGCTCGGCACGGTGCTGGAAGGCCTCCGGGACAGGGCAGCGCGCGGGGAGATTGTGGGCGTGGGTGTGACGGGCAAGCCGCATTACCTGGTGGCCGGCGCAGACCTGTCGGCGGTGAAGTCGCTGGATAAACGCGACCATGGCCTGCGGATGGCACAGCTTGGGCACGACGTCTACCGCACACTGGCCAACCTGGGTGTTCCCGGCTTCGCCTTCATCAACGGGGCGGCCCTGGGTGGCGGGCTGGAGGTGGCCCTGCAGTCCACCTACCGCACCGTCTCCACGGAGGCAGGTGCGCTGGCGCTGCCGGAAGCGTATCTCGGCCTGGTGCCGGGCTGGGGCGGGGTCTACCTGCTGCCCCGCCTGATCGGCCCGGAGAACGCGGTCAAGGTGATGATCGAAAACCCGCTCAGCAACAACCGGACGGTTACAGGGCCCGAGGCGTTCAAGCTTGGCGTGGCGGACGCCATGTTCGGGCCGGCTGATTTCCTGGCTGAGTCACTGCAGTGGGCGGCCCGGGTGCTCTCGGGCGAGGTGGTACCGGAACGTCCGAACGCCGTCGACCCCGCTGCGCCGGACGATGCCGGGCGGTGGGCCGCCGCGGTCGCGGCAGGCCGGCAGTTCGTTGAGGCCAAGACGTCCAACGCCGCTCCCGCGCCAGGCATGGTGCTGGACCTGATGGAAGCCAACCGCACCATGAGCCAAGCGGAATCCGCGGCCCGCGAGTGCGAGGTTCTGGCCGGGCTCATGCAGAGCGACGAGTTCCGGGCCACGGTGTATGCCTTCCTTGACCTCGTGCAGAAACGGTCGAAGCATCCGGCCGGTGCCCCGGACCGGAAGCTGGCCCGGCCGGTCGGCAAGGTGGGCGTGGTGGGTGCCGGACTGATGGCAAGCCAGCTGGCGCTGCTCTTCGCCCGCCAGCTCAAGGTGCCTGTGGTAATGACCGACATCGATCAGGCCAGGGTGGACAAGGGCGTGGGCTACGTCCATGGCGAGGTGGACAAGCTCGCGGCGAAGCAGCGCCTAACCCCTGACGCCGCCGAGGGCATCAAGGCCCTGGTGTCCGGCTCGGTATCCAAGGAGGTCTTCGCCGACGCCGACTTTGTCATCGAGGCCGTCTTTGAGGAACTGGCCGTCAAGAAGCAGGTGTTCGCCGAGCTCGAGGGCATTGTGCGGGCGGACTGCATCCTGGCCACCAATACCTCGTCGCTGTCGGTGACCGTCATGGCCGAGAATTTGCAGCACCCCGAACGGCTGGTGGGTTTCCACTTCTTCAACCCGGTAGCCGTGATGCCGCTGCTGGAAATCGTCCGGGCCCCGCATACCGGGGACGCGGTCCTGGCCACAGCGTTCGAATTCGCCAGGAACCTTCGAAAGAGCGGGGTGCTGGTCAAGGATGCGGCCGCGTTCGTGGTCAACCGGGTCCTGCTGCGGCTTTTGGGTGAGGTTACTGCAGCCTTCGACGAGGGCACTCCGGCTGACGTGGCGGACAACGCCCTGCGCCCGATGGGCCTGCCCATGACGCCCTTCACGCTGCTGGCGATGGTGGGACTGCCCGTGGCGCAGCACGTTCAGGAATCCCTCCACGCCGCGTTCGGCAGCCGTTTCCCGGTCTCCGCCAACCTGCGGAAGCTCATCGACAACGGCGTGAAAGGCCTCTGGGAGACCTCGCCGGACGGCACCCGTGCCATCCCTCAGGCCACACTGTCCCTGATGTCCTTCGGGGACGCCCCATCCACCGGGGACGAGGTGTTGCGGCGCGTCCAGGACGCCCTCGCCGAAGAGATCGGACTGATGCTGGAGGAAGGCGTGGTGGCAGGCCCGGAGGACGTCGACCTCTGCATGATCCTCGGCGCGGGCTGGCCTCTGTTCCTCGGCGGCATCACCCCTTACCTGGACCGGGTGGGGGCCGCGGAGCGGGTCAACGGCAAGCGCTTCCTGCCTCCGGGAGTGGCTTCCCCTCCTGCGGCCGGATAGCGGTCACCGTTCCGCCAGCCGGCCGTCCTCGAGGGCAAGGATCCGATGCGCTGCCGTCCGTGCGTAGGCCAGGTCATGGGTGACGAGCACGACGGCGGCGCCCTCCTCCGCTGCGGACCGGACGGCCGAGTCCAGTACCTGAAGACCGGCGCCGTCCAGTGCCACGGTGGGTTCGTCCAGTGCCAGCACCGAGGGCCGGCGCGCCAGGACCGTCGCCAGGGCAAGCAGCCGTTGGCGGGACGCGGCCAGCTCTGCCGGATGCTCCCCGGCTGCCGCCGTCAAACCGACGGCGGCCAGGGCCGCCCGGGCCCGCTCCCCCACCTCGTCCCGGGGAAAGATCCGGTCAAGGCCGAACGCCACCTCGCGCTGTACTGTCCGTTCGAACAGCTGGTCCCGGGGATGCTGGAACAGCACGCCTACGGAGGCAGCCGTGACGCCGACGGGCACTCCTGATATGTCGGCACCTCCCACCAGGACCGAGCCGCTGCCGGGCCGCAACAGCCCGTTGAGGTGCCGCAGGAGCGTGGACTTTCCGGCTCCGTTGGGTCCGGTGAGGGCCACGATCTCCCCCGGATGGACGGCGAAGTTGACGTTTTGCAGGACGTTCAGCCGGCCATCCCGTGATGCGGCGCTTTGCTGACGCCGGCGGAAAGGCCTGCTTCCATGGCGGCTTGCTTCCGGCTGGTAGCCGAAGGACACGCCGCGCAGCTCCAGGGCGGGTACGGCATCAGCCCGCACACGCGGTATCCCGAACGCTGCCTGGTCCGCCCCGCGGCACAGCGCATCCGGCACCCTCCCGGCGGCCTTCAGCTCAGCCGGGGTTCCACTGGCGCGGACCGTGCCGTCCGCCAGGACAATCCACGTGTCGGCGCCCAGTAACGGCCGCTCCGCCGCCTGGCTGAGGATTACGACGGCGGTGCCCGCCTGTACGAGGTTCCGCACCAGGGCTGCCAGCTCCGCGGCACCGGCAGCGTCGAGGGAGGCGAACGGTTCGTCCATGATCAGGACGCGCGGCCGGGTAATGATGGCGCAGCCGATGGCCAGCCGGCGAAGCTGCCCGCCGGACAGCCGTGAGGGGTCACGTTCCAGCATGTCCCCAAGGCCGAGCAGTCCTCCGATGTGCTCCACCTCTGCCTGCATGGCGGGTCTGTCCACTCCCGCGTTCTCCAGGCCGAAAGCCAGTTCTTCCGCCACGGTTGCCTTGACCGTGGAAAGGACGGCGGCGGCGTCCTGCGGGACGAAGCCCACGTGCCGTCCCCACTGCGCCGGGTCGATCCTGGGATCGGCGCCGCTTCCGCTGAATTCGAGGCGGGTGCCGGCCAGCTCCAGGTACCCTGCCAGGCTGCCGCTGACGCCAGGGTGGAGCCAGCCCGCGAGCAATCTTCCGAGGGTGCTTTTGCCGCTTCCGGAGGTGCCGAGGATGGCTGTGAGCGTCCCCGGGGCGAACGCGACGTCCACCCCGCCCAGGACCGGCGCGCCGCCATCATGGAAGGCGAAGTGCCGGATGCCGGCCGCAAGGGCCGGGCGGTTCTGTGCGGGCACGTCCTAGCCTCCCGTTCCGACGGACCAGAGCCTGGCAGCAACGGCTGCCGCGGCTGCCAGCACCAGGACGGCCCTCAGCAGCCGCTGCCCGGCAGGATCGGGGACGACGCGGTAGCTGGTGCGCGGGCCGGTACTGCTGAAACCGCGGGCCTCCAGCGCGGCAGCCCGTGTGCCGGCGTCGTCGACGAGTGATAGGACCAGCGGGACGGCCTGCAGCCGGAAGGCGGCCACCTTGTGCAGCAGGCCCCGCCGGACCACCAGCCCCCGGGATTCCTGGGCCTGGCGGATCCGCACGGCACGGTCCGTGATCGCCGGCAGCAGGGTCAGCGTGGACGCGGCCACAAACCCGAGCCGGCCCCGTACCCCACGGCTGGACAACACAGCCACCAGGTCCGGGATGCTGACGGCGAAGGACCAGGCCAGCAGGACCAGGACCACCGCGCAGAGCCGGGCTGCCCGCTCTCCGGCAAAGCCCAGTCCCTCGGATGTGATCCGCGCGGGACCCCACTCGGCGAGGACCGTGCTGCCTTCGGGAAACGCCAGGCCATGGACCATCAGCAGGGACGTCGCCAAAGGCACCAGCACGGCCGCAGCCGCGGGCAGTAACCGGCGCAGCGTGCCCGTCGCGCCCGACACTCCGAGGGCAGCCGCGGCCACGCCGAGGGACAGCGGCAGGCTCGCTGCCGCCGTCGTGATCACTGCTGTGCTGCCGGCAACCGCAAGCCCGGTCAGCGGATGGAGGCGCATACGGACTGTTGCTTAGGGAACCTGCGGTGCGTCCGGTGCAGCTGTTTCCTGTCCTGATGCCTCCGGGTCGGCCGCCCGGCCGGCCAGGACGCGGTGCCTGCGGACGAACGGAAACTGCAGCCGGGTGCGGCGCGGGAGGGCGTAGACCAGGACGGCCACTACCGTGAACACAATGGCTTTGTCCATGGGATCGGAGATGAGCGCCTGCTTGGTGATGGCGGCCAGGAGGGAGTCTCCCATGGAGCGGAAGGCGCTGACGATGGCACCGGTGGCCACGCCGGACGTGCCGCCAAACACGAATGCCGCCACCGGGGCGGAGACCACGCCGCCGATGATGCCGGTCACGAATCCGGCCACCGGGGCAAGGTAGAAGCGGCGGAACAGCCCGTAGCGGGCGGCCAGGCCGGCGAGGCAGCCGATCAGGGCGGCGCCGGCTGCGAACGGGAGGACTGTGGGGTTGAAGAAGGACCACACAATGCTGCTCAGTGCGCCGGTCGCGGCGCCGGCCGCCGGACCCGCCAGCACAGCGATCAGGACCGTGCCGATCGCATCAAGGTAGAACGGTACAAGGGTGCTGCCGACGAACTGGCCAAGCACGATGTTCAGGACCAGCGCCACGGGGATCAGCACCACAGTGGACGCCGGGAGGGTTGGCAGAACAGCGACGATGAGCAGCACGGCCCCAAGAAGGAAGCCGGACAGCGTGACCAGGGCGGGGACGCTGCCCGGTCCGCCGGTGATATCCGCGGGCTGGTTGAGCACGAGGTAGACGTAGGTTCCGGCGATGGCCAGGGCGCCGAGGATTTCCAGCAGCCGCCGCCTGCGGGCAGCGGCTGGGGCCGGGGACGGCAGCGTCAGGGAGGGCGATGACATGAAGGTTCCTTTGGGGTGCGGCACGGAGGGCCCGGTGTGCCGGGCCGTGCGGGACGCCGCCTATGTCACCTCGGCAGCAGCCGCACCGGAAGTTCCTGCCGGTGGGCCACGGCCCATTCTACTGCGTGCATTGCCTTCCCGTACTGCCGCGCCCGGCCTTGGTCAGCCCAGCCGGGAGGCGAGGCTTCCGACGACGGACACCAGCTCCGCGAATGCCTGTTCCGGATTGTTGTTGGTGACGATCCTGGCGTTCGGCGGGACGCCCCAGAGCCCGCGGAAATCCGCAACGGTGGTACCCAGCAGCAGCGGGGATTCTGTTTCTACATCCACCGTTGCCGGCCGGACGGTGTACTCCAGGGTTCCCGCCGCCACCCCCGCGGCGAAGAAGTCGTGGACATGCGCCAGGTATCCCTGGTCGTAGCGCCGGTGGAACTCGAAGTAGAAGCGCAGGGCATCGGACAGGTGCCGGACCACGGTGTTGCCGGAGGTGCTGCGTCGGCCTTCGGGTTGGTCCGGAAGCACCAGTTCGGGGACTTTCGAGCCGGCTGCTTCCGCCAGCTGGCGGAGATGGTCCGGGTGCATCTCCATCCGTTCGGTTGTGTCCAGCGAGCAGACCACCGGGAGTTTGTCCGCCGGCCGGCCGCGGTAGGCCGCGTACACCTCCTTGGCGGCGTGCGGATCCACGTGGGTGTTCCATTCGGCGGTAGGGGTGGTGTTCCCCTGGTAGTAGAAACTGCCGCCCATGATGACCACCCGGGCCAGCAGTTCGGGCAGGTCCGGTTCTTTCCGGAGCGCCAGTGCGAAGTTGGTCAGTGGCGCGGTCAGGAGGGCGGTCAGCTCACCAGGCCGGGCCCTCGCATGCTCAATCCACAGGTCCACTGCATCCCGGTCCGACACCTTTCCTGCCGGTTCAGGGAGCACGGCGTGTCCCAGGCCCTGCGGCCCATGGGTTTCCGGGGTGGTCAGCAGCGGCACGGACAGCGGCCTTCGTGCGCCAATGGCCACCTCGACGCCGGGACGCCCGCAGAGTTCCAGCAGGGCCAGCGTGTTGCGGGCCACCTGTTCGGCGTCGACGTTTCCTGGGGTTGCGGTCACCGAGACGAATTCGGTGTCCGGCAGGGCAGCCAGGTAGGCCAGGGCCAGGGCGTCGTCGATGCCGGTGTCGACGTCAAGCAGGAAGGATGTCACGGTTTGTTGGTTTTCTGGTGCCTAGAAGAGCGCGATCCTGGGTGCGGCAGGGAAGATTTCGTCCAGTTCGGCGAGGTCTTCCGCCGTGGGCTGCCAGTCGGCGGCGGCTGCGTTTTGCCGGACCTGTTCGGGCCTGGTGGCGCCGGCGATCACGCTGGCCACGGACGGCTGGGCGGCGAGCCAGGAGAACGCGACCTCGATTTCGGTGAGCCCGCGTTCCTTGGCGAACTGGCTGAACCTGCCGAGCTGCTCCCAGTCGGCATCGTGCACCATGTGCTGCCGCGTGTGGCTGAGCCGGGATCCTTCCGGGGCGTGGCCCGGCGAGTACTTGCCCGTCAGGAGGCCGTTGGCCAGCGGGAAGTAGGGAAGGACACCCAGCCCGAACTCCTCGGCCGCGGGGGTGACTTCCAGTCCGGCCCGCCGGTCCAGCAGGTTGTAGTGGTTCTGGGTGGAGATAAAGCGGGCGCTGCCCAGTTCACGGGCCACGTATTCGGCCTGCGCTATCTGCCAGCCTGCACGGTTGGAGTGCCCGATGTAACGGACCTTGCCGCCGGTCACCAGCGCGTCGAGGGCTGACAGTGTTTCATCGATGGGGGTCAGCGGGTCCGGGGTGTGGAACTGGTACAGGTCGATCCAGTCCGTGCCGAGCCGCCGGAGGGACGCTTCCACGGCCTGGATGATGTAGCGCCGGGAGCCGCGGGCGCCGAAGTCCGGCCCGCTCGCTCCCTTCATGTCCATCCCGAATTTCGTGGCCAGCACGGCGTCGGCGCGGCGGTTGCCCAGCGCCTTGCCGAGCATGGTCTCGCTGAGCCCTGGTTCGCGACCGTAGGTGTCGGCGACGTCGAACAGCGTGATTCCGGCGTCGAGGGCGGCGGAGACGACGGCGTTGGTGGCTTCCTGGGACTCCGTGGCGGTGTTGGCGCGGCCCAGGTTGTTGCAGCCAAGGCCCACGGTGGAGACGGTCAGGCCGGATTTACCGACGCGGCGGTAGCTGGTCATTCAGGTGCTCCTAGAGGCTGAAGCCGCTGGCGGGCTTGGCGGAGTGCTTGAGCTTGAAGGCGCCCGGCTGGGTGAACGGGGCGGCCGCGATGCTGAGCTTGGTGAAGTCCAGGTCCTCGCCGCGGGCGCAGACCTTGATGGCGTTGACCGCCTTGTTTACGTCGGGGCAGAGGCAAAAGATGTTGAGCTTGAAGTCGGTGAATTCGGAGCGGTCCACGGTGCCTAGCCCGCGCCAGGCCAGGTGGCTGATGAGGGCGTCAGTCGCCTTCTCCTGCAGGCGCCGGTCCCGGTCCGTTCCCTCCCTGGTCTTCAGCGCGAACTGCGCCACCACCCAGAACTGTTCCTCGTCCGGAATTTCGGCGTAGCCGTCTTCGGCGCACTGCGCGGCGAAGGCGTCCAGCAGGTGCTCTGCCGCTTCCGCGTCGTCGACGTCCGTCTCTTCGGTCTTGCTCTGGTGCCCCACCGTGCCGAAGTTCATCACGAACTGGCCGTACTCGTCGTCGAACCAGGCCTCGCGGAAGAGGAGCGTGCCCTCGTCGTCGCGCTTGTAGACCCTGACAATTGCGCTCATTCACGTCCCTTTGTGAACCATCCGACGTCCGTGCCGTCGAAGGGTGCCTGCTGTGCCTTGACGGCCTGGAAAAGTTTATTGGCCAATTCCTGGAGGGATTCGGCCAACGCCACCGGGTAGTCCATTTCCACCCGGTGCTCGGCGAATTCGTCCTCGTCGTCGATGAACACGCCGCGGCTTGCTGTCCGGACTACGTCCAGGTCCATGTCGATGACGTGGAACTCGGTGACCTTTGGCCGGATCGGGTTCCATTCGTGGGCCACGGCGAGGTCGATGTAGATCCGAACCCCGCCCGGGTGGGCGTCGTCGTAGAACGTGGCCACCCAGTCCCCCTCCCGGGGCACCAGCAGCACGGCGTCGGACCTCGTGTAGAACGCGGCGCCGGGCCGCGAACAGAACTCGTTGGTGCCCTGGAAGATCCACCAGCCGTAGCGGTCCTCCCCCAGGTAGCGGCCCGGTACCACCCAGTGGGCCTTGCCGTTCCACTTCCGATTGCGGGCAACCACGAGCTGCCCGGGTTCAAGCCGTTCCGGGATTCGGGCAGCCAACGGGTCCGCGCCCTCGCGATCCGCCAGCAATCCCGGATACTTCAGGTCGTCCTCTCCCCTCACAGGATTGGAAGGCTGCCGGTGGTGGGGTGCTGCTGCCCCGGCAACGGGCGCGCAAACGGGACCTTCGTCCCCAAAACCTGCGCGACGACGTCGTGCGTGATCTGCTGTGCGGTGAGCCCGACGCGCTCCAGGACCTGGGCACGGGTGCCGTGATCCAGGAACTCGACGGGCAGGCCCACCTCATTGAGGGCGGTGTCCACGCCTGCCGCCCGCATCTCCTGCCGGATGCGCGACCCCACGCCGCCGGCCCGGACACCGTCCTCGATGCAGATGACCAGGCGGTGGTGGGACGCCAGGGCGATGATGGAGCGCGGTACAGGAAGGACCCACCGCGGATCCACCACGGTGGTGCTGATGCCCTGGGCACCCAGCCGGTTGGCGACGTCGAGGGCAAGCTCGGACATGGCGCCGACGCTGACGATCAGGACGTCGTTTTCCGTGGAGCCGGAGGGGCGCCGGGACAGGACGTCCACGCCGTCGCTGAGGCGCTCCAGCGCTTCGATCTCGGCGCCGACAGACCCCTTGGAGAAGCGGACCACGCTGGGGGCGTCGCTGATGGCCACGGCTTCGCGGAGTTCCTCCCGCAGCCGGGTGGCGTCGCGGGGGGCGGCGAGGTGCAGTCCGGGCACGATCTGGACCATGGACATGTCCCACATGCCGTGGTGGCTGGCGCCGTCCGGGCCGGTGACGCCGGCGCGGTCCAGGACGATGGTGACGCCGGCCTTGTGCAGCGCCACATCCATGAGCAGCTGGTCGAAGGCCCGGTTGAGGAACGTGGCGTACACGGCGACCACCGGGTGCAGGCCGCCGAAGGCCATGCCCGCCGCGGACGCGAGGGCGTGCTGTTCGGCGATGCCGACGTCGATCACGCGCTCCGGGTGCCTTGCGGCAAACTTGTGCAGGCCCACGGGAATGAGCATGGCGCCGGTGATGCCCACGACGTCTTTCCGCTCGTCCGCGATGTCCGCGATTTCGTTGGCGAAAACGGAGGTCCAGGACTGCGCCCCGGCGGTGCCGGTGGGTTCGCCGGTCTCGGGATCGATGACGCCCACGGCGTGGAACTGGTCAGCCTCATGGGCCCGGGCGGGGGCGTAGCCGTGCCCCTTCTCCGTCATGGCATGCACGATCACTGGCCCGTTGTAGTGCTTGGCCGTGCTGAGGGCATGCTCCATGGCCTGGAGGTTGTGCCCGTCCACCGGGCCGATGTACTTCATGCCCAGGTCCTCGAACATGCCCTGGGGAGCCCACCAGTCCTTGATGCCCTTCTTCATGGCGTGCAGGCTCTTGTAGGTGAACTGGCCTGCCGGGCCGCCGCTCTGGAGCTTCTTCTTCCACCAGTCCAGGGCTACCTCGTAGGCCGGGGCTGCCCGGAAGGAATCGATGGTGGGCCGCAGCGAGGCGAGGTAGTCGGCGAACCCGCCCACGGTGGGCGCGTAGGACCGGCCGTTGTCATTGACGACGATGACGACGCGGCGGCGCTTGTCCGCTGCGATGTTGTTGATGGCTTCCCATGCCATGCCGCCGGTCAGTGCGCCGTCACCGACAACAGCGACGACGTGCCGGTCGCCTTCACCGGTCAGCTGGCGGGCACGGGAGATGCCGTCCGCCCAGGAGAGGGAGGATGAGGCGTGGGAGCTTTCCACGATGTCGTGCTCGGATTCGGCCCGGGAGGGGTACCCGGACAGGCCGCCCTCCTGCCGGAGGGTACTGAAGTCCTGGCGCCCCGTGAGCAGTTTGTGCACGTAGGACTGATGCCCGGTATCAAAGACAATGCTGTCCCGCGGCGAATCGAAAATGCGGTGCACGGCGAGGGTCAGCTCCACCACGCCGAGGTTCGGCCCGAGGTGTCCGCCCGTTTGGGAGACGTTTGTGATCAGGAAGTCCCTGATCTCCGAAGCCAGTTGCGTGAGCTGTTCTTCGGTCAACTCGTTCAGGTCCTGCGGATTCCGGATGGTGTCCAAGATTCCCACTGACCCCTCCTTCAGGTGGTAGACGTGCCGTTTAACTCTAACGCCTTGGCACAGATGGAAAGCCGAAGCCCCGGCTGGTCGGAGACCGGCCGGGGCTTCGGGGAAGGTGTTGCCTGCTGGCAGGAACCCGCTAGTTGGCGGAGATCTGGCGCAGCACGTACTGCAGGATGCCGCCGTTGCGGTAGTAGTCCGCTTCACCAGGGGTGTCGATGCGCAGCGTGGCGTCGAAGGACTTCGAGGAGCCGTCTTCGGCGGTTGCGGTGACCTTGAGGGTCTTGGGCGTGGTGCCCTCGTTCAGGGCGGTGACGCCCTCAACCGAGAAGGTCTCCGTGCCGGTCAGGCCCAGGGTCGCGGCGGATTCGCCGGCCGGGAACTGCAGCGGCAGGACGCCCATGCCGATGAGGTTGGAGCGGTGGATGCGCTCGTAGCTTTCGGCGATGACGGCCTTGACGCCCAGGAGGGCGGTACCCTTGGCTGCCCAGTCGCGGGACGATCCGGAACCGTATTCCTTGCCTGCCAGGACCACCAGCGGGGTGCCGGCTGCCTGGTAGTTCTGCGCGGCGTCGTAGACGTAGGCCTGCGGGCCGCCTTCCTGGGTGAAGTCGCGGGTGAAGCCGCCCTCGACGCCGTTCAGGATCTGGTTCTTGATGCGGATGTTCGCGAACGTGCCGCGGATCATCACCTCGTGGTTGCCACGGCGGGAACCGTAGGAGTTGAAGTCCTTGCGCTCCACGCCGTTGGCCAGCAGGTACTGGCCGGCGGGGGTGTCGGACTTGAACGAGCCTGCCGGGGAGATGTGGTCGGTGGTGACGGAATCGCCCAGCTTCAGCAGGACGCGGGCGCCGGTGATGTCCTTGACCGGCTCCGGCTGCGCCTGCATGCCCTCGAAGTACGGGGGCTTGCGGACGTACGTGGAGTTCGGATCCCAGGCGAAGGTGTCGCCGGCCGGGGTGTCCAGTGCCTGCCAGCGCTCGTCGCCGTCGAAGACGCCTTCGTAGCCCTTGGCGAACATGTCCTTGTCGATCGAGGAGTCGATGACCTGCTGGACCTCGGCCGGGTTGGGCCAGATGTCCTTCAGGAAGACGTCGTTGCCGTTCTCGTCCTTGCCCAGGGCATCGGTCTCGAAGTCGAAGTCCATGGAGCCTGCCAGGGCGTAGGCGATGACCAGCGGCGGGGAGGCCAGGTAGTTCATCTTCACGTCCGGGTTGATGCGGCCTTCGAAGTTGCGGTTGCCGGACAGGACGGCGCTCACTGCGAGGTCGTTGGCCTGGACGGCCTCGGAGATCTCGGTTTCCAGCGGGCCGGAGTTGCCGATGCAGGTGGCGCAGCCGTAGCCCACGATGTAGAAGCCGAGCTTTTCGAGGTACGGGGTGAGGCCGGACTTCTCGTAGTAGTCGGTAACCACCTTGGAGCCGGGAGCCACGGAGGTCTTGACCCACGGCTTGGCGGTGAGGCCCTTTTCGACGGCGTTGCGCGCCAGCACGGCGGCGGCCAGCATCACCGACGGGTTGGAGGTGTTGGTGCAGGACGTGATGGACGCGATGGTGACGGCGCCGTGGTCCAGTTCGAACTCGCGGCCGTCTGCCATCTTGACCGGGACGGGGTTGGAGATGCGGCCGGCGGAGCCGTGGCCTGCGGAGAACTTCGGCGGTTCGCGGTCAGTGTCCGAGACGTGGGTTGCACCGGTGGTGAAAGACGGGGCGTCGGAGGCCGGGAAGGTCTCTTCGAGCGATTCGTCCAGGGTGCCCGCGTTGGCGTCGTGGGAGACGTAGTTCTTGAGGTCGTGGCGGAACTCGTCCTTGGCCTCGGTTAGTTCGATGCGGTCCTGCGGGCGCTTGGGGCCGGCGATGGACGGAACAACCGTGGACAGGTCCAGTTCCAGGTACTCGGAGAACTTGATGTCGCGGGAGGGATCGTGCCAGAGGCCCTGTTCCTTGGTGTAGGCCTCCACGAGCGCAACGTTCTGCTCGGACCGGCCGGTGAGGCGCAGGTA
The DNA here is from genome assembly GCF_046605375.1 of Arthrobacter sp. MPF02. Taxonomy (GTDB): domain Bacteria; phylum Actinomycetota; class Actinomycetes; order Actinomycetales; family Micrococcaceae; genus Arthrobacter. The sequence continues at coordinate 1,664,744 of NZ_CP176772.1, read as the reverse complement.
GTCCAGCGTGACGTCGTCAATGGGGAACATGGCAGCGGTGGAACCGAATTCCGGGCTCATGTTGCCGATCGTGGCGCGGTTGGCCAGCGGAACCTCGGCCACGCCCTCGCCGTAGAACTCGACGAACTTGCCCACAACGCCGTGCTTGCGGAGCATCTCGGTGATGGTCAGCACCACGTCCGTTGCGGTGGCACCGGCAGGGATGCTGCCGCTGAGCTTGAAGCCCACGACGCGCGGGATCAGCATGGACACGGGCTGGCCGAGCATTGCCGCCTCGGCTTCGATGCCGCCAACGCCCCAGCCGAGCACACCCAGGCCGTTGACCATGGTGGTGTGCGAGTCGGTGCCGACGCAGGTGTCCGGGTAGGCGCGCAGGACGCCGCCGACTTCGCGGGTCATGATGGTGCGGGCCAGGTACTCAATGTTGACCTGGTGCACGATGCCGGTTCCCGGGGGCACAACCTTGAAGTCGTCGAACGCGGTCTGGCCCCAGCGCAGGAACTGGTAGCGCTCACCGTTGCGCTGGTATTCGATCTCCATGTTGCGCTCCAGCGCGCCGGAGTTGCCGAAGGCGTCGATCTGGACGGAGTGGTCGATGACCATCTCCGCAGGTGCCAGGGGGTTGACCCGCTTGGGGTCGCCGCCCAGTTCCTTGACGGCTTCACGCATGGTCGCCAGGTCCACCACACAGGGAACACCGGTGAAGTCCTGCATGATCACGCGGGCGGGCGTGAACTGGATTTCTGTATCGGGCTCCGCGTTGGGGTCCCAGCCTGCCAGGGCGCGGACGTGATCGGCAGTGATGTTCGCGCCGTCCTCGGTCCTCAGCAGGTTTTCAAGCAATACCTTGAGGCTGAACGGAAGGTTTTCTGCACCTTCAACGGAGTTCAACCGGAAAATTTCATAGTCGGTTCCGGCTACATTAAGTTTGCCTTTTGAACCGAAGCTGTCCACAGTGCTCATCGCAGGACTCCTCTCGCAACAGTTTCATCTTTGTCGCGCGGTTGACCGCCTGCTAGTTAGGAGGCCCTAATTAGCACCGGGGCCTGAAAATTGCACACGGCCAGCCGAGAATACGGGGCGCGACGTGGGACTACTACGGCCATCGTAGTCGAAAACGCCGCCGGCATCATGGAGCCGGCGTCAGCAGCGCCACGGTCTCCAGGTGGTGGGTGTGCGGGTAGATGTCGAATGCCCGCAGCCCGGACAGCTGCCAGCCGGACTGGCGGAAGTAACCGACGTCACGCGCAAAGGACGCCGGATCGCAGGACACATAGGCAATGGCCCGGGGCCCTGCCGCCACAAGTTGGTTGACTACCGCCTTGCCGGCGCCCGCCCTGGGCGGGTCCAAAATCAGGGCATCGAAATTCCGCGGTTTTTGGCGGAGGATACGCTCCACCCGGCCCTGGACGATCTCCACCTGGGGTGCGCCGTGCAGGTTCTTGCGTGCGTCCCGGCTGGTTCCGGGTGAGCCTTCCACGGACAGGACCGAACCCGTTTCCCCTACTGCGTCGGCCAGGACCGCGGTGAAGAGTCCTGCGCCGGCGTAGAGGTCCGCCACCACTGCGCCGGGGTGGAGGAAGCCGCCGCCCTGGAGAAATTCTGTGACGGCCCCCACAAGGGTCCCGGGCGCGTCGCGGTGGATCTGCCAGAACCCTGCCCCCGTAACGCGGTACTCGTGGCCAACGGCCGTTTCCTGCACCCAGGTGCGTCCCTTGAGCTGCGTGACGTCCCCGGTGGCGGGATCGAAGGAAGCAACAGACACGTCCCCGGGCAGCTGGGCGGCGATGGCCGCGAGCCGCTTCGGCTTGGTTTCCGGCGCCGGGGCCAACAGCACCAGCGGGCGGGAACCGTTCGCGGGCGCGGCCACTTCCACCCGGTCCACACCCTGCAGGTCGAGGTCCCAGAGCCGGAGGGCGTTGATGGCGTCGGTTGCCAGGGGCATGTCGCGGACCGGGACGATATGCCCGGACCGGTGGGCGTGCATGCCCAGCTTGCCGCCGGGGGTGACCGAGAAGCTGGCGCGCGTGCGCCACCCAAGGCCGGCGCCGCCGTCGTGCGCTGCTTCCCCGCCGTCAGCATCGGCGCCTGCTGCCTCCACTTCCGTGGACAGTTCCAGGCCGGCCAGCCGGCGGAGCTGCTCGGCCAGCACCTCGGCCTTGAGGCGGCGTTGCCGGGGCAGGTGGATGTGGCCGAATTCCGCACCGCCGACCGGCGGGTGGCTGTGCTGCCATGACCGCAGCGAGTCGGCCGGGCGCCAGAAGTGCTCCACCCGGTCCGGGGACGCCTCCAGTACGTCAACAGTGTCCGCCCGCCAGAACTTTGCCTTGTCCTCCGCATCGGTGAGCCGGACACGGACTTTCTCGCCGGGGAGGGCGTGCCGGACAAAGATGACCCGGCCCTCATGCCGGGCAACGCAGTGGCCGCCGTGGGCAACGGGCCCTACGTCGACCACCGCTTCCCCGCCGACGTGCCCGGCGTCCTGGACTGTGGCTGGCGGGGTGGAGGTTTTCGCGGTCATTGCACGTCCTGCAGGTTCTTGGCTTCTTCGGATGATTTGAGCTGCCAGGGAACGCTGGCCACCATAACCCCAGGTTCAAAGTGCAGCCGTGTCTTGATGCGGAGCGCCGTCTGGTTGTGCACCAGCTGCTCCCACCACTTGCCCACCACGTATTCGGGGATGTACACCACAATAAGGTCGCGCGGGGAGTCGCGCCGCATCTGCTTGACGTACTCCATGATCGGGGTGACCGTTTCGCGGTAGGGACTGGCCAGGACGGTCAGCGGCACGGGGATCTCGAGCTTTTCCCAGTCCGCCACTGTCTGGGCTGTTTCTTCCGGGTCGATGTCCACCGTGACCGCATCCAGCCGGGACGGCCGTGATGCGCGGGCATACGCCAGCGCGCGCAGGACGGGCTTGCGCACATGGGACACCAGCAGCACGGCGTGCACCCTTGTGGGCAGGGCGCGCGGGGACGCGTCTTCGTCGACGGCCAGTTCCCTGGCCACGTTGTCGTAATGCGCCCTGATGCTCCACATGATCAGGAAGAGGATGAACATTGCCAGCAGTGCGATCCAGGCGCCCTGCTCGAACTTGGTGACCAGGACGATGACCAGCACCAGCGCCGTCATCCCGAAGCCGATGCTGTTGATGGTGCGGGACTTGAGGATGCGCCGCCGCACCGCCGTTTCCCTGGCCAGTTTGAGCTGCCGGCCCCAGTGCCGGATCATCCCCAGCTGGCTGGCGGTGAAGGAAATGAAGACGCCCACGATGTACAGCTGGATGAGTTTCGTCACGTCTGCGTTGAAGAAGATGACCAGCACCAGGGCTCCGGCGGCGAGGGCCAGGACGCCGTTGCTGAAGGCCAGCCGGTCGCCGCGGGTCCTGAGCTGGCGTGGCAGGTAGCCGTCCTGCGCCAGGATGGAGCCCAGCACCGGAAAGCCGTTGAACGCGGTGTTGGCCGCGAACACAAGGATGACGCCGGTGGCGGCCACCACGATATAGAAGGGAATGGAGCCCGGACCGAAGATGGTTTGGGCGATCTGGCTGATGGCCGGGTTCTGGATGTATCCCGCCGGCAGGGGCTGGCCGTTGAGCAGGAACTCCGTGGCCGGGTCCAGGACAATGTGGACCTTCGTGGCCTGCGCCAGGTACATGATGCCGGCGAGCATCGAAGCGCCGATGACGCCAAGCAGCAGCAGGGTGGTGGCCGCGTTCTTGCTCTTGGGCGGCCGGAAGTTGGGCACGCCGTTGCTGATCGCTTCCACGCCCGTCAGCGCTGCGGCGCCCGACGAAAACGCGCGCAGCAGCAGGAACGCGCCGGCGAGCCCCACGAGTCCTTCATCGAAGCCGGGGGCGGGGACGATGGTGAAGTCGGCGGACGGCGCCTTTCCCAGCTGGCCGGTGGCGGCCTGGAAGATGCCCACCGCCGTCATGCCCAGGATCGACGCCATGAAGATGTAGGTGGGAATGGCGAAGACGCTGCCTGCCTCCTTGACGCCGCGGAGGTTCACCAAGGCAAGGATTACGACGCCGATGCTGGCGATAACGGCCTGCTGGCCGTGGAGTGCCGGGACGGCTGTGGTGAGGTACGTCGCGGCTGAGGACATGGACACTGCAACCGTCAGGACGTAGTCCACCAGCAGGGCGGACGCCACCGTGAGCCCGGCATACTTGCCCAGGTTTTCCCCGGCGATCTCGTAGTCGCCGCCGCCGGAGGGGTAGGCGTGGACGTTCTGCCGGTAGGAGGCCACCACCGTGAGCAGGACCACCATGACTGCCAGGCCCACCCATGGGGAGAAGGCCACCGCGCTGACGCCGGCCAGCGCCAGGGTCAGCAGGATTTCGTCCGGCGCGTAGGCCACGGAGGAGAGGGCGTCGGACGCGAACACCGGGAGTGCGATCTTCTTGGGTAGCAGTGTGTGGGCCATTCGGTCGTTCCGGAACGGCCTGCCCACCAGCACGCGTTTGACGGCGTTCAGTATTGTCAGCACCACACAAAGCTAGTCCGATTCCCCGGTGATGTCATGACGGCCCCTTGACAACTTCCGGCGCGCGCTGTGGCGGTAGAGTTCTAGCTGCACAACCCTGCGCAGGAGGACAGAGGAGATACGGTGGCGCATTTCGTGATCATGGGATGTGGCCGGGTGGGGGCGACGCTGGCGCACACGCTGGAGGACGCCGGGCATTCCGTGGCCATCATCGACCAGGACGACCGCGCCTTCCGCCGCCTGCGGCAGGGCTTCACCGGGCGCAAGGTGACGGGCGTCGGCTTTGACCGCGACACCCTCATGCAGGCCGGAGTGGCTGAAGCCTATGCGTTTGCCGCGGTATCCAGCGGCGACAACTCGAACATCCTTGCCACCCGCGTGGCACGCGAGACATTCCACGTCCCGCACGTGGTGGCCCGCATCTACGATCCCGGCCGGGCGGAGATTTACCAGCGCCTTGGCATCCCGACGGTGGCGGCGGTCAGGTGGAGCGCAGACCAGGTGCTGCGCCGCATCCTTCCCGAGCAGCACCTTGCCGGGGATTTCCGTGAGCCGTCCGGCCGCCTGGTCCTGGCCGAACTTGACCTTGATGCGGGCTGGATCGGGCACCGCATCAGCACCATCGAGCAAGCGGCCGACGTGCGCGTGGCCTACCTCACCCGTTTCGGTGAGGGCATCCTGCCTGGGGCGGGAACCGCGTACCAGGACGGCGATACCGTGCACGCCATGCTGCAGGTGGACCGCAGCTCCGAGGTCGCCCAGATTCTGGCCAAAGCCCCCGCCAAGGAGTTGCAGTGAAAGTCGTTATTGTCGGCGCCGGAAGCGTCGGATCGTCGATTGCCAGGGAACTGCTGGCGCACAAGCATGAAATCCTGCTGATTGACCTCAAACCGGAAGTAATCGGACGGAGCGGACTCCGGGGCGCGCACTGGCTGGTGGGTGACGCGTGCGAGTTGAGCACGCTTCAGGGCGCCAAGGTGGAGGAGGCGGACGTGGTGGTCTCCGCCACGGGTGACGACAAGGTCAACCTGGTGGTGTCCCTGCTGGCAAAGACTGAATTCGGCGTTGGCCGGACGGTTGGCCGGGTGAACAATCCAAAGAACGACTGGATGTTCAACGATGCCTGGGGCGTGGACGTGGCAGTGAATACGCCGCAGCTCATGACGGCGCTGGTAGAGGAAGCCGTGGAAATCGGCGACCTGGTCCGGCTCCTCACCCTCCAGACAGGGGTGTCCTCGCTGGTCGAATTCACCGTCCCGCACGATTCCCACGTCATCGGCCAGACGGTCGGCCAGATCCGCTGGCCGGAGGACGCAACCCTGGTGGCTATCCTGCGGGACCATGCACCCATCACCCCCAGCCGTGACGACGTCATCGACGGCGGGGACGAACTGTTTTTCGTCACCACCATCGCGGCGGAAGACCACCTGCGTGCGCTGCTGTCACGGGACGCCGCCGAATCCAGGAACGATACGGCCCAGGAAGGCGGGGTCCCTGCCAGTGCGGGGAGACTGGAGCAGCAGGCCCTGGAGGACGACGGTTTCGACGGGTAACCGTCAGCCCTTCGGCGCCGCTTCGTCCCCAGTCAGGTCCGTAGCCGGTGCCGGCCGGGTCACCAGCCAGGCGATCCAGACGCCCAGGATGTAGAGCGGTGCGCCCATGAGCAGCCGGGTGGTGGCCAGTGCGGCCAGGCCGTCCGGACCCATCAGGTACAGCGGAACCTGCACGATCAGCCGCAGCGCCAGGACCGCAACGATGATCCAGGTGCCCAGCCGGTAGGCCTTGAGGCGTGCGGGGTCCTTGCGCCAGTCCAGGCCCTCGTTGCGGATGAACCCGAACAGCAGGCCTGCCACCGGCCACTTGACCAGGATGGACGTCACCATGGCGACGATGTACGCGGCGTTGGTGAAGAAGCCGGGAAGGTAGAAGTCCTCGGCTTTCCCGGTGGTGTTGGCCAGCCAGGCGGAAATCCCGACGCCGGCCACACCGGCGAGTGCCTGGGTCAGGGGCCGGCGCTGGATGAGGCGCACCACCGTGAAGATCGCAGCGGCCGCCAGGGCTGCAACCAGGGAGGGGGTGAGGTCCCGGGTGATGGTGAAGGTAATCAGGAATACCAGGCCGGGCAGGATGCTTTCGGCGATGCCCTGGACTCCCCCGGCGCTTCGCAGGACGTCCACGCGGCCGTCGTGTGTCCTGTGCAGCCCGGCTTTGGCGGCATACTCCGCAGCGAGGCCGGCCACCGGCGAAGGATTCATACCCGCCCGCGCGTCCCGTTCCGGGCCGCCGTCTTCCGGGCGGGATGCTCCGGGCGGCTGGTTGGGCTGCGAGGCGGTCATTCGTTCTCCTGACGTGCAAGTATTTCGTAGCGGGGATTAAACATGGTGGGCATGCCGGCGTTGCGGGACAGCATCCCTTCGAGCCGCAGTTCGGTGCCTGCCTCGATACCGGGCACCTGCCTGCGTCCCAGCCACACGACGCGGATCCTTGTCCGTGTGCTTGTGTTGCTACCGCGGCGTGCGGGATCGGAATCAGAGACGATGGCACTGAAGGCCGCGCTCCGGTCCGCCGGGACATAGGTGATGGATTCGATCCGCCCCTGGCAGGACACCCTGCCCTTGGCCGGAAGCTCGTTGAAAGGGGTGGGGCGGGGACCGCGCCGGGCTGCTCCGCCCGGCACGGGCTCAGCCGATCTGTGTGATTTCCGGACCACGTTCAGGCTCCTGCAGGCGGGGAGCAGCCGGCGGAGGGGTTGCGGTCGCCTCCTTGGGAAGGCGCAGCTGGAGGAGGTCGCGCGGCGGCATGGGGCTGTCACCACGGACCACCACAACCTGCCGGAACAGTGCCTCGAGGGGTTCTGCCGCCTCGCGTTCCAGTGCCGCGGGTCCGCCCAGGACGCCGCGAAGGAACCAGCGCGGGCCGTCGACGCCTATGAAGCGTGCCACCCGGTATCCCTGGCTGCCGTCCGGGAGGCCCGCGGGAAGCTTCGCCACAAGCTCTGTGCCGAATCCACCTTCAATTTCTTCAACCTGGCCGCCCTGGGCGCCTACGGACTGGCCGATCTGCCCCCGGATCTCGTCCCAGAGCTCTTCCGTCTTGGGAGCGGCGAAGGCCTGGAGCTGGAGGCTGGAACCGTTGAGGTCCATGGTCACCGCCACCACGCGCTGGGTTGCCTCTTCCACTTCAAGGCGCAGCTGCAAACCTTCACTGGGCGTGATCAGGAGCGCACCGAGGTCAACGTAGCCGTCACGGCTGGTGATCTCGGACTCGTCATAGGGACCGTTGGCACGGCGGCCGGCGCCGTCCGCCACCGCTTCCGCGGGATCCGGGGCGGCCAGCTCTTCATCCGGTTCGGCTGCCTGTTCCTTCTTGGCTTTCCTGCCGAGCCCAAAGACCATGAGGGTGTCTCCTTTGTTGTGAAAGTTCCGGTCCGGCCCAAGGAGGCCCCGCCGTCGTGCTTGTGCTTTCCGCCGGCAGGAAGGGCCGGCGAAGTTGTCCGCCTAGGGAAGGGTGAAACCGCCGGTGGAACCGAACCCGCCCGTTCCGCGCACGGACCCGCTCAATTCGGTGACGGGGACGAACTGCGCATGTTCCACGCGCTGGATGACCATTTGGGCAATTCTATCGCCGCGGCGCAGCTCTATGGGCTGGCTGGAGTCGGTGTTCAGGAGCGTGACGGCAATTTCCCCGCGGTAGCCTGCGTCCACGGTTCCGGGCGCGTTAACGATTGTGAGGCCGTGCTTGGTGGCAAGCCCGGAGCGGGGGTGGATCAGGGCCACGAAGCCGTAGGGCAGTGCGATCGATACCCCGGTAGGAACCAGCTTGCGCTCGCCCGGCTGCAGGACAACATCTTCGCGCGCGCGAAGGTCTGCGCCGGCGTCGCCGGGATGGGCGTAGGAGGGCGGTTCCAGACCTGAATCCAGCATCTTCAGCTGGACCTGGAGCGTGGGGGCGTGGTCCTCTATGGCCACGGGTGCATCGCCGGGGGCAGTGTTGAGCGTGGCGGGTTGATCAGTCACAGTCATTCACTCTAACCCGCGCGGGCTTCACGGGCATCAGCCAAGATGAAATAGCCAGGCAAAGGTGGAAAGCTGGGCCTATGCCCGAATCAAGCTCCGCTGCGCCCGTTCCAAATTCGCCGTCCACGGGAGCACAGGTCATATACAGGGAAAAGCTCTGGCCCAATGTTTGGATCTGGATCATCGCGGCCGGGATTTCGGGCGCCGGCATCCTGGTGTTCGCCCCCATCAGCGCGGCCGCTGGATTCACGGCCGCCGCAGTGCTTTTTGCCATCATTGCCGTACTCCTGGTGCTCTCCACGCCGGGCATCGTGGTTACCCAGGATGCCCTGACCCTAGGACGCGCCACTATCGAGCGCAGGTTCCTTGGCGCCGTCGAGCAGTTTCGGGGCGAAGAAGCAACGGCTGAACGCGGGACCAGGCTCAACGGTCTGGCCTACCTCTGCATCCGCGGCTGGATAGATCCCGTGGTGAAGATCGAGATCACCGACCCCGCGGACCGGACGCCGTACTGGCTCGCCTCCACCCGGCACCCGGACAAGCTGGCAGCAGCTTTGGTCCGCAGCTAGCCGCATGGTTACCCCGCTGCAGTTCCCCCTCACTTCCACAAACCCCTGTGCAGCCCTGAAACCCCTAAGGCGCAGCCCTGAAAATCGCGGCACGCCCGGTCCCTTGAGCCAAAACAGGACCGCCGGGTGGCAGAGTTTCGATTGATAGTAATGCCAGGGTGGAGGATTGTATGCAGGATCTACGGCTTGTGGGCGTGCACGACGACGGGACGCACCTCCTGTTGAGCGGTGCCGGCGGCGAGATGTTCCAGCTGCCGATCGACGAAGCCCTGAGGACAGCCAGCAGGTCGACGGCCAAGCCTCCTGCGGTTGCCCGGCCCGCCGTTCCCATGTCCCCCCGCGACATCCAGGCCCGTATCCGTGCCGGCGCCACAGCATCGGAGGTGGCCGAACTGTCCGGCCTGCCGCTGGCAAAGGTTGAGCGTTACGAGGGCCCGGTCCTTGCGGAGCGGGAATACGTGGCGCAGCAGGCACGCAAGGTGGAGGTCGCTTCCCCCTCCCCCGGCCACGACATCTACCGGGCAGCTTTCGGCGACAACGCAGCCACACTGGATGACATGGTGGCGCACCGGCTCTCCGCGCATGGCATCGACCCTTCCACTGTCGAGTGGGATTCCTGGCGGCGGCAGGACGGCACATGGACCGTGTCGGCCAGCTTCGAAGCCAAGAGCGGTGGCACCCCCGGCATTGGCGAGGAGCCACCGGCTCTGTGGATCTTCAACCCTTCAAGGAAGTCGCTGCACAACTCCAACCGCTGGGCACAGCAACTGAGTGAACTGGAGCCGCTGGACGGTCCAGTTCCGGCCCGCCGGCTCTCAGCTGTTTCGGACCGGCCGTTCGACTTCGAGACCGACGCCGACGCCGGGCACCCCGCCGACCAGACCGCCGGCAAGGAAGCCGACGGACTCCTTGACATGCTGCGCTCCCGCCGTGGACAGCGGCTGGGCGTTGATGAGGATTCCGACGACGCCCTCGCACTGCTGCTGACCCATGGCGTTCCGGCGGCCCACCCCCGCCCGTCCGAGGTCATTCCCGAGCAGGAGGAGCCGGAACCGGAAGCCGAACCTCGCGAAGAAACCAGCCAGGCACCGGCGGCCAAGGGTGATTCTTTCATCCGCCGGCGCGACGCCCGGCCCTCCATGCTCTCCAGGCTGAGCGTTATCCCGCCCTACCGCGACCCCGCCGAAGAAGCACTGCGGCTTCACGACGGCGTCAGCACCAACACGCGCGAGATCACCATCGTCGCGTCCCCCGCACGCCCTTCGGCTGCCGCTGATACCGAACCAGCCGCCGGAGCAAAAGCTACCCCCTCGACGGATACGGGAACGTCGCCCGGCGCCTCTTCGGGTGCCGGACTGAACGAGTTGCTGGGCGGAGCCGCCCGGCGCAGGGCAACCCGGCATGATGACAGCCCACCAGTCACAGGCCAACTGCCTGAGACGGAGGCCCCGGAGCGGCAGCCTTCGCGGCCCAAGCGCTCGAGCGTCCCGTCCTGGGACGAGATCGTTTTCGGAACCCGCGGCGACTAACACCGGCAACGAAACTGCCCGAACCGGCGGCAACGCCAATGCAGATCCATTGCCACTACCCAGTCCTTGAAGGTTTTGGGGCGGGATTATGGGTGGTGTTGCCAAGGATTTATCTGCAGGGCAAGCTCACGCCCGGCAGCCTCATCCTGATTGCCGCGCGCCCGGTGCGGTTTGACGTCGGTCAGCCCGGGTGGCCAGTGGGGTGGTTCCCAGTCCTGGTGTTCGCTGGTGTAGTGGCGTCCGGCCGGTGAGGTCCAGCCGGGTGGTTGGTTTTTGGTGGCGGGGGTGGGTTTCCAGGTGCTGGTGTGTTTCAGACGGTGGTGCTTGGGGCAGGGCTGGGCGAGGTTGGTGATTCCGGTGGTTCCGCCGTGATGCCAGGCCAGCAGGTGGTCGGCTTCGTTGTCGAGGGAGTGGTTGCTGCAGCCGGGAAACGGGCAGGTGCCGTCCCGGAGCCTGAGCCAGCGGCGCATCGCTTCGGGGATCCGGTAGCTCTTGCGCCCGATTTCCAGCGGCGCCCCGTCCCTGGGATCGACCAGGACCCGGTAAAACGAGTCCGCCCCGCCGGCGACGAGTCTGCGTGCCATCGACGCCGGGATCGGGCCGTGCCCGTCCAGCACCGCCGGTTCCTCCGTGGCGCCCAGGAGCGAGAAGACCGGCACGGTGACGAGCACCTGCGCCCGCGGCACCGGCGGCCCGGCCAGAGTGGTGCCGGGTTCGAGCACGTGAGGGCCGGCAGAGGCAGCGCGGTGGCCGGTTGTGTCGTTCTGCGCGTCAGCGTTGGGGGCGTGTCCGGTGGTGAGGAGGGCTGTGGCGCCGATGTCTGCCATGAGTTGTGGCAGGGTGCGGGGTTCGTTGGGTCCCTGCAGTCCGCGGGCCAGGGCCCGGGTCCGGTTCCAGGCCGCGTTGGCCTGGTCCGCCGGCAGGTAGATGGAGATCCAGGCCATCGCGTCCCGGTCCGGGGCGTATTCCATCCGCCGGGCCGCGACACTCCTGGCGTGGCGCTTTTCAATCAGGTCCGGGTGGTGGCGTTCCCGCCACGCGCGCACCTTCGGCCGCAACCTCGCCGGCGCCAGCACCCCCGCAATGCCACCAGGTCCGGCGCCCGGCGCATCCGGGTCCAGGAAGTGCTGTTCCAGGGCTGTAGTGGCGGCAGGGTCCAGGCCCGTGGTCTCATCAACCAGGACCCTGGTGTTCTGCCACGACACCTCCCCGGCCCGCAACGCGTCCAACACCGCAGGCAAGGAACTGGTCAGCACCTGGGCTTCACCGATCAGGGTACTGGCGGCGCGTTCACCGATGGTCAGGACGCGGGCGACCTCGGCCACTGACGCCATCTGGCGGCCCTTGGCCCATTCCGGACCGGCCGCCGGGTCCTCCATCGCGGCGACGGCACCGACGTGCCCGTCGACCAGCAGTACCTTCAGCGCGGCAGCGGCGGCCTCAAGCTTGCGCTGGACCGCCAAACCGTCCAGGCAGTCATCGGCGAACACCCGCAACGGATCACCACCACCGGCCAGAGCATCAGAAGAACCCGCAGGGCTACCGGCAACAAGGCGGGCGAGCTCATTCACGAAACCAGCCACCGACGCAACAGCAGCCAGAATCCCCGCCCTGCCTCCCACGCCCGAGGTCGCCTCGCTCCCGGCTGCTTCGCTGTCCATACCCCAAGCATGCCAACAGGGTCCGACAAAACCCGGTCAGAGCCGGAATCACGGGAACTAGGGTTTCGACAGCGAACTCACTAAGCGGGTTCGACAAACTTAGTCGGTACCCGGCCCTGTTTCGCCTCCGTTGGCACCCTGCCACAGGCAGGCGTCCACTTCGAAAGGCAGCAGCTGGTCCTGCTCGGCCATCAGGTTGGCGCCGTGGGCCGTGACCCGGCGCATGTAGTGGCGCCGGCACAACGTCTCGTACCCCACGACGGGTACATGGCCGATTCCAGCGGAGGCCGAAGGGTCCGGAGCCATATCCACGTCCCCCACCACCACCTGGGCACCCTCGGTGACCATGACGCCGTCGACCGTCCTCGCGTTGTGCGTGGCGCGCCGCCCGCACCAGCACAGCGCCTCCACCTGCAGCACCTGGACCCGGTCAGCCAGCTCAATCAGCCGCTGGGACCCGGGGAACAGCCGGGTGCGGAAGTCTGCGGTGATGCCGAACGCGAAGACGTCCACGTCGATCTCGTCGACGACTTTCGCGAGCTGCTCCACCTGCTCCGGGGAGTAAAACTGTGCTTCGTCGCAGATGAGGTAGTCAACGCGCTGCCCCTGGGTGCGCCGGCGCATGACTTCCTCCCAGAAGTCGGTGCTGTCCTCCACCTCCACGGCGTCCTTCTGAAGGCCCAACCGGCTGGAGATGCGGGACCCGCCCGCACGGTCGTTCCGGCTGAAACGGACCCCGCCGCGCCCCCTCGCCCGGTGGTTGTGGTCCATCTGCAGTGCGAGCGTGGACTTGCCGCAGTCCATGGTGCCGGAGAAGAAGACGAGTTCAGCCACGCCGCGGCCCCTTGCCGGCCGCCGTAAAGCAGAGCAGCGGAACCTCGCGTTCAGCCTTGGTCAGCGAGCCGTGCTGGCCCACCACCTCCATAGCCGTGGGGCGGCTGCGCCGCGTGTCGTAGAGCGCCAGGCTGTCTCTGGCTGCAATCATCACATCGCCAATTCGGCCTTCGACGGCGGGACGTACCGGTCCGAACAGGCCTGCGGACAGTGCGTCCTCCCGGGTGAATGCCCAGATCCTGCCGCCGAACCGCGCGCGCCAGGATGCCAGGACGCGCTCCCGGACAGTGGCGTCCGCGCCGTCCTCAAGGTACAGGTGCACCATCCGCGGCTCACCTGCTGTGTGCCGGACACCGTCCACCAAGGCGGGATCGGCGGCAAAGTCGATGCGGTGCTGCTCCGGCACATCAAGCATCCCGTGGTCGGCGGTCAGCAGGATGGTGGTGCCTGCAGGCAGCGACGCGTGTAGCCGTTTCAGGGTGGCGTCCAGTTCCTCGAGCTGGTGCTCCCACTGCTCCGACTGGCAGCCGTACCGGTGCCCCGCCTTGTCCAGCTCGTTGACGTAGAAGTACATCAGCGACCGCCCGGAATCAGCCATGGCTTTAGCCGCCGCTTCGGTGCGCGCGTGGGCCGTCATTCCGGACACGAACCGTCCTCCGCGCAGGGCCGCACGGGTCATGGGCGAGTTGCCGAACTGCGGCAGGCTGATGGTGGTGACGTCCACGTGTTCCGCGGCACGCTCCAGCACAGTGGGGAACGGCTGCCACGCTTCCGGATCCACCGCCGGATCCCAGTTGCCCAGCAGGTTGACCACCTTGTCCTGCCCCGGATCGAGCACGTCGTAGCCCACCATTCCGTGCTGCCCGGGCGGCATTCCGGTTCCGAAGCTCGAGAGGGCAGCCGCCGTCGTCGAGGGAAACGCGGAGTCCAGCCAGACGGGGACCTCGCCCTGCCCGGCCTGGATGACCGTGCGCAGGAAGGGCGTGTGCGCCGTCTTCTGCTTCAGCAGGTTCCGGCCCAGGCCGTCGGCCAGGACCACGCAGACGCGGGAGGCTTCCGGCAGGCCAAGGGTATTGGAAAAGCCGTCGACGCCGAGGCTGGCCGCGGCGCTGGTGAGTACTTCGGCCACCGAGCGCCGGCCATAGGCCGGAGCGGGAGGCAAGCCGGTTGCCTGGCTGGCGGGGGCAGCGGGGATGCTGGGGGCCGGGTGCCGTTCTTCCGGCATCAGCGCTGCTGGTGGCCGCGGCTCAGCCGGGTACCGAAGACGCCGGCGCGGGGCCGCGGCGGCATTGACTGTGCGTGCGCCACCGGACTGCTGGAGCCGGTGTTCACGGCGCGCAGCGCGCGGGCGAAAAGCTTTGCGTCCTGGACGGCCTGCAGCCCGTCGGCCTCAGCACTGATGCGCAGGACGATGTCCTCCTGCGCAATGGTTCCGGTGTAGCCGTGGTCCGCCTCGCACTGCGGATCACCGCAGCTGGCCGGGCCCATGTCCAGCCGCTGCCCGCCGGACCACGCGATGGACAGCGTCAGTTCGCGGACAGGATCGGAGGGCTTGTAGTTCTGCGGCTGCGAATACATGTAGCTGAGGACCACGGAACGGATCTGTGCCACGGGCACGGACTCCGTGGAGATCTGCGCGACGATCTGCTCGCCGGCATCGTCGAGTTGCTGGTCGTCGACGTGCGTGATCACCAGCATGTCCGACGTCAGCACCAGCACCGTGATGTGGCGGCGGACCTCGGCCCGGTCGAAGTGGGTTTCCAGATGCACAAGGTGGGCGACGCAGTCGCGGCCGTCGAGGGCATCATCCACGACGTCGGCGACGAGGCGCGGGTAGAAGCCCGCCTTTTGCAGCGCGCCTTCCAGGGTCAGACCCTGCGAAGTGTGGCTGTGTGAGCTGTTGTGGCGGACTGCCTGGTTTTCGTTGCCGGGCGTTTCGGGTGCCGAAGCGGGAGGCTGAGAGCTCATGAGCCCATTTTCACAGATCGCCCGCTTACTTTGCGAACTGCCTCAGCCCAGCATGGCCCGCCGTGCGCTGTCCGTGCGCTGGGCAGCATTTCCGATCCGGACGTCCGCCGCCAGGATCGTTGCGCCGGACGTTCCGCACAGTACGGGGTTGAAGTCCACCAGGGCGATTTCGGGGTGGTTGTCCTTCAGCCAGGCCAGCCGCCCCGCCAGGTCCTCAAGGGCCGCAACGTCGACGGCGGGCAGCCCCTGGTACGCGAAAAGCTTCCTGGCTGCCCGGGGCGCGCGGATGAAGTCGTGCACGTCCGCCGCGGACAGCGGCGGCACCCGGTGGGCCCAGTCGTCCAGGAGGTTGACGGCGTCCCCGGCGAGGCCGAACGAAATGACGGGTCCCAGCAGCGGATCTTCGATGGCCCGGAAAGTGCAGGCCTGGCCCACGGGCGCCATGGACTGGACCTCCAGCGCCGGATCCCCGTAGGCGGCGAGCGTCCGCCGCATCTGCAGGACGTTCTGCCGGAGCGACTCCGGATCCTGGATATCCAGCCGGACCCCGCCAAGGTCCAGCCGGTGCCGCAGCGCGGGCGCGGTGGTTTTCAGCGCCACCGGCCAGCCCAGGGCCTCCGCAGCTTCAACAGCCTGCTCCGGAGTCTCGAAACCCACGGACGGCAGGACAGTGATGCCGTAGTGCCCCAGCAGGGATGCCGCGGCGGCCGGGTCCAACTGCTTGAGCTGCTCCCCGCGGACGTCACGGAGCAGGACCTCGAGTTCAGCTCGGGCACCCGCGGGGTTGCAGCCCGCGGGCTCCACAAAGTGCCCCTGGTCGCGGGAGGCCCACTCGGAGTAGCGGACCACGGCGGCGAGCGCCGCCACGGCCGCTCCCGGATTGGAGAAACAGGGTACGGTCCGGTCCTGTGTCCCCACCATCCCTTCCACAAACACCGAGGGATCCAGGATGCCGGTAAACGCGGCCACCACGGGCTTGCCGGACGCCGCCGAACAGTCGGCAAGGACCTCTGCAATGCTGTCCACCGTCAGCCCGCGGGCGGGCAGCAGCGCAGCGACGACGGCATGCACGGCGTCGGATTCCAGTGTCTTCATGAGGGACGCACGCAGGGCCGGCAGGGCCACGGACCGCCCGGCGTCCAGATCCACTCCGGCCACCAGATGCGCCACGGCCAATCCCTGGTCCTCCGCGCTGTCCGCCACGACTTTGCCCAGGGCCCGGGAGTTGCTCATGATGGCCAGGCCCGGTCCGGCCGGCAGGGGCTGGCCGGAAACTACCTGCGCCACGTCCACCAGCTGTTCGATGGTTTCCACCCGGATTACGCCCGACTGGCGCAGCATGGCATCCAGCGCCCCGGCGGGCGCCTGGGTGGTGCGGACGGCGTGGCCGGGAGGCAGCCGAAGCCCCATGGTGTCCGACTTGGCCACGATCACAGGCTTGGTGCGTGCCAGCCGCCGGGCCAGGCGGGAAAACTTGCGCGGGTTGCCGATGGACTCCAGGTAGAGCCCGACGGCGGAGGTATCGGAATCGTCCTCCCAATACTGCATCATGTCGTTGCCCGAGACGTCCGCGCGGTTTCCCGCCGAAAGGAAGGTGGACAGGCCGAGCCGGCGCCGGCTGGACGCAGCGTACAGCGAGACGCCGATCGCCGCGGACTGGGTGAACAGGCCCAGCCCGCCGCGCAGGGGAAGGGACGGTGCCATGGACGCGTTGAGCGATACCTCAGGATGGGTGTTCACGATGCCCAAAGACGCCGGGCCGATGACCCGCATCCCGTTCGCCCTGGCCAGGCGCACCAGGTCACGCTGCCGCTGAAGGCCGCGTTCGCCGTCGTCCGCGAAGCCCGCCGAGGCGACCACCAGGCCCTTGACCCCGGCAGCCGCGCACTCGGCCACCACAGCGGGAACTTCCTCATAAGGGACTGCGATTACAGCGAGCTGGACCGGATCCGGCACTTCGGAGAGCTTGCCGAAGGACATCATCCCCGCCAGCTCCAGCGCCTCGGGATTGATCGCGTAGACGGGCCCCGGGAACTTGCCCTCGATAATGTGCTCGAGGAGCTGGTAGCCCACCGTCCCCCACTTGCGGCTGGCACCGATGACGGCAACGGACGACGGCGTCAGAAGGTCGCGCACGCTCCTCGCCTCTGCGCGGTGCTCGCGGGATTCCATGACGGCGCGGGATTTCTCGGTGGGGTCGATGTTGAACTCCAGGCTCACCACGCCGTCGTCGAAGTGGCGCTTGACGTCATAGCCGGCATCGGAAAACACCATCAGCATCTTCCGGTTCTCCGGCAGGACCTCGGCGCTGAATCTGCTGATGCCGTTCTCATGGGCCGCGGCGGCCAGGTGCTCCAGCAGGATGGACCCGAGTCCCCTGCCCTGGTGGGCATCGGCGATGTTGAACGCCACCTCGGCCTCGGTGGGGTCATCCAGCCGGTCGTAGCGGCCAATGCCGATGATTTCGCCCCGGCTGGTGATGACGAAAGCCACGCGGTCCTTGTAGTCGACCTCCGTGAAGCGTTTGAGCTCCTTGCTGGACAGCCTGGCCTTGAAGGCGAAGAACCGCATGTAAATTGAATCCTGGGACTGCCGCATGTGGAAGGCCTGGATGGCGTCCGCGTCAGACGGATGGATGGGGCGCAGGTGCGCTGTTCCGCCGTCACGCAGGACGACATCGGCTTCCCAATGTTCCGGATATTCGCCGTCCCCGGGCTGATCCACCATAGGCTTAGCCTAGCCAAAAACTTCCGCAGCACCCCGGAAAAGCTGCACAGTACCCCCAGAAGGATTTACCAACCCCATGGCCCGCCGCCAAAGTTCAGCCCCCGTGGATACCACCCCCTACACGGAGAACATCGTCGATATCGACGTCACCTCCGAGATGGAGGGCTCCTTCCTGGAGTACGCCTACTCAGTGATCTACTCCCGGGCGCTTCCCGATGCCCGCGACGGACTGAAGCCGGTGCAGCGCCGGATCCTCTACATGATGAGCGACATGGGACTGCGGCCGGACCGCGGCCACGTCAAGAGCGCGCGCGTAGTGGGCGAGGTCATGGGCAAGCTACACCCCCACGGCGATACCGCCATCTACGACGCCCTGGTGCGCATGGCGCAGGATTTCTCCCTGCGCCTGCCGCTGGTTGACGGGCACGGCAACTTCGGCTCGCTCGACGACGGCCCGGCGGCTCCGCGGTACACGGAGGCCAGGCTGGCGGCCGCCGCCCTCACGCTCACCGACCACCTCGACGAAGACGTCGTCGACTTCGTTCCCAACTACGACAACCAGCTGACCCAGCCCGAGGTCCTCCCCGCGGCGTTCCCCAACCTGCTGGTCAACGGCGCCACCGGCATCGCCGTCGGCATGGCCACGAACATGGCCCCGCACAACCTGGTGGAGGTCATCTCAGCCGCGCGGCACCTGATCGCGCACCCGGATGCCTCCCTGGATGACATCATGCGCTTTGTTCCGGGCCCGGACCTGCCCAGCGGCGGCCGGATCGTGGGACTGGACGGCATCCGTGACGCCTACGCCACCGGCCGCGGCTCATTCAAGACCCGCGCCAAGGTGGAGATCGAGCAGCTCTCCGCACGGCGCACCGGCCTGGTGGTCACCGAGCTTCCCTACATGGTGGGCCCGGAAAAGGTAATCGAAAAGATCAAGGACTCCGTCAACGCCAAGAAGCTGACCGGCATCAGCGACATCGTTGACCTGACCGACCGCAAGAACGGGCTGCGCCTGGTCATCGAGCTCAAGAACGGCTTCAACCCGAATGCGGTCCTCCAGCAGCTCTACCGCTACACGCCGATGGAGGACTCCTTCGGCATCAACAATGTCACCCTGGTGGACGGCCAGCCGCAGACCCTGGGCCTGGTGGAGCTGCTGTCCGTCTATGTCAACCACCGGATCGACGTTGTCCGCCGCCGGACCGTGTACCGGCTGGGCAGGAAGAAGGACCGCCTCCACCTGGTGGAAGGCCTCCTGATCGCCATCGTGGACATCGACGAGGTCATCCAGATCATCCGGTCCTCGGACGAAGCCGCGGCCGCCCGCGAGCGGCTGATGTCCATCTACGACCTGTCCGAAGTGCAGGCGAACTACATCCTGGAACTGCGGCTCCGCCAGCTCACCAAGTACTCCCGGATCGAACTGGAAAGGGAGCAGGAGGAACTGCGCCGCGAAATCGAGGAGCTGGAGGCAATCCTCGGCTCCGAGGAACTGCTCCGCGGCGTTGTTTCGGACGAGCTGGGCGAGATCGCCGAAAAGCACGGCACTCCCCGCCGTACGGTGCTGCTGGAATCGGAGGCGGTGTCCCCCACAGTGGCCGCCGAGCTGACAGGTGTGAACGGGAAGAAGGGCAAGCCTGCGCCGCTTGCCCTCGAAATCGCCGACGACCCCTGCTGGACCATCCTCACCGCCTCGGGGCAGATCGGCCGCACCAGCAACCAGGAACCGCTGGCTGAATCCGGGCCGCGGAGCAAGCACGATGTGTTTACGTCGGTGGTGAAGACGTCGGCGCGCGGCGAGATCGCGGCCGTTACCTCCCTGGGACGCATGCTCCGCCTGCAGGTCATGGACATGCCTGTGCTTCCGCCGGTGGCGGGCCTGCCCAACCTTGCCGGAGGCGTCCCGGCCAGGGAATTCCTGACTCTGCTGAAGGGCGAAAGCCTGGTGGCGTTCGTTCCGCTGGATGAGGTCCTGGCCATCGGCACCGCCCAGGGTGTGGTGAAGCGGGTGCAGCCCGACTACCCGCTGAACCGCGAGGACTGGGAAGTCATCACCCTCAAGGACAAGGACTTCGTGGTGGGCGTGGTGCCGGCCGGGGCGGACGATGCCGAACTGGTGTTCCTCACGGCCCAGGCCCAGCTGCTGAAGTTCGGTGCGGCCAGCGTCCGGCCGCAGGGCCGCACGGCCGGCGGCATGGCGGGCATCAAGCTGGGCGCCGGCGACCGCGTGATTTTCTTCGGGGCCGTGCAGCCCAAGGACGAGGCCGCCGTCGTGGTGACCATTGCCGGCACCAACGGCGCCCTTCCCGGAACCGCGCCGGGCACCGCCAAGGTGACCGCGTTTGCCGAATACCCGGCCAAGGGCCGCGCCACCGCCGGTGTCCGGGCGCACCGCTTCCTGAAGGGCGAGGATACACTGCTGCTCGCGTGGGCAGGACACGGCCCGGCCAAGGCGTCCTCCTCCGCAGGCGTTGCCCGGTCCCTGCCGCAGGAGCACGGCCGGCGCGACGGGTCCGGCGTTCCGCTGTCCCAGCCGGTGGATGCGGTGGGTCCTGCCATGGCCTGGCCTGATCCCGCCTAGACTGCTGCCATGCCTATCGTTCCTGATGAGAAGGACTGGACCTGGGTCCTGACCCGCCCCTGCCCGGAGTGCTCCTTTGATGCCTCCACGGCCACCCCGGCAACCGTCCCCGGCAGCATCGAGAACATGCTGCCGCGGTGGCGGGCAGTCCTGCGCAGGCCGGACGCCGCGGAACGGCCCAACGACCACACCTGGTCAGCGCTGGAGTACGCCTGCCATGTCCGGGATGTCTTCAGCCTCTTCGACCAGCGCCTGGACCTCATGCTCGAGTCCGATGACGCCCGGTTCGAAAACTGGGACCAGGACCGGACCGCCGTGGACAAGGACTACGCCAGCGCCGATCCGGCGGTGGTCAGTGCCGAGCTGACGGCTGAGGGCAAGCAGGCGGCACAGTCCTTCGCCCGCGTCCGGGAGGCCGACTGGGGCAGGAAGGGGCTCCGCAGCAACGGCTCGGAATTCACCGTCCTGACGCTGGCCCAGTATTTCCTCCACGACGTCGTCCACCACCTCCACGACGTGGACGGCTAAGTCTCCCCCGCGTTTGTTCCGGCCGGGACCGCCAGGCCCTGGGCGCGGCGTTCGGCGGCGGAGGGCAGGACCAGCCGGACGTCTTCCGGATGGATGTCGTCCGGGTTGTGCGTTACCAGCACCACGGTCCGGTCCTTGAGGCCGGCGCGCAGGTCGGCCAGCATGTGGCGGGCGGAGCCGGCGTCCAGGTGCGCCGTGGGTTCGTCCAGCAGGATTACTTCCGCCCCGGTCATCAGGGTCCGTGCGACGGCGAGGCGCTGGCGCTCTCCCCCGCTGAGGAAGGCGCCGCCGGGGCCGATCCGGGTGTCGAGCCCGTCTGGCAGCCGCTCCAGCAGGGCGTCGAGGCCCACGGCACTCAGGACGGCGGGCATGTCCGCCCCAACGCCGTTCCCGCTGCCGTTTCCGGATGCAGGCCGCCCGAGCAGCAGGTTGCCGCGGATGGTTGAGTCGAAAAGGTGGGCCTCCTGCGGGCACCAGGCAGCCCGGCCGGTAACCCGCGCCTTCCCCGCCGCCGGCGGAAGGAAGCCCAGGAGGACCGAGAGCAGGGTGGATTTTCCGGAACCCGAGGGGCCGGTGACCGCCAGCCAGTGCCCCGGCTCCGCCACGGCGTCCAGCCCCGTGAAAACGGGTTCGCCGCCCGGCCAGGCAGCTGCCAGGTCCTCGAGTTCGACGCCGGGCCGGCCGCCGCTGCGCGCGGGGACCGCCTGCAGCCCGTCGCGGTTGTCCCGCTCTGCATTCCCCGCGTCCAGGGCGCCGGAGTCCCCCACCCGCTGCAGGACTGTCCGCAGCGCGGGAAACTGCCGTACCGCCGTCGTCATGGCCGCGAAAGGTTCCACCAGCGCCAGGAGCAGCAGGACCACCACGGCCGCCGTAGCCGGCGCGATGCGTCCGTCCAGCACCGCCGGTGCGGCCAGCCAGGCACCCGCGAGGGCTGCGGCACCGCACGCCGCGGTGGTGATGGCCTGTCCCAGCCCGTCCGCCCACGCCGATCGCTGCGATGCCGCGGTAGCACTGCGGTCCTGTGCCTTCAGGTCTGCGAGCACTCGGGGCGCCACGCCGTTGGCGTACAGTTCCGCCCGGGCGTCGAGCGCGGCCGCGATGCTGCGCAGCACCCCCGAGCGCAGGAGCTGCTCGGCGGTGGCCGACTTCCGGTCGCCCCACAGGGCAGCGGCCGGGGCGAGGACAACGCCGGCAATGACTGCCGCGATGACGGCCGGCAGCGCGGCAGGCACCAGGAGCCAGGTGGTGGTGACGGCGAGCGCCGCGACGGCCACTGCGGTGACCGGCGGCAGGACCACGCGGGGCAGGAGGTCGCGGACGGTATCGACGTCGTCAATTACGGTACCCAGCACGTTTCCGCCCTGCAGGAGGCGCCGGAGCGAGAGGGCGCGCCTGCTCAGCGACTCCCAGAGCCGGCCGCGCAACCGGGTAAGGGCTGCGAAGACGGCGTCGTGCAGCAGGAGCCGTTCCCAGTAACGGAATACGGCGCGGCCGATGCCGAAGAACCGGACGCCCACAATCGCCGAGAGCAGGTACAGGATGGGCGGCTGCTCGCTGGCGCGGATGATGAGCCAGCCCGAAAGGCCGGACAAGGCGACGGCGAAGACGGCCGCCAGTGTGCCGACCACCGCGGCAGCGGCGAACTTGCCCTGCACCGGGGCGAGGAGCGACCGCAGGAGCCCCGCGGGGCTGTGCCGCAGCGCCGGCGCGGCATCGGGCGTACTGTCGGGCCGTGCACCGGCAGATCCGGCGCGTGCACTGGCAGACCCGGCATCCTGCCAGGCCGCGGCATCCGCACCGGAGACGGCGGCAGGCAGCGCTGGGGCTGTTGCCGCCGGCCCGTCCCCTGCCCCCTGTCCAATTTTCACCACGTGGTCGGCAAGGTTCCGGGTGCGTTCCCCGTGCGCTACCAGGATCACGGTTACCTGGCCGCGCAGCTTGCGGACGGTGTCCTCCACCAGCATTGCGGATTCGTCGTCCAGGTGCGCGGTGGGTTCGTCAAGCAGCAGGACGGTGGCGCCGGCCTCGATCCGGGCCAGACCGCGGGCAACGGCGACGCGGCGGAGTTCGCCCGGGCTCAGTTCGGCCGGGTGCTTATCCGCCAGGTGGGCGGCCGCGGCGCGGGCCAGGCAGGACCGGGCGGTCTCCTCCGTCCGGGCGCGGTCACGGGAATTGCGGGCGTGCGCAGAGAGATAAAGCAGCACTTCGTCCAGGACCGTGCCGGCCACCATCACCGGATGCTGCGGAACCCATGCCACTGCGCTGCGGTCCAGGCCCTTGACCGTGCCGGCGATGTCCGTCCCGCCGCCATGTCCGATGGTTCCCGCCAGGACTCCGAGAACCGTGCTCTTTCCGGCACCGCTGGGACCGTCCAGGGCTGTGATCCTGCTCTGCGGCGCCTCGAAGGTGAGGGGCCCGACGGCGGCCCGCGACCTTCCGGTGTAACTGACCGTAAGCCCGGTGACGGTGATGGGGGCGCCGGGACGGCCGGCAGGGACAGCAGGCAGCGGCTGCGGCTCGGGCGCTTCGGTGACCGAGGTGACCTCGGCGAGGGCGACGCGGCCGTCATCGCTGGCGTGGTGCGCTGTACCCAGCTCGCGCAGCGGCAGGTAGCAGTCGGGGGCAAGGATCAGGGCCAGCAGCCCGGCCTCGAGCGGCATTTCGCCGTGGACCAGGCGCACGCCGATGAACACGGCCACCACGGCTACCGAGATGGTGGCGATCAGTTCCAGCGCCAGGGCGGACATAAACGCGGTGCGGAGCGTCCCCATGGTGCGGCCGCGGTATTCATCGGAGATCTCCTCCAGTGCCTTGCGCTGTGCGGTGGCGCGGCCCAGTCCCACCAGGACCGGCAGGCCCTTTGCGAGTTCCAGCATGTGGGCAGAAAGCCGGGCAAGGGTGGACTGCGCCTCGCGCACCTTGTCCTCCGTGTACCGGCCGATCAGCACCATGAACAACGGCACCAGCGGCACGGTAAGGACGATCACCACGGCGCTGACCCAGTCGGCGAACAGGATTCGGGCGCCCAGCAGCAGCGGGATGGCTGCGCAGTTGACCAGGGCGGGCAGGAACTGCGTGTAATAGCTGTCCAGGGCGTCCAGGCCCCGGGTGGCCAGGACGGCAAGGCCGCCGTCCGCGGGGCCGGCGCCCCTGGCACCGTTCCGGAGTGCGCGCTCCAGCAGTCCGGAGCGCAGTTCCTCCTTGATGCCCAGGGCAGCGCGCCGGGCGGCGACCGCCTGGCCCCAGACGGTGAGCGAGCGGAGGACGACGCCGGCCAGCCCCGGAACCAGCTGTCCGGCCCACTCCTGCTCCCCGGCGGCCAGGCCGGCCAGGACGGAGGCGACGGCCTGGCCCATGAGCACCAGCGACAGCGCCTTCAGGGCTGCCAAAAGACCAAGCCAATAGATGGCGGACCGGGTGGCCGGGCCTGCGGGGAAGGATGGCCGCACGTCAGCCCTTCGTGGTGAACGCCTTGACGGCGACGGCGGGCAGGAAGCTGTGGGCTTCCGGGATGGACGCGGCGCTGACCCGCCGGCGGAACACCCAGTAGGTCCAGGCCTGGTAGGCAATCACCAGGGGCAGGCCGAACGCGGCCACAATGCTCATAAGGCCCAGAGTGTAGTCGGACGAGGAGGCGTTTGAAATGGTGAGGTCGAACGCCCCGTCCAGGGTGGACGGCAGCACCACGGGGAACACCGCGCCGAAGATGGACGTGGTGCCCAGCACAAGGAAGGCGCCGAGGGCCACGAAAGCCATTCCTTCGGCTCCGGTCCGGGCCCGTTTCCACGCAGCAGCCGCGGAGGCCACGGCGAGCAGGACGGCAACCCACGTCCACGGTTTCCCGTTCAGGACCTGGATGGTGAGCGCCCAGGCTGCGATGGGAAGCAGCAGGACCGGCAACAGGCGGACGAACCACCGGCGTGCCCGGTGCCGCACGTCGCCGTCGGTCTTCAGTGCCAGGAACGCCAGGGCGTGGAGCAGCGAGAAGCCCACCACGGCGAGCCCGCCGAGCACGGCGTAGCCGCTGAACCAGGCGAACGGTCCGCCTTCCCGGTCGCCGTTGGCGTTGAGGGGCAGCCCGGTGGTGGTCAGGGCCAGCGCGGCGCCCACGCCGAAGGCTGCGAAGAAGGAACCCAGGGCGATGGCCCAGTCCCAGCGGGCGCGCCAGCGGTCGGTGTCCACCTTGCCGCGGTACTCGAAGGCCACGGCGCGGAAGATCAGGGCCACCAGCACCACCAGCAGCGGCAGGTAGAGGGCGGAAAACAGGGAGGCGTACCAGAGCGGGAAGGCCGCGAACGTGGCACCGCCTGCCGTCAGCAGCCACACTTCATTGCCGTCCCAGACGGGTCCGATGGTGTTGAGGAGCACGCGGCGCTCGGTGTTGTTGCGGGCAAAGGCCTTCATCAGCATTCCGACGCCCAGGTCAAAGCCCTCAAGGAAGAGGTACCCGGTCCACAGGACCGCGATGGCGATGAACCAGATGGTAGGCAGCAGTTCCATTGTCGAGTTCCTCTGCTCTTAGTAGGCGAATGCCAGGACGTCGTCTGCGGGTTTGCCGTTACCGCCCTTGTCCCCGGGCACCTGGTCCTCGTTCTCGTCCGCCTGGGCGTGCGCGAGTTCCGGCATGGCGGAGACGACGCCGCCGCGGACGTACTTCACCAGCAGCTTGACCTCGACCACCAGCAGGGCGGCGTAGACCGCCGTCAGGGTGACGAGCGAGGCGAGCAGTTCGGCGGCCGAAACTCCAGGGGAAACAGCTGCGGCGGTGAACATGAATACCTGGTCGATACCGTTGGGGTCCGGGTTGGGTGCCACCACGAAGGGCTGCCGGCCCATTTCGGTGAAGATCCAGCCGGCGGCGTTGGCGCCAAAGGGAGCCATGATTCCCAGGACAGCCAGTCGCATGAGCCACTTCGATTCGGGGACGGTTCCGCTCCGGGTGAGCCACAGCGCCACGAACGCGGCCAGTGCGGCGAGGCCGCCGAAGCCGATCATCATGCGGAAGCCCCAGTAGGTGACTTCCATGACCGGGAGGTAGTCGATCTCCTGCCCGGCCCGTTCGCCGTAAATGGGGTTGTGGGGAAGGTGGGTGCCGTAGTTTTCCTTGTACTCGGGCAGCAGGGTGTTGACGCCCTTGACCTCGGTGGTGAAGTCGCCCTTCGCGAGGTAGGAGAGGATGCCGGGGACTTCGATCAGTGCCACGATGTCGTCGCAGTTCTGTGAGCCCAGGTTGCCGATGCTCAGGACAGAGAACCCGGTACCGTCGTGGCAGGCTGCCTCGGCCGCAGCCATCTTCATCGGCTGCTGCTCGAACATCAGCTTGCCCTGGAGGTCGCCCGTGACGGCGGTGCCGGCGAAGGAGATCATCGCCACCACTGCGCCGATCCGCAATGAACGGATCCAGACGGCGTGGTCGCCGCGGTCACGTCCGGGGATGGTTGCCGACTCGCCGGGAACCACCTTGCCGTCGGCACCCACGGTGTCGACGCCGTCGCGCCGGCGCCGCCAGAGGTGGTACCACGCGATGCCGAGCAGGAAGCCGCCGGCCACCGCCAGCGCGCCGAAGAGGGTGTGCGGCACGGCCACCAGCGCGGTGTTGTTGGTGAAAACTGCCCAGGCGTCGGTCATTACCGGGCGGCCGTCCAGCATTTCCACACCCACCGGGTGCTGCATCCAGCTGTTCGCCACGATGATGAAGTAGGCGGAAAAGACCGAACCTATGACGGCCACCCAGAGGCAGGCGAGGTGGATGCCCGGCTTCAGCTGCTTCCAGCCGAAGATCCACAGGCCCAGGAAGGTGGACTCGACAAAGAACGCCAGGAGGGCCTCCAGCGCCAGCGGGGCGCCGAAGACGTCGCCCACGAACCGGCTGTACTCGCTCCAGGCCATTCCGAACTGGAACTCCTGCACGATGCCGGTGGCCACGCCCATGATGAAGTTGATGAGGAACAGCTTCCCCCAGAACTTGGTCATGCGCAGGTACTCGGGCCGGCCTGTGCGGTGCCAGGCGGTCTGGATGATGGCGACCACCAGGCCAAGGCCGATAGTCAGCGGAACCATCATGAAGTGGTAGACCGTGGTGATACCGAATTGCCAGCGTGCGATTTCCAAGGCGTCCAAGGCAGTCCCTACTCTTAGCCGATGCGGTCTTCTACGTTTCGTAGAACTCCAACTTCTACCGAGTGTAGAACAACTTTGGGGCATGTTCTACTCCATGTAGAAAGTGCGCCGGATTCGCGGTAAATTTGTATCTGTAGTTGAAGAAACCGCGTGCAGTCACCGGTGCCAGAGGGCGCACGGTGCGGGGAAACAAAGGAAAAGTGCAATGGCGAGTCTTGGTGAACTGGAACGGGCAGTAATGGATCTGCTCTGGGCGGGCCAGGAAGCGGCTACGGCGAACACCCTGCGGGACCGGCTGGCCTCGGCCGGCTCCGGACATGAGGGCAAGGAACTCGCCGTCACTACCGTGCTCACGGTGCTGTCCCGGCTGGAGAAGAAGGGGCTGGTGGAGCGCGAACGCGGCACCCGTCCGCACCGCTACCAGGCGGTGTCCAGCCGCGAAGAGCACACCGCGGAGCTGATGCATGAAGTCCTGGGCTCGGCCCCGGACCGCGAAGCCGTACTGGCACGCTTCATCGGTTCCGTTTCCGAGGGTGAAGCCGAGACACTGCGCAAGCTGCTTGGCCACCTCTAGCCACCCATGTTCTGGGCCTCTTACCTGCTGGCGGTCCTGGCGGTAGTACTGGCCTGGCCGGTACCCATCCTGCTTTCGCGTGCGCAATGGCCCGCACGCTCCCCTTTCACCGCCATGCTGCTCTGGCAGACCATCGCCCTCGCCGGCGGGCTGTCAATGATCGGCGCCATGCTGGTGTACGGACTCGAGCCGATCGGCGACAACCTGATCGCCGGGCTCCGGGCCCTCGCCGGAATGGTCCTCTTCAATGCCCCCACCACGGCACTGGGGTTCTGGCATATTTTTGCGCTGTCGGCAGCCGCGCTGCTGACCGCCCACCTGGTGTTCACGCTGCTGCTAACCTACTACAAAATTGAACGCCAGCGGCGGCGGCACCGTGAACTCCTGGCCCTGCTCGCCTCGCCGTCGGGGCAGGACGCCGCAACCCTCGTCATTAGCCACGACTCCCCCGTCGCATACTGCCTGCCCGGCGGTTCCCGCTCGGTGACCGTCCTGTCAGACGGCCTGATGGCGGCACTGGAGCCGGCCGAACTGCGCGCGGTGCTTATTCACGAGAATGCCCACCTCAGCCAGCGGCACCATCTCCTCCTCTGGGCTTTCGCGGCCTGGCGGCAGGCCCTGCCCTGGCTGCCCACCACGCGGCTGGCCCAGGAATCCGTGAACTCGCTGATTGAGATGCTCGCCGACGACGTGGCGCTGAAGACCGAGAGCAAGGCCACGCTGATCAAGGCGATCGCCATCGTGGCCAGCGGGTCGGCCCAACCGGCCGGTTCGGCCGAGCTGCAGCCGGCAACGTCCAGCCTTGTACTGTCCGGGCTCGACAACGGGACGGGCGGGGCAGGCTCTGATTCGGCCCGGACCACCGCGTCAAGGGTCGGCCGGCTCCTGTCGCCCCAGCCCCAGCTCCCGGCGGCACTGCGGAACCTTGTCCTGGCCGGCTGCATCCTGCTGCTGGCGCTGCCGACGGCCCTGCTGGTGGTTCCCGGCCTCCTCGGGTGACGCCCCGCCGTCGGGCTAGGCGTCGATGCGCTCCCGGTCCAGGCTGGAGGCGCCGGCAATAATGAAGTCCTTGCGCGGAGACACATCGGAGCCCATCAGCAGGTCGAAGATCTCCTCCGCCTGCTTGGCGTTCTCAATGCCCACCTTCCGCAGGGTGCGGTGCCGCGGATCCATGGTGGTCTCCGCCAGCTGCTCGGCGTCCATTTCCCCCAGGCCCTTGTAGCGCTGGATGGGTTCCTTGTACCGCTTGCCCTCCTTGGCCAGCCGCGCCAGCAGCGCGTGCAGCTCGGCCTCGGAGTAGGTGTAGATCATCTCGTTGGCCTTCTGGCCCGCGTTGATCACCTCCACACGGTGCAGCGGGGGCACGGCGGCGAAGACACGGCCCTCGTCGATCATGGGACGCATATACCGGAAAAACAGGGTCAGCAGCAGCGTGCGGATGTGCGCGCCGTCCACGTCGGCATCGGTCATCAGGATGACCTTGCCGTAACGAGCGGCGTTGATGTCGAAGCTCCGCCCCGATCCCGCCCCCACCACCTGGATCAGCGCGGCACACTCGGCGTTGGAGAGCATGTCTCCCACCGATGCCTTCTGGACGTTCAGGATTTTGCCGCGGATGGGCAGCAGGGCCTGGAAGTCGGAGGACCGGGCGAGCTTGGCGGTGCCCAGCGCCGAGTCACCTTCCACGATGAACAGTTCGGAGCGTTCGACGTCGTCCGTGCGGCAGTCGGCCAGCTTGGTGGGCATCGAGGAGGTTTCCAGCGCGTTCTTGCGCCGCTGGGTCTCCTTGTGCACGCGGGCCGAGATCCGCGACTTCATTTCGCTGACGATCTTTTCGAGCAGCAGCGCGGTCTGCGCCTTGTCGTTTTTGTTCGACGACGTGAGCTTGGCCGTGATTTCGCGCTCCACCACCCTGGCAACGATGGCGCGCACAGCCGAGGTACCAAGGATCTCCTTGGTCTGCCCCTCGAACTGCGGCTCGGCCAGCCGGACCGTGAGCACGGCCGTGAGCCCGGCGAAGATGTCGTCCTTTTCGATCTTGTCGTTGCCGGCTTTCAGCTTGCGGGCGTTGCTCTCCACGGCCTTCCGGAAGGTCTTCACCAGGGCCTGTTCGAAGCCGGACTGGTGCGTGCCGCCCTTGGGCGTGGAGATGATATTGACGAAGCTGCGGACTGTGCTGTCGTACCCGATGCCCCAGCGCAGGGCGACGTCCACCTCGCAGTCGCGCTCCACCTCGGCGAGCTGGCTGTGCCCGCGCTCATCAAGGACGGGGACAGTCTCCTTGAACTTGCCCGAGCCGTGCAGCCGCCACACATCGGTGACGGCGGGATCGGCCGCCAGGAACTCCACGAACTCGGAGATGCCGCCGTCGTGGTGGAACACTTCCTCGTGGGGGCCGGACTCGCCTGGCGTGCCGGCGATCCTGCGTTCGTCGCGGATGGTGATCTTGAGTCCGGGGACCAGGAACGAGGTCTGCCGGGCGCGGGAAACGAGGTCGTCGTACTGGAACTTCGCGTCCGGGGTGAAGATCTGCCGGTCTGCCCAGTACCGGATACGGGTACCGGTGACACCCCTTTTGGCCTTGCCCACAACGTCCAGGACCGAGTCCTCGATGAACGGGCTGAAGGACGCGGCCGGGTCCGGCCGGCTGCCGTCCTGGAACCGGCCGGGCTCGCCGCGGCGGAAGGACATCTTGTAGGTTTTGCCGCCGCGGTCCACTTCCACGTCCAGACGCGCGGACAGGGCGTTCACCACTGAAGCACCCACGCCGTGCAGGCCTCCGGAGGCGGTGTAGGAGCCGCCGCCGAACTTGCCACCGGCGTGCAGCTTGGTGAAGACCACTTCGACGCCGGTGAGTCCGGTCTTCGGTTCCTTGTCGACAGGGATGCCGCGGCCGTCGTCATGGATTTCCACGGAGTTGTCGGCATGCAGGATGACTTTGATGTCATGGCCGAACCCGGCCAGTGCCTCGTCCACAGAGTTGTCGATGATTTCCCAGAGGCAGTGCATAAGTCCCCGGGAGTCCGTGGAACCGATGTACATGCCCGGGCGCTTGCGGACGGCTTCAAGGCCCTCCAGCACGGAAAGGTGCCGGGCGGTGTACTCAGAACTTGGTGCCACGGGTGTTGAACTCCTTCAGGTGAAACAGGCGCCGAAAGCGCTCCCTCTAGGGTAGTCGGCCCCGGCGCGGAGGGCGGCCTGCCACACCCTGGGGGCCGTGTGCACCACGCCACTCGCCGCTGTCCGTCCGTGCCGCGGGCAGATCTTGACTGAACCTTGTGGATACGCGCACAGCGAACTTGCCCCATCCTTGCGATTGTTTTGTTACGAATACTGGTTATATAGACGTACAGATCTACTAGGGAGGCCGATATGACAACAGCAGTGGCAGACCGCACACTCAACGCACTGGACCGTTGCGACCGTTGCGGAGCCCAGGCATATGTCCGGGTTGTACTCGAGTCCTCCGGCGGTGAGCTGCTGTTTTGCGCCCACCACGCTCGTGCGGTGGAGGCAACGCTGAAGCCGTTGGCCTCGGACTGGCACGATGAGACGGCCAAGCTTCACGAGAAGGCCGCCGTAGACGTCGACTAGGTTCACCAGGACCAGTAAAGGATGGGACCCCTCCGCCCGGAGGGGTCCCATCCTTCGTTAAAACGAGACCCTCGTTTATCGACTACGCCACTTAACGAAGGAGGGGTTGTCCGCGGCACATTCTTTCGGATGTGCCGCGGAGAACCCCTGTTCGTGATGTTCGCCCTGGCCCTAGTCCAGGTAGTCCCGCAGAACCTGCGACCGCGAGGGGTGGCGGAGCTTGGACATGGTCTTGGATTCGATCTGCCGGATGCGCTCACGCGTTACGCCGTAAACCTTGCCGATTTCGTCTAAAGTCTTCGGCTGTCCGTCGGTAAGCCCGAACCGCATGGCCACCACGCCCGCCTCACGCTCCGACAGGGTGTCCAGCACCGAGTGCAGCTGTTCCTGCAGCAGGGTGAAGCTGACGGCGTCGGCCGGAACGACGGCCTCGGAGTCCTCAATCAGGTCGCCGAACTCGGAGTCGCCGTCCTCGCCCAGGGGGGTGTGGAGCGAGATGGGCTCGCGGCCGTACTTCTGGACCTCCACGACCTTTTCAGGGGTCATGTCCAGCTCGAGCGCCAGCTCTTCGGGCGTGGGTTCGCGGCCGAGGTCCTGCAGCATCTGCCGCTGGACACGGGCCAGTTTGTTGATGACTTCCACCATGTGCACCGGAATACGGATGGTGCGCGCCTGGTCGGCCATGGCGCGGGTGATCGCCTGGCGGATCCACCAGGTGGCGTACGTGGAGAACTTGAAGCCCTTGGTGTAGTCGAACTTCTCCACGGCGCGGATCAGGCCCAGGTTGCCTTCCTGGATGAGGTCCAGGAACAGCATGCCGCGGCCGGTGTAACGCTTGGCCAGCGAAACCACCAGGCGGAGGTTCGCCTCCAGCAGGTGGTTCTTGGCGCGCTTGCCATCGTGGATGATGAATTCGAGCTCGCGCTTGTACTTCGGATCCATGGAGCCATCGTCAGCGGCAATCTTCTCCTCGGCGAACAGGCCGGCTTCGATCCGCAGCGCAAGGTCCACTTCCTGCTCGGCGTTGAGCAGTGCCACCTTACCGATCTGCTTCAGGTAGTCCTTGACGGGGTCAGCGGTGGCGCCGGCAGACATGACCTGCTGCACCGGGGCGTCGTCATCGTCGGCGTCAGAGTAGACGAAACCCTTGCCGCTGCCGGCTACGGCCTTGGCGGGGTCAGCGTCGGCTTCACCCTCGACGTCCGCATCGGCGTCCTCCACCGAGT
The DNA here is from genome assembly GCF_046605375.1 of Arthrobacter sp. MPF02. Taxonomy (GTDB): domain Bacteria; phylum Actinomycetota; class Actinomycetes; order Actinomycetales; family Micrococcaceae; genus Arthrobacter. The sequence continues at coordinate 1,632,326 of NZ_CP176772.1, read as the reverse complement.
CCGGCCCGTCGAGGACAGCCTCGTCAAAATCCTCTTCAACGTCATCTGCATCGTTAGCGTCAACGTTATCCGCGGAAGCCTTGTTGGCGGCTTCCGCTGCTGCCTTGGCGCCCGGCTTCGGGCCGCGCTTCTTCGGCTCGCGCTTGCCGTCCGCGCCGGCAGGTGCCTTGGTGGCCGCCCGCTTGGCGCTGGTCGCAGCCTTCTTGTCCTCGGTGGACAGCTCGTCCTGGGCGGCGGGGTCCTTCTTGGTGGAAGACGGGGTCACAGAAAACCTTTCTAGCGGTGGTCTGTGGAATCACCATACGGGCAACACCACTATGACCCTGTCAAGTCCGTGGTGAAAACCAGGCGCCACCACGGCCGGCAGAGTCTGTAAAGACAACTGCCGGTGCGGCTGGAATGTTCCCGAAAAGGCTCATTCGCAGGCACCCGATACACGGACCCAACCGGGTCTCGGCATCCATTGTCTCATGTTTTCGCCCCGACGGGCCTCCCCGCCTTTCAATTACCACCGCTACGGCTGCGGCTACGGCCGCGGGCATGACCGCCGCGACACCATCTCTTTGTCCGGCACGTGCCGTAGCCCTGGCTCCGGCACGCCACCTCAGAACTTGTGCCAGGCTGCGTCCTTCCTGGCCGCCCAGCCGCAAATGGCCCCGCGGCCCACCAGTTCCAGCAGCAGTTCCGCCAAACGGTAGCCGGGCTCAACGTCAAGGGCGTCGGACAGATATGCGGCGGCGTACGATCCCCGGCCGCGGCTCCATGCGATCCAGCCGCGAAGCGTCAGTGACGCTGCGGCCGCCGGACCGCCGAGCGCCGCGAGTTGCTCCAGGACCAGGTCCAGTGCGTTGAGCCGTTCCCAGTCAGGGACAGAGGGAGCCACCCCCATCAGCACCTCCGCGTACCCGGGAACAGGGCTGGCCCCCGCGTCCGCATCCCCTGCAGCACGGTTCTGCCCGTTGCCTCCCAGGGGCCCACCGGGAGGCGCGACAGGGTGTGGGCCCGCGCCGTCATGGAGAACCCCGAATTGGTCAACACCAGCTTCCGCGGCGTGCTTTCCGGCCGCAGCCATGACCAGCAGGGCATCCCGCCAGGCCGGAATCAGGAGGGACGCCCGCAGGAAAGCGTCACGTTCCACGCCCGGAAGCCAAGGCTCTCCGCCCCGCCGGCACATCAGGACTTCCCACGCCTCCAAAACGGCAACAAACTGCGCACGGCTGTCCCGGCGGCAGTCCAGGACTTTCCACCATCCTTCCTGCGCTTCCAGGACGGCGGACCGGTAAAGGCTCGAAACGGGAGTGGCAGGTCCGTCCTTTGTGCCCGGCGCAGGGCCCACGCTGCTGCCCCGGTAGACCATCTCCGCATTCAAGGTGCTGTCCAGGATTGCCTGCAGCGGCCTTCCCTGGGGCGGACAGCAGGAAGCATCTGTGCAGTAGGCATCCCGCCAGTAGTCATCGCCGATGTACCAGGCGTCCCGAACGGGCAAACCCGCCTCCTCCAAGACACAGTCCAGCCCGGACAGCAACGCGTGGTACTCGACGTCCACCACCTCGGGGCCGGGTGACGAACCGCCCTTACTGGTGAAGAAGGCCAGCAGAGTGCCGTCGGCCTGCTTGTCCGCATCGAGGTAGCCGCGGACCAGGCGGACGTACTTCCCGGGGTCGGCCAGGACCTCAGGTCCCGGAAGGTCCAGCCGCAGGGTTGCGCCAAGCAGGTTGCCGTGCATCGTGATGGCGACGAGGCTGGACTCCGGCCAGTAGCCCAGCGAGTGGGGTATGAACCCGAGGATGTCTTCAGGTCCGGATATCCGGAGTCGTTCTGGAGCTGTCATGGCTCCAGCATCCGCCCCGCCGTTACGGGCCGTCCCCGGCAGATTCCGCTATGTGCGCAACCCGCCCTGTTGAGGGCTAGTCGCTGTCGACAGGAGCTGCCTGCCGGCGGCGCGCGAGGTTCTCGCGGCGTTGCCGGGCCAGGGCCGCCCGCAATGGCGGGACCACAACGCCCTGGGCTGCCATCTGGCGGCGTACCTTGCGCCGGGCGGCGAATACGGCGGCCGCTCCGGCGCCGAGCAGCAAGAACTGGACGCTCAGGGCGATGCGGAACGGGTCAAGGCCATACAGGGTGTTGGAAAAGCCGCTGGCGTAGAGGATGTCCAATACCAGCCCGATCAGGAAGATCGCGATCAGGGCGGCAATGAAGCCGCCCACGTTGACGATGCCGGTGGCAGTTCCGATCCGGTGCGCAGGGTTGAACGTCCGGGCAAAGTCGAAACCGATCATTGAGCCTGGCCCGCCGATGGCAAGGGCTACCACCAGGCCCGCCAGCAGCCACAGCGGTGCCCGGCCGGGCATCAACAGGACGGCAGCCCACGCTCCGGCGGTCATGGCAGCGATCAGGAGGACCATGGTGGAACGGCGCAGCGGATGCCGCGACACAAAGCGTCCGATAAACGGCCCCACGGCCATCCCGGCGGCAACATACAGCCCCATGAGGGCGGCCACCGTCCCGCCGTCCAGCCCCTGGCCGGAAATAAGGAAGGGGTATCCCCAGGTCATGGCGAACACCGTGCCGCTGAACTGGATGGTGAAGTGGCTCCACATGCCCAGCCGGGTACCGGGCTGGCGCCACGCCCGGGCCAGCGACACTCCGGTGGCCTTCAGCCCCTGCTGCGCCTGCGGCCGGTCGGTGCCCGGCGGGACATCCTTAAGGAGCAGCACCACCAGGACCACCGCCACGGCAGACATCCCTGCCAGCATCAGGAACGCGGGGGTCCAGCCGGCCGAGTGCAGGACGAACGCGAAAGGGATCACGCTGACCAGCTGGCCCAGCTGGCCGGTCATGCCCGTCAGCTGGGTAACGAGAGGTACGCGGGCCGGAGCGAACCACAGCGGAATCAGGCGGATCACCGAGATAAAGGTCATGGCGTCGCCGGCGCCGACCAGTACCCGGCCCAGGATGCCGCCGGGGACAGTCTCGGCAAAGGCGAGCTGTAGCTGGCCGAGGCCCATCAGGACGGCACCGCCCGCGATCATGGCCCTCGAACCAAACCTGTCCACCAGGAGCCCCACCGGGATCTGCAGCCCCGCATAGACCAGGAGCTGGAGGACCGTGAAGAAGGAGATGGCGGAGGCGGTGGCATGAAAGCGCTCGGTGGCCTCAAGGCCCACGACGCCGAAAGACGTCCGCTGCGACACGGCCACCAGGTACCCGAAAATCCCAACGGTCCAGATAAGCCAAGCGCGGGGTGCAGTCACGTCTTCATTATGCCCGGATGCCTCCTCCCGCCCGGAGCCCGGGGCGGGAGGAGGCAGCAATGCCTACTGCGCCGGGTTCTCCCGGGCGAGGTACGCCTCCACGGCGGCACCCAGGTCGTCGGCGTCGGGAAGCTCGTCGTTTTCGTTCGCGAGCAGCGAGCGGCGCACAATGCCGTCGGCCTTCTCGTCGTAGCGGGTCTCGAGCCGGGACACCACCTGCTGTACTTCGTCGGACGCGTCGATCTGTTCGGCGATCTGCCGGGTCACTTCGCGGCCGGCCTCGCGGAGCCGGTCGGTGGGCAGCGTCAGCGAGGTCGCTGCGCCCAGGTATTCAAGGCCTGCGACGGCGGCCGTGGGGTACTCGGCTTCGGCCAGGTAGTGCGGGACGTGGATGACATAGCCGGCCACGTTGCGGCCGGCCTCGACCAGCCGTAACTCCAGGATGTGGCCCACGGCGGCGGGAACCTCCACGGTGGGCTTCCAGACGGAAATGCCCTCGATCAGCTCGGGACGGTTGCCGTGCACCGTCACGCCAACGGGACGGGTGTGCGGCACCGGCATCGGGATGGAGTGGATCCAGGCGACCAGGTTTACGTCCAGTTTCTCCACGATGCCAACCACGGCACGGGCGAACCGCTCCCACTGCAGGTCCGGCTCGAATCCCGCCAGCAGCAGGAAGGGCTTGCCCAGGCCGTCAACAAGCCGGTACAGCGCCAGCCGCGGCTCCTGGTAGTCCTGCAGATGGTCCTCGACGAACGTCAGGTGGGGCCGGCGTGACCGGTAGTCGATCAGTTGGTCGGCATCAAACACAGCTACGGGTTTGGCGTCGAGGGAGTCCAGCAGCTCGGCATTGATCTGTTTCACCACGTGCCCGGCGTCGGCGAAACCGGTGAAACCCATCACCAGGTTCAGCCCGCGGAGTTCCGGGCTGTGGAACAGCTCAATGTTGCTCGCGTAGAGCGCGTCAGGGTCCAGCAGGGAGCCGGAGATCCGTTCAAGCACGGCATGTTCCTTTCATGGATGCGGGTGGACATCAATTACAACGCGGTCCGGGGCCGCGGCATTCCGCCGCGCGGTGTGGTGCACCTCTCAGAAGATTCTTCCGCCGGGGCGCCATGGGACTACGATCGGAACTGGCCTGCCGCACGGGCTGAACATTCCCGGACGGCGTCCGGAACGGCCGCGTCCGGCAGTCGGGGCAGCGCGCCGAACATGCAGCCCTGCCCGTACCAGCTCTCGAGAATTGAGGACTCATCCCTGTGGTCAAGAATACTGAAATCAACCTTAGTACCCTCTCCCGCGACCTGAAGAAGAGCCCAAGCGACGCCGTCGTCATCGGCGTGGGGCAGGGAACCGACGGACCGGTGCTGCTGGCCAACCCGCTGGCAGCAAAGTCCGCCGAAGCACTCACCGACTCGCTCAAAGCACTGGGCGTCACCGGCGCCGCGGACCAGATCGTCCGCCTGCCCGGCCTCCCCGAGACCGGCGCGGGCATCCTGGTCCTTGCCGGGGTTGGCAAGGTCAACGCCGCCCCGCCCGCCGGCGAAGCGCTCCGCCGGGCCGCCGGATCCGCCATCCGCCAGCTGGCCGGCCTGGGCACCGTCGTGCTGGCCTTCCCGACGGCGTCCGTCGCCGACGTCGCGGCAGTCGCCGAAGGTGCCGCGCTGGGTGCCTACTCCTTCACCGATTTCCGTTCGTCGAAGGACGGCCTGAAGGATCCCGTCCGCAAGGCCATCATCTTCACTGATGTGGCTGACCAGCAGGAAACCGCGGCAGCCCTGAAGCGCGCGGCCCTGGTGGGCAAGGCTGTCAACGCCACGCGCTCCCTGGTCAACACCCCGCCCAGCCACCTCTACCCCGAGACGTTCGCGGAGGCCGCCAAGGACCTGGCCAAGGGCCTCCCCGTCAAGGTGACAGTCTGGGACGAAAAGCGGCTCGAAAAGGAAGGCTTTGGCGGCATCATGGGCGTTGGCAAGGGGTCCGCCCGCCAGCCCCGCCTGGTCAAGGTGGAGTACTCCCCAGCCCGGCCGGTCACCAAAATCGCCCTGGTGGGCAAGGGCATCACCTTCGACACCGGCGGCATCTCCATCAAGCCCGCCCTGGGCATGGGCGACATGAAGAGCGACATGGCCGGTGCCGCCGTCGTCCTTAATACCGTCCTTGCCCTCGCCGGCCTGGGCCTGCCCGTGAAGGCGACTGCCTGGCTCTGCATCGCCGAGAACATGCCCTCGGGAGCGGCATCCCGCCCGGCCGACGTCCTCACGATGTTCGGCGGAAAGACCGTCGAAGTGCTTAACACCGACGCAGAGGGCCGCCTGGTCATGGCCGACGGCATCGTGGCAGCAAGCCAGGAATACCCCGATGCCATCATCGACGTGGCAACGCTGACCGGCGCCCAGCTGATCGCGCTCGGCAACCGGACCGCGGGCGTGATGGGTGCGGACTCCGTCACTGCCGCCCTCAAGGCTGCCGCGGACCGCGCAGGCGAGCTGGTTTGGCCCATGCCGCTTCCGGAGGAGCTCCGCCCGAGCCTGGACTCGCAGGTGGCGGACCTGGCCAACATCGGCGAACGCCACGGCGGCATGATGACTGCCGCCGTCTTCCTGCAGGAGTTCGTGGGCAAGGACAAGGACGGCGGACGGATCCCGTGGGCCCACATCGACATCGCCGGTCCGTCCTTTAACAACGGAAGCCCCTACGGCTACACGCACAAGCAGGGAACGGGGTGCACCGTCCGCACGCTGGTGGCTTACGTGGAGGACGTGATCGCCGCCTCCGCCTGAGGCAGGCCGGGCCGGTACAGACGCCTGGTGGCGGGGGTGATCCCTCCGCCACCAAGCGGCGTGACACTCAACACAAAGCGCTCCACAAACACTGTGCCAAGGTGGAGCATGGATAGGTGGTTCGCTAAGGTGAACCACGGTAGTCACAAATGCAAGAGAATTGGCCTGCTGACATAATCACGGCAGGGCAAGATCCAAGACCAGATGATGCGCGGCAGAAACGCGTCATCGTTCACGCGAGGGAGCGTTTAAGTGGCCGATCAGGCAACTGCGCAAGAATTCGACATCCTGGTGCTCGGCGGCGGAAGCGGCGGATACGCCGCCGCGCTGCGGGCGGTACAGCTTGGCTTCACCGTCGGCCTCGTGGAGAAGGCAAAGCTGGGCGGCACCTGCCTCCACAACGGCTGCATCCCCACCAAGGCCCTGCTCCACTCGGCCGAACTGGCCGACCACGCCCGTGACTCCGCCAAGTACGGCGTGAACGTCACCCTCGACGGCATCGACATCACCGCCGTCAACGCGTACAAGGACGGCATTATCGCCGGCAAGTACAAGGGCCTCCAGGGCCTCATCAAGTCCAAGGGCATCACCGTCATCGAAGGTGAGGGCAAGCTGCAGGGCACCGACACCATCGTGGTGAACGGCACCGCCTACAAGGGCAAGAACATCATCCTGGCCACCGGCTCCTACTCCCGCACGCTGCCCGGCCTCGAAATCGGCGGCAAGGTCATCACCTCCGACCAGGCGCTGACCATGGAGTCGATCCCCAAGAGCGCCATCATCCTGGGCGGCGGCGTGATCGGCGTCGAGTTCGCTTCCGTCTGGAAGTCGTTCGGCGTGGACGTCACCATCGTCGAAGGTTTGCCCTCGCTGGTCCCGAACGAGGACGCCACCATCGTCAAGAACTTTGAGCGCGCGTTCAAGAAGCGCGGCATCAAGTTCTCCACCGGTGTTTTCTTCCAGGGTGTCGAGCAGAACGATAACGGCGTCAAGGTCACCCTCGTGGACGGCAAGACGTTCGAGGCCGACCTCCTCCTGGTCGCCGTGGGCCGCGGCCCCGTCACCGCCAACCTCGGTTACGAGGAAGCCGGCATCACCATCGACCGCGGCTTCGTCATCACCAACGAGCGCCTGCACACCGGCGTGGGCAACATCTACGCCGTCGGCGACATCGTCCCGGGCGTCCAGCTGGCCCACCGCGGTTACCAGCAGGGCATCTTCGTGGCCGAGGAGATCGCCGGCCTGAAGCCCGTGATCGTCGAGGACATCAACATCCCCAAGGTCACCTACTCCGAGCCTGAAATCGCCACCGTCGGCTACACCGAAAAGGCCGCCAAGGAGAAGTTCGGCGAAGACCAGGTGCAGACCCAGGAATACAACCTCGCCGGCAACGGCAAGAGCTCCATCCTGGGCACCTCCGGCCTGGTGAAGCTGGTCCGCCAGAAGGACGGCCCCGTGGTGGGCGTCCACATGATCGGTGCCCGCATGGGCGAGCAGGTAGGCGAGGCCCAGCTGATCGTGAACTGGGAAGCCTACCCGGAGGACGTGGCCCAGCTGGTGCACGCCCACCCAACCCAGAACGAGGCCCTGGGCGAAGCCCACCTGGCACTCGCGGGCAAGCCGCTGCACGGCTAGTCTCCCCCAGCACCACCGTGCATGGTGCCCCCGGCACCGCAGACCGGCGGCACCATGCACACCATCAGGCAGCATTCAATCGCACTAAAGATCAATAAGGAGAACGGGGACGACATGTCTGAATCCGTTAACTTGCCCGCCCTCGGTGAGAGCGTCACCGAAGGAACCGTCACCCGCTGGCTCAAGCAGGTAGGTGACCGGGTAGAGGTGGACGAGCCGCTGCTCGAGGTCTCCACCGACAAAGTAGACACTGAAATCCCCTCTCCTGTAGCTGGCGTGATTGAGGAAATCCTGGTCGCTGAAGACGAGACGGCCGAGGTCGGCGCGCCCCTGGTGCGTATCGGTGACGGCTCCGGCGGCGGCTCCGCCGCGGCAGCGGAAGCACCCGCGGCCGCTCCCGCGGAGGAAGCACCGGCACAGGAAGCCCCTGCTGCCGCACCGGCTGAAGAAGCTCCGGCCCAGGAAGCCCCGGCACCTGCCGCCCCCGCTGCCGGCGGCGGTGAAGGCCACGAAGTCACCCTTCCCGCACTGGGCGAGAGCGTCACCGAAGGAACCGTTACCCGCTGGCTCAAGGCCGTTGGCGACTCCGTCGAGGTGGACGAACCCCTGCTCGAGGTCTCCACGGACAAGGTGGACACCGAGATCCCGTCGCCGGTTGCCGGCACGCTCCAGGAAATCCGCGTCAGCGAGGACGAGACCGCCGAGGTCGGTTCCGTCCTGGCCGTCATTGGTTCAGGTGCCGCCGCTGCTTCGGCCGAGGCGCCCGCCCCGGCCGCACCGGCGCAGGAAGCACCCGCTCCTGCCCCCGCCCAGGAAGCCCCGAAGGCTGAAGCTCCCAAGCAGGAAGCTCCTGCCCCGGCTGCAGCTCCGGCCCCCGCGCCGCAGGCTGCTCCGGCTCCGGCAGCACCGTCGGCCCCGCAGACCGCGCCGGCAGCAGCAGGCGCCGAGTCCGGCTACGTGACCCCGCTGGTCCGCAAGCTTGCCAACCAGCACGGCGTGGACATCGCGTCGCTGTCGGGCACCGGCGTCGGCGGCCGAATCCGCAAGCAGGACGTCATCGCCGCTGCCGAAGCGAAGGCGGCACCTGCCGCCGCTGCTCCGGCCGCCTCCGCACCTTCCGCGGCTGCCCCTGCAGCCTCCGCCGCAGCGTCCTCGCTCCGCGGCACCACCCAGAAGGCACCGCGCATCCGGCAGGTCATTGCCCGCCGCATGCGTGAATCCCTCGAAATCTCCACCCAGCTGACCCAGGTCCACGAAGTGGACATGACCAAGATCGCCAAGCTGCGTGCCCGGGCCAAGAACACTTTCCAGGCCCAGAACGGCACCAAGCTGACGTTCCTGCCGTTCATCGCCAAGGCGGTGGCCGAAGCGCTCAAGCAGCACCCCAAGCTCAACGCTGCGTACGACGAGGACAAGCAGGAGATCACCTACCACAATGCCGAGCACCTGGCCATCGCCGTTGACACGGACAAGGGCCTGCTGGTCCCGGTCATCTCCGATGCCGGCAACCTGAACCTTGCCGGCCTGGCGGGCAAGATCGCGGACGTCGCAGCACGCACCCGTGACGGCAAGATCGGCCCGGACGAGCTGTCCGGCGGTACCTTCAGCATCACCAACATCGGCTCGGTGGGCGCCCTGTTCGACACCCCGATCATCAACCAGCCGCAGGTGGGTATCCTCGGCACCGGCGCCATCGTCAAGCGCGCCGTTGTGGTGTCGGATGAGAACGGTGACGACTCGATCGCCATCCGCTCCATGATGTACCTGTCCCTGACGTACGACCACCGCCTGGTGGACGGCGCGGACGCCGGCCGCTTCCTCCAGACCCTCAAGGCCCGCCTCGAAGAGGGCGCCTTCGAGGCGGACCTCGGACTGTAACAGCCGGCCACGGACGACGGCGGTGCGCGCCAACGGTGGGAAGCCCACCTGCGGCGCGTGCCGCCGTCGTTTTTGTAACCAGCAGCCGCCCATGCATCCGGGCCCCTACTACGGGCTGTAGAACTACTGGCTAGACTGGTTCCATGAACATCCTCTACAACATTGTGGTTTTCCTGCACATCGTCGGCGCGGCCATGATCGTGGGCATCTGGATCGGGCAGATGAAGAAGCCCACCGTCCACCCACGGCAGTTCGACGGAGCCATGACGCAACTCCTGACGGGCGTGGTCCTGATGGGCCTCATCCCTGCGCTGGACATGGACGCCAACTACGCCAAGCTGGGCATCAAGCTGGTCATCGCCGTGGTTGTTGGCGTCCTGGCGTTTATCGGCCGCCGGAAGTACAAGGCGGGAGAGGCGGTCAGCCCGGGCCTGGCACACGCGGTGGGCGGCCTGGCGCTGCTGAACATTGCCATCGCAACCATCTGGAACTGACGCAGCACACAGTTACCCGGGGCTACGGAGTCATAATCCACCAGCAGCGGACGCCGGATGCACGCCTCCGGTGAAGTCCCTAGGATGGAAGACGGCGGGGCCTGGCAGCAGCCGGCCCCGGTAACACATCGATTTGAGGAGTGGACATGGCAGCAACACGCACCGCACACACCGTCTGGAACGGCGACCTGATGTCGGGCTCGGGTAACACCACGCTCGACAGCTCCGGCCTGGGAACCTACGACGTCACCTGGAAGGCGCGCACCGAGGCTGCCAACGGCAAGACCAGCCCCGAGGAACTGATCGCCGCCGCCCACTCCGCCTGCTTCTCCATGGCCTTCAGCCACGCGCTGGCCCAGGCCGGGCACGCACCGGAAGAGGTCAACACCAAGGCTGACGTCACTTTCGTTCCCGGGACCGGGATCACCGGCAGCCACCTGACCATGTCCGCAAAGATCCCCGGCATCTCCGAGGAGGAGTTCCAGAAGATCGCGGCCGAAGCCAAGGTGGGCTGCCCGGTTTCGGGCGCCCTGGCCAGCATCGACATCACCCTGGACGCCACGCTGCAGTCCTGATCCGGCTGCCGCCGGACACCAAAGGCCATCCCCGGCCGGAGTTTATCCGGCCAGGGAGGGCCTTTTCCGTTCCGGCTGGAGCCCTAGCTCCCCTGAGGGCGGGCAGGAAGCGGGGCCGGACGCAGCCGCCGGTACCCTTCGCGGGCCGGTGGGCGGTCAGTGGGCAGTTCCTGGATCATCTCCTTCAGCGCGCCGATGCCGTACTCCAGCTGCGGGTCCCGCCCTGCTGCGTAGGCGTGCGGCGGGAAGGTCACCTCAATGTCCGGGTCCACGCCGTGGTTTTCTACGCTCCAACCCACGCCGCCGCTGAACCAGTTGGCATACCGCGGCTGGGTGACACCGGTGCCGTCAGCCAGCGAGAACCTGTTGTCGATGCCCACCACACCGCCCCATGTCCGGGTGCCGATAACGGGACCGATCCCCCGCAGCTTGGAAACCTGGGTGATGATGTCGCCGTCCGAGCCGGCAAACTCGTCGGCGAGGACAACCACCGGGCCCCGCGGCGCGTGGTGCGGGTAGGTGCGGGGTTTCTCCCCGCGCGGCATGCTCCAGCCCGTCACCTTGCGCCCGATCAGTTCAGCCACCAGCTGCGACGTATGGCCGCCGCGGTTCCGCCGCACGTCCACGATGAGTCCGTCCAGCGCCGTCTCCGTGTCCAGGTCGCGGTGCAGCTGGGCCCAGCCGTTGGCCATCATGTCCGGAACGTGCAGGTAGCCGAACGTTCCGCCCGAGGCTTCCCGGACGGTCCGGCGGTTGGCGGCAACCCACTCCTGGTACCGCAGGCGTTCCTCATCCTTGACAGGCACGACGGCGACACGGCGGCGGGTGCCCGCCGCCCCGCCGTGTCCCGGCCCGTTGAGCAGGGTCAGCTCGACGGCGCGGCCCGCCGACCCCACCAGCTGCATTGCCGGGGTTACGGACGCGGAGAGCGGGACGCCGTCAATGGCCAGCAGGATGTCGCCGGCCTTCGCATCGACGCCGGGCCGGGCGAGGGGCGGGTCAGCCAGCGGATCGGAGGATTCGCCGGCCAGGATACGGGTAATTTCCCACCCGGCCGCGGTGTGGGACAGGTCTGCTCCGAGCCGTCCCTGGCCCTGGCTGCCGTTCTCCGTTACCGGCGCCGGTCGGACATACGCATGAGAGGTACCCAGCTCACCGTGCATCTCCCAGAGGAGGTCCACCAGGTCGTCGTGCGAGCCGAGGCGGTCCACCAGGGGGCGGTAGCGCCGGTGCACTGACTCCCAGTCCTGGCCGGCCATGTCCTCGGCCCAGAAGAAGTCCCGCTGCAGCCGCCATGCTTCGTCAAAGGCCTGGCCCCAGACGCTGAGCGGATCCATCATCACCCGGATCCGGCCGAGATCCACCTTGACGAGCTTTCCGGACTCTTCGTCTGCCTTGGCGTCGGAGGGGACGGCGGTGACCTGCTTGTCGTTAACCAGTACCACGGTTGCCCTGTCGCCCGAGAGGCGGTAGCTGTCCAGCGCCTCCACGAGCGTGGATTTCTTCCGCCGGCCAAGGTCGTAACGGACAAGGCCGGGACGGGTGTCCTTGTCCTCCTGGCTCGCCTTGCCGTCGCCGGTGACACCGGCGAGGGGACGGTCCAGCCACAGCAGGGCTCCGTCCGTCGCTTCCAGCGACGTGTAGTTACCACGGGGCACCGGGACGCTGATGACGCGGTGGGCAAGCCCGTCCCGGTCAACCACCACCTCCGGGGACGATTCCTGCCTGCCCTCGTCCTGCCCGCCGGCGGGTGCCCCGTCGCCGTCCGGGGCGGCCGACGGGCCGAAGGGCGACGGCGTCCCTGCGGCGAGTGCCACAAGGTACGGCTTGATGGGGCTGGGAAAGGACAGGTCGAACGAGTGGCCGTCGTACACGGGGTCGAAGCTGCGGTTGGACAGGAAGGCGAGGTACTTGCCGTCAGGGGTGAAGGCCGGTGACGTGTCGCAGAACCGTCCGTCGGTGACGTCAACGGGGTCCGCGCCCGGTTCCCCGACGTTCGCCATCCGAAGCCTGCTGCGCGAGCCAAAGGAGGTGACTGGCTCGGACCACGCCAGCCACCGTGAATCCGGAGACCAGGCCAGGTCCTCAATGGTGCCCTCGCCAATGCTGGCCAGAAGACCCACGTCCCCTGTCCGGCTGTCCACCAGCTGCACCTCGCCGAAGGACGTGCCTGCCGCCACCCAGCGCCCGTCCGGGCTGGTTTCCAGGGAGCTCGCGCGCGACGACAGCGGAACCACAACTGCCGCTTCCGCTACAGACCGGGCGTCCGTGGCGGACGCAGCACCCTCCGGAGCAACGTCCGCCTGGCCGGCACCCGCTGCTTGGCCGGCGTGCTGCCCGTCGGCCGGAACAAAGGCAGCACCCCCGGCCAGGACGGCAGCCCCGGCAGCCGGGACGGGCTGCGGCAGGAGTGGAGCGTCGGCTGCGTCGGCTTCGGTTGCGGGCGTGCCTGCAGCCTGGACGGAGTCCTTTCCGGAAGCGGCGGGGGCGGTGTGCGGCACCGGTGCCACAATGTCCCGGATGTGCAGGGCCTCGACACCGCCGTGGTCGGCAATGTAGGCGATCCTGCCGTCGGCCAGCGGCCTGGGCAGGCGGCCGCGGACGCCGGGCGTTGCCTCGATGATCCGGGAGGGACCGTCTTTGTGGCGCAGCCAGTGGATGGTGCCGTGCGCCTCCACCGCGCTGGCGGTACCGGCAGTATCCGGCACCACTGCGCCCAGGTGCTTTGCAACCTTCAGGAGGGCGGGCCGGCGGGACTGCGAGGCGGAACCCAGCGTGATGTCCAGGCGCACGGCGTCCAAGCCAAGGTCATGCAGGACCCACAGCTCACCGGCGGACTCAAAGATGACGCGCTTCCCATCGGTGGCGGCGTGACGGACGTAGAAGTCCCCATGGTCCGTGTGCCGGCGCAGGTCCTTCCCGTCGGGAAGGACCGAGTAAAGGTTCCCATAGCCCTCATGGTCGGACAGGAAGGCGATGCGGCCGTCCACCCACATGGGATCTGCGAGGTTGCCGTCAAGGTCGGGCAGCAGGCGCTCGAACTCCCCGTTGCCGTCCGTGTCGATCCATAGTTTCCCGGCGGTGCCGCCCCGGTACCGCTTCCACCACGCGGGTTCGCGGGACAGTACGCTGCCTACCACCACAGGCCGTTCGTCCCCTACTTCCGGGCCGAAGGCCACCGATTCCACGGGTCCAAACGGCAGCTCTTCGGCCCACCCGCCTTCCACCGGAACGCTGTAGGCGTGCTTGTGCCGGCTCTCGGCCTGCCGGAAGGCACTGGTCACCAGGACCGCCCCACCGGCCGTGAAGCCCTTGACCCGGGTGGTGCTGTGCCCGAAGTACGTCAACTGCCGGTAGTTCCCGCCGTCGACGTCCGCAGCCACCACTTCCGGCGCCGTTCCCTGTACCACCGTCCAGACCAGCTTCTTTCCGTCAGGGGTGAAGCGGGGGTTGCGGGCGGGCAGCTGCAGCGAGGAGACGCGCCAGGCGCGGCCCCCGCCGAGGGGCGCGATCCACACGTCGTCCTCGGCCACGAATGTGACCAGATCGCCGTGCAGATGCGGGAAACGTAAGTAGCTCGAAGAGGTCATCGTTCGATCATAGTCAACCGTCCTGCGGCCCTGCGGGAGGTTCCAAAGCACGGGTCCGTGGTGAGATAGACCATGCGCATCGTCATCGCAGGAGCCTCCGGCCTGCTCGGCACCTCCATGTCCGAAACCTTCCGGAACGGCGGACACGACGTCGTCTCCCTGGTGCGCCGCGGGGCGGCCTCAGCGGATGAAATCAGCTGGGACCCGGCGGCCGGGCGGCTGGACCCCGGCGCCCTCGCCGGGGCGGACGCCGTCGTCAATCTATCAGGCGCCGGCATCGGGGACCGGCCGTGGACACGGAAGCGCGTGGAGGAACTGTTCAGCTCGCGTGTGGGCCCCACCAAAACGCTTGCCAACGCCATGCGGCAGTTGGACGTTCCCCCCGCGGTCTTCATCAGCCAGTCCGGTTCCGGGTACTACGGCGACGCCGGAAACACCGTCCTGCGGGAGCCGGCGCCTGCAGGATCAGGCGTCCTGTCCCGTATCTGCGTGGAGTGGGAGGCCGCTGCAGCCGGCGTTCCCGCGGGGGTGCGGCTGGTGGTTCCACGCACCGGTGTGGTGTTCAGCCGCACCGGTGGGGCCCTGGGCCGGCTGCTTCCGTTGCTGAAGCTCGGCGTTGGCGGACCCCTCGGCAACGGCAGGCAATTCTGGCCGTGGGTCACACTGCCCGACGTTTCCGCTGCGTTCCTCTTCCTGTTGGAATCAGGGATCAGCGGGCCGGTCAACCTCTGCGCTCCGGAAGATGCGGATGTCAACGCCATCGTTGCTGCCCTGGCCCGCGCCCTGCACCGTCCGGCCGTGCTGAGGGTTCCGGCGCCGGTGCTCCGGCTGGTGATGCGCAACCTGGCCGAGGAATTGCTGCTGTCGAGCCAGCGGATGGAACCGGCAGTCCTGGCCGCTGCCGGTTTCAGGTGGCGGCATCCAACTTTGGCGGCTGCGGCACAGTGGGTGGCAGGCAGGGAAGGCGCGGACGCGCTCAGTTGACAAGTGTCCCACGCTGCGGTCACTACCCCGGGAGGATCTCGCTGATCCGCCACGCCCCGTCCACGGACACCAGGACCAGCCGGAGGGGCCGGCCGGCATCGGCCGCCCCCGTGGCCACCACAGACCCCCGGGCATCCAGTTCCTGGTAGGCGGACGTAGCGGCGGTAGCACGGACTACTGCCCGGTCAGCGGTAGCCCCGTCCTCGGTGTCCACGCCGGAGAGCGTGCTCGAGAGACCGCCCAGCACCAGGCCGGCACCGCGCAGCCGGTCTGCGGTCCGTTTGTCCGCTTCCGCGGCCGGCGACCCTGCGGCGTTCACCTCTTCCAGGAGGTCAAGCTTTCCGCTGGTGAAAGCCAGGTCCCGCAGGGCTGCAAGTCCGGCCAGCGCGCGGGCAGGATTTTCGTCCGAAGCCTGCACGCGGGCAGCCCCGGCGGCCTCTGCCGCTGCTGCCGGCGCTTCCGTGGCCGCCGGCGGCGCTCCCGTGGACGCGTTTGCATTGCCCATGGCAGACGGCAGCGGGTCAAGCGTTCCCGCGAGCCCCCAGAGAGCCGCTGCGGCGGCCAGTACCGCCAAAGCAGGAAGGGCCCAACGCAGCGCTTTTCCGCCCATCACAAAAGGGCCGGGTTTCAGCGCGTGTTTCCCGTGGGCGGGGGCGTCCCCGGCTGCGGGAAACGGGAGCCGGAGCGCGCGCTGTCCACCGGCAGTGTGGAGGCGCCGGCGACAGCCGGCGAGTTTCTCCCCAACGCCTAGCTTTTGGTTCATTCTGTCCAGAGCGGACGACGGCGCCACGTGCCTGCGCGTCACAAGTTCCGGCATGACGGTGGGATGGACGGCAGCAGCCAGGTCCAGCGGACGGGGTGGTGCGCTGCGGTAGACAGCAGTGGCCAAAGCAGCCGCGGTGGGGCGAAGCCGCCGGTCTTCGGCGAGCCCGGATTCAAGGGCAGCCGCCAGGTCCCTGGGAACCTCCGGGACGAGCAGGGTGAGCGGGGGGCGGTCTGCCGTCCGCGCGGGTGCTTCCCCGGTGAGGCAGTACCAGCCGAGGGCGGCGGCCGAGTAGACATCACGTTCCGGCTGCAGCCCGGCCCGCACCGCGTCCACAGGGGCGGGATCCAGGAAACCGGCCGTTCCCCAACTTTCAGGCCGCCCGGCCTCACCTGCCATCCTGGCAATGCCGACATCGGACAGCAGGGGTTTGCCCTGGCCGGTGAACAGAACATTGCCCGGGGACACGTCCGCGTGGGTGAAGCCGTTGGTATGCAGGTAACCCAGCGCCTGGGCGATGGGGGTCAGCACCGTGACCGTCTCCCCCACGCTGAGCCTCCCACGGGCGGCAATGAGGTCCGCGAGGGAGCCCCCGGAGGCGTAGTCCATCACCAGGGCGGCGCCCCCGGTACCTCCTTCATACCGGACGGCCTGGTGTGCCTTCACCAGGTGCTCGTGGTTAAGGACCGAGAGGATGCGGATTTCGCGCCGGATCGCCTCATCCTCCAGGCCTTCACTGCCATGGGCACCGCCAGGTCCTCCGCGGAAACACTTCAGCGCGACTTTGCGTCCCGTGCGCTGCTCTTCTGCCAACCATACCGAAGCGGTGCCACCCTCGCCCAGCAGGCGCCCCACGTTGTACCCGGAAACCGCTGGAGCCTTCGCATCTTCCATCCCCTATGTCTAGCCGAATCCGCCCCGGCCTGCAGAAGTTATCCACAGGTACCCGCCGCGCGCCTGTCACACCCGTGGAGAGTGGTGAGCTTAAGCACTAAACCCGGCCGGAAGCGCTCCAAGGTCTAAGCTGGAGGGCATGACTCTTGAGTTTTCAAGGCTCGGTCTCGCCCCTGACTATGTCGACTACCAGCAGGCCTGGGACACCCAGCGCGAACTGCACGGCAAAGTGCTCGCGGGTGAAGCGCCGAGCACGGTGCTGCTGTTGGAGCACGCTGCCGTATACACAGCCGGCAAGCTCACCGAAGACCACGAGCGGCCATTCGACGGCACGCCCGTGGTTGCCGTGGACCGCGGTGGAAAGCTCACCTGGCACGGTCCCGGACAGCTGATCGCCTACCCCATCCTGAGATTGAAGAACCGCTCCGGTATCCGTGACTATGTTGAGCGGCTGGAAGCCATCATGATCGCCGTCATGGCGGACTATGGCATCAAGGCAGAACGCATCAAGGGCCGGGCCGGTGTCTGGATCAAGGCCGATGAAAAAGGCCCGGACCGTAAAATCGCCGCTATCGGCATCCGCGTCCTGAACGGCGTCACCATGCACGGGATCGCCATCAACTGCAGCAATGACCTCGCGCCTTACGCCCAGATCATTGCCTGCGGAATTACAGATGCCGGGGTGACCACCATGTCCCTGGAAACCGGACGGGACATCCGTCCCGCCCTTATCGTCGACCGCATTGTGGAAGAGTTCCGCAAGCATGAAGAAGCACTCGTTTCAAGCCCCGAAGGAGCTCTCCTGTGACATTGGCACCTGAAGGCCGGAAGATGCTGCGGATCGAGCAGCGCAACGCCGCTGTCCCGGTGGAGCGCAAGCCGGAGTGGATCAAGGCCAAGGTCCAGATGGGCCCGGAGTTCGTCGGGCTGAAGAACCTGGTCAAAAAAGAAGGCCTGCACACCGTCTGCGAAGAAGCCGGCTGCCCCAACATCTTCGAATGCTGGGAAGACAAGGAAGCCACCTTCCTGATCGGCGGCTCCGAATGCACCCGCCGCTGCGACTTCTGCCAGATCGACACCGGCAAACCCTCACCCCTGGACCGGTTCGAACCCACCAAGGTGGCCCGCTCCGTGCAGTCCATGCAGCTGCGGTACGCCACCGTCACCGGCGTCGCCCGCGACGACCTCGAAGACGAAGGCACCTGGCTCTACGCCGAAACCGTCCGCAAGATCCACGAACTGAACCCCGGCACCGGCGTCGAACTGCTCATCCCCGACTTCTCCGGCAACCCCGACCACATCAGGGCGATCTGCGACTCCAAACCCGAAGTCTTCGCCCACAACGTCGAAACCGTCCCCCGCATCTTCAAACGGATCCGGCCCGCGTTCCGCTACGAACGCTCCCTGGACGTCATCACCCAGGGCCGCAACCACGGCATGGTCACCAAATCCAACCTCATCCTGGGCATGGGCGAAACCCGAGCAGAAATCTCAGAAGCCCTCCAAGACCTCCACCAGGCCGGGTGCGACCTGATCACCATCACCCAGTACCTGCGCCCCTCCGAACGGCACCTGCCCGTGGACCGCTGGGTTAAACCCCAGGAATTCCTGGACCTGCAGCACGAAGCCGAAGAAATCGGCTTCCTCGGCGTCATGTCCGGGCCCCTGGTCCGCTCCTCCTACCGCGCGGGCCGGCTCTGGGCCACCGCCATGCGCAAAAAAGGCCGCGACATCCCCGCCGAACTCGCCCACATCGCCGACGGCATCCAGGACTCCGGCACCACCCGCCAGGAAGCCAGCAGCGTGCTGGCGGCGCACTCCTAGCAGCGGCTTTTGCCGGCATGCGCCAGTGCCTCCGAGGGCCGGCACCGGAACTGTCCGGCGTCCGGCCCTCAGCCTTTAGTCACGTAGAATTGAGGCACTATGGCGAAATCCCCTGATTCCAGCAATTCCAATCCCGCGGGCTCCAGCGCGGTGAAGCGTGGCCTCTTTTCGCGTAAGCCGAAAGAAGCCAAGCCCAAGAAGCCGAGCCGGCTCAAGCAGATCGGTGAAGTCTTCACCATGACGCGCCGCCACGACCCCATGGTTCCGTGGCTGATGCTGCTGGTGTTCCTCGGCGTCGTGGCTGTCAGCTTCCTGGTGGGATTCTGGCTGGACAACTGGATCACGGGCCTGATCATCGGCATTCCGCTCGGCCTGCTGGGCGCCACGCTGATCCTTTCGCGCCGCGCCGAACGGGCCGCTTTCGCCCAGATTGAAAACCAGCCCGGCGCCTCCGGCGCCGCCCTGGGAACCCTCCGCCGCGGCTGGATCACCGAGGAGCAGCCTGTTGCCGTGAACCCGCGCACGCAGGACGCCGTGTTCCGGGCCATCGGACGTCCCGGCGTCGTTCTTGTCAGCGAAGGGCCCACGCACCGGGTCAAGCCGCTGCTCGACGCCGAGCGCAAGCGCCTCGCCCGCATCCTGCCCAACGTCACGGTGCACGTGATTGAAAGCGGCCGCGGCGAGGGCCAGGTGCCGCTGAGCCAGGTGGCCAAAAAGATGGGCAAGCTGAAGAAGGAACTGACCAAGCTTGAGGTGAACGCCGTCTCGAAGCGCATCGCAGCGCTGGGGAACCGGCTTCCCATCCCCAAGGGCATAGACCCCTACAAGGCCCGTCCCAACCGCGGACGCTAGGCCTCGAAGACGCCCCGGTTCCGGCCCCGCCGGCCCGGGGCGTTTCCATGCACCATCCCGAACCGCCGCCCAAGATTTCAGGACAGGACTTATGCCGCTCAAGACCCTCGTCATCCGCGCGTTCCGGATCCTCGCCATCGCCGAAGCAATCAGCTGGGCCGCCCTGCTGGCGGGTATGTACTTCAAGTGGATCGCCGGTACCACCGAACTTGGAGTTCAGGTGGCCGGCCCCATTCACGGCGCCCTGTTTGTGGGATACGGCGTCGCGGCGCTTGCCCTGTGGCGGCTGCAGCGCTGGCCGTTCGCGGTGGCACTGTTTGCCGGCGTCTCCGCGGTCTTCCCGTTTGCAACGATCCTGTTCGAACGCTGGGCGGGCAAGCGCGGCTACCTCAGCGGAGCCTCCGCCCGCGAGGACGAACCGGCGGTGGAGGCAAGCCGCGTCTAGCGGCGCTCCCTAAATGCGGATCAGCACGGTGTTCATGGCCTTGTCATGAAGGCCGCGCTGGTCCGGGTCGAAGATCACGGCCGGGATCACCAGGCAAAGCAGCACAGCCCTCACCAATGCCGCGAGCGGTCCGGGATTTCCCCCGCCCCGCTTGACCACCGCGATTCCCATGGCCCGGTGTCCGATGCTGTACCCGAGCGTGCCCACCAGGAGAACCTGTTCCGCGGCGAACACGGCCAGGGTGGCCCAGGAATTGCCGCCAAAAGCAAAGTTGCTGATCAACAGCGCGATGGTCCAGTCAATCGTGATCGCAACGATGCGACGGCCGGCCCGGGCAATCGAGCCAGGACCCGATTCGGGCAGACCCAGCCGCTCCCCCGGATACTTCGAAACACCGGATGTGTCCGGTCCGCTGAGCCACGAGCCAATGTCTTTGCGATCTACCACCGTCCAAGCTTACCGACCGCCGGGCAGGGACGTCCGCCCACATCCCGGATGGAGGTCGACCACACTGTGGACGGCCGATAGCGTTGCCTTAGCAGGGCATTCTGTAACCTGCCCGAAACAATGCGGACACGGACGGGAAATGCCGCGTCCATAGGCTGTTGGCAGTTTCAAGCGATACCTCCGGCAGGGAAAACCTTGAGTTCTCCCTGCTTTCGGATTGCGCTGGCTCAGATGGCTTGCACGCCAGATATTACATATGCGTTAGGAGCATAGATGTTCAAGACTGCGGACGAAGTCCTCAAGTTCATCAAGGACGAAGATATTAAGTTCGTCGATATCCGCTTCACCGATCTTCCGGGCGTCCAGCAGCACTTCAACGTCCCCGCCAAGAGCGTTGATGCCGACTTCTTCATCAACGGCCAGCTCTTCGACGGTTCCTCCATCCGCGGCTTCCAGGGCATCGCTGAATCAGACATGCAGCTGATCCCGGACGTCACCACCGCGTACCTGGACACCTTCCGCATGGAGAAGACCCTCGCGCTGAACTTCTCAATCGTCAACCCCCGCACCGGCGACCCCTACCACCGCGATCCCCGCGGCGTTGCCGAAAAGGCCGAGGCCTACCTGGCTGCCAGCGGCATCGCCGACACCGCGTTCTTCGCTCCCGAGGCTGAGTTCTTCGTCTTCGACAACGTCCAGTACCAGTCCTCCCCGCAGGGCAGCTTCTACAAGATCGACTCCGAAGAGGCTTACTGGAACACCGGCCGCGAGGAAGAGGGCGGCAACCTGGGCTACAAGACCCCCGTCAAGGGCGGCTACTTCCCGGTCTCCCCCACCGACAAGCAGGCCGACCTGCGCGACGCCATGTGCGTTGCCCTGGACGAGGCCGGCCTCGAGGTTGAGCGCAGCCACCACGAAGTGGGTTCCGCCGGCCAGGCAGAAATCAACTACAAGTTCACCACGCTCACCCACGCTGCCGATGACCTGCAAAAGTTCAAGTACGTCATCAAGAACACCGCAGACGCCTGGGGCAAGTCCGTGACCTTTATGCCGAAGCCGGTCTTCGGCGACAACGGCTCCGGCATGCACTGCCACCAGTCCCTGTGGAACAACGGCCAGCCGCTGTTCTACGACGAGAAGGGCTACGCCGGCCTGTCCGACACCGCCCGCTGGTACATCGGCGGCCTGCTGAAGCACGCTTCCGCCGTCCTGGCCTTCACCAACCCCACGGTGAACTCCTACCGCCGCCTGGTCAAGGGCTTCGAGGCTCCGGTCAACATGGTGTACTCGCAGGGCAACCGCTCCGCCGGTATCCGCATCCCCATCACGGGCAGCAACCCGAAGGCCAAGCGCATCGAGTTCCGCGCACCGGACCCCTCCTCCAACCCGTACCTGGCCTTCGCTGCCCAGCTGATGGCCGGACTGGACGGCATCCGCAACCGCATTGAACCCCCGGCTCCCATCGACAAGGACCTTTACGAGCTCCCCGCCGAGGAAGCCAAGGACATCCCCAAGGCTCCGGGCACGCTCGAGGAAGCCCTGGAGGCCCTGCGCGAGGACAACGAGTTCCTGCAGGCCGGCGGTGTGTTCACCCAGGACCTGATTGACACCTGGATCGAGTACAAGTACGAGAACGAGATCCGTCCGCTGTCCCTGCGCCCGAACCCCTACGAGTTCGAGCTGTACTACGGCGTCTAGTCTCTTGTCCTGAGACTGCCAAGGCGGCCACCGGTGATCCGGTGGCCGCCTTTTGCATGTCCCCGCAACTGCTGGAGCTTTTTCGCCCGCAGGCTCGCCCGTAAGAAGGTGAAGGCCCGGCTCCAGACGTGCTGAGACCGGGAGCCGGACCTCCTGACGAATGCCCCCCGAGACGAAGACTAATTAGGCCTTCCCCCCAACAAGGTTGAAGAACACCGCCACCCACATAATCGTGCAATCGCTTGCTGAACGCAATGCCGTGCCGGGCCCGCCACGGGTTAGGAGCCGTAGAAGAGGCGCTCAAAGACCGCCCGTGCCCGGCGGCTGACCCGCAGGTAGTCCTCCTCCAAGGCAGTGGCGTTGCCGGGCTCGTAGCCGCACCACCGCGCCACCGCTTCAAGGTCCCGCCGGGAAGAAGGCAGCAGGTCCGAGGACTTGCCGTTCCAGATGACGTTGGCGGACCTGATCCGGCTTGCCAGACGCCACGCCGTGCACAGCAGGTCCGCATCTTCCTTCGTGAGCAGGCCAAGCTCCGCAGCGGCTTGCAGTGCCGCAACCGTGGAAGTGGTCCGCAGCTCCGGGTGCCTGCCGGCATGCTGGAGCTGCAGGAGCTGGACCAGCCATTCGACGTCGCTCAGGCCGCCGCGCCCCAGCTTCAGGTGCCGGGCAGGATCCGCCCCGCGCGGCAGCCGTTCCGACTCCACCCGCGCCTTGATGCGGCGGATCTCCCGGACATCCTGTTCTGCTACCGCCTCCGGATACCGGATGGGGTCGATGAGCGCCAGGAAGTCCGCGGCCAGCCCGTCGTCGCCTGCCATGGGACGTGCACGCAGCAAGGCCTGGGCCTCCCAGATGAGCGACCAGCGGCGGTAATACTCCGCATAGGATTCCAGGGAGCGGACCATCGCGCCGTTCTTTCCCTCCGGGCGCAGGTCGGCGTCGATCTTGAGCACGCGTTCGGCCATGATGGCGGGCTTGACGGGCTGCGTCAGCAGGCTGGAGATCTTTCCGACAATCCGGGACGCCTGTTCCTGCGCTTCTTCCTGCGTGAAGCCCGGGAGTGCCCGGTGCACGTACATCACGTCCGCATCCGAGCCGTAGCCGATTTCACGTCCGCCCTGGCGCCCCATGGCCACCACCAGCACGGAAGTCTTCAGGGGTCCGGTGGCCGAGACCACGTTTTCCGCCACCCGGAGGGCACCCAGTACAGCTGCCCGGTCCGTGTCCGCCAAGGCGGCTCCCACCTGGTCCTGGTCCAGCAGGCCAACCGCATCAGCAACAGCGATGCGCAGGATCTCGCGCCGGCGGATAAGCCGGATCAGGCGCATGGCGCTTTCCGGGTCGGCATGCCGCGACATTTTTGACTGAATTTCCTGCCACTGCGCCTCGAACGGCACCGGCAAAAGGTCCTTGTCCTGTCCCAGCCACGCTACGGATTCCGGCGAAACCTCCAGCAGGTCGGCGATAAGCCGCGAGTTGGACAGCATATGGCACAGCCGCTCGGCAGCGGCATTCGAGTCCCGCAACAGGCCCAGGTACCAGTGCGTTGTTCCCAGCGCTTCACTTACCCGCCGGAAGGCCAGCAGCCCGGCGTCGGGATCCACTCCTTCGGCCAGCCAGTCCAGGAGGATCGGCAGCAACTGCCGCTGCAATGCGGCCCGCCGGCTGACTCCGGCGGTAAGGGCTTCGATGTGCCGCATGGCACCCTGCGGATCGCGGTAGCCAAGCGCGGCAAGGCGGCCCTGCGCCGCCTCCGGCGACAACCTGGCATCTTCGCTGCTCAATCTGGCGGCCGTGTTCAGCAGCGGCCGGTAGAAAATGCGTTCGTGCAGTTCCCGGACGGAGCGCTTGGTCTTCTGCCATGCCGCCAGCAGTGCGTCCGGGTGCGGCCGTTCGTTCGAGAAAGGCCCCAGGACCGCCTTCGCCAGCGCCCGCAGGGCGGGTTCGGCAACAGGCATGAGATGTGTCCGCCGCAACTGGAACAGCTGGATCCGGTGCTCCAGCAGCCGAAGGTAGCGGTAGGCCTTGTCGAAGGCGGCGGCGTCCGTCCGTCCTATGTACCCTCCCGCGGACAGTGCTGCGATGGCGGAGGTGGTATCCCGCCGCCGCAGTGTTTCATCCGCCTTGCCGTGGACCAGCTGCAGCAGCTGGACGGTGAACTCAACGTCCCGCAGGCCGCCGCGGCCGAGCTTGATCTGCCGTTGCTCTTCCGCTGCGGGAATGTGCTCGGTGACCCGCCGCCTCATGGCCTGCACCGATTCGACGAAGCCGTCGCGACCGGCGGAACTCCAGATCAATGGGGCCACGGCTTCCTCGTACCGGCGCCCGAGGTCGGCGTCTCCGGCTATGGTGCGCGCTTTCAGCAGGGCCTGGAACTCCCAGCTTTCAGCCCAGCGTGCGTAGTAGGCCTCGTGCGAGGCCAGGGTGCGCACCAGGGGGCCGGACTTGCCCTCCGGGCGCAGGTTCGGGTCAACCTCCCACAGGCCCGGTTCCCTGGCCACGGAGGAAATGGCACGGGAAATCCCGCTGGCGAGGGCGGTACCGATCGTGGCGGCCTGCGCGTCTTCCAGGCTTCCGCCGTCCACGACATAGATAACGTCGACGTCGGAAATATAGTTGAGTTCGCGGGCGCCGCATTTGCCCATGCCGATCACGGCCAGTCCGACGTCGGCAATGTCTGAGGCGCTGTACTGTTCCACCGCCTCGGCACGCGACACAGCAAGCGCCGCTTCGATGGCCGCCGCCGCGAGGTCCGCCAACTCCCCGCCCACCGAGGGCAGGAAGTCCAGCGGATCAGCGGCGCACAGGTCCTTTACGGCAAGGTCCACCACTCCCCTGCGGTACGCGACACGCAGGGCGGCGTAGGCTTCCGGCCCTGTTACTGCAGCTACGGGGCGGGCTGCACGCGGGTCCGCCCCCACAGACTGCAGCAGGCCCGCGCGCAGCTGCAGCGGATCCGCCGGGAGCGGTTCCGGGCTGGGCCGGACGTTGAAGGCCTCCAGGTGTTCGGGATGCCGGATCAGGAACTCGCCCAGCGCTTCCGAAGCGCCCAGGACACGGTAAAGCGGCTCACTGGCCTCGGACCCGGCACCGGCCAGGCCCCGAAGGTCCGGGTGTTTCTCAATGAGCCGGACCAGCGACTGCAGGGCCGTGTCCGGGCTCGCGGCCATCTGCAGTCCGGCGAACAGCGTGTCCTGGTCCAGCCCCTCCAGTTCCGGGGCCGCCAGGAAGCGTTCACCCTTGTCCAGGTCGCTGAATCCGGCCGCAATAAGGCGGCGCGCCAGGCTCACGCCCGCCCCCTAGAGGATACCGAGGTTGCGCTGCAGCTCGTAGGGCGTAACCTGCAGCCGGTAGTCCTGCCACTCGGCACGCTTGTTGCGCAGGAAGTGCTCGAAGACCTGCTCGCCCAGGATCTGCGGCATGAGTTCCGAATCCTCCATCGAGCGGATGGCATCGTGCAGGCTTGCCGGCAGCGGGTCGTGGCCCATGGCGCGCCGCTCCGCGGAGCTCAGCGACCAGACGTCGTCTTCGGCGGCGGCCGGAAGGTCGTAGCCCTCCTCGATGCCCTTCAGCCCTGCGCCAAGGAGCACGGCGTAGGCAAGGTACGGGTTGGCCGCCGAGTCGATGCCGCGGTATTCGATCCGCGCGGACTGGCCCTTGCCGGGCTTGTACAGCGGCACGCGGACCAGGGCGGAGCGGTTGTTGTGGCCCCAGCTCAGGTAGCTTGGAGCTTCACCGCCGCCCCACAGGCGCTTGTAGGAATTCACGAACTGGTTGGTGACGGCGGTGAATTCCGGTGCGTGCTTGAGAATGCCCGCGATGAACTGGCGGGCCGTCTTGGACAGCTGGAATTCTGCGCCGGCCTCATAAAAGGCGTTGGTGTCGCCCTCGAACAGCGAGAAGTGGGTGTGCATGCCCGAACCCGGGTGGGCCGTGAACGGTTTGGGCATGAAGGTGGCGTAGGTGCCCTGCTGCAGCGCCACCTCCTTGATGACAGTGCGGAAGGTCATGATGTTGTCCGCCGTCTGCAGGGCGTCGGCGTAGCGCAGGTCAATTTCGTTCTGGCCGGGCCCGCCCTCGTGGTGGCTGAACTCCACCGAGATGCCCACCGATTCCAGCATGGTGACGGCTGTGCGGCGGAAGTCCTGTGCAACGCCGCCCGGGACATGATCAAAGTAGCCGCCCTCGTCCACCGGCACCGGTGCACCGTCCGGGCCGAGTTCCTGGGACTTCAGCAGATAGAACTCGATCTCCGGGTGGGTGTAGCAGGTGAAGCCCATGTCCGCGGCCTTGGCGAGGGTCCGCTTGAGGACGTTGCGCGGGTCAGCGGCGGACGGTTCACCGTCCGGGGTAAGGATGTCGCAGAACATCCTTGAGGTCTGTTCCGTTTCCCCGCGCCACGGCAGGATCTGGAACGTGGACGGGTCGGGCTGTGCCAGCATGTCCGACTCGAAGACGCGGGCCAGGCCCTCAATAGCGGACCCGTCAAAGCCGAGTCCCTCCTCGAAAGCGCCCTCCACCTCGGCCGGGGCGAGGGCCACGGACTTGAGCGAACCCACGACGTCGGTGAACCACAGGCGCACGAAACGTACGTCGCGCTCTTCGATTGTGCGCAGGACAAACTCTTGCTGGCGGTCCATGATGGCCTCTTCTCCGGTCAACGTCCATGCTCCGGGCCCGCGCGAAAGTGGGGGGCAGCCAGGAGCAGTTCACAATTACTGTACTAAGCATTCCGCGCCCGTGCTGGAGCCTGCGCGGCGCGTAACACACCGTTAACACGGGCTTATGACACGTATCACGCGGGGGTCCGGGCGACGGTGGTAGCTAGGACCGCGGCCACAGCACTACGCTCGTGCCATGGCCTCAACCAACAGCGCGAACTCCAGCACGTCCTCAGACGTCCCGGCACCCTATGGCGAAGGGCCGGCGCAGCCATCCGCCGGCGCAACGGGGCCAAAGCCGGCGAAGGTGCGCATCCATCACCTGCAGCAGGCCAAGCGGGACGGCACAAAGTTTGCGATGCTCACGGCGTACGAGCAGTACACGGCCGAAATCTTCGACGCCGCGGGCATCGAGGTCCTCCTGGTGGGCGATTCGGCCTCCAACAATGTCTTCGGCAATGAAACAAGCCTTCCGGTCACCGTGGAAGAACTGCTTCCCCTCTGCCGCGCGGTGGCCCGTTCCGCCAAGCGGGCGCTGGTTGTGGCGGACCTGCCCTTCGGCAGTTACGAGGTTTCCGCGGAACAGGCGGTGGCTACCGGAGTCCGCTTCCTCAAGGAGGGCCTGGCCCACGCCGTCAAGATCGAGGGCGGCAAGTTTTACGCACCCACCGTGCAGGCCATGGTGCAGGCGGGAATCCCCGTTATGGCGCATATCGGCTTCACCCCGCAGAGCGAACACGCCCTGGGCGGTTACCGGGTGCAGGGCCGCGGCGACGACGCCCGGCGGCTCATCGATGAGGCCGTGGCGCTGGAGGCGGCGGGGGCCTTTTGCGTGCTGATGGAAATGGTGCCGGCCGAAACCGCAGCGGCAGTGGACGCCGCCGTTGCTGTTCCCACCGTGGGCATCGGCGCAGGCAAGGAAACCACCGGCCAGGTGCTCGTCTGGCAGGACATGGCGGGCCTGCGGGGCGGGAGGATGGCCAAGTTCGTGAAGCAGTACGCGGACCTGCGCAACACCCTGCTGGCAGCCGCAACCGCCTACGGCGAGGACGTCAGGTCCGGCCAGTTCCCCGGCCCGGAACACACGTTCTAGTAGAGGCGGCTAAGGCACCCTGGCCTCAGTCGTCGTCGTCCTTTTCCCAGGCCTCATTCCGCGCCCGGACCTTTTCGAGGGCGTGTTCGGCCTCTTCCCGGCTCTGGTAAGGCCCGATCAGCTGGCTCCAGTCGGAGAGCCGGTCCTCTTCCACCTCGTGGGTCTTGATGTTGTACCAGTACTCAGTCATCGTTGCTCCCCGTTCTGCCGTGCCTTATATGATCAATCTATGCCTTCCCTTGCCTCCACTGCACCCATCGGCACCCTCACCCCCGGTACCGTAAGTCCGCAGCGTCCAGTCCCGGCGTCCATCCCCCGCCCGGAGTATGTGGGCAAGCCCGCTCCCGCGAAGTTCACGGGTTCGGAAGTGAAGTCCGCCGAGACCATCGAGAAGATCCGCATCGCCGGAATGATCGCGGCCCAGGCCATCGTGGAGGTGGGCAAGCACATCCAGCCTGGTGTCACCACGGACCAGCTGGACAAGGTGGGCCACGAATTCCTGCTGGACCATAACGCGTACCCGTCCACGCTTGGCTACCGGGGCTTCCCGAAGTCGTTGTGCTCCTCGTTGAATGAGGTTATTTGCCACGGCATCCCGGACAGCACGGTGGTGCGGGATGGCGACATCATCAACATCGACATCACGGCCTACATCAACGGTGTCCACGGCGACACCAACTACACCTTCATGGTGGGCGACGTGGATGAAGAGTCACGCCTGCTGGTGGAGCGGACGCAGGAGTCACTGAACCGGGCCATCAAGGCGGTGGCACCCGGCCGTGAAATCAACGTCATCGGCCGTGCCATCCAGTCCTACGCCAAGCGGTTCGGCTACGGCGTGGTCCGGGACTTCACGGGGCACGGCGTCGGCGAGGCGTTCCACACCGGGCTGATCATCCCGCACTACGACGCCGCCCCGGCCTACAACACCGTGATCGAAAGCGGCATGGTGTTCACCATTGAGCCGATGCTCACGCTGGGCACGGTGGAGTGGGACATGTGGTCCGACGACTGGACCGTGGTGACCAAGGACCGCAAACGCACCGCCCAGTTCGAGCACACCCTGCTGGTCACCGAATCCGGAGCCGAAATCCTCACCTTGCCCTGACGGGCAAAGCGCAACGCACCAATTTCCTGCACCGCAACGTCCGGCATTCCGCCGGACACCCCTTTCGGGAGGCCACCGGCCGCCCTTCCCCTGCCCGCACTGCCACGAACGGAAATGCATTTTGGCCAAAAAGGACGAAAAACCGCAGAAGAAAGCCCCGCTGATCGGCATCGACATCGGAGGCACGGGAATCAAGGGCGGCATTGTCGACCTCAAGAAGGGCAAACTCCTGGGCGAACGGTTCCGGGTTCCCACACCGCAGCCCGCAACGCCCGAGGCCGTGACGGAGGCCGTGGCACTGGTGGTGGCCGAACTCTCGGCCCGCCCGGAAGCGCCCGCCCCCGATTCCCCCGTGGGTGTCACCTTCCCGGGCATCATCCAGCACGGCGTGGTGCATTCAGCCGCCAACGTGGACAAGGCCTGGCTGGGCACTGACATCGATGCGATGATGACGGCCCGGCTCAACCGGCCGGTGGAAGTCATTAACGACGCCGACGCCGCCGGCCTTGCCGAAGCCCGCTACGGCGCCGGCGCCGGCGTTGGCGGCACGGTCCTGGTGATTACCCTGGGCACGGGCATTGGCTCGGCCTTCATCTTCGACGGCAAGCTCGTCCCGAACGCCGAACTCGGGCACCTCGAAATCGACGGCTTCGACGCCGAAACCAAGGCTTCGGCGGTGGCACGCGAACGCGACGGTTTGACCTGGGACGAATACAGCGTGCTCCTGCAGCGCTACTTCTCGCACGTGGAGTTCCTGTTCTCCCCGGAACTGTTCATTGTGGGCGGCGGCATCTCCAAGCGTGCCGACGAGTACCTGCCCAAGCTGAAGCTCCGGACCCCGATTGTGCCGGCAGTCCTCCGCAACGAGGCCGGCATCGTGGGCGCGGCCATCGAGATTGCCCTGAAGCACAAGCTGGCGAAGTAGGCCGGCAACACAGAACGCCCCGTCCTGGCCGGACGGGGCGTTTTGCGTTGATGCGCCGGTGGCAGCTGCAGCTTCCCCTCCGCTGCCGCCACCGGAGGCTACAGGGGTGTCTTCTCCGCGCCCTTGGCGTTCCTGGCTGCCGTGCCCTTGGAGTCTTCCTCGCCTTCATGCCGCAGCAGGGCGATGGCGGTTTCGAAATCCTCCAGCGATTCGAACGCCTGGTAGACGCTGGCGAAGCGCAGGTACGCTACTTTGTCCAGCTTTTGGAGCGGCCCGAGGATGACGAGCCCCACCTCGTGGGCGTCGATTTCGGCGGCACCCGAAGCCCGGATCTGCTCTTCGACTTCCTGCGCGAGCAGCGCGAGGTCATCCTCGCTGACGGGCCGTCCCTGGCAGGCCTTGCGGACCCCGTTGATCACCTTGGCACGGCTGAAGGGCTCGCCAACGCCGGAGCGTTTGATGACGGTGAGGCTGGTGGTCTCAACCGTGGTGAACCGGCGGCCGCACTCCGGGCACTGCCGGCGGCGCCGGATGGAGGAGCCGTCATCCGCCATGCGGCTGTCCACCACGCGGGAATCAGGATTGCGGCAGAACGGACAGTACATTGCGTCCCTCTCTCGCATGTCCCGTTGCCGGGACTCCCTCTGGGCGCGCGAACACCAGCGCGCTATGGCGCCTCCCAGTTTACGGCTACATGTGGGCTAATAACAAGCCTGTAATTACCAGATGTAGTGGCTAGGATCCGGAGAACCGGACCGTCACTGCGTCGCCGTGCGCGGGGAGGTCCTCGGCCCGGGAGAGATTTACGATGTGGCTGCTGACTTCCTCAAGCGCCGCCTTGCTGTAGTTGACCACCTGGATGGCGCGCAGGAAGGTAGTCACATTGAGACCCGACGAAAATGCTGCGGTGCCGCTGGTGGGCAGGACGTGGTTGGAGCCGGCGCAGTAGTCGCCAAGGCTTACGGGACTGTAGTCCCCCACGAAGATGGCACCGGCGTTGCGGATGCGGGCGGCCACGGCTGCGGCGTCCCCGGTCATGATCTCCAGGTGCTCTGCGGCGTAGGCGTCACAGGCGGCGATGCCCTGGTCCAAGTCCTCCACCAGCACGACGCCGGACTGGGGCCCGGACAGCGCTTCGCGGACCCGGGCAGAGTGCTTTGTGGCAGCCGCCTGCCGGTCAAGCTCGGCACGGACTGCGGCGGCCAGGTCCTCCGAGTCGGTGATGAGGACAGAGGCAGCCTGCGGATCGTGTTCCGCCTGGCTGATCAGGTCGGCAGCCACCAAAGCGGGCTGCGCGGTGGCATCGGCGAGAATCGCGATTTCCGTGGTCCCGGCCTCGGAGTCGATGCCCACAACGCCTTTCACCAGGCGCTTGGCCGTGGCAACAAAGATGTTGCCCGGCCCTGTCACCACGTCCACGGGTTCCAGCGCGGGACCGACGGAGGTGCCGGGAACGCCGTAGGCGAATGCGGCGATGGCCTGCGCTCCGCCGATCGCGTAGACCTCGCTGATGCCCAGCAGTTCGGCCGCGGCGAGGATGGTGGGGTGGGGCAGTCCGCCGAACTCCTTCTGCGGCGGGGAGGCAAGCGCGATGGACTCCACCCCGGCTGCGAGGGCGGGAACCACGTTCATGACCACCGAGGACGGATACACGGCCAGGCCGCCGGGAACGTAGAGGCCGACGCGCGCCACCGGGACCCAGTTCTGGCTCACCACTGCACCGTCGCCAAGCGCGACGTCGACGTTGCGCGGACGCTGCCCGTCCGCGAACCGGCGCGCCCGGCTGATGGATTCCTCGAGGGCGCGGCGGACGGCGGGATCCAACTGCTCCAGTGCAGACTCCAGCGCCTCCCGGGGAACGCGCGGGTGTTCCTGCGCCACGCCGTCGAACCGCAGCGCAAGTTCCGAGAGCGCCTCAAAGCCACGGCCGCGAACGGCGGCGATGATCTCCAGGACCTTCTCTTCCGCGCTGGCAACAGTCTGGCCCTTCGCCCGGGGCACGGCCGCCCGGAGGCCCGCCAGCGTGAGGTTTTGTCCGCGGACGTCGATGGTGCGGTAGTTCACGGCGGCGGTTGCGGGGGCGGGAAACTCCGATGAGATGGTCACCGCACCATTTTACGGGGCGTTCTGCGTGCCCCTGCCGGCTGCCCGGCCATGCCCCGGCTCCCCCGGGAACGACGGCACACTGTCAGAGCCGGGCTTCTTATTGAGCAGGGCCAACAGTTCCAGCACGAAAACGGACACCGCAGTGGCCGCGGGCCAGAGCAGCAGCACCGGCAGTGCGCGAAGCGAGAAGGCGATGCTGGCGTTTGCCGAGGAGTCGACGGCGGGTCCCCACAGGCGCGCGGAGAGAATCCCGGACTGCCAGGCCACCACATTCCCCACCAGCGCGCCTGCCAGCGCGAGTACCAGGGCGGCCTGCGGGTTGGAGCGCTTTTTCCCCGCAAGGAACACGGCCAGCAGGCAGCCGGCGAACAGCATCAGTCCGGCGAGGGTCAGGTCGCGCGGAAGCCAGACCGCCGGGTTGCCGCCGGTGGCGAGGGTGGGGTCCCTGGTGATCAGGTTCAGTCCCCCGGGCGCAAGCAGCCACCACAAAATTCCCGCGGGAACACCGGCCAACGCCGGAACCACCAGGAGTGCCCACGGCAGCCGCGCCGGGATGCGGCGGGTAATTCTCGTCATGCCACAAACCTTAACAAATGTTCCGGCAGCGCAACCGGAAGACCCGTCCGCCTGGATGTGCCGCCACGGCACGCGCCGGAGAATACGCTTGGAGTGAAGTGTCCAACCACCTGTCAGGAGTTCCGGTGACCAGCAACAGCGCACCCTATGAGCAGACGTTCCGGGAGATGTTCCGGCGCCATGCGGCCGGGGTGGCCATCATCACGGTGAACTACCAGGACGAGCCCTACGGGTTCACGGCCACCTCCGTGGCATCCCTGTCCGCCAAGCCGCCCCGGTTCACCTTCAATATGGCGCGCAGTTCCAGGTCCTGGCCCGCAGTGGCCAACACCCAGTACCTGGGTGTCCACATGCTCGGCCTGGAGAACCAGGAACTGGCGGCCCGCTTTGCCAGCCCTGGCAACCGCTTCGAAGGCAACCACTGGGAGATTGGCCCGCACGGGGTGCCCATCCTGAACGACGTGGCCGGATGGCTGATCGGCGAAGTTCAGATGCGGCTGTCCTTTGAAAACAACGCCGTGGTGGTGGTCCAGGTGGTGGACGGCCAGGTGGGCGGGGACGGTTCGCCCCTGCTCTACCACGGCGGAGCGTACGGCCAGCCCGTGCCGCTGGATTACGAGATCTGAGCCCTTTCAAGCTCCCCCACTGGACGGCGGACGACGGCGGAAGGTGCCTCCCGCCGTCGTTATCGCCTTCCCTACGCGTCCAGGCAGGCAGGGCCGAGCAGCACCTTAAGGTCGCCGAAGAGTGACGGGCTGGGATTTACGCGCAAATGGACCGGCAGCCCCATGACCTCGGTGCTGGTGTCACCCTGCAGGTGCAGGCGCACTTCGGAGTTGCCCCGGTGCGTGCGCAATACGTCGCCCAGTTCCGTGACCACGGCCTCGGTGGCCTTGTGCGTGGGCATCGTGATCACCAGCGGACCGTTCATCCCTTCACTGAGGTCAGGGACCGAAAGCTCCATGCAGTTCAGAGTGATGGCGCCGTCGTCGCGCTTCTGCAACCGCCCCTTGACCACCACGATCAGGTCCTCGGCGAGCACCGAGGCGATGGGGCCGTACACCTGCCCGAAGAACATCACTTCCATCGAGCCGCCCAGGTCCTCCACTTCGGCCCGGGCGTAGGCGTTGCCGCTGGCCTTGGCGATGCGCCGGCTGAGCGAGGTGATCATGCCTGCGATGGTGATGATGGCGCCGTCCTGGGGCCCGTCCTCGCCCAACACCGACGTGATGCTCATTTCAGCGTGCTGGCTCAGCACCCCTTCAAGGCCCTGCAGCGGATGGTCGGACACGTACAGGCCCAGCATGTCGCGCTCGAAGGACAGCTTGTCCTTCTTCTCCCACTCCGGCAGGTCGGGGATTTCGATGCTCAGCGAGGACTCCGACTCGGTCTCCTCAATGCCGGCGAAAAGGTCGAACTGGCCGATCGCCTCGTTCCGCTTCAGCGTGATGACGGAGTCGATGGCTTCCTCATGCACCATGGCGAGGGCGCGCCGGTTGTGACCGAGCGAGTCGAAGGCGCCGGACTTGATCAGCGATTCGATGGTGCGCTTGTTGCAGACCACCGCCGGGACCTTCATCAGGTAGTCCTTGAAGGAGGTGAAGGCGCCCTGGCTTTCGCGGGCCGCCACCATGGCTTCCACCGCGTTGACGCCCACGTTGCGGATGGCGCCCATGCCGAAGCGGATGTCATTGCCCACAGGGGTGAAGTTGAGGGCCGACTCGTTGACGTCCGGCGGCAGCACGGTGATGCCCATGCGCCGGCACTCGTTGAGGTATATGGCGGACTTGTCCTTGTCGTCGCCCACCGAGGTGAGCAGCGCTGCCATGTACTCCGGCGCGTAATGCGCCTTCAGGTAGGCCGTCCAGTAGGAAATCACGCCATAGGCCGCGGAGTGCGCCTTGTTGAAGGCGTAGTCGGAGAACGGCAGCAGGATGTCCCACAGGGTTTTGACGGCTTCCATCGAGTAGCCGTTGTCCTGCATGCCCTGCGAAAAGCCCGCAAACTGCTTGTCGAGTTCGGACTTCTTCTTTTTGCCCATGGCACGGCGGAGGATGTCTGCCTGGCCAAGCGAGTAGCCGGCGAGCTTCTGCGCCACGGCCATAACCTGTTCCTGGTAGACGATCAGGCCGAACGTCCCGCCGAGGATTTCCTTGAGGGGTTCCTCCAGCTCGGGGTGGATCGGGATGACTTCCTGGACGCCGTTCTTGCGCAGCGCGTAGTCGGTGTGCGCGTTGGCGCCCATGGGACCCGGCCGGTACAGCGCCAGGACGGCCGAAATGTCTTCGAAGTTGTCCGGCTTCATCAGCTTCAGCAGGGACCTCATGGGCCCGCCGTCGAGCTGGAAGACGCCCAGCGTGTCGCCACGGGCCAGGAGCTCGTAGGACTCGGCGTCGTCGAGCTCCAGCTTCTCGAGGTCCAGGTCGATGCCGCGGTTCATCTTGATGTTCTCGAGGGCGTCGGAAATGATCGTCAGGTTCCGCAGGCCCAGGAAGTCCATCTTGATCAGGCCAAGGCCCTCGGACGTGGGGTAGTCGAACTGCGTGATGACCTGGCCGTCCTGGAAGCGGCGCATGATCGGAATGACGTCGATGATGGGGTCCGAGGACATGATCACGCCGGCAGCGTGGACACCCCACTGGCGCTTCAGCCCCTCGATGCCCAGGGCGGTCTCGAACACCTTGGCCGCTTCCGGGTCCGTGCTGATCAGCTGACGGAAGTCCCCGGCCTCGCTGTAGCGCTTGGCTTCGGGGTTCTGGATGTCGGCCAGCGGAATGTCCTTGGCCATGACGGCCGGGGGCAGTGCCTTGGTGAGCTGCTCGCCCATGCTGAACGGGTACCCCAGCACGCGTGAGGAGTCCTTCAGCGCCTGCTTGGTCTTGATGGTGCCGTAGGTGACAATCATGGCCACGCGCTCGTCGCCGTACTTCCTGGTCACGTAGTCGATGACCTCGGAGCGGCGGCGGTCGTCGAAGTCGACGTCGAAGTCGGGCATGGACACCCGGTCCGGGTTGAGGAAGCGTTCGAAGATCAGGCCGTGGCGCAGCGGGTCGAGGTCGGTGATGCGCATGGCGTAGGCAACCATGGAGCCCGCACCGGAACCACGGCCCGGGCCAACGCGGATGCCGTTGTTCTTGGCCCAGTTGATGAAGTCGGCAACCACCAGGAAGTAGCCCGGGAATCCCATGGAGGTGATGACTTCCAGTTCGTAGTCCGCCTGCTTGCGGACCTCGTCCGGGATGCCCCCGGGGTACCGGTACTGGAGGCCCTTATCCACTTCCTTGACCAGCCAGGAGGTCTCGTCCTCGCCCGGCGGGCAGGGGAACCGGGGCATGTAGTTGGCGTCCGTGTTGAACGACACCTCGCAGCGCTCGGCAATGAGCAGCGTGTTGTCGCAGGCGTCGGGGTGGTCGCGGAACAGCTCGCGCATTTCCCGCGGGGACTTCAGGTAGTAGCCGCTGCCGGAGAAGGCGAACCGGGACCCGCCGTTGTCATAGGTGGGCTCCAGCAGGGTGGAACCGGACTGGATGGCCAGCAGGGCCTCGTGCGCCTTGGCGTCGTGTTCGTGGGTGTAGTGGAGGTCATTGGTGGCCACCAAAGGAAGGTTCAGTTCCTTGGCCAGGCGCAGCAGGTCCCCCGTCACGCGGCGTTCGATGTCCAGGCCGTGGTCCATCAGTTCACAGAAGTAGTTTTCCGCACCGAAGATGTCGCGGAACTCGGCTGCCGCTTCGAGGGCTTCGCGGTACTGGCCCAGCCGCAGCCTGGTCTGCACTTCACCGGACGGGCAGCCGGTGGTGGCGATAAGGCCCTCGGAGTAGGTGTTGAGCAGTTCCCGGTCCAGCCGGGGCCATTTGCCGAACACCGAATCGAGCGACGCGATGGACGATGCCCGGAACAGGTTCCGCATGCCCGTGTTGTTGTAGCTCAGGAGCGTCATGTGGGTGTACGAGCCGCCGCCGGAAACGTCGTCCTTGCGCTGGGACTCATCTCCCCAGCGGACGCGCTCCTTGTCCGTGCGGGCGGTGCCCGGTGTCACATAGGCTTCGACGCCGATGATGGGCTTGATCCCCTTGGCCTTGGCTTTCTGCCAAAAATCGAAGGCGCCGAACAGGTAGCCGTGGTCGGTGGTGGCGAGTGCGGGCATGCCCAGGCGCTCGGTTTCGTCGAACAGTTCCCCCAGGCGCGCCGCTCCATCCAGCATGGAATATTCGGTGTGGGTGTGCAGGTGGACAAACGAATCATTGCTGGAAGTCACCGCACTATTCTAATCGCTGGCCACCGCCGGACCCGTTAGGCCTGGCCCGATCCCAACACCTCCAGGGCGTAGGCAAGGTCCTGCGGGTAATCACTGGTGACCCTGACGCGCTCCCCCGTCACCGGGTGGTCGAAGGCAAGTTCGCGGGCATGCAGCCATTGCCGGGTCAGGCCCAGCGTGGCGGCCAGGCGGGGGTCCGCGCCGTATGTCAGGTCCCCGGCACACGGGTGGCGCAGCGCCGAGAAATGCACGCGGATCTGGTGGGTGCGTCCCGTTTCGAGATGGACCTCCACCAGGCTGGCCTTGCCGAAGGCCTCCAGCACCTCATAGTGCGTGACCGACTGGCGGCCGTCCTCGATCACGGCAAAGCGCCAGTCGTGCCCGGGGTGCCGGCCGATCGGGGCATCGATGGTTCCGGTCAGCGGATCCGGCAGGCCCTGCACAACGGCGTGGTACACCTTGTCCACCGTGCGTTCCTTGAACGCCCGCTTCAGGGCTGTGTAGGCCCGTTCGGACTTGGCCACGACCATCACGCCCGACGTGCCGACGTCGAGCCGGTGCACGATGCCCGCCCGCTCCGGGGACCCGGACGTGGAAATGCGGTAGCCGGCCCCCGCGAGACCTCCGACGACGGTTGGTCCCACCCAGCCCGGGGAGGGGTGCGCGGCAACCCCAACGGGTTTATCGACGACGACGAAATCGTCGTCGTCCAGCAGGATCTTCAGGCCTTCCACAACTTCCTCCACGACTTCCAGCGGGTCCCGCCGTTCCGGCATGCTGACGTCCAGGACATCGCCGGCCGCAAGCTTGGCCGACTTGCCCAGGGCCTTGCCGCGGTTCAGCACATGGCCGCCGGCTATCAGGGAAGCGGCGACGGAACGGGAGATGCCAAGTATTCCTGCGAGTCCGGCGTCGGCCCGGGAGCCGGCGAATTCATCCGCGACGACATACCGCTCAGGCATCGCCGGCTTTATCCTTGCGTTCGGCACTCAGGCGCGTACCGTCCAGCGCGATGCCGCGCAGGGTCAGGATGCAGATAATGGCCACCGCGGAGACCACGGCTGAATCGGCGATGTTGAAAATTGCGAAGTTGGGCAGCTGGATAAAGTCCACCACGTGCCCCATGCCAAAGGAGGGTTCGCGGAAGAGCCGGTCCGTGAGGTTGCCGAGCGCCCCGCCGAGCAGCAGGCCCAGTGCCAGAGCCCACCACCTGGAGCCAAGCCTCCGGATTTGGAAGAGGATGGCCACCGCCACCACGGCCATGATGATGGAGAACACCCACGTCACATTCTCGCCAATGGAAAAAGCGGCCCCGGAATTGCGGATGAAATACCAGTGCAGCAGCGGCGGGAAGACAGGGATGCGTTCACCCTCCACCATGCTGGAGGTGACCCAAAATTTGGTCAGCTGGTCCAGGACATAGGCGAAAACCGCAAACCCGGCAAAGAGGGACAGCAGCACCGCCCGCCGTGGACTTGGAGAGGGCGGAACCGGGCGTGCGGCGTCTGCTGCAAGTTCGTCAGTCATGGTGCTTTCATTCGTAAAACCGGTGTCAATGCCGAAAGCCGGCGGCGAGGAATCCTCAGCCACCGGCTTTCAGAATACGTGCTTGACGGACTAGTTGGCTTCGCTCACTTCGGGAGTGGCTACGGAACCGCGGGCGTCAAGGTCGCGCAGCTGGCCTTCGATGTAGGCCTTGAGGCGTGAACGGTAGTCGCGCTCGAAGCCGCGCAGCTGCTCCACCTTGCGTTCCAGGACGGAGCGCTGCTGCTCCAGCGCGCCGAGGATCTTGCGGGACTTCTCCTGGGCGTCGTTGACGAGGCTGCTGGCCTCGATCTGCGCCTCAGCGATGATCTTGTCCTTCTGGGCCTGGCCGTCGGCGACGTGGCGGTCGTGCATCTGCTGGGCCATGGCAAGCAGGCCGGCGGCGGACTCGGCAGACGGAGTGGAGACGGCGGCCGCAGCAACAGGGGCGGAGGCAACGGGAGCGGCCGGCTGGACGTCCTTCTTCTTGGCGGCTTCGGCAGCCTTGGCTTCAGCCTCTGCCTTCTCGCGGGCCTCATCCTTGTCGGACTTGACGGGCGCGGGGACCTTCTCCACCACGGGTGCGGCGGCGGCGCTGGCCGGAACGCTGGATCCAGCTTCGGCAAGCTTCTTGCGAAGCTCGTCGTTCTCCTGGTTCAGGCGGCGCAGTTCAACGACGATCTCGTCCAGGAAGTCATCAACTTCGTCCTGGTCGTAGCCCTCACGGAACTTGGTCGGCTGAAAGCGCTTATTGACAACGTCTTCTGGCGTCAAAGCCATCTGGTCACCTCACTGGTCTGGTTAGTCAGTAGGCCTTCCGGCCGTCGAAACTACGGTACCTAAATTTGGTCTGCTTACTCTAATTCAACACCGGGGTGTCAAACCGGAGTCTCCTCGCCTAACAGTAACTGTTCCCGCAGGTCCAGGCCGCACGGCAGGCCGATGGAACGGATCAGGCGAGGCCCCTGGTGATTCCCATCGCAATGGACACCGCAATGAAAAGGATCAGGAATCCAAGGTCGAGCGAGATGCCGCCGAGCCGGAGGGGCGGGATCATCCTGCGCAGTACTTTCAGCGGCGGGTCTGTGATGGAGTAGACGGCGTGCGCCGCCACCAGCGCCACACCCCGCGGGCGCCACTCGCGCGCGAACATCTGCACCCAGTCGAAGACCAGGCGGATAACAAGGGCTACGAAAAACAGCAGGAGGGCGAGATAGACAAGTCCGAAAACAATTCCCATGCCGTAACTTCTATCTCCATGTCTGCTGCGGCTGCCGCGGCAGCCTGCCAATGTGTCTCGTCTATTTCAGCACAGATGCCAGACAGGTGTCCCTGCCTGGCATCCGAATCCTGCCTGCTGGTCAGCTTTGGTTGAAGAAGCTGGCCTGGTTGTCACTGGCCTTTTTGTCATCACCGATGACCTCGACGTACGACGGCGAGAGGAGGAAGACCTTGTTGGTGACCCGTTCGATGCTCCCCCGCAGGCCGAAAACGAGCCCCGCAGAGAAGTCCACCAGGCGCTTGGCATCGGCCTCGCCCATGTCCGTCACGTTCATGATCACCGGGATGCCGTCCCGGAAGCTTTCCCCGATGAGCTTGGCGTCGTTGTAGGAACGCGGGTGGATGGTGGTGATCTGGCGCAGACCGGTGGTCTCTTCGCGGCTGGAGGCCGCACGCTTGATGGGGGTCACTGGGGCGCGGTATTCCTCTTCGGGGCTGTAGGACGCTTCGCGGCTGACCTCGCGGACGGGTGCGGGCGCACGGCGCTCCTCGCGGTCAGCTTCCATCGTTTCGTCCTCATCCTTACGTGTGGTCTGTTGCTCGGGCTCGTGATACTCGTCGCCGTCGGCGAGCCCAAGATAGATCATTGTCTTGCGCAGAGCGCCGGCCATGGTCGACTCCTATTCGTGTCCCAGGTAGCGGGCCGCCCAATGATTTGACAGCACTGGGGTCCCCCGCCCATCACTTCCAACAGCTCCGACGCTACCCCACCGCGGGCCGGGGGCCGAGAATATCGGAGCCGATCCGCAGGTGTGTCGCCCCGAATTTGATGGCTGCTTCCAGGTCCTGGCTCATGCCGGCCGAGATGGAGGTGGCGTCCGGGTAGCTGGCCACGAGGCGGGCTGATACCCCGGCAAGCTTTTCGAAGGCCGGCTCCGGCGGCGCGCCCAGCGGCGCAACCGCCATGACTCCGGCCAGCCGCAACGCACCTGATTCGGCGATCCGGTCGGCCAGCACCGGCACGTCGGCGGGGATTGCCCCGCCCCGGTGCGTCCCGGCGTCGTCCTCCAGGCTGACCTGGATGAAGCAGTCCAGCGGCGCGCGGCCGGCACTTTCCTGTTCGGCGCCGGCGGCCTTTGCCAGGGCCTCCACCAGCTGGACCCGGTCCACTGAGTGGACGGCCGCGGCGTACCGGGCCACAGACTTGGCTTTCTTGGTTTGCAACTGCCCCACGAAGTGCCAGGTGAGGCCGCAGTCCGCCAACTGCGCTGCCTTTCCGGCCGCTTCCTGGTCCCTGTTTTCACCAACGTCCGTTACGCCCAGGCCGGCGAGCCGGCGGATGTCCTCTGCCGGGTGGAACTTGGTCACGACGATGAGGCGGGGCAGGGGGTGTTCGTGGCCGGCGGCGGCTG
This sequence comes from Arthrobacter sp. MPF02, assembly GCF_046605375.1. GTDB lineage: Bacteria > Actinomycetota > Actinomycetes > Actinomycetales > Micrococcaceae > Arthrobacter. The sequence continues at coordinate 1,591,329 of NZ_CP176772.1, read as the reverse complement.
CCGCCCTGGCGATCCGTTCCTTCACGGCCGCAAGCCGGCCGGCAAGCTCAAGGGACCGCGCGTCGCCGGCCGGCGCCGCGTCAGTCATGGCACCACACCACGCCAACAAAGCGGCCGGTGTTCCGGTTCCGCCGGTAGGAGAACAGCGATTCCGTCTCCAGTGTGCACTCTCCCGAGTAGGCCACGTCCACACCGGCCTGGTGCAGTTGGGACCGGGCCCCGGCCGGAAGGTCCAGCCCGGGTGTCCCCCAGGAGGTGGTGCTGCGGGCGGCGGGCACCGCTGCGGCCACCTCGTCCTGCAGGGCGGCAGGAACCTCGTAGCAGTTCCCGCAAATGGAGGGCCCCAGCCAGGCGCTGATTTGCGATGCACCGAGGGACCTCATCCGGTCCACCGTTGCGGGAATGACGCCGTTCGCGACACCCGGCCGGCCGGCATGAACGGCAGCCAGTACCGGGCCCTCGGCGGAGGAACCTGCCAGCAGTACCGGGATGCAGTCCGCCACCATCACGGCCAGGGGAAGCCCGCGCGAGACCATGGAATCGGCCTCGGGGGCTGTACTGTCCTTATCCATGACGGCCACGGTGGTTCCGTGGACCTGGTTCATGAACCGGAGGCCGGAAGGCGCCACGCCCATCTGCCGCTCAAGTTCCGCCCGGCGCAGTTGCACCTGCGCGGGGTCGTCCCCCACGTGCAGGGCGAGGTTGCCGGCGCCTGTGTCAGTAAATGCGGCCGACACCCCGGGCAGGATGTCGGCGCGCCAGTGGAACAAGCCGGGGCCTACTTCAGGAAATCGGGGACATCCAGGTCATCCGGGTGGTTGCCTGTGAGGTCAGGCTCCACCACGGAAGGAAGGTCGACGTCGAAACCTGAGTCTGCGGGGACTGCGGACGGCCGCTGCTGGCCCCAGCTGCTGAGTCCTGCGGCGCCGACGCCGGCGTGGACAGGCTGGACGTTTACCTGGTGGTTTCCGGCGGACGGCGCCTGTGCGGGGGCGGGCGCCGCGGCGGGAGCGGCGGGGCGTTGCGGAGCCGACTGGGGCTGGGACTGGTCCATGGACGGGGACGTGGCCTTGACGTCGTCGAAGCCGGCCGCGATGACGGTGACCCGTGCCTCATCGCCGAGGGCGTCATCGATGACGGCACCAAAGATGATGTTGGCCTCGGGGTGCGCGACTTCCTGGACGAGACGGGCGGCTTCGTTAATTTCGAACAGGCCGAGGTCGGAACCGCCCTGGATGGAAAGCAGCACGCCGTGGGCGCCGTCGATGGAGGCCTCCAGCAGCGGGGAGGCAATGGCGAGTTCGGCAGCCTTGACCGCACGGTCCTCGCCGCGGGCGGATCCGATACCCATGAGGGCCGAGCCGGCACCCTGCATCACGGACTTCACGTCGGCGAAGTCGAGGTTGATGAGGCCCGGGGTGGTGATCAGGTCGGTGATGCCCTGCACACCGGAGAGCAGTACCTGGTCGGCGGAGCGGAATGCGTCCAGGACCGAGACGTTGCGGTCGCTGATGGACAGGAGGCGGTCGTTGGGGATCACGATCAGTGTGTCCACTTCGTCGCGGAGGGCGTCGATGCCGGCCTCTGCAGAGCCTGCGCGGCGGCGGCCCTCGAACGTAAAGGGGCGGGTGACAACACCGATGGTCAGCGCGCCAAGGGAACGCGCAATGCGGGCGACCACGGGGGCTCCGCCGGTGCCCGTGCCGCCGCCTTCACCCGCCGTCACGAAGACCATGTCGGCTCCGCGCAGGACTTCCTCAATCTCATCCGCGTGGTCCTCGGCTGCCTGCCTGCCCACCTCGGGGTTCGCTCCCGCGCCAAGGCCACGGGTCAGTTCGCGTCCCACGTCCAGCTTGACGTCGGCGTCGCTCATCAGCAAGGCCTGGGCGTCCGTATTGATGGCGATGAATTCAACGCCCCGGAGGCCCACCTCGATCATGCGGTTGACTGCGTTCACGCCACCGCCGCCGATGCCGACGACTTTGATGACGGCCAAGTAATTCTGCGGAGCTGCCACGTTACGTGTCCCTTGTTCGTGTCTTATTGCGAAAACTGATCGTGAGCTTGAAGCCTGCAACCTTAACCTTCTGCTTGAAGGTTAGAGTTATGTCAAGTAACTCATGTCTGTGACGGTATTTCCTCTGGTTCCCACATTCAATAACCGGGTCCGCGTGTCGGATTAATACCGCGAAAGAATGCGTCAGCGCGTTACCGGGTGCCGGGGCACGCTGACGTCATAAACCTTAACCGGGTTCTTCGGGTCGGCCGGAACCTTGAGGAGCGCCTCCAAGACTTTAGCCTTAAGTTCCCGCTCCGACGCGTTCCCCCAGATGATGGTCTGTCCGTCCACGAGCTTGAGCTCCACGGCGTCCACGGATTGCGCCGAGGCGTTGGACAGCCTTGCCAAAACGTCTGCCGGAAGTGCCCCCAGGACAGCTGCCGTGGCGCGGAACAGGTCCTGGCCGATGGTCCCGGCGCCGCCGTCGATCACCGGCAGGGATACCGACGCCGGATCGTCGGTGGTTGCCAGCTGTACACCTTCCACATCCACCAGCTGGTACTGCTCCCCCTGCTTCACCAAGGCAACAGGAACACGCTCCCGCACGGCGACGGCGAGTCCCGACGGCGGGCGCGCCTCGACCGAAACCGACTTGACCTGCACCAGCGGCTCGAGCAGCCGCGCTACATCCCCGTCGCTGATCTGGGGCAGCGGAGTGCCGCGCAGCGGCTCCAGCGCCTCCTGCACCTGGGCCGGGGTCAAAAGCCGCGTGCCGGAAACGCTGACGGTTTGCAGCGCGAGGAGCGGCGAATAAACGGCCCCGGCCAGCAGTGCCGCCACAAGCGCCGCAACCGTCGACACCACCATCAGCAGCTTCCGCCTGCGCCGCTTCCCCCTGGGCTCGGGAAACGCCAGCACGTTGACAGCATCGGCGGAGGGCAGGGCCGGTTTGTCCTTTTCCCTGCCGGGCCCGCGCAGGCGAAATGTTTTGGGGCTTCCCCTCTTTGTGGACGTGGCTGGTTTTTCCTTCACCGGTTCCGGAATGCTCCGGGATGCCGAGATGACCGCGCCCGCATCCGTGTCCGGGCGCCGGGAAGCCGGCCTGCTTCCACTGCCGGCTCCGGTCGCGGTGCTTCCGCTGCGCCCGGACGGCCGGTACGTGGGCCGGCGGCTGCTAGCCACGCAGGGCCTCGACGATCAGGGGCCCGTAAGCTGTGACGTCCCCCGCGCCAACGGTCAGCACGATGTCCCCTTCGGAGGCGGCCCCGGCGATGGCCTGCACCGCCTCGGCTGCCGCAACGAGCCGGCCGCCGCTGCCAAGGTGGTCAGCAATCAACTGGCTGGTTACGCCCGGAATAGGGTCTTCCCGTGCCGGGTAGACGTCCAGCACCAGGGCGGTGTCGGCCAGGTTCAGCGCCTCGGCGAAATCCTTCGAGAACTCGCGCGTGCGGGAAAACAGGTGCGGCTGGAAGAGAACGTGGACCTTGTGTCCGGCGGCCACAGACCGTGCGGCGGTCAGCGCTGCGCGGACTTCGGTGGGATGGTGGGCGTAGTCGTCGTAGACCCGGACACCGCCCCCCTCCCCCTTCAACTCAAAGCGGCGGGCAGCCCCCGAAAAGCCGGCAAGGGCAGCGGCAGCTGCCCCGGCCTCCACGCCCAGCTCACCTGCCACGGCAAATGCGGCAGCGGCGTTGAGCGCGTTGTGCCGGCCCGGCACCTGGAGGGAAATTTCGTGCTGGCCGGCAGGACCGGACACCGCGACCTGGCCCGGACCGCCGTCGTGCAGCACCAGGTCCGCGCCCTCTTCCGTGCCGTAGAGGACCACGCGGGTGTTGCCGCGTGCCCTCGTCCTTTCGGCAAGGGAACGCGCCCCGGCATCGTCCGCACAGGCGATCAGCACGCCGTCGGCCGGGAGCAGCGCGGTGAACCGGTCAAAGGACTCGTACACCGCTTCCGCCGTGCCATAGTGGTCCAGGTGGTCCGGCTCAACGTTGGTGACCACCGCGATCCTCGGCCGGTAGTTAAGGAACGAGCCGTCTGATTCATCCGCCTCGGCCACGAAGATGCCCGATTGTCCGTGGGCGGCATTCACGCCCAGGGCGGGCACATTGGCGCCGATCGCGAATGAAGGATCCAGGCCTGCGCCCTGCAGCAGCACGGTCACCATGGACGTGGTGGTGGATTTGCCGTGGGTGCCCGCGACCGTGACCACCACATCCTCCCCCATGGTTGCAGCCAAAGCCTCAGAACGGTGCAGCACCGGCAGCCCGGCCTCGCGGGCAGCGGCCAGTTCAGGATTGTCCGCCCGGATGGCCGAACCCGCCACTACTGTCTGCGCATCTCCCAGGTTCTCGGCGTCGTAACCGACGGAAATGCGGGCACCTGCGGCTGCGAGGTCGTCCATGACCGGAAGGTTCTTGGCATCGGAACCGCTCACGGGGACGCCGCGCGCCACCATGATCCGCGCAACGGCCGACATACCCACACCCCCGATGCCGATGAAATGGACCTTGCCAAGGGACTCCAGGCCCGCTTCGGACCGTTCACCGGTGACGTTCAGGGGCTTCATGCGTTGACTGCTTCCAGGATGAGGCCAGCCATGCGCTGGTCGGCGTTTCGGATGCCAAGCCGGTAGGAATTGGCTTCCATGGTGGCCAGCCTGGCTTTGTCGGTGATGAGCGGAATCAGCTCCCGGGCCACCCAACCGGCGGTAAAATTCCGGTCCGCCACCATCAGCGCGCCGCCTGCGGCCACGAGCCCGGCTGCGTTCAGGGCCTGCTCCCCGTTGCCGATCGGCAGCGGAACCAGGACGGCCGGCACGCCGACGGCGGCTACCTCGGAGACGGTGGCTGCGCCGGCACGGGCCAACAGCAGGTCAGCCGCCGCGTAGGCGAGTTCCATGCCGTCGACGTATTCCACCTGGCGGTAGCCGTCGGCGGCAAGTGGTGCACCGGCGTCGTTCAGCACCGACTTGCCGCGCCCGGTGATGTGCAGGGTTTGAATCCCTGCCGCCGCCAGCTGGCCCACTGTTCCGCTGATGGTGCGGTTGATGCTCTGTGCCCCCAGTGAGCCGCCGGTCACGATCAGGGTGGGCAGGTCGGGGTCCAGCCCAAGGGCTTCCCTGGCGGCGGTACGCGCGGCGGCCCTGTCCAGGGAGGATATTTCGGTGCGCATGGGCATGCCGACGTGCATGGCATTGCGGAGTGGCGTGCCGGCGAAGGCGACGCCGACGCGGTCCGTCAGCATTGCCCCCACCCTGTTGGCCAGGCCGGGACGGGCATTGGCCTCGTGGATCACAATCGGGATCCGCCGTTTCCGGGCGGCCAGGTACATGGGGGTGCAGACGTAACCGCCAACCCCCACCAGGACGTCCGCCCGGGCCTCGTCCAGGACGCTCCCGGCCTGCCGGACGGCGCCGGACAGGCGGCCGGGCAACCGGACCAGGTCGACTGACGGCCTGCGGGGAAACGGCACCCTGTCGATGGTGGCGAGCTCGACGCCGGCCGCGGGGACCAGCCGGGTTTCCATCCCGGCAGGGGTTCCCACCGCGAGGAGGGCGGCGCCAGGGCAGGCAGTCCGCAGGGCCGCGGCGATGGCAAGGAGCGGGCTGATATGGCCGGCTGTCCCGCCGCCCGCCAGGACGATGGAGGGGGTCTTCGGGGTCATTTCGGGTCAGGCACGCTTTCTTGCAGTCTTCTTCTTCGCTGGCATTCCGCGGCTTCCAGCCTTGAACTTCAGCATTTTCTTGGGACGAATAGCCGGGGCCATCTGCTCCCGGGCCAGGGACAGCACTACGCCAACGGCACAGAGCGACATCAGCAGGGCGGACCCGCCATAGGAGATGAAGGGCAGCGGAACGCCGATGACGGGCATCAGCCCGGTCACCACGGCCATGTTGACGGTGGCCTGGCCCAGCAGCCACACCATGATGGTGCCGGCCAGCACCCGGTGGAACACATCCTCCTGGGCCACCACGACGCGGTAGATCGCCGCACCGAGGATGGCAAAGAGGATCAGTACGACGACGGTTCCCACCAGGCCGAGTTCCTCGCCGATGATGGCGAAGATGAAGTCGTTGTGGGCTTCCGGGATCCAGCTGTACTTCTGCCGGCTTTGGCCGAGGCCCACCCCGAACCAGCCGCCGGAGGCAAGCCCGTAGAGGCCGTTGGTTGCCTGGTAGTTCGCGTCGACGCCGTCGGCACAGGACTGCCCCGTCCACCACGAGGTGATGCGGCAGACGCGGTTGGGGCTGGTGATTGCCATGATGGCAGCTCCGGCGGCTCCCACCAGGCCTGCGATGCCGAAGAAGTAGACGGGTGCCCCGGCAAAGAACAGGGCGGCGGCGGTGATCATCGTGATGATCATGGCGGTACCGAGGTCGTTGCCCACCATGACCAGCACGATGACGGCTCCGGCCATGGGTACGGCGGGGACCGCCACATGCTGCCAGCGGCTGAGCAGCTTGCCCTTCCTCGCCAGGACCGTGGCCATCCAGAGCGCCAGGGCAAGCTTTGATGCCTCGGACGGCTGGAAGGTGATGCCGCCGATGTCGATCCAGTTCTTGTTGCCGTTGACCTCAGCGCCCACTGCCTGGACCAGGACCAGGAGGACCAGCGCAACGCCGATGGCGATCCAGGCCAGCCGCTTCAGCCACGTGACGTTGATGCGGGAGAGCACGAACATCGTGAAGATGCCGATGCCCGCGAACATGCCCTGCTTGAGCGCATCGCCGTAGGGTGACTTCCCGGCCGCGATCGACTCCACGCTGGAGGCCGAAAGGACCATCATGATGCCGATCGCGGTCAGGGCCAGGGTAGAGCCCAGAATGAGGTAGTAGGTGGAGCCGTTCCGGGATGTCCCGTTGCCTTCGAGCAGGGACCAGAACCTGCGGCGGAAGGTCCTCAGCCGTGCGGGCAGGGTTGCCGGCGGCTGGACAGGAGAGGCCGAGGAACCCGGACCAGGCTTGCGCGCGGGCTGCTGCCGGGTGGGCGTGCTGACCATTCTTACTCCTCGCCGGTCTGGGCCTGCCCTTCCACCAGCTCGCGGACAGCTTCGATGAAAGTATCACCACGGTGAGCATAGGAAGAGAACTGATCCATGGACGCAGCTGCCGGAGCCATCAGCACGGTATCGCCGGATACGGCAACCGAGGCTGCTGACGCAACGGCCAGGGACATCACCTGTTCCCCGGAAAGGGTTCCGGCGTCCAGGGCACCAGACGCTGCAGCAGTCTGCACCTCTTCAGTGTCACCCGCTGCGGCCATAATCACCGGGACATCCGGTGCGTGTCGCTGGAGGGCGCCGCTAAGCACCGAAGTATCGGCGCCGATCAGTACCACGGCCTTGAGCCGGTGGGCATGCTCACGCACGAGGTCGTCATAGGACACGCCCTTGGAGAGACCGCCGGCAATCCACACCACATTGCTGAAGGCTGCCAGCGAGGCCGCGGCTGCGTGCGGATTGGTCGCCTTGGAGTCATTGATCCAGAGCACGCCGTTGTGGCGTGCGACGGGCTGGATCCGGTGGTCACCGGGAATGTAGTCGCGGATGCCCTGGCGCACGGCGGCGGCGTCCACGCCATAGGCACGGACCAGGCCGGCGGCCGCGAGGGCGTTGGCCACCATGTGGCGGGGAGCGAAGGCGCCAAGATCGGCCATCGAGGCGAGCTCCGCCGCGCTGTCCTTGCGCTCCTCGATGAACGCCCGGTCCACCAGGAGCCCTTCCACCACGCCGAGCATGCTGATGGCCGGCGTGACGGTAGTGAAGCCGACGGCGCGGCAGCCTTCAACGACGTCGGCGTTTTCCACCATGCGCTCGGTTTCGAACTGCTCGGCGTTGTAGATGCAGGCCTTCTGGGTCTGTTCGTAGACCTTGGCTTTGTCCGCCAGGTAGGAGTCGTAGGAGCCGTGCCAGTCAACATGGTCCTCGGCGACATTGAGGCATACGCTCGCCACCGGCGACAGCGACTCGGCCCAGTGCAGCTGGAAGCTGGAGAGTTCCACGGCGAAGACGTCGTACTCGATGGGGTCCCGGATGGCATCGAGGATGGGCGTGCCCACGTTGCCGACGGCAACGGCCTTGAGGCCGGCGGCGCGGAGCATGGATTCGGTGAGCCCAACAGTGGTGGTCTTCCCGTTCGTGCCCGTGATGGCGAGCCAGTCCGCCGTCTTCCGCCCTTCCCGGACGCGCACCCGCCAGGCGAGTTCAACGTCTCCCCAGACCGGTATGTGGGCCCGTGCGGCGGCGGCAAGGAGGGCCTGGTCGGGACGCCAGCCAGGCGAAGTGACGATCAGTTCCGGCAACTCGCCGTCGATGCGCGGAATCCTGCTGACTGCATCCTCGCCCAGCAGCACGTCGGCTGCACCCACGATCCTCAGTGTTTCGGCGTGCGCCCTGGCCTTGTCGCTGGTGGCCCCATCAACCACCACGACGCGGGCGCCGAGCTCGATCAGCGTGTCTGCCGCGGCGAACCCGGAGACGCCTATGCCGGTGACAACCACCCGCAGCCCGGCCCAGTCGGAGTCCCAGGAGACGAGGTTTTGGAGGCGGGAAGAAACGGTCACAGCAGCACAACCCATTCAGCGTAGAAGATGCCAAGGCCGACGGCGACAAAGAGGCCGCCCAGGATCCAGAACCGGACCACCACCGTCACTTCGGCCCAGCCCTTCAGCTCGAAGTGGTGCTGCAGCGGGGCCATCTTGAAGATGCGCTTGCCGCCGGTTGCCTTGAAGTAGCCCACCTGGATGATGACGGACAGGGTGATCAGGACGAACAGGCCGCCGATGATACCCAGCAGCAGTTCGGTCCTGGAGAGGATGGCGAAACCGGCGATGGCGCCGCCGATGGCGAGGGAACCGGTGTCCCCCATGAAGATCTTGGCCGGCGAAGTGTTCCACCAAAGGAATCCAACCAGCGCGGCACTCATGATCGCCGCGAGCAGGGCAAGGTCCAACGGATCCCGGACCAGGTAGCAGCCGCCGCCGGTTTCCCTTGGCGAGCCGCAGGCCTGGTTGCTTTGCCAGATGCCCATCAGCGTGTACGCCCCGAACACCATCACGGAGGCGCCGGCCGCCAGCCCGTCGAGGCCGTCGGTCAGGTTCACCCCGTTGGTCGCGGCAGTGACGATCAGGTTGGACCAGATCACAAAGAGGATGGCGCCCAGGACGGTTCCGCCGAAAGCCAGGTCCAGCCATGGAAGGTCCCGGACCAGCGAGATCTTTGTGGAGGCCGGAGTGATTCCGTCCTCATTGGGAAAGTTCAGGGCCAGCACCGCGAAGATGATGCCTACGGCGGCCTGCAGGATGAGTTTTGCCTTGGCGTTCAGGCCAAGGCTCCGCTGCCGCGAAATCTTGATGAAGTCGTCCAGGAACCCCACCAGGCCCATTCCCACCATCAGGAACAGCAGGATCAGGGCCGAGGCTGAGGGCCCGGGCGCATCGGGGTTCATCATGAACATAATGAGGTGGGTGAAGCCGTAGCTGAGCAGCACCGCGGCCACCACAACCGTGCCGCCCATGGTGGGCGTTCCCCGCTTTGTGTGGTGCGAGGTGGGCCCGTCGTCCCGGATGAATTGGCCGTAGCCGCGGCGGACCAGGAGCCGGATGAAGAGGGGGGTTCCCACCAGTGCACACAACAGGGCCAGTCCGGCGCCGATCAAAAGTGCAATCACAGCAGAGTGCTCCTTTCATCGGCGGGTTGGGGGGTTGGGGGTAATGCTATCCGATCGCCCAAATGGCGCAGTCCGACGCTGTTGGAGGACTTGAAGAGCACCAGGTCGCCGGGCTCGAGTTCGGCGTTGAGTATTTCGTAGGCTTCCTCCGCAGTCTCGGCGAAGACGCATTCGTCTCCCCACGATCCTTCCTGGACGGCCGAGACGTAGAGCGGGCGGGCTTCGCGGCCCACCACCACCAGCCGGGAGATGTTAAGGCGGACCACCTGGGTGCCCACCGCGGTGTGTTCCCGGATAGAGTCGTCGCCGAGTTCCAGCATGGCGCCCAGGACCGCCCAGGTGCGGCGTCCACGGCCCAGGTCGGCCAGCGTCCGCAGCGCCGCCCGCATGGATTCGGGGTTGGCGTTGTAGGCATCGTTGATGATGGTGACGCCGTCGGCCCGCTCGGTCCGTTCCATGCGCCAGCGGCTGGCTGCGGCCTGGTTGCTAAGGCCCGAGGCGATGTCGGCACCCGGCACCCCTGCGGCGTAGGCGGCAGCTGCCGCTGCGAGGAGGTTACCCGTGTGGTGGGCGCCGATGAGCCGGCTGGACACATGGTGGGGACCGTCACCGCCAGGCAACAGGAGGTCGAACTCGGGGTTGCCGGCGGCGTTGGTGTCGGCATTGAGCGCCTGCACAGCGGCGTCAGCATGGCCTTCCCTGGAAAAGCCGAGCACGGTTGCCTTGGTGCGGCTCCGCATGGCGGCTACCCGGTCGTCGTCGAGGTTGATGATGGCCGTCCCGTCGCCGGCCAAACCTTCAACCAGTTCGCCTTTGGCGCGGGCGATGTTGTCCACTCCCCCGAATTCACCTGCATGGGCTGTGCCTACTACCAGCACGACGCCGATATCCGGTTTGACCATGTCCATGAGGTATCTGATGTGGCCAACGCCGGTGGCGCCCATCTCGATTACGAGGTAACGGGTGCCAGTGTCCGCCTGGAAGATTGTCAGCGGCACTCCGACTTCACCGTTGTAGGAACCTTTCGGGGCCACGGTGTTGCCCCTTGTGGCGAAGATCCCGGCCAGCAGGTCTTTGGTGGTGGTCTTGCCGGCGGAACCGGTGATGCCCACCACTGTCAGTTCTTCGCCGGCTTCAGCGCGCGCGGCGCGGATGCGGCGGACGGCCTCCGCTGCCAGCGCACCCATGGCCAGGACAGCGTCCGGCACCAGTACCGAAGGGAGCGGCGTTCCGTCCGCTGCTGCGACGGGCCGTTCAGCCAGCGCCAGTACCGCTCCGGCCTCGAAGGCGGCGGCGGCGAAATCGTGCCCGTCCGCGTGCTCGCCCGGTTTGGCGACGTAGAGCGAACCCGGTGTGGCTTCGCGTGAATCCGTAACCACCGTCAGGGGCGTGATTCCGGGATCGGCGTCCAGGCGCCCGCTGGTGATTTCGGCGATCTCCGCCGCAGTAAATGCAATCATCTCGGTCTAGGACTCTATCCGGTCGTCTTGGAGAACGTTGAATCCCCTTGCTGTCAAGGCAGTGCGCAGTTCCACGCGGTCGTCCAGCGCCAGGTTGACGCCTTTCACTTCCTGCCAGACCTCGTGTCCGCGTCCGGCCACGAGGATGGTGTCCTCCGGCCGCGCCAGCTCCACGGCCCGGCGGATGGCCTCGGCCCGCGGAAACACCTCCAGCACCTCACAGGGCAGTCCTTCGCTGTCCCGGGCCTCCATCGCCCCGGCGAGGACGTCGCTGCGGATGGCGGCCTCGTCCTCGTCATGCGGGTCGTCGTCGGTGATGATGACGATGTCGGCGAGGCGTGCCGCGATCGCACCCATGGCCGGCCGCTTGCCCTGGTCGCGCTGCCCGGTGGCGCCGAAAACGACGACGGTGCGTGATCCCGGTTCCGGCGCCCGGACCGCTTCCAGGGCGCGTGCCAGCGCGTCGGTGTTGTGGGCAAAGTCGACGACGGCGGCCGGCCGCTCACAGACCAGCTGCATGCGGCCGGGCACGGCCACGGTGAAGGGGTCGGCAGTGTCGAGGGCGGCCTGCAGGTCCGCGGGGTCCACGCCTGATTCGAGCACCATGAGTGCCGCCAGGGCCGCGTTCGCGACGTTAAATGCCCCGGGGAGGCCCGTATGGACACGTAATTCGGCTCCACCGGGCCCGCGCAGCGTGAACTCGGTCCCGAGCCCGCGCGGGGCCGTGGCGGTGACTTTCCAGTCGGCGTCCATGCCCTGCCCGGCAGCGAGGGTGGTGACCGGCACCCCGGCGCTTCCGGCCAGCCGCCGGCCCCACTCGTCGTCGACCGTTACCACTGCCCGGCGCGCACGCCGGGGCGTGAAAAGCTCAGCTTTCGTGGCGAAGTAATCGTCCATGGTGCCGTGCAGGTCCAGGTGGTCCTGGGTCAGGTTGGTAAACCCGGCGACGTCGAACACCACCCCGTCCACGCGCTGGTACGAGATGGCGTGGGAGGACACCTCCATGGACGCAGCCGAGAGCCCCCTCTCCCGCATGAGCGCAAGAAGTCCGTGCACATCGGTTGATTCCGGGGTGGTGAGCAGGCTGGGAATTGGTTCGCTGCCGGCCAGTATCTCAATGGTGCCGATGAGCCCCGCGCGGTGGCCGAGGGCCCTGAGCAGGGAGTTGATGAAGTACGTTGTGGTGGTCTTGCCGTTAGTGCCCGTCACGCCGAACAGCTGGAAGGCGCCGTCGGCAGCGTTCCTGCTGCCGTAAATCATGGCCGAGAGCGGCCCCACGACGTTGCGCGGCGCGTCCACCACCAGCACCGGCACCGGCGTGTCCGTTGACAGGGCCTGGAGGCGGGCACCGGCGTCGTCCGTCAGGACGGCGGCGGCACCGGCTTCGATCGCCTGGGCTGTGAAATCGGCACCGTGCCGCACCGCACCCGGCAGTGCAACATACAGGTCCCCCCGTTCCACGGCGCGCGAATCCAGGGAAATCCCGGTGACGGGCATGTCGGCGGCGGGCGCAGGAACGGCGACACCGACAGCCTTCCCGATGCTGCCCAGCGGGACTGCCGGTACCACTGACGGCCGGAACCTGGCCTTTGCTGCCGAAGCCTCGGGGAGGGCGCTGCCCTGGGACGGGTTGAACTCAGACAAGGAATCTCCGATGGTGCTAGTGGAACGTGCCCGGCAAGTATCCGGCCGCGTGCTGGTACGGCCGGAAACCGGGTGCTACTTGGCGAACTGCGGCAGCCTGGCCGGCTCCCCCGTGGACGGCTGGACGTTGTACATCCGCAGTGCCTGGCTCATGACCGACCGGAAGACCGGCCCGTTGGTAATCCCGTAGATGCTGCCCTTCGGCCGCTGGAGTACCACCTCAACAATAAACCGCGGATCATCCATGGGTGCCATCCCTACGAGGGAGGCGGTGTAGCCGCAGTAGCCTGCGCCGTCGTCGCACGGTGATTCCGACGTGCCCGTCTTTGCCCCAACGCGGTAGCCGTCAATGCCGGCATCCTTGATCTGGCCTTCGGTGACGGCGCTCTCCAGGATGTCCTGGACCTGCTGCGCGGTGCTGTCCGAGACCACGCGCCTCGGCTCAGCGGCCGGTACCTTCTCCTCGGTGCCGTCAGGCGCGATGTAGGAGTCGATGAGGCGGGGCTGGAGCATGACGCCGTTGTTGGCGATCGACTGGAAGGCCCGGACGGTCTGCAGGGTGGACTGGGAAACACCCTGGCCGAACAGCACGGTGTATTCCTGCCGGCCGTCCCATTGCTCCCAGGGGGTCAGGATGCCGGAGGCGGTGGCCGGAAGCCCGATGTCCGGAGCCTCTCCAATTCCAAACTTCTGCAACCATTCGTACCGCTGCTGTTTGCTCAGCCGCTGGCCGGCCATCACCGTGCCGGTGTTCATCGAATAGCCCAGGATGCCGGCGAGCGTACGTTCCTCGGTTCCGTGCGCGAAGGAGTCACTGAACGTCTGGCCGTCGACCGTGTAGGAAGGTCCGAGGGTGAAGGTATCCAGTGGACTGGCCTTGCCTTCTTCGATCAGGGCTGCCACCGTCATCATCTTCGTCACCGAACCGGGTTCGTAGGCAGCTGTGACGGCGCGGACGCCACGGTCCTTGGCTGCCACCCGGCCGGGATCGTTGGGATCGGGGGCGTTGGTGTCAGCCATGGCCACCAGGTCGCCGGTCTTGGCGTCCATCACGATGATGACGCCCCATTCGGCGCCGAGTTTGTCCGTCTGGCTCTGGATGGCCTGTTGCGCGAAGTATTGGAGGTCTGAGTTGATGGTGAGCTTGACGTCCTTGCCGTCCTCGGGCGGCGTCAGCTCGTCCATGCCCACCGGGATCCGCAGGCCGTCCGCGCCAATCTCGAACAAACGCTTGCCGTCCTCGCCACGCAGCAGCCCGTCCTGGGTCTGTTCGATGCCTGCCTGGCCGGTGCTGCCATCCTTGAGGAAACCGATAATGCCGCCTGCCACCGACCCGTTGGGATAGACCCGCTTGCTGACGCCTTCCGTGACGATGCCGGGAATCTGGAGTTTCGAGATGCGGTCCTCAACGTCGGGCTTCACGTCCTTGGCCACGATGTAGTACGGACGGTCGCCGGTGGTCGCTTCACGGATCGCGCCTTTGTCCATTCCCAGCGCAGCGGCCAGTTCGTCGAGCCCCTGGTCCCGGGACACGTCCACCAGCTTTTCCTTGGCCTCATCCAGGCGCTTGAAGCTTTCGGTCTTCGTATTGACGCGCTGGTCCACCACAACGTTGTAGCGGATGACGCTGTTGGCCAAGACGGTGCCGTTCGCGTCCAGGATGCTGCCCCGTTCCGCCGGCAGGACGGTTTCCGTCATCCGCTTGTTGAGCGCCGCCGCAGCCATACCGCCGACGTCCAGGCCCTGGACAAGGAACAGTTTGCCGCCCACCACCAACAGGAGCGTGAGCATGATGCCCAGCCCCAGCCGCAGCCGCTTGGTGGCATTGGGCACCTTGCTGTTAACTGCTTTGCCGGTCCTTTGCGCCACCGTGGATGTCCTTGCTGCTCGACCCTGTTGCCTGTCCTGCCTGCCTGTTACTGCCCTGGAACTTTCTGCTGGGGCACCGGAACGGTTCCGCCGTGCAGTTCGGCCGGCGGCACCTCCGCGGCAGGTGCCGCCGGAGTTCGGGCAGACGCGTCTGCGGCCGCTGCGTCCGCGGCAGGAGCTCCGGCGGCGGGAGCCGCAGCAGCCGGGGTGTTGGCGGGTGCCGGATCATCAACCGGCTTTCGGCTTTCGAGCGGTTCGCCCTTGGTGGCCGGCGGGACCACCAGAAGCTGCCCGGCCACAGCCGGAGCAGGAATCACGGCCCCCTCGGATGCTCCCTTAACTGCCGGCGTCGCCTTGCCGGTGACGGAGAGCGTTGACAGGTCGATCTGCCCCTTGACCGTGGAGGCGACCATACCAAGGTCCTTCGCCTTCGCCGCCAGGTTCTGCGGAGCCTCGAAGTTCTGCACCTGCTGGGTGAGGTCCTGGTTCTGCTTGGTGAGGGTGCTTTGCCGGGCCCGAAGTTCCACAAGCTGGTACTGCGCGGTGGAAACGGAGATGTTCAGGACCAGCACCGCGACCAGGGCAACCGCAAGCATGGCGAAGCAGAGCACCACGAAGGGCAGCCGCCGCTTCCTGGGTGCGGTGCGCACCACGGAGAGGGGCGTGCGGCTTTTGCGGCCCTCCCCCGGTGATCCTGCCGGCGAGCTTGCGCTGGCTGCCAAATTGCCGGAGACGACGGGAAAGTTCTTGACGGCAGCGGTGCTCATGCAGCTCTCCTGGCTCTGATTCGTTCTGCCGCCCGCAGCCTGGCTGATGCTGCGCGCGGGTTTTCCGCAATTTCGACGGCGGTTGGCACCTCTGTGCCTTTGGTCAGGGTCTTCAGTTCGGGCTTGTGCTCCTCCAGTTCAACCGGGAAGCCCAGCGGAGCGGAGGATTTGGACCGGGACTGGAAAACGCTCTTGACGATCTTGTCCTCAAGGGAGTGGTAGGACATGACCACGATGCGTCCGCCCAGCGCCGTTGCTTCGACCGCGGCAGGAACGGCGCGTTCCAGGACGTCCAGTTCCTCATTGACCTCGATGCGCAATGCCTGGAACGTCCTCTTGGCAGGATGTCCGCCGGACTTGGCTGCCGAGGCAGGCACCACGGAACGGATCTGTTCCACCAGCTCCCCGGTGGTAGTAAAGGGCTTGGCGGCGCGTGCGGTCACGATCCTGTTCGCAATGCGGCCGGCGAATTTTTCCTCGCCCCATTTGCGGATGATCCGGACCAGCTCGTCCTCGCTGTAGGTGTTCACGACGTCGGCGGCCGTCTGGCCCCGGCTGGTGTCCATGCGCATGTCCAGCGGCGCGTCAAAGGAGTACGCGAAGCCACGTTCCCGTTCGTCCAGCTGAAGCGACGAAACACCGAGGTCCATGAGGATCCCGTGAGCTTCCTGAACACCGAGGTCTGCAAGGACATCCGCAATCTCGTCGTATACGGCATGCACGAGATCGGTCCGCGACGCGAAAGGTTCCAGCCTCTCTCCGGCCAGCGCAAGAGCCTCTTCATCCCGGTCGATGCCGATGAGGTGGAGGTCGGGGAAACGCTGGAGCATGGCCTCGGAGTGCCCGCCCATACCGAGCGTCGCATCGATGGCAACGGGAGTCTCACCACGGAGCCTCGCGGCTTCGAAGCCTGGCGCCAACAAATTGATGCACCGGTCCCGCAGGACCGGTACATGGCGTTCGGACGCGGGTCTGGGTTGTTCGTTCACGCCTCGTCCTTTCCCGCCGTCGTCGTCACCATGCCTGCTTCTTGGGCCAGATCCCCATCCGCGCCTATCGTCCCGCCCGCCTGGCTCCGGGGAAGTGAGTCAGGTTGGCCGGCCGATGGGCGGCTGGAGATCTCGTCCAAGAAACTCCGGTCCTTGCCCGTTCCGGTATTCAGAGAATGCCCGGGATGGGGTCATCGGTTTCCGAGAAAGCCGTCTCCTTCTCGGCGAGGTATTCATTCCAGGCCTGGGCGTCCCAAATCTCCGCACGGGAGCCTGCGCCGATGACGGCAAGTTCCCGGCCGAGTCCTGCGTATTCCCGGAGCGCGGGAGGAATTGTCACGCGCCCCTGCTTGTCAGGTACCTCGTCAGAGGCTCCAGAGAGGAAGACACGGATGTAGTCACGCGCCTGCTTGGAGGAGATTGGTGCCTCCCGCATCTGTTCGTGGACCCGCGCAAATTCCGCCTCACTGAAGACGTAGATGCAACGCTCCTGGCCCCTTGTGAGCACCAGCCCGGCGGCAAGCTCCTCGCGGAACTTGGCGGGGAGAATGATCCGCCCCTTTTCATCCAGACGCGGCGAGTGAGTGCCCAGAAACACTGGCCCACCGCCTGTCCGCTGTCAGGAACTGCACATCCCCTAATGTTGCAACCACCCTCTTATGCCCTCCACATTACTCCACTTTCCACCACAGTCAACGCAGAACGGGCCGCTGACGTGCATTTTTATGGGCAACAGGCCGCGAAAGTACGGGATTTTGGGGCGGGTGGTGGGAAGTGGAGGGACTTTGGCGTCCGGAGCGGCACCGGACGGCCTAGGGCGCCGGCAGGAAACCTGCCGGCGGCTGTGGGGTCGCCTGCCCGGGCGGAAAGACCCGCTTAAATGCGAAAAGACCCCCGCGGGGGTCTTTTCGCGCGCACTCCCCAGCCAGGGGGAGGAAAGTGGAAGGGTGGGGTACCGGTGGGGCTAGGGCTCGCCTTGGCGCCGTTCGTCCCAACGCTCCTCAAGGTTGCTCATGAACGAACTCCGTTGCTTGCCGGGTTTCCCCCGTCCGGCCTTCGTGCCGGGCTTGGCCGCTGAAGTACTGCGCATCGTGGCGAAGTAGACACCGCCGCCCATGACGATGAAACCGAGGACGCCAACGAAGATGTTCTGCAGTGTGACACCGACCAATAACAGGAAGACGCCCGCAAGGGCGCAGAGGACGCCGATCACCACGTGCCGCGTGGACCACGAACGTCCGGGATCGGACCCCATGGAATTCGCGAACTTCGGGTCGTCCTCGTGAAGCTGCTTCTCCAGTTGCTCAAGCAGCTTCTGTTCGTGCTCCGACAGCGGCATCACGACCTCCTTTGTAGGCCAACGTCCGGGCTGGTTCCCAGCCACTACTACAGCACCTTAACGACTGTTGTGCCTGTGCGGTTCCCGCTACGCCGGCTTCGGCGAAAGCTGGAACCAGGCACCCGGCCGCGGGAGCGGGAGCATGTCCAAGAGGGTCCGGCAGTATGTCCAGTCACTCAAAAACTATGTACATCTAAGGATAGTTTGTTCAGGGCCTTTCTGAAAGACGGCAATGACGCTCCGGAGAGCCGCCACACCCGCGTCCCCGCGCGGCTTCATGCTCCTTCGCCGGCACCGTTGCCGGGCTCCATCAGCCGGGCCGGCAGGACCGATCTGCTGCCGAATTTCCGGGTCACTTCGTCCAGGGCCTGCTCGGCCGCCCGCCAGTTGTCGTCCCGCCGGTCGATGCTCAACTGACGGGATGTCCGGGAGGCATCCTCCAGCTGTTCCGCCCTGACGCCCACGAGGCGCACGGACATGGTGCGGCTGCCTACTGAATTGAGCAACTGGAGTGCCACGCCGTAGATGAGCTGCGCGCTGTCCACTGGCGCCTGGAGCGTGCGGCTGCGGCTGATGGTCGAAAAGTCCGCAAAACGCAGCTTCAGCGCGACGGTGCGCGCCACCATCCCGGAACTGCGCAACCGGGCGGCAGTACGATGGGACAGGCGGAGCAGCTCCCGGTGGAGGAGGGCGTCGTCCGTTGTATCCACCGCGAAGGTCTCCTCGGCCCCGATGCTCTTCTCCACGCGTACCGGAGTGACCCGCCGCGGATCGATGCCCCAGGACAGCTGGTGAACGTGTTCCCCTGTGGCGCCGAGGGTCTTCCGGAGCGCCGATACCGGCGTTGCCGCGACATCCGCCACAGTGCGGATTCCCATTTTGGCCAGGACTTCAGCCGTCCTCGCACCCACGCCCCAGAGGGCAGAAACGGGCAGGCTGTGGAGATAAGGGACTGTCTCGTCCGGCCCGATGAGAAGCAACCCGTCAGGCTTGCACCGGGTTGAGGCGATCTTGGCCACGAACTTGGTTTCGGCGACACCAACGGATGCAGTGATGCCGAGCTCTGAGGCGACCCGCTGCCGGATGTGTTCCGCTATCTCCCTCGGCGGACCGAGCCTGCGGATGGCGCCGGTGACATCGAGGAACGCCTCATCAACGCTGAGCGGTTCGACGAGATCCGTGACCGACTCGAAGATGGCCATCAGCTGACGGGACACCTCGTAGTACAGCTTGTGCCGGGGTTCGATGATGACCGCCTGCGGGCACATCCGGGTTGCTACGGCCATTGGCATCGCCGACTTCACGCCGAACGCCCGCGCTTCGTAGGAGGCGGACAGCACCACGGACCGCTCGGCGGGAAAACCGACGATGACCGGCTTTCCCCGAAGGTCAGGCCGCGTCCGGAGCTCAACGGAGACGAAGAATGCGTCCATGTCCACATGCATGATGCATGTACGCCGGCGGCGGGGAAGGCGCTCTGCGGCTTGCTGATTCATCCGTCTGGCCCCACAGCTGCAATCCTATCGGCAGGTACTGACTAAACTGGTGGCTGGCATCCGGCATCAACACCAGGAGGAAAGTCCCTGTGACGTTCTTTGGAAACTCCAAGCCAGCTCGCCTGGCCGCTCTCGCTGCCGGTGCAGTCCTGGCGCTCGCGGCGTGCAGCCCTAGCCAGAGCGCACCGGCCCCCGCTGCCTCCTCCGCCATGCCTGCCACAACCCAGCCCACCGTGACGGCTTCCGCCAGTCCATCTGCCTCGCCCAATACCTCAGCCACGGTGGGCGCAGTTGTTGAGGGCTTTCCCCAGCAGCTGCTCCCCCTGATGCCCGGAGCCAGCGTCGTGTCCAGCAGCTTCGACAAGGCTTCGGTGCCTGCAACGGCTGCCCTGGTAGCTACGGTGGGGGCTCCCCCGGCTGCCGTTATCGATTTCTACAGCAAGGCGCTTGAGGCACAGGGCTTCAAGGCGGTGCCCGGTGAAGCGGTTGGTTCTGTCGCCTCCAAAGACTTCGTCCGTGGCGACAACGAGACTGTGAACCTGTCGGTGGTCGAAGCCTCGGGAACAGCCACCTACACCATTGGGGCCAACGTGGCAGCAGAGACAGCCAAGTGACGGCCGCGGAACAACTGCGGCACGAACAGGCGGATTTTGTAGCCGCAGTGGCCGGTGAACTGACCGGATTCCTCACGACGCGCCAGTCGGTGATGTCTGCAATCTCTCCTGACATCGATCCCATCATGGGGTCCATCTCCAACCTGGTGACCGGTGGCAAACGCCTTCGCGCCCTGATGTGCTACTGGGGCTGGCGGGGCGCCGGCGGCCATGCCGATGCCGGCGAGGTGGTTGCCGCGGGTGCAGCGCTGGAGCTGTTCCAGGCGGCCGCCCTGATTCATGACGACATCATTGACCGCTCGGATACGCGGCGGGGTGGACCAAGCGTCCACCGGCGGTTCAGCCAGCTGCACGGCGAGCAGGGCTGGGCGCTGGACAGTGAACGGTTCGGCCAGGCGGCAGCCATCCTGGCGGGCGACCTGTGCCTCTCCTTCAGCGAGGAGGCGTTCACGGACATCGGCGAACGTGCGGCGTCAGGGAGCCGGGCACGGTTGATCTTCAATCTCATGCGGGCGGAAGTCATGGCCGGGCAGTACCTGGACATCCTCGAAGAAGTTGCGGGCCCGGTGCGTGACCGTGCCGGCGCCGTCAGCCGCGCCCAGTCAATCATCCGTTTCAAGAGCGCAAAATACTCAACTGAGCATCCGCTCGCCCTTGGCGGTGCCCTGGCCGGCGCTTCCGATGACCTGCTCAGGGGCTACTCGGCATTTGCGCTTCCCTTGGGCGAAGCGTTCCAGCTCCGCGATGACGTCCTGGGTGTCTTTGGCGACCCTCTGGCCACCGGAAAGCCTGCCGGGGACGATTTGCGCGAGGGCAAGAGGACTGTCCTCGTAGCGCTGGCTTTGGACCAGGCCGCTCCCTCGGAGTCCGCTTTCCTCGATGCCCGCCTCGGCAGTCCGGAGCTGTCCGACGACGACATTGACGAGATCCGGCGGATCATCGAGGAATCAGGAGCGCTCCAGGCTACCGAGGTCCTCATCGACGGCTTCGGTTCAGCCGCCTACGACGCCCTTGAGGCACTTCCGCTCGACGAGTTGCCCAAGACCGCGCTCCGGAGGCTGGCTGAGGCAGCAGTAAGCCGGGCGTCCTAGGACAGAGTTGGCCTCACCAGGCCAGGGTCTGGGCCCGGCGCCGAATCTCGGTCTTACGGCCTTCGCGCAGTGCATCGATGGGACGTCCGCGCAGGGATTCGTCTTCGGTGAACAGCCAAACAATCAGGTCCTCATCGGAGTATCCGGCATCAGCCAGCACCACGATTGTGCCTTTGAGGCTGTCCACGATATGTCCATCCTGGATGAAGGCTGCGGGCACGGACCTGATATTCCGCTCCCCTATACGTACTGCCGCAAGCGCCCTTTCATCAATGAGGCTGTGAACCCTGGTGATGGGGATATTCAAAATGCCGGCTACGTCGGGCAGGGGCAACCACTCGCCCACAAGGCTTTCTACATTACTCACGAATCAAGGTTGCCACGGTGGACATCCCACCGCCTAGTCGGGCTGCGCCCTTCCCGCCGCTGACGTGCAGACACTCCGAAAAACAGTCCTTGCTGCTATCCCCGGATTTCTTGTGCTATTGCCAAGTTCATGAGAGATTCACATTGTTCACGCTCGTAACACTAATAACTCGAGTAACAGTAGTATCAGAAATATCAGCGGCATCTCCGCCCGCGCCCGCAGTTGAGAAGAGGATTCTTTACATGACGATGTCCCGCTCGCCCCAGCGGCCCCCAAGGCCGAGCCTGCCGATGCTTGCCGCCACTACGGCGGCACTGCCTGCGGTCGTATTGTCCTCCCTGGCCGTTGCGGAGCCCGCTGCCGCGGAAAAGCCGGCCCGTGCCATCCCCGCAACGCTTGCCGCCGCGATGGAAGCGCAGGCAGCCATGGCCAAGGGAGCCGTTATTCCTGCGTCTTCCGTATCTACGGCTATCCCCGTGGCGTTCCGTCCGGCCCAGCCGACGGCGCCGGCCGAGTACACGATTGTCCGCGGTGACACGATTAGCGCCATTGCCGGGCGGTTCGGCCTGAAGACCGCCGACGTGCTCAAGCTGAACAACCTGCAGGCGAACACCATCATTTACCCGGGCCAGAAGATTAAGCTGTCCGGTGATGGTGCGGCACCCGCCAGCCCGTCACACGCCGCCCCGGCACCTGCCCCCGCTGCTGCTCCTGCCGGCGGCGGCGCAACCTACACCGTGAAGTCCGGGGACACCCTGGGAGCCATCGCCGCCCGGCACAACGTGAGCCTGGCCGATGTCTTCAGCTGGAACAACCTCAACATGCGTTCCATCATCTACCCGGGCCAGAAAATCAAAGTGGGCGGAGCCGGCTCCGCTCCGGCGCCCGCCGCACCGGCACCTGCTCCGGCGGCGCTGGCCACCACCTCCGCAACCCCCGCCCCCTCCGGCGGTTCCTACACCGTCAAGGCTGGAGACACGCTTTCCGGCATCGCATCCCGGCACGGGGTCAAGCTCTCGGAGCTTCTCTCCGCGAACCGCATGAGCATGACCACCGTGATCTACCCGGGCAACAAGCTGGCCATCCCGGGCGGGTCAGGTGCTGCCCCGCAGCCTGCAGCTTCGGTCACCCCGCTTGTGCCGAGTTCCTTCCTGGGATTCAGCTATCCTGCAGCCGTGGTCAGCTCGGCCAACGAGAACAAGGCGCTCCTGAATGCTTCGCCGGTCCCGTCCCGCGCCGAGATGCGCAACATCGTCGCGGACGCTGCACGGCGGATGGGTGTGGATCCCGCCCTGGCGCTGGCTTTCGCGCACCAGGAGTCCGGATTCGACCAGCGTGCCGTGTCCCCCGCGAACGCCATTGGCACCATGCAGGTCATCCCCAGCTCCGGCCAGTGGGCGTCGGACCTGGTGGGGCGGAAGTTGAACCTGCTGGATCCGTACGACAACGCCACCGCCGGTGTTGCTATCATCCGCCAGCTCCTTGCCACCAGCAAGAACGAGGACAACGCCATCGCCGGCTACTACCAGGGCCAGTATTCAGTCAGCAAGTACGGCATGTACGAAGACACCAAGGCCTACGTTGCCGCCATCAAGGCACACCGGAAGAACTTCGGCTAGCCGAAGCTTCATCACCGGCCGCACAAGCGGCAAGTGTTGTGGAACGGGTCCGGACCGGGGAAGGGTTCGGACCCGTTTTGCTCCGGGGACTAGGATCGAAGGGTGCAGGAACAGGTGTCTGACCCTTTTGTAGGAACGCTGGTGGACAACCGCTATGCCGTCAGGTCACGGCTGGCGCGGGGAGGCATGTCCACCGTCTATCTTGCGGTGGACCAGCGGCTCGAACGTGACGTGGCACTGAAGGTCCTGCATCCCCACCTGGCCGCCGACGAGAACTTCCTCGGCCGGCTGGGGCGTGAGGCGAAGGCGGCCGCCCGCCTGTCGCACCCGCACGTGGTGGGCGTCCTTGACCAGGGAACGGACGGCCATACGGCATACCTGGTCATGGAGTACATCAAGGGCCACACCCTCCGGGACGTCATCACCACGAAGGGAGCCTTGCCTCCGCGGCTTGCCCTGGCACTGATCGATCCGGTGGTGGAGGGGCTGGCAGCGGCGCATGCAGCCGGCTTCATCCATCGCGATGTGAAGCCCGAAAACGTCCTCATTGCCGACGACGGCAGGATCAAGATCGGTGACTTCGGCCTGGCCCGGGCGGTCACTACGTCCACGAACTCCGGAACCCTGATGGGAACTGTCGCCTACATGCCGCCCGAGCTTGTCCTGGGCAGGTCGGCCGACACCCGCAGCGATGTCTATTCCGTCGGAATCATGCTGTTTGAGATGCTCACGGGGCAGCAGCCGTTCGACGGCGAGGTTCCCATCCAGGTTGCCTACCAGCACGTCAACGGGACCGTACGGCCGCCGTCGGACCTGGTTCCGGGACTTGCCACGGAAGTGGATGAGCTGGTGCAGTGGTGCACCGCCAACGACCCCGAAAACCGGCCTGTGGACGCCAACGCACTCCTTCAGGAACTCCGGCATATCCGCACCAATCTGTCGGACCGGGAACTGGACCTGCAGCCGCCGGCCGCCATCGCTGCTGGCCCCCGGTTGCCGGGAATAGCCCGGGAGCCGGCCCCGGCGCCGGACGAAGACTCCCGCAACCGCACCGAATTCATTGGCCAGGTCAGCAATCCCACAACGGTAATGCCGCCAGGCCGGCCGGCCCCGCCGCCGTACCGCCCCGTGCAAGGGCAGGAGCCCGGCGGGCCAGGTTCCGGCCCGCCGGCCACCCACGGAAGCCACGTCCTTACCCCGCCCGGCGAAGATAGCGAGGAGGCCTGGCCTGCCGCACCCGCCTTGAGCAAGCGCGCCCTGCGCAAGGCGGACAAAGAGGAGGAGAAGGCCCGGGCCCGCGCCGCGGCCACGCCGGTGCGGGCGCTGCGCGAGGGCAGTCCGCGGCGGCGCGGTGTCCTGTGGATTGTGGTCCTGGTCCTTGCCGCCCTGCTGGCCACCGGTGCCGGCTGGTTCTTTGGCATGGGTCCCGGCGCCGCAGCCACAATCCCTTCCGTGGCCAATAAGACGCTGGCGGAGGCGCAGCAGCTCCTAAGCACCGCCGGCTTCAGGTCCACCACCCAGGACGTTTTCGATGACGACGTCCCTTCGGGGGTGGTGGTTGGTTCCGAGCCCGAAGCCGGAACGGAGATCCGGAAGTTCCAGCCAGTCTCGCTGATCGTGTCCAAGGGACCACAGCTTTTCCCCCTGCCGCAACTGGAAGGCGCAACTCTGAACGAAGCCAAGAACGTCCTGAACACTGCAGAAATGGCTCTGGGAACCGTTACAGAGGAATTCAACGAGGAGACGCCGGCAGGCATTGTCCTGGCCCAGGATCCCGCGCCCGGCACTCCGGCCCGGCGTGGAACTCCGGTGGGCATGATCGTTTCGAAAGGCCCGGAACCCATCCCCGTGCCCTTCGTGGTGGGCCAGGACGAGGACGACGCAGTCGATGCGATCGAGGCAGCAGGCCTTAACGCCGAGGTGGCGCGGGAGGAAGTGTTCGACCGGAACATCCCGGAAGGCGCAGTAGTCAGCCAGGCACCGGCAGGCGGCACCCTGACCCGCGGCCAGACCGTAACGTTGACCATCTCGAAGGGCCCGCGGATGGTGGAGGTGCCCAGCTACATTGGCCGGCAGGCCGGAGAAGCGCGGCGTGCGCTGGAGGCCCTGGGGTTCGAGGTGCGGGTCAACAACATCCTGGGCGGCTTCTTCGGAACGGTCCGTGACCAGGAACCGGTGGACACCGAGGTGCCCGAGGGCTCGGTCATCACCCTGACCGTGGTGTAGGCGGCGGACCGCCTGCACCACGGTGGAAGAATCAGTGGCGGGCGAGGGCGCCAGCCACCAGGAACGCCATTTCCAGGGACTGCATGTGGTTCAGGCGGGGGTCGCAGACTGACTCGTAGCGGTCAAGGAAGGCATCCTGGTCGATGGGGTCGGCGCCGCCCAGGCACTCGGCCACGTCGTCACCGGTCATCTCGACATGCAGGCCGCCAGGGACGGTACCCAGCGCATGGTGCACCTCGAAGAACCCGCGCACCTCGTCGATGACGTCGTCGAAATTGCGGGTCTTGTACCCGTTGGGGGACGTGACAGTGTTGCCGTGCATGGGATCGGTGACCCACAGGACCTGGGCCCCGGACGCGGTGACCTTTTCGACGACGGCGGGCAGCTTTTCGCGGATGTTGCCGGCACCCATGCGGGTGATGAAGGTCAGGCGTCCCGGTTCGCGCTCCGGGTCCAGCTTGTCGATCAGCCGCAGCGCGTCATCGCCCGTCGTGGAGGGGCCCAGCTTGACGCCAATGGGGTTCCGGACGCGCGAAAGGAAGTCAACGTGGGCGTGCTCGAGTTCGCGGGTCCGCTCCCCGATCCACAGGAAGTGGGCGGAGGTGTCGTAGGGCAGCCCGGTGCGGGAGTCAATCCTGGTCAAGGCCCGCTCGTAGTCCAGCAGCAGGGCCTCGTGGCTGGCGAAGAACTCGACGCGTTTGAGGGCCTCGAAGTCTGCGCCGCAGGAGTCCATGAACTTGATGGCGCGGTCGATATCCCGTGCCAGCGACTCATAGCGTGCGTGGGCAGGATTTTCGGTAAAACCCTTGTTCCACTGGTGCACGGACCGGAGATCGGCGAACCCGCCCTGGGTGAAGGCCCGGATGAGGTTTAGCGTGGATGCGGAGGTGTGGTAGGCACGGAGCATCCGTGCGGCGTCGTGCCCGCGGGACTCCGGGGTGAACTCGTAGCCGTTGACAATGTCGCCGCGGTAGGCGGGAAGGGTCACGCCGTTACGGGTCTCGTCGTTGGAGGAACGGGGCTTGGCGAATTGCCCGGCCATGCGGCCCATCTTGATTACCGGCATGGCGGCGCCGTACGTCAGCACCACAGCCATCTGGAGGATGGTCTTGACCCGGGCGCTGATCTTGTCCGCCGTTGCCGCCTCGAAGGTTTCGGCGCAGTCACCGCCCTGCAGGAGGAACGCCTTTCCCTGGGCCGCTGCCGCGAGCCGCTCCCTCAGGACGTCCACCTCGCCCGCAAACACCAGCGGAGGCAGAATGGACAGTTCCTTTACCGAGGCGTCAAAAACTTCCCTGTCCTGCCAGGTGGGCTGCTGGGAAATGGGAAGGTCCCGCCAGTCATCCAGTCCTGGATAGTTGGCGGCCCCGCTCTGGGCGGTGCCGGACAGCGAAAAGACGGGTTTTGCAGATAGCTCAGTCACCATCTAAGCCTAACGGCAGCGCGGGATTGGTGGACACCGCACCGTCACGCTTGCAGGCAAGGGCGTCACAACCGAGAGCGCCGCCGCAAGTGCCGCCTAGCCGGCGGCGGCAGCCCCGCCGTCGTCCTCCCGGCCCGGCTTCAAGGCTACATCGCCCGCCTGCAAATCCGAAGCGTCCTCCCCCGGTGCCGGAGAGGCGAGTGGCTCGGCGCTGGCCGCGGCTTCTTCAGGCTTGCCAGCCAGCCGCAGCTTGACGACGGCGGCATACTCATCCACGTACTCCTGGCCGGAGAGCCGCTGGAGTTCGAACATGATCTGGTCGGTGACTTTCCGCTGGACGTCCCGGTCCTCGGCCTGGTCCCGGTAGGCGTTGAAGTCCAGCGGCTCGCCAAAGATCATGCCGATCCTGCGGATGTTCGGCAGCCGCTTGCCGATCGGCTGGACCTTGTCCGTGCCGATCATCGCCACCGGAACCACCGGGACCCCGGCGCGGAGGGCCAGCCGCGCCACGCCAACCTTGCCCCGGTACAGCCTGGAATCGGGGCTTCGCGTCCCCTCCGGATAGATTCCGAGCAGGCCGCCATGGTTGAGGACTTCCATGCCGGAATTGAGGGAGGCTGCCGAAGCAGCACCGCCGGAGCGGTCCATGGGCAGCTGGTTGGTCAGGCGGAAGAACAGCGCCGTCAGCCGCCCTTTGATGCCCGTGCCGGTGAAGTATTCGGACTTGGCCAGGAAGACGACGGGCCGCCTGACCATGAGCGGCATGAAGATCGAATCGGAAAAGGACAGGTGGTTGGAGGCGATAATCGCCGCGCCGTGATCCGGGATATTGTCCAGGCCCTTGACCCAGGGTCGGAAGAGCAGCTTAATCACCGGACCAAGGAAGATCCTCTTCATGACCCAATAGAACACGTGTGAACCTCTCCGGAAGGCGGCTCCCAGGCTCCGCAGCGTGCCTGGCCAGCAGTTCAATGCAACCCTACTCTAGTGAGAATTGTCCGGAACAGTGACACGATGGAGTCATGACTGAGAGCAGCATGCCGCCCCGCCCTGCCGCTTTCAGCTATCCCGGCCATGGCGTGAACGCGCGGACCGGCGTGGCCATATGCCATGGCTTCACGGGAAGCCCACTCAGCGTGCTGCCGTGGGCGGAGCACCTGGCCGAACAGGGTTACGCCGTGACAGTGCCGCTGCTGCCAGGACACGGAACGGACTGGCGCCAGCTGTCCCGGACCGGCTGGAATGACTGGTACCGCAGCTATGAGGCGGCTTTCCTCGACCTCCGGGCGCGGACGGACACATGCTTTGCCGCCGGACTCTCCATGGGCGGGGCGGTGGCGCTGCTGACGGCGTCCCGGCACCCGGTGGCAGGCGTGTCCGTGGTGAACCCGGGCCTCAGCTTCTACGACCGCCGGGTCCGCATCATCGGGCTCTTGAAGTACTTCCAGCGGACCACCATACCCATCCAGGAGGAAGGATCCACGGCGGCCGTCACGGAGGACGGGGACTACTCCCGCACACCGTTGTCCGCGGTGCATGAGCTCAAGAAACTGTTCGCGGCGGCCAACCGCGGCCTGCCGGACATCACGGCACCGGTCCAGGTTTTCAAGTCGCGGGCGGACGCCGTGGTTCCGCCAACGTCCCTGGACCTCCTACGGAGAGGGCTCGGGCCGCGCCTGGCCGAAGTGGTAAGCCTTGCCAGCAGTGGCCATGTGGCTACGCTGGACGTTGATGCGCCGGAGATCTTCGCCAGGTCCAGCGCGTTCATCCGCGCCCGCGCCCGTTTGACCAGCACTTCGGAGACCCCATGACGTCCAGCCCGGACCACAGCCCCTTCAGCAGCGTATCCAGCGGCGACGGCCCACGGACCGGGGTGGTCCTCTCGCACGGCTTTACCGGAAGCCCCCATGGGCTCCGCTCCTGGGCGCACGCCTTTGCCGCGGCAGGATTCGCCGTACGGATGCCCCTCCTTCCCGGTCACGGCACCAGCTGGCAGGACCTCGCCCGGACCCGGTGGCAACAGTGGCACGGTGCGCTGGACAATGCCTACCTGGAGCTTGAGGCTGAGTGCGACCATGTGTTCGCCGCCGGAATCAGTATGGGCGGTGCCTTGGCCTTGCGGATTGCCGCCACCCGCCCCGTGGCAGGGGTGGTGCTGGTCAATCCGGCATTGGTCATCGACGATCCCCGGGCCCCGCTTGCAGGCATCCTCAAGCTGGTCATGAAAAGCACACCGGCCATCGCCAACGACATCCTCAAGGAAGGCGTGGATGAGGGTGCCTACCCGCGCACGCCCGTGGCGGCAGCACACGAGATGAACAAGATGTTCAGGGACACCCTCCGGCTCCTGCCCCGGATTACAGCACCTGTCCAGGTGTACCGGTCCACGGTGGACCATGTGGTGTCCGATTCCAGCATTGCCGCGCTGCGGCGCGGCCTGGTGCATGCGCCGCTGGAACTGCTGCGGCTCGAGAACAGCTACCACGTGGCCACCATGGACAACGACGCCGACCGGATCTTCCGCGGCTCTGTGGACTTCATCCGCTCCACGCTTGCCGGCACCGCCGATCATGGCGCAGCGCCCGCAGCGGCAGGCAGGGAGGGGGCGGCGTGAACAGGCCCGGTTCCGGTTCCCCGGACTCCCCGGACCAGGGCGCCAACCAAGACGACGACGCCGTCTGGCTGGACCTGGTGGCGCGCCTGCAGGAGGACTCCCCCGCGGCCGGCCAGGATCCTGGTGAGGGGAGTTCGGCTGCCAAACCCGGAGATCCGGCAGCCCGGTCAGGTCCTGGGGCCTCGTTCCGCGACTTCGACCCCCTGGGCTTGGCGGGGTCCCGGGCACCGTCGGCTGCCGGGCGGCAGGCGCCGGAGGGCCCGCAGGACGGCCCGGACAGAACCGGCACAGGTCCGCGTGACTATGACGTGCACGACGACGGGGACGACTTCGTCCCGGAAGAACCACCCAGCCTGGCGGGAACGGATCCCCTGACCATGCTGGCATGGCTGGCCGCCGTGGGTGGACCGGTTGCCCTGCTGCTTTCTGCGATGTTCTGGCGCTCGGCGCCGCTGCTGGCTGTCCTGGGCATCGTGGCCGCGTTCGTGCTGGGGACGGTATACCTCATCATGAAGCTGCCCCAGGACAAGGACGAGGACGACGACGGCGCCCGGGTGTAGCCGGTCAGGAGCGGGACCGGCCGGCCACCCTGGACAGGTCCGCCGCGCCGATCAATCCGGCGTGTGGTCCCAGGGCGGCAAGCTCGATTTCTGCGGCGGGCCGGAAACCGCGGCCGGTCAGGTTGCGGGCGAAAGCCTTCCGGGCGGGTTCCACCAGCAGGTCGCCGGCCGAGCATAGTCCCCCGCCGATCACGAACAGTCCGGGGTCGAGCGCAGCGGCGAGGTTTGCCAGGCCCAGGCCCAGCCATTCGCCAACCTCCTCGATCAGTTCCCGGGAGGCGGTGTCGCCTGCCAGCGCAAGTTCGGTGACGACGGCACCGGTGATGGTTTCGGCGCGGCCGTCCACGGCAGCCAGCAGGTCCTGGGCCATGGGCGAATTGCTGCGCGCGAGGATCCTCGCCTCACGCCCCAGAGCGTTCCCTGATGCGTACTGTTCCCAGCACCCGCGGTTTCCGCACTCACACCGGTGGCCGCCGGGCATAATGACCTGGTGCCCGAACTCGCCGGCCACACCGAACCGGCCACGCTCCACCCTGCCGTCCATGACCATGGCACCGCCGATGCCGGTACCGAGGGTGATGCAGACCAGCCGGTCCTCGCCCTGGCCTGCGCCGAAACGCCACTCCGCCCATGCCGCGGCGTCGGCGTCGTTGGCCAGCAGCACCGGCCGCCGCAGCAGCTGCTGCAGGTTTGCCCGCAGCGGCTCGTTCCGCCATGCCAAATGCGGGCTGAACAGGACGGTCCCGCCGTCGAGGTCCATCCAGCCGGCCGCGCCGATGCCCACCGAGCGGATCCGGTGCGCGCGCCCCAGCTCCTCCACCAGCTCCACGATGACGCGTTCCACGGCGCGCGGGTCTGTGCCCGGCGTGGAGCGGCGTGCTTCGCTAAGGATCCTGCCTTCGGAATCCACCACACCCGCTGCCACCTTGGTCCCGCCGATGTCGATCCCGATTGCAAGGCCCCTCCGGCCCAGGCGCAGCTGCGTCCGGAAGCTGTCGCGCTGCCTGCTTCCGGCCCGGAGCGACGCGGACCGGCGCCACGGCGCAGGCTTTCTGGAGGGGCCTGCAGGTTCGCCGGAGGATTGTGCGTACATAGTGCCCCCATTCTAGGTTTCCGCGGCAGCCCCGCCGGGACCCGCGCCGGGCACCGGACACCATTGACGAAGAAGTTACCCGCTAGTAGTTTTTGGTGCTGCACGGCTCCCGCAGCGGCGTACTACTCTGTAGGCATACCCCTGAAGCGGGAGTCCGGATATCAAAGGAGCTATAGTGCGCGAATTCAGTGTTCCGCCTCTTGTTGTTGTCCCACCGGAAACCAATATCACCGACCTGGTGCTGCGGCAGGCCAACAAGGCCAGCAATCCGGCACTGTTCTCGCGCCGGGATCCGGCCGGCGCCTGGCAGGACATCACCGCCACTGAATTCCTCACGGACGTCAGGGCCCTGGCGAAGGGCCTGATTGCCAGCGGCGTCGGGGCCGGAGACCGGGTGGGCATCATGTCCCGTACCCGCTACGAATGGGCCCTGGTGGACTTCGCCATCTGGTTCGCGGGTGCTGTTTCCGTGCCGATCTACGAGACCTCCTCCCCTTCGCAGGTGGCCTGGAACCTGGGCGACTCCGGTGCCGTAGCCGCCTTCGGTGAAGCTGCCCACCACGAGAACGTCATCCGGCAGGCCGTGACCGCGGAGGGCCTCACCGCTTTGCAGCACGTCTGGCAGCTCGAAGGAGCGGGCCTGGACGCCCTCCGGGAAGCCGGCGCCGGCGTCGGCGATGATGAGCTGGAGTCGCGCCGGACGGCAGCGAAACTGGGCGACGTCGCCACCATCATCTACACATCAGGAACCACAGGCCGGCCCAAGGGCTGTGAACTGACGCACGGAAATTTCGTCGAGCTCTCCGACAACGCGCTTGCCATCATTGGCGAAATCGTCAACGAGAACGCCAAGACCATCATGTTCCTGCCCCTGGCGCACGTCTTCGCCCGCTTCATTTCGGTGCTGGCCATGGCCGCCGGAACCACAGTTGCGCATACCCCGGACATCAAGAACCTGCTCTCGGACCTGCAGAGCTACGAGCCCACCTTCATCCTCGCGGTCCCGCGGGTTTTCGAGAAGGTCTACAACTCCGCTCTGACCAAGGCGGAGGACGGCGGCAAAGGTGCCATCTTCCACAAGGCCGCCGACACCGCCATCGCCTTTTCCAAGGCCCGGCAGGCCGGACGCGTTGGCCTGGGCCTGAAACTGCGCCATGCCCTCTTCGACAAGCTGGTTTACAGCAAGCTCCGTTCGGCCATGGGGGGCCGCGTTGCACACGCAGTCTCCGGCGGCGGCCCGCTCGGTGAACGCCTTGGCCACTTCTTCCAGGGCATCGGGCTTCAGGTCCTCGAGGGCTACGGCCTGACCGAAACCACTGCTCCCATCTCGGTGAACACGCCGTCCCTGATCAAGATCGGTTCGGTGGGCAAACCCCTGCCGGGCAATGCGGTAAAAATTGGGGACGACGGCGAGATCCTCGCCAAGGGCGTCTGCGTGATGCGCGGCTACTACAAGCGCGAGGACCTGTCGGCGGAGACCTTCGCCGACGGCTGGTTCCGCACAGGCGACATCGGCCGGCTGGATGAGGATGGCTTCGTGTGGATCACCGGCCGGAAGAAGGAAATCATTGTCACCGCCGGCGGCAAGAACGTCATCCCGGCCCTGCTCGAAGACCAGATCCGGGCTGATGCGCTGGTATCACAGGTGCTGGTGGTTGGTGATAACCGGCCCTTCATCGGCGCCTTGGTGACGCTGGACCAGGAGGCGCTGCCGGGCTGGCTGCAGCGGCACGGACTCCCGGCCGACACCACCCTTGACCAAGCCGCCAACAACCCGGTGGTCAAGGCCGCGGTGCAGGACCTGATCACGGCAGCCAACGCCTCGGTGTCTCAGGCGGAGGCCATCAAGTCGTTCCGCATCGTCCCTGCCGATTTCACAGAGGCATCCGGCCACCTCACCCCGTCCATGAAGGTCAAGCGCGCCCAGGTGATGAAGGATTTCGAGTCGATCATCGAAGAGATGTACGCAGCCCCCCGCTCGTAGCTGAAGGCACAACCGAGGGCGGGGCCCGGTCCGGCAGCGTGCGTAAAAGGGGCCCCGCGCCCCCGCTCGCCGCGAAGCGGCCTAAGAGGGGCGTGGGGAATAGCACGCAGAGGATCGGGCCCCGCCCGAACCAAGGCACCGCAAGCAAGCGAAAGGTCCTCCCGGCTGGTACCGGGAGGACCTTTCGCTGTCTTACTCTGCGGCCGTGATTACTGCTCCACGACCAGCAGCAGGTCGCCGCCCTGTACCTGCTCCACCGACGAGATGGCGAGCCGGGAAACCTTGCCGCCCACCGGCGTCGTGATGGATGCTTCCATCTTCATGGCTTCGATGGTGGCCACCGTGTCGCCTGCGTTGACGGTCTCGCCCGTCTTGACGGTGACGGTGACGGCTCCCGCGAACGGCGCGGCGACGTGGCCCGGCTGGGCCGGATCCGCTTTCTCGGCGGACTTGACGTTGCTCACCACGGAACGGTCACGCACCACCACGGGCCGGGACTGGCCGTTGAGCGTGCACATGACGGTGCGCATGCCCTTCTCGTCCGGCTCCGACACGGCTTCCAGCGAGGCGATCAGGCGGACGCCGCGCTCGAGGTGGATTTCGTGCTCCTTGCCGCGCTGGAGTCCGTACAGGTAGTCGCGGGTGTCCAGGACCGAGATGTTGCCGTAGGTTTCAACGCTCTTGAGGTAGTCCTTGGTGGGCCCGTCGAAGAGCAGCCGGTTCAGCGTGTGCTGGCGGGTCTTGGAATCGGACTTCAGCGCGGCGCTGTCCTCCGGGCTGAGCTCCACGTCGCGGACCTTCACGCTGCGGCCCTGGAGGGCCTTGGTGCGGAAGGGCTCCGGCCAGCCTCCGGGAGGATCACCGAGCTCGCCGGACAGGAAGCCGATAACGGAGTCCGGGATGTCGTAGTTCTGCGGGTTCGCCTCGAAGTCTGCGGGGTCGGCGTTAAGTCCCACGAGGTGCAGGGCGAGGTCGCCTACCACCTTTGACGACGGCGTCACCTTCACCAGGTGCCCAAGGATGCGGTCGGCGGCGGTGTACATGTCCTCGATGGCTTCGAAGCGCTCCCCCAGCCCGAGGGCCATGGCCTGCTGGCGCAGGTTGGACAGCTGGCCGCCGGGGATCTCGTGCTTGTAGACGCGGCCGGTGGGTCCCGGAAGGCCGGACTCGAACGGGGCGTAGACGCGGCGGACCGCTTCCCAGTACGGCTCGAGGGAGCTGACGGCGTCGAGGCTCAGGCCGGTGTCCCGCGGGGTGTGCGCCAGGGCTGCGACCAGGGCCGAAGCGGACACCTGGCTGGTGGTTCCGGCCAGGGACGCGGAGGCCACGTCCACGGCGTCCACACCGGCGTCGACGGCAGCCAGGAGGGTGGCAAGCTGGCCGCCCGCGGTGTCGTGCGTGTGCAGGTGGACCGGCAGGTCGAAGCGCTCCCGGAGTGCCGCGACGAGCTTGGCTGCGGCGGCCGGACGCAGCAGGCCGGCCATGTCCTTGATGGCCAGGATGTGCGCGCCGGCGTCAACAATCTTCTGGGCAAGCTCCAGGTAGTAGTCCAGCGTGTAGAGCTTCTCGGCCGGATCCAGCAGGTCGCCCGTGTAGCACAGCGCCACCTCGGCGACGGCGGTGCCGGTGGCCCGGACAGCGCGGATTGCGGGGGCCATCTGGCTGACGTCATTGAGGGCATCGAAGATGCGGAAGATGTCGATGCCCGTGGCTGCTGCCTCGTTGACGAATGCCTCGGTAACCTCTTCGGGGTAGGGCGTGTAGCCCACGGTGTTCCGGCCGCGGAGCAGCATCTGGATGCACACGTTCGGCATGGCCTTGCGCAGTGCTGCCAGGCGGTCCCACGGGTCCTCCCCAAGGAAGCGGAGCGCGACGTCGTAGGTGGCACCGCCCCACGCCTCGACAGAGAACAATTCCGGCAGGAGGGCGGTGACGGCAGGTCCGGCGGCAACAAGGTCGCGGGTGCGGACACGGGTTGCCAGCAGCGACTGGTGGGCATCACGGAACGTGGTGTCGGTGACCGCCACGGCGTTCTGCTCGCGAAGTGCGCGGGCGAACGCTTCCGGCCCCAGTTCGAGGAGCTTCTGCCGGGAACCGGGGGCTGCCTGCACATCCTTCACGGAGGGCAGCTTCTCCGCGGGGTTGGAGTGCATTGTCAGCTCGCCGTTGGGCTTGTTGACCGTGACATCGGCCAGCCAGGTGAGGAGTTTGGTGCCGCGGTCCGCGGATACCCGTGCCTTGAGGAGCTGCGGACGCTCATCAATGAAGTTGGTGGCGAGGTCACCGGCGACGAAGTCCGGATCGTCCAGCACCGCCTGCAGGAAGGAGATGTTGGTGGACACGCCGCGGATGCGGAACTCTGCCAGCGCGCGGCGGGCGCGCGCCACGGCTGCCGGGTAATCCCTGCCGCGGCAGGTGAGCTTGACCAGCATGGAGTCGAAGTGCGGGCTGATCTCGGCGCCCGAGTAGACGGTGCCGCCGTCGAGCCGGACCCCCGCGCCGCCCGCGGAGCGGTAGCCGGTGATCTTTCCGACGTCGGGGCGGAAGCCGTTGGCCGGGTCCTCCGTGGTGATGCGGCTCTGCAGGGCAGCGCCGCGCAGGCGCACCGAATCCTGCGAAAGGCCAAGATCTGCCAGCGTTTCGCCGGACGCGATCCGCATCTGGGCCTGGACCAGGTCCACGTCAGTGACTTCTTCGGTGACGGTGTGCTCCACCTGGATGCGCGGGTTCATCTCGATGAATACGTGCTGCCCGGCGCGCTCCCCGGCAGTATCCACGAGGAATTCGACGGTGCCGGCGTTGACGTAGTTAAGGGCCTTGGCGAACTTCACGGCGTCGCGGTAAAGGGCCTGGCGGATGCCCTCGTCCAGGTTCGGCGCGGGAGCGATTTCGATAACCTTCTGGTGGCGGCGCTGGATGGAGCAGTCACGCTCGAAGAGGTGGATGGTGTTTCCCTCGGCGTCGGCCAGGATTTGCACTTCAATGTGCCTCGGCCGCAGGACTGCCTGTTCCAGGAACATGGTGGGGTCACCGAACGCGGCGTCAGCCTCGCGCATGGCGGATTTCAGGGCCTCGGGCAGCGCCTCCCGGGTGTCCACCCGCCGCATGCCACGGCCGCCGCCGCCGGCGACGGCCTTGGCGAAGATGGGGAAGCCGATCTCGTCGGCTGCAGCCAGGAGTTCGTCCAAATCCTTGGAGGGGGCGCTGGACTTGAGGACGGGGACGCCGGCTTCGCGCGCTGCCTTGAGCGCAGCCACCTTGTTGCCGGCCAGTTCCAGGACCTCGGCGGGCGGGCCCACGAAGGTGATGCCGGCATCCTTGGCTGCACGGGCCAGGCCCGGGTTCTCGGACAGGAAGCCGTAGCCGGGGTAAATGGCATCCGCACCGGCTTCCTTTGCCACCCGCACGATCTCGTCGACATCAAGGTAGGCACGGACCGGGTGCCCTTCCTCGCCGATCAGGTAGGCCTCGTCGGCTTTCTGGCGGTGGATCGAGTTCCTGTCCTCACGTGGGAAGACGGCAACGGTCTTGGCGCCCAGCTCGTAGCCGGCGCGGAAGGCCCTGATCGCGATTTCGCCGCGGTTGGCCACCAGAACTTTGGAAAACATACTTCTCCTGCATCATTGCGGGTGGATCGGTGAGTGGTCACAGTGTCTAGGACCTCCAAGGACAAACACAAATCTTTGTGTCGACCATCACAGATTCTCCCGTCATGTCCCGATCGCTTCCAGCCGTGACGGCGGAAAGGGCCCCGGCCAGCACAGCGGATGCCGTGCCGAGTCCCGATTAGGCAGGAATCGCCGACGCATCCACATATGATGAGTAGGGCGGCAGGACCGTCCGGCTTCGGCTCTGCCGGAGCAAACATTACCCCCAACACTGCATCCGGCGTTAGGTTTTGGTCTCTCAAGTGCAAGTAGTCAGCATCAGCAGCCTCAAGGGTGGAGTCGGCAAGACTTCCGTCACCACGGGATTGGCGTCTGCGGCACTGGCCGCGGGTGTGAGCACGCTGGTGGTGGACCTTGATCCCCACGCGGACGCGACCACGGCGCTGGGCGTACAACCCGGAGACCAGCTGGATATCGGCAGGATGCTGAAGAGTCCGCGCCGCGCAAAACTCGCCGAAAACGTCGTAGGCAGCAGCTGGACGGCCCGTACTCATTCCAATGGCTCCGGACCCGCTGTCCTGGATGTCGCCGTCGGCTCCGCCTACACCGGTATTTACGACCGCCCGGACCTGGGACGCCGCGATCTCCGCCGCCTGTCCTCCGTCCTCGCCGGCACGGACCGCTACCAGCTGGTCCTGATCGACTGCCCGCCCTCGCTGAACGGGCTTACCAGGATGGCGTGGTCAGCCAGCGATAAGGTGGCACTCGTTGCCGAGCCCGGACTTTTCTCGGTGGCCGGAACGGAACGCACCATGCGGGCCATCCAGTTGTTTCGCGAGGAGTTTGCCCCCAACCTGTCCCCCGCCGGCATCGTGGCCAACCGGGTCCGGACCGGATCCTCGGAGCACAGCTACCGCCTGGCGGAGATGGAGTCCATGTTCGGCGAACTCCTGCTGAGCCCCCGCATACCGGAGCAGGCCAACTGGCAGCAGATCCAGGGCGCTGCGCATCCCGTACACCACTGGCCGGGTGATTCAGCCAAGGCCACCGCCGCCCTGTTCGACGACCTGCTGGCCAACCTGATGGCTGTGGGCAGCGGGCTGCGCAGCCGCGCACGGTAGCCGCACCGTTCTTGAGACTTGCCGGCAGAGAGCAAGAGGGCCGCTCCGTGAGGAGCGGCCCTCTAGCGTTTCAAACGAATCAGCTGATCTTGCGGGCTGCCCGCCGCTTGCTCAGTTCATCGTCGGGGAACGACTGCTCTGCGGCATGCTCGCTGGGCAGTGAGGCAAGGCTGCCTTCAACCTCGCGCCAGACGCGTCCAACCGCGATGCCGAACACTCCCTGGCCGCCCTGGACCAGGTCAATCACTTCGTCAGCCGAAGTACACTCGTAGACGCTGGCGCCATCACTCATCAGGGTGATCTGCGCCAGGTCCTCCACGCCGCGTTCACGCAGGTGCTCCACGGCGGTGCGGATCTGCTGCAGCGAGACACCGGTATCGAGCAGGCGCTTGACCACTTTGAGCACCAGGATGTCGCGGAAACCGTAAAGCCGCTGGGAGCCGGAACCGGCAGCGCCGCGGACTGCGGGTTCCACAAGCCCGGTGCGCGCCCAGTAATCCAACTGCCGGTAGGTGATGCCCGCTGCCTTGCACGCGGTGGGCCCCCGGTAACCGGCATCTTCGTCCAGCACGGGGAGGTCTTCCGTGAACAGGAGGCCCTGGGCACCGCTCGCGGGCACAGCAACACCAGCCGTGGGCTGCTTCAGCCCGCCTGCTTCGCCTTTGGGACTCACCTGGATCCTCCTTGTCCTACGTTCCCGTGGAACAACTGCGGCAGCCTCGGCATGAAGACCATGCGTGTAGTTTTCGCGGGGCGCACTTTCCAGTGTGACTTGCGCGGCTGCCGTAGGCAATGGGAACTTGATACTTCGACGTTAGGCCCGGCGGGGCGTCAGGTCAAAGACCCGGGGGCTTTCAGCGGGCGTGTCGGAACTTTCAACCTCAACTGCAACCTTTACGTGACCTTAGCCGTCGAAGTCCTCAGGTTCCACGTCGTCCAGGAACTCGCGGAAACGGCGGAGCTCACGCTCCTCGTCCACGGTGGGACCGGGCTCCGTGTCCTCGCCCTCATCATGTTCGGTGATGCGGACGCCCGCCTCATCCATCACGGAATCCGCGCACCAGATGCGGCACTTTGCCCGGAGCGCCACGGCCAGGGCATCGGACGCCCTGGAACTGACGGTGGTGCCGTTCTCGAACTGGAGCTGCCCGTAAAAGATGTTGTCTTCCACGGCCACGATATTCACGCTGACCACGCTGTGGCCCAGCGACTCAACCACGTCCACCAGGAGGTCATGGGTCATGGGGCGTGGCGGGACCACACCCTGCTGGGCGAGGGCTATGGCGCTGGCCTCGGGAGTGCCGATCCAGATGGGAACGTGGCGTTCGCCGTGCATTTCGCGCAGCAGGACCAGGGGTTGGTTGGAAGGCAGTTCGATCCGAACGCCTACGATCTCGACTTCAATCATCAGATGTCCATGCGTGAGATGT
This sequence comes from Arthrobacter sp. MPF02, assembly GCF_046605375.1. GTDB lineage: Bacteria > Actinomycetota > Actinomycetes > Actinomycetales > Micrococcaceae > Arthrobacter. The sequence goes on along the minus strand of NZ_CP176772.1, from coordinate 1,552,347 downwards.
GGTCCTGCACCAGGGCACGGTGCAGGGTGAGGCAGAGGTCGCTGATCTCACGGGCGGCCTCGGCTGCCCGTGCCTGGGACGCGGAGTCCTTCCGGGAGGCAAGCGGCGCCACGGCCCGCTCCACCAGGCCGAATTCACGCTCGGCCGCGGCCTGGAACGGGCGCAGGTGCCGGGGTTCCAGCCCATGGCTTTCCAGCTGCACGCAGGCGCGGGCAACCTGGAGGGCATGTTCGCCGAACTCGCCGTTGCTGTGGCTGATAAGCCCGTAATCCAGGAGTGCCTGGAGCAGTGGAACGCTGGCCCCGGACTCGGTCCGGAGCTGTTCCTCCGTCAGCTTGCGCCCGCGGTTCTGGAGTTCGGCGGCGAGTTCGTCAGACACGATCCGCGGGGACACCACGACGCCGGGCGGAAGGTTGTCGGGCCGCTCCCCCCTGTCAATGGCGTCAAGGTAGTCCTTGATGACTTTCAGGGGCAGGTACTGGTCCCGCTGCAGGGCAAGGACGAAGCGCAGCCGTTCCACGTCGCCGTCGGAGTACTGGCGGTAACCCGCCGGCGTACGCCGCGGGTTGATGAGGCCTTTTTCCTCCAGGAAGCGTATTTTGGACGCGGTCATGCCGGGGAAGTCGGCGCTGAGTTGCGCGAGGACTTCGCCGATGTTCAGGACCTGCGGTCCCCGGCGTTCCGGTTGTGCCATTGCCACAGGCAGCGGTCCCCGGATCAGCCGCGGCCTGCAGCGGTGGCAGGGCTCAGGTAGAAGGTAAGGCGGAATTTGCCGATCTGGACTTCGCTGCCGGACTTCAGCTCCACGGCGTCCACCCGGTCATGGTTGACGTAGGTGCCGTTCAGGCTGTTCTTGTCCACTACCTCGAAGCTGCGCGCAGTGCGGCGGAACTCGACATGCCGGCGCGAGACGGTGACATCGTCCAGGAAGATGTCGGCGTCCGGGTGGCGGCCGGCCGTGGTGACGTCGGAATCCAGCAGGAAGCGCGCGCCGGCGTTGGGGCCGCTGTGCGCCACGAGCAGCGCCGAGCCGGCCGGGAGCGCCTCGATGGAGTTCCGCTCCTCCGAGGAAAGCTTGGGGGCGATAGTCGGTTCGTCCCGTACGGGGGTGAGATGGATGGAGGTGGTCTCCGACGCCCTGGCCGCACCCGCGCCGTAATCCCCGTCGGCAGGGTTGTGTGTGTGGCCAGCCATGGATTCCTCCTCTTCCCGCTGCAGCCCCTCCGGCCTGCAGCCAACGTATGCCGTCCGGCCCTGCCCGGCAGGTCCGGCACCGGCTCCTATCCGGCGGCTGACGTGCGGAGACGTCCTGCCTCCGGCGCGGAGCCGGACCGGATATACCGGTTAGCTTTAGCCTACCTGCTGTTCGTACTCCGATGCACTGAGCAATGAGTCAACAGCGTCCGCCTCGGCCAGTTTGACCTCGATCAGCCAGCCTTCGCCGTAAGGATCGCTGTTGATCAGGGCCGAATCGGTGTCCAGTGACTCGTTGCGGGCCACCACTTCGCCGCTCACCGGCGCGTAGATGTCGCTGACGCTCTTGGTGGACTCCACCTCGCCCACAACTTCGTTTGCCGTAATCCTGGTGCCGACCTCGGGCATCTGCGCGTAGACAACATCTCCGAGGGCATCCTGTGCGAAGTCGGTAATGCCGACACGGACCACACCGTCGGCATTGGGAGCGGAGACCCACTCGTGTTCGGCGGTGTAGGACAGGTCTTCGGGAATGTTGCTCATGGGGGCCTTTCATCGGATCAAACACCAGGTACACGGGGCCCGGAAACAGACCGCCGCTGAAAGTATAGGCACATCTGCCGGGGCGTCCACCGGGGTTTCTGACAAGATGGGACGCATGAGCGCGCGCACTGATGCAGGCCGCCCGGAAGCCGGCAGGTAGCCATGCCGGAAATGCCCGAGGTGGCCGGCCTGGTCCAGTTTCTCGACGGACAGCTGCGGGGAATGGTGCTGGCCAAACTGCAGATTGTGTCCTTCGCGGTATTGAAGACAGCCGATCCGCCCTATACGGCGCTCGAAGGCCGGACGGTAAGCGGCGTCCGGCGCTTTGGAAAATTCATCAGCATCGACACGGACGGCGTCTCCCTCGTCTTCCACCTGGCCCGGGCCGGTTGGCTGCGTTTTACGGACCACCCGGCTGAGGGAGCGTTGGGGATGGGCAAGGGCATGATCGCTGTCCGCTGCGCCTTCACCGGGCCGGACGGGCCCTGCGGGTTCGACCTCACCGAAGCCGGCACCAAGAAGAGCCTTGCGGTGTACGTGGTGCGGGACCCCCGGGAAGTGCCAGGCATCGCAACCCTGGGCCCGGACCCCTTCACCGAAGCGTTCGATGCCGACATGCTGGCTGAGATCCTGGCCGGCAGTCCGCAGCAGATCAAGGGCCTGCTGCGCAGCCAGAGCGTCATCGCCGGCATCGGCAACGCCTACAGCGACGAGATCCTGCATGCGGCCAGGATTTCTCCCTTCGCCACTGCGAAATCCCTGGACCGGGCCACCGTACAGGTCCTCTACGACGCCATGCATGACGTCCTGGGCACGGCGATGGCAGAAGCCAGCGGCAAGCCACCGAAGGACCTGAAGGACGTCAAGCGCAGCCACATGAGGGTTCACGCCCGGACCGGCGAAGCCTGCCCGGTGTGCGGGGACACCGTGCGGGAGGTTTCGTTTGCGGACACAGCGCTCCAGTACTGCCCCACCTGCCAGACCAAGGGGAAGATCCTCGCGGACCGCCGGACGTCCAGGTTCCTCAAGTAGGACCCGTCTCCGCAGGCAGCAAAAAGCGGAAGCACCGGAGTTGTCTCCGGCGCTTCCGCCTTGTTTGGTCGGGCTGACAGGATTTGAACCTGCGACCCCTTGACCCCCAGTCAAGTGCGCTACCAAGCTGCGCTACAGCCCGCTGGTTCCGCCGTTCTCCGCTGACCTCTATCCCGGGATTCCTCCGGGGACTTCCATCAGCAGTCCGGCCGAACCACCTAGAAGAGCTTACACGATCCCGGAGGGTGCAAGTGACACTTTCCGGCTTTCGCAGCCCTGCGTGTTGCGGATCACGCTGGTCAGCGCTTCCGGCCGCGCTTTTCGCGCACCCGCATGCTGACCTCGATGGGTGTGCCTTCGAAGCCGAAGGTTTCACGCAGCCGGCGGGTGATGAAACGGCGGTAGCCCGGGTCCAGGAAGCCCGTGGTGAAGAGCACGAATTTCGGCGGCCGGCTGGACGCCTGGGTGCCGAACAGGATGCGGGGCTGCTTGCCGCCGCGGACCGGGTGCGGGTGTGCGGCCACCAGCTCACCCAGGAAGGCGTTGAGGCGGCCGGTGGGGATGCGCTTGTCCCAGTTTTCGAGCGCGCGGTCCAGCGCCGGCACCAGGCGGTCCTTGTGCCAGCCCGTCTTGGCCGAGATATTCACGCGCGGCGCCCAGTCCACGTGCGCCAGGTCCTGTTCGATTTCACGCTCCAGGTAGCGGCGGCGTTCGTCGTCGAGGAGGTCCCACTTGTTGAACGCCAGGACCAGCGCACGGCCGGATTCAATGGCCAGTTGCAGGATCCGGACGTCCTGCTCGCTAAGGACCTCGTCCACGGCGAGGAGCACGACGGCGACCTCCGCCTTTTCGAGCGCGGCCTGCGTCCGCAGCGAGGCGTAGTAGTCCGCGCCCTGGGCCATGTGCTGGCGGCGGCGGATGCCGGCGGTATCCACGAAGCGCCAGGTGCGGCCGCCCAGTTCGATGAATTCATCAACGGGGTCACGGGTGGTCCCGGCTGTGTTGTCCACCACCACGCGCTCGGATCCGGCCAGCTTGTTCAGCAGCGAGGACTTGCCCACGTTCGGCCGGCCGATCAGGGCGATGCGGCGCGGCCCCCCCGAACGTTCGAGTCCCTCGATCGTGGAAAACTCCGGCAGCACGTCCATGACATGGTCCAGCAGGTCGGCGACGCCGCGGCCGTGCAGGGCCGAGACCGGGTACGGTTCGCCGAAGCCAAGGCCCCACAGCACGGCGGAGTCTGCTTCCTGGGCGAAGTCGTCCACCTTGTTGGCCACCAGGATGACCGGCTTCCTGCTGCGCCGCAGCATCTTCATCACGGCTTCGTCAGTAGCGGTGGCCCCGACGGCGGAATCCACGACGAACAGGACGGCATCAGCAAGTTCCACGGCCATCTCGGCCTGCTCCGCCACGCGGGCGTGGATGCCCCGGGCGTCGTGCTCCCAGCCGCCGGTGTCCACAAGGGTGAAGTTGCGGCCGTTCCAGCTGGCCGGGTACATCACGCGGTCCCTGGTAACGCCGGGGGTGTCTTCGACCACGGCTTCGCGACGGCCAAGGATGCGGTTCACGAGGGTGGACTTACCTACGTTGGGCCGTCCGATGATGGCCAGGACGGGGTCCAGTTTGACCGGGCCCTCCAGGTCCTCGTCGCCGAACTCCCCGCTCAGGAGGGCGGCGTCCTCCTCGTCCAGGTCGTAGTCCTCCAGGCCGGCGCGGAGGGACGCGGCACGGAGTTCCGCCTCGTCGTCGTCAATGGCAGCCAGCCGCTCCGCAACCTGGTCGTCGCCTGCGGGCATGTATTCATCGTCGCCGGGGCCGGAATGGCCGGAAGTCTGCGTGGTGTCGCTCATTGCACTGTCCTTAATGGTGGTCTGCCGGCGTCCCGGCCACTGCTGTTAATTCTTTGGAGGTCCCGGCGAAGGGCAAGCGCTGCCCGCTCAGCTGGACGGCATCCCGGACGTGCCCCGCGAGGGCTGCCCGGATCCCGTCCGCTGCCCTGTCCATTGAAGCACGCCCGCTTTCCCCCGCCCGGCGGGTCAGGGTGAGCGCCGTCCCAAAGCTTACGTGGAACCGCCGCCCGGGCCGCGGCACGAAGTCAAGGTGCTCATCCCCGACGCGTGTGCCCAGGATGGCTACCGGCACAACGGGCGCCCCGGAGTTCAGGGCAAGCCATGCCACCCCGCCGTTGATGTCAGAGGCGTCGCCGCTCCCCCGTGTTCCCTCGGGCAGGATTCCCACGCACCGTCCGGCATCCAGCAGGTCCTTGCTGCGCTGCAGTGCAGCCCTGCCACCGCGCCGGTCCACCGGCAGCTGCCCGGACGCGGTCAGCACCTGTCCCAGGAAACCTTTGAACATCTCCTGCTTGACCAGGATGTGCATGGGCCGGGGCGAGGCGCCGAACATCACCGGCCCGTCGAGGAAGCTGATGTGGTTGGCGGCGAAGATCACGGCACCGCCGGCGGGGACGTTGGCCTTTCCCGTGACGGTTGTCCGGTAGACCAGATGGTTGAGGATCCATCCCACCGGCCTGCTCCAGGACATGGTCCAGCCGGGCGGAACGGCAGGCCTGCCGTCAGTCACGGTTGAGGACTTTGGTCACGATGACCAGGGCAGCGTCAACGGTCTGTTCAAAGTCGAGGTCCGAGGAGTCGAGCGTGACGACGCCGTCTGCGGCCTGCGTGAAGTTCACCACCGTGGAGTCCTTGGCGTCCCGGTGGGTCACCTGCGCTGCCAGCTGCTCTGCGTTCTGGGTACCGCCCAGCTGGATGCCGCGGCGGCGAAGGCGGGCTTCCTCGCTTGCCGTCAGCAGCATCCTGACTTCCGCTCCGGGCGCGACGACGGTGGTGATGTCCCTGCCTTCCACCACCATGCGGCGGTGGTGCCTGTCAATCAGTTCCCGCTGCCGCCGGATAAGTTCGGTCCGGGCACCGAGGGTGGTGGCCACGGCGCTGACGGCCGAAGAAATGGCAGGTTCGCGGATGGCATCGGTGACGTCCACACCGCCCACCCGGACGTATTCCTGCTGCGGGCTGGTGCTTAGTTCCAGCACAAAGTCCCGCGACGCCTGCTCCACTGCGGCGGCATCGTCCAGGTCGATGCCGTTGGTGACGCAGTACCAGGTCAGTGCCCGGTACATGGCACCGGTATCAAGGTAGGCCAGCCGCAGCCTGTGGGCCACTTCCTTGCTGACGCTGGACTTGCCGGAACCGGACGGGCCGTCGATGGCCACCACCAGCGGCCTTCCGAGGCGCAGAGCCGGCATGGTCTGAAGAAGTTCCTGTGTCATGACTGAAGTACCCGCCATCCGCGGTCGTTTAATGCTTCGATCAGGTGGTCGTGCTTGTTCGGCAACACTGACAATTCCACCATGCCCACGTTCTGTCCGGAGGAATGGTCCAGCCGCAGGTCTTCAACATTAACGCCGATTTCACCGATTTCGGTGAGCAGCCGCGCGATCTGGCCCGGCTTGTCGTCCACCAGAACGGTCAACCAGGCATACGCCTGCGGCGGTCCGCCGTGCTTGCCCGGAATCCGCGCCTGGCCGGCGTTGCCCTCGCTCATCAGCTGGGCAAGGTCCAGCCGGGCGCCGGGGGCGGTGGGCTGTTCCAGGGTGCCGATGAGCCGGTTCAGGTCCTCCCGCACCCCGTAAAGAATCTCCACCACCTTGGCGGCGTTGCCACCGAGGATCTGGACCCACAGCGTGGGATCGCTGGCGGCGATCCGGGTAACGTCCCGCAGGCCGTTGCCGGCAAGGGACAAGGCATGCAGCGGCGTGCCCTGCAGCCTGCTGGCCAGCAGCGACGACATGATCTGCGGCAGGTGGGAAACGAGCGCCACGGCCTCGTCATGTTCGTCCGCGGTGAACTGTGAGACCACCGCCCCGAGGTCGGTGGCCAGCGAGCGTGCCGTCTGCAGGGCAGCGCCCGACGTCTCGTCCGAGGGGCAGACCACCCACGGCATGGACGTGAAAAGTTCTCCCCTGGCGGCGACGGGTCCGGACTTTTCCCGGCCGGCCATGGGGTGGGTGCCGACATAGCGGGACAGCTCCACGCCGCTGTTCCGCAACCGGGCCAGGATGTCGGCCTTGACGCTGGCGATGTCAACCACCACCGATTCCGGGTAGTCGGCAAGGGCCTTTTGCACGACGTCGGCGGTCACGTCAGGCGGGGCGGCAACCACCACCAGCTGCGGCGGACGGGCGCCGAGCTCGGCGAGGGGCCGGCCGGCTCCGATGTCGACGGCGACGGCCTGGTTGGTTGGCGAAGGGTCGGAGAGGAACACCGCTACCCCGCGCCCCCGCAACCCGAGCCCGATGCTGGTTCCGAGCAGCCCGGTGCCAAGCACCACCACCGGACCGTCAAGGTGCCCGCGGCCCTGGCTGTTGAAAGCTGACATCCTTTAAAGTCCTACGGACGCCAGCAGATGGCCGATTTCCTGCTTGCCCAGGTTCCGGATGCTGCCCTGGCGCTGGTCGCCGAGGCCGATGGGCCCGATTTTGACGCGTACCAGGCGCTGTACCGGGAAGCCGACGGCGTCGAACATACGGCGGACGATCCGGTTCTTGCCGGAGTGCAGCACCACTTCAATGAGCACGTGGCCGGGAGTGGAGTCCACCAGCCGGAAAGAGTCAACCGAGGCAAGGCCGTCTTCCAGCTCGACGCCCGCTTTCAGCTGCGCCCCGACGCCCTGCGGGAAGGGTCCGCGCACCTGGACGAGGTAGGTCTTGGGGACCTCGTAGGAAGGGTGCGTGAGGCGGTTGGCAAGTTCGCCGTCGTTGGTCAGCAGCAGCAGCCCCTCGGTGGCGACGTCCAGGCGGCCAACGTGGAAGAGCCGCTCGCCCTTGTTCTTGGTGTTCTTGAGGAAGTCGCTGATGCAGGGGCGGCCCTCCGGGTCCTCCATGGTGGACACAACACCCTTGGGCTTGTTGAACACCATGTACACCAGGTTTTCGTCCAGCTGGATGCGCAGACCGTCCACGTGGATAACGGCGGTCTTGGGATCCACGCGGACACCGAGCTCGGTGACCACCTGGCCGTCCACCTCCACCCGCCCTTCGGTGATCATCTCCTCGCAGACCCGGCGGGAGGCCACACCTGCGGATGCCATCACCTTCTGGAGGCGCACGCCGTCGGCGTCGTGGAGCTCCGACTGGGGTACCTCACGCCGGGGTCCCCGGCTCCGGGAAGGCTTGCGGACGGGTCCAAGGTTCCGGCCAAAGCGTTCGCTGCCGAAGGCGCGTGATGCGGCCGCACCCGGGGCGGCGCTGCGTGCCTTGGCTTTGGGGGCACCGGGGGTTCCTGGCGCTTTCTTCGCCCCGGGCTTGCGGGCCGAAGGCTTGTGCGGCGACGGTTTGGCCCCTTTGTCCGGCGTCCCCCGGCCGGACTGGGCGGCGGCGATGTCGGGGTCGATGAAGCGTTCCTCACGCGGCTTCGGGGCCCGGTGCGGCCGCTCGCTGCCGAAGCCGGCTCCGCGCCGTGGCGCACCGCCCCGGGACCCGCCGCTGAAGTTTCCTCCCGCGGAGCTGCGCCCCGAACCGTTGTTACCCGACCCTTTACGTGGTGAACCCTGGCGTCCCGCCTGTGTCATGACCCGTCCTTCGTGGTTTTGGCCGGCAAGTGTCCAAAGACAACCCTAGCCAGCCGCGCAGATTAACTCTGCCCTGATAAATTATTTCGTTGCAGGCCGGCGCCGGCCTACATCCTGTCGGCGTCGTAGAACTCCGCAATGCCTTCCAGCCCCGGAAGGTGCGGGGACAACTGCGGCAGGTCCGCTACTGAGCTGATACCCATCCGTTCCAGAAAGTATGACGTTGTCCGGTAAAGGATGGCCCCGGACTCGGGATCCGTGCCCGCATCCTCGATCAGCCCGCGCTGCGCAAGTGTCCGTACGACAGAGTCAACATTGACGCCGCGAATCGCAGACACCCGTGCCCGGGAAACCGGCTGGCGGTACGCGATGACCGCGAGGGTTTCCAATGCCGCCTGGGTGAGCCTGGCTGTCTGTCCCTCGAGCACGTACTTGCCGACAATGTCGGCGAATTCTGCCCTGGAATAGATGCGCCACCCACCGGCGATGTTCCGCAATTCAAAACCCCGGGGGCTGGAACCGAAACCAGCGGTGCTGACCTCTTCCTTGTCCGGGGCGTTAACAGTATAGCCGTTATACTCGCGCTCAAGCTCAGCCAGCAGGGCCCTGACGGCGTCGACGGGAAGCTCAAGGCCGGCAGCCAGTTCGTCCTCCGTGGCGGGCTGGTCCAGGACCATCAGGACTGCTTCAAGGGCGGCCTTCGCCCCGCCGGGCAGGTTTTGGACATTCCGTCCCGGCAGTATGCTTTCCGGCGGTTGTCCGTTCATGGCTGCTCCTCGTATTCCTCGCTCAGGTCTTCCGCCGACCAGTCCCCCGGTCCGCCGGTCCAATGGACGGCGAGGTCGGCAAGCGGCGACAACTGGTCAAACGACACCGCTTTGTCCCGGAACAGCTCCAGCAGCGCCAGGAACCTGGCCACCACCACCAGGGTGGAGTCCGCGTCGACAACCAGTGCGCGGAAAGTCTGTGGTGATTCCTGCTGCAGCCGGAGTCCGAGGAGCCCCGCCTGCTCCTTCACGCTGACCGGGCTGCCGTGCAGGTGGCTGGTTCCCACCTGCACCGGCCGGGGAGGTTTGGGCCGCAGGGCTGCCCCGGCCAGGGCGGCGAACTGTTCGGGAGTATGTTTCCACACCAGTTCGGGCAGCATGGCTGCGAAGTGTGGCTCCAGCCCTACCTGGCGCGGGAAGCGGCGGCCTTCCTGGTGCAGGGTTTCGCCCAGCAGGCCCGCCACCTGCTTAAAGGCCTTGTACTGGAGCAGCCGCGCAAACAACAGGTCCCGCGCTTCGAGCAGTGCGATGTCCTCGTCGTCTTCCACCTCGCCGGCCGGAAGCAGCCGGGCGGCCTTGAGGTCCAGGAGCGTTGCCGCGATCACCAGGAACTCGCTCGCCTCGTCGAGGGCCCATTCCCCGCCGATGTCCTGCAGCTTGCGGATGTACTTGATGAACTCATCGGTGACGGAGGCAAGCGCCACCTCAGTGATGTCCAGCTTGTGCTTGGCGATGAGCCCCAACAGGAGGTCGAACGGACCGGTGAAGTTGGCCAGCCGTACCTCGAAGCCCGGCTTGGGATCGGCCACGGCAAGAGCTACGGCGCGCCGCCGCGGGAGATTAGTTCCTTGGCAAGCCGGCGGTAGGAGTCGGCACCCACATGGTTTCCTGCGTAGGTGGTGATGGGCTCGGCAGCAACCGTGGCGTCGGCGAACTTGATGGACCGCTTAATGACTGTTTCGAAGACCTTGTCCCCGAAAGCCTCCACCAGCCGGGCGATGACCTCGCGGCTGTGCAGGGTGCGGGCGTCGTACATGGTGGCCAGGACGCCGTCCACCTGCAGGCGCGGGTTGAGGCGGTCCTGGACCTTGTCGATGGTCTCCACCAGCAGCGCCACGGCCCGCAGGGCGAAGAACTCACAGATCAGCGGAATGATGACCCCGTGCGCGGCGGTGAGCGCGTTGACGGTCAAAAGGCCAAGGGACGGCTGGCAGTCGATCAGGACGACGTCGTAGTCGTCTTCCACCTTCTTCAGGGCTCGGTCAAGCACCTGTTCCCGGGCAACCTCGTTGACGAGCTGCACTTCGGCGGCGGAGAGGTCTATATTGGCCGGAAGCAGGTCCACGTTCTCCACGCCGGTCTGGTGGATCGCCTCGCGGATGTCGACCTTACGGTCCATCAGCACGTTGTAGACCGTGAGGTCGAGTTCGTGCGGATTGACCCCAAGGCCGGCGGAGAGGGCCCCCTGCGGATCGAAATCGACCAGGAGGACGCGGCGGCCGTACTCAGCAAGCGCCGCAGCCAGGTTGATAGTGGAGGTGGTCTTCCCTACGCCGCCCTTTTGGTTCACCATGGCGATGACGCGGGCCGGACCGTGGGAGGACAGCGACGCGGGTTCCGGGAATTCGCTCAATGGGCGCCCCGTGGGACCCATCACCGCGTTGTCCAGGTCGAATGCCGTGCCCTCCAGAGTTGCTGAACCCTGTTCGATGCTCACGTTTCTGTCCACACTTTCGATGACGGTTATTGCCTGCCGCTGGGAAGACCAGCGCCGTTTCTTCTCCCCCAAGGCTACAGGCGCCGACACGGTAATCGACGGAACTTGACTTTAAGCGGATGTTGAGCCTTGACCCTCTACTAGAGGTCGAAGGTTGGCGTTCGAAATAGACAAAACCGCCCCTGCAGCGGCGCTGCGGGGGCGGTTTTGCGGGGTGGCCGCTAGGCGTTGACCGGGACGGACTTGGCTTCAGCCTGCTCCGGAGCGGCCTCGCCGTGGTGGTGGGCCAGCATGGTTGCTTCGTCGAAGGGCTCCTGTCCGGAGAGGACGCGGTTGACCTGTCCGCCGTCGATCTCCTTCACCCAGGTACCGATCAGGACGGTTGCCACCGCGTTACCGGTGAAGTTGGTCAGGGCCCGGGCCTCGGACATGAACCGGTCGATCCCGACGATCATTCCCACGCCGCCGAGCAGTTCCGGCTTGTGGGCCTGCAGGCCGGCGGCAAGGGTTGCCAGGCCGGCACCGGTGACGCCCGCCGCGCCCTTGGAGGCGATGATCATAAAGACCAGCAGCGAGATCTGGGCGCCCAGGTCCAGCGGGGTTCCCATCGCGTTCGCAACGAAGAGGGCTGCCATGGTCAGGTAGATCGCCGTGCCGTCGAGATTGAAGGAGTATCCGGTGGGGACGGTGACGCCCACGACGGGCTTGGAGACGCCCAGGTGTTCCATCTTGGCGATCAGGCGGGGCAGGGCCGCTTCGGAGGACGACGTGGAGAAGATCAGCAGGTATTCGCGGCCCAGGTACTTCATCAGCTTGAAGATGTTGACGCCGGTGACAACCTTGAGCAGGCCGCCGAGGATGATGACGATGAACAGCGCGCAGGTGATGTAGAAGGCAGCCATCAGGGTGAACATGCTGACGATGGCCTGGACGCCGGTGGCTCCCACGACGGCGGCGATGGCACCGAAAGCGCCCACCGGGGCCAGCCACATGATCATGATCAGGATGCGGAACACCAGGACCTGGCCATGGCCGATGGCCTTCAGGATGGGGGCGCCCTGGGGGCCCATCTTCTGGAGGGCGAACCCTACGAGGATGGCGGCGAAGAGGGTGGGAAGGACCGGAATGTCGCCGGGGATAATCCCGAGGAGGAAGGCAACAGTGCTGTCAACTTCGGCCTTCTTCGAGGGATCGTACGGGGCCAGCTTCAGGCCGTCACCGGGGTGGATCAGGTTGCCGACCACCAGGCCGATGGCGAGCGCGAAGGTGGACATCAGGACGAAGTAACCCAGTGCCAGGCCGCCCACCTTGCCGACGGTGGCCGCCTTGGCAATGGAACCGATACCCAGGACGATGGTGCAGAAAATGACCGGGGCGATCATCATCTTGATCAGCTTGATGAACCCGTCGCCCAGGGGCTTGAGTGACTTGCCCGCTTCGGGGAACATCAGGCCCACCAGCGCGCCGAGGATAACGGCGGCGATGACGGCAATATAGAGGTAGTGCGACTTGTCGATGCCCTTGCGCCGCGACTTCACGGTGTCGAGCGACTCTCCTCGTTGAGAAGCCATGATGTGTCTCCTTATGGATAATCTGATAGACGCTGCGGCACAGTCTCTGGGCTCAAACGTCCTTGCGGTGTGACATCCATCATTGGACAGGCCGTGATCCAGCTCACCGTTGCGTTCATATTGGTCGCAACGCACTGTTTTTTCGTCACGCCTGGTCGGAGGGGTATCAGATGATCCATCACTGGAGTATCGCCCGCAGGCTCTTTGTGGCCAACCTGCTGATCGTGGTGGTGTTCATCGCCATCGTGGGCACAGCTGCCTACGTGGATGCCCGGGACCGGACGTACGACGAGGCAGGCATCCGGATGGCGGGAATCGCCAACTCGATTGCCGCGAGCCCGCAGGTGCTGGAGGCAGCCGCCTCCGCCGATCCGCCATCCCTGCTGCAGCCCTACGCCCGCGACGTCATGGCCACCGCGGACGTCGACTTCATCACCATCATGGCTCCGGACCGGACCCGGTGGACGCATCCACGGGAAGAGGAAATCGGCCGGCCCTACATCGGCTCCGTCGACGCCGCATTGAGGGGCGGGGAGTTCACCGAGGTGACTGCCGGGACTCTTGGTCCGTCCGTACGGACCATCGTTCCGGTCAAGGACGATTCAGGGACGGTCAGGGCACTGGTGGCTGCGGGCGTGACGGTGCGGACCGTGGACGTGGCTTTCGCTGCACGCCTGCCGGCCCTGCTGGGCATCGGGCTCGCCCTGCTGCTGGGCGGATCGTGGGCATCGTGGCTGCTGGGCCGGTATCTGCGGCGCGTCACCCGGGGCTGGGGGCCGGAGCAGCTGGCGCAGCTGTTCGCCTACTACGAATCTGTCCTGCACTCGGTCCGGGAAGGATTGATCCTGATCGATGCGAAGGGCAGCGTGGTGATGTACAACGACCAGGCTGCCGAACTCCTTGGCCTTGCGGCAACAGACGGCAGGGACCCCCTGCGGCCCCCTGCCCTGGCGGACCTGCCAATCGACGACGGGCTGCGGCGCCTGTTTGAATCCGGCCGCACGGCCAAGGACGAGATCGTCCTGACGGGGTCGCGGGTCCTCGTGGTGAACCAGGGGCCGGCCAGGGGGCCCGAACCCGCCGGTGCCCGCGGCAGGGCACCGGTGTACGGCACGGTGGCCACGCTGCGGGACCGGACGGAGATCGAAGCGCTGGGCAACGAGCTGGAAACCATGCGGACCCTGTCCGACGCACTGAGGGCGCAGACTCACGAGCACGCCAACCGGCTCCACACCATGGTCTCGCTCCTTGAGCTCGGCCGTACCCGGGAAGCCCTCGACTTTGCCACCAGGGACCTTGCCCTGAGCCAACAGCTGACGGACGACATGGTGGGCTCGGTGGACGAGCCGGTCCTGGGCGCGCTGGTTGTGGGCAAGGTGGCAGAGGCACATGAGCGGGGTGTGCAGCTGGACGTGGCAGCACTGGGCGCCGGAACTGCTGCCGGGATCGCCGTCCAGGACCTGGTGACCATCCTGGGAAACCTTCTGGACAACGCGATTGACGCCGCGGCGGAGGGGCCACCTCCCCGCCGTGTTGAACTGACGGTGGAATCGGACGAGGAAGGCCTCGATATCGCTGTCCACGATTCCGGGCCACCCATCGATCCCGCCGCTGCCGATGACATCTTCCGTCACGGTTACAGCACCAAGCCTGCGGGGCCGGGAGGACGCGGCATCGGGCTGGCCCTTGTCCGGCAGGCAGTCCAGCGCCTGGGGGGTACGCTGGCGATTAACGGACGGCGCGGTGCGAAATTCGAGGTGTTCCTCCCCGCAGCGGTTACCCCGGAAAAGGAGCACCAACAGTGAGCAGCATCCGAGTCCTGGTGGTTGAGGATGAGGCCATCGCATCCGCAGCCCATGCGGCCTTTGTGGGCCGGCTGCCCGGATTCGAACTCGCCGGTACCGCACCTGACGGCCAGTCCGCGCTGCGGCTCCTCACGGAGTTTTCGGCGGCAGGCAACCCGGTGGAACTTGTCCTGCTGGACATGAACCTGCCGGACCTCCACGGCCTGGACATCGCCCGGCGGATGCGGTCGGCGGGCATCCTGGCCGACATCATTGCCATCACGGCCGTCCGGGAACTGGCGATCGTGCGCAGCGCGGTGGCCATCGGCGTGGTGCAGTACCTGATCAAGCCCTTCACGTTTGCCACCTTCGCGGACAAGCTGGAGAGCTACCGGCAGTTCCGGCAGCAGCTCGCAGGTCCGGGCTCCGCTTCCGGGAAGTCCGCAGCCTCGCAAAGCGAGGTGGACCAGGCCTTCGCCAGCCTGCGGGCACCGTCGGAGTTGCCGTTGCCGAAAGGACTGTCAGTGTCCACGCTGGAATCCGTCCAGGACTTCCTGAAGCGCCAGCAGGACGCGGTATCCGCCACCGAGGTCATGGACGCACTGGGCATGTCCAGGGTGACGGCCCGCCGCTACCTCGAGTACCTGGCCGACGCCGGGAGGGTGTCCCGCACTGCGCGGTACGGAACACCCGGCCGTCCGGAGAACGAGTACCGCTGGACCGCAAGGTAAACCTTTGTTGTATACACAACTGGGAGAGAGAGCAGATTTTTCCTCTTCATCACCCATTCAGCCATAGCTCTGTATACACTGGACACGGCTTAACTGAAGGGAGCAGCAGTGCGCGCCAGTGAACGTGCCTATGCGGCGCTGCGGGACGACATCGTCGAATGGCGGCTGCCGCCCGGTTCAGTGCTGGCGGAGGTGGAGCAGTCCGAACGCCTCGGGGTATCCCGCACTCCGCTCCGCGAGGCGCTGGGCCGCCTCACGGCGGAAGGGCTGACGACGACGGCGTCCGGCCGCGGCGTCGTCGTTACCGGCATCTCGCTCGCTGACATCGATGAGCTCTTCGAACTGCGGGAAACACTGGAAGGAAGGGCAGCGTTCCTTGCCGCCGGGCGGGCGGAGGCTGCCGTGTTCCGCCAGTTGCAGGAAGAACTCCTGGAAGCCCCGGCACTCCTGGCCGGCCCCGCACCCGCGACCCACAAGTACTACGAACTGGCGGCGCGGCTGGACGATGCCATCGATTCGGCCGTGGCAAACTCCTACCTTGTGCAGGCAATGCGGGGCCTGCGCGTACACCTGGTCCGCATCCGCCGGATGGCCGCCGACAACCCGGGCCGGCTGACAGCCGCAGCATGCGAGCACGCTGCCATCGCCGGTGCCATCGCAGATGGCAACCCGCGGCTGGCTGAAGCTGCCACCCTTGTCCACCTGCACCGCAGCCTTTCCCATATCAAAGCCACCTCCCAGACCAACTGAAGGAGACCCATGGTCCAGGAACACCACGTCCGCGTGTACAAGAGTGAAGAGAACCTTGCCCGCGAGGACCAGCTGGCCCACAAGATCGCGATGGTCGCCGCCGACCCCGTGGAGGTTACAGACGATGTGACCGGCATGGTGATCAACCGGATCATCGACAATGCATCGGTGGCCATAGCGTCGCTGAACCGGGCACCGATCGTCTCCGCCCGGGCACAGGCCCTGGCGCACGCACCCAGCGCCGGCGGCAGGGGTGCCAGGGTGTTCGGCATCCAGGAGCGGGTGTCCCCCGAGTGGGCTGCCTGGGCAAACGGCGTGGCGGTAAGGGAGCTGGACTACCACGACACCTTTCTCGCCGCAGACTACTCGCACCCCGGCGACAACATTCCCCCGATCCTGGCCGTCGCCCAGCACGTTGGTTCCAGCGGTGCTGACCTGGTCCGCGGCATCACCACCGGGTATGAGATCCAGGTGAACCTGGTCAAGGCCATTTGCCTGCACAAGCACAAGATCGACCACGTCGCCCACCTCGGCCCCTCCGCGGCCGCCGGTATCGGCACCCTGCTGGGCCTCGACGTCGAAACCATCTTCCAGTCCGTCGGCCAGGCGCTGCACACCACCACGGCGACCCGGCAGTCGCGCAAGGGCGAGATCTCAACCTGGAAAGCCCACGCTCCCGCGTTCGCCGGAAAGATGGCCGTGGAGGCCGCGGACCGGGCCATGCGCGGGCAGACCTCCCCCGTACCGATCTACGAAGGCGAAGACGGCGTGATTGCCTGGCTGCTGGACGGCCCCAGCGCCTCCTACCAGGTCCCCCTCCCGGCGCCCGGCGAGGCAAAGCGTGCAATCCTGGACACCTACACAAAGGAACACTCGGCCGAATACCAGGCGCAGGCCTGGATCGACCTCGCCCGCAAGCTCCACCGCGAACACCCGGAGGCCACGGATCCGGCCAACGTAAAGTCGGTGCTGATCAGGACCAGCCACCACACCCACTACGTCATCGGTTCCGGTGCCAACGACCCGCAGAAATACAGCCCCACCGCCTCCCGGGAAACCCTGGACCACTCCATTCCGTACATCTTCACCGTTGCCCTGCAGGACGGGTCCTGGCACCACGTGGACTCCTACGCCCCCGAACGGGCCGCCCGCCCGGACACGGTGGCACTGTGGCAGAAGGTCGCCACCGAGGAGGACCCGGAGTGGACCCGCCGCTACCATTCCCTTGACATCAGTGAAAAAGCCTTCGGGGGCTCCGTGGACATCACCCTTGCCGACGGCACGGTGATCAGTGACCGGATCGCCGTCGCCGACGCCCACCCGCTCGGCGCCCGCCCCTTCGCCCGGGAACAATACGTGCACAAGTTCCGCACGCTCGCTGCGGGGCTCGTGGCTGACACCGAAATCGAAAGGTTCCTCGCCGCCGTCGAACGCCTCCCCGAACTCGGCCCCGGGGAACTGGACCAGCTCAACATCACCGCCGCCCCCGGCGTCATCAACCTGGACGCAGCACCGAAGGGACTGTTCTAGATGCTGTACTCCACCACCACACCCGAACAGAAGCGGATCAGGTTCCGCGAACT
The DNA here is from genome assembly GCF_046605375.1 of Arthrobacter sp. MPF02. Classification (GTDB taxonomy): domain Bacteria; phylum Actinomycetota; class Actinomycetes; order Actinomycetales; family Micrococcaceae; genus Arthrobacter. Next base: position 1,535,089 of record NZ_CP176772.1, on the reverse strand, counting down.
CCTGGCCGGCGGAAGCATCGTGCAGTTTCCCGGGGCCTTCAACCCGCTCTCCGCCCGGCTCATGCAGGAGAAGGGCTTCGAGGGCGTCTACATCTCCGGCGCCGTCCTGGCCAACGACCTCGGCCTGCCCGACATCGGGCTGACCACCCTCACCGAAGTCGCCACCCGCGCCGGGCAGATCGCCCGGATGACCGACCTGCCCGCCATCGTCGACGCCGACACCGGCTTCGGCGAACCAATGAACGTCGCCCGCACCGTCCAGGAACTCGAAAACGCCGGCCTCGCCGGACTGCACATCGAGGACCAGTTCAACCCCAAGCGCTGCGGCCACCTCGACGGGAAAAACGTCGTGGACCTCGACACCGCCACCAAACGCATCCGCGCCGCCGCCGACGCCCGCCGCGACCCCAACTTCCTCATCATGGCGCGCACGGACATCCGCGCAGTGGAAGGACTCGCCGCCGCACAGGACCGTGCCAAAGCCCTCGTGGAGGCCGGGGCGGATGCAATCTTCCCCGAGGCCATGAAGGACCTTGCGGAGTTCCAGGCCATCCGGGATGCCGTGGACGTGCCCATCCTGGCCAACATGACCGAGTTCGGCAAAAGCGACCTGTTCACCACGGAACAGCTCCAGGACGCGGGCGTGAACATGGTGATCTATCCCGTCACCCTCCTCCGTAGTGCCATGGGCGCCGCCGAGCGTACGCTGGACTCGATCAAGGCAAACGGAACACAGGAAGCACAGGTGGGCACCATGCTCACCCGGGCACGTCTCTACGACCTCGTGGACTACGAGGGGTACAACAGGTTCGACACGGAAGTCTTCAACTTCCAGGTCCCGGGCAAGCGCTGAACCAACCCACCCGCCGGCCGGGGCCGGCATCCAACAGGCGACAGGAACAAAGGAGTTTCAGCATGGCTGAACAGGACATCAAAAAGGGCCTCGCCGGCGTCGTGGTGGATTACACCTCCGTCTCCAAGGTCAATCCGGACACCAACTCGCTGCTCTACCGCGGGTATCCCGTCCAGGAACTGGCCGCCCGCTGCAGCTTCGAGGAGGTTGCCTACCTCCTCTGGAACGGAGAACTTCCCTCCGGGGAACAGCTGGCGGAGTTCAGGGCGCGGGAACGCGCGGGCAGGGCCCTGGACCCGGTGGTGAAGCAGGTGATCGACGCGCTGCCCACCAGCGCCCATCCCATGGATGTCTGCCGGACGGCCGCATCCGTGCTGGGTGCGCGGCATCCGCTGGCAGAGGACTCCTCACGCGAAGCCAATATGGCCAAGGCGGTGGACCTGTTCGCCGCGATGCCCGCCGTCGTGGCCTATGACCAGCGCCGCCGCCGTGGCCAAAACATTGTGGAGCCCCGCGACGACCTTGGCTACTCGGCCAACTTCCTGTGGATGGCCTTTGGCGAGGAACAGGTCCCGGAGGTGGTGGAAGCGTTCAACGTCTCGATGATCCTGTACGCCGAGCACTCCTTCAATGCGTCCACGTTCACCGCCCGGGTCATCACGTCCACGCTTTCGGACCTGCACTCGGCCGTCACCGGAGCGATTGGAGCCCTAAAGGGACCACTGCACGGCGGTGCCAATGAAGCCGTGATGCACACGTTCGACGAGATCGGCATCCGCCCGCAGGAGTCCCTGGAGGAAGCGGCCGCCCGCGCCAAGGCGTGGATGGAGAACGCCCTGGCGCAGAAAAAGAAGGTCATGGGCTTCGGCCACCGGGTCTACAAGCATGGCGACTCCCGTGTCCCCACCATGAAGGCGGCGCTGGACAAGATGATTGCCCACTACGGCCGGCCCGAGCTGCTGGGCCTGTACCAGGGCCTGGAAGCCGCGATGGACGAGGCCAAGGGCATCAAGCCCAACCTGGATTACCCTGCCGGACCCACCTACCACCTCATGGGATTCGATACCGCCACCTTCACCCCGCTGTTCGTGGCCAGCCGGATCACGGGGTGGACGGCGCACATCATGGAGCAGCTGGATGCCAATTCGCTGATCCGGCCGCTGAGCGAGTACGTGGGCGCGGAGGAACGGCACCTGCCGTAGCCGCCGGGCGTGTTGATGCACGACGGCGGGCCGCCCGCCCCGGCAGCTCCCCGCAGCCGGCGTTGTTCCACGTCAGGGCAGGAGGCTTTCGGACGAGGCGACGGATTCGTTGTCCGTGTGCATGGTAACCACTACGTTGACCCTGCCGCCTTCGAGCACCACCGGCAGCCAGTGGTCGGCGTCCTGCCACATGCGGTCCGCCGGCAGGCTGCTGGTGCGGAACCACTCCGGCACGATTTCCTCGCTGGGTGCCGGCTCCCCGAGCCAGCGCCTGGCAGTGAAGAGGCGGGTGTCCATGTCCCATTCCGGGCGCGCCGGGAAAACAAACCGGACCGCGCCGGCGTCCGCCAGGTCCTCCGGCCGTACCGTCACCCCGGTTTCCTCGAAGACTTCCCGGATGACAGCCTCGCGGTGGCTCTCCCCCGGCTCCACGTGGCCGCCGATCCCAACCACCTTGCCCCTGCCAAACCCGGTACGCTTCAGGCCGAGCAACACCTCGGTGCCGTCCGGGGTGTCCCGGAGGAGGAAGCACAGCGTGACGGCCGCCCCGGCCGCCGTCATCCGACAGCCCTGGGGTGGGCGGCCGCGTAGATTTCGCGCAGGGTGTCCGCGGTCACCAGGGTGTAAACCTGCGTGGTGGTCACCGAGGCGTGGCCCAGGAGTTCCTGGACCACCCGGACGTCGGCGCCGCCTTCCAGCAGGTGGGTAGCGAACGAATGCCGCAGCGTGTGGGGGGAAACGTCCTTGGTGATGCCGGCCTTTTCGGCGGCCGACTTCAGGATGGTCCAGGCACTCTGGCGGCTAAGCCTTCCCCCGCGCGCATTCAGGAACAGCGCGGGTGTCCCCTTGCCCTTGGCGGCCAGCAACGGACGGCCCCGGACCAGGTAGGCGTCCAGGGCGCGGGCCCCGTACGAGCCCAACGGAACCATCCGCTCCTTGGACCCCTTGCCGAAGAGGCGGACGATGGCGGGCCCATCACCGGCGTCCGCCAGGGAAATATCGTCCACGTCCAGCCCAACAGCCTCGCTGATCCGGGCCCCCGTCGAGTACAGGAACTCCAGCAGGGCCCGGTCCCGGAGCCCGGTGGCGGTGTCCGTCCCTGCCGCTTCCAGGATCCGGGTGACCTCGTCCACGCTGATGGCCTTGGGCAGCCGCTTGCCGGCCATGGGCGGGTGAACCTCGCTGGCGGGGTCTGTGGGGGTATGGCCCTCCAGGGCCCAGAACTTGTGCAGCCCGCGGACCGCCACCACCGTCCTGGCCGCTGAGCGGATGCCCAGGGCGGAACCGCCGTCGGACCCGTCGGAGAGGGCCCGGACATAGCCGGTCACATGGTGGCGCGTGATGTCCTCCGGCCGCCGGCACCCCCCTGCCCCAAGGTAGCGGGCGTAACGGGCGAGGTCGCGGCGGTAAGCGGCAAGGGTGTTTGCTGCCAGCCCGCGTTCCACGCCCAGGTGCTGGAGGTAGTCCGTGATGCCGCGGTCGATGGCGGTGGGAACAGGTGCCGGGGCCGCCTTAAGGGCAGGTGCCGGTTGAGCCAGGGGGGCTGCTTCGGCTGATGGCGCTGCTTCGGCCGAGGGACCTGGGACCATCAGCGCTGGCTGGGGTGCGCAGGCCAGGGAGCGTCGGCGGGACGCAGGCTTGCGTAGCCGTCAGCGCGCGCCGCAGCTGCGGCAAGGATCCCGACGACGGCGGACGGGTTGTGGAGCCGGCCCGCCAGTACCGAGGCCACGGCGTCGTCCAGGCTGATCCAGTGGAACTCGATCTCCGCTTCCTCGTCCGTCCGCTCGTGGCGTTCATGATGGGGCACCTCGGTAAGGTCCCGGGCAAGGTAGACCCGGATTGCTTCGCTGGAGGATCCGGGGGAATTGAAGACATCCGCCAGGACATTCCAGGTCCCGGCGGCCAGGTCCGCTTCTTCGGCGAGTTCGCGCGCCGCACCCACCACAAAGTCTTCGCCCTCAATGTCGAGCAGGCCGGCCGGAATTTCCCAAAGGTCCATGCCCACCGGGTGCCGGTACTGCTTCAGCAGCAGAATCTCACCGGCCTCGTTCATTGGAAGGACGGCCACCGCCCCGGGATGCTCGATGTAGTCCCGGGTGAGGGCCTCGCCGGTCTCCTGCAGCTGGAAGGTGTCGCTCACGACGTCCCAAATCCGGCCCTCATAAACCTTCTCGGTAGACAAAAGACGGCGCGGGCTCGGTGCATCCGAAACCTGCACTGCGTGGGTGGCTTCAAATGTACCGGGCATCGCGCCGTCCTTCTTCTGTTGTATGGACTACTTAGCGGTTACCGTACCGGACTGGCGGGCGTCAGCAGCCCCGGCTGCCACCGTGTCGGCGCCTTCCTGGCTGCCTGCTTCCTGTCCGCCTGCGTTCTGGTGGTCCAGCGCTGCCTTGACCAGGCCTGCGAACAGCGGGTGGGGGCGGGTGGGACGCGAGCTCAGCTCGGGGTGCGCCTGGGTGGCCACATAGTACGGGTGGACTTCCGCGGGCAGCTCCACGAACTCGACGAGCTTGCCGTCCGGTGACGTGCCGGAGAAGACCAGGCCTTCGGCGGCAATCTGGTCACGGTACTTGTTGTTAACCTCGTATCGGTGGCGGTGCCGCTCGCTGACGGTGGTCTTGCCGTAGGTGCCGGCAATGACGGATCCCTCATCAAGCTTGGCCTCGTACAGGCCCAGGCGCATGGTGCCGCCCAGGTCGCCGCGGCCTTCGACAAATTCCAGCTGCTCCTCCATGGTGGCGATCACCGGGTACTTGGAGTCCGGCTCGAATTCGCTGGAGGACGCGCCCTTCAGGCCCACCACGTTGCGGGCGTACTCGATGACCATGCACTGCAGGCCAAGGCAGAGGCCAAGGACGGGCAGCTTGGTCTCGCGTGCGAACTTCAGCGCGCCGAGCTTGCCCTCCAGGCCGCGGATGCCGAAGCCGCCCGGGACGCAAATGGCGTTGACTCCGTCAAGGGCTTTGATGGCGCCCTCACGGGTTTCACACTCATCAGACGGGACCCAGCGGATCTTGACCTTGGCCTCGTTGGCGAAACCGCCGGCGCGCAGGGCCTCGGTCACGGAGAGGTAGGCATCTGGAAGGTCGATGTACTTGCCCACCAGTGCGATCTCGACGTGGTGCTTGGGATTGTGGACGGCCTCGAGCAGCCGGTCCCAGCTGGTCCAGTCCACATCCTTGAAGGGAAGGTCCAGGGCGCGCACGATGTAGGAGTCCAGGCCCTGGCTGTGCAGCGTCTTGGGGATGTCGTAGATGCTGGGGGCGTCGGCAGCGTTGACCACGGCGTCGATGTCGACATCGCACATCCGCCCGATCTTTTCCCGCATGGCCTCGGGGACTTCGCGGTCGGAGCGGATCACGATCGCCTCGGGCTGGATGCCGATGGAGCGCAGCGCAGCGACGGAATGCTGGGTGGGCTTGGTCTTCAGCTCCTGGGAAGGCCCGATGTAAGGAACCAGCGACACGTGGAGGAAGAACACGTTGGTCCGGCCGATGTCCTGGCGCACCTGGCGGGCGGACTCCAGGAACGGCTGGGATTCGATATCGCCGACGGTGCCGCCGATTTCGGTGATGATGACGTCCGGGGCGTTCTTGCCTTCGGCAGGCAGGCGCATGCGGCGCTTGATTTCATCGGTGATGTGCGGGATGACCTGGACGGTGTCGCCGAGGTACTCGCCGCGCCGCTCCTTGGCGATCACCGTGGAGTAGATTTGGCCGGTGGTCACGTTGGCCGAGCCCTCAAGGTTTTCGTCCAGGAATCGCTCGTAGTGCCCGATATCGAGGTCGGTCTCAGCGCCGTCGTCCGTAACGAAGACCTCGCCGTGCTGGAATGGGTTCATCGTGCCCGGATCCACGTTCAGGTAGGGATCGAGCTTCTGCATAGTTACAGAGAGGCCGCGCGCCCGCAGGAGGTGGCCGAGGCTGGAGGCCGTCAGTCCCTTACCGAGCGAGGACGCCACACCGCCGGTGACGAAGATGTGTTTGGTCGTCTGGGAGGAGCCCGGGAACCGGGTATTTACACGGGAATTTGATCGCTGCACCACGGAATTCGAGCCTATCATCAATTGCGCCTTCCACGGATCGGGAAACTGTTCCCCCAAACGTCCAAGTGTGCCTGCCCGGCTCCACCCTTATCAAGGGCGGAGCCGCCACCTCCCCGGCTCCGGGCTCGCCCGCGAAACAGCTGTCAGGCCCGCTGCGGCAGGAGTTTCGCGTCATCCAGCAGTTCCTGCGCGTGCGCACGGGCCGACTCCGAATCCTCCTGGCCGGCAAGCATGCGGGCCAGTTCACGGACCCGTTCCGGGCCGTCGAGGAGGCGCACATCACTGGAGGTGAACCCGGTGGCCGTGCCGCCGTCGGCTCCCCTGACGGAAGTCTTGGTGACAGTGATGTGCTGGTCCGCGAACGCGGCGACCTGCGGCAGGTGGGTGACCACCAGCACCTGCACGTGGCGGGCCAACATGGCCAGCCGGCGCCCGATCTCGACGGCGGCGCGCCCGCCCACGCCCGCGTCCACCTCGTCGAAGACGAACGTAGGCACGGGGTCCACGGCGGCCAGCACCACTTCGATGGCCAGCATCACGCGGGACAGTTCACCGCCGGAGGCACCCTTGCCCAACGGCCGGGCCGGGGCGCCGGAGTGCGGCTGCAGCAGGAAACTGATCTCGTCCGCGCCGTGCGGGCCCAGCTGGTTGGCGGGCTCCAGGTTGATCACCAGGGTGGCGTCGGCCATGGCAAGTGCCTTGAGTTCGGCGCTGACGCGTGCCGAAAGCTCTTTGCCGGCCTTTGCCCGGATCTTGCTGATCGCGGCAGCCTGCTTGGTGAGCTCCCCTTCCGCCCGGGCAACCTCCGCGTCCAGCGCCTCGATGCGGGAAGAATCGTCCTGCAGCTCATCGAACCTGGCACGGGCCTTTTCCGCCCACTCCAGTACTTCGTCGATGGTGGGGGCGTACTTCCGCACCAGCTTTGCCAGGGATGCCCGCCGGTCCTCGATCTCGGCGAGCCGTTCAGGACCCTCGGAGTCCAGGCTGGCCTGGTAGCTGGCCAGCTCGGTGGCGATGTCGTTGAGCAGGAACCCCACTTCGGCGAGCCGGGCGGCAGCCGCACCCAGCGCGGCGTCGTGCTCGGCAACGTGTTCCAGGGTGCGCTTGGCGGCGTCCACCAAAGTGGTGGCGTCTCCCTGCTCGCCAAAGTCCTCCGCGATGAGGGCCTGGTGGGCGGTGGTCGCTGCGATCCGCAGTTCCTCGACGTTCGCCAGCTTGACGGCTTCCGCCTTCAGCAGCTCGTCCTCCCCCGGCTGCGGATCCACCTCGTCAATCTCCGCCAGGGCCTGTTCCAGCGATTCGGCCTCGCGCAGCCTGTCGCGGGCGGCACTGCGCAGTTCGTCCAGTTCGGACTGGCTGGCCTTCCAGTGGCTGTACAGGTCCTGGTATGTGGCAAGCTGCCCTGCGAGGGATTCGCCCGCGAACTTATCGAGGGCACCCCGCTGGGCGGCCGCGCCCTTGAGCCGGATCTGGTCTGACTGGCCGTGGACAACCACCAGGGTTTCGCCGATCTCGGCCAGGACGCCCACAGGCGCGGCGCGGCCGCCCAGGAAGGCACGGCTGCGTCCGTCCGCACTGAGGCGCCGTGCCAGGATCAGCTCGGCGCCGCCGTCGAACTCCTCCGCTTCCGCGCCCGCGTCCAGCGCACGCACAACGGCGGGGTGGCCCGCATCGAGCTTCAGCACGGCCTCAGCCGTGGCGCTCTTGGCACCGCTCCGGACTGCACCGGCATCCGACCGCGCACCGAGCAAAAGGCCGACGGCGGTGACCACCATGGTCTTGCCGGCACCGGTTTCACCGGTCACAACGCTCAGGCCCGGACCCAGCGGCAGGGTCGCATCGGTGATGACGCCAAGATCGCGGATTCTCAGTTCTTCAAGCATGTTTTCACTTTGCGGTTGACGGATCTGTATCTGCATCGGAAGGGGCGGGAAGCGGTCCCTGCAGCGGCGGCATGGGCCGGGGCGTGCGGACCACGGGGATGGGACCGGTATGGATGGAGTCCGCCCGCGGGACGGGCCCGCGCCACCCGTGGATGGGCAACTCGAACTTGCGCACCAGCCGGGCCGAGAACGGGGTCTGGTGCGTGCGGGCCAGCCGGACCGGGATGGCCGACTTGGTCACTTCCACCCGGGCGCCGGGCGGCAAATCCACAGAGCGGCGGCCGTCGCACCACAGGACCCCCTGGGCATCGGTACGGTTCAGGACCTCGACTGCGAGCTTTGAACGCGGGGACACGACGAGCGGCTTGGCGAACAGGGCGTGGGCGCTGATAGGCACGATGACCAGGGCCTCCACCTCGGGCCAGACCACCGGTCCGCCGGCCGAGAATGCGTAGGCGGTGGAACCTGTGGGGGTGGCCAGGACAATACCGTCGGAGCCGAAGGACGTGAGCGGGCGCTCGTCCACCTCTGTGACCACCTCGAGCATCCGTTCCCGGTTGGCTTTTTCGATCGCGGCTTCGTTGAGCGCCCACGTGTGCCAGATCTTCTGGCCGCGGACCCACACCTGGACGTCGATGGTCATGCGTTCTTCCACCGTGTACTCGCGGCTGGCAATCCACTCGACCGTCTGGGCCAGGTCCGCCCGCTCGCTTTCCGCCAGGAAGCCCACGTGGCCCAGGTTGACGCCCAGCAGCGGAACATCCTCCTCACGGACCAGTTCCGCGGCGCGCAGGATGGTGCCGTCGCCACCCAGCACCATCACGAGTTCCACTTCCGGCAGCTGGACGTGATCGTGGAGTACTTCCACCGGCTGGGCCAGGTGCCCGAAAAACCGTTCCATGTCGCCCAGCTCGGATTCCTGCATCACTGGAACGATGCCCGAGGAATGCAGCAGGGCACAGGCCTCCCAGGCGGCTTTCAGTGATTCCTCGCGGCCGGTGTGGGCAAGGACCAGTACACGCCTGCTCATCAGGTTCCGCTCTCTAGTGGTTCGGCCAGATACGTCCGAGCAAGGCAGCGGCTGCTGCCTCCCGCTCTTCGATCTTAGGCAAGTCTTGGCTGATCCTGCGTTTTATCCACAGGAAGTATTCAACGTTTCCGTCCTGGCCCGGCAACGGACTGGCCGCCAGCCCCCGGAGGTCCAGTCCGGCGTCGAGCGCTGCCAGGGCTACCTTTTCCACCGCCAGCCGGCGCTCCCGCTCCGACGTCACCACACCGGTGCGACCCAGCCGGTCCTTGCCGATCTCGAACTGCGGCTTCACCATGAGCACCAGGTCCCCGCCCGGCTCCGTGCAGCGGGCCAGCGGCTCCACTACGAGCGTGAGCGAGATGAAGGACAGGTCCGCCACGGTCAGCGCCGCGGTGCCGCCGATGTCCTCCGGGGCCATGTAGCGCACGTTCATGCCCTCGTGCACAGTGACGCGGACATCCTCCCGAAGCTGCGGCACCAGCTGGCCGTGCCCGACGTCGACCGCCACCACGTGTGCCGCACCCCGGCGGAGCAGGACGTCGGTAAAGCCGCCCGTGGAAGCGCCTGCGTCAAGGCACCGTTTGCCTTCCGCCGATACCTCGGGGAAGGCGTCCAGCGCGCCGGCGAGTTTGTGGCCGGCGCGGCTGACGTAGGTGTCCTGTTCGCCGTGATCCACGGCGAGGTCGCGGTCCTCCTCAACCTGCAGGGAAGCTTTAACCAGCACCTTACCTGCCGAGCTGACCTTCCCCTCGGCGATCAGGGCGGCCGCGTGCGTCCGCGACCTGGCCAGGCCGCGGGCCACCAGGGCCTGGTCGAGGCGTACGGGCATCAGGCTCCGCCGCCCGCGGCCGGGCCGTCCGCTGGTCCGCTGTCTCCCGGCCCGGCGTTGAGGGCGTCCAGCAGTGCGTCATGAAGCCCGTTGTAAACGGCTTCGTGTTCCGCCACTGGAGACTGCGGAAGGGTTTCGAGCCGGGCCAGGACGGCAGTTACGGCAGGATCGGTAATACCGGCGCCCGATGCCTGCGGCCAGTTTGGGGAAGGCTGGGCTGCCAGGTGCCCGGCGGAGTCGGTCAGCTCAGTCATTCCACCAGTCTAATGATCCAGCCAGGCCAGCTGCGGCGCCTGCGCCACGGCGGCATCAGGCGTAGCTGCCCACCACGCCGCGCACGCCGCGCGCCAGGCATTGAGGTCATCCTTGCTGCCGATGATGCCCACCGCTCCGCCCGCCACGCGGGCCGTCGCCCCGCCGCAGGAGTAGGTGCCGTCGTCGTGCGTGACCTCCGGATACGCACGGTGCAGGTCCGGCAGCGTTTCGATGATGTAGTCCGGCCGCTCGGCCGCCCGTGCGGCAAGGATGCTTTGCCGGGTGTCGACGCCGGTAAGCACCGCTACGGTGGCGAAACCGGCGTTGTTGCCGCCCAGGATATCCGTATCCAGCCGGTCGCCCACCACAAGCGGACGTTCGGCACCGAGCCGCTTGGCAGCCGAGTGGAAAAGCGGCGCTTCCGGCTTGCCCGCCACAAGGGGTTTCTTGCCGGTGGCAGCTGTCACCGCCGCCACCAGCGAGCCGTTGCCGGGTGCAATCCCGCGGGCCTGGGGAATGGACATGTCCGTGTTGGTGGCCACCCAAAACGCACCGGCGGACACCACGTAGGCAGCCTCGGCAAGGTGCTTCCAGCCGATCTCCGGGTTGAAGCCCTGCACCACTGCCACCGGGTCCTCGTCCTGGCTGTACACGGGAACCAGGCCCACCAGTTCGATTTCCGCGGCCAGCGCCGGACTGCCGGTAATCAGGATGCGGGAGCCCGGTGCCAGCCGTGAGGCCAGCAGCTCCGCGGCAGCCCGGGAGGAGCTCACCACCTGGTCGTCCCCCGCAGGCGCACCAAGTTCACGCAGGTGGGCAGCGACCTGGGCCGGGGAACGCGAGGCATTGTTGGTGACATAGCCCAGCCCCACGCCGACATCGGCCAGCTGCTTCAGCGCTTCGACCGCGCCGGGAATCGCGTGCGGTCCGGCATACACCACTCCGTCGAGGTCTGCCAGGAGAGCGTCGAACCGGGAAATCAGCGGATCGTTGGTCATCCGAGTCAGTCTTCCCGGCTGTCCTGGCCACTGAGCAGGTCATCCACGTTCTCGCCGTTCAGCCCGTCGAATTCCAGCTCGTCCTGTTCCACCGAATCCTCGTCCGACTCCGCATCGTCCGATTCGAAGTAGCCGGCTTCCTGGTCATCGAGGTCGGTATCGACAGCCTCATCCGCATCATCGGCAGGCGGGGCGCTTTCGAAAGTGCCGGCGTCGGACGCTGCAACTGTTGCTCCGGCAGACGCGCCGGCGGCAGCGGTGGCCGTCTCCGCCGCGCCGGACGCGCGGTCCTTCCGACGGCGGCGCTCGGCTTCCTCGCGCGCCTCTTCCTCCTCGTCCCAGCCAAGGTCGATGATGTCAGGCTCCTCGTCAACGCCCTGTCCGAGCGCGTTCTCGGCAACCACGGCCTGCTTCTGCCACCGGTCAGCCTCAGCCTCGCGGCCGGCCGCAATGAGGGCATCGGCGTAGGCGCGGAAAAGCCGGGGGCTGTAGGAGAAGGCCCGGTTGATGTCCAGCTGCGGGATTTCCAGTTCGGCCACCGCGGCGTCCATCTGGCCAAGATCGCGCCGTGCACCGGACGCCACGATCGCCAGTTCCACCTTGCCCGGGGCGTCCAGGTCCTGGGCTTCCTCGGAGCGCGCCACGTCCAGGGCGCGGTCCGGGCGTCCAAGTCCCCGTTCGCAGTCAGCCATGACGGGCAGGTGCACGTTGGAACCACTGATGCGCCGGTAGGTACGGAATTCCCGGAGCGCCTCTCCGTAGTGGCCGGCAGCGTAGGCGGTCAGTCCCACGGCTTCACGGACTGCTGCGAGCCGTCCGCCGCGCCGGCTGGCGGCCAGTGCATGCTGGAATGCAAGCTCGGGTTCGTCGTCGATGAGCCGGCCGGCCATCACCAGGTGCCGGGCAACCCACTCTGCGTTCCGCGATTCGAGGGTCTTAATCTGGTGCTGCGTGGCGCGGTCCAGCTCCTTACCCGTCACATCCTCGTCGATCTCGGGAGACCGTTCCCGGTCCGGGCGGTTGGCGCTGCGAAGGTCCTTCGCGTTGGGCACCCGGGCGGGGCGGTCCTCATGGCGGTCGCGGCCGAAGGCGCGCTCACCGGAATCGCCACGGGGAGCACCACCGCGGGGCGAGTCAGCGCGGTCAAAGTTACGGGACGGGCGGTCCTGGCGGTCACCGAACGGCTTGCGGTTGTCCCCGCCGCTGTAGCTGCGGCGGTCGCCCTCCTCGCGGCGTGGGCGGTCACCGAAGGGCTTGCGGTCACGATCCCCGAACGGCTTGCGCTCCCCACCGCCGAAGCCGCGACGGTCACTCTCGCCGTCCCGTCGCGGCCGGTCACCAAACGGCTTACGCTCCCCACCGGCAAAGTTGCGACGGTCATTATCGCCGTCCCGTCGCGGCCGATCACCAAACGGCTTACGATCACGGTCACCAAACGGCTTGCGCTCCCCACCGCCGAAGCCGCGACGGTCACTCTCGCCGTCACGGCGCGGCCGATCACCGTAGGATTGGTTGTCCCGGTCCCCGTAGGACCTGCGATCCCCGCCGCCGAAGCCGCGGCGGTCGCCCTCTTCTCGGCGCGGCCGATCACCATAGGACCGGTTGTCCCGGTCCCCATAGGACCTGCTTTCGCCACCGCCAAACCCGCGGCGGTCGTTATCGGTGTCCCGGCGCGGGCGGTCGCCGAACGGCTTACGTTCGCCACTGCCTGAGGAACGCCTGGAGGGGTCGTTGTTATCGCGGTTACCGCGGGACCGGAAGCCGCGCGGCTCGCCACCGGAGTTGTTGTTGCCCCGGAACGCTCCGCGATCATTTCCGCGGCTGCCGCCATTATGCTCGGCCATTATGGATTCCTCCTGTTGTGAGCCGACCACTGGCGCAACTGCAGCCGCTCGTATCCGTGTTTCGTTTCTACGCAACCCGAAATCAAGCGCTTCGAAGTCCGTACATCTTCATCAATTCTAGAGGAGCACCCTAATCAGCCGGGACACGGCCGGGTGTCCGAAAGCCCATCGTGGCAATCTTCACACCTGCTCCTCCCCCCGAAAACCTCTTTCCCATCCCGCAAAGTTTCCCGGACGCTCTCTCGGTTCCTGAGGGTATTAGCTTGGCGCTCCCGCATGGTTGGTTGTTAAATGTGGGAGGCCCCAACCGTGTGGTTGGGGCCTCGACCGTGATGTGTTGTCCGGCGGTGTCCTACTCTCCCACACCCTCCCGGGTGCAGTACCATCGGCGCTGTGGGTCTTAGCTTCCGGGTTCGGAATGGGACCGGGCGTTTCCCCCACGCTATGACCGCCGTAACCCTTTCACCCGTCACCCTCTTGGGGGTGTGGGAAAACTGTGTTGTGGTTACAAACTAGTAGTGGTTATTCAGTTTGTGGTTGGTTCCCCGTTACAACCCGGGTTGGGTTGTTGGTTGGGAACCACATAGTGGACGCAAGCACTCGATATGGTGTTGTGGTGTAAGTTGTTGGCCTATTAGTACCGGTCAGCTTCACGAGTCGTTAGTCCTCGCTTCCACATCCGGCCTATCAACCCAGTGGTCTGGCTGGGGGCCTCTCACACGCAATGTGTGTGGAAATCTCATCTTGAAGCGAGCTTCCCGCTTAGATGCTTTCAGCGGTTATCCCATCCGAACGTAGCTAATCAGCGGTGCACTTGGCAGTACAACTGACACACCAGAGGTTCGTCCGTCCCGGTCCTCTCGTACTAAGGACAGCCCTTCTCAAATTTCCTGCGCGCGCAGCGGATAGGGACCGAACTGTCTCACGACGTTCTAAACCCAGCTCGCGTACCGCTTTAATGGGCGAACAGCCCAACCCTTGGGACCTACTCCAGCCCCAGGATGCGACGAGCCGACATCGAGGTGCCAAACCATGCCGTCGATATGGACTCTTGGGCAAGATCAGCCTGTTATCCCCGAGGTACCTTTTATCCGTTGAGCGACGGCCATTCCACAATGTACCGCCGGATCACTAGTCCCGACTTTCGTCCCTGCTCGAGATGTCTCTCTCACAGTCAAGCTCCCTTGTGCACTTACACTCGACACCTGATTGCCAACCAGGCTGAGGGAACCTTTGGGCGCCTCCGTTACTTTTTAGGAGGCAACCGCCCCAGTTAAACTACCCATCAGGCACTGTCCCTGACCCGGATCACGGGCCGAAGTTAGATGTCCAAAGTGACCAGAGTGGTATTTCAACGATGACTCCACCCGAACTGGCGTCCGGGCTTCAACGTCTCCCACCTATCCTACACAAGCCACTCCGAACACCAATACCAAACTATAGTAAAGGTCTCGGGGTCTTTCCGTCCTGCTGCGCGTAACGAGCATCTTTACTCGTACTGCAATTTCGCCGAGTTTATGGTTGAGACAGCGGGGAAGTCGTTACTCCATTCGTGCAGGTCGGAACTTACCCGACAAGGAATTTCGCTACCTTAGGATGGTTATAGTTACCACCGCCGTTTACTGGGGCTTAAATTCTCAGCTTCGCCGTGAGGCTAACCGGTCCTCTTAACCTTCCAGCACCGGGCAGGAGTCAGTCCGTATACATCGTCTTGCGACTTCGCACGGACCTGTGTTTTTAGTAAACAGTCGCTTCCCCCTGGTCTCTGCGGCCCCGATCCCCTCCCGGACGCGAAGTCCGTTCAAGGTTGGGGCCCCCCTTCTCCCGAAGTTACGGGGGCATTTTGCCGAGTTCCTTAACCATAATTCTCTCGATCGCCTTAGTATTCTCTACCTGATCACCTGTGTCGGTTTGGGGTACGGGCGGCTAAAACCTCGCGCCGATGCTTTTCTCGGCAGCATAGGATCACCGAATCCCCCCATACGGGGGTCCCATCAGATCTCAGGCACATGAACAGCGGATTTGCCAACCGTTCGCCCTACATCCTTAGACCGGGACAACCATCGCCCGGCTCGGCTACCTTCCTGCGTCACACCTGTTAATACGCTTGCCTCCCAGGATCAGGCCCTGCGCTCCACCAAAACCCTTCCGTCCAAAGGACGGTCGGGCAGGTTTCGGGCAGTTAGTATCCCCTGTTCAACATGGGCGGTTTTTCGCCGGTACGGGAATATCAACCCGTTGTCCATCGACTACGCCTGTCGGCCTCGCCTTAGGTCCCGACTTACCCAGGGCAGATTAGCTTGACCCTGGAACCCTTGATCATCCGGCGGACGGGTTTCTCACCCGTCTTTCGCTACTCATGCCTGCATTCTCACTCGTGTAGGCTCCACCACTGGTTTACACCGCAGCTTCACCGCCCACACGACGCTCCCCTACCCATCCACACTCCTGAACCATGACGGCTAAGAACATGTGTGAATGCCACAACTTCGGCGGTGTACTTGAGCCCCGCTACATTGTCGGCGCGGAATCACTTGACCAGTGAGCTATTACGCACTCTTTTAAGGATGGCTGCTTCTAAGCCAACCTCCTGGTTGTCTGGGCAACTCCACATCCTTTCCCACTTAGCACACGCTTAGGGGCCTTAGTTGGTGGTCTGGGCTGTTTCCCTCTCGACTATGAAGCTTATCCCCCACAGTCTCACTGCTGCGCTCTCACTTACCGGCATTCGGAGTTTGGCTGACGTCAGTAACCTTGTAGGGCCCATCGGCCATCCAGTAGCTCTACCTCCGGCAAGAAACACGCAACGCTGCACCTAAATGCATTTCGGGGAGAACCAGCTATCACGAAGTTTGATTGGCCTTTCACCCCTACCCACAGCTCATCCCCTCCATTTTCAACTGAAGTGGGTTCGGTCCTCCACGACGTCTTACCGTCGCTTCAACCTGGCCATGGGTAGATCACTTCGCTTCGGGTCTAGATCACGCCACTCACACGCCCTATTCAGACTCGCTTTCGCTACGGCTGCCCCACACGGGTTAACCTCGCGACGTAACACTAACTCGCAGGCTCATTCTTCAAAAGGCACGCCGTCACAACTACAAGGCTGCTCCGACGGATTGTAAGCACACGGTTTCAGGTACTATTTCACTCCCCTCCCGGGGTACTTTTCACCTTTCCCTCACGGTACTGGTCCGCTATCGGTCATTAGGGAGTATTTAGGCTTATCAGGTGGTCCTGACAGATTCGCACGGGATTTCTCGGGCCCCGTGCTACTTGGGATAACCTCCACAGGCTGCATCACGCATTACGGTTACGGGGCTAACACCCTCTCTGGCCGGCCTTTCAAAACCGTTCACCTATACGCACACATCACCCCACTGCCCCGGCAGAGACAGTACGGGAAGTCCCACAACCCCGACCATGCAACGCCCGCCGGCTATCACACATGGAACGGTTTAGCCTGATCCGCGTTCGCTCGCCACTACTAACGGAATCACAATTTGTTTTCTCTTCCTGCGGGTACTGAGATGTTTCACTTCCCCGCGTTCCCTCCACGCACCCTATGAGTTCAGGTACGGGTCACCAGATCACTCGCGCGCCTGGCGGGGTTTCCCCATTCGGACACCCTGGGATCACAGTCCGGTTATCGACTCCCCCAGGCTTATCGCAGATTCCTACGTCCTTCTTCGGCTCCTAATGCCAAGGCATCCACCGTGTGCCCTTAAAAACTTGACCACAAAAATCAAGAACAAAAACACTCGAGAGAACCACGGAAACCAACCACACCAAAACGATGCGGCCAGATCCAGGTTCATGTCTTGGAAATTGCTTCTATAAAAGATGCTCGCGTCCACTATGTAGTTCTCAAACAACAACCCCACACCACACACCCCACACACAGCCCCCAACAAAGGAAGCCACCCGTGCATGATCGGTACGGCAGGGAAACCAGAAACAAAGTACCGCCACCAACCCCCAAGGGGGCCGCCAACGGCCCTGTTGCCTCAGGACCCAACAGTGTGCCAAACACTAAACCACCCATCCCCGCCACCACCGTTCCAGAACCACCAGGGTCCGTACTAGGAAAGAAAAGCAGAAACAAGCAGCCGCTATTTGTTGATATTCCACCCATGAGCACCCGCCACAAAACACTCGTCTGTGCTGCGGGCTGCTTCCTGACAACACCCACCACCAACATGCGCTGGCAGACGGTTGTTGTAGGCGCTCCTTAGAAAGGAGGTGATCCAGCCGCACCTTCCGGTACGGCTACCTTGTTACGACTTAGTCCCAATCGCCAGTCCCACCTTCGACGGCTCCCTCCCACAAGGGGTTAGGCCACCGGCTTCGGGTGTTACCAACTTTCGTGACTTGACGGGCGGTGTGTACAAGGCCCGGGAACGTATTCACCGCAGCGTTGCTGATCTGCGATTACTAGCGACTCCGACTTCATGGGGTCGAGTTGCAGACCCCAATCCGAACTGAGACCGGCTTTTTGGGATTAGCTCCACCTCACAGTATCGCAACCCTTTGTACCGGCCATTGTAGCATGCGTGAAGCCCAAGACATAAGGGGCATGATGATTTGACGTCGTCCCCACCTTCCTCCGAGTTGACCCCGGCAGTCTCCTATGAGTCCCCACCATCACGTGCTGGCAACATAGAACGAGGGTTGCGCTCGTTGCGGGACTTAACCCAACATCTCACGACACGAGCTGACGACAACCATGCACCACCTGTAAACCAGCCCCAAAAGGGGAAACCACATTTCTGCGGCGGTCCGGTCCATGTCAAGCCTTGGTAAGGTTCTTCGCGTTGCATCGAATTAATCCGCATGCTCCGCCGCTTGTGCGGGCCCCCGTCAATTCCTTTGAGTTTTAGCCTTGCGGCCGTACTCCCCAGGCGGGGCACTTAATGCGTTAGCTACGGCGCGGAAAACGTGGAATGTCCCCCACACCTAGTGCCCAACGTTTACGGCATGGACTACCAGGGTATCTAATCCTGTTCGCTCCCCATGCTTTCGCTCCTCAGCGTCAGTTAATGCCCAGAGACCTGCCTTCGCCATCGGTGTTCCTCCTGATATCTGCGCATTTCACCGCTACACCAGGAATTCCAGTCTCCCCTACATCACTCTAGTCTGCCCGTACCCACCGCAGATCCGGAGTTGAGCCCCGGACTTTCACGGCAGACGCGACAAACCGCCTACGAGCTCTTTACGCCCAATAATTCCGGATAACGCTTGCGCCCTACGTATTACCGCGGCTGCTGGCACGTAGTTAGCCGGCGCTTCTTCTGCAGGTACCGTCACCTTGCGGCTTCTTCCCTACTGAAAGAGGTTTACAACCCGAAGGCCGTCATCCCTCACGCGGCGTCGCTGCATCAGGCTTGCGCCCATTGTGCAATATTCCCCACTGCTGCCTCCCGTAGGAGTCTGGGCCGTGTCTCAGTCCCAGTGTGGCCGGTCACCCTCTCAGGCCGGCTACCCGTCGTCGCCTTGGTAGGCCATTACCCCACCAACAAGCTGATAGGCCGCGAGTCCATCCAAAACCACAAAAGCTTTCCACCAACCACCATGCGATGGAAGGTCATATCCGGTATTAGACCCAGTTTCCCAGGCTTATCCCAGAGTCAAGGGCAGGTTACTCACGTGTTACTCACCCGTTCGCCACTAATCCCCCCAGCAAGCTGGAGATCATCGTTCGACTTGCATGTGTTAAGCACGCCGCCAGCGTTCATCCTGAGCCAGGATCAAACTCTCCGTTGAAGTAAAACAGACACAACCAAAACCAGCGGAAATAACACCGGAAAAGGCTGCACAAAATTTGAAACCAGCCAAAAACACCAGACCACACCACAGGGGCGGCATGACCCGGCAAATTCAACCAATCAATAAAACAATCGGTATCAACAAACTTGGCACACTATTGAGTTCTCAAACAACAGACACATTCGAATACTTCCGAAACAAGAAAAGAATTTGTTTCGCATTTCTTCGCTGCGATGTTTCCAGCTTATTTCATTCATATTCACTTTTGCAAATCCGGTTGTTATCCCGGAATTCACTCGGTGGAATGAATCCGCCCAGCCTAAATTCGAGCTTTTCTTCGGACAGAGCCTTGCTCCGTCAAGAATCGCTTCTCATTTAGTCGGGGGCTTGTCACCACTCGGCGGCGGCGACTCAGAAAACAATACACGCCCCTCCGGAGCCGTGCAAATCGGCTGCGGAAGGGCGTGTACGTGATAGCGGGACCCGGCGGTTACGGAACCAGCACCTCAACGGTGGCCAGGTTCTTCTTGCCCCGGCGAAGCAGCAGGTACTGTCCGTGCAGCAACTCGTCCTCGGAGATCACCGCTTCGGGATCCAGCACCTTCTCGTTGTTGACGTAGGCGCCGCCTTCCCCGACAGTGCGCCGGGCCGCCGACTTACTCTCCGAAAGCCCGGACGCCACGAGCAGATCGATGATCCCCATCCCGTCCACCTGCACAGTGGCAGAGGGCAGCTCGGATGTGGCGGCCTGGAGCGTCGGCTTATCCAGGGCAGACAGATCGCCGTTGCCGAACAGCGCAGCCGAGGCTGCGATGACCTTTTCGGTAGCCTCCACCCCGTGGACCAGCGAGGTCACCTCGTACGCGAGCTTGCGCTGGCCTTCCCGGGCGAACGGACGCTCGGCAACAGCCTTGGCGATCTCCTCGATCTCGGCGCGGGTAAGGAAAGTGAAAACCTTGAGCCGGTCCACGACGTCCGCATCGGCCGTGTTGAGCCAGAACTGGTAGAACGCGTAGGGGCTGCACATGCCCGCGTCCAGCCAAATCGCGTTGCCCTCGCTCTTGCCGAACTTGCTGCCGTCCGAGTTGGTGATCAGCGGCGTTCCCAGCGCATGGACGCTCTTGCCCTCTACCTTGCGGATCAGCTCGGTTCCGCTGGTGAGGTTGCCCCACTGGTCGGAGCCGCCGGTCTGCAGCACGCAGCCGTAGTCGCGGTAGAGCTGCAGGTAGTCCATGCCCTGCAGGATCTGGTAGCTGAACTCGGTGTAGCTGATGCCCTCGTCCGAGTTGAGCCGGGAGGCCACGGCGTCCTTGCGCAGCATGGTACCCACCCGGAAGTGCTTGCCCACTTCACGCAGGAAGTCGATGGCGCTCAGCGGCGCGGTCCAGTCCAGGTTGTTGACCATCCGGGCGGCGTTGTCCCCCTCAAAGCTGAGGAAGCGGCGCACCTGGGCCTGGAGGTAGCCCACCCATTCGGTCACCGTGTCCTTGGTGTTCAAGGTACGCTCCGCCGTGGGGCGCGGGTCACCGATCAACCCGGTGGAACCGCCCACCAGCCCCAGTGGCTTGTGGCCGGCAAGCTGCAGCCGCCGCATGACGAGCAGCTGTACCAGGTTGCCCAGGTGCAGCGAAGGCGCGGTGGGATCGAAGCCGCAATAGTACGTAACCGGTGCACCGGCGAGGAGCTTTTCCAGCTCGGCTTCGTCGGTGGAGACGTGGATCAGGCCACGCCATTTCAGCTCCTGCCAAATGTTGGCAAAAGTGGGGTCGTTCTGTTGCGATTCGAGGCTGCTGATGTCTGGCACGCTTTCTAAGTTAGCAGTATCCGGAACTCCGGATCAGCGCTCGATTCCGGCGGGAACGGGCTGGCCCGCGATCAGCCGGAGCCGCTGTGTGGCGCGGGTCATGGCAACGTAGAGGTCCCCCACCTTGCCGTGCTCATGGTTGAGCATGGCGGCAGGTTCCAGGACCACGACGCCGTCGAACTCCAGGCCCTTGGCGTCGCGGGGGCTGATGACCACGATGTCCTGTTCGTAGCTGCCTGCGCCCGTGCCGATGCGGCGTCCGTAAACGGCGCGGAGGGCCGCGGTGGCTTCAGGCAACAGGTCGCCGTCGGCAATCACGGCGAGCAAACCGCCGTCGAGAGCGTCCAGCTCCTCAGGAAGGATCTCTACCAGCCGCCGGACCAGGCCGCCCGGCTCCACTTCATCGATGATGGGCGCCCAGCGTCCTTCCCGGACAGCCTTGGGCGCGGACACCACAAGTCCTGCAGCATTGGCCATCCGCACGGCCGCCTCGGCGATCTGGGACGGTGTGCGGTAGTTGACCGTGAGTTCCTCCAGCTGCCAGCGGTCACCGAACATAGGGGCAAGCGCTCCCTGCCAGGAATTGGCGCCCGCAACGGAGCTGGTCTGGGCGATATCGCCCACGATGGTGAAGGACTTAAGAGGGCAGCGGCGGACCAGCAGCCGCCACTGCATGGGGGAAAGCTCCTGCGCCTCGTCCACCACGATGTGCCCGAAAGCCCAGGTCCGGTCGCTCGTGGCACGCTCGGCCGCGGTCAGCCGCGCCTCGCGTTCCTGGTTGTGCTCCATCAGGTCTTCCGCCGTCATCAAGGCGTCAACACCGGCGGTTTCCATGTTGGCAAGGGTCTGCTTGGCGTTGGCGAGGTCCCGGGCGCGGTCGTGTTCCTGCTGGGCCAGCCCGCGCCCGGCAGCAGGATCCAGCTCGCCCAGCAGTTCGGCGGCCTCGTCGAGCAGCGGCACGTCGGCTTCGGTCCACGGCGCGCCGGCAGGCCGCTGAAGCAGGGCCCGCTGGGCCGGTGTCAGGTTGGGGGTGCAGAACTGCAGTACCTCCGGCTTGCTGAACAGATCCGAGATCAGCTTTTCCGGGGTCATGGGCATCCAGCACAGGTTAAGGGCAATGCGGACGTCCCGCGCGGTGCGGACGTCCTCCGCCAGGTAGGAGCGGTCGGCGTTATTGCCGATGTTGCCTGCCTCCACCAGGTCCGTCATCTGCTCCGTCAGTTCCTTCAGCAGGATCTTGACGAACGTCACGCGCGCCTCGTTGTACGGCTTCCCGGTAGCACGGGCACGTTCCCGCGCGCGCCGCACCTGCCTGGGCGTCAGCGTCAGCTTGCGCCCGTCCACTTCCAGGATCCGGTTCGACGCGGGGACCCGCTGGCGATTGGACACCGCGTTGGCCACGATCTCCGCCATGTCCAGCCTGCCCTTGAGCGCCGCGACATCGGCTTCCTTTTCGGGGACGGCCTGGATGCCGGGCATCAGGCGGCCCAGGCTGGCCATCACCACGCCGGTCTCGCCCAGGGAGGGCAGCACGCGTTCGATGTACTTCATGAACGACGACGACGGGCCCACCAGCAGCACACCTGCACTCTTGAGCCGGTCGCGGTGGGTGTAGAGCAGGTAGGCGGCACGGTGCAGCGCCACGGCGGTCTTGCCGGTGCCCGGGCCGCCCTGTACCACCAGCGCGCCGGAGATGGACGAGCGGATGATGCGGTCCTGCTCCGACTGGATGGTGCTGACGATGTCCGACATCCGGCCGGTGCGCTTGGAGTTAAGTGCCGCAAGGAGGGCGCCTTCGCCCTGCAACGACTCGTTGTCCGCCAGCATCCCGGCATCAAGGACATCGTCCTCGATGGCTTTCACCTCGCGGCCCTGCAGGATCAGGTGGCGCCGGCGCCGGACACCCTGCCGGTCGAACGCGGTGGCCTGGTAGAAGTGCCCGGCCTCAGGGGCACGCCAGTCAACCATCAAGCGCTGCAGGTCCTCGGTGGTGAGGCCGATGCGGCCGATGTACTGCGCTTCGCCGGAGTCCAGGTCCAGCCGTCCGAACACCAGGCGGTCGTCGACGGCGTCGAGCTGGGCCAGGCGGTCTTCGTACAGTGCGGCGAATGCGTCGCGCTCGGAAACGTTTTGCATGGTGCCCACTGCCCCGGCCCGGCGCACCTGCGCAAGCTGCCGGCGCTTTTCCTCACGGAGCTCCTCCAGCCGGGCGTACAACCCGGCCACATATTCCCGTTCGTGGGCCAAATCGGCGTCAAGCATCTAACGTTCCCCTATCGCAAAAGACAGACCTACTATTCTACAACCATTTCCGTTAACGCTGATGAAACGCGGACCGGTCCGGTCGCGGCAGGCCGGCGTCGGATCGGCCGGGCTTCCTCGCCCGCGGTTTGGCCGGCCTGTACGTGGACACGGTGGGATCGCCGGTGATCCAGAAGCGCCAGGCATACTCGTCGGACCCGCCGGCTCCGGACACCCCCACCCGGGGACCGGAGCTGACCTGCACAGCCGGCCCGGACGGAAGCACCAGCCCGAACGGCGGGGCAAGCGCGTCACGTCCGCTGTCCGCCGTCGTAAGCCCCAAGGCCTTCGCCAGGCGCGCAGGGCCCCGCGCCAGGTCGGAGGGGTTTTTCGACGTTGCCCGGCGGCGTTGCGCCAGGTCCAGTCCCTCGACGATTTCGCCGGCCCGCAACAACAGTGCTGAAGCAACGCCGTCCGGGCCGCAGACAATATTGGTGCAGTGGTGCATCCCGTAGGTGAAGTAGACGTAGAGGTGCCCCGCGGGGCCAAACATCGGCGCGTTCCGCGGCGTCGGGCCGCGGTAGGTGTGCGAGCCCGGATCCGGGTGGAGCGAATCCTCCGGCCCCAGGTAGGCCTCAACCTCGGTCAGCCGGACCGAAACCGGGCCTTCCCGCGACTCGTGCGTCAGGACAGCGCCCAGCAGCAGCGGCGCGAGCATCCGGGCATCCCCGGAGAGGAACTCCCGCAGCGGTTGCCCTGACAGGCCGGCTTTTTCAGTCATGGGCAGACCCTACCCACTTCGGTTGCATCACCTCCAGCAGGTTACCGAAGGAACCCTGCGGCCGTGTCCGATTTCCGCTAGTACCCGTCTCCGCGGGCTGGCAGGATGGAAGCCGTGGACTTTTGGCAGCGCTACCGGGCCATCGATGCCCGGGACACCCGGTTCGACGGACAGTTCTACACTGCCGTCCTTACCACGGGCATTTACTGCCGCCCGTCCTGCCCCGCAAGGACGCCCAAGGCCGCCAACGTCACCTTTTACGAGACGTCAGCTGCAGCGCACGACGCCGGCTACCGGGCCTGCAAGCGCTGCCTCCCGGAAGCGGTCCCGGGCACCCCGGCGTGGAACGTCCGGCAGGACATCGCCGGGCGGGCCATGCGCCTCATCAACGACGGCGTCATTAATCGCGATGGGGTGGAGGGACTGGCTGCCCGGCTGGGATACTCGTCGCGGCAGCTCAACAGGATCCTCACCCAGGAACTCGGTGCCGGGCCGTTGTCGCTCGCCCGGGCGGGCCGTGCCCAGACGGCACGCACCCTCCTGGTGTCCACGCGCATGAAGCTCGCTGACGTCGCCTTCGCCGCCGGCTTCAGCAGCATCCGGCAGTTCAACGAAACGATGCTCGAAGTCTTCGACATGACCCCCACTGCCCTGCGCCATACGGCCAGGCATGGAAAAACGTCCGGCAGTGCCACCGCACTGACCCTTAGCCTCCCCTACCGGCAACCCTTCGACCCCGGCATCTTCACCTTCCTCGCGTTGAGGTCGATACCCGGCATCGAAGCCGGCACGGCTACCTCCTATGCCCGTGCGCTGCGGCTGCCGCACGGAGACGCACGGTTCCGGGTTGAGTACGACGACGGAGCGCGGGAGCGGCCGCTGACGCTCACCGTCGGTGCGGTGGACCTGCGCGACCTTCCGGCCCTGCTGAGCCGCGTGCGGCGCCTCTTCGACCTTGACGCCGATCCCGAAGCCATCGACAGTGCCCTTGGGGAAGACGGCCGGCTTACCGGCCTGGTGGCGGAAGCCCCTGGCATCAGGATGCCCGGCGCCCTGGACCCCCAGGAACTGCTGGTGCGGGCCATGGTGGGCCAGCAGATCACCGTGGCCGCAGCGCGGACGGCCTTGACCGGGCTGTCCGCGGCCGGCAGCCCCAGCAGCGTCCCGGGCGACGGGCTGGACCGCCTTTTTCCCACCTCCGCCCAGATTGCGGCGGCCGGGCATTTGCTCCGCGGACCGCGGCGCAGGACGGAAGCGCTCCTTCACGCCGCTGCCGCGATGGCCGGGGGACGGATTGATCCAGGCTACGGGGACGACCTGGCGGGCCTTACTGCCATGCTGCTTCCCCTCCCCGGCGTGGGACCCTGGACGGTGGGTTACGCGGCCATGCGGATCCTCGGCGCCCCGGACATCTTCCTTGCCAACGACACCGCCGTGCGGAACGGCATCCGCGCCCTTTCCGGCGCCGGGGCACCTGATTTCCGGAACGTCAGTCCCTGGCGCTCCTACGCCACCATGCACCTGTGGCGGGCCGCCGCTGCACCAAAAGTCCGCGCCGGCACCGGTATCCTCCAGAAAGCGATGTAATGAAAGCCCAACTGCTCACCATGTCCACGCCGGATGGCCCCTTCACCATCCTCGCCTCGGACGGCCTGGTCCTGTCGTCCGGTTGGACGGCCGATCCGGCGGAGCTGACGGAACAGGTCCATCCGGCCCTCCTCCCCGATGCCTACGAGCCTGTCGGTGCGCTGGGGGACATATCCCTAGCCGTGGAAGCTTATTACGACGGCGACCCGCGCCCGGCCATGGACGTTCCGGTCCGGCAGCGGTCGGGTCCCTTCCGCGCACACGCGTGGGACGTCCTGCGGCAGGTCAAACCGGGTTTCCCCGTCACCTACACCGAGTACGCCGCCCTGGCCGGAAACCCCAAGGCCGTTCGGGCCGCGGCCAGCGCCTGCGCGTTCAACGCGGCAGCCCTGTTTGTGCCGTGCCACCGGGTGATCCGCACGAACGGCTCCCTGGGCGGTTTCCGCTGGGGGCTGCGGGTGAAAGAGAGCCTGCTGGCCCGGGAAGCCGTCTAGCCTGTGACTTGCGACGGTCAGTGGCACTGTTTTCACGGCGCTCGATGTCGCATTCCGGACAATCCTCCGCAGAATGCGATGGCAGTCTGACGCTCCACGCCAGCCACCCGTCTCGAAACCCTAGGGATTCGAGGCGCTGAAGTTACGAGACACCTACGACGGGCAACGCGCCGCCTCGGGTGCCCGTAAGGGGATCCCTACCCGGGCACTGGTCACGAGATCGTTGGCAACCGTCCCGTAGAAGGTTCCTTCAACGATCGCAGTCGGCTTCTACATGGCAGGCCGACGCGAGGACGTCCAGTGCGGACTCCTGAGTTTGAGTGTGCTGATCCCGTGGATGGGTGGATGGGTGGATGGATGGATGGGTGGATGGATGGGTGGATGGATGGGTGGATGGGTGGCGAAGCGGGCAGCGGCGCCGGGCACCCGGGGGCGAACGGTAGAACTCGCCGTAATAGGTCCCGAGCCGGTCTCGATAGGCGGGATCGTCAGCGGTGGCATCATCGAGTTCTGGCGAATCCTTGATCTGGGCCTTCGTGAGATCGACGTAGACCTTCTCGTCCGCGTCGTCGACACGCTGAATCGTGCCCGCCGGAAGAATTACCTTCCGGCCGAAGATCCATGGGCCAGTGTCGACCACGATGCTGCTTTCATCGACCGCGTTGCTGGCCTCGTCGACCTTGCCGATGTCGCCATCGGAGGCGTGAACGCGATAGCCCACGAGGTGCCGGACTCAGCTGCGCGAGCTGACGAATCACGGTAATTCCAGGCGTCCCACCGATCGAAGTCATCGGAGACATCCTGTTGCGATGACCGCCAGAATCCACCGATCCCTCAGCGGGCGAATTTCGGTCGTCGTGACCGAATGTGCCTTTTGACCGGACGATCAATGGAGATTCGCCGCGCCCGTGCTTTCGACAGAGTTTTCCAACGGGATCAGCGGATCGGACCACTAGACAGGCTTGTCGAATACGCCCTGGATGAACACCGTGCGCCCGGCGGCGGTGTTGCGCCCGGAGTTACTCGTCTTGACGGCTGCCTGTTCTCCCAGCACGAGATGCATTCCAAGCGGAGGAGGGGCGCTGGAGCCGCTCGCACCCGATGCTTGCGCCTTCGCCTGCTGTGCCTTGCGCGCCGCCACGATGTCGGCGGTAATGTCGCGCCAGGTGCGCTCCAGGAGACCTGCACCGCGGATCAACCCGCGGAGGGATTCCGCATCGGCCAGATGGCTCTGGTTGGGGCGGCTCGCCCATGGGACCGGAAGCTCGATCGGCTCGCCGTTCCCCGCGCAGATTTCCTGGCAGACGAACAGCCCGCCCGGCCTGAGTACCCGGGCGATTCCGGAATACAGGCGGCGCTTGTCCCGGATGTTCATCTGCATTTGTATCGTCCACACCACGTCGAAGCTGGACGCGGCGAACGGAAGCTCCAGGGCATCACCCGCCTGAAAGCGGGTGCGATCGGACAACCGCGTCATCCGAGAAAGGGCGTTGGCCACCCCGCAGAATTCAGGCGAGAGATCGATGCCTGTCACGTCGCAACCCAAAGTTGCGGCGAGGTAACGCGCCGGGCCGCCCAACCCGCTGCCCACGTCGAGCACTCGCGATCCTGGCGGAATCTTTGCAAGCTCCACCAATGCGCGCGTAGCCGAACGTCCCGCGGAGTGAAACTCGTCGGCCGGCGCGAGATCTTCGTGCGTGACCGAGTCCAGGTCCTTGCCGAGAGCTTGCAATCCCGCCACGATTCGCGGCAGAAGTCCGCCCGGCTCGTAGTGACGAAGCATTTCCTCGTGCGAGTCGCCCATGGACGCAAATCCTGCGGGGATTTCGGGGAGCCGTCAAGTATGCGCTTGCTCCCGCCACCCCGTCACCTGCCCTCCTCCGGCAGGAGGGAGGGTCTGGCCTGTGCCGTCACGAGGTCTCCACTCGACGCAGAAAGGCATCGCAGACCCCCTGACCAGCAAACTCTCCCCGCAATCGCTTACGGCTTCGTCGTCCGCTGGACCGTTCCCGAGATGCGATCCATGGCGCAATTCCTACTGGTGCTGTCAGGCGTCTTGCTCGGCACCGCAGCAACGCTTCTTATCGAATTTCTCCTGCCCCGCCGTGCGGCAGAGAAGGCAGAGGCGGCGACGGATGCGTCGCGAGAAATTCATGAGACGTCGCTGCAACTTCTTCGCGAGCCTCAACTCCTGCTCGCCCGCGTGCAGGCCGAGTTGCGTCAACGACCCTGGTGGTGACGGCGGCCGAAAGGTTCAAGTCGATACAAATAAAAACCTTATCTACCTCGACCCTGTCGTCTCGCGGAGGCCAACATCGCCGCTCAGCGATCACAGCGAGCCACCAGCGTTCGTAAGCGGTCCCCAACTGCGACAACCCATCTTTGACGTGTTGCTTTCAGCGGTGCACATTGAGGTGTCCCGTATACCCTGCCCGCAAAAATACCCGGTGAAGGTCCCCTAATCGCTACACATTCAGGATGTCTCATAACCCTTGGGAAAGGAGACGTCTCAACGAATGAATAGTCGCGTGACCTGGACGGACATAGATCTTGCGGGGATTCTCGAACACGCGATGGCAAGCGCGATTCTCGTAACTATGTTTCATAACCTTTTGGCAAAAATCGAGTACTCATCCTTAGTTATGAGACAGGTGGGTGGGCGTCGCCCCGAGCTGATCAGGACGACGCACGGAAGCAAACAAATGTTTCGTTGGCTAGTGTCTTAAAAATGTCACGTCCGGGAGCCGGACTGCCATCGAGCGGCCTGGGATGAAGAAGCTTCTGGACTATGTGGAACCGGGCGACACGGTCGTGGTGTGGCGAATAGATCGCCTCGGCCGGTCACTAATGGACGTCTTGAACACCGTGAACCTGTTCCGGGAGCGTGGCGTGCAGCTGAGGTCAGTTTCGGATGGCATCGACCCTGCCACAACGTCGGGCCGGCTGATGCTGAATATGTTGGCCACCCTGGCGGAGTACGAGCGGGAGTTAGTCGTTGAACGGGTCAATGCCGCGATCGCTGCTGCACGTAAGGGCGGAACCAGGTTCGGCCGGCCGCTCTCTGACCCCGTAGTGATAGCTGACAAGCTGCGCATCGTGACCGAAGCGCGGGCCAAGGGCCGCACCGCTGAGGAAGCGGCCCGCCTCGTAGGGTGGAGCCGGGCAACGCTCTACCGTCACCAGAAGCCCTCGCTACCCGCGAGAGCACCACGATGTAGCTGTGTTCATAAACGGCGTGGAGCGGTGGCGGATCCTTCGGTCCCTTGCGCTTCTACTTGGGTGACGGGGTTCCGGCCGGCCAGGGCAGCAGGTCCGGCAGGTCCGTCCCGTCGGCCGCGGCTGACGCCCGCAGGCTCCCCAGCGAAGGCTCGCGGCCGGCAAGCCACGCGGCGATGTCCGTGACCATTCCGTTGACCACGATGGACTTCCCGCCCGTCCCGATCGTCACCGGCTGCAGCCCGAGCGGCTGCAGGACCAGCTTCACGTTGTCCGGCACGCGGGCAGCCAGGAAATCGAACAGATGGCTGCAGAACTCCCGGCTCCAGGTTTCCGGTCCCCGGCCCATGCCCAAGTCCGAATTGTGGATGACCAGTTCACGCCACAGGGCCAACCCGCCGTCCAACACCACTCCCCCGCGGTAGGCGATCGGAGCCCACCAGCCGGTGCGGTTCGCCGCGGAGTCCTTGACGCCGGGCAGCGTATCAAACGCGTGCCGAACCCGCCCCAGGGCCGCCGCGAGGTCTGCACGGTGGGTGGCGGCATCGTGGCCGGCAGCCATGTCGATGGCCCTGTTCCTGCCTTCCATGCCGCCGTCGTACAGCTCGATGGTTTCACCGCGGGCCGCGTACTCAAGCTGCCGGGCCATCGCGTTGGAAATTCCGGCCAGGTGCGCAAGGACGTGCCCCTTGGTCCACCCGGGAAGGGCTGAAGGAGCCTTAATGTCCGCGTCGGTGAGTTTGGCGGCATCGGCAGTGACGTCGTCGGCTGCTTTGTGGATTGCGGCGAGCAGGACGTCGGGAGCTGGAGCGGTCATGGCGCTCATCCTAGCTCTGAACGGTGCCGTCCGGGCCCAGGCGGTGCCGGACGTGGTCACCGTCGTTGCTGCCCTGCCAGAACTCGTACTCGGTGGGCTGGACTGCGTAGAGCTGCCAGTTCGGGTTGGTGCTGCCGTCCGCCCTCGGCCGTTCCGCCCAGTCCCGGGCGGAGGCCTCCGCGGACAGCTGCACCACCGGCCCGGCCACCCGGACCTGCCGGCCTACGGAGGCCCAGTAGAAGTTCATGGCGGCCTGGGGAACGACGTCGAGTTCCTGTCCCTTGCGGGAGGTGCGGGACGTGGCAAAGTGCCACCCGTCGCCGTCGATGTTCTTCAGGATCAGCATCCGCGACGAGGGCTGCTGCCCGGCACTCACGGTGGCGAGGCTGAACGCGTGGGGCTGCTGCTCCCCCGCGTCCAGCGCCTCGTCCAGCCACTGCTTGAACAGCTCCACGGGTCTCCGCGGGGCGCTGTCAGGGTCAAAGCCGGGAAGCCCGGCCGGGAAGTCCGGCAGGGTGCGAAGGAACTTGCGGAAGGTTTCGCTCATGGCGCCATGGTAGCCGGAGCGGGGTTTCGACAAGCTCAACCAGCGGTGGTCGTTGAGCTTGTCGAAACCAAAGCTACTGCGCCGCGTAGTCCCGGGCGCCGGCCAGTTCGGCTTCCAGCGCAGCCAGCTGGCGTTCGACAGCGGCCGGTGCGGTGCCGCCCTGTGAGTTGCGGCTGTTCAGGGAACCTTCGGTGGAAAGGACGGTGCGGATTTCCGGGGTCAGGTGCTCCGAGATGGCGGCGTACTCGTCGTCGGTCAGGTCCCACAGCTCCACGCCCCGGGACTCGGCCTGCTTCACCGCGGCTCCGGACAGTTCATGCGCTTCGCGGAACGGAACGCCCTGGCGGACCAGCCATTCGGCGATGTCCGTTGCCAGCGCGAAGCCCTGCGGTGCCAGCGACTCCATCCGCTCCGTGTTGAACTTCAGCGTCGCGATCATGCCTGACACGGCCGGCAGCAGCAGCTCCAGGGTGTCGGCGGCATCGAATACCGGCTCCTTGTCCTCCTGCAGGTCGCGGTTGTACGCGAGCGGCATGCCCTTGAGGGTGGCGAGCAGTCCGGTGAGGTTGCCGATCAGGCGGCCGGCCTTGCCGCGGGCCAGCTCCGCCACATCCGGATTTTTTTTCTGCGGCATGATCGAGGACCCCGTGGAGTACGAGTCATGCAGCGTGACGAAGGAGAACTCCTTGGTGGCCCAGAAGATAACCTCTTCCGAAATCCTGGACAAGTCCACGCCAATCATGGAGCAGACCCAGGCGAACTCGGCGAAGACGTCGCGGGAAGCGGTGCCGTCGATCGAGTTGTGCACGGCGGAGTAGAAGCCGAGGTCAGCAGCAACCGCTTCCGGATCGAGGCCGAGCGAGGACCCGGCCAGTGCTCCCGAGCCGTAGGGCGAGACGCCGGCCCGCCGGTCCCAGTCCTGGAGCCGCTGCACATCGCGCAGCAGCGCCCAGGCGTGGGCCAGCAGGTGGTGGCTGAGCAGGACCGGCTGGGCGTGCTGCAGGTGGGTGCGCCCCGGCATGGCCACACCCGGGTGTGCCTTCGCCTGCTCCACCAAGGCGTCCACCGTGTCCAGCACGCCGCGGGCAATGATCCGGGCATGGTCGCGCAGGAACATCCGGCCCAGGGTTGCTACCTGGTCGTTCCGGGAACGGCCGGCACGGAGCTTGCCGCCCAGCTGGGCGCCGGCACGCTCAATCAGGCCGCGTTCCAGCGAACCGTGCACGTCCTCGTCCGACTCGGCCGGCAGGTACGCACCGGAGGCAACGTCCTCGTCCAGCTGGGTCAGCGCGGCGAGCATGCCTTCGAGTTCGGCGTCGTCCAGCAGTCCGGCCTTGTGCAGCACGCGGGCGTGCGCCTTGGAACCGGCGATGTCGTAGCGGGCCAGCCGCCAGTCAAAGTGCGTGGACTTGCTCAGTGCCGCGAGG
Organism: Arthrobacter sp. MPF02; assembly: GCF_046605375.1. Classification (GTDB taxonomy): domain Bacteria; phylum Actinomycetota; class Actinomycetes; order Actinomycetales; family Micrococcaceae; genus Arthrobacter. Next base: position 1,503,467 of record NZ_CP176772.1, on the reverse strand, counting down.
GCGTCCGCGGGACCGCCGGCGAACCGGCCGCCCCACAGGGCGCCTGTATTCGTGGCTTCCAGTTTCTGCTCAGCCACGGGGACTACTCCCCCGCGACCCGCAGGTCGCGGCCGGAGGCAACCTTGGAGGACATGCCCCACAGCTCGATGAAGCCGCGCGCCATGGACTGGTCGAAGGTGTCGCCGGTGTCGTAGGTGGCAAGCGAGAAGTCGTAGAGCGAGGTGTCGGAGCGGCGGCCGTTGACGATGGCCTGGCCGCCGTGCAGCACCATACGGATATCGCCGGAGACGTACTTCTGCGTGTCCTCGATAAAGGCGTCCAGGGAGCGCTTCAGCGGGGAGAACCACTGTCCGTCGTAGACCAGTTCCGCCCAGCGCTGGCCAACCGTGGCCTTGAAGCGGGCCTGCTCGCGCTCGATGGTGATGTCCTCGAGGTGCTTGTGCGCGGTGATGAGGGCCATGGCGCCCGGAGCCTCGTAGATCTCGCGGGACTTGATGCCCACCAGGCGGTCTTCCACGACGTCGATCCGGCCCACGCCCTGGGCGCCGGCGCGGCGGTTCAGTTCCTGGATGGCCTGCAGCGGGGTGACCTTGACGCCGTCGATGGCTACCGGGATGCCTGCCTCGAAGGAAATGGTGACCTCGTCAGGCGCCGGCGGGAACTCCGGGGTGGCGGTGTAGTCGTAGATGTCCTTGGTGGGAGCGTTCCAGATGTCCTCGAGGTAGCCGGTCTCGACGGCGCGTCCCCACACGTTCTGGTCGATCGAGTACGGGTTCTTCTTGGTGGTCTCGATGGGCAGTCCCTTTTCCTCGGCGAAGGCGATGGCCTTATCGCGGGTCAGGGCGAGGTCGCGGACCGGTGCGATGCACTTCAGGTCCGGGCCGAGGGTCTGGATGCCCACTTCGAAGCGGACCTGGTCGTTGCCTTTGCCGGTGCAGCCGTGGGCCACGGTGGTGGCGCCGAATTCGCGGGCCGCCTTCACCAGGTGCTTGACGATCACGGGGCGGGAAATGGCGGACACCAGCGGGTAGTGGCCCTGGTAGAGGGCGTTGGCCTTCAACGTCGGCATGGCGTATTCGTTGGCGAACTCGTCGCGGGCGTCGGCCACGTAGGCTTCGACGGCGCCGCAGCCCAGGGCACGCTGGCGGATGGTTTCCAGGGACTCGCCGCCCTGTCCGACGTCGACTGCCACGGCGATCACCTCGGCGCCGGTGGCTTCACCGATCCAGCCGATGGCTACCGAGGTGTCCAGGCCGCCTGAGTAGGCGAGCACAATGCGATCAGTCACTTCACATGCTCCTTGTTGGGGTTGGTTTGGTTGATTGTCTTCAAGCTTATTGCCCGGCTTCTTCTGCCAGCTGCAGGAAGCGGGCCGCGAGGTCCGGGCCGCCCAGCGGGTCCCGGGAGACCAGCAGCACGGTGTCGTCGCCGGCGATGGTGCCCAGGATGGACGGCATCACCGAGTGGTCGATCGCCAGGGCCAGGAAGTTCGCCGCGCCCGGCGGGGTCCGGAGCACCACGATGTTGGCCGACGCCTCGGCAGTGACCAGCAGCTCACTGCACAGCCGGGCGAGCCGGGCATCCAGGATTTCCTGGCTGACGCCGCTTTTGGCGGCACGGTCGCCGCCCTCGGCCGGAACCGCGTAGACCAGGGCGCCCTCCTTGCCGCGTACGCGGACGGCTCCGAGTTCCACCAGGTCCCGGGACAGGGTGGCCTGGGTGACCTGCACGCCGTCGTCCGCCAGAAGCGCCGCAAGCTCAGCCTGTGAACGCACGGACTGGTTGGTCAGGATGGCCGCAATGCGCGCCTGCCGTGCGGTCTTGGTGGCCGGGCTGGAGCCCGGCGATACCGGCTGGGCGGACACTAGGACGTGCTCTCCGCTACGTCCCCAAGGGGTGCGAGGCCCTCAACGACGGCCTGCCCCGAGGCGTGCAGGAGCCAGGCCATGAGCGCCTTTTGCGCGTGCAGCCGGTTTTCCGCCTCGTCCCAGACGACTGACTGCGGACCGTCGATGACGCCGGCGGAGATTTCGTAGCCGCGGTAGGCGGGCAGGCAGTGGAGTACGACGGCGTCATCCGCGGCAAGTGCCATGGCAGACTCATCCACGGAGTAGTCCCGGAACAGCTGCAACCGGGCTTCCTTTTCAGCTTCCTGCCCCATGGACACCCAGGTATCGGTGGCCACCACGTCGGCGCCCTGGAGCGCTTCCTTGGCATCGGTGGTCACCAGGACGGAACCGCCCGTCAGCGCCGCCCGCTCCTCGGCGGCGGCCACGATGTCCGCAGCGGGCAGGTACCCTTCCGGCCCGGCAATCCGGACGTGCATCCCGGCGGTCACCCCGGCCAGCAGGTAGGAATTGGCCATGTTGTTCGCGGCGTCACCCAGGTAGCTCATGGTGAGGCCCTTCAGTTCGCCTTTGTGCTCCTTGACGGTCAGCAGGTCGGCGAGGAGCTGGCACGGGTGGTAGTCGTCGCACAGGGCGTTGATGACGGGGACCCGGGAGTTTTCGGCCATGGCCACCAGGCCGGCATGCGCACCGGTCCGCCATACGATGGTGGACACCATCCGCTCCAGGACCTTGGCGGTGTCCTCCACGGACTCCTTGTGTCCGATCTGCGCCTCGCCCGGGTTGATGATGAGCGCGTTGCCGCCCATGTCGGCGATGCCGGTGGCGAAGGAGACCCGGGTGCGGGTGGAGGTCTTGTCGAAGATGACAGCCACGGTCTTCCGGCCGCCGCCCCCGGCGGCGAAAGGCTGGACGCTGTAGGGCGCCGCCTTCATCCGGGCGGCAAGCTCCAGGACTTCCGCCTGCTCTGCCGGGCTCAGGTCCGTGTCCTTGAGGAAGTGCCGGGTTGTGCTGGTCACGATGCGTCCTTTGCTGTCTGGAGGATTGCCGGGAATGCGGCGAGGAAGGAGTCCGCCTGGGCCTCGGTGAGGACCAGCGGCGGTGCCAGCCGGATGGTGCGCGGGCCCGGACTGTTGACGATGAAACCGGCATCGAGCCCGGCCTGCACCACGGCGGGCGCCGCGTCCGCGTCCAGGTCGAAGCCGATCAGCAGGCCTTCTCCCCGGACTTCGGTGACGCCGGGCAGCGCCGCCAGGGCGGAACGGAGGTGCTCCCCCACGGCGGTGGCGTTTGCCAGCAAGCCCTGGCTTTCGATCGCGTGCAGCGTGGCGAGGGCAGCCGCCGTCGCTACCGGGTTGCCGCCGAACGTGGTGCCGTGCTGGCCCGCGGAAAGCAACGACGACGTCTGCTCCCCCATGGTGATAAGGGCGCCGATGGGGAACCCGCCGCCGAGGCCCTTGGCGAGGGTGATGGCGTCCGGCGTGATCCCGGCATCCCCGCTCGCGAGCCATTTGCCGGTGCGGCCGATGCCGGTCTGGACTTCATCCAGGATCAGCAGGGCGCCCACCCGGGCGGTCACTTCCCGCGCAGCCTTCAGGTATCCGGGAGGCAGCGGGCGGACGCCGGCCTCGCCCTGGATGGGTTCCAGGAAAACGGCGGCCACGGTCTCGTCGACGGCTGCCTTGAGCGCCTCCACGTCACCGAACGGGATGTGGACCACGCCGCCCGGCAGCGGCTCGAACGGGGTCCGGTACGCTTCCTTGGCGGTGAGCGCCAGGGCGCCCATGGTCCGGCCGTGGAAGGCACCCTCCAGGGCGATGATCTTTGTCCGTTTGGTATCGCCGCCGCCCGTGTTGCGGCGGGCAAGCTTGAACGCGGCTTCGTTCGCCTCGGTGCCGGAGTTGGTGAAGAACACCTTGGACCCGGCCGGCGCGTCGGCCAATGCCAGGAGCTTTTCGGCCAGGGCGATCTGCGTGGGGCTGGTGAAGAAGTTGGACACGTGGCCCAGGGTGGAGAGCTGACTGGCAATCACGGACGTCACGAACGGGTGGGCATGGCCGAGGGCGTTGACGGCGATGCCGCCCAGCAGGTCCAGGTATTCCTTGCCGTCCGCGTCCCACACCAGGCAGCCGGCGCCGCGGACCAGGACCCGCTGCGGGGTGCCGAAGACACCCATGAGCGATGACGAGTAGCGGGACAGCCACTCGGAGCCGGCATGGCCCTGGGTTTCGACCAGCTCAACCACCGGACTCTTCGGCTCAACCACCGGAGTTTGCTGAATGTTGCTCATGCGTTGCTCTCCTCGTCCGGGACAACCTGGGTGCCGATTCCGGCGGTGGTGAAAGTTTCAAGAAGCATTGAATGCGGCAGCCGGCCGTCCACGATGTGGGCGCGTTCCACGCCTTCATCGATCGCCTTGAGGCAGGCAGCCATCTTGGGGATCATGCCGGATTCGAGCCGGGGCAGCATGTCCCGCAACTCGGAGGCGGTCAGGGAGGAAATCAGCGAGGACTTGTCCGGCCAGTTGGCGTAGAGGCCTTCGACGTCGGTCAGGATGACCAGCTTGGACGCTCCCAGCGCGGAGGCCACTGCTGCCGCGGCGGTGTCGGCGTTGACGTTCAGCACCTGCCCCGTGGGCTGGAAACGGCCGGCACCTGCGGCGCCGTCGCCGTCGTCGAGGATTTCCGGGGCGACGGTGGAGATCACAGGGATGCGCCCGGCATCGAGGATGTCCACGATGCCTGCGGGATCGACGCCGACCACCTCGCCCACCAGCCCGAGGTCCACCTCCTCGCCGTCCACCACGGTCCCGGTGCGGACGGCGCGCAGCAACCCGCCGTCTTCGCCGGACATGCCGACGGCGTACGGTCCGTGCGAGTTGATCAGGCCCACCAGTTCGCGGCCCACCTGCCCGGTTAGGACCATCCGGACCACGTCCATGGCTTCCGGCGTGGTGACACGCAGGCCGCCCTTGAACTCGGATTCGATCCCGAGCCTGCCGAGCATGGAGTTGATCTGGGGGCCGCCGCCGTGGACCACCACGGGGTGGATGCCCACGTGGTGGAGGAAGACGATGTCCTCCGCGAAGGCACGGCGGAGGTCGTCATTGACCATGGCGTTCCCGCCGTACTTGATCACCATGGTGGTGCCGGCAAAGCGCTGGATCCAGGGCAGGGCCTCGATCAGTGTCCCCGCTTTGGCCTGGGCGTCGGACATGCTGGTGGTCTCGCGCGTCTGGGTGTTCATGGTGTCACTTCCGCTGGTGGTCCGCTGGGGGTCGGGCTAGCTGGAGTACGCGCTGTTCTCGTGCACGTAGTCGTGGGTGAGGTCATTGGTCCAGATGGTGGCCTCGGCGTCGCCGGCCTGCAGGTCGATCTCCACCAGGACCTCGCGCGGCTCCAGGTTTACCAGGCCCCGGTCATCGCCGATGCTGCCGTTGCGGCAGATCTGGACACCGTTCATGGCGACGTTGAGCTGGTCCGCCTCGAATACGGCGTCGGTGGTGCCGACGGCGGAGAGCACGCGGCCCCAGTTGGGGTCCTTGCCGAAGATGGCGGCCTTGAAGAGATTGGAGCGGGCCACGGCGCGGCTGACGGTTTCGGCATCGGCCTCGGTGGCTGCGTTGAAGGTCCGGATGGCGATGTCGTGGCTGGCGCCTTCGGCATCGGCAATGAGCTTGCGTGCCAGTTCGGCGCACACCTGGGTAAGGCCCGCGGTGAAGGTTTTGGCTGACGGCACGGCGCCGGAGGCCGCGGAGGCCATCAGGACCACGGTGTCGTTGGTGGACATACAGCCGTCCGAGTCCGCCCGGTCGAACGTGACGCGGGTGGCATCGCGCAGGACGACGTCGAGCATTTCCGGTTCGACCGCCGCATCGGTTGTAAGCACCACCAGCATGGTGGCCAGGCCGGGAGCCAGCATGCCGGCGCCCTTGGCGATGCCGCCGATGGTGAACTCCTGCCCGTCGGCATCGGTGCCAATGAACAACGCAGATTTGGGCACGGAATCCGTGGTCATGATTGCGTCGCCGGCTGCCGGCCCGCCCTCGGTGCTGAGCGCAGCTGCCGCGGCCTCCACACCCGGGAGGATCTTGTCCATGGGCAGCTGCTCGCCGATCAGGCCGGTGGAGCAGACGAAGACGTCCGTGGCGGAGATGCCCAGGACCCCGGCCACCTTCTCCGCGGTGCTGTGCGTGTTCTGGAAACCGGTGGGTCCAGTGCAGGCGTTGGCACCGCCGGAGTTCAGGACGACGGCGTCCACCCTGCCGTCGGAAACCACCTGGCGGGACCAGTGGACGGGAGCGGCGGCTACGCGGTTGCTCGTGAAGACTGCTGCGGCGGCCTTGGACGGCCCGTCGTTGACCACGAGTGCGAGGTCCGGTTTGCCTGAGGCCTTCAATCCGGCGGTGACGCCGGCGGCCCGGAAGCCCTGGGGTGCGGTGACAGTCACGGGGCTACTCCCTGCAGGTTGAGGCCGGCGGTTTCCTGCAGGCCGAGTGCGATGTTCATGGACTGGACGGCGCCGCCGGCCGTGCCCTTGGTCAGGTTGTCGATGACGCAGGTGACGATTACGCGGCCCGTGTGGGCGTCGAAGGCCAGCTGCATTGCGGCGTGGTTGGAGCCCAGGACGGACTTGGTGGTCGGCCATTGGCCTTCCGGCAGCAGGTGCACGAACGGTTCGTCGTCGTAGGCGTCTGCCCAGGCCTGCCGCAGCTGCTCCGCAGTGGCGCCGGCCTTGACCCGCGCGGTGGCGGTGGTAAGGATGCCGCGGCTCATCGGGGCGAGCGTGGGGGTGAAGGAGACCGTCACCTGTTCGCCTGCGGCATTGGACAGGCCCTGCTCGATCTCGGGGGTGTGGCGGTGGCCGCCGCCAACGCCGTAGGGGCTCATGGTGCCCATGACCTCGGAACCGATCAGGTTCACCTTTGCTGCCTTGCCTGCGCCGGAGGTGCCGGAGGCGGAAACGATGACGACGTCGTCGGCCTCCAGCAGGTTGGCTGCGAAGCCGGGAGCCAGGGCGAGCAGGGACGACGTCGGATAGCAGCCGGGTACGGCGATGCGGGTGGCACCCTTCAGCGCCTCACGCTGGCCCGGAAGCTCGGGAAGCCCGTAGGGCCAGGTCCCGGCGTGGGCGGAGCCGTAGAACTTCTCCCACGCTGCCGGGTCCTCCAGCCGGTGGTCGGCACCGGCATCGATTACCACGGTCCCCTCGGGCAGACTGGCGGCGATGTCGGCCGAAGCTCCGTGCGGCAGTGCCAGGAAGACGACGTCGTGGCCGGAGAGGTTCTCCACTGTTGTGTCTTCCAGGATGCGGCTGGCAAGCCCGTGCAGATGGGGCTGCAGTTCGCCAAGCCGGGACCCGGCATTGCTGTGCGCCGTGATCGCGCCGATGGTGACGTCCGGGTGTCCGGCCAGGAGGCGGAGCACCTCGCCCCCGGCGTATCCGCTGGCGCCGGACACTGCAACAGAAATAGTCATGCCTCCGACTATACAGCAATACTTATGCATAGCAGCTGATATTTATGCATCGGCTCTTTCGGATTGACCTCGGGCAGCAGGAGGAATCCCTAGGATGGATCCAGCAGCCGGAGCCGGACACGCCGGGTCCGCGGAAGGGAAGCAATGACGCACGCAATCGTCGCACGGCAGGCAGGCGGACCGGAAGTCCTCGGCTACGAAGAAGTGGACCGGCCGGTGCCGGGGCCCGGGCAACTGCTCGTGAAGGTGGGGGCTGCCGGCGTGAACTTCATCGATACGTACAAGCGCAGCGGCACCTACAAGGTCCCGTTCCCCTTCACGCCCGGATCGGAAGCGGCCGGAACGGTTGAGGCGGTTGGTGACGGAGTAACCGGCTTTGTTGCCGGGGACCGGGTGGCCACCGCCGAGGGCATCAACTGCTACGCCAACTACGCCCTGGTGGACGAGGCCGCGGCACTGCCGGTCCCGGCGGGAGTGGACGACCTCACGGCGGCCGCCCTCCCCCTGCAGGGCATGACCGCCCACTTCCTTGTGAATTCCACCTTCAAGGTGGAGCCGGGGCACAAGGTCCTGCTGCATGCCGGTGCCGGTGGCGTGGGATTGCTGCTGATCCAGCTGCTCAAGGCCAAGGGTGCCGAAGTCATCACCACCGTCTCCGCCGATGACAAGGAACAGCTGGCCCGCAAAGCCGGCGCAGACCATGTGCTGCGGTATGAGGGGTTCGCCGCCCGAGTGCGCGAAATCACCGGCGGCACCGGCGCGCATGTTGTGTACGACGGCGTGGGCAGGGACACGTTCGACGGCTCCATGGCGGCGCTGCGCGTCCGGGGCACGCTCGTGCTCTTCGGCGCAGCCTCCGGTCCCGTTCCGCCGATGGATCCGCAGCGGCTGAACGCCGGCGGCTCGCTGTTCCTCACCAGGCCCACCATTGCCCACTACCTGCGGGATGCCGTCGAGCGGCGCTGGCGGGCCGGTGAGGTTTTCGCCGCGGCGGCCGACGGTAGTTTGGAGGTCCGAATCGGCGCGCGCTACCCCCTGGTGCAGGCTGCACAGGCGCACCGCGACCTTGAAGGGCGGCGCACCACCGGCAAGGTGCTCCTGGTTCCCTAGCCCCCGCGAGCGGCTGATGGCGCGGGAAAGGTGAACGGCAGGTTAACCAGAAGTCTGGAGATCCGGGACCCGGAGCCCCCCGGTACACCTTTTGTTCACCTGGCACAGGCAAAATGCCCGGGTGACTGAGCAGCAGGTCCCCCACGGTGATGCCCTTTCCACCGCCATCCGCCCCTACGCACCCCAGATGCCGGGATCGCTCGCCGCTCCCCCGGTCCGGACACTGATCGACATCCTGCAGGACACTGCCCGCCGCTACCCCGAAGCCTCCGCCCTGGATGACGGCCACCGCTCCCTCAGCTACGCGCAGTTGATGGATGAAGTCCGCGCTGCCGCCCGGGGGCTGCACCAGGCCGGGCTCGGTGCAGGCGACAAGATCGGGGTACGGATCCCGTCGGGAACCAACGAACTCTACGTATCCATCCTGGCCGTGCTCCTGCTGGGCGCGGCCTACGTTCCGGTGGATGCGGACGACCCGGACGAACGGGCCCGCCTGGTGTTCGGCGAGGCGAAGGTGGCCGGCGTTCTGGAAGCCGGGGGCGCGCTCCGCACTTCCGGATTTTCCGGTTCCAGCCGTACCGCCCCCTTCAGCGGCGCCCGCCCGCCTGTACCCGGTGACGACGCCTGGGTCATTTTCACCTCCGGCTCCACCGGCACCCCGAAAGGTGTGGCCGTCAGCCACCGGTCAGCAGCAGCGTTCGTGGACGCCGAAGCCCGCATCTTCCTGCGGGACGAACCGTTGGGGCCGCAGGACCGGGTGCTGGCAGGCCTTTCCGTAGCGTTCGACGCCTCTTGCGAGGAGATGTGGCTCGCCTGGCGCCATGGAGCCTGCCTGGTCCCTGCCCCGCGGGCCCTGGTCCGTACCGGAATGGACCTCGGCCCCTGGCTGATCAACCACGGCATCACCGCTGTCTCCACCGTGCCCACGCTCGCGGCGCTTTGGCCCGCCGAGGCGCTGGAAAACGTCCGCCTGCTGATCTTCGGCGGCGAGGCCTGCCCGCCCGAGCTTGCGGAGCGCCTGGCCGTGGAGGGACGCGAGGTCTGGAACACTTACGGTCCCACCGAGGCAACCGTGGTGGCCTGCGCGGCACCACTGGGCGGACCGGGCCCGGTGCGGATCGGCCTGCCGCTGGACGGCTGGGACCTCGCCGTCGTCGACGGAAATTCCGTACCGGTGGCCGAGGGTGAGGTGGGCGAGCTGATCATCGGCGGCGTGGGCCTGGCCCGGTACCTGGACCCGGCCAAGGACGCCGAAAAATACGCGCCGATGCCCAGCCTGGGCTGGGACCGGGCCTACCGATCCGGCGACCTGGTGCGCTTCGAGAAAGCCGGCCTCATATTCCAGGGCAGGGCGGACGAGCAGGTTAAGCTCGGCGGGCGCAGGATCGAGCTGGGCGAGATCGACGCGGCCCTGCAGTCCCTTCCCCGCGTTGCCGGTGCCGCTGCAGCCGTCCGCACCACAGCGGCCGGCAACCAGATCCTGGTGGGTTACCTGGCTCCGGCGGCGGGGCAGGATATTGACCTGACGGCGGCCAGGCAGCAGCTGGCCGCCAGCCTGCCCGCAGCCCTTGTGCCGATGCTGACAACCGTGGACACCCTGCCCACCAAAACGAGCGGCAAGGTGGACCGGCAGGCACTGCCGTGGCCGCTGGCCGGTGCAGGTGCCGCAGAAGCCGATGCCGCACCCCTGAATCTTCCAGGGGACGCCGCCTGGATCGTGGAACAGTGGAGCGCGGTCCTGGGCAGTCCCGTCACTTCCCTGGACGCCGACTTCTTCGCCTACGGCGGCGGGTCGCTCTCGGCCGCCCAGCTCGTGTCCGCCCTCCGCGTCCGCTACCCCACCATCACCGTGGCCGATATCTACGCGACACCGCGCGTCGGTGCGCTGGTGGAGGTGGCGCGCCTGTCTGCGCCCGACGGCGGCCCCGGCCCCGCTGCCGAGCGCTCAGTCCGTCCCACTGCCCGGAAGTCGCAGGTCTTCCAGACACTGATGGGGGCACCGCTGCACATCCTGGTGGGCATGCGCTGGCTGACCTACCTCATGGCGGCCAACAACGTCCTGGCCGCGCTGGCCGGTTTTGCTGCGGCACCTGTTGTTTCCTGGTGGTGGGTGGGGGCGGCCTGGCTGGTCTTCGTCAGCCCGGCAGGGCGGATGCTCATCTCGGTCGCCGCCGCCCGGTTCCTGCTGCGGGGCGTCAAACCCGGCACGTACCCGCGCTCCGGGCGCGTCCATCTGCGCCTCTGGCTTGCGGAGCAGATCCAGGACCTGTCCGGCGCCATCAGCCTGGCCAGCGCCCCTTGGGTTCCCTACTACGCCAAGGCCCTCGGGGCGAAGGTGGGACGCGACGTGCAGCTGCATTCCCTGCCGCCAGTCACCGGCCTCCTGTCCCTTGGGCCAGGCGCCAACGTAGAACCCGAAGTGGACCTTTCCGGCTGGTGGATCGACGGCGACAACGTGCACATCGGTTCAATCCGCATCGGGGCCGGCGCGACCGTGGGTGCCCGGAGCACACTGATGCCCGGAGCTGCGATTGGCGCCGGCGCCCAGGTGGAGGCCGGCTCCGCGGTCCTCGGCAAGGTCAAGGCGGGCCACCAGGTGGCGGGTTCCCCTGCGCAGCGGCGCGGCAAGGCAAAGCGTGCCCTGCCGGAGGCCCCTGACCAGACCCCCTTGCAGGCCGGGCTGTGGTTCACCGGGTTCGCGGCAGCCTCCGCCTGCCTGGCCGTGCTTCCCTACCTCTCGGCAGCGGCCGCAATGCTTGTGGCGTTCCTGTTCATCCAGGGCAGCACCTCCCTGTCCGACGCCCTTCCCGGGCTGCTGGCCGCGCTGCCCGCAGCCGCCCTGGCCTGGTTCCTTTCCAACGCATTGCTGATACTGGCCGCCACCCGGCTCCTCAGCATCGGGCTTGTCGAGGGCTACCACCGGGTGCGGAGCCGGGTGGGCTGGCAGGTCTGGGCCACCGAACGCGTCCTGGACCTCGCCCGGGACCTTTTGTTCCCCATCTACGCGAGCCTCTTCACCCCGGTCTGGCTGCGCCTGCTCGGTGCCAAAGTGGGAAGAAACGTCGAGGCCTCCACCGTGCTGCTGATTCCACGCATGACCACCGTGGGTGACGGCGCGTTCCTGGCCGATGACACCATGGTGGCCTCGTATGAACTGGACGGCGGTTGGCTCCGGGTGGCGCCGGCGAAAATCGGCAAACGCTCCTTCCTGGGCAACTCGGGCATGACTGCGGCGGGCCGCAGTGTCCCCAAGAACTCGCTGGTGGCTGTCCTGTCCGCCACACCCGCCAAAGCCAAGTCCGGTACATCCTGGCTGGGCAGTCCGCCGGTCCGGCTGCGGCGGACCGCCATCGCCTCCGACGACACCCGCACCTACCAGCCGCCATTCCGGCTGAAGATCGCCCGGGCCCTCTGGGAGCTCGGCAGATTCGTGCCGGTCATGCTGACGGCAGCCATCGCTGCCGGCATCATGCTGGCGTTCGACTGGCTTGCAACCATATACAACTACGGCGTGGCCGCCCTCCTCAGCGGCGTGGTGATGCTCCTGGCCGGGGCCGTGGCGGCCGCCGCGTCCGTGCTTGCCAAGTGGGTGCTGGTCGGCCGGATCCGGGCCGGCGAACACCCGCTGTGGAGTTCGTTCATCTGGCGCAACGAGGTAGTGGACACGTTCATTGAGATGGTGAGTGCGCCGTGGTTCGCCCGCGCCGCCACCGGCACGCCCGCCCTGGTCTGGTGGCTGCGCGCCCTGGGAGCCCGGATCGGGTCAGGCACCTGGTGCGAGAGCTACTGGCTCCCCGAAGCTGACCTGGTGGCCCTCGGCCGGAACTCCACCGTGAACCGCGGCTGCGTGGTCCAGACCCACCTCTTCCACGACCGGGTGATGAGCATGGACGCTGTTACGCTCGAGGACGGGGCCACCATGGGTCCGCACGGGGTCATCCTTCCGCAGGCGGCCATCGGGCCGGGTGCCACAGTTGGTCCGGCATCGCTCGTGATGCGCGGCGAAACAGTCCCCGCGGGCACCTACTGGATGGGCAATCCGGTGAGTCCCTGGAGCGGTCCCGCAAAGCTTTGAACAAACCAAAGGTATCCATGACTTTTCCAGCACAAACCGGCCAGGGCTTCCCGGCAGCCGGCCCGGCCGCCGACCCCTACCTGCCAGGGTCGGGCAGCAACGCCTACCGGGTGGAGCGCTATGAACTGGAGCTGGACTACAAAGTCAGCAGCAACCGCCTCAGCGGCAGGGCGGTGCTGTACGGCGTGGCCCAGGCGCCGGCGTCGGCCGTTGTCCTGGACCTGATGGGCAACCTGCGTGCCACCAAGGTGCAGCTGGACGGACGCAAGGCCGGCCGGTTCAGCCAGCGGGCCGAGCAGCTGGTGGTCGCCGCGCAGGCTCCCCTGCAGCCCGGCCAGCACTTCACGCTTGACGTGCGGTACGAAGGCAGCCCCGCGCCCCGCCGCGGCCTGTGGGGCGAGGTGGGCTGGGAAGAACTTACCGACGGCGTCCTCGTGGCCGGACAGCCCAACGGCGCGCCGTCCTGGTTCCCGTGCAACGACCATCCCCGGGACAAGGCCAGCTACCGGTTCACCGTCACCACGGACGCGAATTACCGCGCCGTCTGCAACGGTGTCCTCCAGTCCCGCACCACCCGTTCCAGCCGGGAGACCTGGGTTTACGAGCAGGCCGAGCCCATGGCCAGCTATCTTGCCACTGTCCAGGTTGGCCGGTACGGGCTGCTTGAGCTGGATCCGGGCCGGCATGCCCCCGCGGTGCCGCAGCACGCAGCCGTTCCGCCCGCCCTGGCAGACCGTGCCCGGGCGGGGCTGGCCCTGCAACCGGCGATGATGCGGACCTTCGCCAACTGTTTCGGCCCCTACCCCTTCGCCGAGTACACGGTGGTCGTGGCCGAGGATGAGCTCGAAATTCCCCTCGAAGCCCAGGGCATGTCCATCCTTGGGCCGAACCACCTGGACCAGGGCTGGGAGTCGCAGCGGCTCATTGCGCATGAGCTGGCGCACCAGTGGTTCGGCAATTCCCTGACAGCCGCGTCGTGGCAGGACATCTGGCTGCACGAGGGCTTTGCCTGCTATGCCGAGTGGATCTGGTCGGAGGAAGCTGGTGTCCTGGCCGTCGCCGCCCGCGCCGAGGCTGCCTGGCGGCGTTTGAAGACTGACCCGCAGGACATTATCGTGGGCGACCCGGGACCCAAGCACATGTTCGACGACCGCGTCTACAAGCGCGGCGCGCTGGCGGTGCACGCTGTACGCATCGCCTGCGGGGACCTCGCCTTCTTCACCCTGCTCCAGGAATGGACAGCACGGCACCGGCACGGGTCCGTAACCACGCACGACTTCATCCTGGCCGTCAACCGGGCCACCGCGGTGGACGCGGAGACGCTGCTGCACCCGTGGCTTTACGAGGAAGCCCTGCCGCCCCTTCCGGTGGGCTGAGGTACCGGAGAGGACAGCGCGACGGCGGCCGCCAGGCGGGCGGGCAGGCCGGTTTCGGCGGGCAACAGGTCCCGTATTTCCTCCCGTTCCAGCACGTCCAGCGATGACGGTGCGGTCCGCAGGCCGTCCCCGGTCATTTTCAGTACCGCTTCCTTGCGTGCCCACAGGCGGGCATGCGCAGCCAGCAACGCGCTGCCTGACAGGCGCCCGACGGCCTGCTGCTCCGCAGGTGTGAGCGCCAGTACGGGGAAACCGTCAAAGCCGGTCCGGACAGGGTCCTCCACGTCCACACCCAGGCGGCAACTGTCCGGCGGCGCAGCCACGGCCGCGAGCAAAGTCCACCCCGCGGCACGGGACAGGCTGAGGACCAGGGGCGCGGGGCCGCCGTCGAGCAGGTAGCCCGGCCTGCCGTGGGTGATGCCGGGCCCGGTGCCGCAGCGGGGGCAGCTGTAGGAGGAGGTCAGGCGGTGGCCGGGCACGCCGAGCAGCTCCGCGGCGAACCGCCGCTGGGCCAGGCGCCCGGCAAGGAACCGGTTGCGGGACGCGGGTTCCATGGCCTCGGCGCGGGCCAACTCCGGGCCGTCGAGCCGCGCCTGGGCGTCCCGCTGGACCTGCTCAGCCGCGCCGGACAGCGAAAAGGGCGGGACGGCATGCACCACAAGCTGTGGAGTCATGCCGCCCGCCCTTTTAGACCTGCTCAGCCGGATCGCCTGCTACCGCTGGACCGCCCCAAAGCGTTCGGCAGCCAGGGCCACGGCGCTTTCACGGGCGGCAGAGGCTTCGTCTGCCGTCAGGGTCCGGTCGGCGGCGCGGAAGCGCAGCCCGAAGGCCAGCGACTTCTTGCCGTCCTCGATGCCCTTGCCGGCGTAGACGTCAAACAGCGCAACGTCTTCCAGCAGGTCGCCGGCGCCTTCGCGGAGTGCAGCCAGGACGTCGTCTGCCGGAATGTCGGCGGGGACCACCAGTGCCACGTCCTGCGTTGCAACCGGGAATCCGGAGATGTGGCGGGCCACAATGACATCCGGCGCCGCATCGAACAGGGCGTCGGCGTTGAGTTCCAGGGCAACGGAGCGGGCCGGCATGTCCGCGGCCGCCAGCAGCTTGGGGTGCAGCTCGCCGGCGTAGCCCACAACTTCACCGGTCCGCAGCGACAGCTTGGCCGCGCGGCCGGGGTGGAACGCCTGGTGGCTGCCCTGCGAGATGATCAGCTCAACGCCCAGTACGTCGCCGGCCAGGCGTGCGATGTCCAGGGCATCAGCCCAGTCCCAGGCCCGGGGCGCGTGTGCTGCGGCAGCCGGCGAGTCATGGCCGGTGAGCACAGCGGCGAGGTGGAAGGGCTGGGCCGGGACGCCGTCGTACAGCGCATCCAGCACCTCATCGGAAGGCTTGGCGCCCAGCGGCGGGATGGCGGCCGTGCCCACCGTTGCGCCGGGCAGGAACACCAGCCCGGATTCGAAGAGCGCCAGGTCGCGGAAGCCGCGCGAATGGTTGCGCTTGGCCACCTCGATCAGTCCCGGCAGGATGGAGGTGCGCAGGAAGCCCTGCTCCTCGCTGATCGGGTTGGCCAGCTTCACGGCGCTGCGTTCAGCTCCTGCTTCAGCCACGCCGAAAGTGTCGTTCGCGGCCTTGGACACGAAGGGGTAGGACAGCACTTCCGTGAGGCCGGCGTCCGCCAGGGCCTGGATAAGGCGGCGGCGCTGCTGCTGCACGCGTGTCAGTCCCCGGCCGGGAGGCGCCACGGGCAGGGTGGCGGGGATCTTGTCGTAGCCCACCAGCCGGGCAATTTCCTCGGACAGGTCTTCCTTGGTCTCCAGGTCGTGCCGCCAGCTCGGGGCAGTGACGGTCCAGCCGCCGTCGTTCTTCACCACAACCGCGCCCAGGTCCTCCAGGGACGTGACGATCTGTTCTTGAGTGAAGTCGATGCCGATGCGCTGGGCGGCGAAGGCGGCGGGCAGCTCGATGGTCACGGTTTCCGGCGCGGTGCCCACGTCGGTTCCGGTTTCGTCGGCGGTGCCGCCGGCCAGTTCCACCAGGAGGTCCACCACGCGCTGCGCCGCGATGCCGGCCACCTGCCAGTCGACGCCGCGCTCGAACCGCTTGGACGCTTCGGAAGGCAGCTTGTGCCGGCGCCGCGAGCGGGCAATCGAGACCTCGTCGAAGTGAGCGGCCTCCACCAGGATGTTCGACGTCGAATCGCTCACCTCCGTGGCTGCCCCGCCCATGACGCCCGCGATGCCGATCGCGCCGGAGTCGTCGGTGATGAGCAGGTCCTCGGCGTCAAGGGTGCGTTCCTTGTCGTCCAGCGTTGTGATCTTCTCGCCGGCGGCGGCACGGCGCACCACGATGTCGCCGGACAGCTTGTCCAGGTCGTAGCAGTGCGTCGGCTGGCCCAGCTCGAGCATGACGTAGTTGGAGATGTCCACGGGCAGCGAGATGGAGCGGATGCCGGCCAGACGGAGCCGGGACACCATCCACGGCGGGGTGGGCCGGGTGGCGTCCACCCCGCGGATGGTGCGCGCCACAAAACGGTCGCAGCCGGGATTGCCGTAGATGGGGGCGTCATCGTTGAGCTTGACGCCGTAGCCGCCGGCCAGTTCCGCGGGCGCCTGCACCTTGCTTGCCGGGTCCGTGAACGTGGTTCCGGTGGCGTGGGCGTATTCGCGCGCGACGCCGCGGATGGAGAAGGCGTAGCCGCGGTCCGGGGTGACATTGATTTCCGCTGCCTGGTCGTAGAGGCCAAGGAGCTCCATGGCGTCAGTGCCCACCTCGGGGTCCAGGCCGATGCGGGACAGCACCAGGATGCCGTCGTGGTCCTCGCCGATACCCAGCTCCCGCACCGAGGCGATCATGCCTGCGGACAGGTGGCCGTAGGTCTTGCGGGCCGAGATGCGGAAGTCACCGGGCAGCACGGCACCGGGAAGGGTGACCACCACCTTGTCGCCCTCCACGAAGTTGTGGGCACCGCAGATGATGCCCTGCACGCCGGAGGGGTCGATCCCCTTGCCGGTGAGGGTCTGCTCCTTGCCTTCCGGAACCACCCGGACCTGGCACCAGTTGATGGTCTTGCCGTTGGTCTGCGGTTCCTCCACCAGGCTCAGGACCTGGCCCACGACGATGGGGCCCTGCAGGGAGTCCGTGGGACGGTGCACGTCCTCTTCCTCGAAGCCGACCTTGACCAGGTCCGCCATAACGTCTTCGGCCGTCGCTCCGGCCGGTACTTCTGCGAATTCACGCAGCCAGGAAAGTGGGATACGCACTGTTAGATCTCCATCCCGAAGTGCTCGCTGAAACGTACATCGCCCTCGATCATGTCGCGCATGTCGCCCACCTCGTTGCGGAACATGAGGGTGCGCTCGATGCCCATGCCGAAGGCAAAACCTGAATAGACGTCCGGATCGATGCCGGCCGCGCGGAGGACGTTGGGATTGACCATGCCGCAGCCACCCCACTCGATCCACTGCGGGCCGCCCTTGGCGCCCGGATGGAAAATGTCCAGTTCCGCTGACGGTTCAGTGAACGGGAAGTAGTTGGGGCGCAGCCGGATCTGGGCTTCGTCGCCGAACATCTGCCGGGCGAAGTGCTCCAGCGTGCCGCGCAGGTCGGCCATGCTGAGGTTCCTGTCGATGGCGAGGCCCTCGAACTGGTGGAACACCGGGGTGTGGGTGGCGTCCAGCTCGTCCGTACGGAAAACCTTGCCGGGGCAGAGCACGTAGATGGGCACGTCGCGCTCCAGCATGGAACGGACCTGCACCGGGGAGGTGTGGGTGCGCATCAGCAGGTGGGCTTCGGGGGGCTCCACGAAGAAGGTGTCCTGCATCTCCCGGGCCGGGTGGTCCGGCTTGAAGTTCAGGGCGTCGAAGTTGAACCACTCGGATTCGACTTCGGGGCCCTCGGCGATTTCCCAGCCCATGCCGACGAAGATGTCCGCGACGCGGTCCTGGAGGGTGGACAGCGGGTGCCGGGCACCGGCACGACGGCGGCGCGGAGCGGCCGTGACGTCCACCGTTTCCTCAAGGAGGATCCGCGCGTCGTTCTCGGCTTCCAGCTCAGCCGTACGCTCGGCGAGCGCCTTGTTCACCCGGCCGCGGGATGCTCCCATGAGCTTTCCGGCGAGCGCCTTCTGCTCCTTGGGGAGGCGGCCGATTTCGCGGTTGGCGAGGCTGAGCGGGGACTTCTCCCCCGTGTGGGCCAGCCTCACCGCCTTCAGCTCGTCAAGGGTGGCCGCACCGGCGATGGCGGTGATGGCCTGGTCTACAGCGGCGGTGATGGCGGCTTCATCCGTTGGGTTCGGAGCGGCGCCCGGCAAAGTTTCAGTCATCTACTGTTCTTAGCTACGAGTCGTGGCTGCCGGCGAGCGGAGCAGCCCTGCGCGGTCTCCCGGCGGCGCTTCCGTCACTGGCAGGTCATGGATGAATGCCCTCACGGAAAGTGCATTCAATGACCAGGTCAGGGCTCGCCGGCAAAACCGGCGGCCACTGCCCTCCAGTCTAGTTGAACCCTCCGGCTACGATGTCCTCATGACTCTGCGGCAGCGTCCGGGTTCCGTTGCACTGCCGCCTCCTGCCCCGGAGGGTTTTCCCCCCAGTCCGGTTTCTCCAGGGCAGCGGCTGCGGCAGGCAGCAAACCTCCTTAACGGCAGCACACTGCTGGGCCTGGCGGTGGCTGTGGCCGCCCGGTGCCGGATCACTCCGGGCCCCCGCGGGCTGCTGCTCGCCGGCGGCTACCGGTGGCGGCTGCCCTTGGCCCGTGCCTTCACCCTGGGAAACGTTGTGCTGTGCCGCGGTTCGGCCGGGGACCTTGTGTCCCGGCCGACGCTCCTGGGCCATGAGGAGAAGCACTGCAGCCAGTACGCCTGGTGCTGGGGACTTCCGTTCATCCCGCTGTACCTGGCTGCCGCCGGCTGGTCTGTCCTGCGGACCGGCAATCCGGGAACCGCGAACATCTTCGAGCGGCGGGCCGGCCTTGCCGCGGGGGGCTACCCGCTCCCGGCACCCGCCGGTGCAAGGAAAGGCAGGACGGTGTCATGAGGGCCGAATTGGCGGGTGCTGCGCGGTTTTCTCCCGGCACCGTGACGGTGACGGGAACGGGCGCGGCAGGCGCGGTCCCCGACCTTCTGCAGGTTTCCATCGGCGTCGAATGCCGTGCTGCCGGAGTGGAAGCGGCCTACTCAGCCGCAGGCGCAGCCCTGGCCGCCGTTACTGCTTCGCTTCACTCGCAAGGAATCGAAGCGGCGGACATCAGGACAACGGGCTTGAACGTCCGCGCGGACCTGGTGTGGCGTGAGGGCGAAGGACAGCAAGTGGCGGGATATGTCGCGGCGAGCATGCTCGAGGTGAGGCTCAGGAACATGGCATCCGCTTCCGGCGCCATTTCCGATGCCGTCCGGGCCGGGGGCAACCACGTGCGCGTCAACAGCATGCAATTGGCCCTTGCTGACGATTCGTCACTGCGTGAGCGGGCGCGGGCTGCCGCCTGGCAGGAGGCGCTTCGGGCGGGCCGGCAGTTTGCAGGGCTCGCCTCAGCAACATTGGGCCGGGTGGTATCGGTGACGGAGCACCCGGCCGGCGTGGCACCGGCCCCTATGGCAGGCCTCCAGCGCGCCAGCGCCGTTGAGAGCATCGCGGTTGAGCCGGGGGAAACCCGGGTGGAAACAGCAGTGACAGTGGTGTGGGAACTGGTCGGAGGCCGGGCCGCGGAATAGCCGGCCATATTGACTTC
Source organism: Arthrobacter sp. MPF02 (assembly GCF_046605375.1). Classification (GTDB taxonomy): domain Bacteria; phylum Actinomycetota; class Actinomycetes; order Actinomycetales; family Micrococcaceae; genus Arthrobacter. The sequence continues at coordinate 1,483,864 of NZ_CP176772.1, read as the reverse complement.
GATTCGAAGATGTTTTCGAATAGGAGCTATGAGATGGGACGCGCAAGCACTGGTTCCTGCCCCCGCCGCCGAGGCTGCAGGACCTGTTCCGGCGCTCCTTCCGCTCGCCGGGCTGGTGCGTTCGGTAACCACTCCGGACTTCGCCGGCATCACTTTCCATGAGGTCACCGCAAAATCGGTGCTCAACCGGGTGCCGGCGGGCTCGCGCATGCCGTTTGAATGGACCGTGAACCCCTACCGCGGCTGCAGCCACGCCTGCGTCTACTGCTTTGCCCGGAAAACCCATACGTACCTGGATTTTGACGCCGGCATGGACTTTGACAGCCAGGTGGTGGTCAAAGTGAACGCCGCAGAGGTCCTGCGCAAGGAACTGGCCCGGCCGTCGTGGATGCGGGAGCAGGTTGCCCTTGGCACCAATACTGACCCGTACCAGCGCGCCGAAGGGCGCTACAAGCTGATGCCGGGCATTATCTCGGCACTGGCGGACTCCGGGACTCCCCTGTCCATCCTGACCAAGGGCACGTTGCTGGCGCGGGACATTCCGCTCCTCAAGAGCGCCGCCGCGCAGGTACCTGTGGGACTGGGCATCTCCCTGGCCATGACCAACGAGGCCCTGTCCGAGGCCATCGAACCGGGCACCCCGGGCCCCCGGGCACGGCTGAAGCTGGTGACCCGGCTCCGGGAAGCCGGCCTCCCCTGCGGGGTGATGGCCATGCCCATCCTTCCCTGGCTGTCCGACAGCGACGAAGCGCTGGAGGCGCTCTTCGCGTCCCTGGCCGCGGCAGGGGCCACGGGCGTTACTGCCGGAGCCCTCTACCTGAAGCCCGGGACCCGGGAATGGTTCATGAAGTGGCTCGCGGGAAACCACCCGGAACTGGTGGGCAAGTACCGGCGGCTGTACGAATCAGGCTCCTATGCCTCCAGGGAATACCGCAGCTGGCTGGCCGGAAAGGTCCGCTACTTCAAGGCCCGGCACGGGTTCGCCAACACCGCCGGATTCAGCCACCGGGACCTGGACGATCCCCGCGGTGAGGAGGCAGAGTACCCTGCCGGCATCATCCCCGCGGCCCCTCCGGGCGGCCGGGAACCGGGGGCGCCCGCCGCGGGCAGCCAGGCGGGCCAACCCACCCTGTTCTAGGCCGTCCAGGTTCCGGCAATTTGCACTAGGTGGAACTGCGTCCGGCCGGCGCAGACACTGCGCCAAGCAGCGCCCGGACAATCGGGAAGTCAGCCGGAATCCAGGGCAGGCCCAGAACCTCGTCCGCAGCCGCAAGCGGCACCCACCGCAGTTCGTCATGGTCCTGCAGCGGACGTGGTTCCCCGCCCGCCAGCTCCGCGAACCAGACCCTCATCGCCGCCCGTTCGTTGAGCGGCCAGCCTTGTGGACTATCGGCCGGAAGTTCCGCACCGAGCCGCACTGTTATGCCGAGTTCCTCCACCAGCTCGCGCACGAGCGCTGCCTGCGGGTCCTCGCCGGGCTCCACTTTGCCGCCCGGGAACTCCCACAGGCCGGCCAGCTTCTCGGGGGCGCTGCGCCGCGCCACCAGCAGCATGGCCGGGTCCGCCAGGCTGTCCACGACGGCTCCGCCCACTACCTGTATCAGTCCGCTCACCGCCTCATTCTATTGGGGGACAATGAAAAGGCCCGGACCGTTGTCCCCCACGAGGAATACGCCTCCTTGGTCCGGGGTTTCCGCAATAAGGCCTCCGGCCCTCCGCCCCACCGCTGTGGCACCAGTCATACAAAACTCTCCTCGAAAAGCAGGCTTATGAGCAGCGCCCTCCGCACGTCCACGGCATCCCCCACCAGGCCCGTCAACCTCGCTATGGCCATCATCGCCCTTGCCATGGGCGGGGTGGGCATCGGGGTTACCGAATTCACCATGATGGGGCTGCTGAAGGAAGTGGAGCAGGGCCTGGGCATCAGCACGCCCGACGCCGGCCACCTTATCTCCGCCTACGCCCTCGGTGTGGTGGTGGGCGCCCCCGTCCTCGCCGCCGTGGGCGCCCGGTTGCCCCGCAAGCACCTGGCCTTGGGACTGATGCTGTTCTTCACCCTGGCCAACCTGTCCTCGTTCATCGCCCCGGATTACGGCAGCATGCTGCTCTCACGTTTTGCCGCCGGCCTTCCGCACGGGGCATTCTTCGGCGTGGCTGCCGTCATCGCGGCCTCCCTGGTACCGCCCACCAGGCGTGGTTGGGCGATTTCAATGGTCATGGCGGGGCTCAGCATCTCCAATGTCGTTGGGGTGCCGTTCGCCACCTGGCTGGGCCAGACGTACGGCTGGCGGCTGCTCTTTGTACTGGTAGGCGGCATTGGGGTGGCGACCCTTGCCCTGGTCTGGAAGTTCGTCCCGTTCGCGCACGCCCACCCCGAAGCGAGCATCCGGCGTGAACTGGGCGCCTTGAAGCGGCTCCAGGTATGGCTGGCAATCCTCATCGGCGTTGTGGGCTTTGGCGGCTTTTTCGCCACCTACACGTACATCGCCCACACCATGACCATGGTGGCCGGGATCCCCTCTTCGCTGATCCCCGTGGTGGTGGCCCTGTACGGGCTGGGCATGGTGGCCGGCAACGTGGTGGGCGGCAGGATCGCGGACAAGTCCGTGATGGGCACCCTGTACAGGGTCCTGCCCGCCATCGCGGTGGCACTGGTCGTTTACGCCGTGGCCGTGCATTGGGCCTGGTCCGCGTTCGTGATGGTGTTCGTGGTGGGCGCCGCCGGCTCCATGCTGATCCCGGCACTGCAGACCCGCCTGCTGGACGCTTCGCCGGACGCCCCTTCGCTTGCATCGTCGCTGAACCACGCCGCGCTGAACGTGGCCAACGCCCTGGGCGCCTTCCTGGGCGGGCTGGTGATCGCCCTCGGCTGGGGCTATGTTGCCCCTGCGCTGGTTGGTGCCGTCCTGGCCGTGCTGGGGTTCGGCGTCGCCGTCGTCAGCGGGGTCATGGAACGCCGGCGGCCCTTGGCTGGATGAACCTTAAAACGCCTGGACACCCGGGAACAGGCAGCGCAGTGGGCCAGGCGCCCTGCTGCACCGGCCGCTGATACGTCCCGGCTGAGCCACCGGATCCAGGCACCCGTGACCCTGCTGACATCACGGGGCCCTTATGTTAGCTTGAGCCTCATCGGGACTGTTAAGCCCCGGTAACCAAAAGGAGGAGACATGGGTTTTCTTGCTTGGATTATTTTGGGCCTGATTGTCGGTGCCATCGTCAAGGCTGTGATGCCCGGACGGGTAGGCGGCGGTTGGGTCACCAGCCTGGTTCTGGGTGTAGTGGGCGCCATCGTTGGCGGCTGGATCGGCAGCCTGTTGTTCAACAGGGGCGATCTTGCCTTCTTCGACCTGGGTACCTGGATCCTCGCTATTGTCGGCGGCCTGGTGGTAGCCGGCATCTACGGAGCCATCACCGGACGCGGAAAGGCCACCCGCGCGCCCTGATGTTTCCCTGTCATCTGACAGTTCGATAACCCAAAGGGCCCCGGAGAACCGGGGCCCTTATTTGTGGCCAGGGCTCCCGGCGCAACGGCGCCCGGCGTTCAGGCCGTGATTCCGGCGGGCTGCTGCGAACGTGCGCTGGCGTAGAGACAGACGGTGGCGGCGGTGCCGAGGTTAAGGCTTTCGGCTGCACCGTAGACCGGCACCGCAACCCGGTGGTCGGCGAGGGCCAGTTCATCCGGGGAAAGCCCCTGGGCTTCGTTGCCGAACAGCCATGCGGTAGGCGCTGCAAGATCGTACACGGACTCCGGTCCCCCGCCGGTCAGCCTGCGCCGGGCATTCTCGTCCTGCAATGCGTCCAGGTTGAGCGTGCCGTAGCCGTCCGCCGCCAGGATGCCGATCCCCCTGGCCTTGCACGCTGCAACCAGCCCGGCGACGTCTGCGCCCACCACCACGGGCAGGTGGAACAGCGAGCCGGCCGTGGAGCGGACAGCCTTGGGGTTGTAGATGTCCACGCTGGAGGCGGTGAAAATAACGGCGTCCGCACCAGCCGAGTCTGCTGCGCGCAGGACTGTTCCGGCGTTGCCGGGATCCCGGACCTGGCAGAGCACGGCAATCAGGCGGGGCCCGCCGTCGAGCACTTCCTCCAGCGCCACGTCAACGAAGCGGCACACGGCGATGATGCCCTGCGGATTGACGGTGTCCGCCATGGCGGCGAGAACCTCGTCCGTGGCGAGCCGCGCGCTGGTCCCCCCGGCGAGCGACTCGAACTCCGGAAACCGGTCCAGGCACGTTTCACTGGCAAACACGTCCGTGACGACGCCCGGCGCTCCGGCTGCGAGGCGCTCCTGGTGCAGTTTTAACGCTTCACGCACGGCCTGGGGCCCCTCGGCCAGGAACTGCCCGCGCTTTAAACGGGCCGGGCGCCCGGCAAGCTTTGCCACGTCCCTGACCCGATCTGCTCGGGGGTTGGACAGTGGTAGATCTTGCGGGCGCCCGGTGTGGTTCATATAAGAACTCTAGTGGCTGGCGCCACCGGCTCTTGAACTGCCCCCTGTGAGGGGACGGAGGGGTTGCTAGGCAACAACCTTCTTGGCGGAGGTGTCAACCGGCAGCGAGTCCTTGGCCACCTGGACCAGCGCGGCGAAAGCGTTGGCGTCGGAGACAGCCAGCTCTGCCAGCATGCGGCGGTCGACCTCAACCTCAGCAGCCTTCAGGCCCTGGATGAGGCGGTTGTAGGTCAGGCCGTTGGCGCGGGAAGCGGCGTTGATGCGCTGGATCCACAGGCGGCGGAAGTCGCCCTTCTTCTTCTTGCGGTCGCCGTAGCTGTACACGAACGAGTGCAGCAGCTGCTCTTTGGCCTTGCGGTACAGGCGCGAACGCTGTCCCCGGTAGCCCTTTGCGCGTTCGAGAACAACCCGGCGCTTCTTGTGGGCGTTAACCGCCCTCTTCACACGTGCCACGTGCGTACTCCTTCGAAAATCTGATCCCAAGCATCTACTGCCGGCTGACCGGCGGCCTGAGAAGGCTGTTTGGCAGGTGACGGGCCACCAGGCGGCTGCCCGTCAAAGAACTTGGAAATTAGATGCCGAGCATCTTCCGGATGACCTTGGCGTCGCCCTTGAAGACGATCTTGTCCGAGGCAAGGCGGCGGGTCAGCCGGGTGGACTTGTGCTCGAGGTAGTGGCGGCGGTTGGCCTGCTGGCGGCGCAGCTTGCCGCTGCCGGTCAGCTTGAAGCGCTTCTTGGCACCACTGTGGGTCTTCATCTTCGGCATGGGAACCGATCTCCTTACGTATCCGCAGGCTGGGCCTGCAGCTCTTTCGCGCAGCTGCCCCGCAGGGGCGGCATGCTGGTTGCTGACTGCCGGAGGGCGGAACCTCCGGCAGCTGTGAACTAAGTGGTCTTCTTGCCGGCCGGCTTCGGCACTGCCTTGGGGACAGGGCGTGCTCCGGGCTTCGGCGCTGCCGGCCTTGCCACTGGCTTGGGCGGAGCAGGCACGGCTGCAGGCTTGGGCGCCGCGGCTTCCGGCTTTTCCGCTGCAGACGGCTTCGGAGCCGGTGCTGCGGCCTTCGGAGCCTCCTGCCTGGCAGGCGCTTCGGCAGCCTTGGCAGGCGCTTCGGTAACCTTGGCAGGCGCTTCGTCCTTGGCAGGTTCGACGGCGGGAGCCGGCTTCTGCGCTTCGGGCGCCTCCGCCGGAGCCTCTGCTTCCGCGGCGACGGTGAAGCCCTCGGGCAGCAGGTCAGCCAGCGACTGCGTCATGGGGGCCTGGTCCTGGCCGGAAACGTCGATCCGGGCGGCTGCCTTGGCTTCGTTCTGCGCCTTCGCTTCGGCACGCTGCGTGGCGCGGCGGGCTTCTGCCTTGGCTTCGGCCTTGTTCTTCAGCGGGCCGACCACCATGACCATGTTGCGGCCGTCGATGCGGGGGCTGGATTCCACCACTCCGACTTCGGCGACGTCGTCGGCGAAGCGCTGGAGCAGGCGGATGCCCATCTCCGGACGCTGCTGCTCACGGCCGCGGAACTGGATCATGGCCTTGACCTTGTCCCCGGCGCCGAGGAAGCGCAGTGCGTGTCCGCGCTTGGTCTCGTAGTCGTGGGTGTCAATCTTCAGGCGGAACCGGATTTCCTTCAGAACCGTGTTGGTCTGGTTCTTCCGGGCTTCGCGTGCCTTGACCGCGGCCTCGTACTTGTACTTGCCGAAGTCCATCAGCTTGCACACCGGAGGCTTCGCCTGAGGTGCAACTTCAACGAGATCAAGGTCGGATTCGGCAGCCAGACGCAAGGCATCCTCAATACGGACAATGCCTACCTGTTCACCTGCAGGGCCGACCAGCCGCACCTCGGGGACGCGGATACGCTCATTGATTCTTGGCTCGCTAATGTTAAAGCTCCTGTTTTTGTTGTGGAATCCGGCAAATAGAGAAGGCCCCCAACTGCCGGAGCAATCGAAGGCCTCTTGGACGGTTGGGAACGCCGGCCCCGGATGAAGGGGCCGTACGCACGGTTCCGGCTCAACGCCGGCGCCATGCCCAACCAGGTACCCGGCAACCTTGCGTCCCGAAACGGCTCCTTGTGGAACCTTTGGAACAACGGCTGACGCGGGTGGGAGAGAACTCCGCTTGCAAACTGCATGCCATTCTACAGAAAAAAGTCCCGCCGGCGCTGCACAGCACCGCTGGGACCTGGGTTCTGAAATAACGACATCCAGTTGGTCTGTGTCAAGCTTACCAGTATGAGCACCGCAGACAGTAATTCATACCGCTTCGACTCCTCTGAAGCAGGCGCCGACGTGTCCCAACAGATCCGGGACATCTCCGAAGTACCTGCCATCGAGGTCATCACCACCGCCGCCGTGCACCTGATGAGCGCCGCAGCGGTCAAGCTCGGCCTGGCCGCCGAGGACAACGCGGCGGAACTGAAGGACCTGGACGAGGCACGCAAACTCATCACCGCGCTGGCAGGCCTCGTCACCGCCGCCGCACCGGAAATCGGTTCGCAGCACGCCGGCCCCTTGCGGGACGGACTGCGCTCCCTGCAGCTCGCGTTCCGCGAAGAATCCCTGATTCCCGACGCTCCGGGCAAGGGCCCGGGTGAAAAGTACACCGGGGCAGTCAACTAGGGCAGAAGCTTTCCAGGGACCCGCGACGGCGGGCCGGCCTTCCAAAGGCCGGCCCGCCGTCGCACGTCATCCCCTGGAGTTTTTGGGCAGATAACAGGACTTCCTGGCCCCGGAGGTCGTGTTATCTGCCCAAAAACTCTTACGGGTGGTCGGGTTAGGCGGTGACCCGGCCCCGGCGCTGCTGGAGGACCAGACCGACCAGGCACAGGAGCACGCCGGCAACCCCGACCGACACGAACCCTCCGGATGGGCCCATGAAGTCGATGAACACCCCGGCGAGCGGCGAGCCGAGCGCGACGCCGGCGGTCAGGGCAGAGCCGTACCAGCCCATCGCCTCGCCGCGGCGTTCCTCGGAGACGAGGTCCGCCACCTTCTCCGACGCCGAAGACAGGACGGGAGCGCACAACAGTCCGGGCAGGACCGAGACGAGGGCCAGGGTCCAGGTGTCGTGGGCGAAGCCCATGGGGATGGTCAGGGCAGCCATTCCCAGCAGCAGGAGGATGGGCGGGACGGGCCGATGCATGGCCCCATATACCAGGCCTCCCACCACCGATGCTGCGCACCAGAAGAAGAACACGATTCCTATTTCGCTTTGCCGGCCGCCTGTTTCCAGGGCTGCGACTATGCCGACGTCAGTGCCGCTGAGGACCATCCCGGCACCCCCGGCGACGGCGAACAGCGCCGCCACGGTAGCCGTGAACCAGGCGAAATTGCGGGCGACTTTGCCGCGCAGTCCGGCCCGCGCGCTCGAACCGGCAGGCCCAAGTTCAGCCGCCGCCTCCTGCAGGTGGGCCGGGGCCGCGGCCACCACGGCGACCTCCGCCGCGTGGCGCTGCTCCTGAGCGCTTTCCCGGGATTCCTCCGGGCTGCGGGTAGGCGGGTTGAACCAAATGAGGAAAAGGCCTGCCACGGATGTTGCTGCGCCAACCACGGTCAGGCCAATGGTGGTGTAGCCGCTGGTGGCAACCACCGCGCCGGCGGCCGGCCCGATCATAAAGACCATTTCTGTGGTGATCGCATCGAGGGCATAGGCTGTGCGCCGCTGGTCTCCTTCGGCCAGCACGCCCAGTGACTGGCGCACCACGCTGAAAATGGGCAGCGTCAGCAGGCCGCCCACGAACACCAGCGGCAGCAGCCACTGGTAGGAGACATGCGGGACGATGGACCAGATCACGGCCTCGGAGATGACCGAGGGAACCAGGGCCTTGCGCAGGCCGGCAGTGTCCACCCGGCGGCCGCGCCAGGGCGCACCCAGGGCGATGCCGATGGTCATGACGGCTGCTGCCGCGCCGGCGGCGGCATACCCCTGGCCGAGGGTCAGGACGATGTGCAGGGTCAGCAGCACGCCGGCGGCCGAGTGCGGAATACGGGCGATCATTCCCACCAGGAGCAGCCTCCGGATGGGGCGGACGGCCAGCAATTCCCGGTACAGGGCGAAATTCACGAGGTGGTCCCTAACGTCTGCCGCAGCAGGCCGGGGATCATCCCGCCCCGCCTTGGCTACTGTGAAGCGCGCCGCAATTTGATCTCGATGGAGTCGACCCGCTCCCCAAACAATACATTTCGTGACCACTCCGCCTGTAGTCCGGCTACCAGCTGCTGGACGGCTGCCGCGTCCAGGCCTTCTTCAAGGTAGAGCACCGCCTGAAGCTCGGGCCCGGCGCCGCCGCCCGGAATGGTGCTTCCGTCCGCGGACCGGGCGGGCACTCCCCTGCCGGGCAGCACTTCGATGCGGCGGACTGCGGGAAAGCCATTGGCAGCGCGGCCCATCTCCGCGGCCAGTTCCCGGTCCGCGTAGGAGGGCATCCAGTCGCGCTGCTGGGCAAGCGCCCAGACCGCGGGCCGGCGCACTACGAAGGTAACCTCGGCGCCGGGGTCCAGGACCAGCAGTTCGGCGCCCTCCGCCACGGCGGACAGGGCTGCGCGGGCGGCGTAGACGGCGACCGGACGGGCCTCTGGGTGCCAGTGCGAAAGCGCCGCGGCGGACGTGAAGGCAGGCAGGGCCGTCCTGCCGTCGGCGGCCTTGAGGGTGACCAGCGCCATGTCAGCCTGTTTGTCCGCGTGCAGGCCGTGCACGGTCTCCTCTTCTTCGGCGAGCTGGGCCACGATGGGGATGAAGACCCGCGCAGTCGCCAGGGAGGCGACAACGGCCGCTTCGTCTCCGGTTCCTGCCCGGAGAGCCCCGACCGCGGCAAGGTAACCGGCGTTCGCTGTGCCGTCGTCGTCCTCGAAGTTGTGGATCTTCGCGTCATCGCCGGTAAGGCTGCGGCCTGCCCAGGGGCGGCCGGCGGAGTCGGTTGCCCCACCTGCCCCTGCCAGGGCCGCCGCTATATGCCCCGGGAGCTGGCGTGCCGCCGGGGCGCCTTCTTCGTCGCTGGCCATGCGTGTGCTTTTTCCTCTGCCCCGGCCTACCGGCGGCCGGCCACGTCGAGTGCTTCGGGCAGCGTGAAGGCGCCCGCGTAGAGCGCCTTGCCAACGATGGCCCCTTCGACGCCGAGCGGAACCAGGGAGCGCAGCACCTTCAGGTCGTCGAGGCTGGAAATACCGCCGGACGCCACCACGGGCTTGCCCGTCTTCTCCACCATCTGTCGCAGCAGTTCAACGTTGGGCCCCTGCAGCGTGCCGTCCTTGGTGACGTCCGTGACGACGTACCGTGAGCAACCGGCCTCTTCGAGCCGGCCCAGCACCTCCCAGAGGTCCCCGCCTTCCTTGGTCCAGCCGCGGCCGGCGAGCGTCGTGCCGCGGACATCGAGGCCGACGGCGATTTTGTCGCCGAAGCGGTCGATGGCCCGCCGCGTCCACTCGGGGTTTTCCAGGGCGGCGGTGCCGAGGTTCACCCGGGCGACGCCCAGGTTGAGGGCCGCCTCCAGGGTTTCGTCATCACGCAGCCCGCCGGAGAGCTCCACCTTGATGTCGAGCCGGCCCACAACGTCGCGCAGAAGTTCTGCGTTCGAACCGCGTCCAAAGGCTGCGTCCAGGTCCACGAGGTGCACCCACTCGGCGCCCTGCTGCTGCCAGTTAAGCGCGGCCTCCAGCGGGGTGCCGTAGCTCGTCTCGCTCCCTGCCTCACCCTGGACCAGCCGGACCGCCTGCCCGTTCACGACGTCGACGGCGGGCAGCAGTTCGAGAACCGGCAGATCGTTTGCGGTGGTCATCATCATCCTCAGGGTTGGGTGCAGGGAGCAGTAATGCCGGTCAGGCGGCCGGCAGCGTCAGCAGGTAGGCGGCAAGCAACGCCATGCCCGCCAGGACGTAGAACGATACCTGGGTCCACAGCGGCTTGCGCTGCTGTCGAAAGGACAGGGCGCCTCCAACCAGCAGGCCGGCAAGCCCCATCAGGAGCACGGACCACCACATCTACGCGTTGCCGCCGGATGGTTCCGTTGCGCCCTCGGACGCGTGGCCGCCGGCGGCAGGGCGGTGCAGCGCCTCGACCCAGTTCCGGAGCAGTTTCGCGCCCGCATCGCCGGACTTTTCCGGGTGGAACTGGGTGGCGCAGAGCGGCCCGTTTTCGACGGCGGCGATAAACGGGGCACCGTGTTCGGACCATGTCACCAGGGGCGGCGCCGTCCGGGGCTGGATGACGTCGAAGTTCCACTCCTGCACACCGTAGGAGTGCACGAAATAGAAGCGCTCGTCCTCGACGCCGGCAAACAGTTTGGAGCCCTCCGGCACCTTCACGGTGTTCCAGCCCATGTGCGGCACCACGTCCGCGGGCAGGAGTTCCACCTTCCCCGGCCACTCGCCGATGCCTTCAGATTCTGTGCCGTGTTCGACGCCTGCTTCGAAGAGCACCTGAAGGCCTACGCAGATGCCCAGGACCGGACGGCCGCCGGCCACGCGGCGTCCGATGAGGCGGATGCCGTCCACGGCTTTAAGCTCGCGCATAACGGTTTCGAAGGCACCGACGCCGGGAACCACCAGGCCGTCCGCGTTCAGGACGTCGTCCGGTTTGGCGCTCAGGATGACCTCGGCCCCTGCCCGTTCCAGTGCCCGCACGGCGGAGCGCACGTTTCCGGAGCCGTAGTCCAGCACCGTTACGGTGGGCTTTCCCTCCGGCGACGGCAGCTTCCGGGAGGCCGACGGATCGATGATGGCGCCGTCCTTCAGGACCTGCCCGCTCACAGCGCACCCTTGGTGGACGGGATGCCCTCGACCCGCGGGTCGGGTTCGACGGCGGCACGAAGGGCGCGCGCAAACGCCTTGAACTGCGCTTCCACGATGTGGTGCGGGTCGCGGCCGGCGATGACATTCATGTGCAGGCAGATGCCGGCGTGCAGGGTGATGGCCTCGAACACATGGCGGGTAAGGGAGCCGGTGAAGTGCCCCCCGATGAGGTGGTACTCCTGGCCGGCGGGCTCGCCGCCGTGGACGAGGTAGGGACGGCCGGAAACGTCCACCACTGCGTGGGCCAGTGCCTCGTCCAGCGGGACCGTGGCTTCACCGAACCGGCGGATGCCGGCCTTGTTGCCCAGCGCGGTGCGGAGCACCTCACCGAAAGTGATGGCGACGTCTTCGACGGTGTGGTGGACGTCGATGTGGATGTCACCCGTGGCCTTGACGGTCATGTCGATGAGGGAGTGCTTGCAGAGGGCCGTGAGCATGTGGTCGTAGAACGGCACGGAGGTGTCGATGTCCGAGATGCCGGTTCCGTCAAGGTTGATCTCGACAAGTACGGACGACTCGCTGGTGGCACGCTCCATCCGCGCAGTCCGGGCCGCGGCCGTGTTCGATCCGTTGGAACTCATGGTCAGGTGTCCTTTGAGCGAGGAAGAGTGTTTCGGGGCGCCCAGCGCCGGTACTTCAAGTCTAGGCGGGAAGGGCGGCCTGGTTTGCAAGGATGCTTTCCAGGGCGGTGAGGAACGCTGTGGTTTCGGTCTCAGTGCCGGCGGTGACGCGCAGGTGGCCTTGGATGCCGACGTCGCGGATCAGCACCCCGGCATCCAGCAACTCCTGCCAGACCTGGCGCGGGTTCTCCAGGCCGCCGAAGAAGACATAGTTGGAGTCGGAGGCAGCAGGTTGAAGTCCCATCCGGGTGAGCTCACTGACGATGCGGTCCCGCTGCTTCTTGATGTCCTCCACGTCAGCCATCAGAGCCTCACGGTGCTGCAGGGCGGCCAGGGCCGTGGCCTGCGTGATGGCGGACAGGTGGTAGGGCAGGCGTACCAGGCGCAGCGCATCCGCAACTTCCGGCGCGGCTGCCATGTAGCCGAGGCGCGCTCCTGCGAGGGCGAACGCCTTGCTCATGGTCCGGGAGACGATTAACCGTTCCCTGCCGGGGAGCAGGGTCAGGGCGCTGGGCGTCCCGTCGTGGGCAAACTCGTGGTAGGCCTCGTCCACGATCACGATGGTTTGGCTCTCTGCACCTGCCTCGTAGACCGCTTCCACCACGTCCAGCCCCAGCCCTGTGCCGGTGGGGTTGTTCGGTGAGCAGAGGAAAACGATGTTGGGCCGCAGTTCCTTCACCTGGCGCGCCGCGGACCCGGCGCTCAACTCATAGCCTTCCGCCCGTTCCCCCTTGATGTATTCGGTGTCCGTGCCGCTGGCCAGCAGGGGGTACATGGAATAGGTGGGGGGGAAGCCGAGTGCGGTGCGGCCGGGGCCACCGAATGCCTGCAGGATCTGCTGGAGCACCTCGTTGGAGCCGTTGGCCGCCCATACGTTGGATTCGTCGAGCCCGTGCCCCAGGTACTCGGCCAGCGCCTTGCGCAGGTCAGTGAATTCCCGGTCGGGGTAGCGGTTCAGTCCGGCCGCAGCTTCGGAAACAGCTGCCGTGATGGCGGCGCGTACGTCCGCTGGAACGCCATGCGTATTTTCATTGACGTTGAGGAGGATGGGTACATCCAGCTGTGGCGCCCCGTAGGGGGTCAGGCCGCGAAGGTTGCTGCGGAGGGGAAGCCGGTTCAGGCGCTCAAGCTGGTCATTCACCTGAACAGTTTAGTGGCCGCCCGGAAGAGCGGAAAATGTGACAGGGCGGTGTTCGCGCTGGGCGTGCTTCCCATGCACTCAGCGGGTGGGAATGTAGAGTTCCTGGCCGGGCAGGACCGTGCCCTCGGACAGGTTATTGAGCTGGACGATCTCGGCAACTACATCCCGGGCATCGCGTTCCGGGGCGACCGAGCCCGCAATTGCCCACAGGGACTCCCCCGGCTGGACGGTCACGGTAACGGTGGGCGTGACAACCAGATCCTCCGGCGTATCCGAAGCCTTGGCCGGCGAGTTGAAGAACCCTGCCAGGGACAGCAACAGGGCTGCCAGCAACATCAACGGAATGCCGATCAGGACCACTTTGCCCCGGCGTGTAAGCCGCAGCGGAGGGAGGGGCGCCTGCCGCTGGTGCGCCTGCTGCCCGCACTTGCCCTGCCGGGCGGGTTTGGTCTGCTGCGCAGGTTTGGGCTGCCGGGCGGGTTTGGTCTGCTGCGCAGGTTTGACCTGCTGCGCTGATGTGTCCTGCTGCACCGGGACGTGACGGCCGTTGACCTGTGAAGCGGATATAGCTGACATGACTTAGCCCTCCTGGACTGAACTGTGCTGCCTAACCAAAGTGCTGCCTAACGAAAGGTGCTGATTGACGAAGGCGCCGTGTAGCCGGCCTTGCTGCCGGCCGTCTCTCCAGTTCAACCCGCACCTCCGACATTCCAGGTTGTTCGAACGATCGAAACCCTACTTCGAATACATATTCGAATTGCGCCGCTTCTTTTTTAGCACCTATCAACGAATAATGTCGAGACTCGCTAGAACAAATGTTTGAAAAAGCCAAGTGGCTGGCCTAGCTTTGAAACAAGAACAACCACCCATGAGATTGATCAGCAGGGTCTGACAATTAGGGCTACTCACCCAGTCCGGCGCCTTGGAAAGCCCGGTGGCAACTGAAAGGCATTGCGAGTATGGCAGCAGCAGCCACCGGAGGCAGGGCAACCCCTCAGCCGAAGAGGACCACCAAGGGCCTGACGCCCCGGCAAAAGAAGATCCTCGAAACCATCCAGCGCTCGGTCAACGACAACGGCTACCCGCCGTCCATGCGGGAAATCGGCGATACCGTGGGCCTCGCAAGCCTGTCGAGCGTGACGCACCAGCTGTCACAGTTGGAAAAACTGGGCTACCTGCGCCGGGACCCGAAGCGGCCGCGCGCCATGGAGGTTCTGACACCCCTCACCCTCGACGCCGGATTGCCCAAGCCGGCCACTAAGTCGTCCGCTGTTCCGGACGAGGCCGATGCCGGCACCGTTACGGAGCTGCCCACTGCCGTCGATACCGCCATGGTGCCCCTGGTGGGGCGGATCGCCGCCGGCGGCCCCATCCTCGCGGACCAGCTGGTGGAAGATGTCCTGCCGCTTCCCCGGCAGCTTGTGGGCCAGGGCGAACTGTTTATGCTGAAAGTCGCCGGCGATTCCATGGTTGACGCAGCGATCTGCGATGGCGACTGGGTGGTGGTCCGCCGGCAGGCGGACGCCGCCAATGGGGACATCGTGGCTGCCCTCCTGGATGACGAGGCCACTGTCAAGACCTTCCGCCAGCGGGATGGACACACGTGGCTGCTTCCGCAGAACACGCAGTACGAACCCATTCTTGGCGATCACGCCACCATCATGGGCAAGGTCGTCTCGGTCCTGCGTTCGCTGTAACAGCGTTCCAAGCCTCCTGGAAGCGCACCACTGCAGAGACGGGCCTGCAGCCGCAGTGGCAGGCCTGGCCCTCAGCTCCGTTCCTTGCCAAGCCTTTCCAGTGCTGCCACAGCAACCTTGCGGTCCGTGGTAGCCCAAAACGGAGGCAGCGCGCCCCGCAGGAATCCGGCGTAGCGTTCGGTGGCAAGCCGGGAGTCCAGCACCGCCACCACACCCTTGTCCCCGGTGGACCGGATCAAGCGGCCTGCGCCCTGCGCCAGCCGGATCGCGGCATGCGTTGCCGAAACAGACATGAAGCCGTTTCCTCCGGCCTGCGCCACCGCGCGCGACCGGGCCGTCATCAGAGGATCATCCGGGCGCGGGAACGGGATCCTGTCGATGACAACCAGCCTGCAGGAACCGCCGGGAACGTCCACGCCCTGCCACAGGGACATGGTTCCGAAGAGGCAGGTGTCCGGCTCATCCGCGAACTGCTTGACCAGGGCGGTCATGGTGGAATCTCCCTGGCAAAGCACCGTCACGCCCAGCTTCGGGCGCAGGGCCTCGGCCGCTTCCTCAGCCGCGCGACGGGAGGAAAACAGGCATAACGCTCCCCCGCCCGAGGCGCGGATCAGGGACTCAAGCTCTGCCAGTGATTCCGGCGATGCTCCGCGCCCCGGCTTGGGCAGGTGGCCGGCCACATACAGGATGCCTTGCCTGGGATAGTCGAAGGGCGATCCGACATCGACGCCGGTCCACGGGGGAGAGCCGTCGCCCACCAGCCCAAGGCCGCCGGCGGCGGGCTCAAAAGCCGATCCGATGGCCAGCGTGGCGGACGTCAGCACCACGGTGTGGTCCGCGAACAGGCCTTCCCGCAGTCTTCCCGCCACGGACAGCGGTGCAATGTTGATCAGCGCCGGGGCGCCTTCGTCCGGCTGGGAGTAGCCCTGCGCCGGGTCGAAGGAACTGGCGCGGGAAAACCACACCACTTCACGGTTCTCCCGGGCTGCCAGAAGCCGTTCGCAAAGCTCCAGGATGACCATCAGCCGGGACCGCGCAAGCTGCCTGCCGGCGTCGGCCGTTGTGCTGCTGTCCCCCTTGGAATCGGACAAGGCTGCGCGGCAGGCTTCCCGCAACTGGTCGATGCAGTCGAGCTGCTCATCATTCAGGCCGTTGGGAAGCAGCCCTGCCGGCACGCCTGCCAGTGCAAGTTCCAGGTTGGCGGCGGCCGCGTTGAGCGCATCCACGGTGATGGCCGTGTGCTTCCGGGCGCTTGAGGCGGCGGCGTGGACCATTGCCACCGAAAGCTGGCCCGAGACGGCCCCCGTGACCCGGTCCTGGAGTTCGTGGGCCTCGTCCACCACCACTACGTCGTATTCGGGGAGGACGGCAAGCCCTTCGAATGCGCTGACCGCCAGCATGGCATGGTTGGTGACCACAACGTCCGCCTCGGCAGCATCCTGGCGGGCAAGCTCGCTGAAGCACTCCTCGGCGAGGGGGCATTTCTGTGCGCCCAGGCACTCCATGGACGTTACCGAGACCTGGCGCCACGCACGGTCCGTTACGCCGGGCAGGAGCTCGTCCCGGTCACCTGTGGTGGTCTTCTCCGCCCACTCACGCAGGCGCACAACTTCCCTGCCGAGCTGGGATGCAGGGCCGCCCACCGTCGCCGCGAAATGCGGGACGCTGGTGTCCTCGCCCAGGGAGAACAGCTGGCCTTCTGCAGGCTCCTCTGAGGGGAAACCGCCCTCGAGCTTGTGCCGGCACACGTAGTTGGACCGGCCTTTGACCAGCGCCACCTTCACGGGGCGGTCCAGGGCAGGCGTGATGGCTTTGAGGAGGCGGGGCAGGTCCCTGCCGACGATCTGGGTCTGGAGCGCGAGCGTCGCAGTGGAAACCAGGGCGGGCTTATTGCTCTCCAGGGCGTGGGCGATCAGCGGTATCAGGTAGGCCAGCGACTTGCCGGTGCCTGTGCCTGCCTGCACCAGCAGGTGGTTTCCGGATTCAATGGCCCGGGCAACCTGCCGCGCCATCTCATGCTGGCCCTTCCGGCTCTGGCCACCCATGGCGGCAACCGCCCGGTCGAGCAGTTCAATGACGAACTGCTCGCCGGCCGTCTCCGTGGCTTCGCCGGCCACGGTGTCAGTCATTGCTGACGAATGATTCCAGTTCGGCCGCCAGGCCTTCCCGGACCATGACAACCGCCCGGGTGCCTGCCTCAACGTGGTCCACGCTGATAATCTCGGCGTCGGATTCGTGCAGCTTGCTGATCAGGTCGCCGCGGTGGTACGGGATGAGTAACTCCAGCTTGACGCTGGGCCGCGGGATCGATTCGCTGATCACCTGGAGCAGCTCCTGGATACCCTCCCCGGTGCGTGCGGACACTACCACGTGGCGGGGCTCGCGCTGCTTCAGCCGCTCCACCACGAAGGGGTCAGCGGCGTCGGCTTTGTTCAGGACGATGATCTCGGGCACCTTGCGGGCATCCACTTCGCTGAAGACCTTGCGGACAGCCGCGATCTGGCCTTCGGGATCCGGGTGCGAAGCGTCCACAACGTGCAGGATCAGGTCGGCGTCCGCCACCTCTTCAAGGGTGGAGCGGAAGGCCTCCACCAGCTGCGTGGGCAGGGAGCGGACAAACCCGACGGTATCGGCCAGCGTGTACCCGAGGCCGTCCGCAGTTTCGGCCTTGCGGATGGTGGGATCAAGCGTGGCGAACAGGGCGTTCTCCACCAGGACGCCCGCGTTCGTGAGCCGGTTGAGCAGCGAGGACTTGCCGGCGTTGGTGTACCCGGCGATGGCAACGGACGGGACGGCATTACGACGGCGGTTGGCGCGTTTGGTCTCGCGGGCCGGCTTCATCCCGGCGATCTCGCGCCGCAGCTTGGCCATGCGCGTGCGGATCCGCCGGCGGTCCAGTTCGATCTTCGTTTCACCGGGACCACGCGAACCCATGCCGGCCGCGCCGCTGCCGACCTGGCCACCGGCCTGGCGGGACATCGACTCGCCCCAGCCGCGGAGGCGGGGAAGCAGGTATTCAAGCTGGGCAAGCTCCACCTGGGCCTTGCCCTCGCGGCTCTTGGCATGCTGGGCGAAGATATCCAGGATCAGCGCGGTGCGATCGATGACCTTGACCTTGACGATGTCTTCAAGGCCACGCCGCTGGGACGGGGCCAGCTCGGCATCGACCACCACGGTGTCCGCGCCGGTGGACATCACGATGTCCTTGAGCTCGAGGGCTTTGCCTGAACCCAGGAACGTTCCGGGGTCCGGCCGTTCCCTCCGCTGCACGATGCCGTCGAGCACCTCGGAACCGGCGGTCTCGGCGAGGGCCGCCAGCTCGCGGAGCGAGTTTTCGGCGTCGGCGAGGGTGCCCTCGGACCAGAGGCCCGCCAGGACCACGCGCTCCAGGCGGAGCTGCCGGTACTCGACCTCGGTGACGTCCTCGAGTTCGGTGGAAAGACCTGCTGTACGACGCAGTGCCCGGCGTTCCTCGAGGTCCTGCTGGTCGCCGTCGTAACTGCTGTGCTCTTCGTCGAGGTTGGAGATCGCCTGGGCCTTGCCCAGCACCGCCGTGCCGTTTCCTCCGCGTTCTTCTCCGCGGGGCGTGCGATTCCTGGCCGGTACGTCCTTGGAGAGAATCCGGTCGATGACAGCCTGGATTTCCGCAGGACTCATGTCCTGGGCAGCTGGCTCGGATCCGGTGTTGGGTTGGCTGGTCATGGTCTCCTTTGAAGATTCGGCATTTCCAGAATAGTGCCGATTGCTGGTCTGTAGGGAAGTATTCGCGCTGGGCTGACGGCCTGCGGTCATGCAGTTCTCCTGGTTCTTTGCACCGCCGGGACAATGCGGGCGGTGGACGTGCCACATCCGTAACGGGCGGCGGTTCGTGAAATGCCGGAGCACGGCGGGAAGACCAGCGGAAAACGCTGACTTTCGAGTCTTGTCCGGCGGCCGGAGCAGGCGGGTGCGCCTGGTCCAGTGCACAAGCGGAAGGTAGGAATTACCTGCATCGCTGCGGGACGGGCTGTCGCGGAGGACAGGCTGCGGGGACGGGCAGGGCCCGTGCCGGCTACTCGAAGATCAGGAACATGATGTCAAGGTTAGCAGAACGGCCCGGGCCGGATTTTCACTTTAAGCTGCAGGGGGAACTACTCTGGCCAGTTATGGAGTCCGCACACTATTTCAGCGCATCCCCCGCCGGCCCCTTCACACGAAAGCCCCTCACCGTTGAACTGGCCGGTGAAACGCGCAGGCTGCAGACTTCCGCCGGCATTTTCAGTCCTGACGGAATCGACAAGGGTACGGCTGTCCTGCTGGCCGAGGTGCCTGCTCCCTCCCCTACCGGCAACCTGCTCGACATCGGGTGCGGCTGGGGCCCGATTGCGCTGACAATGGCCCTGCGCGCGCCGCATTCAAGGGTTTATGCGGTGGATGTCAACGAGCGCTGCATCGCCCTGACCAATGAGAACGCTGCCGCGCTGGGATTGACCAACGTTGCGGCCAGCACGCCGGAGGCCGTGGACCCGGAACTGCGGTTCGACACGATCTGGTCCAACCCGCCCATCCGGATCGGCAAGGACGAGCTGCATTCGCTCCTGAGGTTGTGGCTGCCGCGGCTGGCGCCGGGCGGAGCGGCGTGGCTGGTGGTGCAGAAGAACCTCGGTTCGGATTCGCTGCAGCGCTGGTTGGCGGCGGAACTGGATGAGTCGTTTACGGTGACCCGCGAAGCGACGTCCAAGTCCTTCCGGATCCTGAAGGTCAGGAAAGCGTCCCGCTAGCCACGATCACGGCCGGACCGCTGAGCTCGACGTGCTCGTGCCCGCCGGGTCCGGAGAAGAACTTTACGCCCACCACTCCTCCGGGGACATGAACCCGCCAGCTGTCCGGAGCCCCGGCGCCTGCCCAGTGGCGGATGGCAACGGCGGCAGCGCACGCTCCCGTTCCGCAGGACTGGGTTTCGCCAACGCCCCGCTCGTGGACGCGCATGGTGATTGAACCGACGCCGTCATGGACCAGCGGTTCAGCAGGTACAACGAACTCCACGTTGGTTCCGTTGGCGGGAACCGGTTCGACAGCGGGTGCCGTGAAGAGTTTGGTGCCCGCGAGTTCCGAGAGCTCGGCGAGGGCCACCACCGTGTGCGGATTGCCCATGCTCACTGACAGGGCGGGGCGGGGAACTTCGAGGCCTTCCGCAGTGACCAGCGAATCCATGGCCTTGGCCGTGGCCTCCCCCGGGAAGATGAACTCCCAGCGGCCCATGTCCACCGCGTAGTCATCCCCGGTGCGGACCACCGTCTTGACGCCCGCCCGGGTGCCGATGGTGAGTGCCCCGCCGTCGGGCAGGTCCACCAGGCCCTCGGCGCGGAGGAAGTGGACAAAGACGCGGACACCGTTGCCGCACATCTCAGACAGCGAACCGTCGCCGTTGCGGTAGTCCATGAACCACTCCGCGTTCGGGCTGGCGGCCAGCAGCTCCCGGCCCTCGGGCAGGAGCCGCGAGGGGACGGCCCGGATCAGTCCGTCGCCGCCGATGCCGCGATGCCGGTCGCACAGCCCTGCCACCTGCCCGGGAGTGATGGTGTGGACGCCCTCGGGGTCGGCCACCAGGACGAAGTCGTTGCCCGTGCCGTGCCCCTTCGAAAAGCGGAGCCCGCCAAGCGTGCTGAAGGCGGGCGCGGCGGTCTCGGCGAGGGTTCCATCCATGCCTCCTAGGTTACCGGCCGGACGCGCACGGCCCGAATCCGGCTGGACGTCCCGGGCCCGTCAGCGGCACAGTTGCACGGCGCGCGCCACCAGCTGCGGGTCCTGCCAGTCAAGCCAGCTGATTCGGGGGTCGGCGCGGAACCAGGTGAGCTGGCGGCGGGCGAACTGGCGGGTGGCCACGATGGTGCTCTCTGCGGCCTCTGCGACAGTTGCTTCGCCGTCGATGACGGCCAGGAACTGGGAATAGCCAAGCGCGCGGGGGGCCGTCCTGCCACGGCGCAGCCCGTGGGCGTCCAGGCGGCGGACTTCGGCCAGCAGGCCCTTGTCCACCATGGCATGGACCCGCAGCGCGAGGCGTTCGTGCAGCACCGCCCGGTCCACGCTGAGGCCGACCTGCACCGCGGGCTGATAATACTCGCGCCTGGGCATGAAGGAGCTGAAGGGCCGTCCCGTTAGCTGGTGAACCTCCAGGGCGCGGATGATCCGGCGGTCATCGGACAGCCTTCCGGCGGACTCCGGGTCCACCGTCCGCAGCCGGTCCAGCAAAGCTGCGGTGCCGTGGGCGGCGAGGTCGGCCTCCAGCTGGTGCCGCAGTTGGGGATCAGTGCCGGGAAATTCCAGGACGTCTAGCGCGGCCCGGACGTAGAGGCCGGAGCCGCCGGCCAGGATGGCCCGCTTGCCCCGGGCGTGGATCCCGGCAATGAGCTGGCGCGCCTGCTGCTGGAAATCCGAGACGCTGGCTTCCTGCGTCACGTCCAGGGTGTCGAGGAGGTGGTGCGGGACTCCCCTGCGCTCGGGCACGGTGATTTTGGCAGTTCCAATGTCCATGCCGCGGTAAAACTGCATGGCGTCGGCGTTGATTACCTCGCCGCCCAGCTCCAGGGCAAGGTTGACGGCCAGGTCCGACTTGCCGGAACCTGTAGGGCCGACGACGGCGATGACCGGCGGGGTGCCCACCTGTCAGCGGGTGCGCAGCGGCAGCGAGGGCATGCCCAGGGAGACGCCCTTCTGCCCGTTTCCGGCAGCGGGTGCCGGGGCGCCGCACGAATCGGCCTGTGACCTGTCCCAGGCATCACCCGCACGTGAGCGGCGCAGGCTGTAGTCCTCAAGGGTGGGGTCGGCGATGAGGTGGAACGCGGCCGCTTCCGTGACGGTAACCGTGACCAGGTCGCCGGGCCGGGGTGCCGGGGCGCCCTCGGGAACTGAGAAGTGCACCAGGCGCTGGTCCTGGGAGCGGCCTGACAACCTGTGCGTCATGTCCGCCTTCCGTCCGGACTGGGCGGTGACCATTACTTCGACCCTGCGTCCGAGCTGCTTGCGGTTTTCCTCCGCGGCGATGCGGTCCTGCAAAGCGGTGAGGCGCTCGAAGCGTTCCTGCACCACGGCCTTGGGCAGCTGGTCCGGCAGGTCGGCGGCGGGGGTGCCGGGGCGCTTGGAGTACTGGAACGTAAAGGCCGTGGCAAAGCGCGACTTCTCCACCACGTCCAGGGTCGCCTGGAAGTCTTCTTCGGTTTCCCCAGGGAAGCCGACGATTATGTCCGTGGAGATCGCGGCGTGCGGGATCTTTTCACGCACCTTGTCCAGAATGCCCAGGAACTTGGTGGACCGGTAGGAACGCTTCATGGCGCGAAGGATGGTGTCCGAGCCGGACTGCAGCGGCATGTGGAGCTGCGGCATGACGTTGGGAGTCTCGGCCATGGCGTCGATGACGTCGTCCGTGAAGGCTGCAGGATGCGGGCTGGTGAAGCGCACCCGCTCCAGGCCCTCAATCCCACCGCAGGCCCGCAGGAGCTTGGAGAAGGCCTGGCGGTCTCCAAACTCGACGCCGTAGGAGTTAACGTTCTGGCCTAGCAGGGTGACCTCGATGGCGCCGTCATCCACAAGGGCCTGGATCTCGGCCAGGATCTCCCCGGGCCGGCGGTCCTTCTCCTTGCCGCGGAGGGCCGGAACGATGCAGAACGTGCAGGTGTTGTTGCAGCCCACGGAGATGGACACCCAGCCGGAGTAGACGGAGTCGCGCTTGGTGGGAAGCGTGGACGGGAACACGTCCAGGGATTCCAGGATTTCCAGCTGCGCTTCGTCGTTGTGGCGGGCGCGGTCCAGCAGCGCGGGCAGCGCTCCCACGTTGTGGGTACCGAAGACGGCGTCCACCCAGGGCGCCTTTTTCAGGATTGTTTCCCTGTCCTTTTGGGCCAGGCATCCGCCGACGGCGATCTGCATGCCCGGGTTGGCGGCCTTGACCGGGGCCAGGATCCCGAGGTTGCCGTAGAGCTTGTTGTCGGCGTTTTCACGCACGGCGCAGGTGTTGAAGACCACGACGTCGGCGTGCTCGCCCTCTGCCGGAACGTAGCCGGCGCTTTCCAGCAGGCCCGCCATCCGCTCGGAGTCGTGCACGTTCATCTGGCAGCCGAAAGTCCGCACCTGGTAGGTGCGCGGCGCGGGGGTGCCGTCGGGCTGTGCTGCGGGGACGGCCCCTGTGGAGGCCTCGGCGGCACCGGGAAGGGGGGAAGGAATGGTCAAACTCACCCATTAAGGGTACCGGCTGTTGCGGCTGGGCCCGCAGCAGGGCCGGCATCGGGACGAAGGCCGGCCCGATTGCGGTCAGTCGTCAAAGCTTGATGCCGCTTGTGCGTCCAGGACCTCGGTGACGATCCGGAACGCCTGGGACGGCTGGTAGCCCTTGCGGGCGAGCATGGACGCCAGGCGCCGGGTGGCTTTGTCCCGTTCGGCGCGGTCCGCCAGATCCCTGCCGGGGCGGATTTTCCGCTCCACCAGGCTGCGCGCAGCCGCCTCCTCATCGGCGTCCGAGACCTGCTCCAGGGCTGCCGCTGCGGTCTCGTGGTCAATGCCCTTGTCTGCGAGTTCGCGCTGGAGCGCACCCCTGGCAAGTTTCCTCGACTGGGCCCGGCTACGGACCCACATGTCGGCGAACTCGGCGTCGTTGATCAGCCGGGCTTCCTGGAACTTGTCCAGCACAGCTTCCGCAACGTCCTCCGGGACGTTCCGTTCGGCGAGCTTGCGCGCCAGCTGGTGGCGGCTCTTGGCGGAAGCGGTCAGCTGGCGGTACACAATGGCCCGGGCAACAGCAGCGGGGTCGGCTTCGGCGTCACCGAAACCGGGTGCATCGGCGTTGCCAAACCCGTCCGCGTCCCCGGCCTCCGACACCGGGCGGGAATGCCGCGGGCGGCCCCCCTTTACGCGGGGCCGCCCCGGTTGATGTCCTGTCAACGGCTAAAACCCGTCGACTGCCTTCAGCTTCGGCGAGTCCTTGGTGTCGGCCTCGGCCGCCTTCACGCCGACGCCAAGCTTCTCCTTGATCAGGCGCTCAAGTTCGGCTGCCAGCTCCGGGTTGTCCCGGAGGAAGCGGCGGGAGTTCTCCATGCCCTGGCCGAGCTGGTCGCCGTCGTAGGTGAACCAGGAGCCGGACTTCTTGATGATGCCGTGCTCCACGCCCATATCGATGATGCCGCCCTCGCGGGAAATGCCCTGACCGTAGATGATGTCGAACTCGGCGGTCTTGAACGGCGGGGCCATCTTGTTCTTGACGATCTTCGCCTTGGTCCGGTTCCCCACGGAATCGGCGCCTTCCTTCAGCGTCTGGATCCGGCGGACGTCGATGCGAACGGAAGCGTAGAACTTCAAGGCCTTACCGCCCGTGGTGGTTTCCGGGGACCCGAAGAAGACGCCAATCTTTTCGCGGAGCTGGTTGATGAAGATGGCGGTGGTCTTGGTCTGGCTGAGCCGGCCGGTGATCTTACGCAGCGCCTGGCTCATCAGGCGGGCCTGGAGACCGACATGGCTGTCGCCCATGTCGCCTTCGATTTCCGCGCGCGGCACCAGGGCTGCCACGGAGTCGATGACGATGATGTCCAGCGAACCGGAGCCGACCAGCATGTCCATGATTTCCAGTGCCTGCTCACCGGTGTCCGGCTGCGAGACGAGGAGGGCGTCGGTGTCTACACCCAGCTTGGCGGCGTAATCCGGGTCCAGCGCGTGTTCGGCGTCGATGAAGGCGGCGATGCCGCCGGCCCGCTGGGCATTGGCCACGGCGTGCAGGGCAACGGTGGTCTTACCGGAGGATTCAGGGCCGTAGATTTCGATGACGCGGCCGCGCGGCAGGCCGCCGATTCCCAGGGCAACATCCAGGGCGATGGAACCAGTGGGGATGACTTCAATTGGGGCGCGGACTTCATCGCCCAGGCGCATGACCGAGCCCTTGCCGAACTGCTTGTCAATCTGGGCCAGCGCTGCTTCCAGCGCTTTTGCACGATCCGGGGCTGCCGCCATGGTTGACACCTCTAATGCTTTCTCGATGGTGGCCTTAGCGGCCGTTTATTGGTCATCTCTGACGCTAAGGGGACCCACTGACATTCCGGCCGGATGACTACGGTTATGTGGAAAACCCGCTACGAAGAGCATAGCTTTATCCGAACAGGTATTCGAACAGCGGCACGGCGTGTCCGCCGAACTGCCGGACCAAAATCGAAGGCGGAGGACTCAGTTGCCGCGCGGCTTGATGTCGCGGCCCAACCGCCGCTCTGCCGGAACGTCCTGCACGTCGCAAACCGCCAGCCAAACCTTGCGCGGCTCCACGCCGGCCGCCAGCGCCTGGTCCGCGGTCCGGCCGCCAACGCCCGCCAGGACCAGCGTGCTGCTCAGCACGCGGGAGTAGCCCGAGCCGAATTCGTCGTCCATGAGCCGCCAGTAGTCACTGAGTCGCATCGGAAAATTCTCTCACGGCCCGGGACCATAGAATTGTTGCCATGAGCAACTCCCCCGATCTGCCGCCGTCGGACCACCCCGCGGACGAATCGGCCGTCGATGATGCACTGCAGAATGTGGAGCACCAACTGACCCTGTTCTGGCGGCGCGGGCGTGCCATCACCAACCAACTCTCCCGCCAGGTCCACCCGGACATGGAGCCCGCGGCGTACGGCCTCCTCACCGTGATCCGACGGGAAGGCCCTATCCGGCTGACGGACCTGGCCATGAGCATCGGCGTGGGGAAGCCGTCCGTGAGCCGGCAGATTGCGTTCCTCGAAAGCATCGGCCTCGTGTCCAAGGAGGCTGATCCGCTCGACCGGCGCGCGCAGGCGATCCGGCTGACGCCCAGGGGCGAGGAAAAGATGCACCAGGTCCAGGACGCGCGCCGCCAGGTTTTCCGGGAACGCCTGGGCGAGTGGCCGGTGCAGGACCTCAAGGAACTGGCCCGCTACATGGCCAAGCTGAACTCCACCTATGAGCGGGACGGATTCCCCAGGGACGTGCCCGCCCCTGCCGGGCGC
Source organism: Arthrobacter sp. MPF02 (assembly GCF_046605375.1). GTDB lineage: Bacteria > Actinomycetota > Actinomycetes > Actinomycetales > Micrococcaceae > Arthrobacter. Next base: position 1,458,209 of record NZ_CP176772.1, on the reverse strand, counting down.
GAGGAGGACTGACGGCGGCAGCGCCGCCACCCAAAACGAAACCCCCGGCCTGCGCCGGGGGTTTCGTGCAAATCCAGGGCCCGCCTTCCGGGGGCTGCCCTTAGCGGGCGCCGGAGAGAAGGCCGGTGGACAGTTCGCCGTCGAGGTCCGTATCGAGGTCGCGGCCGTAACGCTGGGAGAATTCCTGGGGGACGGTGTCCGGAACAGCAACGCCTTCGGCCACTGCCACACGATCGCTGACTTCGCGGAGCATGCTGGACAACGGAACATCCAGGGCCGAGCAAATTGACGACAGCAGCTCGGACGATGCTTCCTTCTGGCCGCGCTCCACCTCGCTCAGGTAGCCAAGGGAGACACGGGCGCTGTGCGAAACTTCGCGGAGCGTACGCCCCTGACGCTGGCGGACATCGCGCAGGACATCACCAATTTCGTGACGAAGTACAACCATCTTGCGCTCCTTCTGTTCGCTCTTGATCTGGTCGGCGAGGCCCACATCCTTCCAGCGGACAACGCCGTTTACGGATACGGGCTGCTTTACCATCTGTATCGCCTTGCTCCCTCATCGTTCAGGTCCGCCGCGAAGCGAACCGTCATGGTCATTTCATCCTAGGCGCCTCCGCTCTCCGGAAGCGACACAATGTAATAACTAATCGGTACCGGCTTTTGTTCCCGCCAAGTTTACGTCCGGTAACTTCGCCCGGGCCACAGCGTCCCGCAGAAGCCAGGCATCAGCAGGCGAATGACTCAGGAGGACAGCGTCTCCAGCAGCCTTTGAAGCGCCGCGCCGCAGGCCAGGCCCCGGATCTCCGCGCGGTTGCCGTCGAACGCGTACTCGAAGGCGGAGCTGCCACCGGCCGTGGCCACCCCGACAAAGACGGTGCCCACAGGCTTGCCGTCATGGCCGTTGGGCCCTGCCACCCCTGTTGTGGAAATCCCGACGTCGGCCCGCAGGAGGGTGCGGACGCCTTCGGCCATCTCCCGGGCCACGTCACTGTCAACGGAACCGGCGCGCGCCAGCAGGTCGGAACTGACGTTCAGCACGGACTCCTTGACCGAGTTCTGGTAGGCCGCCACGCCGCCCTGCAGCATTCCGGAGGCGCCGGGGGTGTCGGCGAGGACGGCGGACACCATCCCGGCGGTGAGCGATTCGGCCGTGGCCACGGTCCGCCGCACTTCGAGGGCCTGGCGCACCGCCTGGGCGGCGAGATGGTGCAGGTTGGTCATGGCTGCTCCTGTCCGTGCTCCGGCCGTGCCTCGCGCTTGCCCCTTGCCCGCAGCCGCAGGGCTTCCACTACATACTCGACGCCGGTCCAGACGGTGATAATGACCGCTGCCAGCATTACGGCGAAGGCCACCCAGGACAACCAGGGTGCGAAGGCCGCCAATGGCAGGAGGTAAAGGAAGATCGCGGCGGTCTGCACCACGGTTTTCAGCTTGCCGCCGCGGGATGCGGGAATAACGCCATACCGGATGACGAGAAACCGCAGGCCGGTGATGCCCCATTCACGGATAAGGATGACCAGGGTCATCCACCAGGGCAGTTCACCCAGCAGGGACAGCATGACCAGTGCCGAACCGATAAGGAGCTTATCGGCGATCGGATCGGCAATCTTGCCGAAGTCCGTGATGAGGTTGCGGCTCCTGGCGATGTCGCCGTCGAGCTTGTCCGTGTAAATGGCGACTGCGAACGCCAGCACAGCGGCCCAGCGCCACAGCCCGGACTCGCTGCGCAAGCCCGGGGCGTCGGCGACCAGGAACCATACGAAGAACGGCACCAGCGCGATGCGGATCATGGTCAGGACATTGGGAAGGTTCCAGACCCCCGCCCGGCCGGGGCCGGCGGCTGCTGCATCGGTGCTTGTCACTTTTCTAGGCTACATTCTTCCGGCTAGCGCCCGGTGAGGGACCAGGCGTCTTCGGACCCGTCGTCGTCATCGCCGTAACCCCCGGGGGCGGTGTCCGAGCCGTCATAGTATTCGGCTTTCTGTTTCCGCTGGTCCAGGTCGGCGGCCACGAGGTCCTCGGCGTAGCCGCCCTGCGCGATGTTGGCGTTGGCGTTGTCACTGAGGGCAGCTGTCGTGGCGTCCGCCGAGGCGGGAGCCTCCTGGCCCTTCATGGCGGCCAGCACTGCCGCGAGGTCGTCCGGCTTTACCAGGACGTCACGGGCCTTGGACCCCTCGGAAGGTCCAACCACACCCCTGGACTCCAGCAGGTCCATGAGCCGGCCCGCCTTGGCGAAGCCGACGCGGAGCTTGCGCTGCAGCATGGAAGTGGAGCCGAACTGCGTGGTGACCACGAGTTCGGTGGCCTGCAGCAGCACCTCGAGGTCATCCCCGATGTCGTCGTCGATCTGCTTCTTTTCCGCCTCGGGGGCAACGTCGTCGCGGTACACGGCCTGCAGCTGTGTCTTCACGTGCTCAACGACCTTGTGGATCTCGGACTCCGAGACCCAGGCACCCTGGACACGCATGGCTTTGGAGGCACCCATGGGCAGGAACAGTGCGTCGCCCTGGCCGATCAGCTTTTCGGCGCCGGGCTGGTCCAGCACAACGCGGGAGTCCGTGACGGAGGAGGTGGCGAAGGCCATGCGGGAGGGCACGTTGGCCTTGATGAGGCCGGTCACCACGTCCACGGACGGGCGCTGCGTGGCAAGGACCAGGTGGATGCCGGCGGCGCGTGCCAGCTGGGTGATGCGGACGATCGAGTCTTCCACGTCCCGCGGCGCAACCATCATGAGGTCGGCGAGTTCGTCCACGATCACCAGCAGGTACGGGTAGGGACGGATGACGCGCTTGGAGTCCGGTGGGGGCTGGACCTTGCCCGCCCGCACGGCCTTGTTGAAGTCGTCGATGTGCTTGAAGCCGTAGTTCGCCAGGTCGTCGTACCGCGCGTCCATCTCGCGCACCACCCACTGGAGCGCCTCGGCTGCCTTCTTGGGGTTGGTGATGATGGGGGTGATGAGGTGCGGCACGCCTTCATAGGCGGTGAGCTCCACCCGCTTGGGGTCCACCATCACCATGCGGACTTCGTCCGGAGTGGCGCGCATGAGGATGGAGGTGATCATCGAGTTGACGAAGGACGACTTACCGGCGCCGGTGGCGCCGGCCACCAGCAGGTGCGGCATCTTGGCCAGGTTGGCCACCACGTAGCCGCCTTCCACGTCCTTGCCGACGCCCATCACCATGGGGTGGTCGGTGCGGCGCGCGTTCTGGCTCCGCAGGACGTCGCCCAGCGACACGGTTTCGCGGTCCGTGTTGGGGATCTCGATACCGATGGCTGACTTGCCCGGGATGGGGCTGAGGATGCGGACGTCGCTGGAGGCAACGGCGTAGGAGATGTTCTTGGACAGCGCGGTCACGCGCTCCACCTTGGTGCCCGGCGCCAGTTCGATTTCGTAGCGGGTGACAGTGGGGCCGCGGCTGAAGCCGGTGACGGTGGCGTCCACGTTGAACTGCTGGAGCGTGTCGGTCAGGGCGGCGACGACGGCGTCATTGGCTTCGGTGCGCTCCTTCGGCACCGAGCCGGGCGTCAGGAAGTCCGACGCCGGCAGCGTATACGTCACGTCACCAGCCAGCGACAGTTGTTCGGTGCGCTGCGGGATGGGCGTGGGCGGCGGGGCGGGCGCCACGGGGGTGGAGGGCACGGTGGGTGCTGCTGCAGGCTTGCCCGGAGGTGGAGCCATGCCGGGCGTGACCATCGGGATGGCCTCGGTGGCGTTCTCCCCTGCGGAAGTGCTGGGGGCGCCCAGCCCCTGGGCCGCCTTGATCTTTTCGACGACGATCTCGGCCTGGGTGGGCCGGCGCACACCGGGGGCAGGGCGCGGCGGCTGGGCATCGTCGTCGTCAATGACGGCATGCTCGAAGGCCTCGTCGCCTACATACCCCTCCAGGCCGGCGTCGGACTTGTCCTCGTCCTTGCCAAACAGCTTCCGCTTCTTCTTCCTGGGAGCGGCCGGAGGGGTGCGGTCGAGGTAGCTGCGGTCATGGACGTCCTTGTCCTGTTCCTGCTCGATCAGGTCAACGCCCATAAGGTGCTCGTACGCCGCACGCAGGCGCCGCGGAATGGCGGTGAACGGGGTGGCGGTGATGATCAGCAGTGACACGAAGGCCAGGAGGCTGTAGAGGACGAGCGGCACTGCGGTGTGGATGGCCGCCAGCGGCGTGGCGGCGAGGAACCCCAGCATGCCGCCGGCCTGGCGGAGGCCGTCAAAGCCCTGGGCAACGGTGGGCTGGCCGCCCAGCATGTGGGCGAGGCCGCAGCCGGCGAACGTCATCACCAGGAAGCCGATGCCCACCCTGTTGTTACCGCGGCCGTCCGAGGGTTGGCGGAAAAGCCGGAAGGCGCACACGAACAGCATCAGCGGCAGGAGCAGCGAGATCCAGCCGAAGGTGCCGTTGACCACGGCGTACACTGCGTCCGGGAACCAGCCCGTCAGGCCCCACCAGGCAAAGGTGGCGATGAAGATGGCGAGGACAAGGTTGAACAGTGCTGCGCCGTCGCGCCGTTCCTCGGCGGGGAGGTCGCTGACGTCGTGCCCGATCCGGCGGACTCCCCCGCCCACCAGGTGGCCGACTCCCAGCCAGGCGCCTCCGACTACCTTCAGCAGCCACGGCTGGTGGTGTTCAACGGCGGGAAGCTGCCGCGTGCGGGCCGTGCTGGAGGAGCCTCCGCCCCGGCCGGACTTGGATGATGCCGAGCCGGAACCGCGGCCCGTGGGGCTGCCGGAGGTGCCCCTGCCGGTTCCTTTGGGCGCGGAGGTAGTACGTGTGGCCATAGTAGCCACGCTACCGGAGCCGGGCCGGAAACCCGGGGATTTCGGGGGCTCCGGGCTGGTCGGACGCGAAAGGCCCGGTTCCGTGGAACCGGGCCTTTCGCAACCCGCTGCGGACAGGGGGGGACGTGCGCCGTCAGGCTTCGAGGACCACCGGAATGATCATGGGACGCCGGCGCAGTTTGCGGTTGACCCAGGTGCCCACCACCCTGCGGACAACCTGCTGCAGCTGGTGCGTGGTGTGGTCCGCGTGGTTGAGGACGGCTTCCTCGAGGGCGCTGTTGATCTTGGGGATGATGTCGTCGAAGACGGAGTCGTCCTCAGCCACTCCCCGCGCATGGATTTCCGGTCCGGAAACCACCTTGCCCGTGGCACGGTGGATCACCGTGATGATGGAGATGAAGCCTTCATCACCGAGGATCCGCCGGTCCTTGAGGTCCGCGTCGGTGATCTCGCCAACGCTGGAGCCGTCCACGTAGACGAAGCCCACTTCGACCTGGCCCACCACGTCGGCCCGGTGGTCCTTGAGGTCCACCACGGTGCCGTTGTCGGCCAGGATGACGCTGGCCTCGGGTACGCCGGACTCGATGGCGATCTTGCCGTTGGCCAGCAGGTGCCGGGTTTCCCCGTGCACGGGCATGGCGTTGAGGGGTTCCAGGATGTTGTAGCAGTAGAGCAGTTCACCTGCGGCGGCGTGTCCGGAGACGTGCACCTTGGCGTTGCCTTTGTGGATGACGTCGGCGCCGAGTTTCAGGAGGCCGTTGATGATCCGGAACACCGCGTTTTCATTTCCGGGGATCAGGCTGGAGGCCAGGATGACGGTGTCGCCGTCGCCCACCACCACACGGTGGTCGCCGTTGGCCATCCTGGACAGGGCGGCCATGGGTTCGCCCTGGGAACCGGTGGACATGAGCACCACGCGGTTGTCCGGCAGGTTGTCGATGTTCTTGATGTCGACGATCAGCCCGGGCGGCACATCCAGGTAGCCGAGCTTTTCCGCGATGGCCATGTTGCGGACCATGGACCGGCCCACGAACGCCACCTTGCGGTTGTGTTTTGCCGCCGCATCCAGCACCTGCTGGACGCGGTGGACGTGGGAGGAGAAGGACGCCACGATGATCCGCTTGGTGGCCTGGGCGAACACGCGCTCCAGTGTGGGGCCGATTTCCTTTTCCGCGGTGGTGAAGCCGGGAATGTCCGCGTTGGTGGAGTCGGACATGAACAGGTCCACGCCTTCTTCGCCGAGTTTGGCGAAGTGCCGCAGGTCCGTGATGCGTCCGTCCAGCGGCAACTGGTCCATCTTGAAGTCGCCGGTGTGCAGGACGGTACCGCCGGCGGTGCGGATGAACACGGCGAGGGCGTCCGGGATCGAGTGGTTGACGGCCACGAACTCGCATTCGAACGGCCCGAACCTTTCCACCTGCCCTTCCTCCACTGACAAGGTGTAGGGACGGATCCGGTGCTCCTGCAGCTTGGCCTCGATCAGCGCAAGGGTCAGCTGCGAGCCCACCAGCGGTATGTCGTTGCGCAGCCGCAGCAGGTACGGGACAGCCCCGATGTGGTCCTCGTGGCCGTGGGTGAGGACCACGGCAACAACATCGTCCAGCCGGTCCTCGATATACGAAAAGTCCGGCAGGATCAGGTCAACGCCTGGCTGGGTTTCCTCCGGGAAGAGGACGCCGCAGTCCACGACCAGCAGCTTGCCGTCGATTTCGAACACGGCCATGTTCCGGCCGATCTCCCCCAGGCCGCCGAGCGGAACGATCCGCAGCGTGCCGGCAGGCAGGCGGGGAGGGGTAACAAGGCCGGTAAGGGCGGTTTGGGTCATATTGCACTACTTTCCAGGCGGAAGGGTGCCGGTCGTCGTCCTCAGGAGTAGACCAGCCCCGCTTCCGCCAAATCCCCGCGGATGGTTTCGATCTCGGCTTCGTCCGGCTCCACGAGGGGCAAACGGACAATCGAGTTGGGCAGGACTCCCTGCCACTTAAGAATCTGCTTGGCCGCCACGGCGCCCTGGACCCGGCTCATGGTGGCGCGGACTACCGGCTGGAGTTCGAAGTTGATCTTCCGGGCGGTGCCGAGGTCGTTGGCGTTGACGGCGTCGATGAGTTCGCGGAAACGGCGGGTGGCGACGTGCGTTGTGACGCCCACCAGCCCGACGGCGCCCAGCGCCATCCAGGGCAGCGTCAGTCCGTCGTCGCCCGAGTAGAAGAGGAGGTCGGTTTCCGCCATGACGCGGGTGGCCGCAACGAGGTCCGCCTTGGCGTCCTTGACGGCCACGATGTTCGGGTGCTGCGCCAGTCGGATCATGGTGTCCGGCTCGATGGCAATGGAGGAGCGGCCCGGGATGTCGTACAGCATCACGGGGATGTCGACGGCGGAGGCGATGGTTTCGAAGTGCGCGCGCACGCCTGCCTGGCTTGGCTTGTTGTAGTACGGGGTGACCAGCAGGAGGCCGTCGACGCCGAGGGCCGCGGCCTGCCGCGAAAGGTGCAGGGAATGCGCGGTGTCGTTGGTGCCGGTGCCGGCGATGATGGCCGCGCGGCCGCCAACGGCTTCCTTGACGGCTCGGAACATGCCAAGGTTCTCTTCGTCCGTCAGGGTGGAGGTTTCACCCGTTGTCCCGGTGACCACCAGGCCGTCGCAGCCGTCGTCCACCAGCTTGCTGGCCAGCGCCGCCGCCTGCCCGTAATCCACGGCGCCGTCCTTGGTGAACGGGGTAACCATGGCGGTCAGGAGGGTACCGAGGGCAGGGATGTGCGCGGAAGAGTCAGCCATGGCAAAAACGTTACCCTGTTCCCGGCAGGTTAGGACAATGCCCGCGGCGTGATGAGCGTCAAATTGAACGCCGGAACCTCGTCGACCGCGTGCGTCGCGGGCGGCAACCCCAGTCCGGCTGCACCTGCGCCGCTGCCACCCTACTCCGGGGGTGCTCCGCAGTACTTGGCCACGGCAGCCTGCCTGAGGCCCTCTGCCCAGTCGGCGAGCCGCTGGGCCGCCCTGACGTAATGGAACAGTTCCAGGGGCGTGAGGGCGTCAAGGTCTGTTTCCGCAAGGCGCCTTGCGAGCTCGGCCCCTTCGGGCTGGCTGGCGAGGCTGAGGCCTTCCTGCTCCCACTGGACGTCCTCGGCAGGCCGGCCGGCCACCAGCTGCCGGAAGAGGAAGTCCACGACGCCAGGACTCATGGCTCTGAGGAGGCCGGCGTTGCCCTGCTGGGGGCCGCCCCGTCCTTCTGTCGGGATACCGCGTGCTGGGGTTTGCATGGCGTCCATCCTATTCGAACATATATTCGAATACAAGGGCCTCCGTCCACCGTCCGACCGGGCACATGCCGGGAATGCAGGGTGGGGGCATCCTTGACAGCTGGGCTAAAGGCAGGTGTGAGACGATCTGGACATGACGTCCCGAACCCCCGCCAAAGCGTCCAGGAAAACAGGGGGCCCGGCTTCGGCGCGGCTCCACGGCATTGACGCTGCCCGCGGTGTTGCACTCCTGGGGATGATGGCCACGCATCTGTTGCCGACCTTCGAATCGAATGCGGACCTGACGCCAACCTGGGTTGGACTGACGTTTTCCGGGCGGGCCGCAGCCCTGTTCGCAGTGCTGGCCGGTGTGGGCCTGGCATTGTCCACCGGCCGGAACAAGCCGCTCTCCGGCAGCGACCTCAGTGCCGCCCGCCGGGGGGTGGCACTGCGCGCCCTGGTGATTGCAGCCGTCGGCCTGGCTTTGGGCGGGCTGGAAGTGAACCTGGCCATCATCCTGGTGCACTACGCGGTGCTGTTCCTGTGCGTCCTGCCGTTCCTGGGGATGGGACTGAAGCAGCTCTGTGCCTGGGCCGGCGGCTGGATCCTGGCCTCACCCGTGCTGGCCTACCTGCTGCGGCCCTGGCTGCTCGCCGCCGAGCCGCCGCTGAAGCTGGGGCACAATCCGAAGTGGGAAGACCTGGGAACGCCTGCCCGGCTGTTGTCAGACCTGTTCTTCACCGGCTACTACCCTGTGGTCCAGTGGATGACCTACTTGCTGGTGGGCCTTGTGATCGGCCGGCTGGTCCTCACCAGGGCCCTGGTGCCCGTTGTGCTGCTGGCGGCGGGAACGGTGGTGGCCGCGGCGGCAAAAACCCTTGGGGTGACGGCGATGGAAAGCTGGGGCGGCAGGGCAGCCCTGGAAGCCGTCCTCGACTCCCCCGGCTACCCTCTGCACAGCGTCCTGCAGGTGAACCTGACGGGCATCCCCCAGGAAGGGTCATGGTGGTGGCTGGCATCCGCTGCGCCGCACTCCGGAACATCCCTGGACCTCCTGCACACCTCAGGCGTGGCTGCCGCCGTGATCGGCCTCTGCCTGTTCCTGGGCCGGCTGGCCGAATGGGTGGACCTGGACCTGCTGCTGCCGCTGCGCGGGGCGGGTGCCATGACGCTGTCGCTGTACACCGTGCACGTCTGGGTGGTCTCCGGCTTCTACCTGAAGCCGCTGCCTGCCGGATGGACCGAGGAAGGCATGTACTTTGCCCAGGCGGCCACCGCCATCATCGTCGGCATGGTCTTCGTGCTGCTGAAGTGGCGCGGCCCGCTGGAATGGCTCGCGCACGCGGCAAGCCAGGCTGGACGGGGCCAGGTCAAGGCGGTCCGGTAGGGGCACAAGCCCCCCGCACTACGCCGGGACTTTTCCCCGGAAGAGCCGGACGGCGTCGCGCATGGACGCACGGGCACGCTTGCGGTCCCCCGCGGCGTCGTAGGCGCAGCTCAGGCGGAACCAGGAACGCCAGTCGTCGGGAGCGGCCTCGGCCTCGGCGCGGTACTTTTCGAATTCGGCATCCGCTGCGGCCCGGACAATGCGGCCGCCGGGAGTGCGCGGCAGCTCATCCACGGGCAGTCCGCCCTCGGCTTCCAGGACCTTGGCCATCTGTTCCGTACGCGCCCCGAACAGCAGCTCGCGGATCAGCGCCCAAGCACCAATGACGGGCAGCACCAGGTAGGCTGCGCCGATCGCCTGTGCAGCCAGGTTGCTGTCCGTCAGGAGCAGGATCGACCGCTGGAAGGACACCACCAGGTAGAAGACCAGCAGAAGCGTCACCGCCCCCACCCAGATCTTGGTGCGGTTCTTCCGCAGGGCAGCCAGGAACCCGCCCATGGCCTAGAGTCCCAGGTCCAGGTAGCCGTCCAGCCCCACGGTAAGGCCGGGGTGTCCGGCGACATTGCGCACGCCGAGAAGGACGCCGGGCATAAACGAGGCCCGGTCGAAAGAGTCGTGCCGGAACGTCAGCTGTTCGCCGGGACCGCCCAGCAGGACCTCCTGGTGGGCCACCAGGCCGCGGAGCCGCACGCTGTGGACCCGGACGCCGTCGACGTCGCAGCCGCGGGCGCCGGCCATCTCACTGGTGGTGGCGTCCGGACTGGGCGCAACCTGGGCTGAGGCGCGCTCGGCAGCGATGAGCTGCGCGGTGCGGACTGCCGTGCCGGAGGGCGCGTCCACCTTGTCCGGGTGGTGCAGCTCGATGATTTCCACGGATTCGAAGTACTTGGAGGCCTTGGCGGCGAAGGCCGATGCCAGGACCGAGCCCACGGCAAAGTTAGGGGCGATCAGCACGCCGGTTTCCGGATGTTCGGCCAGCAGCGCCTCGAGCGAGGACAGGCGGCCGGCATCCCAGCCGGTGGTCCCCACGACCGCGTGGATCCCGTGTTCGACGGCGAACCGCACGTTCGCCTCCGTGCTTTCAGGGACTGTCAGGTCCACCACCACGTTGGCACCGGCAGCAGTGACCTGGTCCAGCGAGTCACCCCGTCCCAGGGCTGCGGCGAGCTTCATGTCGGGTGCGGCTTCAACGGCCTTCACGGCTTCGGCGCCCATGCGTCCGTTGGCGCCGAGCACGGCAACCAGGATGGGTTCGGAGTGTTGTTCGGTCATGGCTTAACCCTACCGGCGGGCCTGCCGCGGCAAGGAACCGTGGCAGTGTGCGTTACCTCGCGGACATCTGGGCTTCAGGCGCCCGCGCCCACCCATTCAACGGTTCCGTCCGAGAAGAACTGTTCCTTCCAGATGGGCACCTGTTCCTTGATGCGGTCCACCAGCTCCGAGCAGACGGCGAAGGCCTGGCCGCGGTGGGCTGCGGACACCGCGCACACCAGGGCTGGATCGCCGATTTCCAGCATGCCGATCCGGTGGGCGGCCCAGATCCGCACCGGCTTAGTGCTCCCTTCCCCCGTGTTTTGCCCGGCACCCGCGTTCTGCTCGGCGACAAGGCGGGCGACGACGTCGGCCATCACCTGGTGCGCCGTGGGGTGCGCGGTGTAGCTGAGGCGGTCAACCGGCTTGCCGCCGTCGTGGTTGCGGACCACGCCGCTGAAGCTGACGACCGCGCCGGCCGTGTCGCTTTCCACGGCGGCTATCGCCTGGTCCACGGAAATGGGTTCCGCACTCAGGACTGCGGTCACCACCTCGAATACTGATTCAGTGCCCATGTCCGCCTTCCAGCTGGTCGCAAAGGTGCCCGATCACGGGGTCCAGGACGGTGAGCCCGTCCATGACTCCCTTGGGTGATCCGGGGAGATTAACAATGAAGGTGCTGCCGGCAGCACCTGCATACCCGCGGCTCAGGGCTGCCAGCGGTGTCTTGGCCGCACCGGCGCGACGTATGGCCTCCATGATGCCCGGAATCTCCCGGTCCAGCAAAGGCAGTGTGACGTCCGGTGTGCGGTCGTCCGGGCTGAGGCCCGTACCGCCGCTGGTAATCACGACGGCGGGCCGCTGGGTCAGGAGGGCACGGACCGCGGCGCCCACGGGCTCACCGTCCGGGACCACCATGGCCGGGTACACGTCAAAGCCGTGTTCGGTCAGCCAGTCGGTGATTACGGGGCCGGTTTCGTCGTCGTAAATCCCGGCGGCGGCCCTGGTGGAGGCGATAACCACGCCCGCCTTGCGCCCCTGCACTCCGCCGTGGCTGTGCGGTTCCGGCGCGCCGTGGGTTGCCTGGGCGCTCACAGTGCCCAGTCCCCGCTCTTGCCGCCGCTCTTGGCCAGTACCTTGATGTCGGTGAGGACAGCGTGCTTGTCCACGGCCTTGATCATGTCGTAGACGCTCAGTGCGGCCACGGACGCGGCGGTGAGCGCTTCCATTTCGACGCCGGTAACGCCGCGGGTCTTGACGGTGGCCACGATAACGACGGCGGTGGTACCCAGATCGAAGTCCACCGTCACCTTGGACAGCGGCAGCGGATGGCACAGCGGCACCAGTTCAGGGGTCTTCTTTGCGGCCATGATGCCGGCAACCCGGGCTACGGCGAGCGCATCGCCTTTCGGAAGCCCGCCGGTACCCAGGAGGCCCATGACCTCGGCGGTGGTGTTGACGGTGGCGGTGGCCGTGGCCTCGCGGGTGGTCTCGGCCTTGGTGGAGACGTCCACCATCTGGGCGCTGCCATCTCGGCGCAGGTGCGTCAGCGCGGGGGTTTGTTCTGCATTCACAGCATCCATACTTCCACTTCATCACCGGCCGCGAGCGCCGATACCCCCACGGGAACGTGCACCAGCGCGTTCGAGGCGGCGAGGGCATGCATCAGGTGTGAGCTTTCGCCGCCCTCCAGCCGGACCGTGCCGTCTGCGCAGAGGGTGCCGCGGCGCACCTGGTGCTTGTGTGCAGGTGATGTGAGCGGCTGGTGCAGGCGGGCGCGGAGGGGCATGCGCGGTGCCGGAGCACCGAGCAGCGCCGAGAGTGCGGGCCGGAGGAACATTTCGAACGAGACCAGGCAGCTGACGGGATTTCCCGGAAATCCAAGGAAGGGGGTCCCTTCGAACGTGCCGATTCCTTGGGGGCCGCCGGGCTGCATTTCCACGTGCATAAAGTCGACGGGCTGGTCAGTCATCGCCTGCCGTACTACTTCGTAGGCGCCCTTGCTGACACCTCCGGTGGTGACGATCAGGTCCGCATTGGCACCCTGGTTCCGCAACAGTTTCCGCAGTTCGTCCGGGTTGTCAGTGATGATCCCGGCCCGGCGGACCTGCAGCCCGGCCTGGGTCATGGCGGCTTCCAGGAGGGTTCCGTTGGAGTCATAGATCTTGCCGGCCGGGAGCGCCCTTCCCGGCTCCACCACCTCGTCCCCCGTGGCCACCAGCAGCACCGTCACTGGGACGTTGACGGTGACCTCGGGGATGCCGAGGGCTGCGAGCAGCCCAAGCTGCGCGGGCCCGAGGAATGTGCCCGCGGCAAGGGCCGCTTCCCCTTCCGCGATGTCGCTTCCAGCCGCGCGGACAAAGGTGCCGGGCGCCGTGGCGGGCAGTGTCACGGTTCCGCCCTCCCCTGCAGCGGGAAAGTGGTCAGGGATGGCGCGTTCAATGGGTACGACGGCGTCAGCACCGGCCGGCATCATCGCACCGGTCATGATGGGGGCAGCCATTCCCTCTCCCAGCGGGGGCGCACTGGTCCCCGCCGGGACGGGAGCCGCGATGCTTAGGGCCGCGCCGCCGTCGGGCACGTCCGAGCAGCGGATGGCGTAGCCGTCCATCTGGGAATTGGCGAAGGGCGGCAGGCTGAGGGGCGCCATGACGTCATGCACCAGGCCGCGGCCGAGCGCCTTGGAGAGGGGCACGCTTTCCGTGCGGGCGAGGGCGGCAACCGGTCGGAGGAGTTCGGTGACGGCGGCGAGGTGGTGGGCAATGGACCGTGCACGGCTGTCGTGGTGGGCGTGCGGGTGCGTGCTGGTCATGGCTGTGCCTTCGGTTGCGGCCGTCAGGATTTCACGTCCACTCTAACCGTGTGGAACCCGGTGGCCCCGTCGGGTGCCGCGGGCCGCGGTCAACCCGCAGCTCCACCACGGCCAGGAGGGCGTCCCTGCTGTCCGTGAGCACGTCCAGCGGCGTTCCCGCGGTCCATCCGGCAGCACTGCGGGAGAGCACCATGTCGGCCCCCGGCAGGGGCCCGGCATGCGCGGGCATAGTTTCAGGCGTCCCTGGCGGAGCCGGTGCGCGTGGATGTCCGCCGGATGGTCACGAGTGTGATGTGCAGCGCATCGTGGCGTAGCCTGAATTCATGAGCGTCCAGCTAGGCATGCCGCAGCCACGGGAGGTTGCCGGCAATAACGTACCCGCCGTCCGCCCTGCTGCTGCGGGTGCCGGGCTTGTGGACCGTTACGGGCGCCGCGCCACGGACATGCGGCTTTCCCTGACGGACAAGTGCAACCTGCGCTGCACTTACTGCATGCCGGCAGAGGGCCTGGAATGGCTGTCGAAGTCCGCCGTCATGACGGCGGAGGAAATTGTCCGGATCGTGCGGGTCGGTGTGGAACGCCTGGGCGTCCGTGAACTGCGGCTCACGGGCGGCGAGCCGCTGGTCCGGCACGACCTCGTGGAAATCATTGCCGAACTCCGGCACAACCACCCGGACCTGCCAATTTCCATGACCACCAACGCGGTGGGCCTGGCAAAGAAGGCTGCAGCGCTGAAGACCGCAGGGCTGACCCGGATCAACGTGTCACTGGACTCCCTGCATGAAGAGACGTTCACCCAACTGACCCGCCGGCCGTTCCTCAACCAGGTCCTGGCCGGCGTGGATGCGGCGTGGGCTGCCGGGCTGGGCCCGGTCAAGCTCAACGCGGTGCTGATGCGCGGCATCAATGATGCCGAGGCGCCGTCGCTGCTCGCCTGGGCGCTGGGCCGTGGCTACGAACTGCGGTTCATCGAGCAGATGCCCCTCGACGCCGACCATGGCTGGACGCGGCGCAACATGATCACGGCAGCGGAGATCCGCGGGCTGCTGTCAACCGATTTTGTCCTTTCCCCGGATCCGCGGGCCCGTGACGGCGCCCCGGCGGAGCGCTTTGAGGTACGACGGCGGGTGGCCGGGGCCGGTGCGCATGACGCATCCGCGCACGGACCGGTGCTGGGCACCGTGGGAATCATTGCCTCAGTGACCGAGCCCTTCTGCTCCGATTGCCGCCGCACCCGGATCACGGCTGAGGGCAAGATCATGAGCTGCCTGTTCTCACACGAGGAATACGACCTCCTGGGACTCCTGCGCTCGGGCGGCTCTGACGAGGACCTGGCACGCCGTTGGCAGGATGCCATGTGGCTCAAGCCAAAAGCCCACGGCATGGACCACGTGGGACTTGACGCTCCGGACTTCGTCCAGCCGGACCGCAGTATGAGCGCCATCGGGGGCTGACACTAATGCATGTACGTTACTTCGCTGCCGCGCGCGCTGCTGCCGGCCTTGAAGAAGAGAAGTTCGACCTGCCGGAGGGCACCACCGTCGCCGGGCTCCTTGAGGCAGTGCTCGCCGTGGAGCGGCCGGAGCCTCCTGCCGGAACTCCTGCGCTTCCCCGCGTCCTGTCGCGGAGCAGCTTCCTGCTGAACGAGGTGGCTGTCCGGGACCAGTCAACAGTGCTCGGCCCGGACGACGTTGTGGATGTGCTGCCGCCTTTCGCTGGCGGGTAAAGCTTCCTGGCTTTGCTGCTTCCGGCTCCCGTTGCCGTCCGCGCCAAAATGTCGGTGCCTCCGCCGATGATGTTGGTATGGGAAACGGCGTTGGGGCGGCAGCAGCGATGGAGGCTATCTATGCCACCGTTGTTGCTCTGGCCGCGCTTGATGCTGAGGACGCCGCCCTTGCCGATGCCGGATCCTCGGGTTCGGCCGGAAACGGTGTGGATGTGCTCCGGCGGGCGTACGAAATTCGCCTGGAACGGCTGGCTTTGGAGAAGAAGCTGGAGTCCCAGGCCGCGGCGCGCAAGGCAAGGTCCGTCGTCGAAGCCATGGACCTGCAGCAGGCCATGACACCGCCAGACGCGCCCCTGCATGACCGGACCTACACGGAGATCTCCACTGTGGAGGAGATCGCCGGGATCCTGACCATCAGTTCCGGCGCCGCATCCGCGTTCGTGGCCCAGTCCCGGCAGGTCTGTGCGTTGCCGCCGGTCCTGGACGCCCTGTCCGCGGGGACGCTTACCTGGCAACAGGCGAAAATCTTCGCCGACGAAACCGAGAACCTTGACCACCCCTCTGCGGCCGCGCTGGTGGAGCACTTCCTTGACCCCAACGCCCCGAACCCGGCCCGCGGTTGCCCCGCCGGCCAGCTGGTACCGGCACGGCTGCGGGCGAAGGTACGGGGCTGGCGCGAACGCCACCACCCCGACTCCATCGAAAAACGCCACCGCAAAAGCGCCGCTGACCGGCGGGTCGAATACACCCCGGACCGCGACGGGATGGCCTGGATCTCCGCCTACCTCCCGGCCGACACCGCCCAAGCCATCTGGAACAGGACCACCGCCATTGCCCGCGGCCTCCAAGGACCGGACGAGCACCGCACCCTTCCCCAGCGCAAAGCCGACGTCCTCGCCACCCAACTCCTCACCCACAAAACCTCCACCCCGGAGGAAGACGCCGGGACTGAAACAAACACCGCCACCGCTGCCGCCTTCACCACCGAACCCGGGAAAGTTCCGACGCCACGGACCGAAGTCCTCGTCACCGTACCCGTGTTCGCGCTCCTCGGCCTTACCGACGAACCAGCATTCCTCGACGGGTACGGCCCCATCCCTGCCTCGATGGCCCGGAAACTCCTCGCCGACGGCGCCGAATCCTTCCACCGGGTCCTCATCAACCCCAGAGACGGGGCGCCACTGGAAATCGGGCGTACCAGCTACCGGCTCACCAAAGCCATGAAAAAAGCCCTGCAGCTGCGTGACGGCAAATGCACCTTCCCCGGCTGCAACAACAACTCCCTCGACAACGAAACCGACCACCTCACAGCCTGGCAGCACGGCGGAACCACCGGCATCAGCAACCTGGCACAACTCTGCCCCAAACACCACCGCCTCAAACACAACAGCAGCTGGGAACCCACCGCCGCAACCAAAGATGAACCACCCGGCTGGACCTCACCCACCGGCCGCCACTACCAAGCAGAACAAACCGACCGGGAAGCATCACAATGGCCGAACCAGATTGGTGTAGAGCAACGCGATTCGGAAGGACAGCATTTGGAGGTAGGTGTGTGGTCAATGCTGCCAAATGCAGCTTCCTCCGCATACCCTGCCTGGCTGGATACGGCACCGCCGCACTCGGAACCCCCTGGTGATGAACCTTCAGGCGAATACGTCGTGGACTCCGACGATTTCGCGCCTGAAGACCCTGTATGGGACGCCTTCTACGCAAAGCCTTTTATTTTGCCGCCCGATCCACAGCCCGACTGGGAACTGATGCTGTCGTAGCCAGCGGGAAAGCGCAGGGCATCTGCCTCAGCTGCGCCTGAACGTGGAGGTCATGAAGGGGATGAAGGCAGAGCCCGTGCCGTTGGCAGCTGCCCCGTGCACGTCGCCAGAACTGCCTCCGCCTGCCTCTTCCGGCGCCCCGGCCTGGCCCTGCCTGCGCAACTCGGTGACGTGGGAGAGGACTTCGCCGTCAACACGTACAGAATGCCTTGTCCAGCCTGCGCTTCCCCGGCGTTCCACTCGAAGGATGCCGTCGTGCCATGTGCAGCGCGCAGGCAGTCCCGGTGCCGGGCCGGAACTGTCCACGTAGTACCAGAGAACGTCTTTATGATCGGGGTCGATCGTAAAGATACCGTGGCCTTCGAAGTGCGATCCGTCCGGTTCGAGGTGACGGTAGCTCTGTACCACTGCAAAGCCGCCTGCAGCCCGGCGGTAGGTCACCTCAGCTTCGACTGTCCGTTCAGGTCCCCAGGGACCTGGGGCCAGCCGGGTACTCCCCCGCCAATGACCAAGCAGGACTGCCAGGGCAGGGTGTTCAGCCCCGGCGTGGCCCGCGGAAGGATCCCCGGCACGAAAGGCACCCACGCCAATCACCCCTATCCTTCCGACGTCGAATGGCTACATCTTAGGCCGAAAGCGTGCGTTGGACCGGGGTCAGAGCCCGAAGGTTTCCGTCTCCTCAAAGGGGCCCACCACGGTGACAGTCCGGGGGGCCGCGGCCAGATCGGCTGCCAGATCCTGGACCTGTTCGGCGGTCACGGCCTTGATGAGCCGCAGGGTCTCGTCGATGTCCTGGTACTCGCCGGAGACGAGTTCGGCACGGCCGAGGCGGGACATCCGAGAACCGGTGTCTTCGAGGGCGAGGACGATTCCGCCGCAAAGCTGGCCCACCGCCTTGCGGAGTTCGTCGTCGGAGATACCGTGCTCAGCCAGCTTGTCCAGCTCCACACCCAGCAGGTCGAGCACCTGCCGGACCTTGGAGGGCGTGCACCCGGCGTACATGCCGAAGTACCCGGCGTCGGCGTAGGAGGACGCGAACGAGTAGGTGGAATACACCAGGCCCCGCTTCTCACGGATCTCCTGGAAAAGCCTGGAAGACATGCCACCGCCCAGGACAGCGTTCAGGACGCTCATCACGTACCGGCGCTCGTCCGTGGCAACGATGGTGGGGCACCCCATGATGATGTTGGCCTGTTCCACAGCGCGCT
Organism: Arthrobacter sp. MPF02; assembly: GCF_046605375.1. Lineage (GTDB taxonomy): Bacteria > Actinomycetota > Actinomycetes > Actinomycetales > Micrococcaceae > Arthrobacter. Next base: position 1,440,040 of record NZ_CP176772.1, on the reverse strand, counting down.
TGACTACATGGAGGCCTGCAGTCCCGGTGATCAGGGCACGTTCCGTTGAACGGCGCTTGACCGGGGACGCGTTTGCCTCCAGGGACCAGCCGGCTGACTCGAGGGCATCAATGACGAGGCCGCAGACGAAGTCGTGTTCGAGGCCGCCTGCTGCGGTGATCACCAGTTCATCCGGCCGGTAGTAGCGGCGGTAGTGTTCCCAGACGGAGTCACGGGCCACGGCCTTGATCGCCGCCGGGGTGCCGCCGATAGGCCGGCCCAGGGGATGGCTGCCGAGGACAGCGGACACAAAATTCTCATGGGCGACGTCTGTGGGGTCATCGCTGTCCATGGCGATTTCCTCGAGGATGACGTCGCGTTCCTGCTCCATCTCAGCGGGATCAAGCACGGCCCCGGTGATCATGTCTGCGATCACGTCGATGGCCATCGGCAGGTCGCTGTCGAGTACGCGGGCGAAGTAGCAGGTGCTCTCTTTGGCGGTGGCTGCGTTGGATTCGCCGCCCACCTCATCGAAAGCGGAAGCAATTTCCAGCGCGGTGCGGCGCTTGGTCCCCTTGAAGAGGAGATGCTCAAGGAAGTGCGTGGAGCCGTGCTGGCCCGGGGCTTCGTCCCGGGACCCTACGCCAACCCAGAATCCGATGGTCGCCGACCTCTGTCCGGGCATCGCCTCCGTCAGCACCCGCACTCCCCCGGGCAGCACCGAACGCCGGACTTCGGAGCCGCCGTCGGATCCGTGGACCAGGGTGTCGCCGCGGTGGTTCTGCTCAAGCGGCAGGGGTACAACAGTCATTGAGGCCTTTCACAGGGGCAGCCGGATCTGGCTGCCATCGTAACAGCGGCGGGGCCGGTGGATCATCCACCGGCCCCGCCGATTAGTGCTTGTGCCGGAAACCGGACGTCTTAGACGTCAGCGCCTTCAGCAGGTTCCGTGGTGTGGGCACGCTCGGTCTCAACCTCGGCGCCCTCTTCCTCGGCGACAACCGGGGCGAGCGAGAGCTTTCCACGGTCATCGATCTTGGTGATCTCCACCTGGACCTTCTGGCCCACCGAGACAACGTCCTCGACGTTGTCCACTCGCTTGCCGTTGGCCAGCTTGCGGAGCTCGGAGATGTGCAGGAGGCCGTCCTTGCCCGGGGTCAGCGACACGAAGGCACCGAAGGTGGTGGTCTTGACGACCGTACCCAGGTAACGCTCGCCGATTTCCGGGACCTGCGGGTTCGCGATGGCGTTGATGGCGGACCGTGCTGCCTCGGCAGACGGACCGTCGGTGGCGCCGATGTAGACCGTGCCGTCGTCCTCGATGGAGATGTCGGCGCCGGTGTCTTCCTGGATCTGGTTGATCATCTTGCCCTTGGGGCCGATGACCTCACCGATCTTGTCCACGGGGATCTTCACGGCGATGACGCGCGGTGCGAACTCGGAAAGCTCGTCCGGGGTGTCGATGGCCGAGTTGATGACGTCCAGGATGTGCAGGCGGGCTTCGCGGGCCTGCTTCAGGGCTGCTGCCAGGACCGAGGCGGGGATGCCGTCCAGCTTGGTGTCCAGCTGGATGGCGGTGACGAACTCGGATGTACCGGCAACCTTGAAGTCCATGTCGCCGAAGGCATCTTCGGCGCCGAGGATGTCGGTCAGTGCCGCGTAGCGGGTCTGGCCGTCAACCTGGTCGGACACCAGGCCCATGGCGATGCCGGCGACGGCGGCCTTGAGGGGCACACCGGCGTTCAGCATGGACAAGGTGGAAGCACAGACGGAACCCATCGACGTCGAGCCGTTGGAACCGAGGGCCTCGGATACCTGGCGGATGGCGTACGGGAACTCCTCACGGGACGGCAGCACCGGAACGAGCGCGCGCTCGGCCAGCGCGCCGTGGCCGATTTCGCGGCGCTTGGGCGAACCCACGCGGCCGGTCTCACCGGTGGAGTACGGCGGGAAGTTGTAGTTGTGCATGTAGCGCTTGGTCTTGACCGGCGACAGCGAGTCGATCTGCTGCTCCATCTTGAGCATGTTCAGAGTGGTGACACCCATGATCTGGGTCTCGCCGCGCTCGAAGATGGCGGAACCGTGGACGCGGGGCAGGACTTCCACCTCGGCGGTGAGCTGGCGGATGTCCGTCAGGCCGCGGCCGTCGATGCGGATCTGGTCCTTGAGGATGCGCTGGCGCACAACGTGCTTGGTGAGCGAGCGGAAGGCTGCCGACAGTTCCTTCTCACGGCCTTCGAACTGGCCGGCCAGGCTGGCGAGGACTTCGTCCTTCAGTGCGTCCGCAGCGTTCTCGCGTTCCTGCTTGTCGGCAATCTGGAAGACAGCGGTCAGCTTCTCCGTGGCTGCGGACTCCACGGCAGCGTAGGCGTCGTCCTCGTAGTCAAGGAAGACCGGGAACTCGACTGTGGGCTTCGCGGCGCGGGAAGCCAGGTCTGCCTGGGCTTCGCAGAGCGCCCGGATGAACGGCTTGGCAGCCTCGAGGCCCTCGGCAACAACCTCTTCGGTGGGGGCGGTGGCGCCCTGTTCCTTGATGAGGGTCCAGGAGTTGTCCGTGGCTTCGGCTTCCACCATCATGATGGCGACGTCGTCACCGGCGATGCGGCCGGAAACCACCATGTTGAAGACGGAGTTTTCCAGCTGGGAGTGCTTGGGGAAGGCTACCCACTGGGAGCCGTTTTCGTCTGCGACCAGGGCAACGCGGACGCCGCCGATGGGCCCGGAGAACGGCAGGCCGGACAGCTGGGTGGACATGGAAGAGGCGTTGATGGACACGACGTCGTAGAGCTCGTCCGGGTTGATAGCCAGGACGGTCACCACGATCTGGACCTCGTTGCGCAGGCCCTTGATGAAGGCGGGGCGCAGCGGGCGGTCCATCAGGCGGCAGGCCAGGATGGCCTCGGTGGACGGGCGTCCTTCACGGCGGAAGAACGAGCCCGGGATGCGGCCGGCAGCGTACATGCGCTCTTCGACGTCGACCGTCAGCGGGAAGAAGTCAAAGCCTTCCCGGGGGTGCTTGCCGGCGGTGGTGGCGGACAGCAGCGCGGTGTCCTCGTCGATGTAAACCATCGCTGCGCCGGCTGCCTGCTTGGCGAGGCGGCCGGTTTCGAAGCGGATAACGCGCTTGCCGAAGCGGCCATTGTCAATGACTGCTTCCGAGAACTGGATTTCGGGACCCTCCAAGAGAGTCACCTCCGTTTCTGTTTCACGGAAGTCCAGCCGCATCAACCTGGCCAGCATCTGTCTACTGGCCCTGCACCCGGTCATCGATCGAGACCCACGGGCGGGGCTTTCCTGAGGAAAGCTTCCCGGGGATCACTACCGAGGACCGCGAATGCGTGATGCGGTTGATCCTCCTGTTTAGTTTTGTGTTGAAAGAAGGCGGCCCGTTCCATGCTGGAAAGGGCCGCCCAAAGTCCGACTAGCGGCGCAGGCCGAGGCGCTCGATGAGCGAACGGTAGCGGGCGATGTCAGTCTTCTTGAGGTAGCTCAGCATGCGCTTGCGGCGACCAACCATGGCCAGCAGACCGCGCTGGGTGTGGAAGTCGTGCTTGTGCTCCTTCATGTGCTCAGTCAGATCCTTGATCCGCTGGGTCAGGACGGCAACCTGCACCTCGGGCGAACCGGTGTCGCCTTCTGCGGTTGCGTATTCCTTGATGATGGACTGCTTTACAGCGGCGTCAAGTGCCACAATAACTCCTTGGGAATGTGCCGTGAGGGCCCGGTCAGAAACTCACTGCCGGGTCTGCCGCCGGGAACAAACCCGCAATCAAGGGGAAAGTGCCAGGCAACAGGAGCCAGCCGCCACGGACTGCAGCCGGATCCATCGTCAAGTTTACCGGCACGGCCGTAACCTGTCGAAACACGCGTGGAAGACGTCCGGGCTTCAGTCCTGCAGCCCGTCCCTGATGGCCGCCATTCCCTGGAAGACTTCCTGGAAGCTGGTGCTCAGCGGCGACAGCCCCACCCGGATGCCGCGGGGCGACCGGAAGTCGGGGATCACGTCACCGTCCCAGAGCGCTTCCACCGTGGCCTTGGTGAAGTCCGGGTGGTCCACGGTGACGTGGCTGCCCCGCTCCCCCGGCTCCCGGGGTGACGCCAGTTCCGCTCCCAAGGGCGCCAGCCAGGCGTCAAAGATGTCCACTGCGAACGCTGTCAGCTTTTCCGCCTTGGCCCTGACGGCCGCCATGGTGGCCTCCTCAATGAGGTCCAGCATTCCCTGCATGGCCACCATGCCAAGGATGGCGGGCGTTCCGCTGAGGAAACCGCGGATGCCGGGAGCAGGTTCGTACCCTGCCGCCATCTCAAAGGCGTCCTTCCGGCCCATCCAGCCCCAGATCGGCTGGTTGAGCGCGGGCAGGTGCCGCTGGTTGACGTAGGCGAACGCCGGCGAGCCGGGGCCCCCGTTGAGGTACTTGTAGGTGCATCCGGCCGCGAAGTCCACCCCGGAACCATCCAGGTCGAGCTCCACCGACCCCGCGGAATGGCACAGGTCCCACACCACCAGCGCGCCGGCATCGTGCACTGCCCTGGTGATAGCTGGCAGGTCGGCCAGGTGACCGGAGCGGTAGGCGATCTGGCTGAGAAGTACGACGGCGGTACGCGGCCCCACTGCCTCACGCACCTGGTCAACGGTCACCCCGGCGGCGGGGTCGGTTTCGATCCAGCGCAGGGTCAGGCCCTCCTCGAGGGCGATGCCCTCCACGAGGTACCGGTCCGTAGGGAAGTTTTCGGTGTCCAGCACCAGTTCATTGCGCTCCGGGTCCGCCACCGCGGCCAGGGCGGCACGGATCAGCTTGTAGAGGACCACGGTGGTGGAGTCGGCGATGATCGTCTGCCCCGGTGCCGCGCCCAGGACTGCCCGTCCCAGCTGGTCGCCGATGGCGTGCGGCAGCTTCAGCCACTGCTCGTCCCAGCCGCGGATCAGCCGCCCGCCCCACTCCTCCCGGACGAAGGACGCAATGTCCTCCGCTGTCCGCTTCAAGGGCCGGCCCAGCGAGTTGCCGTCCAGGTAGGACAGCGGGGTGTCCGTGCCGATGAAGTGGGCCCGGTAGCGTGCCAGCGGATCCTGGCGGTCAAGCTCTTCGGCCCGCCGCCGAAGTGCTTCATCCGTTGCTGCAGCGGACTGTGCAGTTTCTTCCTTGTGGGTGCTCATTGTCCGATCTCCGTCCTGACGGCGAATAGTTCGGGGAAGAAGGTCAGTTCGAGGGCCTTCTGCAGGAAGGCCGCGCCGGTGGACCCGCCGGTTCCGGTCTTCATGCCGATGGTCCGCTGCACGGTCCGCAGGTGGCGGAAGCGCCAGAGCTGGAAGTTGTCCTCCAGGTCCACCAGTTCCTCGCAGGCCTCGTAGGCGCTCCAGTTGTCCGCCGCGTGCTCGTAGATGTGCTTGAAGAGCGGCACCAGTTCCGGAGTGAACTCGTGGGCCCGGGTGACGTCCCGGCTGAGCACTGCGGCGGGCACGTTGAAGCCGTGCCGTGAAAGGTAGGCAAGGAACTCGTCGTAGATGCTGGGGGCTTGGAGCAGTTCTTCCAGCATGGCGTATGCTTCCGGGTCTGATTCGAAGACCGGAAGCATCTTGCGGTTCTTGTTGCCCAGCACAAACTCGACGGCCCGGTACTGGGCTGACTGGAAACCGGAGGCGTTACCCAGGAAACCGCGGAACTGGGAGTACTCGGTGGGCGTCAGGGTGGCCAGGACAGACCACTGCTCCGTCAGGGTTTTCTGGATGTGCTTCACCCGCGCGATGCCCTTGAGGGCGGAACCGAGATCGTCAGCCCTGAGCCATGCGGCGGCGCTGCGGAGCTCGTGCAGCACCAGCTTCAGCCAGAGTTCCGTGGTCTGGTGCTGGATGATGAACAGCAACTCGTCATGGTGCTCCGGCTGGCTCACCGGCTGTTGCGCACTCAGGAGGGCGGGCAGCTGCAGGTAGGAGGCGTAGCTCATGCGGGAGCTGAAATCCCGGACGATGCCTTTGTCCAGCTTGCGGGTGTTCTTCTCGACCGACACGTACTGCCTTTCCTTGCGGACGCCCCGGCAGCCACTGCCGCCGGGGGCTGGTGGGACAGGAACGGCTGCTGCCCGGCGGTCAGCGCCTGGTCAGGAGGTCGTGTGCCTGGACGACGTCCAGTTTCATCTGGTCCACCAGCGCTTCAGGCCCACGATAAGCCACCATTCCCCGCAGGCGGGCCACGAATTCAATGATGACAGTCTGGCCGTACAGATCGAAGTCCTCCACGGCTTCCTTGGGCCGGTCGATGACGTGGGCCTCAACCTGCCGGCTGACGCCGTCGAACGTGGGGTTGGAGCCGACCGAGATGGCGGCAGGCCAGCGCTTGCCGGCCTGGTCAACGAGCCATCCCGCGTAGATCCCGTCCGCCGGGATCAGTCCGCTCGCATTCGAGGACAGGTTGGCGGTGGGAAAGCCAAGGGCACGTCCGCGGGCAGCGCCGTGGACCACCTCGCCGCGCATCCGGTGCCACCGGCCCAGCACCGCAGCGGCGGTGGCGACGTCGCCTTCCTGGAGGGCTTCACGCACCCAGGTGGACGAGCAGCGGCGGTCCTTGCCGCCGTCGTCATGCAGCGGGTAGCCTTCGGAACCGAACTCGCTGATGACCTGGACTTCGAACCCGAACTTCTCGCCCAGGGCCTTCATGGTGTCCAGGTCCCCCGAGTTGCCGCGGCCGAACCGGGCGTCGTGGCCGATGACGACGTGGCTGGCGTGCAGGCAGTCCACCAGGTACTGCTCCACGAATTCCTCCGCGGTGAGGCTGGCCAGGTCGAGGGAATACTTGACCACCAGGACGGCATCGAGGCCGAGTTCGCCGAGCGCCTCAAGCTTGTCGTCCAAACCCATGATCATTTCCGGCGCGGACTCCGGGCGGTGGATGAACGCCGGGTGCGGGTCGAAGGTTACCGCCACTGCCTTTGACCGGGTTAGGCGGGCCGAACGGATCAGCTGGGACAGCACCTGCTGGTGCCCGCGGTGAACCCCGTCAAAGTTCCCGAAGGTGACAACAGAGGGCCCGAAGTCCGCCGGGACCTCGGACGGATCGTTCCAGATGTAGACCATCACCCTCGCCTTAAAACGCCTGCAGCATCAACGCTCCGCGACCGGACCGGCCGCGGAACTCTTCAAGGTTACCCGTATTCACGGTGCCCCTTTTACGGTGCCGTTTGGCCTTGGGACGGACGCCGCCGGTACAGCCACACCAGGCCGAGCACCGGCAGCAGCAGCGGGATGAACCCGTAGCCGCGGCCAAACAGGGACCAGACGGTTTCATGCGGGAACGCCACGGGGTCGAACACGCTCAGCGCGCCCACCACCAGCACACCCACCAGTTCCACCAGCACGGCGGCCACGGATACCTTGAACCAGGTGCTGCCGGCCTTGGCCAGGGACACGGTGGCCACCACGTACACCAGCGCCGCGAACGCGGACAGCAGGTAGGCCAGCGGGGCCTCGGAGAACTTGGTGAGGATCTGGTAGCCGGCGCGGGCCGAAGCGGAGATGGCGAAGACCGCATAAACGGCGATCAGCAGGCGCCCCGGGCCGGTGTTGCGGGTGTTGCGCCCTCCGCCGGCGGCGACGTCGGCGCGGCTGCCGAGGGCGGAGGATGAATGCTGGTCTTTCACTTTGCGTGCCTCTTCCACTTCAGTACCAGATCTGGTTCATGCGGGCGGCCATCACCAGGGCCGTGACGCCCACGGCGGCCAGGACGAAGTTGCTCCACCGGGTCCGTTCAAGGATGGACCAGTAGACGGCCGCCGGGGGCAGGAGCATTGCCGTGGCAAGGTAGCCCCAGAACTCCCAGGCCTCGCCGGCGATGGGTTCGCCGGCGATGACGCGGATGATCGACCCCACAAGGTAGACCACCAGTGCAAGTTCCACCGCCGCGACCGAGAGGATGGTGACGTCGTTGGGCGCCTTCTTGAGGATGCCGGCCACTACGCAGGTCACCGTGGACAGCAGGCCGACCACCAGGATGATATAGAAGTACGCGTCCACCCTTAGGCCTTTCCGGCTGCGGTGCTGGCGGAAGCCCCGTTGCCGGGCTCGAAGACCAGGACGGGCTTGGCGTAGTTGCCGGAATCGGCAAGCAGCGCCACCAGGCTGCCGTCCGGTGCGAAGGCGGCGGCAGGATGCTCGGCGGTTGGCGCGTCCGGACTTCCGGGGGCCGCACCGGCGGCAATGCGCCTTCCGAAGGAGATTTCGGTCGTTTCTTCGGCGGTCAGCTCACGGTTGGGCATCAGGGCCCGCGCGGCCTGGGACATGTCCAGGATGTTCAGTTCCTCCGCGAGCTGTTCCAGGGTGCGGGCCTGCTCCAGCGAGTACGGGCCGACGTGGGTCCGGCGCAGCGCGGTAAGGTGGCCGCCCACCCCCAGTGCGTTGCCCAAGTCCCGGGCGAGGGCGCGGATGTAGGTGCCGGAGGAGCACTCGACGGTGACATCCAGGTCCAGTACGCCCGCTTCCACGCTCCGCCGGATGGCATGGACCTCGAACCGGTGGATGGTGACCGGGCGCGCGGAAAGCTTGACGTCCTCCCCCGAGCGGACCCGCGCGTAGGCGCGTTCGCCGTTGACCTTGATGGCGCTGACGCTGCTGGGCACCTGCTGGATGTCCCCCGTCAGTGCTGCGACGCCGTCGTAAATTGCCTGGTCCCTGACGCCGGCGGTGCCGGCCGTCGCCGTGACCTCGCCCTCGGCGTCGTCAGTCACTGTCGACTGGCCCAGCCGGATGGTGGCGGTGTAGGTCTTGGAGGTGCCCACGATATAGGTCAGCAGGCGGGTGGCCTTGTTGACGCCGAGCACCAGGACGCCGGTGGCCATCGGATCAAGCGTCCCCGCATGCCCCACTTTCCGGGTACCAGCCAGGCGCCGCATCCGGCCAACCACGTCATGGCTGGTCCATCCCTGCGGCTTGTCCACTATCACCAGTCCAGAAAGCACGCCTTCCAGTATATGGGCGCGGCCCTGGGCGGAAGGCCCGACGGCGGGCGGCAGGGCCTAAGTGCACGGCAGGCCAGGTGCCGGCGGCGGAAGCAGCGGCCGCTAGGATGGCAGGCATGCCTGAGCTTGCCGCCCATGTCCGCGACGTGCCCGTCAACCAGATCCGCGAGATCACGGAAGCGGCGTGGCGTACCCCCGGCGCCCTGGTCCTCAGCATCGGGGAGCCGGGCTTCCCGCTCCCCCGCCACGTCCTGGACGCCGGAATCGCATGCCTGGACCGGGACGAAACGAACTACACCCCGAACGCAGGAATTCCCGGGCTGCGCGAAGCCTTTGCCGCCCGGTTCCGGGAGCAGCAGGGCGTTGACGTTGGCGCCGACCGTATCTATGTGGTGGCCGGCGCGCAGCAGGGCCTGCACCTGGCCATGAGCCTGCTGCTCGCGCCCGGTGACGAGATCCTGATTCCCAACCCCGGCTATCCCACCTTCGCCATGACGGGCCGACTCCTGGGGGCGCGCCCGGTTGGCTACCCCCTGTACCCGGAGCACGGCTTCCAGCCACGCACAGCGGACATCGAAGCCCTCATCACGGAGCGCACCCGGGTCCTGGTGCTCAACTCGCCGTCCAACCCCCTGGGCGCCGTGCTCGCTGAGGACCTGACGCGCGGGCTGATGGACCTCGCACGGCGGCATGACCTTTGGATCATCTCGGACGAGTGCTACGAGGCGTTCACCTACGATGTGCCGCATGTGGGTCCCGCGAGGTTCGACGGCGGCACGCCGGGGGAAGCGCGCGTCTTTACCTCCCTGACGCTGTCCAAGACGTACGGGCTCACCGGGCTCCGGATCGGCGCGCTGGTCTGCCCGCCGGGGGTGAAGCAGCAGATGGACAACGTGATGGAGTCGATTGTGTCCTGCGTGGCTGCGCCCTCGCAGTATGCGGCGCTCGCCGCCCTTACCGGCCCCCAGGACTATGTCCGCGCGGCGCACGGGCACTACCGGGAGAACCGGGACGCTGCCTCCGCCGTCCTCGATGCCAAGGGAATCCCCTACCTTCACGCCCAGGGGGCGTTCTACCTGTGGGCGGACGTGTCGCATGCCAGCGGCGGTGACGTGCGCAGCTGGGTGCGGCGCTTCCTTGCCGACTCCGGGGTTGCCCTGGCGCCGGGGACCGCCTTCGGCTCCATCGGCGAGGGCTGGGTGCGGATAGCGCTGTGCGGCCGGAAGCAGGATCTGCTGGAGGGGTTGTCGCGGTTGCCGGCGCGGTAGGCACCGTGCCCTCCGCAACTCCTGGCGCCGGGACCTCCTAACGCGCCGCTCCGGAAAGCGCCTGGTCCAGCCATGCGCGCAGGGCACCGGCGGGCGCTGCGCCCGCCTGGCGGGCCGCCACCTTGCCGTCCACCAGCACCATCAGGGTAGGAATTGCCTGGACGTCGAAACGGCGGGACAGGCCGGGCGACGAGTCCACGTCCACCTTGACCAGCTTGATCCGGCCCGGTCGTTCACGGGCGAGTTGATCCAGGACCGGGCTCACCATGCGGCACGGACCGCACCACTCCGCCCAGAAGTCCACCAGCACAGGCACCGGGGACCGCTCCGCCACCGCGGCGAAGTCCGCGTCCCCGGCGCTGACAATCCACGGCAGCCCGGCCTTGCAGTTCCCGCAGCGCGGCTGCCCGGCGGACTGGGCCGGGATCCGGTTCGTCTTGCCGCACGAAGGGCAGGCGGTCAGCGTGGGCTCCATTCCTAGTACTCCGTCCGGTGCTGATGCGATCCCCACGCCTTGAAGGGAGCGTCCGACGCCGGGACGTCACCTTTCCTGACCGGCAGGAGCTCCGGGCGGGACCCGCTGAAATACTCGTAGAAAACCGCGTCGTCGAAGCCGGCAGCGGCCGCACCATGGCGGTCGGCAGCGAAGTAGACCCGGTCAATGCGTGCCCACAGGGCCGAGGCCAGGCAGAGGGGGCACGGCTCGCAGCTTGCGTACAGGACGGAGCCCTGCAGGCTGAAGGTGCCCCGTGCTGCCGCAGCCGTCCTGATCGCCACTACTTCAGCGTGGGCAGTGGGATCGTTGTCGCGGGTAACCCTGTTGACGCCCTCGTAGGTGCGTCCGTCCGGGGCGACCACCACCGCGCCAAAGGGGCCGCCGCCGTCCGCCACATTCCTCGTGGCCAGTTCGACGGCCTGCTTGAGATATCGGGCGGCGTCGCCGTGGTTAGAGTCCACCTGAGTCATAGTCAGATCCTAACCAAGGCAGGGTTAGGGGGTGGAAGTAGGGGGCGCAATTGGGGGAAAACTCCCGACGACACAGCGGCACCGCAGGCATATCCTGTCGCCGGGGACCGCGCACTACTTTGCCTCGAAGAGGCTTCTTACCCGGCCCGGCACGGGCGCGAAAAACGGAGTAGCCAAATGAAGAAACACCTTACGTTCATCGCCTGCGTTGCTGTTGCCTCAATGGTCCAGGCAGCGCCGGCAATCGCCGCCACGGAGGAGCCGGATTATGAGGTGATGGCGACTGGCCTTTTGTCACCTCTCCAGCTCGCTGTGGACAAGGACGAGTCTGTCCTGGTCAGCCAGGCCTTCGCCGGGATCCTCACGCACGTCGAGGATGATGGCGACCGGGATGACGTCTACACCACCCCAAACGAGGGCTGGTCGGTAGCCGGGGTGGATATCCATGGCTCCACTGCCTATTTCCTGGAAAGTTTCGGAGCCGGACAGGGGCCTGACGCACTGAGGGGATACCTGAAAGCCCGCGATTCGGATGGCGACACCCGTACCATCGCAGACCTCGCTGACTACGAACGGAAGTTCAATCCGGATGCGGGCCAGCATTACGGCTTTGAGGCAGACACAGGCCAGCAGTGCCTTGCCGAAGCGGCAGCCCTTCCGGATGCCCCGCCTGCTCAGTACACGGGCACGTTGGACTCTAACCCCTACTCTGTGGCGGTCCGTGCGGACACGGCCTATGTGGCCGATGCCGGCATGAATGCGATCCTCAAGGTTGATCTGGATTCCGGCAAGATTTCGACCGTGGCGGTGTTGCCACCCCGGCCGCTGACCTTCACTCACACGATCGCACAATCCTTGGGACTACCAGGCTGCGCCGGTTTTACCTACGGCTTTGAGCCGGTTCCCACTGACGTGGAAATCGGCCCCGACGGTTGGCTGTACGTAACATCCCTTCCCGGCGGCCCGGAAGACCCGTCACTCGGTGCCCGTGGAGCAATCTTCAAGGTCAACCCCTGGACCGGCGCGACCATACTGTGGCAGAACGCAATACTCAGCCCCACAGGTTTGGCAGTTACAGACAAGGGCGATGTATACGTGGCGTCATTGTTCGGCGGCGAGATTTTGAAGTTCACTCGTCATGGCGAACGCTCGCACTTCCTGAAGGTGAACCAGCCGGCGGACGTCGAGTTCAGGGACGGCGACGTTTTCGCCACGATTGACGCCCTTCCGCCGCAACCCGACCCGGCCGCACCCGGCGCTCCCATGCCCAAGCCTGAGGGTAAGCTCATCGAGGTCGACTTCGACTAGAGGCAGCAGCTCGTCGGCGGAGATTTTCGGGACAGCAGAAGGCCCGGACCGCATGGTCCGGGCCTTCTGCTATGCCGGTGCTACTTGTTGCCGTCCTCATCCGTCCCGTCGGGACCGATGAGGTCGAGGTCCTCTTCGTCGAAGCCGTCTTCGTCGAGGTCCGTCTCGGCGGACGCGTCGCTCTTGTAGGGATCGGCGTCGCCGGCGTGCTTGGCATTGGCGGCCAGGGCGGCCACCTCGGCATCACGCTTCCGGGCTTCGCGGAGCAGTTCCTCCAGGTTTGAGGCGTTCACGGGAATCTGGTCAGCCACGAATTCCAGCGTGGGCGTCAGCCGGGCAGTGATGTTCCTGCCCACTTCCTGGCGCAAGACGCCCTTGGCCTTCTCCAGTCCCTTGGCCGCATCAGCCTGCAAAGTCTGGTCCCCAAAGACGGTGTAGTAGACGGTGGCATGCTGCAGGTCATTGGTGACCCGGGCATCGGTAACCGTAATCCCCTCAAGCCGCGGATCCTTAACCCGCCGGCTCAGGGCCTCAGCAACAACAACCTTAATCCGCTGCGCCAACTTCGCAGCACGTGCCGGATCGGCCATGTTCAACTCCTATGAAAATCTGGGACGTACGACGGCAAGTTGCAGCAGAAGTACCCACGTTGATGAATGCCACGCACTCTCGGCGAGTCAACGATGGACCCGCGTTGGATTTTTCCGGCGGCCCGGGAGTGGCATCGGGCCTGCCGAAGCTGGGCGGGCGACGTCGTAAGACGTGTGCCGCCCAGCGAAGGGGCGGGGCCGCCGGAAAAATCCAACAGCCCCGCACCTTTGTAGCAACTACCTACTAGACGCGCGGCTTCTCGCGCATCTCGAAGGTCTCGATGATGTCACCTTCGATGATGTCGTTGTACGACCCAAGACCGATACCACATTCGAAGTCCGTACGGACCTCGGTGGCGTCGTCCTTGAAGCGCTTGAGCGACTCGACGGTGAGGTTGTCACCGATGATCTTGCCGTCGCGGCTGACGCGTGCCTTGGCGTTGCGGCGGATGATGCCCGAGCGGACGATCGAGCCTGCGATGTTTCCGAACTTGGAGGAGCGGAAGACTTCGCGGACCTCGGCGGTGCCCAGCTGGACTTCTTCGTATTCCGGCTTGAGCATGCCCTTGAGCGCCATCTCGATGTCATCGATCGCGGCGTAGATGACCGAGTAGAAGCGCATGTCCACGCCTTCGCGGTCTGCCAGTTCGGCAACACGCTCGGCCGGCTTGACGTTGAAGCCAATGATGACTGCGGAGTCGACCGTTGCCAGGTTGACGTCGTTCTGCGTGATGGCACCCACGCCGCGGTGGATGACGCGCAGCTGCACGCCTTCGCCGACATCGATCTTGAGCAGGGCGTCTTCGAGGGCTTCCACGGCACCGGACACGTCACCCTTGAGGATGAGGTTGAGGGTGTCGATCTTGCCTTCGGCGACTGCCTGGTCGAAGTCTTCGAGGCTGATGCGCTTGCGGCGCTTGGCGAGCTGGGCGTTGCGCTCAGCGGCTTCACGCTTTTCGGCGATCTGGCGGGCGGTACGCTCGTCGGCGGTCACCAGGAAGGTGTCACCGGCGCGCGGCACGTTGGACAGGCCGAGGACCTGGACCGGGCGGGACGGCAGTGCGACATCGAGGGCTTCGCCGTCTTCGTCGAACATGGCGCGGACGCGGCCGTGGGCCGTGCCGGCAACAATCGTGTCGCCGACGGCCAGGGTACCGGACTGCACCAGGACGGTGGCAACCGCACCGCGGCCCTTATCCAGGTTCGCTTCGATCGCGATACCGCGGGCTGCCTTGTCCGGGTTGGCCCGGAGATCCAGCGCGGCGTCGGCGGTCAACAGGACAGCGTCGATGAGTTCGTCGATGTTGAGGTTCTGGCGGGCCGAGACCTCAACGAACATGGTGTCGCCACCGTATTCTTCCGGAACAAGGCCGTACTCGGTCAGCTGGCCCTTGACCTTGTCAGGGTTGGCGCCTTCCTTGTCGATCTTGTTGACGGCCACGACGATCGGCACGTTGGCCGCCTGGGCGTGGTTGAGGGCTTCAACGGTCTGCGGCATGACACCGTCGTCCGCGGCCACCACCAGGATGGCGATGTCCGTAACCTTCGCACCACGGGCACGCATGGCGGTGAACGCCTCGTGGCCGGGGGTGTCGATGAAGGTGATCTGGCGGTGGTTGCCTTCGTGCTCGTGCGTGATCTGGTAGGCACCGATGTGCTGCGTGATGCCACCGTGTTCGCCGGCGACGACATCCGAGTTGCGGATGGCGTCGAGGAGGCGGGTCTTACCGTGGTCGACGTGGCCCATGACGGTTACCACGGGAGCGCGCGGTTCGAGTTCCTCGTCGCCTTCGGCCTCAAGCTCGGCCTCAACGTCGATGTCGAAGGTGGACAGCAGCTCGCGCTCCTCGTCCTCCGGGGACACAACCTGGAGTTTGTAGCCCAGTTCCTCGCCAAGCAACGCGAAGGTGTCTTCGTCCAGCGACTGGGTGGCAGTTGCCATTTCACCGAGGTGGAACAGCACGGTGACCAGCGCTGCGGGGTTGGCCTCGATCTTGTCGGCGAAGTCCGTGATGGACGAGCCACGGCGCAGCCGGATGACGGTGTTGCCGTCGCCGCGGGGTACGCTCACGCCACCCAGCGACGGTGCGCTCATCTGCTCAAGTTCCTGGCGCTTCGCACGCTTCGACTTGCGCTGCTTGCCACGGCCTGCGCCGCCCTTGCCGAAGGCACCCTGGGTGCCGCCGCGGCCGCGGCCGCCCTTGCCAAAGCCACCGCCGGCGGGAGCACCGCCGCCGCCACCGGGACCTCCGGTACCGGGGGCGCCACCCGGGCGTCCCGGACCGCGGCCGCCACCGGGACGTCCGGCACCTGCGGGTGCGGGACGCTCAGTACGGTTCGGCATCATGCCAGGCGTGGGACGGGGACCACCCGGACGCGGGGCACCCGGACGGGGACCGCCGGCACCTGCTGCGGGGCGGGGGCCGCCTGCACCCGGGGCAGGACGCGGACCACCGGGGCGGGGACCACCGGCGCCGGCTGCGGGACGCGGGCCACCGGGACGGTCGCCGTCGGTACGGCCGCCACCCGGACGGGGCATGCCCTGGGAGGTAGCAAACGGGTTGTTACCCGGACGCGGAGCACGGTCACCATCGCCGCCACGGCCGCGGGGCATGCCCTGCGAGGTAGCAAACGGGTTGTTGCCGGGGCGGGGACCCCCCGGACGGGGTGCGTTGGAACCCGGAGTGGCGCCGCCCTGGCGGGGAGCCGGGGTATCGGCCTTGGGAGCCGGACGGGCACCGGGCTTGGCACCTGTCGTGGACGCCGAAGGTGCAGCCGGAGTGCTGGCGGCCGGTGCAGCCGGGGCCGGTGCTGCGGGGGCGGCCGGAGCGGGTGCCTTGGGGGCCGGAGCCTTGGGTGCTGCCGGACCGGGTGCGGGGGCTGCGGGACGTGCTTCTGCAGCTGCCGGCGCAGACGCCTTGGGAGCGGCTGCGGGAGCCGCGGTCTTGGCGGCAGCGTCGGGGAAGGCGTTGCGCAGCTTGCGCACAACGGGGGCCTCAATGGTGGATGAGGCGGAGCGAACGAATTCGCCCAGTTCCTGCAGTTTTGTCACTGCATCTTTGGAAGTGATACCGAGCTCTTTCGCGAGCTCGTGTACGCGGACCTTGGCCACATTTCTCCTGTCTCGGTCCGCACCGAGCCAGGCACGAACCGTCTACTTCTTACTGCGGGCCCCAGCCGCGGATGCGGCAGTCGGGCCCATTGCAGAGCGCAACAAAGTTGTCATCGTTACGCACTCATCGCTGGGAACTCATCGGGTTTCCATCAGATTTCTGACCCGCTTTCAGGTTGGACGGTTGATGCCGCAGCCACCGGGGCGCCCGCGGCGTTCGGGCCGGACAGGATCCGGCGCTCCACGGCTGCGGTTTCGGTTGCTCCCCGAAGGGCGCGTCCGAACGCTCGCCGCTTGATCGCCAGTGCCAGGCACGATGCGCTGGGGTGCAGCCATGCACCCCGGCCAGCCATCCGGCGTCGTTCATCCACAAGGACGGCGGGTGATCCGCTGCCTTCGGCGACGAGCCGGAGTAGTTCTGACCTTGGCCCCTTCTTCCGGCATCCGATGCAGGTGCGTTCGGGTTGATGTCCGCTGGTACGTACTTCTGCCACGGTCATCGTCCTACGTTCATGTCTGCCGGCCGAGGAGCCCTCCCCTGTTCGGAGAGCGCACCCAGGGCGCACGGTTGCCGGCCGTGAGGCGCGGTCCTGTCTATTCTATCCCCTTCCGGCCGTTCCGCCCGCACTGCCGGCGGGATCCGCCGTGGCAGGGAGGGTCCGGAAGGAGGCTCAGCTTTCCTTGGCCGTGGCGGCGTCCGAGACGATATCGATGCGCCAGCCGGTCAGCTTCGCGGCGAGGCGGGCGTTCTGGCCCTCCTTGCCGATGGCGAGGGACAGCTGGTAGTCGGGGACCACAACTCGCGCCGACCGGGTGGCTTCATCCGTTATGGTGACGGAATTCACACGTGACGGGGACAGTGCGCTGGCGATGAACGTTGCCGGGTTCTCGCTGTAGTCGACGATGTCGATTTTTTCGTCGTTCAGTTCGTTCATGACGGCGCGGACCCGGGAACCCATTTCGCCGATGCAGGCACCCTTGGCATTGATTCCCGGGGCGTTGGCCTTGACGGCGATCTTGGTCCGGTGGCCCGCTTCCCGCGCGAGGGCGACGATCTCCACCGAACGGTCGGCAATTTCCGGCACCTCGAGTTCAAAGAGCTTGCGCACCAGCCCCGGGTGGGACCGGGACAGCGTGACAGACGGACCCTTCGAGCCGCGGTGGACATCGATGACCAGGGCACGGAGGCGGTTGCCGTGGATGTACTTCTCCCCCGGCACCTGCTCGGGCGGCGGAAGCAAGGCTTCCACGGAACCGAGGTTGACCTGGATCATGTGCGGGTTGTTGCCCTGCTGGATGGTGCCGGCCACCAGTTCGCCCTCGCGGCCCTTGAACTCGCCGAGCACGTTGTCGTCCTCGACGTCCCGGAGGCGCTGCAGGATGATCTGCCGGGCCGTGCTGGCGGCGATACGGCCGAAGCCTTCCGGGGTGTGCTCGAACTCACCAATGGGGGCGCCGTCGTCGTCCATCTCAACTGCCCAGATGGTGACGTGCCCGCTCTTGCGGTCCAGTTCTGCCCGGGCCTTTTCGAAGGCGCCGGGAGACTTGTGGTAGGCCACCAAAAGCGCCTGCTCGATGGTGGGGATCAGGAGGTCCAGCGGGATTTCACGCTCACGCTCCAGAAGTCTCAGTGCGCTCATGTCAATATCCATCAGGCCTCCTCGGAAGGTCCATTGTGTCCAGTTTCCAGACCGTCCTCATTGAGGTGGCTGAATTCGATCTCGACTTTTCCGCTGCGG
This sequence comes from Arthrobacter sp. MPF02, assembly GCF_046605375.1. GTDB lineage: Bacteria > Actinomycetota > Actinomycetes > Actinomycetales > Micrococcaceae > Arthrobacter. Next base: position 1,422,132 of record NZ_CP176772.1, on the reverse strand, counting down.
ATCCTGTCGAAAGGAAGTTTGACGGGGTCGCCCTGGCGGGGCTTCATGCCCTTCTTGACGGCGATTTCCGGAACGATGGTCACGCCGCCGCCATCCACGGACTGGATGCGGCCCGTGACGCTCTCGCCCTGGATGACGTTGACCTTGACCATCCGGCCCTTCGCCCGGTGCCAGTGCCGCGGCTCTGTGAGCGGACGGCCCACACCAGGCGACGACACCTCGAGGTCGTACGGGCGGCTGTCCATCGAGGGGTCGCTGTCCAGGACATCGGAGAGGACCTTGGAGATGTCCGCGATGACATCCAGGCTGACTCCGCCGGTTTCCTCCTGCGGCAGGTCCACCACAACGTGGACCACCCGGTGCGAACCTGCGACGTTGATTTCCACATCCTCGAGGTACAGCCGGTTGGCCAGGACCGAGGGTTCAAGGAGGGCCCGAAGCCGGGCAGCTTCCGGATTGTGCGTTGCGGACCCAGTCCTGCCGGTTCCGGTGGGGTCTGGTGAAGCCGTGGCTTCTGCATTGCTCACGATGCCGGCCGCCTCCCTATAGATGATGTGGTGTGTACTAGCGTAGCTATTTTACCGGCTGAGTGGTGCACGGAGATCCCCCTCAGGCGTGGCACGATGGTCTGTTGTGAATGACGACAGCCAGGTGAACCGCACGCGGATCCGGTACTTCCGCTACGTTGTCCTGGCACTCGCGGCGCTGCTTGTTGTGAGCTTGGGATTCGCCTTTATCCGCGCGGAACCGCCTCCCCCGCCGCCGCCCCCCTTCTCGGAACGCGCGCGCGCCGCGGCCCTTGCGGACGCCCTGCAGCTCCGAATGGCGGGGCTCCGGCTTGCCGGTGGAACAGCCGACGCCGGTGCTGCCGCCGCCTTGGACAGGATTGTGACCTTGCTGACCATCCAGGCCAGGACGCTCCTCCTGCCGGAGGCTGCCGCTGCGGGGACGGGCGTTCCTTCTGCTTCGGCCGAAGCAGCGGCCCCTGCCTCATCCGCCGCACCCGCCCTGACCACGTCCGGGCTCGCCGCTGCCCTGGCAACCAGCGGCGGGCAGCGGCTCAAGGATGCGGAAACGGTCGACGGCGGGATGGCCCGCCTCCTGGCAGGAGCAGGCACCGCACAGATGCTGGCTGCGCAGCAGCTTGCTGCCGCTGCCGGTGAGCCGGACGCGGTCTCCGGCCTCGGCCCGGCCGCGGGCCCCACAGCAGCCGAAGCGGCTACTGACGCCGCCGAAACTGGGTGCCCCTCGCCCTCCCGTCCGCCCGTGTCCCCCGGGCAGCAGCCCTCCGCAGCCGGGACAGGTCCGGGCGATGCCTTGGCGGCCGCAGTTGCTGCGGAACTGGAGGCGGTCTACGGCTACCAGGCAGCCCTGACGCGGCTGCCTCCGGAAGCTGCCGGACCGGCGTCGGAATTCCTTGGACAGCACCACGGCCTCGCCAGGGAAGCTGAAAAGCGGAGCCTCTTCTGGTGCGGGACACCGCTGCCGCAGCAGCCCGGGTATGTCCTGGAGCCGCAGTTCCTTGCATCTCCTTCGGCCGGACTGGCGCGGCTGGAAGCCGGAACCCTTCCTGCCTATGGCGACGTCGTGGCAGTTACCGACGGCTCAACCCGCCGCTGGGCCATCGCAGCCCTGCGGTCGGCAGTGCTGCGGACTGTCCACTGGGGCGGTGACCCCGGTCCCGTCCCCGGACTGCCCCTGGACGAGCAGCAACTGCCGCCGCTTCCAGCCTGAACCCGCAGAATCTCCACGGGAAGTCCGCGACCGGAAGCCGGCGCGGACGGGAGCATAGGGTTGAGCTGATGAAAGCACCAGCAGAGGTTCCCATTCCGCCCGGCCTCACTGCCCGTTACCGGCGCAGCGTCGAGGGGCGGGCGTGGCTTGCCGCGCTGCCGGACCTGGTGGCCGGGCGGCTCGGGCAGTGGAACCTGGAGCCTGATCTTCCTCCGGGCGGCCTGCCTTGGAACGGCCACGGCGGGATGGTCATTCCCGTCCTGTGTGCAGGCGGAAGTCCTGCCGCACTGAAAATCGCGTTTCCCCACGATGAGGCAAAGCTGGAGCGGCATGCCCTGGCGCTGTGGCAGGGTCAGGGCGCGGCAGCACTGCTGGAGCATGACGCGGGCAGCTGCGCGATGCTCCTCGAACGGCTGGACGCCGGGCGTTCGCTGGCCGGCCTGCCTGTGGATGACACGGTGGAAGTATGGGGCGCCCTCGTCCGGCAGCTGGGCCTGGTGCCGGACGGGCGGCCGCAGTGGCAGGAGTTCGACCACATCGCGGCCCGGGCGGAGCAGTGGAGCGATGACCTTCCCGCCGACTGGGAACAGCTGGGCCGCCCGTTCCCCCGCTGGCTGCTGGAAGCGGCCCTGGAGGTCTGCCAGACGCGCGGCGCAGTAGGACGCCGGTCTTCCCGTGACGTCCTGGTCCACACCGACCTGCATTTCCTGAATGTGCTGGCCCGGCCTGTCCGCACGGGAGCCAGGGCGGCCGCGGCCGGGTATGCGGCGATCGACCCGCAGCCGATGGTCGGGGAAGCGGAATTCGGGGTGGCGCCACTGTTGTGGAACAGGATCGGCGACCTTCCGGCAGGTGCTCCGGGGATGGGGCTGCGGCAGCGGTGCGCCGATTTCAGCACGGCCGCCGGCCTTGACGGCGATGTTGCCCGGCAGTGGACCATCGCCCGCGAGGTTGCCAACGCGCTGTGGTATGCAGGCAAGCCCGGCCACCGGGGTGACCTGGCGCGATCGCTATGGGTTGCCAGCACGCTGGCAGGCCGGACGCTGGAGGGGCTCCCGGCACCCAGTGCCCTTCCCGAACCGGGCATCAGCCTCGACTAGCAGGGGCTTCAGCTGCGCCGCACCGCAGCGAGAGCGGACCCGACGGCGGCTACCGCGGTGCCCGCCTCTTCGCCGCCCGTATGCCAGTTGCTGACTGACACCCGCAGGACATCCCGGTTGTGCCACCGCGAACCGGACATCCAGACCGTGCCGTCGCCGATGATGCGGGCCGTGACAGCACGCGTGGTGGCGTCGTCGCCGAATGCCACGCAGACCTGCGTGTACTCAACGTCGTTGAGTACCTCAACGCCATCCAGCGCGGCCAGTCCTGCGGCAATTTCCGCAGCGGCCGCAGCCATACCGCTGACCTGCGCGGCCACGCCGTCACTGCCCAGGCTTTTCAGCGCGGCCCAGACCGGGACACCGCGTGCCCGACGGGAAAGCTCCGGAACCTTCTCGAACGGATCACCCGGACCTTCGGCGTCGTGCATCAGGTAGCTCGTGTGCAGGCCCATGGCTGACCGCAGCGCCAAAGCGTCCCGTACGATCGCAACGCCGCAGTCATAAGGAACGTTGAGCGTCTTGTGGGCATCGGTGCCCCAGGAGTCCGCGTCGCCGCAGCCCCTGACAAGGTGCTTGAGCCCGGGTGCCGCTGCTGCCCACAATCCGAACGCACCGTCCACGTGCACCCAGGCGCCGTGCTCCCTGGCGACGGCAATGGCTTCGGTGAACGGATCGAACGCCCCCGAGTGCAGGTTTCCGGCCTGCAGGCAGACCAGTGCCGGCCCTTCGCCTTGTGCCAACGCTGCGTCCAGTGCAGACGGAAGGATGCGCCCCTGGGCGTCGGCGTCAACAACCTGCGGCGTCCCAAGTCCCAGGTAACGCAAGTCAAGGTCTACCGTGTCGTGCCTTTCCCTGCCCACGAAGCAGCGGATCCGCGGGGCTCCGGACAGCCCGTCCCGGTCAAGGTCCCAGCCGGCGTTTGCGAGCAGCCGCCAGCGGGCTGCGGCCATGCCGGTAAAGTTCGCCATCGTTGCACCGGTGGCGAAGCCGACGTCGGCATCCGTTGGCAGCCCTAACAGTTCCAGCAGCCACGAACCGGCACTCTCCTCAACCGCGGCCATGGCCGGAGTGGCATACCGCAGTCCGGAGTTCTGGTCCCAGGCGCTGACAAGCCAGTCGGTGGCCAGGGCTGCCGGCAATGTGCCGCCTATCACCCAGCCGAAGAAACGGCCGGAAGGCATTGCCATCAGGCCGGGTCCGCGGCGCGTGCCAGGAATTCCACCACCTCTTCAGCCGGCATTCCCGTCCGCGGCAGGGCTCCGCCAAACACTCCGGTGAGGTCATGGGCAGCCGCCCTTGGCCCTACCGGGCGGCCGGGCAGGCTCTGCAGCCAGTTCATCGAGTGGCGGTACGCGGCCGCCATGGCCCGGGCGAAGCCGTCGTCCCCGTGTGACATACCTGCATGCTACGCCTGGCCCGTTAGCCACGAACTCCCCCTGCAGCTAATTCAGGTCAGGCGAAGTTTTCCTGCCAGATGTCGTAGCCGAGTTTGATGATGAGCGCTGCAACCACCACCAGGAAGACAATTCGGACAAACCGGCTTCCCTGCTTGACCGCTGTCCTGGCTCCGAGGTAGCCGCCGGCCATGTTGGACACCCCCAGCAACAGACCAAGGCCCCACAGGATGGAGCCGTGCGGCATGAAGAACAGCAACGCACCGGCATTCGTGGCCATGTTCACGATCTTCGCCTTGGCGCTGGCTTCCAAAAAGGCGTATCCCATGGCCGAGACGAGGGCGATAACCAGGAACGAGCCGGTTCCGGGCCCGATCAGCCCGTCATAGAAACCAATGACGGCACCGATCAGGCATGCCACCACGTAGTGCTTGTGGCCGTTGTGCCGCAGCGCCGTGATGTCCCCGACGTCGGGCTTGAGCGCCGTAAACAGCGCAACGGCGACCAGGGCAACGACGATGATGGGCTTGAAGACACTCGCAGGCAGGGTGGCCGCCAGGACGGCACCACCGAAGCTGCCCGCCAGGGCGATCACCGCCATGGGCAGGGCCGTCTTGAGGTCCGGCCCCACCCGCCGGTAGTACGTCGTTGCGCTGGTGGCAGTGCCAAAGATGGAACCAAGCTTGTTGGTGGCGAGAGCCTGCACCGGACTAATGCCCGGGACCAGCAGCAGGGCGGGGAGCTGGATGAGGCCGCCGCCGCCCACCACGGCGTCAACCCAGCCCGCGGCAAACCCCGCCAGCACCAGCAGGAGCAGCGTTGTCAGCTGGAGGGATTCAAGTCCAAAATCCACCGCTGCGGATCAGCTGTTGCGGACGGCGTTGACCACGTAGTCAACAGCCTTGTCCACTGCCACATTCTCGGCTTCGCCGCTGCGGCGGTCCTTGATCTCCACCACACCATCCACCAGGCCCCGGCCGACGGCAAGGATTGTGGGGACGCCTACCAGTTCGGCATCGCCGAACTTCACGCCGGGCGAAACCTTGGGCCGGTCGTCGTAAATAACCTCAAGGCCCGCTGCTTCGAGGTCCAGGGAAAGCTGCCCGGCAGTGGCAAAAATATCCTCACCCTTGCCGACGGCCACCACATGGACGTGGGCCGGCGCGACGGCGCGGGGCCAGACCAGGCCCTTGGCGTCGTGGTTGGACTCGGCCAGCGCTGCAACGGCCCGCGTGACGCCTACCCCGTATGACCCCATGGTGACAGTCACCTGCTTGCCGTTCTGGTCCAGCACCTTCAGGTCCAGGGCTTCGGCGTACTTCCGGCCAAGCTGGAAGATGTGGCCCATCTCGATGCCGCGCGCCGTTTCCAGCGGGCCCGAACCGTCCGGAGCGGGGTCGCCCGCGCGGACTTCGGTGCACTCGATGACGCCGTCCCAAGTGAAGTCCCGGCCGGCGACGAGTCCGTAGACATGCTTCCCGGCCTCGTTGGCGCCCGTGATCCACGTGGTGCCGCTGACGACGCGGGGATCCACCAGGTAGAGCAGCTTGGCAGCTCCCTCGGAGCCCAGCAGGGCCTGGTCCAGGGACATGCCGGGGCCGAGGTAGCCCTTGACGATCAGCGGATGCTTCTTGAGGTCCTCTTCGCCGGCGGCCTCCAGCCCGATTTCGCCGGCCACCGGGAGGAACGCGCCGATGTTGGCTTCGACACGCTTCAGGTCCACGGCGCGGTCCCCGGGAACGCCGATGACAACGATCTGGCGCTCACCCGTGGGCAGCGTGACGGCGAGGACCACGTTCTTGAGGGTGTCGGCGGCCGTCCAGGCTTCACCGTCCGGGCGCGGGAAGATCTGGTTGGAAGCGGCCACCAGGGTTTCGATGGTGGGCGTGTCCGGAGTATCCAAAACCTGGGCGGCAGGGGCGCCGCTGTAGTCGATCTCCGCCGGCACTACCGTGGTGACGGCCTCCACGTTGGCGGCGTAGCCGGACGCCGAGCGGACGAAGGTGTCCTCGCCGATCTCCGTGGGGAACAGGAATTCCTCGCTCTTGGAACCGCCCATGGCGCCGGCCGTGGCGGCAACGGGGATTACCTCCAGGCCAAGCCTGGCAAAGATCTTCAGGTAGGCGGCGCGGTGGGCGACATAGCTCGCGTCCAGTCCGGCATCGTCCACATCGAAGGAGTAGGAATCCTTCATGATGAACTCGCGTCCGCGCAGCAGGCCCGCGCGGGGACGCGCTTCATCGCGGTACTTGTTTTGGATCTGGTACAGGCTCAGCGGCAGGTCCTTGTACGAGGAGTACAGGTCCTTGACGAGCAGCGTGAACATCTCCTCGTGCGTGGGGGCGAGCAGGTAGTCCGCACCTTTGCGGTCCTGCAGCCGGAAGAGGCCTTCACCGTACTCGGTCCAACGGTTGGTGGCCTCGTAGGGCTCCCTGGGCAACAGTGCCGGGAAGTGGACTTCCTGCGCCCCGATGGCCGCCATCTCCTGGCGGATGATCTCCTCCACCTTGCGGAGCACGCTCAATCCCAGCGGCAGCCAGGTGTAGATACCGGGGGCAGCGCGGCGGATGTATCCCGCGCGGACCAGGAGCTTGTGGCTGGCGACCTCTGCGTCGACGGGATCTTCGCGCAGGGTGCGCAGGAAAAGCTGGGACAGTCTAAGGACCACGGGTGGTATCCGTTTCTGGGGAAGTGCTGGATCAGCAGGCCGGACAATTTCGTCTGGGTACTAATCTACCGGCAGAAGGGGCCAGGCCCGGACCCGCGGCGGACTCCCGAACGCACCGCGCCGGGAACAGTAGAGCCACGCCCGGAAATGCAAAGCCCCTGGCCCCCCAGTGAGGCTGGTCATCGCATCCGGGCGTGGCTCAACGCCGTTATCGCCTAAGTACTGGTGAGGACTGGTGAGACCGCCCACGCCACTCCAGCGCAGCTAGATCGAACCTATGTGATGGCAGGCACGTTGACAAGTGGCCTGTTTGCAAACAACCGCTGGTCCCCACCTGAATCGCGCCTGGTCATTGTTCATGAACACGACTTATTTGATGAGGGCGGCGGCTGAATCGAGCAGCGCACCTGCACGTGTTGCAGCGTCGGTTCCGGTTGCCCCGCCAGTGGCGACGGCTGTGAGGACAACACCCTGCTGGATGGCCTGCGCTGTGGTGGTGGACTGGACCTGGCCGTCCGGGAGTTGGGTTTCCGTTCGATAGGCGGTGGTTTCCGCCAGCCCGCCCACGCTGTCCAGCATGGTGATGGTAACCGGGACGGCGATACCTGAGACTGTCACCGTCATGTCAGAGCACTGCTGCAATTGGGCGGCGGGATTGGCGACGTTGCCCAGGGCTGCTTCATCGAGTCCGGACAGCAGGGACAGTGCCGTGACGTCCCCCGTGGCCGCGTCGGTGCTGATTCCCATGGCCATGGCTGCCCCGTCCAATGCCGGGACGGTACTCGCCGTTGCGAAGTCCTTGCACGCCGCGGGCGCCACCTCGATCGCAGCCACCATCTCCTTGGACTGCTCGAGGGTGGTTGCCAGGTCGGTTTCGGGGAGGACTGTCAGCCGGCGGTCGGCCGTATCCCGCACCTGGCGCACGATGCCGGCAAGGTCGGCGTTGGAATACGCCTTGCGAGCCGGAGTGGGTGTGACTGTGGGGGTGGCAGTGGCCGTTTGGTCCGCCGCCGGTGAAACCTCATTCGCCGGGGTGGCGGCGGGACCTGCGCAGGCTGGAACGGTCAAGGCAAGCAAGGCGGTGGCCGCAAGGGTTGCCAGCGCAGACGTTTTCAATTATACCCCCAATATTCAGATGCGGACTGGCGGCGGCCAGCTAGAAGAGAACTGTAGCGAACGTGCCGACCTGCCGGAAACCAACACGCTCGTACATCGAGCGTGCCCGCAGGTTGAAGCAGTTCACGTACAGGCTGGTGATGGGGGCAACTTTCTGTGCCTCCTTCACCACGGCCGCCATATAGCCGGCGCTGAGCCCTTGCCCGCGGTACAGCGGATTCATCCATACACCCTGGACCTGGGTGACATCTTCTGTGACTGCGCCGAGTTCGGCCTTGAACACAACTTCCCGGGACTCGTTGAGGTGGACCAGGGAATGGCCCTGCCGGATGAGGCCCTCCACCCTGCGGCTGTAGAATTCCCTTCCGCCCAGGAAAGGAGAGTAGCCGACCTCCTCCTCAAACATGGCGGCACATGCGGGAAGGATGCGGTCAAAGTCGGACAGGCTGCCCAGCCCGAGCCGCGGGTCAGGCTCCACTCCGGGGGCACCTTCGATGACCATCAGGGGCTGGTCCTCCCGCACCTCGTGCGCGCGGTGCCCGACGTCCATCAGCTCGGCGTAGAGGGCCAGCACTGCTTCTGCCGGGCCAAAGGCCGAGGCGTAGCGCCGCCCGGACCTGTTCGCCGCCGCGGCAACGACTCCCGCCAGGGCGGGGTCCAGCTGGACCGGCACCAGGTTGGCACCGGCCCAGCAGGCACCCACAAGGATGCCGTCGTCGAAAACCCCGATAATCCCGGCACCGCCGCTGGTGGGGGCGGCCGTGCCGGCGGCGCGCAGGTGGGCAAGGATGAACACATTGGCCACCCGGTCCTGCTGCGCAAGCAGCGTCAGGGCCTCCGTGTCCTGGCCGTCCAGCGTCCGGACCGAAAGGCCCGCCGGATCAGGTACGTCCCTACGAGACGCTAACCACGGGGCTACCCTTGACAGCATCTTCGCCATCGGCCTCCCCCATCTCTTCCGCGATACGCATCGCCTCTTCGATCAGTGTCTCAACAATCGCGCTCTCGGGGACAGTCTTGATGACCTCGCCCTTCACAAAAATCTGGCCCTTGCCGTTGCCGGACGCGACGCCGAGGTCCGCTTCACGTGCTTCACCCGGCCCGTTGACCACGCAGCCCATAACAGCCACACGCAGCGGGATCTCCATCCCCTCGAGTCCGGCGGTCACCTGCTCGGCGAGGGTGTACACGTCCACCTGGGCGCGGCCGCAGGAGGGGCAGGAGACAATCTCGAGCTTGCGCGGGCGGAGGTTGAGGGACTGCAGGATCTGGTTGCCCACCTTGATCTCTTCCACCGGCGGGGCCGAGAGGGAGACGCGGATGGTGTCGCCGATTCCGCGGGACAGCAGGGCACCAAAGGCGGTGGCCGACTTGATGGTGCCCTGGAAGGCCGGTCCGGCCTCTGTAACACCGAGGTGCAGCGGCCAGTCGCCCTTCTCCGCCAGCATCTCGTAGGCAGCCACCATCACCACCGGATCGTTGTGCTTAACCGAGATCTTGAAGTCGTGGAACCCATGCTCCTCAAACAGGGAGGCTTCCCAGACGGCTGATTCAACCAGCGCCTCCGGCGTTGCCTTGCCGTACTTCTTCAGGATGCCGGGCTCCAGTGAACCAGCGTTCACGCCGATGCGGATGGACGTGCCGTGGTCGCGGGCGGCGGCGGCGATTTCCTTGACCTGGTCGTCGAACTTGCGGATGTTTCCGGGGTTCACGCGCACTGCCGCGCAGCCGGCCTCGATGGCGGCGAACACATATTTCGGCTGGAAGTGGATGTCCGCGATGACCGGGATTTGGGACTTCCGGGCGATGATGGGCAGCGCCTCGGCGTCGTCCGCCGAGGGGCAGGCAACACGGACGATGTCGCAGCCCGACGCCGTAAGTTCTGCGATCTGCTGCAGGGTGGCATTGATGTCGGTGGTGGGCGTGGTGGTCATCGACTGCACGCTGATGGGGTAGTCAGAGCCGACGCCGACCGATCCGACTTTGATCTGGCGTGTCTTGCGGCGCGGGGCAAGGACAGGTGGCGGGGCTGACGGCATTCCCAGGCTGACCGAGGTCACGTGGACTCCTAGAGGTGAAAAGGGGGTACGGCTTAGGCGGTGAGCCCGGCGAGCATGCCGGTCACGGGGGACCATTCGGTGATGCGGGTTCCGGCGATGACTCCGGCGGCCGCGAAGGGGTCCTGCCTGAGGATTGAGTGGAGGGCGGCTTCGTCCGTTGCCTTGAAGATCAGCAGCGCGCCGGCCCCGTCACCGTAGGGACCACTGGCCAGGATGGCGCCGTCCTGCGCCAGGGTTCCGGTCCATTCGCGGTGAGCGGGCCGGGCCTCGTTCCGGGCTTCTGTGGAATCGGCGGCGTAAACGTACTCAACGGCAAAAACTGTCATACCGCTACCCTATCGCCATGGCTGCCCCGGGCACCCATCCGGCCGGGTACGGGCCCGCGGCAGAGCCGCGTTTCCTGAACCTAAGTCAGGAACAAAACCTTCACCGTCGCTGCGATACCCGCTGCCCAGAGCATGGAAGCCAGCGTTCCGATGATGAACCGTTCGGCGGCCACGGGCGTCTCCTTCAGCTCCGCGAACCGGCCCAGGCCCTTGATGGCCACGATATAGGCGATCGCAACCGGCTGGTTGGTAAGGATTGCCAGGCACACGCCCAGGCGTTCCAGGATTCCGATGATGGCCCCGCCGCGCAGGATGCGCTGGGTGGGGGCTGCCGCACCGTCAGCTCCGCCCGACGACGGCCGGTCGGGTTCCGCGGTGAGCTCGCCGTCCACGTTCTGGCCGGCGCCGTCCGGGGAATTGGTTATGGGTGCGGGGTCAACAGTCACATCCGCTGCCGGGTCCTCGGCGGACCGGCGGGCCTGTTCTTCCGCCTTGGCCGCATCGGCTTTGTCGTCGATGGTCCTGGCGAGCTTGAAGACGAGCGCCGTGACCGGCCACCCGCCAAAACCGGCCACCGCCAGCGCGGCAGCCACCCAAAGTGCGGTCACCGGTCTCCTTTGGTCTGGGATCCTGTGATCCGGTCATGGGCATAGCCCAGCAGCATGGCGGCCGCCGGCCTGCCAGCCCATTCTTCCTGCCAGCCGGACCTCAGCAGGGTACGGCTCACCGATTGCTCGGAAATACCCAGTTCCCGGGCCACCTGCTTTTGGGCCCCGTGCCTGCCCGCGCCGCCCTGCAGGGAGCGCAACCGGTCCACCACCCGCCACTGGGCATCGCTGCGTTGCTGCACCAGCCGTCCAATCAGCCGAAGTACAGCCTGGGCATGCGCGCTGGCCATTGCACCTTCTTCCTGGGCCGGAAGCGGACTGTTTCCACGCCCCATGGTGCCGGCCACGACTGACAGCGGAACCTGGCCGGCTGCGGCCTTGGCCAGTTCCACCGCCTTGCGCGCCGCCACAAAGGCGTTTCCGGAACCTTCGCGCGGGCTGCCTCCCGGTGCCAGCCGCACCGTGCCGATACCGATCCCCACATACCAGTGCCCCCCGCGCAGGGCGTGCAAAGCTACGTCCACCGCCTCGCCGGCGTCCTCCACAACCCCCTGGAGCTCGTCGCCCACGGACCGCTCGAACGTCGCCGGCGTAAGGGCCTTTATGGAGGAGACCAGATCCGGGACACGGTCCACGTCCGAAGAGCTGCCGCGCTGGTCTATCGTCAGTACATACATGAGCCAACCATAATCGGCTAAGATACCGGACTCAACCATATATAGCTGATTACCGGTTATCATCCGAAAACGGCTGATAAAAACAAATCAACCGGTTAACTGCGCGTGCCAGCAGGAGGACGATCGGCACTTCCGATGTTCACTAGACCACCTTCTCCACGCGGGTCCGGTGTCCGGCTTTCCCGGAAACGAGTCAGCCGAAGAGATTTATCGGCTTCACAATATCGGCGTAGATCAGCAGGGCGCTCATGCCCATCAGCAGCGCGGCAACCACGTAGGTGACCGGTAGCAGTTTGGCGATATCGAAGGCCCCGGGGTCGGGCTTACCGAACAGCCTGGCAACCTGCCGCCGGGCTCCTTCGTAGAGCGCGCCGGCCACGTGCCCGCCATCGAGGGGCAGGAGCGGCACCAGGTTGAACACTGCAAGGGCGAAGTTGAGGCCGGCGAGGAGGCCGATCAGGGTGGCTACCCTGGATTGGACCGGGATCTCCTCCATGGCGGCGACTTCCCCGGCCACCCGCCCCACGCCCACCACGCTGATGGGGCCGTTGGGGTCACGCGGTTCCTCACTGAACGCCGCTTTGGCGACCCCCACCACGCGGGCCGGCAGGTTGAAGATGACGCCGGCCACCTGGCGGATGTTCTCCCCGGCCATGGGCAGGACGGACGACGCCGGCTGGGGCACCAGTTCGGTCTGCGCACCGATTCCCAGGAAGCCGACGTCCTGGTACAGCAGGGTGCCGGCGTCATCTGTTGCCTGCCGGCCGTCGGCGCCGATGACGGGCCTGGCGGAAAGGACCGGGGTGACTGTGGTGCTGACGGGAGAACCGTCGCGCTCCACGGTGATGGCCACTTCGCGTCCGGCGGACGCGCGGATCCACTCGGTGAGCTGGTCCCAGCTGGTCACCGGCCTGCCGTCGAAGGCCGTCACTGTGTCATTCGGCTGCAGGCCGGCGGCGGCAGCGGGAGTGAGCTTGCAGTCGGCCGAATCGGGGTCAACCGTCTCCCCCGCCGCCACCTGGCACTTGGAAACATCGGAGATGGTGGTGGTGGCCGTGGCCATCCCGAAGCCCATCAGCAGGACGGCGGTGAGGACCAGGCCAAGGGCCATGTTCATGGCCGGGCCGCCCAGCATCACAATGATTTTCTTCCACACCGGAAGCTTGTAGAAAACCCTGTTTTCGTCCCCCGGGCCTACTTCCTCGTGCGCCATGGAACGGGCCTCGGTAGCGAGTGTCTGGAACATCCCGGTGCTGGAGGGCCGGACGGACCCGTCGTCCTTGTTCGGCGGGTACATGCCGATCATGGACACGTATCCTCCCAGCGGGATGGCTTTGACGCCGTACTCCGTCTCGCCTTTCCGCCGCGACCACAGGGTGGGGCCGAAGCCGATCATGTATTTGGTGACCCGGACTTTGAACAGCTTGGCAGGCACCAGGTGGCCCACTTCGTGGAGCGCGATGGAGGCCGCGATGCCAATTGCCACAAAGACGACGCCGAGGACAAAGAGGAGAACGGGTGTCATGGGAGGTGTTTGCTGCTTCCTAGAGACTGCTGACTGCTAAACGTTCGTTGACGCGGGCACGTGCCCAGCCTTCAGCATCCAGCACGGATTCCACCGTGAGCCTGGAAGAACCTGAATGTTCGCTGAGGACGCTCTCCACGGTGTCCACTATGTCCGTGAAGCGGATGCGGCCCGCGTGGAACGCGATTACTGCTTCCTCGTTTGCCGCGTTGAAGACCGCCGGAAAGGTGCTCCCCTGCCTGGCGGCGTCCTTGGCGAGGCTGACGGCGGGGAAGGCGGCGGCATCCAGCGGCTCGAAGGTCCAGGTGGCTGCCTGCGTCCAGTCGCAGGCAGCGGCAGCATTGGGCACCCGGTCCGGCCAGCCCAGGCCCAGCGCGATGGGCAGGCGCATGTCCGGCGGGGAGGCCTGCGCGATGATGGATCCGTCCACGAACTGCACCATGGAATGCACCACGGACTGGGGATGGACCACAACGTCGATCCGGTCCAGGGGGACGTCGAACAGCAGATGCGCCTCGATGACTTCAAGGCCCTTGTTGACCAGGGTTGCGGAGTTGGTGGTGACCATAACCCCCATGTCCCAGGTGGGGTGGGCCAGGGCTTCGCGCGGGGTGACACCGTGGAGTTCTTCCCGGCTCCGGCCCCGGAAGGGCCCGCCGGACGCGGTGAGGATCAGCTTTTCCACTTCAGCCGCCGTTCCGGCGCGTAAACATTGGGCGAGCGCAGAGTGCTCGGAGTCCACCGGGACGATCTGGCCGTCCCGGGCAGCCGCCTTGACGAGCTCTCCCCCGACGATCAGGGATTCCTTGTTGGCCAGGGCCAGCGTGGCGCCGGATTTCAGTGCGGCAAGGGTGGGGGCGAGCCCGATGGAACCGGTAATGCCGTTGAGCACAACATCCGCCTGCACTTCGGCGATGCGGGTGGACGCGTCCGGACCCGAGAAGATTTGCGGACTATAGCCCCGTTTTCCCGCTGCGGCCGCAGCGTCACGGATCAGGGCTTCCAGGCGGCCCGGATCACCGCCGGCGATTCCCACCGCCGCGGCCCCTGTTTGGACGGCCTGCCGCGCCAGGAGTTCCAGGTTGCCGCCGCCCGAGCTGAGTGCCACAACCTCGAAAAGATGCGGTGCGCCGTCGACGACGTCAATCGCCTGGGTGCCGATGGAACCTGTGGACCCAAGGAGGACGATTCTGCGTGGCTGCATTGCTTAAGTATCCCGCACGCAGCAGCACCTCCGGCTCCTTGACCTCGGGGCGGCCCGGCGTAACGTGGTCTCCGTGGACTGGCTGACATGGTTCGATGCGCCGGAATACGAGTTTGCCCGGCAGGTGCTTCAACGGGGCGTGGCTGCGCTCTTCTTCGTGGCGTTCCTGTCCTCGCTCAACCAGTTTCCCGCGCTGCTGGGCGAGCGGGGCCTCCTTCCGGTGCCCGAATACCTTGGGGCTTTCAGCAGGCTGCGCCGGCCCACGCTGTTCCGCTGGCGGTATTCGGACGGGCTGCTGCGGACTGTTTGTGCCGTGGGCCTCGTGATCTCGGCGCTGCTCGTGGCGGGCATTCCGCAGCTGGGACCTCCCTGGGTGCCGCTGATCGCCTTCCTGTCCCTGTGGCTGCTGTACATGTCCATCGTGAACGTGGGCCAGACCTTCTATGGCTTCGGCTGGGAGATGCTGCTGCTGGAGGCAGGGTTCACCGTGGCTTTCCTGGGCTCGGACCAGACAGACCCGCCCCGCACCATCCTGATCCTGATTGCGTGGCTGGTGTTCCGGCTGGAATTCGGTGCCGGGATGATCAAGATCCGCGGCGGCCGGGAGTGGCGGGACCTTACGGCGTTGTACTACCACCACGAAACGCAGCCAATGCCGGGCCCGCTGAGCCGGCAGGCGCACCTGCTTCCCAAGCCCCTGCACAAGATGGAGGTGCTGGGGAACCACTTTGCCCAGCTGGTGGTTCCGTTCTTCCTGTTCGCGCCGCAGCCGGTGGCGAGCGTGGCGGCGGGGATCATCATCGTGACCCAGCTGTGGCTGGTGGCCAGCGGCAACTTCGCCTGGCTGAACTGGATCGCCATCGTGCTGGCGTTCGCCGCCGTCAGCGATCCCGTGGCCCACGCCGTGATACCGGCCATTCCGCTGGACTGGCACAGCGGAACGCAGGAGACACCGCTGTGGTGGCTGGCCATAACACTGGCAGCCAGCCTCTTGCTGGTGGTGCTCAGCTACTGGCCGCTGCGCAACCTGTTCTCCAGCCGTCAGCTGATGAACGCCAGCTTCAACCGCTGGCAACTGGTGAACACGTACGGAGCGTTCGGATCGGTCACCAAGCAGCGCATCGAGATTGTGGTGGAGGGCACCCTGGCCGAGGACCCGGACGAGTCCGACTGGCGCGAATACGGATTCAAGGGCAAGCCCGGCGACCTTCGCCGGATTCCGCGGCAGTGGGCGCCCTACCACCTGCGGCTTGACTGGCTGATGTGGTTCCTGCCGCTACGGACGGTGCACGAGGAGTGGTTTTACGCCTTCCTCACCAAGCTGCTCGAAGCGGACCGTAAGACGTTGCGGCTCCTGCGCCACGACCCGTTCGACGGCGGGACGCCCCGCTGGGTGCGCGTCCGCAGCTACCGCTACCGCTTTGCCACCCGGCAGGAGTTCCGCGAAACGGGGAACCGCTGGGTGCGGACGCTGCTGTACGAGCCCATCCCGCCTTTATCCCTGCGGCGCTCATCAGGCCGGCGGCGGTAGCAGGGGCTCCTAGGCGTGCTCCCCGGCCCTGCGGATGACTGCCTCCGCGTGCTTGAGGATGGGCCCGTCGATCATCTTGCCGTTGTGCTGGAATACGCCCGAGCCCGCAGTCCTGGCCGCCTGCAGGAGTTCAGAGGCTGCCGCCACATCCGCCTCGGAGGGTGCGTAGGCGCCCCGCACCACTGCGGCCTGGCTGGGGTGGATGCAAGCTTTTGAACCGAAGCCCGAGGCCACCGCGTCCGCGGATTCCCGGGCCAGTCCGGCAAGGTCGGGGATATTGGTATAAACGGCGTCCACGGCTTCCTTGCCGTGCGCCCTGGCGGCCAGCAGCACCGACGAACGCGCGTGCAGCGCCACGGCCCGGTAGCCGCCGTCGTCTTTCCGGCTGGAGGTGCCGCCCAGTGTTGCCAGCAGGTCCTCCGCTCCCCACATCAGCGCCACCACGTTCGGTGCGGCCGCGATTGCCGGTGCGTTCAGTACGCCCAAAGCGGTCTCGCACAGCGCAACCACCTGGTAGCCGTCAAGCGCCTCCAGCTGCTGCGGGCTTTCCGCCTTGGCCAGCATCACAGTCCGGTAGGGCGTGTGTGCCAGGCAGTGGAGGTCCCGGTCGAACTCCTCCGTCCCTGCGGGGTTTACCCGGATGATGGTCCTGCTGGGCTCCAGCTCGGGTTCGTCGCCGGTGGCCCCCACCTGGGCCAGGATGGCGCCGCGGGCACGCTGCTTGTCCGCAGGTGCCACGGCATCCTCAAGGTCCAGGATGACGGCATCGGCCCGCGCGGCGGCCTTCTGGTAGCGTTCCGGCCGGTCGGCGGGGCAAAACAGCAGGGCAGGTCCCATCAGGAAGGTCATACCTGCATTGTCCCCTGTCTGTCCGGCGACGGCGTGCCTTGGGCGCGGTTCTGCTGCCGGGCATGCTCCTCCCTTGTCCACATCAGGCAACTGCGCGTCGCCAGGGCTACCACGGTGCCATCCTGGTTGCGCCCGGTGTGCTGCATGGTGACCACCCCCTGGCCGGGCCGCGACGCCGACAGGCGCTTTGCGGCGATCACCGTCTCGGTATACAGGGTGTCTCCGTGATAGAGCGGATGCGGAAAGGACACGTCCGTAATGCCGAGCTGGGCGATGATGGTGCCCTGGGTCAGCTGGCCTACGGACTGGCCGACCATCGTGGCAAGGGTGAACATCGAGTTCACCAGCCGCTGGCCGAAGGGCTGCCCGGCGCTCCAGGCCGCGTCCAGGTGCAGGGCCTGGGTGTTCATGGTGAGGGTAGTGAACAGTACGTTGTCCGCCTCCGTCACCGTCCGCCCGGGGCGGTGGGCGTAACGCACCCCCTCCTCGAGCTCGTCGAAGTAAAGCCCGCGCTGTTCGATGACCCGGTGCTCTCCGGTGGCACGAATGTCCGTCATACGGTGAGTTCCCGGTCTTCCTCGAACAGTTCGGCGCCGGTGGCGGCAGCAACATCCTCGACCGAGACATTGGGGGCCAGCTCCCGCAGGACCAGGTGCGGGCCAGTCTCGTCCTGGACGACGTCGATGACGGCCAGGTCGGTGATGATGCGGTCCACGCAGCCCTTGCCGGTCAGCGGCAACGAGCACTGCTGGACGATCTTGGGGTTACCGGCCCGGTCCACGTGTTCCATCATGACAATGACCTTCTTGGCCCCGAACACCAGGTCCATGGCTCCGCCCATGCCCTTGACCATCTTGCCGGGGATCATCCAGTTGGCGAGGTCGCCGTTAGCGGCTACTTCCATGGCCCCCAAAACGGCAACGTCCACGTGGCCGCCACGGATCATCCCGAAGGAGGAGGCCGAATCGAAGAAGGCGGCACCCTTGTTCACCGTGACCGTTTCCTTGCCCGCGTTGATGAGGTCGGGGTCCACGGCGTCCTCGGCCGGGTAGGGCCCCACTCCCAGGATGCCGTTTTCGGAGTGGAGGACCACCTCCACGCCCTCCGGGATGTAGTTGGGGATAAGCGTGGGCATCCCGATGCCGAGGTTCACGTACTGGCCGTTGCTGAGTTCCCTGGCAACGCGCGCGGCGAGCTCATTCCGCGTCCAGCCCCTGGTTGCGGCCGGGGCTGTTGAGTCGCCGGCGGCTGCGTGCTGCTGGGCTGCTGCCCGGCGGTACTCGGGCCGGACGGCTTCCGGCCGGGGAGCCAAGGGACTGTTCGGCTCCATGACTACGCTCCTGCCTGCTGGTTGGTGCCTGGTCCTGCTGCCGGCGCAGCAGCCGGTCCTCCGGCGGAGGAAGCCAGGGCCACGGTCCGTTTCTCAATCCTTTTTTCCGCCCCCGGAGCCACGACCACCCGCTGCACGAAAATCCCGGGAGTGTGGATGTGTTCCGGGTCCAGTTCCCCCGGCTCCACGAGTTCCTCCACCTCGGCGATGGTGATTCGGCCCGCCATGGCACACAGCGGATTGAAGTTCATTGCGGTGGCGTGGAACACCAGGTTGCCGTGCCGGTCCCCTTTCCAGGCGTGGACCAGGCCGAAGTCGGGGGTCAGCGATTCCTCGAGCACGTAATCAACGCCCGCAAAGGAGCGTACTTCCTTCGGCTCCGAGGCGATGGCGATGCCGCCGTTGGCGTCGTACTTCTGCGGCAGGCCGCCGTCGGACACCTGCGTGCCGACACCCGCCTTGGTGTAGAAGGCAGGAATTCCCGCGCCGCCAGCGCGCAGTTTCTCGGCGAGGGTGCCTTGCGGGGTGAGGACGACCTCCAGCTCGCCGGCCAGGTACTGGCGGGCGAATTCCTTGTTCTCGCCCACGTAGGAGCTGATAGTGCGGCGGATCCGCCCGTCACGGAGAAGGATTCCCAGGCCCCAGTCATCCACCCCGCAGTTGTTGCTGACCGTTACCAGGTCCGAGATGCCTGCGCGGTGCAGCGCGTCGATAAGCGTGACCGGTATGCCGCACAGGCCGAACCCGCCTACGGCCAGGGACGCACCGTCGGGAATGTCCGCTACTGCTTCGTCGGCGCTGGCAACAACCTTGTCAATCATCATCGATCCCTTCAGGCCGGCTACTTTCCATGCGACAACGCCTGTTGCTACAGGCCCAGTTCGCGGGCGATCAGCATCAGCTGCACCTCCGTGGTGCCCTCCCCCACTTCAAGGATCTTGGAGTCGCGGTAGTGGCGCGCCACAGTGAACTCGTTGATGAAGCCATAGCCGCCGAACACCTGGGTGGCATCCCGCGCATTGTCCATGGCCGCCTCGCCTGCGACCATCTTAGCTATAGCCGCCTGCGTCTTGAACGGCTTTCCGGCCAGCATCCGGGCGGCCGCGTCGTAGTAGGCCAGGCGGGCCGTGTGGGCGCGGGCTTCCATGCGGGCGATCTTGAACGAAACTGCCTGGTATTTGCCGATCTCCCGGCCAAACGCCCGGCGCTCCTTGGCGTACTTGACGGAGAGGTCGGCGCAGCCTTGGGCGGCGCCGGTGGCCAGCGCCGCGATGGCGATGCGACCCTCGTCGAGGATGGACAGGAAGTTGGCGTAGCCCCGCCCTTCCGTCCCCAGCAGGTTCGATTCGGGGACGCGGACGTCCTTGAGCGTAAGCGGGTGGGTGTCCGAGGCGCTCCAGCCCACCTTGTTGTAGGGCTTCCCGGCCTTGAAGCCGGGGGTGTCGGTGGGCACCAGGATGGTGGAAATCTCTTTTTGCACGCTTCCGTCGGGGCGTTCCTTCCGGCCTGTGACCGCGGTGACCGTCACAAGGCGGGTGATGTCCGTGCCGGAGTTGGTAATGAACTCCTTGTTCCCGTTGATGACCCAGTCCCCGCCGTCCCGCCGCGCGCTGGTCTTGGTGCCGCCGGCGTCGGAGCCCGCCTCCGGCTCGGTCAGCCCAAAGCCTGCAAGCGCCTCCCCGGAGGCGAGCATGGGGAGCCAGGCCTGTTTCTGATCCTCCGTGCCGAAGCGGTAGACCGGCATGGCTCCCAGGGAAACCCCGGCCTCCAGGGTGATGGCCACGGACTGGTCCACGCGGCCCAGCTGCTCCAGCGCGAGGGCCAGCGCGAAGTAGTCGCCGCCCATTCCGCCGTATTCCTCCGGGAACGGCAACCCGAACAGGCCCATCTCGGCCATCTGCTTGACCACGTCGTACGGGAAGCTGTGCTCTTCGTCGTGCTTGGCCGAGACCGGTGCCACCACGTTGTCCGCAAAGTCGCGGACCGTGTCGCTGAGGTCCTGGTACTCCTCGGTGAGTTCAAAGCCGGGCATTTTGGGAGGCTCCTTTGCCTGCTGGGAGGTTCTCTTTTTTCTGTTCTGCGGATCGTTCCTGGGCTTCGTGCGGTTCCGGGGCTACGGCTGGGTGGACGGTGGCCAGGACCTGGTCTGCCTTCACCAGGTCCCCGGCCCGGACGGCAAGGTGCACCGTTCCTGCAAGGGGGGCCAGTAACTGGTGTTCCATCTTCATGGCCTCCACCGACGCCAGCGCCTGGCCTGCTTCCACGGTGTCTCCGTCATGGACCGGGACCGAGACCACGGTGCCGGGCATGGGCGACCGCACGGCGGGATCGGCGGTGCCTTCCTCCCGCTGCCTGGCAGCGAGGACGCGTTCCAGCCGCTCCTCGCGGCTAAGCACGTCCAGCCGGCAGGACCAGCCCCGGTGGCCAAGGAAAAGCTGGAACGGAGCGTCCGACGGCGGAATCACGCCAGCCTGCCTTACTGGCACGTGGGGAGCGGGCACAGGATGCACGGGTGCCGCCGCATAGTCACGGACCTGGCCGTCAAGGGTCAGTTGCACGCGGCCCGGCCCCGGGAACTGCAACGAGGCTGTGCGGCCCGTTCCGCCGTCGACCGTCACGGACACCGGGCCGGACGAGACGTTGCCGCTGACCATCACGGTGGCCATTCCCCCGCCGGGAAGGCCCAAGTCGACCCGGCGCGGCGCCGGTGATCCCAGCCGCCAGCCGTTCCGTGCCTGCCAGGGGCTGCCGGCCGGAGGATCCGGTTCCCATGCCAGGGCCGACAACGCCGCTGCCACCAGTTCCTCCCCGCCAATCCGGCGGAACGCCATCTCCGGCAGCTTGCGTTCGATCAACCCGGTGTCCAGGTGCCCGTTGCGGACATCGGGATCATTGACCAGGAGCCGCAGGTACTCGACGTTGGTTTCCAGGCCCAGGGCCGTGAAGCCGGCGAGCGCGGTGTCCAGGGCGTCCAGGGCTGAAGCGCGGTCCGTGTCCCAGGCGATGACCTTGGCCATCATGGGGTCATAGTTGGCGGACACCTCCAGCCCTTCCGCCAGGGCCGAGTCCACCCGCACCCTGCCCGTTGTCCCGGCGGCAGGCTCCGCCAGGAGATGCACGCGCCCGGTGGAGGGCAGGAAGTTCTTTTCCGGTACCTCCGCATAGACGCGGGCCTCAACCGCGTGGCCCTTCAGTTCGACGTCGGCCTGCCGGATGCCAAGTTCCTCACCCGCGGCAATGCGCACCTGCCACTCCACCAGGTCCACGCCGGTAACCATCTCCGTGACCGGATGTTCCACCTGCAGCCGGGTGTTCATCTCCATGAAGTAGAACTCGTCCGGGGCGTCGTCGGAGACGAGGAATTCCACGGTCCCGGCACCGGAGTAGTTGACGCTGCGCGCGGCGTTGCAGGCCGCTTCGCCGATGCGTGCCCGAACCGCCGCGCCGTCCGGCAGGCTCTCCAGCAGCGGCGAGGGTGCCTCCTCGATCACTTTCTGGTGCCGCCGTTGCAGGGAGCACTCGCGCTCCCCCAGGTGGATCACGTTGCCGTGATTGTCGGCCAGCACCTGCACCTCGATATGGCGCGGCGTGGTCACCAGCCGCTCGAGGAAGAGCGTGTCGTCGCCGAACGCGCCGGCCGCCACCCGGCGGGCGGTGGCCAGGACTTCCGGAAGGTCCGCTGCATTGTGCACCGCATGCATGCCCTTGCCTCCGCCGCCCGCGGAGGGCTTGATCAGCAGCGGGAACCCGACCCCGGCCGCCGCCTCAACCAGTTCTGCATCCGTCATCCCCGGGCGGGCCACGCCGGGGACCACCGGGACGCCGTACCCGGCCACGTGGTTCTTGGAGCGGATCTTGTCCCCCATGATGTTGAGGGCCGCCACGCCCGGGCCAATGAAGGTGATGCCGGCCTTCTCCAGGGCCCGCGCGAAGTCCGCGTTTTCGCTCAGGAAGCCATAGCCCGGGTGGACCGCTTCCGCGCCCGTCCGGCGGCAGGCGTCAAGCACTGCGTCGATGTTGAGGTAGCTTTGCGCGGCAGGGGCGGGGCCGATCCGGACAGCTGTGTCAGCTTCGCGCACGTGGCGGGCGCCGGCGTCGGCATCGCTGTAAACGGCGACGGAACGGATGCCCAGGGCCCGGAGGGTGCGGATCACGCGGCATGCGATCTCACCGCGGTTGGCCACCAGCACGGTGCCGAACAGCGGCTTGCCGGCAGCTGTGACGGTATGCGCGGCCTTTGCGGTTACGGGTGCGGTCATGGCTGGCTCACATCCTGAACAGGCCGAAGGAGGTCTCCGGCAGGGGGGTCCGGGAAACGACGTCGAGGGCCAGGCCCAGGACGGTGCGGGTCTCTGCGGGGTCGATGACGCCGTCATCCCAGAGGCGGGCCGTGGAGTAGTACGGGCTGCCCTGGTCCTCGTACTGCCTGCGGATGGGCGCCTTGAACTCTTCCTCGGCCTCCGCCGGCCATTCCCCGCCCGCCGCCTCAAGTTGTTCGCGCTTGACGGTGGCCAGCACGCTGGCCGCCTGGTTGCCGCCCATCACCGAGATACGCGCCGCCGGCCACATCCACAGGAACCGTGGCGAGTACGCGCGGCCGCACATGGAATAGTTGCCCGCCCCAAAGGACCCGCCGATCACCACTGTCAGCTTGGGAACCCGCGCCGTGGCCACGGCGGTGACCATCTTGGCGCCGTTCTTGGCGATGCCGCCCTGCTCGGCGTCCCTGCCCACCATAAAACCGGAGATGTTCTGGAGGAAGAGGAGGGGAATCCCGCGCTGGTCGCAGAGCTCGATGAAGTGCGCCCCTTTCAGGGAGGATTCGCTGAACAGCACGCCGTTGTTGGCCACGATTCCCACCGGGTGCCCGTGCAGCCGGGCGAACCCGGTGACCAGCGTGGTGCCGTAGTCCTTCTTGAATTCGTGGAAGCGGCTGCCGTCCACCAGGCGGGCGATGACCTCATGCATGTCGTAGGGCGCGTTGACGTCAGTGGGCACGGCACCATACAGCTCTTCAACATGGGCTGCGGGTTCGGCGGCGGGTTCCACGTCCCAGGCGGGCGGTGCAGGCGGCGGCAGCGTTGCCACGATGTCCCGCACGATCTGCAGCGCGTGTTCATCGTTTTCGGCCAGGTGGTCGGTGACGCCGGAGATCCTGGAGTGCACCTCGCCGCCGCCCAGCTCCTCTGCCGTGACGATCTCGCCGATGGCCGCCTTCACCAGCGGCGGTCCGCCCAGGAAGATGGTGCCCTGGTTGCGCACGATGACCGTTTCGTCGCTCATGGCCGGGACGTAGGCGCCGCCGGCGGTGCACGAACCCATCACCGCCGCGATCTGGGGGATCTTTGCGGCCGACAGGCGCGCCTGGTTGTAGAAGATCCGGCCGAAGTGGTCCCGGTCCGGAAACACCTCGTCCTGTTTGGGCAGGAAAGCCCCGCCGGAGTCCACCAGGTAAATGCACGGCAGCCGGTTTTCCAGGGCCACCTCCTGGGCCCGTAGGTGCTTTTTGACCGTCATCGGATAGTAGGTGCCTCCTTTGACGGTGGCGTCGTTGGATATCACCAGCACCTGGCGGCCGTGCAGCAGGCCGATGCCGGCGATGACGCCCGCGCCCGGAGCTTCGTCGTTGTACATCCCGTTGGCCGCCAGGGGTGCGATTTCCAGGAAGGGGCTGCCGTCGTCGAGCAACTGGTCGATGC
Organism: Arthrobacter sp. MPF02; assembly: GCF_046605375.1. Taxonomy (GTDB): domain Bacteria; phylum Actinomycetota; class Actinomycetes; order Actinomycetales; family Micrococcaceae; genus Arthrobacter. The sequence continues at coordinate 1,398,308 of NZ_CP176772.1, read as the reverse complement.
GCTCCCGAGGCAGCAGCTTGCCCCTGGCCACATGCCGTTCACGGGACTTTTGGGGGCCGCCCAATGCTGCATCAGCCAGGCGTTTCCGCAGGTCTTCCGCCAGCTCCCGCTGGGCCTGGGTGTTGGAACCAAACGCTTCGCTTGAGGGGTCGATCCTGCTGGCGAGGGTCTCCATCGACGGGTCCGTTCCTGTGCGTACCGAGGTTCCGCATCCGGCAACTCGGTTAGTCAGCAATAACTGAAATTCAGGTTAGTCTTTATTGACTGTGATGTCCAACACATCACCTGCCTTGCTAGACTCTGCGGGTCCGAGGAGGAAAAGTGCCCAGCACCACCCAGCGCAGCAAGGCGAAGGAAAACCGCCGGCAGGCTTTGCTGGCGGCCGCCGCATCCCTGTTCGCAGTCAACGGCTTCAACCGGGTGTCGCTCGAGGACCTGGGCGCAGCGGCCGGAGTCAGCGGCCCTGCCGTCTATCGCCATTTTTCGGGAAAGCAGGCGGTGCTGGCGGACTTGCTGCTGACGGTCAGCCGGGAACTGCTGGACGGCGGCCGCCAGGTGGTTGAAACCAGTGGCGACCCCCTGGCGGCACTGCGCCGGCTGGTGGAGTTCCAGGTGGACTTTGCGCTGGGGAAACCGGACGTCATCCGGGTGCAGGACCGCGACCTGAGCAACCTTTCCGAGCAGGACCAGGCGGCGGTGCGTGCCCTGCAGCGCAGCTATGTTGAGCTGTGGGTGGAAGTCCTTGCCCGCCTGCACCCCGGCACGGATGTTTCTGAACTGCGCGTGCGGGCCCATGCCACGTTTGGCCTCATCAACTCCACCCCGCATTCGGTCCGCAGCCACGGCCGCAGGATGGCGTCCGCTGCTGCCCGCCCGCTGCTCGAGGGCATGGCCCTGGCAGCCCTGACTGCGGACGCCCTCCCCGCCCGCTGACCCGCTCCCCGGCCGGGGAGGGGGTCAGCTACACCATTGCCAGGACCATGCCGGGTTCGGCCAGGATGGCCCCAACGTCCGCCAGGAACCGCGAGCCCTGTTCGCCGTCCACCAGCCTGTGGTCGAAGGACAGGCTGAGGGTCATGACCTGCCGCAGGGCAACCTCGCCGCGGTACTCCCACGGCATGGTGCGCACCGCCCCCATTGCCAGGATGGCGGCTTCGCCGGGATTCAGGATGGGAGTCCCCGCGTCGATGCCGAAGACGCCGATGTTTGTGATGGAGATGGTGCCGCCGGAGAGGTCAGCCGGCGGGGTCTTTCCGGCCCGTGCAACCTCGGTCAGCTCAGCGAGCGCTTCGGCCAACTGGTGCAGGGACAGGGCACCGGCGTCCTTGATGTTGGGAACCGTGAGTCCGCGGGGCGTGGCTGCGGCGATGCCCAGGTTCACGTAGTTGAAGGTGACAATCTCCTGGTTCCCACCGTCCCACCGTGAGTTCAGGGACGGGTTCCGCCGCAGTGCCACCAGCAGCGCCTTCGCCACCAGGGTCAGCGGGGTGACCTTGACGCCCGAGAATTCCCGGCTGCCCCTGATTTTTGCCAGCAACTCCATGGCGGGAGTGACGTCGACCGTGAGGAATTCGGTGGCATGCGGCGCGGTGAAGGCGCTGTGCACCATGGCCTCCGCCGTGAGCTTCCGGACCCCCTTAATCCGCGTGCGGGTTTCGCGCTCCCCCGGCCGGGTCTCCCGGGCAGGGGCGGGTTCCGCCGCCGCTTCCCTGGGTCCGCCGGCAAGGAAGGCCTGCACGTCCTCGCGGGTGATCAGTCCGTGCGGGCCGGTGCCGGCGACCCGTTCCAGGTCGACGCCTGCGTCCTTGGCCAGCTTGCGCACCGGCGGTGTGGAGCGGGGGCGTTCGGCCGGGATGTCGGCGGGCCTGGTTTCGACAAGCTCCGCCACCGGCGCTTCTCCGGCCGCATCCGCCGGGGCCGGGAAGTTCCGCGGACGCCGCACCGGCCGCCCGGAGCTTTCGACGACGGCGCCGTACCCCACCAGGTTCGGTTGCCGTTTCGGCGCCTCCTCCCCCTCTTCCGCTGCCGCGGCGGGAGTCACGGCCGGCACCAAAGGCGCCGTCCCGGCGTCGTCCGTTACTTCAAAGGACACGATGGGCTTGCCCACCTCCACGACGGTGCCCGGCTGTTCGTGCAATTCCTTGATGACCCCGGCGAAGGGCGACGGGAGCTCCACCACGGCCTTGGCGGTTTCCACCTCTGCAATGACCTGGTTCAGGGTCACGGTATCGCCCACGCCGACCTTCCAGCTGAGGATTTCTGACTCGGTAAGCCCCTCCCCCAGATCGGGGAGACGGAATTCCTTGATCATGGCGCCGCTCATCCTTCCAGCCCGCTGAGGGAGTTGGGCCGGCCCACTACCCGGTCCACGCCGTCGAGGATGCGGTCCAGGCCGGGGAGGTGGTGCATTTCGAGCTTCGAATACGGGTACGGGATGTCGAAACCGGTGACACGCACCGGCGCTGCCTCCAGGTGATAGAAACAGCGCTCCGTGATGCTGGCGGCAACTTCGGCGCCAAGCCCGCCGGACTGGCCGGCTTCATGCGTAACCACCAGCCGGCCGGTACGGCGGACGGAAGCTTCAACCGTGGCGTAGTCCACCGGTGCCAGCGAGCGCAGGTCGATGACCTGGATCGAGATGCCCTCATCTGCAGCGGCGGCGGCTGCGTCCAAAGCGGTCTTTACCAGCGGCCCGTAGGCCACCAGCGTTACGTCTGTGCCCTCCGTAAGGATGCGGGCCTGGTCCATCGGTTCCGCCCGGCGGTGGTCGGCGGACTCATCCACGTCCGCCTTGTCGTGGTAGCGGCGCTTGGGTTCGAAGTAGACCACGGGATCGTCGCACGCGATGGCCTGCTGGATGACGCTGTAGGCGTCCTGGGGGTTGGCGACCGTCACCACGCGCAGTCCTGCAGTGTGGGTGAAGTAGGCCTCGGGGGATTCCGAATGGTGTTCCGGTGAACCGATGCCGCCGCCAAACGGGACCCGGATGGTGATGGGCATTTTCACGGCTCCGCGCGTGCGGTAGTGCAGCTTGGCCACCTGGCTGACGATCTGGTCGAACGCGGGGTAGACGAACCCGTCGAACTGGATTTCCACCACCGGGCGGTAGCCGCGGTAGGCGAGGCCGACGGCGGTTCCCACGATCGCCGATTCGGCCAGCGGCGTGTCCACCACGCGGTGTTTTCCAAAGTCTTTCTGGAGCCCGTCCGTCACGCGGAACACGCCGCCGAGGGCTCCGATGTCCTCACCGAGGAGGACCACCTTGGGATCGTTTTCGAGGGACTTCCGCAAGCCCGCATTGATGGCGCGGGCAAAGGTCATCTGGGTCATCAGCGTGCACCTTCTTCGAGGGTTGCTCCCGCGGGATCACCGAAGGAGGCAAGGTAACGGGCGTAGTGGTCCTGCTGCCGGTCCAGCCAAGAGTTGGGTGTGCTGTAAACGTGTTTGAAAACGTCCAGCGGCTGCGGGTCCGGCATGCCCGTGCAGCCGTCGCGCATGTCGCGGGCGACGGCGTCGGCCTTGTCCTTGACCTGTTGCTGCAGTTCCTCCGTGAGCAGTCCTTTACGGTCAAGGAGCGCCGCCACCCGGCTGATCGGGTCCCTGGCCGCCCAGTCCTCGAGTTCGTTGGGGTCGCGGTAGCGGGTGGGGTCATCGGCTGTGGTGTGCGGCCCCATCCGGTAACTGACGGCTTCGATGAAGGTGGGACCACCGCCGCGCCGGGCCTTGTCCAGGGCAACGCGTGTCGCTGCCATGACGGCCAGGACGTCGTTACCGTCCACCCGCAGGCCTGGAATGCCGAACCCGGCAGCACGATCCGCCAGGTGGATGTGCGACTGCAGCTTAACCGGCTCTGAGATGGCCCAGTGGTTGTTGGTGCAGAAGAACACCACGGGTACCTGGTAGCTGGCGGCGAACACCATGGCCTCGTTAACGTCGCCCTCGCTCGTGGCGCCGTCGCCGAAATAGGTGACGGCCACCGAGTCTGCGCCGTCGTTCTGGATGCCCATGGCGTAGCCGGTGGCGTGGAGGGTCTGGGCTCCAATGATGATCTGCGGCGTAGCCATGTTGATGGAGTAAGGGTCCCAGCCCGAGGATGCGTTGCCGCGCCAGACCCTGACAATGTCCGTCAGGTCCACGCCCCGGCAGTAGGCCACCCCGTTCTCCCGGTAGCTGGAGAACACGAAGTCGTCATCACGCAGGGACCGGCCTGAACCGATTTGCGCCGCCTCCTGGCCGAGCAGAGGGGGCCATAACGCCAGTTCGCCCTGCCGCTGCAGCGCAGTGGCCTCAAGGTCGATGCGGCGGATGACGTGCATGTCCTCGAACAGCGCGCAGAGCTGCTCGTCCGTGACGTCCCTGACCCAAAAGTCGAACTCGGGATGGCTGACCCGCTCCCCCGCGGGAGTGATCAGCTGGACCAGTCCGCCCGCCGGTCCGGAGGTACCCTGGGCGCTGCTGGAGGCACGTTCGCCGCCCTGGCCCGTTCCGTCTGTAGACACGATAGCCCGCAACCTTCTCACGTCGTTGACCTGCAGGTGCGGAACTTGTGGCTCCGGCCTGCACGCCTCCCGGGCGCCGTTGCCCCGGACAATTGTGACCCTACTCACAAAGCCCAGGGGGTACAACCGCCGCGCCGATTCCTGAGCAGAATGCTCTATCGGGGATGTGCGGACCGTGCTAGCTTTGCGCATTATGCAAGCTTTGGATGGCACTGACACCCGGCTGCTGTCCGCCCTGGCGGAAGACCCAAGGAAGACTGTGGTGGCACTCGCCCAGCAGCTCGGCCTTTCGCGGAACACCGTGCAGGCACGAATGGCGCAGCTGGAAAAGAAACACGTCTTCCTGTCCTTCGAACGGCGGATCAATCCGGCCGCCGTCGGATATCCCCTCATGGCCTTTATCTCCGTGCACGTCCAGCAGCAGAAGCTCACGCAGCTGGCAAAGGAACTGTCCGGCATCCCCGAAATCCTGGAAGGCTACGGCCTTACCGGCTCCGCGGACCTGCTCCTGCGGGTCGTTGCCGTTGATGCCGAAGACCTGTTCCGCATCAACGGCAAGATCCTGGCCTGCGATGGTGTGGAGCGGGCCGATACTGCCCTTGCCATGGGTGAGCTCATCCCGTTCAGGGTGCAGCCGCTGCTGCAGCGCCGGCCAGTCCCCGGATAGGTACGCAACGGTTTACGACGGCGGGCGGTAACCCCGGGACTACGCCTCCTGCGCGCTCGCTATAGGCTTGTCCCAGTCAATGCCGGGTCATGGACAGGACCCGGCAAGCAGGCAGTGCGACGCACCACTTTTGGAAAGGCTCCCCCTTGAGCAGTCCCCAGGAACCGTACCAGCCGGGTCACGCCGGCGCCGGGCAGCAGCAGCTCTCCGGACAACCCCACCAAGGGCAGCCAAACGGCGGGCAGCAGCCGAACCAGTTCACCGGCTCCGGCCCGCTCGGCCTTCCCGGGGAAGAACCGCCGGCAAAAAGGCGGCCCAAGCTGTGGATCGTGCTCACTGCGATTGGCGGCGTCCTGCTCCTGGTGGTTCTCGGCGTCGTCATCCTGGTCAACGTGGCGGGCAGCGCCACCACCCAGGCCAAAGGGCTGGCCGACGGCTTCACCAGGCTGGTGATCGCCGGCGACAGCTCCAAGGCCTACGACGACTACCTGGATCCGGCGCTCCAGGAGCAGCTGTCCAAGGAGACCTTCATCGCCGGCATCCAAAGCCTGGAGCTGGACGAGGGCTGCGAACCCGCCTACAACGATCTCCAGGTGGCCACCGAGAACGGCGTGAAGTCCGCGGACATCGCGGGGCTAATCACATGCGACGGCAAGAATGTGGACCTCGCCTACCGCTTTGAGGGCACGAACGAACTCAAGATGACCAACATCAAGCTGAGGCCCGCAGCGTAACCAAAACGCAACTGGGAAGTTTGCTGATCTTCTACCCATCCGCGCCCTGACCTGGCCCGAACTGCTTCCGAGGGTCCCCGCCGGGGATCCGCAGTCCGGCGGGACCCTGTCCCGCCCTATCGGAAGGATTCGGGCCATGCGCAATTCACCCAACCGCCTCGTCGCCACGGTTTTCGGGGCCGTCTACCTGCTGGTGGGCCTCCTTGGCTTTGCCGTTACCTCCGGTGTGGGCTTCGCCGCCACCGAGGGCGCAAACCTCATCATTTTTGAAGTCAACCCGCTGCACAACATCATCCACCTGGCCATCGGCGCCGCACTGCTGGCCGCCGGCCTGAAGAGCACTGCAGCCGCAAGGACGGTGAACGCCACTGTTGGCGGCGTGTACCTGCTGGTCGGCGTGCTGGGCCTGTTCCTGCTGAACTCCCCGCTGAACATCATTGCGCTTAACGGTGCCGACAACGTGCTGCACCTCGCCAGCGCCGTGCTCCTGCTGGGCGTCGGCCTGTCACTCGACAAGTCCCCGGCCGCAGCCCGGGCGTAACCGGTGGGGAATCCTGCAACGCTGAGCCAGGCACCGCAGGCCGCCCCGCCACAGTCCCACGAACGGGCGGCGGCAGCGGCGGTCCGGCTCTTTGTGGGCTTTGCGGCCTTTGGCGCCGGGGCGGTCAACCTTGCCATCTCCTCCAGTTTCCTCGCGGGGGCGGCCGGGGCCCCGGGCTCGACGGAGTACACTGCCGCGGTGCTCGCCGGGCTGTGGGGTGCAGGACTCACTACCGCTGCCGTACTGCACTTTGCCAGGGGAAACGTGCCCTTCAGGGGGCCTGTCCGGGCAGCGCTGATGGCTGCGGCGGTGGTTCACGTGGCGGCCGTCGTGTTATCGACGCCTGCCACCTCGAAGCTGGCCCTTAGCCACCTGGCCGCCTTGCTGCTGACGCTGATGATCACTGCCGCCGCAGCCTGGCTGCGCCGCAGCGGGGACCGGAAGGGCGGCGCACCGCCCCCGCAGCAGCCGGGACGGCTGCTCCTGGCCGCCTTCGCCGGCGCGGTGCTGGTGGCAGGAATTACGACGCCGGGACTCGCCGCGTCATCCGCCGGAGAGTGGGCAGTACCGCACGGCGGGCACGGCATCCCCTCCTTGCCGGGCGATCACCACCAGCGCTGAAACAGAACGCGAACGAGCCGCCGTCCCGGACATACTTTGCCCGGGACGGCGGCTCTTCTGGCAAGGAGGCCGGAGCGTCAGTGGTTGACGGCCTTTTCGGCGCCTACGCCGGTGAGGGACCGTACTTCCATCTCTGCCTGCTTGGTGCTGTCCTCGCGCTTCTTGTCCAGTACCGTGCCGAGCCAGCCAAGGAAGAAGGCCAGCGGAATGGAGACGATGCCGGGGTTGCTTAGCGGGAAGAGCGCAAAGTTCACATCCTTGATCATGGACGTCGCGCCGCCTGATACCACCGGCGAAAAAATGATCAGGACGATCGCGGCGCCAAGACCGCCATACATGCTCCAGAGGGCACCCTGGGTGGTGAACCTCCGCCAGAAGAGCGAGTAGATGATGGTGGGCAGGTTGGCCGAAGCTGCGACCGCGAACGCCAGGGCCACCAGGAAGGCCACGTTCTGCCCGTTGGCGAGGATACCGCCAAGGATGGCCAGGACGCCGATGACCACTACGGTGCGCCGGGCCACCTTGACCTCGGTGTCGGCGTCGGCCTTGCCCTTGGAAATCACGCTGGCGTAGATGTCGTGGGCGAAGGAGGCCGCGGCGGTGATGGTCAGGCCTGCCACCACCGCGAGGATGGTTGCAAACGCCACGGCCGAGATGAAGCCCAGCAGCAGCGGTCCGCCCAGGTAGAAGGCCAGCAGCGGTGCAGCGGAGTTTACCCCGCCGGGTGCCGTCCGGATGGTTTCCGGGCCCACCAGCGCCGCGGCACCGTAGCCCAGTACCAGGGTGAACAGGTAGAAAAGGCCGATGAGCCAAATGGCCCACACCACGGACTTGCGGGCTTCCTTGGCAGTGGGGACCGTGTAGAAGCGCATGAGGACGTGCGGCAGGGCGGCGGTTCCCAGGACCAGGGCCAGGCCCAGGGACATGAAGTCAAGCTTGGAGGTTTCAGTCTTGCCGTACTGCAGGCCGGGGTTAAGGACGGCCGGGTTGTTCGCCGTCTCCACTGCCGCGCCCAGCAGGCCGGAGAGGTTGAAGCCGTAGATGGCCAGGACCCACAGAGTCATCACGGCTGCGCCGGCGATGAGCAGGACAGCCTTGATGATCTGCACCCAGGTGGTGCCCTTCATGCCGCCAATCAGGACATACATGATCATCAGGCCGCCGACGACGATGATCACCAGCGCCTGGCCGCCCCAGTCACTGATGCCCAGCAGCAGGGAGATGAGGCTTCCGGCGCCTGCCATCTGGGCGAGGAGGTAGAAGAAGCAGACGGCGAGCGTGGAGATGGCTGCGGCGATCCGGACGGGCCGCTGCCTCAGCCGGAAGGAAAGGACGTCCGCCATTGTGAACTTGCCGGTGTTGCGCAGCAGTTCCGCCACCAGGAGCAGGGCCACCAGCCAGGCCACGAGGAACCCGATGGAGTACATGAAGCCGTCGTAGCCGTTGATGGCGATGGCTCCGGTGATTCCCAGGAAGGACGCCGCGGAGAGGTAGTCGCCGGCGATGGCGGTGCCGTTCTGGGAGCCGGTGAAGGAGCGCCCGGCCGCGTAGTAGTCGGCTGCGGTTTTGTTGTTCCGGCTCGCGCGGAACACGATCACCATGGTCACGGCAACGAAGAGGGCGAAGACGCCCATGTTAAGCAGCGTGGTGTCCTTGAGCGCGGCGACATCCACCGCTGTTGCAATGTTGATCACTTGTTTACTCCACCCATCGGGTTGCCCTGCTTGTCGAATTCGTGGCCCTCGATTTCGTTCCGGATCTCCGATGCGATGGGGTCAAGCCGCTTGTTTGAGTAGTGGACGTACCAGCCGGTGATGGCGAACGTGGAGACAAACTGCAGCAGGCCCAGGATCAGCCCGATGTTGATGTTGCCCCAGACCTTGGTGGACATGAATCCCACGGCATAGTCGGCGAGCAGGACGTAGGCGAAGTACCACAGCAGGAAGGCCACTGCCATGGGGAAAACAAAGCTGCGGTGACGCTTGCGCAGTTCCTGGAACTGCCCGGTCGACTGGACCTGTTCAAAGTCCACGGACGCCGCTGCGTCCGGAGTATGGGCATCGTTACCCATCATTCCTCCTCGTAGAGACTTGCCGGAACACATCCGGGGGCAGGCCCGGGACAGGGACAACACCGGTGTGACTTCACTCACTGTGCTTGTGCCGGCTGCCACATTCCAGATCTGGGCCTCCTGCGGTCGCTCAACGGTCGGGATGCTGCGACAAACGGCAACGGCTACGCTGGGCACCATGCCGGAATCCCCCCTCCTGACCGCCGCCGCCGTGGCCGTTATCGCCATGGCCATTGCCGTCGTCGTCGGCGTGGGGGTCAAAGTACTCCGCTCCTTCCGGGATCTCGGCACGGACGCTGAGCGTGCCACCTACCACACCCTGCATGCCGCATCGCAGGCGGGCCAGCACCTCCGGCGGGGCCTGAACCCGGCAGGCGCGGCGAAAGCCAGCCGCCAGCTGCGCGGCCTGCTCGGCTGCGACGCCCTGGCCATCACGGACACCTCGGACGTGCTGGCCTGGGACGGAACGGGCGACGAGCTGAAGGCACGGCTGATGGACCTGGCGGCCGGCGTTTTGGCCGGCGGCCGCACTGCCGTGCTTCCGGCAGGAGCTGACGGGACCGGGAGCGCCCTCGCCGCGGTGATCGCCCCCGTGCGTGCGGACTCCCGGGTGGTGGGTGTGGTGGCCGCGTTCGCGCCGGACGCCGGAGCCGGGCTGGTGCGCGCCACCGGGGAGGTGGCGGACTGGGTTGCCGCGCAGGTGGAACTGGCAGAACTGGACGCGTCCCGGACCCTGCTGATGGAAGCCGAAGTGCGGGCGCTGCGGGCGCAGATCAGCCCGCACTTCATCTACAACTCCCTCAACGCGATCGCGTCATTCATCAACACCGATCCCCAACGGGCACGCGAGCTAGTCGTGGAGTTCGCCGATTTCACGCGCTACTCCTTCCGGCGGCACGGGGACTTCACCACCCTGGCTGAGGAGCTGCGCTGCATTGACCGGTACCTGCTGCTCGAACGGGCCAGGTTCGGGGAGCGCGTGCAGGTCAGCCTGCGCGTTGCACCGGAGGTGCTGGGCACGGTAATTCCGTTCCTCAGCCTGCAGCCGCTGGTAGAAAACGCCGTCCGGCACGGGCTCGAGGCCAAGGAGGGCCCGGGCCACATCAGTATCACCGCTAACGATGCCGGCGCCTTCGCCGAAGTGACCATCGAGGACGACGGCGTGGGCATGGATCCCGGGCAGCTCCGGTCCATGCTCGCCGGGCACACCGACGGGCTCCATGTGGGGCTGCGGAACGTGGACGCCCGGCTCCGGCAGGTCTACGGCAACGACCACGGCCTGGTTATCGAAACCGCCCCCGGGGAAGGGACGCTGATCACCATGCGGGTGCCCAAGTCCCAGCCGGGCCACAATGCCTGAACGGATAGCTTTTTTGGCCGGTCAGCGGGTGCCGGAAAGCTACCCTAGGAGGATGATTAACGTCCTCGTCGTCGATGATGAGCTGCCCGCAGTGGAAGAACTCGCCTTCCTGCTGGGCCGGGACGGACGCATCGGCAAGGTCCTCCGCGCGACGTCCGGGTCGGAGGCCCTCCGCGCCCTCTCCACCGGGACCGTGGACGCGGTCTTCCTGGACATCCACATGCCGGCCGTGTCCGGGCTGGACATCGCCCGGGCGATTTCCGCCAGCAGCCACCCGCCGGCTGTGGTGTTCGTGACCGCTGATGAGGACCACGCACTGGCCGCCTTCGAACTTGCGGCCGTTGACTACCTCCTCAAGCCGGTCCGGGCGGAGCGGCTGGCACGGTCGGTGGGCCGGATCAGTGAATTGCGCGACGGCGGCAGCGCGCCCGAGATGATCACGGTGGACCAGGGCGGAACCACCAGGATGATCCGGCGCGACGACGTCACCTACGTCCAGGCGCAGGGAGACTATGCGCGGCTGCACACAGCGGACGCCAGCTACCTGATCCGGGTGCCGCTGGCCGACCTGGAGCAGCAGTGGGCGGAGGCGGGATTCCTCCGCACCCACCGCTCCTACCTCGTGGCCCTGAAGCACGTCACATCCATGAAGCTTGCCGCCGACGGACCGTGTGTAACCGTCGCGGGCGCCAGCCTCCCCATCAGCCGGCGGCACCTGCCCACCGTGCGGGAGAAGCTCGGCGCCACCCGCATCAGGCCGCAGTCGTGACCAGGGTGCGGGTGACCGCTCCCGCCACCCCGGCGCGCGTTTCCCAGGAGACACGCGAAGCTGCCCAGGAATCGGACGTGGGGCAGGTTTTTGTCAGGTCCCTGATCCGGTCGCAGCTGCGGCTTGCCCTGGTGGTTGCCGGAGGGTTCCTGGTGATCCTGGCTGCTTTTCCGTTGCTGCTGGCAGTGGTTCCCGGCCTGGCCGAAACCCGCATTGCCGGCATCCCTTTCGGCTGGCTCCTGCTGGGCGCCGGCATCTATCCGGTGATCGGGCTGAGCGCCTGGCTGTACATCCGCACCGCCTCCCGCAACGAGGCCCGCTACCGGGACCTGGCCGGTGACCAGTGATGGCTCCGTGAACGCCGGCGTTGCCATTGCCGCGCTGGCCGTGGTGTCCGTGGCTACCGCAGTAATCGGCTTCTACGGCTTGCGGATTTCCCGCACCACCGGCGACTTCTATGTTGCGTCCCGGACTGTGCGCCCCTGGTGGAACGCCTCGGCTATCGGCGGCGAGTACTTGTCCGCCGCCAGCTTCCTGGGCGTGGCAGGGCTCATCCTGCTGTCCGGGACGGACGCGCTGTGGTTCCCGGTGGGCTATACGGCCGGGTACCTGATGCTGCTGCTGTTCGTCGCCGCACCGCTGCGCCGCTCCGGGGCCTACACCATCCCCGACTTCACCGAGGCGCGGCTGGACTCGCGGCCCGCACGCAAGGTCACCAGCCTAGTGGTGGTGCTGGTGGGGTGGCTCTATATTGTCCCCCAGCTCCACGGCGCCGCCCTGACCATCCGGATCACCACAGGGCTGCCGTCCTGGGTGGGGTCCGTGGCTGTGGTGATCGTCGTCTGCCTGACGGTCGTCGCCGGCGGGATGCGCTCCATAACGTTTGTCCAGGCGTTCCAGTACTGGCTCAAGCTGACTGCCCTGGCCGTGCCCATCCTCTTCATCGTGTTTATGCTGGCCGGGACCGGCTCCCCCGAGCTGGCTCCGCCGGCCGTGAATCCGTCCGGCGCACCCCCGGCCGGGCTCTACCAGAACATCTCCCTCCTGGTTGCCTTGCTGTTCGGCACCCTGGGGCTCCCCCACGTGCTGGTGCGCTTCTACACCAACCCCGACGGACAGTCGGCGCGGAGGACCACCCTGATCGTCCTGGGGCTGCTCTCGGTGTTCTACCTGTTTCCCACCGCCTACGGCCTGGTGGGGCGGATGTTCGCCCCGGACCTGGCCCGTTCCGGCCAGGCGGACGCGCTGGTGCTGCTGCTTCCGGGTGAGCTTGTGGAGGGAACGGCAGGTGATCTTCTCTCGGCCCTGGTGGTGGCCGGCGCGTTCGCCGCTTTCCTGTCCACAACGTCAGGGCTGGTTGTCTCTTTGGCCGGGGTCATCAGCCAGGACGTCCTGGGCGCCGGCGTCGGCGGGTTCCGCCTCGCTGCGGTGATGTCCGCCGTCGTGCCGCTGGCGTTCGCCTTCATGACGGACTCCTTCGCCCTCGCCGGCAGCGTAGGCCTGGTGTTCGCCTTCACCGCGTCCACGGTCTGCCCGGTCCTGCTGCTGGGCATCTGGTGGCGGGGACTGACAGATGCCGGTGCGATCTCCGGCATGGTGACCGGCGGCCTGCTCTGCGGCGGGGCGATGGTCATCGGTGCGGTCGCGGGCGCAGCGAGCATACCCGTCTGGCTCGCGCAGCCCGCGGCCTGGAGCGTTCCCGCGGCCTTCACGGTGATGGTCGTGGTGTCGCGCGCCACCCCCGGCAGGGTCCCGAAGACAATGGCGCGGGTCATGACGCGGCTGCACACCCCGGAACGGCCGCTGGCTACCGAACGCTGATGGGTGGACAATAGCGCCATGTCCACCGACGGCAGGAGTCCGCCAGGGCCGCAGGACCGGGTGCCGCCGTCCGTGCGGGCGCAGCTGCTCGCCACCGAGCATTGGGGCCTGCTGGCCTCGCGCAGCACCACCCAGGGCGAGGTGCTGACCCGGATCAGCATGTTCCTCACGTTCACCTCGGCCAGCATCGTGAGCGCAGCGCTGGTGGGCCAGGCCACCCGGTTCTCGGACGCGTTCGTGCTGCTTGCGGTGACCATCCTGTGCATTGATGTGGCCATGGGCCTGCTCACGCAGGTGCGTGTCCTGAACGTGGCGCAGGAGGACCTGATGTACGTCACCGCAATGAACCGGTTGCGGGCCGCCTATGTGGACCTGGACCCGGGTGTGGCGCCCTACCTCATGGCGGCTTACCACGACGACGAGGCCGGCTCCGGCCGGACGTATTTCTTCTTCGGAAACCGCAGCAGCCTCAGCCACCTTGCCGGGAGCAGCATGATCTTCATGACCGCCGCGAACGCTGCCCTGATTGCCATCCTGGCGGGGCTGGTCCTGGCGCTTGCCGGCGCCGGGACTGGAACCGCGGTGCTGGCGGGGGCGGTGTGCGGGCTAGGCTTCCTGGCCGCATCCGCCTACTACGGCTACCGTGCCTACCGGGGTATCTGGCAGCGGTTCACGCCGCTGTCACCCACTCCGCCGGGCGGGGACTGAGCCGGTACCAGCAATTGCAGGACCTAGTCGATGGCGGCCATCAGCTCGACGACCCGGTCCAGGAAGGCGTCCACCTGGGCTTCCTCGTAGCCGTCACGGCCCACGGCGGGGCGGAAGACGGCGCGCCGGACGCTGTCCACGCTCAACGGCTTGTCCTGCTCCAGGTAGGCGACGAGCTCACGGCACAGCCGGTCGACGTCGGCGGTGTTGTAGCTGCGTGCCTTCTTCTTTGCGGGCCTGCGGAAGCGTTCGCCGTCGGGGCGGTGCAGCCGGCCGCGGAGGATGCCGGAGAGCTTGCCGATTTCCCGCAGCCAGGCGTCCTCGCCCCGGGCTGCGATCAGGTCGTCACGTTCCCTGCGGGCAAAGGCGTCCTCCAGCCTGTCGAGGGCCGCATCCACCACTGATGCCGCGTAGCCGCCCTTGACGGGGTCGAAGGAAACGGCGCGGACGTCGGCACTGTTGACGGGCTCGGCCGTGGCTTCCGGGGTTTCCAGGGAGACGCGCGCCCGCTGCAGGAACTGGTCCACCTGCCTGGCGTTGTAGCCGTATTCGCTGCGCGGGACGCGCTCAAAGGACCCGGGGATCTGCCGATGAATGTCCAATGCCACTGTGCTTCCTTCGATGATGCTTCTTAGCCGTAGCGCTGCTGCACCAGTTTATGGTGCCGGCCCGGCGGGGTTTGTTGGTCAGGCTCCGGCGACCAGCCCGTAGAGGACAAAGACAACGGGGGAAGCGAACACGATGGAGTCCAGCCTGTCCATGACTCCGCCGTGCCCCGGCAGGATGCTGCTCATGTCCTTCACGCCCAGTTCACGCTTCACCATGGATTCAGCGAGGTCACCCGCTGTGGAGGCAGCCACCGTGCCGACGGCCAGCACAACCCCCACCCACCAGGGCTTGTCCAGGATGAAAAGGCAGGCCAGGACGCCGATTAGGATGGCGCCGGCGACAGAGCCGGCGAATCCTTCCCAGGATTTCTTGGGACTGATTTTGGGCGCCATCGGGTGCTTGCCGAGGGAAGCGCCCACCAGGTAGCCGAACGTGTCGTTGGAGACCACCAGCAGCAGCATGACGGCAACCTGCCAGGCACCGTCGGGGATGGTGCCTCCGGGCCAGAGCCCCAGCGGGGACGGGCCGTCGGCGGCATGCAGCGGCAGCGCGGCGAAGCTGATGAAGAACGGCACCCAGCCAAGGGTGAAGACTCCCGCGAAGATGCTGTTGGCCGAGCCGGCGGCGCTTTCGATCGAGCGCCACAGGAGAACGGCTACGGAGCTGAGCAGCATGGCGAACAGCAGGCTTTCGATGCCGCCCAGGTAGGCCACGAACGGCATGGCCGTCGTGCCGGTCATCACCGGCACGATGGGCATCCTTGTTCCGTTGGCCTCGAGGGCGCGGTAGATTTCCCAGACGCCGAACACGGCAAAGGCCGTGGTTACGGCCACGAAACCGAGCGGCAGGAACAACAGCCCGCCGAGCACCGCGAACAGCATGGCCAGGCCCACCACCACGGCGGCCGGCAGGTTGCGTCCCGCCTTTGGCGTCGGATTGCTCCTGGGCTGCTTTCGCCGTGTGCGCGCCCGTGCTGCCGGGGCCTGATCTGCCTGGCCCATCAGACTTCGAGCAGCTCAGCTTCCTTGCGCTTCAGGAGCTCATCGATGCCGTCCACGTGCGCCTTGGTGATGCCGTCCAGTTCCTTTTCGGCCCTGGTGCCCTCGTCCTCGCCCGCTTCGCCGTCCTTGACCAGGCGGTCCAGGGTTTCCTTGGCCTTGCGGCGGATATTGCGGATGGAAATCTTCGCGTCCTCGCCCTTGGTCTTGACGATCTTGACGTATTCCTTGCGGCGTTCCTTGGTCAGTTCCGGAATGGTGATCCGGATGACGTTGCCGTCGTTGGAGGGGTTCGCGCCCACCTCGGAGTCGCTCAGGGCGCGTTCGATATCGCGCAGGGCGGTCTTGTCGAACGGGGTGATGAGGATGGTCCGCGCGTCGGGGATCGCGAAGGAGGCCAGCTGCTGCAGCGGGGTGGGCGAGCCGTAGTAGTCCACCAGGACCTTGTTGTACAGGCCGGGATTGGCCCTGCCGGTGCGGACGGAAGCGAAGTCTTCCTTGGCTACCTCTACGGCCTTGTCCATCTTTTCTTCGGCTTCGAGCAAGGTTTCTTCGATCACTGTCTCTCCTCAGGTTCTGGTGTGGTCCGGAACTACAGGTTCCGTTCCACGTCGTTGGCTGTTGCTGCTTCCGTCCCGGCCGCCACGGCAGGGACGGAACTGTCCTGAAAACATCCTAGCCGCAGCTAGGCTGTGACCAGCGTGCCCAGCTTCTCGCCCAGGATGGCGCGGGTGACATTGCCCTCGCCCTCCATGCCGAAGACCACCATGGAGAGGTCATTGTCCTTGCACATGGTCATGGCCGTCTGGTCCATGACGCGGATGTCGCGTCGGAGCGCATCGTCGTAGCTGAGCGTTTCAAGCCGTTCTGCTGAGGGGTCCTTCTTGGGGTCTGCGGTGTAGACCGCGTCAACGCCGCTCTTGGCCATCAGGACAACGTCGGCGTGGACCTCGAGCGCACGCTGGGCGGCTACGGTGTCCGTGGAGAAGTAGGGCAGGCCGGCACCGGCACCGAAAATTACCACGCGGCCCTTTTCCATGTGCCGGATGGCACGGCGCGGGATGTAGGCTTCGGCGACCTGGCCCATGGTGATGGCGCTCTGGACGCGGGTCTCGACGCCCGCCTGCTCCAGGAAGTCCTGCAGCGCCAAGCAGTTCATGACCGTGCCCAGCATGCCCATGTAGTCAGCCCGGGAGCGGTCCATGCCGCTCTGCGAGAGCTCAGCGCCGCGGAAGAAGTTGCCGCCGCCGACGACGATGGCCACCTCGACCTGGGGCACGGCTGCCGCAATCTGCTTGGCGACGTCGCGGACGGTTTCGGGGTCGACACCCAGCTTTCCACCGCCGAAGACCTCACCCGAGAGCTTCAGGAGGACCCGCCGTTTGCTTTTCTCTGGATGGATTACAGTGTTGACGGCTTCCATGATGCCTTCCCTTTGAGAACTCTGAAAAAAGGTTATCCTGCCGGACCGGTGGCCGGAACCGACGGGCTTGGCGCGTACTGCGCGCATGCAAAAGGGGCGGCCACCGAAGTGGCCACCCCCTTGCAGTTTCGACTAGGAGCCGACGCGGAAACGCGTGAACGCGGTTCCCTTGACACCGGCCTCTTCGAGGACCTGTGCCACGGACTTCTTGGCGTCCTTCGCGAATGCCTGGTCAACCAGCACCTCACCCTTGTAGAAGCCCGTCACGCGGCCTTCCACGATCTTGGTGAGGGCGGCTTCGGGCTTGCCTTCGGCCTTGGCGGTCTCTTCGGCGATGCGGCGCTCGGACTCAACCAGCTCGGACGGAACGTCTTCGCGGGTCAGGTAGTTCGGAGCCATTGCAGCGATGTGGACGGCGACGTCGTGGGCTGCGGTGGCAGCGGCTTCGCCTTCACCGTCGACCGCGAACAGAACGCCAACCTGGGCCGGGAGGTCCTTGGAGGTCTTGTGCAGGTAAGCGTCGACCGTGGCACCCTCAACGCGGGAGATGCGGCGGACAACAACCTTCTCGCCCAGGACGGCGCCCTCTTCGACGACGACCTCGGACAGCGGCTTGCCGTCAACTTCGGTGGCCAGCAGGGTCTCGAGGTCAGCAGCACCGGACTCGACGGCGACGGCCAGGACCTTGTCGGCCAGCTGGATGAACTTGTCCGCCTTGGCGACGAAGTCGGTCTCGCAGTTGACCTCGATCATGACACCCACGCCGTTGCTGACCTTGGCAGCCACGAGGCCTTCAGCAGTGGAGCGGCCTTCACGCTTGGTAGCGCCCTTGAGGCCCTTGATGCGGATGATTTCGATGGCCTTCTCGGCGTCACCGTTGGCTTCGTCAAGAGCCTTCTTGACGTCCATCATGCCGGCGCCGGTGCGCTCACGCAGGGCCTTGATGTCCGCGGCAGTGTAGTTCGCCATGTGAACCCCTCTGTCTAGAAATGTGATGTGGTTACGGACCGACAGGACGGCTGCCCGCGGCTGCGGGCGGCCATCCTGTCAGCAGCTCCGGCTGCGGACAGCGCGGAGAATCCGGATTTAGTTGTCTTACTTGGCGTCGTCGGAGGAAGCCTCGGCAGCCGGCGCTTCAGCCGGAGCAGCAGCTTCCTCGGCCTTGCTGCCCTCGAGGAGCTCGCGCTCCCACTCGGCCAGCGGCTCTTCCGGAGCTTCGGTTGCACCCGTGCCGCGGTTGTTGCGGGCGATCAGGCCCTCAGCAACGGCGTCGGCAACAACGCGGGTCAGGAGGTTCACGGAGCGGATGGCGTCGTCGTTGCCCGGAATCGGGAAGTCGACTTCGTCCGGATCGCAGTTGGTGTCCAGGATGGCCACAACCGGGATGTTCAGCTTCTTGGCCTCGTCAACGGCGAGGTGTTCCTTCTTGGTGTCAACGACCCAGAGCAGGGACGGAGCCTTGGTCAGGTTGCGGATACCACCGAGGTTGGACTCCAGCTTGGTGAGTTCGCGCTTGAGGAGCAGCAGCTCCTTCTTGGTGTAAGCGGAACCGGCGACGTCGTCGAAGTCGATCTCTTCGAGTTCCTTCATGCGCTGGATGCGCTTGGCGACGGTCTGGAAGTTGGTCAGCATACCGCCGAGCCAGCGCTGGTTCACGTACGGCTGGCCAACGCGGGTTGCCTGCTCGGCGATGGCTTCCTGGGCCTGCTTCTTGGTGCCGACGAAGAGCACGGTGCCGCCGTGGGCGACGGTGGCCTTAACGAACTCGTAAGCGCGGTCGATGTAGGACAGCGACTGCTGCAGGTCGATGATGTAGATGCCGTTGCGCTCGGTGAAGATGAAGCGCTTCATCTTCGGGTTCCAACGGCGGGTCTGGTGTCCAAAGTGGACGCCGCTGTCAAGCAGCTGGCGCATGGTTACGACGGGCATGCCGACGCTCCTTCCGGCAGGTCATTCATGAGAGAGCCCTTGGGCTTCTTACCCTGCCAATAGTTGACGGTTGTTTAGCGTGGCCCGGGTTGGGCCGTGCTCCTGGCATCCATCGCGGTCCCATCCGCGCCGGGTGGCACGGACCGCAGGAGACGCGATCCTCCCCGGCTTGCCAAAGCTTCACCGGTGGAGGGCTGGATACGCGTAGTCAGCCACCGCTCCCCCACACTCCTGAATGAGGCGTGCCGACGCAATCCGGACAGGCAGGAACACCGCTGGGATGAACCATTGGGACGGGAAACGTTGAGGGCGCAGCAAACTGCTCCACCAAGTGTACTACAGGACCCGCGCCCGCCGGACAGCCGGGCCGCGCGGACGACCTTATCCACATGGGCCCGCACAAGCCTTCCGGGTGCCGGCACCACCGGACAGCATGGGCACATGAAACCCCCTCTCCTGCTGGCCGCCCTGCTCCTGCTGCCCGCCTCGGTGGCATCAACCGTGCAACCCGTGCCGTACCAGCCGCCGGCCCGCCCTGCTGCATCGACGGCGGGCGGAGATCCGGCAGCACAGGCGGCTCCGCCTTCCTGGCGCTGGCCCGTGGCGCCCCGCCCGCCAGTGCTGCGGGCCTTCGATCCGCCGCCCAAGCCGTGGCTGAGCGGGCACAGGGGGGTGGACCTTGGAACAGCGTCCGACGGCGCCCATGTCACCTCCCCCGCTGCGGGCACCGTCAGCTTCTTAGGCGTGGTGGTGGACCGGCCTGTGATCACCATCGATCACGGCAACGGATTGCGCAGCAGCTTCGAGCCCGTCAGGAGTACCCTGGCGGCCGGCAGCATGGTCACCGAAGGCCAAGTCATCGGCACCACCCTTGCCGGCCATTGCGGAACACCGTCCTGCGTCCACTGGGGCGTGCGCCGCGGTGAGGAGTACGTCAATCCCCTGCAGTTCGTGATGGACCTGCGGCCGTCCGTCCTGCTGCCGGTGGAGGGACCGGCCTGAGAAGGAGGGGATCAGGTAATGGCTGAGATGCCGGTGATGGCGCGGCCGGCCACCAGGGTGTTTATTTCGGCGGTGCCCTCGTAGGAGTAGATGGCTTCGGCGTCGGCAAAGATTTTCGCCATCTCGAAATCAGTGACGATGCCGTTGCCGCCCAGGATGCTCCGGCCAAGGGCGACGCTGTCGCGCATCCGCGCAGTCGTAAAGGCCTTGGCCAGGGCGGACTGTTCATCCTTGGCCTGGCCTGCGTCCTCGAGCTGTGAGAGCCGCACCATCATGCCCATCGAACTGACGGCGTTGCCGAGGATCTTGACCAGCTGGTCCTGGACCAGCTGGAACGATGCCAGTGGACGGCCGAACTGGTGGCGTTCCACTGCATAGCGCCGGGCAACATCGAAGGCGGCAAGCTGCTGGCCGACGGCCTGCCAGGCAACACCCAGGCGGGTGACTTTGAGGACCTTGTTGACGTCGCGGAAGCTGTTGGCGTGGTCCAGTTTGTAGAAGGCGGGAACCACGACGTTGTCGAGGGTGATATCGGCGTTCTGGACGGTGCGGAGGGAGATTTTGTTCTCGATCGCGGTGGCGCTGTATCCCTGCAGGCCGCTGTCCACCAGGAAGCCCTTGACCTGGTTGTCGGCCAGGTCGCGGGCGTAGATCACTACCCAGTCGGAGAAAGTGGCATTTCCGATCCAGCGCTTGGCCCCGCTGAGGACCCAGGAGTCGCCGTCCCGTCGGGCGGTGGTCCGTGTCCCGCCTGCGACGTCGCTGCCTCCGAGCGGCTCGGTCAGGCCAAAGGCGCCGATCTTTCTCATGGCGTAGATGTCCGGAAGCCAGGCATCCTTTTGCTCCTGAGAGGCCAGCGCCTCGATGGAACCGGTGAAGAGTCCGTCGTGGACCCCCAGGAAGGTAGCGATGGAGGCGTCCGCCCGTGTCACCTCCGCGTGGATCAGCCCTGCGAGCAGGTTGGAGTACCCCTGCCGCCTGACAGGGCTGACCAGGTCGATGTCGCCCAGCTTGGGGATGAGGTCCATTGGAAACTCGCCGCGGTTCCAGTAGTCCACGGCGATGGGACGAACCTCCCGCGCCAAAAAGTCGCGTACCTCAGCCAGCCGGTCCTGCTCTTTTGGAGTCAGGAGTTGCTCAAAGGCATAAAAGTCGCCGTCGGCGTAGGGAAGGTCATCAGGGGCGCTGGAAGGTGTGGACATGGTTACCCTTCGGATGATGGTTGCCCGGCAGTTCAGGAACGGGCCCAGTAAGTTACTCGGCAGTAACTTACCGCAGATCTGCTGGTTAAAAAAGGGAAACCGCGGCCGACGATATCGTCGGCCGCGGTTTCTGATGTAGGGCTACTCGGACTTGAACCGAGGACCTTAGGATTATGAGTCCCGCGCTCTAACCAGCTGAGCTATAGCCCCAGAGGCCCAGGACGCAGGGTAGACAATCTGCGAGCTTCAGGGCAAAAACACTCTAGCAAACCCCGGGGAGCGCTTAGACCACCTTGTCCTCGTAGCCTGCGCCGCGGTAGAGATCCTCGAAGGTTTGCAGGGTGCCCTGGATGCTGTGCGGCCCCACCATAGCCCTGCTCGCCTGTCCCATCGCGTCGCGCTGGTCCTTGGGCAGCTGGAGGATCTGGGTGATTTTCTTGGCCAGGTCATCGCTGTCGTTGGGGGTGAAGAGGTAGCCGTTTTCGCCGTCCCGCACCAGGTGCGGCAGCGCCATCGCGTCAGCCAGCACTACCGGAGTGGACGCGGACATCGCCTCGAGGGTCACCAGGGACTGCAGCTCAGCGGTGCCGGGCATGCAGAACACATCGGCCCGGATATAGGCCCTGCGGAGGTCCTCGTCGCTGGCAAGGCCGAGGAATTTCACGCGGCTGCCCAGGCCAAGCTGCTCCACCAGCTGCTCGAGGGACGCACGAATCTCGCCGCCGCCCACAATTTCCAGGTGGACGTTCAGTTCCGGCGGGGTCTTCCGGATGGCCCTGATCAGGACGTCCACGTGCTTCTCCTCCGCCAGCCGGCCCGCGAACATCACCGTGGGGTGCTGGTGGGGCTCAATGTGCTCGCCCGGCTGCAGCTCGTAGGCAGCCGAGTCGACGCCGTTGGAGAGGGGAAGGACCTTGCGCAGGAAGGCGTGCTCGTGCATGGCACGCGCCGCCAAAGGGGTGGGGGTGGTGACCACATCGGCCTGGCCCATCACCTTGCCCATGTCCTTCCAGGAGATGCGGCCGATGATGTTTTTGAACCATTGGGGGAACGGCAGGAACGGATTGAGGTTTTCGGGCATGAAGTGGTTGGTGGCCACGATCCGCACACCGCGCTTCACCGCCTCATACAGCACGTGCTCGCCGATCATGTAGTGGCTCTGGATGTGCACAACGTCCGGCTGCACCCGGTCGAACAGCAGGCTGATTTCCTTTTTGATCTCCCAGGGGAAGCAGATCCGGAAGTACTCGTGGGTGGGCACGCTGTGGGAGCGGAGCCGGTGCACCGTTGCTTCGTCGCGGAACTCGGTGAAGCTCTTGCCCTTGCCGGTGTTGCAGGCCAGCACATGCACGTTGTGTCCCCGCCCCGTCATTCCCTTGGCCAGGCGGTAGCCAAACTGGGCTGCGCCGTTGACGTGCGGCGGATAGGTATCGGCGGCGATCAGGATGGTCAGCGGGCGCTGGTCGGCTGGCGTGGTCACGTGCAAAGCTCCTGATGGTCACGGTGCGGACAGCTTTGACTGACTGCACGGCTGGCCCGGCATGCGCGCCCGGCTTCGTGTAATTGCTGGATCTCTTGTAGGAACGGGCTAGTGGGTTGGCCCGCCCGCCGCCTTCCGGGCGTCCTTTTTGCGTTTGGTGACTTCGGGATGGTGGCGGGATAGGGCGATAACCCCAACGATAGCAAGGGAAGCGGCGGTTCCCATGGCAATCGCCATCACGGCGTGCACGTCCGGGCTAAGTTCGCCGAGGATCACAATTCCGATGGCGATGCCCACGATGGGATCGATGACGGTGAGGCCCGCAATCACAAGATCCGGTGGTCCGGTGGAGTAGGCGCTTTGCACGAACCACGATCCCAGCCCGCCCGCGGCGATGATGGCCACAACGGAGTACCACTGCACGTTCAGCAGGAACAGCCCGTTGGGATCGAGCAGGTGCCTTCCGATGATCCGCGTCAGTACGGCCACGAATCCGAACAGGACACCGGCTCCCAGGATGTAGACAAAAGCGTTCATCCGGTGCCGGAACATGACGGCCAGGGAGCCGAACAGGCCGACGGCAAGTGCCAGCAGCAGCACAATGGTCAGCTCGTCCCCAAGGCTGACGTGGTGGTTCTCCTGGGTCACGGTGACGGCGAGCAGGACAAAGAGTGCGGAACCGGTCACGCACGCAGCAATCGCTACCCAGGTGGCGCGGTTGATGGTGAGGTCCTGGTCCCGGGCGTTGACGATGGTGGTAATCACCAGCGCGATGGCACCGATGGGCTGGATCACGGTCAGCGGCGCGGACACCAGTGCCACGGCGTTCATCGCCATTCCGGCTGAGAGCAGCAGGAGGCCGAAAACCCAGCGTGGGTTCCGCAGCAGCCGGAGGAAACCGTTCGAGCTCAGTGCCAGTCCCCCGGTGTCCGCCTTGACAGCGCTGCCTTGCCGCTGGGCACCAAGCGCAAGGCAGAAGGCCCCGAGGACGGCGAGGGCGACGGCCACCCACACCATCAGGAGGTCCCGCCGTCGTGGCCGCTGCGCATCCTGCCTTTCCGCAGGATCGCCCAGAAATAGTTGTAGGCGGCGATCCAGTGGCCCACCAGTCCCAGCCCCAGCACCACCCACGCGGCGACGAACAGCCCCTCGGAGAATCCGGTGTCCAGGCGGGAAAGAACCAGCATGGGTGTTCCCAGTAGCAGCAGCCCGGTGCGGACCTTGCCCATCACGCTGACGGGAAGATCCGGATGCCCCCGGAAGAGCGAGAGCGTCAGGGCGAGCAGCACCGCGTCCGGAACCAGCAGGGCGGCCAGGTACAGCCAGTGCACGACGCCGGCGATTACCAGGGTGACGGCAACGGCAATCAGGGCAAGCCGGTCGGCGATGGGGTCCAGGATCCGCCCCAGTTTCGATGCCTGGTCAAAGCGGCGGGCTATGTAGCCGTCAATCCAGTCCGTGCCGGCCATGACCGCAAGCACCACCACCCCGGCGCCGTACTCTTTTTGCGCCAGAACCAGCCAGATGAAGAGCGGAACCCCCATGAACCGCACCACCGTGAGCAGGTTGGGAATGGTGAACACGACATCGTGGTCCACCTGGGGACGACCGGGACGGGCGCCGGCACCAATAAACTTCACCCGTCCCCCTTTCTATGCTGCTGCCTTGTCGGCGCGGTTGTGCGGTTGCTGGCGTTCCGCCCGTCGGCCCGCCATCTACCGCCGGTTTCAGTACGTGCGGATCAGCTTCCGCAACAGGACCACCAGGACGGTGCCGGCGGCGGCCAGGGCTGCCAGCGGCTTCCACCGCTTCTGCAGGCCTTCACCGGTTCCGGAGAGCCCTGCAAGCCTGGCGCTTAGCGCATCCTTGCCGTGCATGGCCAGGGCCTGGCCCTCCCGGACCTTGCCCTGGGCAACGGCCAGCAGGTACCGGGCCTGGGTTTTGACGTCCAGTTCCGTGCCCAGTTCGTCGCGCGCCTCGGTGAGGTGGTGGCGGCGCTGGTTGAGCCTGCGCACCAGCTCCGGCTCGGACGCGTGCGGGAATTCCCTTTCGTGCTCGGCGTCCCTTGCGGCCTTTTCGGCCTTGGCCTTGGCGGCGGCCTCTTCCCTGGCGGCCTTGGCAGCCTTGGCTTCCGGGCTGTTGGGGTCCAGGACCGCGGGGTTGAAGGCGGAGCCCTCCCGGGCGACGCCGACGTCGTGCTTGATGCCCCGGATGGTTTCTTCCGGAAGCAGGGGCATGGCCTTCTTGAACTTACGCAGCCCGATCAGGCCCCCGATGAGCGCGATCAGCAGGAAGGCTGCCGACACCAGCAAGGCTGCCAGCCAGGCCGGCATGATGGTGGCCAGGCCCATGATGGCGGCGACGATGAGCCCGATGACCAGGAAGACCAGGAAAACCAGGGCAATGGCGAAGAAGGCAGCCGCCACTCCAACCTGGACGCCCTTGCGCTTGAGCTCGATTTTGGCGAAAGCGATCTCATCGTTCAGCTGGCGCGGGGCCAGCCGGAAAAGGAGTTTGACCGTCCCGGGAAGCGCGGTGATGCGCAATCCCGGGCTGGTGCGCCCGCTGTGACGTCCGCTCATCGGTTCCGCCTTACTGGTTTATGCTCGATCCGGCTTCCGTGGTGCGGGAAAGTGCATCGGCACAGTCCCCGGCACAAAACTACCATTCAGGTTCAGGACCAACTTCGGGGCTTGCCGGGGCGGCGCGGACTACAACGCTGCAAAATACGCCGGAACCGGGCCTAGGATTGACATCCGTGACCAATGCCTCCAATCCCGGCGACCTGCTCAGCCGCCGTCGGAAACTCCTGTACATCCTCCTGCTCGGCGCCCTGACGGCCCTGGGTCCTTTCACCATCGACCTGTATCTGCCGGCGTTTCCGGCGCTGGAGGCAAGCCTTGGCGTGACGGAGGCCCAGGTCCAGCTGACCCTGGCGGGAACGACCGTTGGCTTTGCCTTCGGGCAGCTGGTGGTCGGGCCGTTCAGTGACAAGTTCGGCCGCCGGTATCCCCTCATCCTCGCCACGGCTCTGCATATCGCGGCCTCGCTGGGGGCGGCGCTGTCCCAGGACATCACCACTCTGGGCATTTTCCGGGTGCTGATGGGCGTCGGCGCGGCGGGTGGCGGCGTGGTGGCCATGGCCATGGTCCGTGACCTGTTCTCGGGCTACGCGATGGTCAAGATGTTTTCGCGCATGTCGCTGGTCAACGGTCTCGCGCCCATCCTGGCCCCCGTCATCGGTTCGCAGCTGCTCCTGATCATGCCTTGGCCGGGGATCTTCGTGTTCCTGGCCAGCTACGGCACGCTGGTAATCATTGCCTCCCTGTTCCTGGTCCGTGAGACCCTTCCGCCGGAAAAGAGGGCGCAGAGCGGCATGACAGCCCGCCAGCGCTACCGGATTCTGTTCAGCGACAGGGTCTTCGTCGGCCTGCTGATGGTGGCCGGGCTTAACTTTGGCGGCTTGTTCACCTACCTGTCGGCCTCGCCCTTCCTTTTCCAGGACGTCTTCGGCTTCTCACCGCAGGAATACGGTGTGCTCTTTGGTATCAATTCGCTCGGCATCGTTGCCGGTATCCAAACAAGCTCGCGCCTGATCCGCAGGGTCCCGCCGCAGTGGATCCTTGCCGCCGCCACGGCCTGGATGTTTCTGATGGCAATGCTGATCGTGGTGTTCGACCAGCTGGACCTGGGCCTTTGGGGCGTACTCGTCCCGCTGTGGTTCTACATCATGGGCACGGGCTTCATGTTCCCCTGCGTGCAGGTGCTCGCCCTGGCAGGCCACGCCGGGCAGGCGGGCACTGCGGCCTCGCTGCTGGGGTTCTCAACCTTCATGATGGCCGGGCTGATCTCGCCCGTGGTCGGCTGGCTGGGAATCACCAGCGCCACGCCCATGGGGGCGGTGCAGGCAGCCTGCATCCTGCTCGCCATCGCGGCACTCTGGCTGGTGGTCCGTCCCCGGACCGTCCCGTCGATCCACTGAACGGCAAACATGAAAGTGACCGGAGCCGAGGATTGAGCGCCGGCAAGCGCAGGCCACACCGTAACGGAAGGGGACTCTTCCTCGGCGCGGTGCTGGGCGCCGTCGTCGGCTATTTTGCGGGGAGGGCCCTCGGCAACCCCGCCATGGGCATTGCGCTGGGAGCCGTGGCCGGCGCCGCCCTGCTCTACCGGGTTAATCCCGGGCCCTGGAAGCAGCGGGACAAACCGTAGGCACCGCCAGAGGCAGGGGGCCGCACTGCCCGTGGGCGCTCCTGCCGGGATAAAATATGACCGTGCCCAGTTGGCAGGATCAGCCGCCGCTTCCGGCCACATGGCAACGGTGCGATGCCGCGATTCTGCCATTGTGGTGGGAACGGCTGCGCGCCCAAACCGGCCAACAGTCGGCCACACTTTACGCCGCCGGGCTCTTCACTGAGGACCGCCGGCGGCCCATCGCCCAGTGGTACAACCCGGCGTTCAACGCGGCCCTGCTGGTGGCTCCCGAGACCTCCCCTGAGTGGCCCGTGCAGCGGTTCGGGATCTTCTATGCGCCGCCCGAAACAGGATTCGTGCGGATCCACTCGGCCGCCCACGAGTGGAGCCCCAGGCAGCCGCGCAGGTCCCCCACCGAGAAGGAAGCCTTTGAAGCGGCCATCGCGGAGGCGGAACGTTTCCTGCAGGTGGAAATGGACTTCGTCTAGCCCTTCCCACCCCGGCCCGGAAAAACAAAAATCCCCGTTCGTCCTGGCGACGAACGGGGATCTTTCCGGAAGCTCCTCCTGCTGGACTTGAACCAGCAACCCTTCGATTAACAGTCGAATGCTCTGCCAATTGAGCTAAGGAGGAATGAAGCAGGTATGACATTAGCAAAGGATTCCCGCGAAAGTGAAATCGGCGGATTTGCGGGCCAAAAAGGGTTGTCCGGCGGCGGGAAGAAACCCGCGGCGACAAAAATCCCCGTTCCGGAGGCCGGAACGGGGATTGGAAGCTCCTCCTGCTGGACTTGAACCAGCAACCCTTCGATTAACAGTCGAATGCTCTGCCAATTGAGCTAAGGAGGAATGAAGCGGGTATTAGCCTAGCAAACACCTGCCCGGGAAACGAAATCGGGGCTGCCGCGGCGCGTACCCGCCCTGCTACGCTTCGGCGCGCAGGGCCCGGCGCTCCATCTCCAGCATCATCAGTTCCCGGTTGAGCCGCTGGAACGTCTCCGGGTCCGCCGCCGGGTCCAGGCGCTGCAGCTGGCCCATTTTGTCCGCCTTGACACGGGTGATCTGGAGCTCGAAGAGGCGCGAAAGGATATCGCGGCAGTACTTGAGCACCGCTTCCTCGGTACTCGCCGGCAGCGGCACCACCGCCAGTTCGGACACCAGCGGCCGCAGGGGCTCCGGGACCTCGTGCATGACGTGCTCCACCCACCGCACGGGATCCCCCGCCAGGTTGGGACCGGTGGCGCGCATCGCGTCGTGGACTGCCTGGAATGCAGGAGTGGCGAAGCGGGCTTCGGAAAAACGGTCCCACACCGAACCGGCCAGCAGCGAGGGCGCCTGGAGCGCCACCTCCAGCGCCTGCCGCTCCATGGAGGCGACGGGGTCCCGCGGGTCCGGCCGGTGGAACGAGGGAACGGCTCCCGCCGGCGGCCCTTCGGCAACGCCGGGACCGCCGGCCAGGGAGGGGGCCGGGTAGCCGGACCCGCCATGGCCGGGCCCGGTGGGGGACCGGCCGCCGCCGTTGGTGTTGGCACCCTGAGCCTGGCTTCCACCGCCGGGCGGGCGTCCCTGGTCCCCGCGTTTGGCGGCGTTTTTCACTTCGGCGTTGACCAGCCGCAGCACCTCGTTGGGGTCCGGCATGCCCAGCCAGCCCGTGAGCGCCTGGCAGTAGCCCGTCCGGGTGGAGGCGTCCCTGATGGCGGCCACCACCGGGACGGAGGCTTTGAGTCCCTGCACGCGCCCTTCCACGGTGTCCAGGTTGAACTGCTTGAGGGTGGTGCGGATGGCGAATTCAAACAGCGGGCGGCGGGACTGCACCAGGGCGTGCACGGCTTCGTCGCCGCGGCTTTGGCGCAGGTCGCAGGGGTCCGCGCCGCTGGGCTCCACGGCCACGTATGTCTGCGCGGTGAAGCGCTGGTCCTCCTCGAAGGCGCGCAGCGCCGCCTTCTGGCCGGCGGCGTCGCCGTCGAAGGTGAACACCACCTCTCCCCCGGTACCGTCGTCGGACAGCAGCCGGCGGGCTATCTTGATGTGCTCCGTGCCGAACGCCGTGCCGCAGGTGGCCACCGCCGTCGTAATCCCCGCCAGGTGGCACGCCATCACGTCCGTGTAGCCCTCCACCACCACCAGCTGGCGGTCCTTGGCGATGCTGCGCTTGGCAAGGTCGATGCCGTACAGCACCTGCGACTTCTTGTAGAGCGTCGTTTCCGGGGTGTTGAGGTACTTGGGGCCCTGGTCGTCCTCGAAGAGCTTGCGGGCGCCGAAGCCGATGGTGTCCCCCGCGATGTCCTTGATGGGCCAGATCAGGCGGCCGCGGAAGCGGTCGTAGAGGCCGCGGTTTCCTTCTGAAAACATGCCGGTGAGCTTGAGCTCCGCGTCCGTGAAGCCGCGGCCGCGCAGGTGCTTGAGGAGGGCGTCCCACCCCTGCGGGGCGTAGCCGCAGCCAAAGTGTTCGGCGGCGCCCCGGTCGAAGCCGCGGCCGTGCAGGAAGGTACGTGCCTCGGCAGCGCCGGGGGTCAGGAGCTGGTCGCGGAAGAATTCGTCCGCGATCTTGTGGGCGTCCAGGAGCCGCTGCCGGCGTCCCACTTCCTCGCGGCTGGGACCGCTGCCGCCGTCCTCATACCGCAGCTCGTAGCCGATGCGCGCGGCCAGCTTCTCCACGGCCTCCTGGAACGAGCTGTGGTCCTGTTTTTGGACGAAGGCAATGACGTCGCCGTCCTCCCCGCAGCCGAAGCAGTGGTAACGGCCCACCTGGGGGCGGACGGTGAACGACGGCGAGCGTTCGTCGTGGAAGGGACACAGGCCTTTCCAGGTCCCCAGCCCGGCGCCTTTCAGGGTGACGTAGCCGTCAACCACTTCCTTGATGTCCGTGCGCTGGCGTACTTCGTCGATATCTTCACGTTTAATCAGCCCAGCCACAGAGCAATCCTAATGCGGGGGTACGACGGCGCCGGGCAGCTTATGGCGTTCCTCACCACAGCGTTCCTCACCAAAGCGACGGCAGGCTCCCCACCAGGCGCTCATACATCGCCAGGGCCGATCCGTCGGTCAGGGAAGCCACCTGGTCGATCACCACCCGTAGCCGGGCGGCGTCGTCGGCCGCGTCCCGCCAGTCCGCGGCGAACATCGGTTCCAGGTGCCGGTCGCCGGTGGCGCTTAACGTGGTGACGAGTGCGTGCAGGACCTCCCGCTGGCGCTCGTAAATGGGCTGGCGGTGCTCCGTGGTCATCACGAAAGTGGTGGCCAGGCCCTTCATGACCGCGATTTCCATCACGGTCTCGTCGGGGACCATGAGCTCGGCGTTGTAGCGGGTGAGCCGGCCGGGCCCGTAGACGGCCCGGGTGGTTT
This sequence comes from Arthrobacter sp. MPF02, assembly GCF_046605375.1. Classification (GTDB taxonomy): domain Bacteria; phylum Actinomycetota; class Actinomycetes; order Actinomycetales; family Micrococcaceae; genus Arthrobacter. Next base: position 1,368,336 of record NZ_CP176772.1, on the reverse strand, counting down.
CCAGCGCGCTCTGGCAGAACCTGCCGATGAGCTGGCTGGTCATGTTCTTCAGGGCGGCCATGGACTTGCGGCTGCCGTCTGCCTCGCGGACCCAGACGTCGGTTGCCTCGAGACGCGCCAGGGCGGCGTCGATGGCTGCGGGCTCGTTGTGCGGCAGGTACCACTGCTTGGCGTAGCCCACCACCCGGGCGCGGTGGTCCGGGTTGTCCATCCAGCGCAGCTGGAAGTGCCCGGCAACTATGGCGTCCTCCACGTCGTGGACCGAGTAGGAGATGTCGTCGGCAAGGTCCATGACCTGGGCTTCCAGGCAGGTGCGGCGCTCAGGCGCGCCCTGCCGGATCCAGTTGAAGATCGGAAGATCGTCCTCGTAGGCGCCGAACTTGCTGGTGCGCCGTCCATGGATCACGGGAGCTTCAAGCGCCGACCACGGGTATTTGGACGCTGCGTCAAGGCTGGCGCGGGTGAGGTTCAGGCCGGCCGGCTGGCCGTCCCGTGTGAGGACCTTGGGTTCGAGCCTGGTCAGGAGCCGGAGGGTCTGGGCGTTGCCTTCGAATCCGCCGATCGCGTGCGCCACCTCGTTCAGGGCGGACTCGCCGTTGTGGCCGAAGGGCGGATGGCCCAGGTCGTGGCTCAGGCAGGCGGTGTCCACCACGTCCGGGTCGCAACCCAGCGCGCGTCCCAGTTCACGGCCCACCTGGGCGACTTCCAGGCTGTGCGTCAGGCGGGTCCGGACAAAGTCGTCCGTGTCCGGTGCCACCACCTGGGTCTTGGCTCCGAGCCGGCGCAGGGCCGAAGAGTGCAGCACCCGGGCCCGGTCACGCTCGAAGTCGGACCGGTAGACGCTTTTGGGCGGTTCCTCCACCCAGCGGGCAGAGTCATCGGCGTCGTATCCGGAGCGGGCCAGTGCAGGGCTCTCGGCCAGGGGGATGTCAGCCACCGGAAACGTCCAGTTCCGCGGCGGCGATGTCCCGGGACTGCTCGTGATTCAGGGACCGCGAGTCCAGCCAGTCCTTAGGCAGGGCCGGCTTCTTGGGTGTCCCGGCGCGGCCGCGGGGGCCCTCCGAGTCAACCCCGGGGTACGGCACGTCCTGGTCCAGCTCATCCAGCAAGGAACGCAGCACCTCGAGGGTGGGCACCGTGGCCAGTTTGGTGCGCAGGTCCCCGCCCACCGGGTAGCCCTTGAAGTACCAGGCCATGTGCTTTCGGATCTCACGGAGGGCTTTGTACTCGTCACCGCCGAACGTCTCGATCATGAGCTGGGCGTGGCGGTACACGCCGTCCGCCACCTGGCCCAGGTTGGGCCTGTGCCGGGTGTCGCTGCCTTCGAAGGCGGCCTGCAGGTCGCCGAACAGCCACGGCCGGCCCTGGCAGCCGCGGCCCACCACCACGCCGTCCACCCCGGTCTCGCGGACCATCCGGACGGCGTCTTCGGCGGACCAAATGTCTCCGTTGCCCAGCACCGGGATGTCCGGCAGGGCTTCACGGAGCCGTGCAATGGCTGACCAGTCCGCCTTGCCGGAGTAGAACTGGGCGGCCGTGCGGCCATGCAATGCGACGGCGGCAACACCGGAATCGCGCGCAATCCGGCCGGCATCGAGGTATGTGATGTGGTCATCGTCGATGCCCTTGCGCATCTTGATGGTCAGCGGAATGTTGCCCTTGGAGGCTTCCTTGACGGCCGTCTGCACGATGTTGGTGAACAGGTCGATCTTCCAGGGCAGTGCCGAACCGCCGCCGCGCCGGGTGACCTTGGGCACGGGGCAACCGAAGTTCAGGTCAATGTGGTCCGCCCGGTCCTCCTCCACGAGCATCCGCACGGCGGCGCCCACTGTACCCGGATCAACGCCGTAGAGCTGGACGGAGCGGACCTTCTCGTCGTCGTCGTGGGAAATGATGCGGAGGGATTCAGGGGTCCGCTCCACCAGTGCGCGGGAGGTGACCATCTCTGCCACGTACATGCCGCCGCCGTATTCACGGCAGAGCCTGCGGAAGGCGGAGTTGGTGATGCCGGCCATGGGCGCCAGGATCACCGGCGTGTCCACGGTGATGGGACCCAGTCTCAGGGGCGGAAGTTCCAGCTTGGGTGCCGGATGGGTTGCTGCAACAGTCACCATTCCATTGTTGCAAAGCCGGGCAAATCGGCTTGTCCTGCACTATGGGCGCCCGGGGCAGGCGGTCAGCCGCGGTCCGCCCGGCGGCCCCGGCGGGTAAGCGGGGCAGCGTCCGGAGCGTCAACGGCGCGGCGGCTGTTTCCTTCCTGGGTCCTCCGTTCATAGGCTGCCGCCGCGAGCGCGCCCGTATCCTCGACGTCGTCCGCAGGGTTGCCGCCGCCGTCGTAACGGCCCGCGGTGGCACGGCCCGCGCCGGTGCCCCGCGCAGCTTCCTTGCCCGGGCCAGTGTCCGTGTTCCCTGCAGAGCTTCCGACGACGGGCGCCGCCTCCCTGATGCCGGTCGCCTTGACCACCAGCACGGCGATGAGGGTGGTGACGGGGATGGCGAGGACCAGCCCGATGGAGCCGACCAGGGTCCGGATGACTTCCTCGGATAGTTCGGCACTGGTGAGCGTCTCCCCCAGCGGCCGGTCGTACACCATCACGATGATGAGGATGGGCAGGGCGGCGCCCGCGTACGCGAACGCGATGGTGTAGACAGTGGAGGCGATGTGGTCCCGGCCGATCCGCATGGCTGAGCTGAACAGTTTCCGGGCGCTGCTGGCCGGGGCCAGCTCGTAGAGTTCCCATACGGCCGACGACTGGGTGATGGTGACGTCGTTGAGCACGCCGAGCCCCGAGATGATGAGGCCGCACAGGATCACGCCGGAGATCGAGATGTTCGACGATGTGTTAACCAGCTGGGTGGCATCATGGTTGCCGACGCCGGCGAGGTTGGCGGCGTTGGTGGCCCATGCGGCGAGGAGTGCCGTGATGCCTAGCCCGAAGATGGTGCCCAGCAGGGCTGTTGATGTCCGGGCCGAGAACCCGTGGGCGAAGTACAGCACCCCGATCATGATCACGGTGGACCCTACGAGCGCCAGCAGCAGCGGCGGCTTCCCTTCCACCAGGCCGGGCAGCATGAAGGTGGCGAGCACGAAGTAGGCCCCCACCAGGCCGACCAGTGCCCGCAGGCCCCGCCACCGCGCGACGGCGATCACCACGGCTGCGTAGAGCAGGGCCAGCAGGACGATGGGCAGGGTTCGGACAAAGTCCACGAAGATGTAGGCGGGTGAGCCCTGCGAAGCGGACGCGCCCTGGGCGTTGGACAGGTTCAGGTAGCGGATCTGGTCTCCGGGCTTAACGCCGTGGGACTTTGCCACGTCCGGGTTGATCACAACCTTGACGGGACTTCCGCCCGCGTCCGGTTCCGTGAAGGCGAACGTGCAGTCCGATCCCTGCTGCGCCGGGGCGCCCTGTGTCTGTCCCTGCTGGCTTTGCCCCTGCTGGTTCTGGTTGGACTGGGCTGCCCCCTGCATGCAGTTTTCCGTGCTTATGCTTTGGATGGTTCCGGTGTCGAAGGTGACCCCTGGGGCGGCCGAGTACGGGTTGGCCAGCGAGATGCCTTCCTTGCTCCCGGAAGGCCAAAGCATCGCCATGCCGGCCAGGACCAGCAAGGTGATGGGAATCAGCACCGCCGCCAGGATCCGGTTGGCCCTGCGCCGGGCGGCCATCGCCTGCGGCGTCGGCTCCGAATGGCCTTGGGAAGCGTGGGAGTGGCCGGCGCCCATCAGCAGTGAAACCTCATACGTTGAACTCTACGTCTGGCACCGTAGGGTTGATAAATGGATCATGGGGAGGTACCAGGCGTGGCCAACCGAAGCACTCGGGGCAGCAGCAGCCTGCCGGGTGAGCGCATATCCGAAGCGCCAGGCCACCGGGCCGTGCTGGGTGTCCTCAAGGCATCAGGTCCCACCATGGGCGTGGCGCTGGTCCTCCACGGCGGTAAGTCCTACAGCCGGGAACCGGTGGAAGCCCGGCACCTAAGCCCGGCCCGGATGGTGCCCTTCGCCAGGCACCTGCACCGGGCGGGCCGCAAGCACGGGCTGGCGGTGTGGTCCCTGCGCAACAGCGTCCGTGGATGGAACGGGCCGGACATGTCCCCGTTGCAGGACGCGCGCTGGGCCCTGGCGCAGATCGCCGATCAGCATCCGGGTGTACCGGTCTTCCTGCTGGGGCACTCGATGGGCGGACTGACGGCAGTATGCGCAGCGGACCATCCCCAAGTGCAGGCCGTGGTGGCGCTGGCACCGTGGCTCAGCCCTGAAACTCCCGTCGCCAACGTGGCAGGAAAGAACGTTCTGATCGTGCACGGCACCACGGACCGGTGGACCAGCCCCACCCAGTCGCTGGCTTTTGCCCGCCGCGCCTCGCCAGTGGCTAAGGGCATGCAGTACGTGGCGCTCCGGGGTGCCGGACACTTCATGCTGCGCAAGACCCGGCTCTGGCAGACGCTTGCCACCGGTTTCGTGCTCAAGTCCTTCGCCGGGAGCACCGGCGAGGAGGTCCGGCCTTCCCGTGCTTTCGGCCGGCTCCTGCCGGAGTCAGCCGTCCACGTCACCCTCTGACCGCCCAAGTAAGTAGCGCCAAGTGTCGTTTTGAAGGGTCAAAACGACACTTGGCGCTACCCAGTTGGGCCAGCAGGGGGCGAACCGTGGCCGCGCACCTAGTCCGCGACGACGAGGGTTTCCGCACCCGCGAGCCGGGCCTTGCCGCTCTCTAGGAGGGGTTCGACGGCGGCACGCAGGGCTGTCATGGAGTCGTCCAGCTCCAGCATCACAGGGTGCTGGTACGCAATGAGCGCAAGGATGTCCCGGACTGCTTCGGCGGCGTCATCGGCGTCCAGTGCAGGCTCATGCCCGATGAAGACGTCGGTCGGTGCTTCCGGGACAGCCTGCCCGCCTTGTGAGGGATCGGGCGTTGCGGGGGCGGCGTAGCTGACGGCGAAGGCCCGGATGCGGCCCTTCTTGCCCGGCGCCACGCCCGCGCCGAACGCCGACTCCGGCCGGGCACGCAGCACAATGGCGCCGTGCGCTCCGGTGAGTTCATCAAGGAACAGCTTCTGCACCTGCCCCACGGACAGGACCCCGGGCGGGTCCCAGCTGTGGATCGACGTGTAGTACCGGCCCACCACGTCCGTCAGTTCCACGGACCCGGTCGCGAGATCCATGACCACCTCGGAACCGGCGTTCTCACCGCTGACGGGCCGCCCGCCGTAGTCCTTAACCGGGAACACCGGAAGCTTCAGCGCCCCGGGATCAACAACCACCAGGCGTGAACGCTGGATGGGCGACAGGCCCACGGCCTCCGCGAAAGCGGCACCGGGGGTGCCGGGCTCCACCTTGGCGCGCAGCCTGGTTACCCCCGACGGCGCCTGGCCGGCTTCCCGGCGCAGCATGGCCAGGAGGCTGGCAGCGATGCCGGAGCGGCGGTGGTCCCGGGCCACCTCGATGTAGGTCCACAGCCGTTCTGGATGCAGCGACGCCTCGTACACGACGCCGGCCGCGACGGGAATTCCGACGCCGTCGATCACGTCTTCCGCCACGATGCAGCGGCGCCAGGGGCTGCCGCCGGTTCTGTTTGAGGACACCGCAAGGGCGCCGCGGAACTGGCGCGCCTGGGCGGTTTCCGGGTCGCCCCAGATTTCGAGGAGGGCGAGGTCGTCGCCCTCCTGCCATTCGCGGTATTCGATGGCCACGGTCAGGCGCCGATCAGGCGTGCGGCCAGGTAGCCCTCCACCTTGTCCAGGGAGACGCGTTCCTGGCTCATGGTGTCCCGCTCGCGGATGGTCACTGCCTGGTCCTCGAGGGTGTCGAAGTCGACGGTGATGCAGAACGGGGTACCGATCTCGTCCTGGCGGCGGTAGCGGCGGCCGATGGCGCCGGCGTCGTCGAAATCGATGTTCCAGTTCTTGCGCAGCTGGGCACCCAGGTCCCTGGCCTTCGGCGAGAGGTCCTCGTTGCGGCTCAGGGGCAGCACGGCGGCCTTGACCGGTGCAAGGCGCGGATCCAGCTTCAGGACGGTGCGGACGTCCACGCCGCCCTTCGCGTTCGGGGCCTCATCCTCGGTGTAGGCGTCAATCAGGAAGGCCATGAAGGAACGGGTGAGGCCGGCTGCGGGCTCGATGACGTACGGCGTGTAGCGCTCGTTGGTGGCCTGGTTGAAGTAGCTCAGGTCAGCGCCGGAGGCCTTGGCGTGGGTGGACAGGTCGAAATCGGTGCGGTTGGCGATGCCTTCCAGCTCGCCCCACTCGGAACCCTGGAACCCGAAGCGGTATTCGATGTCCGTGGTGCCCTTGGAGTAGTGGCTGAGCTTTTCCTGCGGGTGCTCGAAAAAGCGCAGGTTTTCTTCCCGGATGCCCAGGCCGGTGTACCAGGCCATGCGCTCGTTCATCCAGTACTTGTGCCATTCCTCGTCCGTACCGGGCTCGACGAAGAATTCCATTTCCATTTGCTCGAACTCGCGGGTGCGGAAGATGAAGTTGCCGGGAGTGATCTCGTTGCGGAAGGACTTGCCGATCTGGCCGATGCCGAACGGCGGCTTCTTGCGCGACGTGGTGAGGACGTTGCTGAAGTTCACAAAAATACCCTGGGCCGTCTCGGGGCGGAGGTAGTGCAGGCCTTCGTCGCTGGCCACCGGGCCGAGGAAGGTCTTGAGCAGGCCGGAGAACTCCTGCGGCTCGGTCCATTCACCGCGGGTGCCGCAGTTGGCGCAGGCGATGTCCTTCAGGCCGTTCTCGGCCGGGCGGCCCTTCTTCTCCTCGTACTCTTCCTCGAGGTGGTCCGCCCGGTAGCGCTTGTGGCAGGACAGGCACTCGACCAGCGGGTCGGAGAAGACCTCGACGTGGCCGGAAGCTTCCCAGACCTGGCGGGGCAGGATGACGGAGGAGTCCAGGCCCACCACGTCCTCACGGCCGCGGACCATCGACTGCCACCACTGGCGCTTGATGTTTTCCTTCAGCTCGGCGCCAAGGGGCCCGTAGTCCCAGGCAGAACGCGAACCTCCGTAAATCTCACCGGCCTGGAACACGAAACCCCTCCGCTTGGAGAGGGAAATGACCTGGTCGAGAACGGATTTTGCTGCCATGGGGTAACTCCAATTTCTACAGGGCCGCTGGGTGCGGTCCGCGGTTTTCAGGCCCCGCGCAATACCGGAGGTAGGCACGTCCGGCGGCCGGGCGGGGCGGATGAAGGGGATGCGTAAAAGCTGCGTGTCCTAGACTACCGGCCGCGCCCCCGGAGCGCGCCCCGGGGCCAGGGCAGGGTGGCCAGGATGATCGAAGCGAGGGTCAGGACGGTGCCCAGGACCGTGGCCGGCGCCACGACGCTGCCCGGGGCCGGCAGCGCCACGTCCAGCGCCAGCGAACCCAGCAACTGCCCGGCGATCATGCCCAGCCCGGTCACCAATACCCCCAGGCTCCGGACCAGCAGCGCGCCCAGGCCGATGAACACACAGCCCATGGGCCCGCCCAGGTAGTACCACCACTCTCCCGGCAACGGGTTGCCCGGGCCTGCCACCGCCACCTTGATGCCCAGCGCGGCCCAGAGCACAAGGCTGCCGGCCACGAAGTTGACCAGGGTGGCAGCGATGGGTGTTCCGTAGTGCACGGTTGCCGTGCCGTTCATGGCCTGCTGGAAACTCATCAGGAACCCTGCCGCCAGCGGCAGCAGGAGTGGAACCAGTAGCGCCGCGGGGCCGCCCTCGGCGTTATCGGACCCGGCGAAGCGGGGGGAAACCGCCCAGGCGACAGCCGCGATGGTCAGGACGCAGCCCATGATCCGGATGCCGGTCACCGGCTTTTTCCCGGCGGGGCCTAGCCCCAGCCGGTCCACCAGGAGGCCGCTGACCGTCTGCCCGGTCACGGTGGCTACCGTGAACAGCGCCACGCCAAGGATGGCGATGGTGAAGGACTGGGCGAACACAAAGAGCGCGCCGATCCCGCCGGCCAGGACGTACACGGGCGGGAATGCCCGGGAACGGACGGCCGGGATGATACTTGCCAGCCCGGCACGCCCCCGCGGCAGGAGCAGGGAGATGAGGATCATGACCAGCAGCCCTGTGCTGAAACTCACCACCGCTGCGGCGATGCCGTCGTCCAGCCTGGCACCCAGTGCACCGTTGATCCGGCCCTGGACAGGGATGGCAAGGCCGGCGCCCACCGCCAGCGGCAGGCCTGCGAGGACGGGCAGGCGGGAGGTGGAGGTCATTGAATCCACCCTACGTCAGGCATCATTGCTCTATGAGCAACCCCGTTGACGACGTCCCCATCCGCGACAGCATGATCCGCCTCGGCCAGCTGCTGAAGCTCGCCAACCTGGTGGAGGACGGCGTGGAGGCCACCGAGCTGATCAAGAACGGGCTGGTCAAGGTCAACGGCGAAATAGACGACCGGCGGGGCCGGCAGCTGCGCAATGGCGACACCGTGACCGTCAACAACCAGACCGTCCGCGTGGTGGCGCCCGCGGAAGACTGACGGGGCGCCGTGCCGGACCGGCCCTCCCAACACAGCGGCCGGCGTCGTACTTCCTATTTCTTCAGGACCTCGTGGGTGAGGAACTCGCCCACGTGCCCGATCTCCTGCTGGTTGATGCCGTGCCACATGCCGGTGTACAGCACCTTTGTCAGCTTCACGTGCTTGCGGACCCAGCCCATCGTGTACTCGATCTTGTCCTGGGTAATCACTGGGTCCTGCTGGTCGCGGCCCCAGAACATGGGCACCGTGCCGTCCAGTTCGTCGTCGCGGAAGGAGGGATCGTCCCCGGCGTCCACCACGAAGCCGGACAGTCCGACGACGGCGGCGAAGTCCGTGGGCCGCTGCCGCAGGAGCGTGGTCGCCATGGCCATGCCCATGGAGAAGCCAAGGAGCGAGACGGAGGGGTGGCCCGCCCTGATGGTGTCGATCCAGTCGAGCACGTACTCCGAAGCGCGCTTGACCCGCTCCAGCGAGTAGTCGATGGACGCGCTCAGCGGGAACCAGGTGAAGCCCGGGCCCATGGTGATCGGCGCGCGCACGGAAGCGACGGCGAAGTCCCCCGGCAGCAGGTCCGCCAGGCCCAGCAGGTCCTGCTCGTTGGCTCCGTAACCGTGCAGCATCACCAGCAGCGGCTTGCCGTCGCGCTGGTCTTCCGGATGGGACCACAGGACAACGGGGGCGGGAAATACTTCGGCTTCAGTCATGGTTTCCATTCTTATCAGTTACCCGGAGGTAACAACCTACGTTCGCGTAGCCAGCGAGCCGAAAGGCAGGATAGGGACCGTGACTGACACAAATGCCATCCCAACCCCGCCTGCACGCCCCGGAGCCCACCCCTGGACCCGGTATGTGGCGATGGGAGACTCCTTCACGGAGGGCATCGGCGATCCCGAGCCCTCGAGCCCCGGCGGCTACCGCGGCTGGGCCGACCGGGTGGCTGAGGAACTCAGCCGCAGCCAGCCCGACTTTGCGTACGCCAACCTGGCGGTCCGGGGCAGGCTGCTGCAGCAGATCGTGGACCAGCAGCTGGCGCCCTGTCTGGCGCTGAAGCCGGACCTGGTCACGCTGTCCGCCGGCGGCAACGACCTTATCCGCCCCGGCGGTGATCCGGACGCCCTGGCCGAGAAGCTCGATTCGGTGGTCGGGATCCTGGCGATGGGCGGCGCCACGGTTGTCCTCTTTAACGGACCGGACACCGGGTCCTCCGTACTCAGCAGGATCCGCAGCAAGGTGGCCATTTACAACGAGAACCTGCGTACCGTGGCTGCCCGCCACGACGCGATCATCGCCGACATGTGGTCCCTGCGGCAGCTGGGCGATCCGCAGATGTGGGACCAGGACCGGCTGCATTTCTCCCCGCTTGGCCACCACACCATCGCTGCCATGGTGCTCGACGCGCTGAACGTGGAACACACCCTGGAGCCGCTGCAGCCCAAGCCGCTTCCGCCGCGGACCTGGCGCGAGGCCCGGTCGGGTGACCTGGTGTGGGCGCGCGAGTACTTTGTGCCCTGGGTGCTGCGGCGGCTGCGGCACCAGTCCTCCGGCGACGGCATCACAGCAAAACGCCCGACGCCGGGTCCCGTCTTCGGCCCGGGCGTTCCCCTGGGTTCGGGCGAGGGACCGCTGGGAAGCGCGGAGACGGCACGGCGCTAGCGGCGCCCGTTCTCGGCTGCACGGCTGCGGCGGTCCGCGTGCCGTCCGGCGTTAAGCTTTAACGGACCCCTACGAGAGGTGCAGCACCGTGCTCGACCTGTTTTTCTGGATCATCATCCTGTCACTCCTGATCCCGGTGGCCATGCGGATGTACCGGAAATCCGTGGACCGCAGGAACCAGCAGGGCTTCTCCGGCGGATACCCGGGACAGTTCCCGGGACAGTTTCCCGGCTCCGCCGGGCCGCAGAGCAAGCAGCCGCGGGACGGGTACACGCAGCAGGACTACTTTGCCGGCCCGTTCCGCCGAATCGAACGGCAGCAGCCCCTGCCGCCCAATGAACCACTGCCCGGCCAGCCACTGCCCGGTCAGTACGGGCAGCCGCCGGTGCCACCGGCAGGCGCCGGTTCGTGGGGCCCGCAGGAACCGCCGTTCCAGCAGCCGGAAACCCGGCAGCCCGCTCCCGAACAGCCGGCTGCCCCTGCCACTCCCCCGCCGCCGTCTGCCCCCCAGGGGTACCGTGCCCGCAAGCTCGCCGAGCTGGACCAGCAGTACAGCAACGGTGAATTGTCCGTCGAGGAGTACATGACCCGGCGCGGCGAGATCATGAACGGCTAGGCGGATCAGACCAAGAAGTTGGTGCGGAGCTGGTCTCCCAGCTGCCCGATCTCGGTAAGGAAGCCGTCGTGCCCGATGGGCGCCTCGATGAGGTGCACGTCCACGTTTCCCGGCAGGGCGCGGGCCAGTTCGCGGGACTGCGACGGGAAGTACAGCCGGTCCGAATCCACGGCGGCCACGAAGAAACGGGCTTTGGACCGGGCCAGCGCCGCAGGCAGCGTGCCCCGGCCGCGGCAGACGTCGTGGCTCATGAGCGCCTCGGTGATGGCGATGTAGCTGTTGGCATCGAACCGCTGCACCAGCTTGTTGCCCTGGTGGTCCAGGTAGCTTTCCACCTGGTAGCGCCCGCGCTCCCCCAGGCATTCGGCGCGCAGGGGCGACTCCGGAGCCTGGGGTGCCCGGCCGAACCTCCCCTCCAGCTCCGCCGCTGAACGGTAGGTGATGTGGGCGATGCGCCGGGCCAGGGCCAGGCCCTCCTCGGGGCCGGGTCCGCCGTAGTAGTCGCCGCCGTTGAAGTTGGGGTCCTGGCGGATGGCGAGGGTCTGGGCCTGGGCGAAGGCGATCTGCTCCGCGGTGCTGGCAGCCCCCACCGCGATGACGGCGCAGCGCTGCACCCGTTCCGGGTAGGTGACGGCCCACTCGAGCGCACGGGCACCGCCCAAGGAACCGCCCAGTACCGCGTACCAGCTGCCAATCCCCAACTGGTCGGCCAGCCGCGCTTCCGCCACGGTGCTGTCCCGCAGCGTCACCAGGGGGAAACGGGAACCCCAGGGGGTGCCGTCCGGGGCGGACGACGACGGCCCGGTGGATCCGTAGCAGCCGCCCACGATGTTGATGGACACCACGAAGAACTTGTCCGTGTCCACCGGCGCCCCCGGCCCGGCAAGCTGTTCCCACCAGCCTTCCTCGTCGCTGTCCCCGCGCGTCACGTGGGTGCTGCCCGTGAGGGCGTGCTCGATCAGGATGGCGTTGCTGCCGTCCGCGTTGAGGGTGCCCCAGGTTTCGTAAGCGAGCGTGACATCCGGCAGGTAGCCGCCGGCCTCCAGCTCCAATCCACCGATGGAGGCATAGCGGACAATTCCGTGTTCGGGAACGGTGGTACGGGTGACGGCAACCGTCATGGCAAGACCTCTTCTACGCGCTTGCCCGCCGGCGGAATGACCGGCAGGCCAGGTCTTCACCCGGGGCACCCCACCGCGGAAGGAGGGTTGCCGGCCAGCAAGCCGGGGCTGTCACTGGCACTCATGACCTGGTTCGAGTGTACGAAACAGCACCCGCTCGGGGCCAAGAGTGTGACTGGTTGTGACTTCCCGGCTTGCTGCCCGCCTGACGTGACGCCCGCCGTCGTGCTTTGCTCCTGTGCGGGCTCAAACACCCTTGGCCGCGCGGAAGCCGGCCTCGAGATCGGCCAGGATGTCGTCGATGTGCTCAAGGCCCACCGAGAGCCGGACCAGTCCCGGCGCAACGCCCGCAGCCGCCTGCTGCTCGGGCGAGAGCTGGCTGTGGGTGGTCGACGCCGGATGGATCACCAGGGAGCGCACGTCCCCGATGTTGGCCACGTGCGAGTGCAGTTCCAGGGCGTCCACGAACCGCTTGCCCGCCTCGGCGCCGCCGGCCAGGTTGAAGGCAACGATCGCGCCGGTGCCCTTGGGCCCGTACTTGCGGCCGCGCCCGTACCAGGGGCTGGAGGGCAGGCCTGCATAGGCGACGGATTCGACGTCGTCCCTTCCTTCCAGCCAGCGGGCCACTTCGGTGGCGTTGGCCACATGCCGTTCCACCCGCAGGCTGAGCGTCTCAAGGCCCTGGGAGATCAGGAAGGCGTTGAACGGGGACACCGCGGAGCCAAGGTCGCGCAGGAGCTGGACGCGGGCCTTGAGGATATAGGACAGGTTGGCGCCGAGCGCGCCGCCTTCGCCGAGGTCGCGGCCGTACACCAGCCCGTTGTAGGTGGGGTCCGGGGTGTTGAAGCCGGGGAACCGCTCCGGGTCCTTGCTGAAGTCGAACTTCCCGGAGTCTACGATGACGCCGGCGATGGCGGCGCCATGTCCGCCGAGGTACTTGGTGGCCGAGTGGACCACGATGTCCGCACCCCATTCCAGCGGCCGGATGAGGTAGGGCGTGGAGAGCGTGTTGTCCACGATCAGCGGAACACCGGCTTCGTGGGCTACTTGGGAGATGCCCTCGATGTCCAGGACGTCCTGGCGGGGATTGGAGACCACTTCACCAAAAAACAGCTTGGTGTTGGGCTGGACTGCGCTGCGCCACTGGTCCAGGTTGTCCGGGTCCGCGACAAACGTGACGGAGATGCCGAACTTCTTCAATGTGTGGGCGAACAGGTTGTACGTACCGCCGTAAAGGCTGGGGCTCGCGACGATGTGGTCCCCTGCCTCTGCGATGTTCAGGACCGCGAAGGTTTCCGCAGCCTGTCCCGAGCTGAGGAGCAGCGCCGCGAGACCGCCTTCGAGGCTCGCAATCCGCTGCTCCACCACCTCCTGGGTGGGGTTGCCGATGCGGGTGTATATGGGGGCCAGCTCAGCCAGGGCGAACCGGTTCGCGGCGCTCTCCGCGCTTGGGAAAACGAAGGACGTGGTCTGGTAGATCGGCAGCGACCGGGCACCTGTGGCGGCGTCCGGCTCCTGGCCGACGTGGATCTGGCGGGTTTCGAAAGACCATCCGTTGGACATTCAAGGCTCCTTTGACATGGGCCCGGCATGCTGGGAGCACCACGGGCCGCGCTTGCTCTCCGGCCGTTGCCGGACAGCCAGGTCCTCACCCGGGGCACCCCACCGCGGATGGAGGGTTGCCGGCCAGCTAGCCGGGGCTTGGCGCTGGCGCTCATGACCTGAGCCCAGTGTAGGAACAGGCAATTGCCTCCGGACAGCAATATGACGAACATGGTCCTGTATGTTTCTGCTGTTTAGCGGCACCCTGACCCGGCTGCCATCCGGCCAGATCCAGTAAGGCCACCCTAAGCTGAGAGCCCGATCACAAAGTGCCAAGATGATGGCATGCGCATGGATCATGTCTCTTACGCCTGTGAACACGATGGCCTGGCGGCCACTACCGAACGTATTTCTTCTGCCCTCGGCGTTGAGGCAGTGAAGGGCGGGGTGCACCCCCGGTTCGGAACCCGGAATATGATCATCCCGCTGGCCGGCCACAAGTACCTCGAGGTTGTTGAGGTCCTGGACCACCCGGCTTCGGACAAGGCTCCGTTCGGACAGGCTGTCCGGGCACGCTCCGCCGCCGGCGGTGGCTGGATGGGCTGGTGCGTCGAAGTGGACGACCTCGCCCCCTTTGAGGAGCGCCTTGGACGCTCAGCCGTGAACGGCAACCGGAAGTTTCCGGATGGCCGCGAACTGGTATGGAAGCAGATCGGCATCTTGGGCCTCATCGCGGATCCCCAGGTTCCCTACATGCTCAAGTGGGAGGGCGACCCGTCGCTCCACCCGTCCAATGCCTACGAAAGCAGCATCAAGATGAGCTGCCTCACCATCGCAGGCTCCGCTTCCCGGGTAACAGAGTGGCTGGGTGAACCGGTGGAGAAGCCGCTCGAGGATGTAGCTGTTGAATGGGTTGCCCCGCACGGTACGCCGGGCATCCTGTCGGTCACATTCGAAACCGCCAACGGGGCCGTCACCATCTGACGTCCTTTTGCTTCCCCGATCCTTCCTGGTTGGGGCCGGGCATTTGCCCGGAACATGCTTCGGCCGCTATCAGCGGGTGACAATGGCGTTACCTGCTGATAGCGGCCGAATCTGTATCTGCGGGACGGCCCGAAAATGTCAGTGCCTCCGCCGATGATGTTCCTATGGGAAGCAGCGCGGGAACCCGGACAGGTATGGAGGCAATTCATGCCACCGTTGCTGCTCTGGCCGCGCTTGATGCCGAGGACGCCGCCCTCGCTTCCGGCTCGTCTGGTGCTGTGGCCGGGGACGGCGTCGACGTGTTGCGGCGGGCGTATGAGATTCGGCTTGAACGGATGGGACTGGAGAAGAAGCTGGAGGCCCAGGCAGCGGCCCGGAGGGCCCTGTCCGTGGCCGAAGCCATGGACCTGCAACACGCGATGATCCCGCCGGACGCACCCCTGCACGACCGGACCTACACCGAGATCTCGACTGTGGAAGAGATCGCCGGGATCCTCACCATCAGCCCCGGAGCCGCGTCCGCGTTCGTCGATCAGTCCCGGCAGGTGTGTGCGCTGCCGCCGGTGATGGACGCTTTATCCGTTGGGACGCTCTCGTGGCAGCAGGCACGGATTTTCGCCGACGAAACCGAGTCCCTGGACCACGCGGCTTCTGCTGCTTTGGTGGAGCACTTCCTCGACCCCGAGACGTCCAACCGCGCCCGGGGCTGCCCCGCTACGGGGCTGGTGCCTGCCCGGTTGCGGGCAAGGCTGCGGGGCTGGCGGGAACGCCACCACCCCGAATCGATCGAAAAACGCCACCGCAAAAGCGTGGCAGACCGGCGGGTCGAGTTCACACCGGACCGCGACGGGATGGCCTGGATCTCCGCCTATCTCCCCGCAGACATGGCGCTGGCGATTTCGAACGACCTCACCGCCACAGCCCGCAGTCTCCAAGGACCCAACGAACCCCGCACCCTCACCCAGCTCAAAACTGATGACTTCACCAGACGCCTCCTCACCAGAAGGACAGCCAACACCACCGTCCCGGCCACCGTGTCCTGCCAGGGGGAGGGCGATGCGCAGGAGGATCTCATCGGCCTGGCCACCTTTGTCGGCTCCGATGAACCCGTGACGAACCTCGGCAGCTTCGAAGTCTCCGCAAGCTACAGTGACCACTCGGACCATGTCGAACCGCTAAGCGGAACCATCACGAATCCGGATGCAGGCAAGGTCCCCACACCCCGTGCCGAGGTTCTCGTCACCGTCCCCGTGTTCGCGCTCCTCGGACTCACGGACGAACCCGCTGACCTCGACGGGTACGGACCCATCCCCGCCTCGACGGCCCGCAAACTCCTGACCGGCGGCGCCGAATCCTTCCGCAGGGTCCTGCTCGACCCCAGCGACGGAACACCACTCGAGATCGGGCGCACCAGTTACCGGCTCACCAAAGCGATGAAAAAGGCGTTGCAGCTCCGGGACGGCAAGTGCACCTTTCCCGGCTGCAACAACAACGCCCTGGATAACGAAGCCGACCACCTCACAGCCTGGCAGCACGGCGGAACCACCGGAATCAGCAACCTGGCACAACTCTGCCCCAAACATCACCGCCTGAAACACAACAGCGGCTGGACACCAACATCGGCGACCAAGCATGAGCCGCCAGGTTGGACCTCACCCACCGGCCGCCGCTACCAAGCCGAGCAACCCGACCGCGAACCACCACAATGGCCCCCGGGTATAACTTCGACGGGCGTGGGCTTCCCGCTTAGGGACCCGCTTGAAGGACTCAACAGGCTGCCTTGGTGGGAGGATGACGAGTGCGCCATAACGGACGCCGATATCCCGGATGTCGAAGTGCCCGACGACGCGAGTGATCTCGAATGTGACCTGTCCCAGGACCACTATCCGGAATGGGCAGTCGTGTTTGAGCTGAACAACTCGCGGAGCTTAGTGCCGCGCCCCCAGCCTTAGGTGCTGAAAACCCGGCGGTTCGAGCTGCTGCCCGGGAGCCAACTCAGACCCACTGCAGCCTTTATCCCCTATCGACATGCTCCCGTCGTCAGCCGAGCCCTACTGCCCTTCCGAAAAGGCTGAAGCCCACGAAGGCCACAATGTCGAGAACTGCGTGGGCAATCACCAACGGCATGACCCGCTTCGTCCGGGTGTAGAGCCAGGCGAAAACGATACCCATGACCACGTTGCCGATGAAAGGACCGAACCCCTGGTACAGGTGGTAGGTGCCGCGAAGCAGGGAGCTGACAGCGATGGATAGCGGCACACTCCAGCCGAACTTCCCGAAGCGGTTCATCAGGTAGCCCACCACAATAACCTCCTCCACCACCGCGTGCCGGAGGGCGGACAGAATCAGGACCGGCACCGTCCACCAGTAGGCATCGAGCGCGCTGGGGATGATCGCCGTCGTAATTCCCAGCGCCCTGCCCGCAGCGTAGAGCCCGAGGGAGGGGATGCCGATGAGCGCCGCAAGCCCCATCCCCTGCAAGAGGTCCTTGCCGGGCCGCGCGAAATTGAAGCCAAGCTTCTGGAAGGCGGAGCCCGCGTTGGGCTCGCCGGACACCGCCTGGCGGTGGTCGGTCAGGAAGTAGATCACCAGCAGCACCGGAACCAGGGCAAAGAGGATGTCCAGCAGCTGATAGGTCAGGTCGAAGTACTCGCGCGTGCTCTGCGAGCGGTTCAGCGTGGAGGTGCCTTCCGCCAGTGGCGCCCGGGTCATCTTGTCCAGGAGCTGCACCACGGAGTACACGGCTGACTGGCCCAGGGACAGGCCCAGGACGATCCAGACTTCGAGCTTCAGGCGACGACGGGAAGGAACCAGCATGTACCCATCTTGCCTGCACTTGCTGGAGCAGGCCTGACAGCAGCCACGTATAGTTGCGGGGCTTAGCCGCCGCCAGGAAGCCGCTCCTGCCAGGCCGGCGCGACAATCACTTCCGTGCCGCGGGCTTCAAAGGCAGCCTTGTCCTCGGCGGAAATTCCGGAGTCGGTGATAAGCCGGGTGAAGTCGTAGCCGTCCATGGTGGCGAAGGCCCGGACACCCACTTTGGAGGAATCCGCGATGACGTAGGAAACGCGGGCCCGGCTGGCGAGGAGGGCGTTGACGGAGGCTTCCCCTTCGCCGGTATTGGTGGGACCCACTTCGGGATCGATGCCGTTGACCCCAATGAAGGCGATGTCCAGCACCACCTTCTGCATAATAATGTCCGTATACGGCCCAACCAGCTCGTAGGAGCGCGGGTTGAGGATGCCTCCCGTCACCATCACCTTGATGTTGGGGCGGACAGCCAGTTGCCCGGCGATGTTGATGGCGTTGGTCACCACCGTGAGGGTTGGCTGGTTCGAGGGTGCGTTTAGGTCTTCGCGGGTGGCGAGGATCTGGGCAAGGGCAGTGCTGGTGGTCCCGCCGCACAGGCCGATGACCGCCCCGGGGGCAATCAAAGAAGACGCGGCCCGGGCAATCTGCTCCTTGGCTTCGGCATGGTCGTCCCGGTTGTAGCGGCCTGGAAGGTCGTAGGCCAGCGCACCGGTGGTGGCTCCGCCGCGGGTACGGGTCAGGAGCCGGCGCTTGGCAAGGCTGTCGAGGTCACGCCGGGCAGTGGCCGGTGATACACCGAGGGTACTGACAATTTCGTCGACTTCCACTTGCCCGGTCCGGGCCAGCAGGTCGAGGATGGCGGTCAGTCGGTCGGTCCGGGTCATACAGGTGCCTCTCGGGTACTTCAGCCACCCTTCGGATGACGCTTTCTGATTCTAACAGACAGGAAACAATCAGTTAGCGTCATACAGGAAGCAGTGGGCTACCTCTCCCGGACTCCCGCCCGCCACACAGCGTACGTCAACGGCATGCCGGGCCGGTAAGCGAGATGGGTAGCAGAGGGCGCGTTGAGCATATGCAGGTCCGCCCGGTGTCCGACGGCGATGGATCCCACGGCGCGTTCGCCGTCGGCGTCGCTGCCAGCGTCCCTGTGCAACGCAAGTGCACCGCCATAGGTCGCTGCCCGGACTGCCTCATGCACGCTGAGGCCCATCTGGAGCACGGCAGTGGCAACACAGAAGGCCATGGAACTGGTGTAGGACGTGCCGGGATTGCAGTTTGAGGCAATGGCCACCTGGACCCCGACGTCAAGGAGCGCACGGGCAGGGGCAAGCGGCTGGCGGGTGGAGAGGTCGCAGGCGGGAAGGCAGGTGGCTACTGTTCCCCGCTCCCCCGTGCCGCGCGCCGCGTCCCAGCGTGTCCAGGTACCGGCCAGGGCCTCGACATCCCCCGCTGACAGGTAGTTCACGTGGTCCACGCTGGCCGCGCCGACTTCCACGGCAAGCTGCACTCCCGGGCCTTCGCCCAGCTGGTTGCCGTGCACCCGCAGCCCCAGCCCGGCGTCGCGGCAGGCGAGCAGGACGCGGCGCGACTGCTCGGCCGTGAAGGCGCCTTTCTCACAGAACACGTCGGCCCACTGCACATAGGGCCGGACCGCTGCCAGCATGGGCCCGCACACCAGGTCCGTGTAAGCCTCCGGGTCCTGCCCGGCCGGGACCAGGTGGGCGCCGAGGTATGTCACCTGGTCCGCTGCCGTGGAGGCGATGCGGGCGCTGCGGGCCTCATGCTCCACGTCCAGGCCGTAGCCGGTTTTCGTTTCCAGCCAGGTGGTTCCCTGCGACACCGCCTCCGCCACCCGGCCAAGCGCGAAACGGGTCAGGTCGAAGTCGGACGTGCCGCGGGTGGCTTCCACGGTGACGGCGATGCCCCCGGCGGCGTACTGCTCACCCGCCATGCGCGCCTCGAACTCGGCCGTCCGGTCGCCGGCGAACAGCAGGTGCGTGTGTGAATCCACCCAGCCCGGCAGGACGGAACGGCCGCCGGCATCGACGGCGTCATCCGCGTCGGGTGCCTCGGCTGCTGTCCCGATCCACGCGATCCGCTCCCCCTCGACCACCACCGCCGCGTCCTTGAGGACCCGGTGTTCGAGGTCCTGCGTCATCAGTTCGGCGATATTGGTAATCAGCGTGCTCATGGGACCATTCTTCAGCGCCGGATAGACCATCGAGTGGCCGCCAGTGCCTGCGCTGTCCGGGATTCCGGACTGCCGCCGGCCAGGCTTACGCTGCCGCCGGCCAGGATCTGGTCTGCCGCCAGCTCGGCCATGGCCGACGAGGTCTGGAAGCCGTACCCGCCCTGCCCTGCCAGCCAGTAGAAACCGGAAGCCTCGGCGTCGAAACCGGCCACCGGGACACCATCTGCAGCCTCGGTGCGGAGCCCGGTCCAGGCCCTGCGCACCGTGGTGATGCCGAAAGTCGTCACCTGGTTGAGCCGCCCAATCAGGCGTTCCACGTCCCCGGGACGGGGGCGGGCATCCTCCGGGCCGCTGGACACGTGCTCAGAGGGCGAGATGAGCACATCGTCGCCCTCGCGGCGGAAGTAGAACGTGTTGTCCGCTGCCGCCACCATGGGCGTTTGTTCCGGGAGCGGGCGTTCGACGGCGGCAATCGCCGCAGTGCGCCGGTACGGCTGCAGCCCCAGCTTCTCCACGCCGCTGATGACGGCGAGTTCGTCAGCCCAAGCTCCGGCGGCGTTGACGAGCACGCCGGCCAGGAAAGCCTCGGTCCCCGCGCCCACCTCCCAGCCGGAGCCCAGCCGTTGCGCGGAGTGGACCCGGGCACCGGTGAAAATATCCAGCCCGGCCGCCACTGCGCGCTGCCGGTGGTCCGCCAGCAGGAGGGGGGCGTCGCAGCCGAAGGAGCCGGTGTCCAGGCCGGCTGCGGCGAATGCGTCAGGAACAAGTGCCGGGCAAAGCTCCAGGGCCTCGGCATGCGTGATGGGCTGCATCGATCCGCTGGCTTCCGCCGCCACGTCGGCTTCGCTGCCGATCAGCATGAAACTCCGCGGCGTCAGGACGGGGGCAGGAAGCTCGGCATCGCGGGCCGCGATCAGTTCGAGGGTACGGACCGTCAGCTCCTGCACCACGGGTGGGCCGTAGCTGGGGATGAGCTGGCGGGCCGAGCGGGAGGACGTGTGGTACGCAAGCTCCTGCTCGGCTTCCACCAGCGCCACGCTGCATTTGCCGGCCAGCGCGGAGGCAAGGGACAGTCCGGCAATTCCGCCGCCAACAATCAGGACATCGTAATGTTCGGCCATGCCTTCATCCTTACAGAGTCATGCCACGCCCCGGACCCCGCTCAGCCTGCCACCTCGGCGCGGCTGGCGACGAAGGCATTGACGCAAGCTTCGACGTCGTCCGCTGAATGCGCCGCAGACAGCTGCACCCGGATGCGCGCGGCACCCCGCGGAACCACGGGAAAGCTGAAGGCGGTGACAAAGACGCCGTGCTGCAGCATCCGGTCGGCCACCTTGGCGGCCAGGACGGCGTCGCCGAACATCACCGGAACAATCGCGTGTTCGCCAGGCAGCAGCTCAAACCCCTCTTCCGTCATGCGGCGGCGGAACAGGGCGGCGTTGTCGAACAGCTGCCGGCGCAATTCGGCCGAGTTCTGTACCAGGTCAAGGGCCTTGATGGTGGCCGCAACGATGGCCGGCGCGAGCGAGTTTGAGAACAGGTAGGGGCGGGCCTTCTGCCGCAGCATGGCCACCACCTCGCCGCGGCCGGAGACGTAGCCGCCGGAGGCCCCGCCCAAAGCCTTGCCGAACGTGCCGGTGTAGATGTCCACCCGGTTGGAAACGCCGGCATGTTCGGGCGTGCCCGCGCCGGTGGCGCCCATGAAGCCCACGGCATGGGAATCATCCACCATCACCAGGGCGTCGTACTTTTCCGCCAGGTCGCAAATGGCTTCCAGCGGGGCAAGGTAGCCGTCCATCGAGAACACGCCGTCGGTGACGATGATCTTCCGGCGGGCATCCCTGGCCTCCACCAGCTGGGCCTCGAGGTCCGCCATGTCCTGGTTCGCGTACCGGTAGCGCCGGGCCTTGCACAGGCGGATGCCGTCAATGATGGAGGCGTGATTGAGGGCGTCGGAGATGACAGCGTCCTCCGGCCCGAAGAGGGACTCGAATACGCCGCCGTTGGCATCGAAGCAGCTGGAGAACAGGATGGTGTCCTCGGTGCCCAGGAAGCGGGAAACCCGGGACTCCAGTTCCAGGTGCAGGTCCTGCGTGCCGCAAATGAACCGGACACTGGCCATGCCGAATCCCCGGTCATCCATGGCGGCCTTGGCTGTGCTGATGATGTCCGGGTGGTCGGCAAGTCCCAGGTAGTTGTTGGCGCAGAAGTTCAGCACGCCGGAGCCTGGCGCGCCGATCTGCCCTGCGGTGATGTGGCTGGACTGCGGGGAGCTGATGCTCCGCTCATTCTTGTAGAGTCCGGCGCTGCGGATCTCTTCCAGCTCGCTGCGCAGCTGGTCCTTGATCGAGGTGTACATACCGTTCCTTAGAGTTGGGTCCAGTCGAGGACTACTTTGCCGCCCGTGCCGCTGCGCGCGATTTCAAAGCCCTTTTCCCAGTCCCCGGCGGGCAGCATATCCGTGACGACGGCTGAAATTCCCGCGTGAAGCACCGGGTTGGAGGAGAGCATGGCGCTCATGGCGTACCAGGTCTCGTACATTTCCCGCCCATAGATGCCCTTGAGCGTCAGCATGTGCGTGACCACCTTGCCCCAGTCAATGGTGATGTCCTGGCTGGGCAGACCGAGCATCGCAATCCGCCCGCCGTGGTTCATGTTGTCAATCATCTCGGGAAGGGCGGCGGGATGGCCGGACATCTCCATGCCCACGTCGAACCCCTCGCGCATGCCCAGTTCCTGCTGCGCGTCCCGGACCCGGGTGGTGGAGACGTCGATGGCCAGGTCCGCCCCCAGTTTCCGGGCCAAATCCAGGCGCGGGCGGGAGACATCCGTAACGGCGATCTTACGGGCACCGGCATGCCGCGCGACGGCGATAGCCATCAGTCCGATGGGCCCGGCACCCGTGATCAGCACGTCCTCACCGACGAGCGGGAAGCTGAGGGCCGTGTGTACCGCGTTGCCGAAGGGGTCGAAGATGGCGCCGAGTTCCGGCGTCACGGACGGATCATGGTGGACCCAGACGTTGGTCTCGGGGATGACGACGTACTCGGCGAACGCACCGTCCCGCTGCACCCCGACGCTGACCGTATGGATGCACATCTGGCGGCGGCCCGCCCGGCAGTTCCGGCAGATGCCACAGACCACATGCCCCTCGCCGGACGCCCGGTCGCCGACCTTCACGTCGCGGACGTCCTTGCCCACTTCCACCACTTCACCGTAAAACTCGTGGCCGGCGATCAGAGGTGCCTCGATGATGCCCTTCGCCCAGGAGTCCCAGGACTGGATGTGGAGGTCCGTGCCGCATATTCCCGTGGTCATGACCCGGATTTTGACGTCCGCGTGTCCAGGCACTGGTTCCGGCCGGTCCACCAGTTCAAAGCCGGCCTGTGGGCCTGCCTTGTACAAAGCCTTCATTGGCTTCCTTACTACTTGTCACGTCTGCGGCAGGTGCTGCCCTCCTCATTACAGCCCCCCGGAAGCATTAGCACAACCGGGATTTTCTCAATCGACGATGAAGCCGGAGCTTATGCATACACTGTCTCCCATGGAGATCCACCAGCTTGAAATCCTTCGCGAACTAGGGGCCCTGGGCAGCGTCAAGGCGGTCGCCGAAACGCTCATGGTCACGCCGTCCGCCGTCTCGCAGCAGCTTGCCCTGCTGCAGCGCGGTGTTGACGTCCCGCTGACCCGGAAGGAAGGCAGGAACCTTGTGCTCACGGACGCGGGACAGGTGCTGGCGGACGCAGGTGCCGCGGTCGTCAGCGCCATGGCCGACGCCAGGAGCGCTATCGGCAGCTACCACGGCGCGGCAGGCGGGAGGGTGACGCTGTCCGGTTTCCACAGCGCGGGCCAGGCCGTGTTTGCCAAGCTGGCCCGGGTCCTCGACGCGCCCGGGCAGCCGCGCGCCGAATTCACGGACGAGGACGTGGCGCAGCATGATTTCCCGGGGCTGACGGCGCGGTATGACCTGGTGCTTGCGCACCGGATGGACCACAGCCCGCGCTGGCCGGCCGAACGGGTCACAGTGATTCCGTTGCTGCACGAACCGTTGGACGTCGCACTGCCGGCCGGGCATCCGCTCGCTGCCCGGCCGGCGGTCACGGCGGAGGACGTGGCCGGCGAAGCCTGGGTGACCAGCCACACCGGGTACTCCCCCGCGGATGTGCTCTCCGCCGTCGCCGCCGTTTCGAGCCGGGAACTGAACATCGTCCACCGCATCAACGACTACTCCACGGTGGCTGCCCTTGTGGCAGCGGGTGGCGTGGCGGGTCTGCTTCCCCGGTACACGGCGGGCCCCGTCATGCACCCGGACATCGTGCTCCGGCCCCTGGAAGGCATCAGCACCCGCCGCCGCATCGACCTGCTGGCCCGGCCGGAAAACCTGAAGCGGCGGGCTGTGCTGACGGTGTGCGAGGCGCTGCAGGACATCATGGCCGGGCTGGTCAAACAGGGCTGAAGCTACTTTTCGGGACCCCTGCCCTGTCCATGGGCCTTCCCGGGCCCGTGTCCGTGTCCGTTGCCCCGGCCCAGCCCCAGCCCGGGAACGTCCCCGGCGCCTTCGGCGAACCTCTCCGCCGCAACCTGGCCGTCCTTCTTCAGCCCGGAAATCCGCACCGCTTCACCCGTGGTGATGTCAGCGATGGTTCCGTCTTCGGGCCTGATCCGCTTGCCGTCGTCGCCCGTTCCCGGCGCCTTGGTGATCTTGGTGCTGCCTCTTCACCACACTTTCGCTGTGCTGCAGCCGTGGCCGCTGGGCTTGGGCGGGCTTGGCTGGTTCTGCAGTGGCATCGCGGTCCCTTTCGCGTGGCTGGCCGGGGCCGGTTGCGCGAACCTGGCCCCGTGCGCTCAAGTGTAGGACCGCGCTCCGACGCTGAACATAAGTACTTTTGAAGCAATGGCACCTGAGTACTTAAAGCCCAACTGGGTCGCAAATAACGTCCTGAAAACGCGGTTTCGCGACGTTAACTGCGACCCAGTTGGGTGCGAAGGCGGCTAGGCGGTGACGCCCAGCTTTTCCAGGATCAGTTCCCGGACCCGGCCGGCGTCGGCCTGGCCGCGGGTGGCCTTCATGACCCCGCCCACGATGGCGCCGATGGCCTGCACCTTGCCGCCTCGGATCTTGTCCGCGACGTCGGGCTGCGCGGCGAGGGCGGCGTCGATGGCTTCCAGCAGGGGGCCGTCGTCGGACACGACGGCGAGGCCGCGCTTTTCGACGATCCCTGCCGGGGTGCCTTCGCCGGCGAGCACGCCGTCCAGGACCTGGGAGGCCATCTTGTTGTTGATCTTGCCGTCCTCCACCATTTTGGCGAGCTCCACGATGGTGGCCGGCTGGACGCCCAGTTGGCCGGGGTCGACGTCCGCGGCCTTGGCCCGGCCCACGATCTCGCCCATCCACCACTTGCGCGCCACGGACGCCGAGGCACCGGCGGCGATAGTTTCCTCGATCTCGTCCAGGACGCCGGCGTTCACCACATCGCGGAATTCGAGGTCGGAGTAGCCCCAGTCGGCCTTGAGGCGCTTGCGGCGCTCGGCCGGCGGCTCAGGCAGGCTGGCACGCAGTTCCTCCACCCATTCCCGGGACGGAACCACGGGAACCAGGTCCGGTTCCGGGAAGTAGCGGTAGTCGTCGGCGTCGGACTTGGCGCGGCCGGAGGTGGTGGTGCGGGTGTCCTCGTGCCAGTGCCGGGTTTCCTGGATCACCGGCTCGCCGGCGTCGAGGACGGCGGCGTGGCGCTGGATCTCGTAGCGGACCGCGTGTTCGACGGCGCGCAGCGAGTTCACGTTCTTGGTCTCGGAGCGGATGCCGAACCGTTCACGGCCGTGCGGCCGCAGGGAAACGTTGGCGTCGCAGCGGACGTTGCCGCGCTCCATCCGGGCGTCGGAGACCCCGAGGTTCTTAACGATTTCGCGGATGGCCGCCACGTAGGCCTTGGCAAGCTCGGGTGCGCGGGAACCGGCACCCTGGATGGGCTTGGTGACGATTTCCACCAGCGGCACGCCGGCGCGGTTGTAGTCCACAAGGGAGAAATCGGCGCCTTGGATGCGTCCGGTGGCGCCGCCCATGTGAGTGAGCTTGCCGGCGTCCTCTTCCATGTGCGCGCGTTCGATTTCCACCCGGAACACGGTGCCGTCCTCGAGTTCAACGTCCAGGTAGCCGTCGTACGCGATGGGCTCGTCGTACTGGGAGGTCTGGAAGTTTTTGGGGGTGTCCGGGTAGAAGTAGTTCTTCCGGGCGAAGCGGCAGGATT
Organism: Arthrobacter sp. MPF02; assembly: GCF_046605375.1. Classification (GTDB taxonomy): domain Bacteria; phylum Actinomycetota; class Actinomycetes; order Actinomycetales; family Micrococcaceae; genus Arthrobacter. Next base: position 1,342,704 of record NZ_CP176772.1, on the reverse strand, counting down.
CGGCAATCTTGCAGTTGAGCGCCAGGCCTATCTTGATGGAGGACTCAACAGCGGTCCTGTTTACCACCGGCAGGACGCCCGGCATGCCGAGGTCAACTTCGTTGACGTTGGTGTTGGGCTCGTCACCAAAGACGTTGGGGGCGGAGGAGAACATCTTGGTCCTGGTGTTGAGTTCCACGTGGACCTCGAATCCGAGCACGGGGTCGTACTTCTCCATGGCCTCTTCGAAACTGAGGATGGTGTCGGTAGTCATTATTTTGCCTCCTGGGTTTCGAGGGCGGGCGCATCGACAAGCTCAACCAGCGAAGGGGCCTGGGCCAGCAGCGGACCGCCCCACTTGGCCTCCAGCAGCGACTCCAGCACGGCGCCGACGCGGTAAAGCCGCGCGTCCTCCCGGGCGGGCGCCAGCAGCTGGATGCCCACGGGCAGCCCGTCCTCGTCAGCAAGTCCGCCGGGCAGGGACAGGCCGGGAACGCCGGCGAGGTTGGCCGGGATGGTGGCGACGTCGTTCAGGTACATGGCCAGCGGGTCGTCCAGCTTTTCGCCGAGGCGGAACGCCGTGGTGGGCGCCGTGGGCGAAATCAGGACGTCGGCCACCGTGAAGGCGGCGTCGAAGTCCCGCTGCACAAGCGTGCGGACCTTCTGCGCGGAGCCGTAGTAGGCGTCGTAGTAGCCGGCACTCAGGGCGTAGGTGCCCAGGATGATGCGGCGCTTGACTTCGTCGCCGAAGCCGGCGGCGCGGGTGGCACCCATGACGCGTTCGATGGTCATGGGCCCGTCCTCGGGGAGGACGCGCAGGCCGTACCGGACGCCGTCGAACTTGGCCAGGTTGGAGGACGCCTCCGAGGGCATGATCAGGTAGTAGGCGCCCAGGGCGTACTGGAAGTTGGGGCAGGACACCTCAACGATTTCCGCACCGGCTTCCCGCAGCAGTTCCAGGGAATCGTTGAAGCGGTTTTCGACGCCGGCCTGGTAGCCCTCGCCGTGCAGTTCCTTGATGATGCCGATCCGCATGCCCTCGACGTTGCCGGTCCTGGCCGCGGCCACGAGGTCCGCAAGCGGGTCCGGCAGGGAGGTGGAGTCGCGGTCGTCGTGCCCGCCGATGACCTGGTGCAGGAGCGCGGAGTCCAGGACGGTCCGGGACACCGGGCCGATCTGGTCCAGGGAGGAGGCCATGGCGATGGCGCCGTAGCGGGACACGCTGCCGTAGGTTGGCTTCACTCCCACTGTGCCGGTGACGGCGCCGGGCTGGCGGATGGATCCGCCGGTGTCCGTGCCGAGGGCCAGGGGTGCCTCGAAGGCAGCGACGGCGGCAGCGGACCCGCCGCCGGAACCGCCGGGGATGCGGTCCAGGTCCCAGGGGTTGCGGGTGGGGCCGTACGCCGAGTGTTCCGTGGAGGAGCCCATGGCGAACTCGTCCAGGTTGGTCTTGCCCAGGATGGGCATCTTCGCGGCACGGAGCCGCTCCACCACGGTGGCGTCGTAGGGGCTGTGCCAGCCTTCGAGGATCTTCGAGCCTGCGGTGGTGGGCTGGCCGATGGTGACGATGAGGTCCTTGACCGCGACGGGCACGCCGGCCAGGTAATGCAGGGCGTCGGCTTCAGGGCCTCCGGCGGCGCGGATGGCGTCCACCTCGGCCGCCACGGCGAGCGCCTCCTCGGCGTTGACGTGCAGGAACGCGTTGACGCCGCGTTCGCCGCCATCCACTTCGGCGATGCGGTCCAGGTGCGCCCGGGTGACGTCGACGGCGGTTACCTCGCCGGCGCGAAGCTTCTCGGCGAGCTGCGCTGCGGACAGGCGGATCAGGCTCTGGGCGGTGGTGTTCTGTTCAGTCATGTTCTAGTCCTCATCCAGGATTGCCGGGACCTTGAAGCGGTTGTCGTCGGAGTCGGGTGCCCCGGAAAGTGCCTGCTCGGCCGTGAAGGTGTGGCCCACCACGTCCTCGCGGAAGACATTGTGGAGCGGGATGGGGTGGGACGTTGCCGGGACGTCATCGCCGGCTGCCTGACTGACGGATTTGACCGCATCAACGATGACGGCGAGTTCCCCTGCCATCCTGTCCAGCTCTTGGTCACTCATCTCAATGTGAGCGAGCCGCGCGAGGTGCGCGACGTCGTCACGGTTGATCGCAGCCATGGATCTCCCCTGCAAAGTTCGGATTGGTTTCCGGTCCATTCTAGTGGGGAACAAAGATGCCCGTCTGACGGCCCCCAGCGGGCGTCAGACGGGCACCTTCATGCCGGGGTCCCGGCCGGAGCAGGGACCGCAGGCAGCTACAGACTAGCCGATACCGATGGCTCCAGTCAGCATGCCGATTCCCAGCATTACCAGGGACACCACGGCGCTGCGCCACAGCACCTTCTTGTGGTGGTCGCCCAGGTCCACCTTGGCGAGGGAGACCAGCAGCAGGATGGCCGGAACCAGGGGGCTCTGCATGTGGAACGGCTGGCCGGTGATGGAGGCGCGGGCCATGTCCGCGGCGCTGATGCCGTAATGGGCTGCGGTTTCGCTGAGGACCGGCAGGACCCCGAAGTAGAAGGCGTCGTTGCTCATGAAGAACGTCATGGGGATGCTGAGGACGCCGGTGATGACGGCCAGGAGCGGTCCCATGCTGGAGGGGATGATCTGGACCAGCCAGGCGGACATGGCTTCCACCATGCCCGTGCCGGTCAGGACGCCGGTGAGCACCGACGCTGCCATGACCATGCTGACGACGGCGACGATGGACGGGGCGTGCGCCACCAGCTGGGTGCCCTGGTCCTTGACGTTGGGGAAGTTCACCAGCAGGGCGATGGCTGAACCCACCATAAAGACGTAGGGCAGCGGCACGAGGTCGGCGATGAGCATGCCCATCACGGCGACGGTCAGCACCAGGTTGAACCAGAACAGCTTGGGCCGCAGGGTGCTGCGGTTGGGGTCCAGGGCGGTGTCCGCCATCGCGGTGTCGCTGTCGTCGACCAGGGTTTCGGGGCGTTCCAGGACGGCCACGCCGCCGGCGGGAGCGCCGGTTCCGGAGGTGCGTGTCGTTCCCCGGCCGGTGCCGGACCCGCCTGCTGAGCCGGCGGAAGCGCCGCCGTCGAACCCTTCAGCGGTATCCGGGACTCCCCAGATCTCAGGGGCAGTGGCACGGAGGCGGTTGCGCTCCTGCAGGCCCAGCAGCCAGGCGAAGGCAAGGACGACGGCGATGCCGCCGAGCAGTGACGGAAGCATGGGGACGAACACGTCGTTGACGTCGATGCCCAGGGCCGTTGCGGCACGGGCTGTGGGGCCACCCCACGGGACGATGTTCATGGTGCCGTTGGCAAGGCCGGCCACGCAGGTGAGGACAACCGGGCTCATCTTCAGCCGCAGGTAGATCGGCAGCATGGCGGCGGTGGTAAGGATGAAGGTGGTGGAGCCGTCACCGTCCAAAGACACGGCGGCGGCCAGCAGGGCTGTGCCGAGGACCACCTTCGCGGGGTCGTTGCCCAGCTTGCGGAGGATGAACTTCACCAGCGGGTCGAACAATCCGACGTCGATCATCAGCCCGAAGTAGATGATGGCGAACATCAGCAGGGCAGCGGTGGAGGTCATGGACTTCATCGAGTCCAGGACCATGTCCCCGATACCCAGGCCGGCACCGGCGAACAGTCCGAAAACGGTGGGGACGATGATCAGCGCCAGCACTGGCGTCAACTTTTTCGTCATGATCAGCACCATGAACACCGCGATCATGGCGAAACCAAGTATTACCAGCACAGCCGGCTCCTTCTTGTGAACGGCACCACAGCGTTGTGATGCGTGCTACAGACTGTAGGGTGGCGGCGGTCACGGCAGTGCCTTTGGCTCAATTGATTGGCATACTGCTTATTGGGAGCATTTTGCTCATTCTGCTCACAGGGCATTGCCCCCGTCCCGCGGTCCCCTTGTGGCCGTAAGGGCAGCACATCAAGGAGGATCATGCAGCGCACCGCGCCCCGTCCGCCGCTGCGGTTCTCCACCCAGACACTCCTCCTGCAGCTGGCCGTTGTGCTGCTGGTGGTGCTGCTCAGCGCCGCAGTCCACGCCTGGCTGACCTACGACCGGGTGGGCAGCGAAGCCGAGAACCGTGCACTCACCCTAGCCCGCACCGTGGCGTCGGACCCTTCCGTGCGGGCGGATGTGCTGGCCATCAGCCGGCAGGAGGGCACTCCCCCGCCGTCGGAACTGGCGGCCGGCCCGCTGATGCAGGAAGCCGAGGCTGCCCGGATCCGCACCGGGGCGCTCTTCGTCGTTATTACCGACGAAACAGGCCTGCGGCTGGCGCATCCGGATCCGCTGCGGCTGGGCGAGAAAGTAAGCACGGACCCGTCCGAGGCGCTGGCGGGGCGCGAGGTGACCACCCGGAACACCGGAACGCTGGGCCCCTCGGCAGGCGCGAAGGTACCTGTCTACGCCCCGGACAGCACCAGCGTGGTGGGTGAGGTGAGCGTGGGCTACTCGATGGAAACGGTGGGCCAGAGCGTGGCCCGCGACATCGGTCCCGTTGCCATGACGGCCGCCGGCGCCCTCCTGGCCGGCGTTCTGGGGTCCTTCCTGCTGCGCCGCCGGCTGCAGCGCCTCACGCTCGGGCTCGAACCCGAGGAGATCAGCACCCTGGTCCACGACCAGGTGGCGGTGCTGCAGGGGGTGGACGACGGCGTCATCGGCGTGAGTGCCGACGGCCGGATCAGCGTGTTCAACGCCGCCGCGCAGCGACTGCTGGGCCTTCCGGACCTGGCCGGCACGGCTTGGGAAAACGCACCGGTCCCTGACCAGCTGAAGGTTCTGACCCGGCCCGGCACCTCCGGCGGCGAAGCCCAGGAGCTGGTGGCCGGCGGCCGGGTGCTGGTGGCCAACGCCCGCAAGGCGCTGCACCGGCGGGAGGACCTGGGCTGGGTGGTTATGCTCCGCGACCGCACCGAGCTCCAGGAGCTGACCCGCCAGCTGGACGCGGTGGGGACCATGTCCACCGCGCTGCGCGCCCAGCGGCACGAGTTTGCCAACCAGCTGCACACGCTGGCAGGGTTCATGAGCATCGGCCAGCACGGGCAGGCCCGCGAGTACCTGGCGCAGCTGGTGGCCACCGGCCCGCTGAAGTTCCCCGTGGAGCAGGTGGAGCTGCTGCAGGACCCGTACCTGCAGGCCTTCGTGGGAGCAAAAGGCGTGGAAGCAGACGAACGCGGAGTCGCCCTCCGCATCGGGCCCGAGACCCTGGTCCGCGGCCAGGTCACCGAAGCCCAGGACGTCACCACGGTGCTGGGCAACCTCCTCGACAACGCGGTCAACGCCGCCGTGGCCGGGTCTTCCGGGGACCGCTGGGTTGAGCTGGAAGTGCTGGACGAGCCGGGCGACGACGGCGGCACCCTGCACGTGGTGGTCGCCGACTCGGGAGACGGGCTGGCTGAGGGGACGGACGCGGAGCAGGTCTTCGCAGAAGGCTTCACCACCGCCACCGGCCCTGTGCGGGCAGGTGGCGGGCAGGGCTTCGGGCTGGCCCTGGCACGGCAGCTGGCCCGGCGCCGCGGCGGGGACGTGAAAGTCCTGGACCGGGGCAGCCCGGGTGGGCCGGGCGCGGTTTTCATGGCAACTTTGCCGCACACAACAGCCGGAAGCGCTTCGAGGAAGGGAAACGACAACGATGGCTGAGGATTTCCGGGTCCTGATCGTGGACGACGATTTCCACGTCGCCAAGCTCCACGCCGCGTACGTGGATTCGGTGGCGGGTTTCCTGGCGCTGGCCCCGGTGGGCACGGCCTCTTTGGCACTCCAGGCCATCCACAGCCTGCGCCCGGACCTGGTGCTGCTGGACGTCTACCTGCCGGATGCCTCCGGCCTGGACCTGCTCCAGCAGCTGGACGTGGATACGGTGATCCTGAGCGCGGCCTCGGACGCCGTGTCCGTCCGGACAGCCTTCCGCCGCGGCGCCCTGGGCTACCTGCTGAAGCCGTTCACGTCGGACGGGCTGTCGCAGCAGCTGCGGTCCTACGCGAGGTACCGGCGCGTGCTGGCCCAGCCCGGCGCGCTGAACCAGGAGGCCGTGGAACGGGCAAAACGGTCGCTGATCCCGGGTGACGTCACGCCGTCGGCCAAGCCGCGCTCAGCCACCGAGGCGGCCGTGCTGGAATCCCTGGTGCCCGGCGAGCAGTATTCGGCGGCCGAGGTGGCCGCCCGCGTGGGAGTGTCCCGGGCGACCGCGCAGCGCTACCTGTCCTCGCTGGCGGACGACGGCGCCGTCGACATCCAGCTGCGGTACGGGACAACGGGCAGGCCGGAACACAGGTACGGCCTGCCCGCAGGGTGAGGGCTGAATGACTAAGAACGCGGAACAGGTATCCGGAAGCGTGCGTCTAAGTGAGGCACGCGCGAGCACGCGGAGGATGCCTGTTTCACGTTATGCGCTCTTCTGGGCCACGAGCTCGATCTCGACGAGCATCCTGGGGTCCAGGAACGGCAGCACGTGCACCAGGGACAGGGTGGGGCGGATGTCGCCGAAGACTTCGCCGTGGGCCCGCCCTGCTTCTTCCCACTTGCTGATGTCCGTCAGGTACAGCTTGGACTGGACAACGTCCTCGAAGCTGAAGCCCGCGTCCGCAAGGACCTTGCCAAGCTTCTGCAGGATGTACTGGGTCTGGGTGTAGAAGTCGTCGCCTACTATGCCTTCTTCACCGCTGGCAGCGGTGGCGGAGATGTAGAGTGTGTTGTCCACCTGGACGGCACGGGAGTAGCCGAGGGTTTGTTCCCAGACGGAGCCGGTGCCGAAGGTCTTGCGCATGGTGGGGCCTTTCAAAGCTGGAAGAGGGTCGCCCACCACTGTAGGACTGCTACAGGTCCAGCCGGTAAACCAGCAGTTTTGTGTCGGTTCCGGGTACGAACCAGTCCCGTTCCGGGACACGCCGGAAGCCGTTCTTGCGGTACAGGCCATGCGCGCTTTCCCAGCTGGCGCCGGTGGTGAGCGCGATTCCGTTAACACTCGGCAGGGACCGGGCATAACTCACGATAGCGTGCACCATCGCCTGCCCTGCTCCGCTGCGCTGCACTGCCGGATCAACGACGAGCATGCGGAATTCGAGCTCATCGTGCAGGGCGATGTCCGCGTACGGCTCGCCTGCCAGGGCCAGGGTCACCGAACCGACCACCGCGCCGCCCCGTTCCGCCACCCAGATGGTGGCCTGCCCGGCCCGCAGCGCAACGTCCTGGATCTTGCGCATGTACGGGTGCGCGGCGTCGTCGAAGTAGCCCGCAGCGAGGTAGGAATCGCGTGTGATGCGGGCAACGGCGTCGTAGTCTGCCTTGACGGCGGGACGGATGGTGATCTGCGGCTGCACCCGACAATGGTAGTGGTACCGGCCGGTAGCATCCGGCTAAACCGGGTTTTCCGTGATCGAACTATCACTCCCGGCCGCCCTTTACAGCGGGAACTTGCCCGAAAGCTCCAGGCTGGCCGCGCACGTCCAGGCATCCAGCCGCTCCTGGTCGCTGGGTCCGCCCTGCAGCGGGCTGGCCAGCCGGGGCCGGCGCACCCAGCATCCGGCTTCTTCGGCGATGAGTGCCCCGGCAGAGAAGTCGTGCTCGTTGAGGCCGCGCTCGCCGAAGGCGTCATGGGTTCCATCTGCAACGAGGCACAGGTCCAGCGCCGCCGAGCCGAGGCGCCGGACGTCGGCGAAGCCTTGCATCAGGTCCACGAACTGCGCAGCCTGCTCGGCGCGGACACCGGCATCGTAGTTGAAGCCTGTAGCCAGGATCTGGCCCGGCCGCCCGGGCACCGGCCCCTCCAGCCGCGTCACCCTGCCGCCTTCCTCCAGCCACGCTCCCCCGCCGCGGGAGGCGTAGTAGACGCGGCCCAGTGCCGGCGCGTCAACGACGCCGGCCAGCCACACGCCGTCGGAATCCGCCACTGCCACCGATGTGGCGTAGTACACGATGTTGCGGATGAAGTTAGTGGTGCCGTCCAGTGGATCGATGGACCAGCGGTACCCCGTGGGCTGGTCCGGCCGGGTGGTGCCGTGTTCCTCACCGGTGATGCTGTCCCGCGGGCGTGCGGCGGAAATTACGTCCCGCACCGCATGCTCGGCGGCGACGTCGAAGGCGGTGACCCAGTCCCCGGCTGCCCCCTTATTACTTGCCTGCAGGGCGTCGCCGTTCCTGGTGGCGAGCACCCGGGCGCCTGCCGCCGCTGCGTCCCTGGCAACGGCCAGGAGTTCGGTGGGAGTGGTCATGCCGGTTCCTCCGAGGGCACTGTTGCTTCTTCAGCAGCATCCGCGCCGGCGGCATCTTCTTCCGCCGCGTCCCGGAAGGCCGCCGGTCCGCCGTCGAGCAGCTTGCGGAAGCCGTCCTCGTCCAGCACGGGGATGCCGAGCTGTTCCGCCTTGTCCAGCTTGCTCCCGGCGGCCTCGCCGGCCACCAGGTAGCTGGTGTTCCTGGAGACAGATCCTGCGGCCTTGCCGCCGCGGACGAGGATGGCTTCCTTGGCCTCGTCCCGGCTGAAGTTGGGCAGCGAACCCGTGACTACCACTGTGAGTCCTTCAAGGGTGCGGGGCGTGGACTCGTCGCGTTCGTCCTCCATCCTGACGCCGGCCGCGGCCCAGCGGTCCACAATCTCCCGGTGCCAGTCCTCGGCAAACCATTCCTTCAGGGCAGCGGCGATGGTGGGGCCTACGCCGTCCACATGGGCGAGGTCCTCTTCCGAGGCTGCCCGGATGGCGTCCATGCTGCCGAACGCCTGCGCCAGTGCCCGTGATGCCCGCGGTCCCACGTGCCGGATGGACAGCGCCACCAGGACACGCCACAGCGGCTGGTCCTTGGCCTTTTCCAGTTCCTTGAACAGTTTCTCCGTGGTGGCCGTCGGTTTCGACGGGGACTTGGCGGTGCCCTTGCTGAAGAAGTAGGGCACCAGTTCGTATTCGCCGGTGCCCACGCCCTTGGACCGCTTTTCCCGGCGGATCCGGACTCCGGCCAGGTCCTCGGGGGTCAGGTCGAACAGGCCTGCCTCGGAGGTGAGCGGGGGTACCTCGGGTTCCGCCGGCTGGGTCAGCGCGATGGCTGCCTCCCAACCGAGGGCCTCGATGTCGAAGGCGCCGCGGCCGGCGAGGTGGAAGACCCGTTCCCGGAGCTGGGACGGGCAGGACTTCGCGTTGGGGCAGCGGATGTCCACGTCGCCCTCCTTGGCCGGCGCCAGCGGGGTGCCGCAGGAGGGGCATTCGGCTGGCATCACGAAGTCGCGCACCGGCGGGTCCTGCTGGTCCCGCAAGGCCAGGACCGGACCCACGATTTCCGGAATGACGTCCCCGGCCTTGCGCAGGATGACGATATCGCCGATTTTGACGCCCTTGGCCTTGACCACTTCCTGGTTGTGCAGGGTGGCCATTTCCACGGTGGAGCCGGCCACTTTGACCGGCTCCATCATGCCGAAGGGCGTGACCCGCCCGGTCCGTCCGACGTTGACCTGGATGTCCAGCAGCTTGGTGTGCACTTCCTCCGGCGGGTATTTGTAGGCAACGGCCCAGCGCGGAACCCGGGTGGTGTAGCCGAGGGCGCGCTGGGTGGCAAAGTTGTCCACCTTGATGACGATGCCGTCGATCTCGTGGAGCAGCTTGTGGCGCTGGTCGCCGTATTTGCTGATGAACCCCAGGATGTCCTCCCGGCGTTCCAGGACCTCGAAGTAGGGGCTCACCGGCAGGCCCCACTCTTTGAGCAGTGCATAGGTTTCGGACTGGCTGCGGGCTTCCAGCCCCTCGCGGGCGCCGATGCCGTGGACGAACATGCTCAGCGGCCGCTTGGCGGTTTCTGCAGGGTCCTTTTGCCGCAGCGAGCCGGCGGCGGCATTCCGGGGGTTGGCCAGCGGCGCCTTCCCCGCTTCGATCAGTGCCTCGTTGAACTCTGCGAATTCCTTGGACGGGATGAACACCTCGCCGCGGATTTCCATTTCGACCGGGAACCCTTCGCCGCTCAGCTGCTGCGGGATCTCCTTGATGGTGAGGACGTTGTGGGTAATGTCTTCACCCGTGGTGCCGTCGCCGCGGGTGGCCGCGCGGACAAGTTTTCCGTCCCGGTACAGCAGGTTCACGGCGAGGCCGTCGATCTTGAGTTCTGTGAGCCAGGAGGCCTTGGCGGCGCCGTTACCAAGCTTTTCGATGCTGGCCTCCGCCCGGTTCAGCCAGGCAACGAGTTCGTCGATGGAGAAGACGTCCTCCAGGCTGTACATGCGCTGCAGGTGCTCGACGGCCGCGAAGGCTGCCGACACTTCCCCGCCCACTTCCTGCGTGGGCGAATCGTTGGATACCAGTTCGGGGTGGAGGGCCTCGATTTCCTCAAGGCGCCGGAAGAGGGCGTCGAATTCGGCGTCCGGGACCAGGGGCGCGTCTTCCTGGTAGTAGGCGAACCGGTACTTCCTGACGAGGTCCACCAGGTTCTCGTATTCCTCCCGGACCGACCCGGAGGGAGTAGCCTCCTGCCCGTCGGAGGCTGTGGTCCGGGCGGCTGTTTTTTCTGCGGGTCCTGGTCCTGTGCTCACAGACCTATCTTGCCCTACCTGCCTTGGCTTGCCTCACGAGTGCCGCGGTGGCCCACCTGGGGCAGACACGGCCAGTGCGTGCATAGCCGGATCCTTTCCCTTTGTGAACGCCGGCAACGGGGGATGCAGGGGCTTGGGCCGGGGAGGACGAAGCCTCCGGTTCCGACGTGGTGGGCGGCAACTCTCAAGGATGCACAGCCCGCCAGAATCCGGGACCTGCCTTGTGCCGGCCACCAGGCTCCCTGTTTTCGTCCGTGCCCTGCATCCCACGCTGCGGCGACCATTGCCGGCTACTTCCATTCACTGCAGTGTTGTTTCGTCCTCTGCAGCGGCGTCGCGCCGGGGCAGCGTGGTGGCGGCGCCGTCGTCGTACAGGACGTTCCGGGCGTCCACCACGATCACTGTGACGTTGTCGCTACCGCCATTGCGCAGCGCCGCCTGAATCAGTGCGTCCACGGCTTCCTGCGGCTGCCCCTCCGTGGCGAGGATGTGAAAGATGTGCTCGTCGTCCACTTCCGACGTGAGCCCGTCGGAGCAAACCATAATGCGATCCCCTTCTTCCACAGGGAACAGCCAGTAGTCCACCTCGGTCTCATCCCCGGTTCCCAGGGCGCGGGTGACCACGTGGCGGCGCGGATGGACGCGGGCCTGCTGTGCCGTGATTTTCCCGGCGTCTACGAGCTCCTGGACTTCGGAGTGGTCAACGCTGATTTGCTCCAGCCGGTCCCGGCTGAGGCGGTAGGTCCGCGAATCGCCGATGTTCATGACCAGCCAGTATGGCAGGCCCATCTGCTCCAAAACTACGGCGCCGGTCAGGGTGGTGCCGGCGCGCGCCCCGGTGGCTTCCCGGATAGAGTCGTCGGCATAAGCAAGGTACTGCTGCAGGACCGCTGCCGTAGCCGTACGGTCGCCGGTGGTCAGCTGGGGCATGGCGGCAAGGGCGCGGATACACATGCCGCTTGCGATCTCCCCTGCCTCGTGGCCGCCCATCCCATCCGCGACGGCGAAGACGGGATCCGAGGCGATGTACGAGTCCTCGTTCAGCTCTCTGCGCAGTCCCCGGTCCGTACCATACCCATAGGTGAGCTGGAGGCCCTGCCCCCGCTGCTGCCTGGTGGAGGAGGGTTCGTTGGCGGGCTGTTTGATCATACCTGTCCTGGGTAGAAGGTTCGGTCTCCACAAGGAACGCCATATTCCGGGGTGACAAAGCTGGGGACGCCAGGCACCAGTGCGGTGCGTCGGCCGGGGTCGAAGACGGCGGGCAGGACCGCAAACGGCGGCAGGAAATCATTGACGGGGCCGCTGGCCCGCCGTCGGCGGAACAAGCTGAAGGTTTGTTGCCATACCCGTTCCTCCCCCTGGAGTGGCACGCATTTGGCAAAATTACCGCGCTCCTGGCCCTGTTCCGGCGGTTGTGATGCCAGACTGACTTCTGCCGTCAATCCAGGACCAGCCCCTTGCCAAGGCCGCGGGTGAGCCGGACGGGCCGGATCTCGCCGAAGCCGCGGACGTTTTCCGGCGGCTGGGGCACCATCACAAAGCGCTCGTCCCGTTCCAGGGCGGAAGCGGTCATGGAGTCGATCAGGACCGTTCCGGGATCGGCGAGGCTGGTGAGCCTGGCAGCCAGGTTAACGGTAGGACCGTAGATGTCTCCCAGCCTGGACAGGATCCTGCCCCATACCATGGCCACGCGGGCTTCCGGCAGGATCTCGTCCTCCGTGAACGCCTGGGCGAGGGCCAGCGAGATCTCGGCGCCGGCTGCCGGGGTTTCTGCGATGTACAGGACTTCGTCCCCGACGGTCTTGACCAGCCGGCCGCCGCCGACGGAGATGATTTCCGCGCACTTGTTTTCGAACCGCTGGACCAGCCGGGCCAGCGTTTTCTCGTTCATGCGGCGGGACAGGCTGGTGTAGGACACCAGGTCCGCGAATCCGACGGCCCGCGCGAGCGGCAGGGGGGCGTCGTCCTCGTCTCCTTCCCGCCCTTCTTCACTGGCCTGCAGGCCGGCTTCGGCGCGGACGGCAAGCCGCTGTACCCCGGCGTTGAGCTGGCGGCGCCAGGAGTACAGCAGCACTTCCTCGAGCGAGTCCACCAGGGCGGGCAGCTCATTGACCAGGCGTTTGCGGGCCACGGCGTCCGTAACGCCTTGTTCGTGGACCATGTCCTCCACCAGCGCCTCGATTTGCCAGACCACCATGCGGTCCGTCATCTGGCCGATGGCGCGCGTGACCGAGATGGCCGCTTCCTCGGTCAGCTTTCCGGAGCGGACCAGGTCCACCACGGTGGAGAGGGCCGCCTGGTCGCGTTCGGTGAAAGCCACGTCTTCGTCACCGAAATTGGGAAAACCCAGGGCGCGCCAAAGTTTCCGCGCGGACAGCAGTGAGAGCCCCGCGCCGGCCGCGACTTCGCGACGGCGGAGCTTGCGTTCGCCGCCCAGAAGCCGCGACTCCAGCGCTTTCATGGCAAGCCGTTCGGCGGACATGGCACCGGTGGCGGGGTTGGGGTCCGCAGCGGGCGGCGGCGCAACGGCGTCGACGCGTTCCTGCTGGTCCTCATCGGTCATCCCGTCCACCTTCTCTCATTTCCCACGGCAAAGCCCCGTCGGGGTAGTGCGTTGTGCCGTCCGGCTGGACATCACGGTCGTCCGGCAGTTCCCCGATGGCATCAAGGATGTATTCCCGGAACCGGGCAACCTCCGGCACGTCCTGGAAAGTCACCACGCCCTGCTGCCCGGTTTCCAAGGATATATTCCCCGAGCGCAGGAGGCGTTGCAGCAGCGATTCGTGGACAGTCAGGTTGCGGATCCAGGCGAGGGGAACCTGCTGGTCCCGCCGCTTCAGCCGCCCGTACCTGGCCATTATCCTGCGGCTGGTAAGGGTGTAGCGCGTGCCATGCCAGCGCAGCAGCCGCGGCAGGCAATAGCCCAGCCACACCCAGGCCGCCCCGCCGATGCAGGCCGCCACAAGCCAGGGGTTCCACTGCGCGGCAATGAAGGGAACATGCCGGCGGACCTCTCCACGGAGGATCCAGGCCGAAGCGAAGGCTGCGAGCGCCGGCGAGACGATGAAGGCGAGAGCCGCTCCGGCCAGCTTCCTCGGCTGCGGGCGGGTGGTGACAATCACCTGCTCGCCCGGTACGAGGTCTTTACGCATACCCGCCTTCACCCGCATCGCCGGGGGAAGTCCACGGGCGCAGGTGGACCACGTCGCCGGCGGTCACTACATGCTCCCGTGACTCCCGGTCCACCACCAGCAGGGATCCGTACTCGTCCAGGCGGGAAGCGTGTCCGATGATTTCGTGGTCGCCCGGAAGCTGCGCCCGGACCTGTTTGCCCAATGTGGCCATGACCGCTTCCACCCGCTTATGGAGTGACGGCCCGCCGGCCATTCCCGCCGCCGGGTCGCCGTCGGCGTTGCAGAAGCTCCGGTAGAGCAGGGAGAAATGTGAGAGGTAGCTTTTCAGCAGCAGGGTCCGGTCTGTGGTGCGGGCGCCCTCCAACGCAACGGAGGTGGCGGTAGGCACCGGCAGTTCGCCCTCGCGCAGCGTGACATTGAGGCCTGTTCCCAGGATGACGGGCGGGACGTTTCCGTCCGCCATGGGGCCCAGCTGCGCCAGGATGCCGGCGATCTTGCGGCCGCGCACCAGGACATCGTTGGGCCACTTCAGCTCAGCGGGAAGGCCGGCGGTTTCCAGGAGTGTCCCGCGCAGCGCCAGGGCAGCGATCAGCGAAAGCCACGAGTAGCTGTGTGTGGGCAGCGGCCTGCCATCGGCGTTCACGGGCCGCAGGACCACTGAGACGGAGATGGAGCTCAGCGGCGGGGCTTCCCAGTGCCGGTCCAGGCGCCCCCTGGCCGCCGTCTGGTACTCGGCCGTCAGCACCGACATGTCCGGCCATGCCTTGGGCTCCACGGTTACCGCGCGGAGGAGGTCGGCGTTGGTGGATCCGGTGGAGTCCACCACATCCATGCGGGGTATACCGGCCGCGGACAGGAAGCGCTGGTCATCCAGGTCCCATCGGTTCAGCGGAGTGCCCGGGTCGTGTGCGTCTTCCATGCCTAAATCCTAGCGAGCCAATCCGTTCCCGGAGGAGCAGGGCCTTTGGCACCGGGAAGGCGTGCGGGGGCCGGCTAAAGGAAGATGTCCGGAACCAGCTGGTCTTCCGGCACTCCCAGGCTGTACGGGCGGAAATCCTGCACGCCCGCTGCCGCAAGGACCTGTTCGTCCGTATAGAAGTTGCCGCTCGGCGCGCCGCCCGCGGCCAGGTTGCCTCCGGTCAGGATGGCGTGGGCGGCGTCCGCCATGATTTGCGGGCCGCGCGCTGCCTCGGCCATCACAGCGCCATGCGGCATGTTGCGAATGGCCGCGGTATCAATAAGGGTGCAGGGCCACAGCGAGTTGACGCGGATACCGTCGGCCTTCAGTTCCTCGGCCAGTCCGAGCGTGGTCAAGCTCATCCCGTACTTCGCCATGGTGTATGCGAGGTGTTTCCCGGCCCAGGCGGGGTCGAGGTTCAGGGGCGGCGAGAGGGTAAGGATATGGCCCTCGCCTGATGCGCGCAGCGCGGGCAGTGCCAGCTTGGAGAGCAGGAAGGTGCCGCGGACGTTGATGTCCTGCATGAGGTCATACTTTTTCATGTCCACGTCGGCGGTCCGGGACAAATCGATGGCGGACGCGTTGTTGATCACGACGTCGATGCCGCCAAAGTGCTGCACTGCGGCTTCCACTGCGTGGGCAACGTCCTCGTCCCTGCGCACGTCGCCCACCAGGGGCAGCGCCTGGCCGCCGGTCCCGACAACTTCCCGGGCCGCGGTATGGACCGTTCCGGCGAGCTTGGGATGCGGCTTCCCCGTCTTGGCCATCAGGACGATATTGGCGCCGTCCCTGGCGGCGCGGACGGCAATGGCCAGGCCAATGCCGCGGCTTCCGCCGGAGATGAGGATCGTTTTCCCGTTAAGTGATCCGGAGGCCCGGTACGGGGTGGCAGCGGCATGCACGGCGTCGTTGCTCGAGGTCATGCGATTACTGTAACCCAGTCAAGTTACCCATCAGTAACATACGGGTGCGGGTGGAGGCGCGGCAGAAAATTGTAGGTTCCCTACAGCGGCGGGTGCTGAAACCGTCACTAGACTTGCCAGCAGGGTTCGTCTTTTGTGCGGAAGCTACTTAAAGCCCGCTGCGACTCAAACCCGCCAGCAACGGAAGCGCCAGAGAACACATTTGCAACAGAGCCGGAGATACCTGATGAGCCACGATCTGACCACAACAGCGGGAAAGATTGCCGATTTCCGCGAGCGGCAGGCCCGTGCCGAACAGCCCTCCGGCCCCGAAGCGATCGAAAAACAGCATGCGCGCGGCAAGAACACCGCCCGCGAACGGATCGAACTGCTGCTGGACGAGGACTCGTTCGTGGAGTTTGACGCGCTTGCGGTACACCGTTCCACCGCCTTTGGCATGGACAAAAAGAAGCCCCTTGGCGACGGCCTGGTCTCCGGTTACGGCACGGTGGACGGACGCCTCGTGGCCGTCTACAGCCAGGATTTCTCTGTCTACGGCGGTTCCTTGAGCCAGGTCAACGGCGAGAAGATCGTCAAGGTCCAGGAATTTGCCCTGCGCAACGGCTGCCCCGTGGTCGGCATCCTCGATGGCGGCGGTGCGCGCATCCAGGAAGGCGTAGCCTCGCTGGCCATGTTCGCGGACATCTTCCGCAACAACGTCCACGCTTCCGGCGTTGTCCCGCAGATCTCCATGATCATGGGCCCGTCCGCGGGCGGTGCGGCCTACTCCCCCGCCCTCACCGACTACGTGGTGATGGTGGACAAGACCTCGCACATGTTTATCACCGGCCCGGACGTCATCAAGACCGTCACGGGCGAGGACGTGGACATGGAGACGCTTGGCGGCGCCCGCCAGCACAACGCGACCACCGGCACCTCCACCTACCTCGCGTCAGACGAAAGCGACGCCATCGAATTCGTGCGCGAGCTGCTGGACTTCCTGCCTTCGAACAATCTGTCCGAGGCCCCGGTCATGGAGCACAGCCAGGAGCTGGAGCTTGACGATGACGACCTCGCCCTCGACACCCTGATCCCTGATTCGGCCAACCAGCCCTACGACATGCGTGGGGTCGTTGAGCAAATTGTCGACGACGGGCACTTCCTGGAAATGCAGGCGCTCTACGCCCCCAACGTGATGATCGGTTACGGGCGGGTGGAGGGCCACACGGTGGGCATCGTGGCCAACCAGCCGCTGCAGTTCGCCGGCACCCTGGATATTGCCGCATCCGAGAAAGCGGCCCGGTTCGTCCGCCACTGCGACGCCTTCAACATCCCCATCATCACGCTCGTGGACGTGCCCGGCTTCCTGCCCGGCAAGGACCAGGAGTTCCAGGGCATCATCCGCCGCGGCGCGAAGCTGCTTTACGCCTACGCCGAGGCCACAGTTCCCAAGCTCACGGTGATCACCCGCAAGGCGTATGGCGGTGCCTACATCGTGATGGGCTCCAAGAAGCTCGGCGCCGACCTCAACCTGGCCTGGCCGACGGCACAGATCGGCGTGATGGGTGCCCAGGGTGCCGTCAACATCCTCTACCGCCGCGACCTCGCAGCAGTAGCGGAAGCCGGCGGTGACGTCGAGGCCCGGCGTGCGGAAGTCATCCGCCAGTACGAGGAGGAACTCCTCAACCCCTACCAGGCAGCAGAGCTCGGATACGTCGACGCTGTGATCGCCCCCTCCGACACCAGGATCCAGATCATCAAGGGACTCCGCGCCCTGCGCGACAAGCGCGCCAGCCTGCCCGCCAAGAAGCACGGAAACATCCCGCTGTAAAGGATGGAAACGCTGATGGTAGAACCTGCAAACCCCGCTACTGAGCCCGCCGGAACCCCACCGGCGGTTGAGCCTGCCGAGACTCCCCTCTTTTCTGTTGTGAAGGGACAGCCGAGCCCTGAGGAGCTCGCCGCGCTGACCGCCGTCGTACTCTCCCTGGGCGGATCCGCACCCGCCGGGGAAACCCGGCCGAGCGTCCGGCACTGGGTACGCCGGCAGCAGCTGAGGCTTGCCCCCACACCCGGACCCGGGGCCTGGAAGCGGAGCCGCGGCTGACACGGCGGGCAGGCGGGATGCTTTCCTAACCATCCTGCCCCCGTTAGTCTCGGGAGGTGACTACCGAGACTGCTCCTGCCACCCGACCGCGCACCCGGATCGACGCTGTCGCGGATGCCTACACGGACACGCTCATCCGGCTGAACCCGTCGTTCGCCACCACTTTGGGGGTGCCCGGGCATGAGACCGAATACCAGGACTTTTCCCCGGCCGGAATCGCAGAGTTCGCCGAGGCCGCCCGCAAGGCGCTGCTGGACCTTGAAGGACTGGAGCCTGAGGACGACGTAGACGCCGTCACCGTGGACGCAATGCAGGAGCGCTTGGGGCTGCAGCTGCTGATCCATGCCTCGGGCTGGGAATACGCGGACCTGAACAACATCGCCTCCCCCGCCCAGGACATCCGCGCCATCTTCGACCTGATGCCCACCGCAACAGAACAGGACTGGGCCAACATCGCCGGGCGGGCCCACAATGTCCCGGGCGCCATCGCGGGTTATATCGAATCGCTCCGCGAAGCCCGCGACGCCGGCCGCGTGGCAGCGGCCCGGCAGGTGAAGATCGTCATCGAACAGGCAGGCAAGTACGCCGCGGAGGACGGCTTCTTCGCGAAGCTGGCCGCGAGCGCCGCCACCCCGGCAGGTCCGCTGGGCGCCCACGTGCAGCAAAAGCTCGACGGCGGTTCCGTCGCCGCCCGCCGCGCCTACACCTCCCTTGCCGAATTCCTCCGCACGGAACTGCTCCCCGCAGCGCCCGAGAAGGACGCCGTGGGCCGCTCGCGTTACGCACTGGCCTCACGGTCCTTCCTGGGCGCCACGGTCGATTTGGAGGAAACCTACGCATGGGGCGTGGAGGAACTCGACCGCCTGATCGCGGAGCAGGAGCAGGTTGCCGCCACCATCAAGGCAGGCGCCAGCATTGCCGAGGCCAAGGAAATCCTCAACAACGATCCTGCACGGCAGCTGAAGGGCACCGCCGCCCTGCGGGAATGGATGCAGGACCTCTCCGATAACGCCGTCGCCGCCCTCGCCGGCGTACACTTCGACATCCCGGATGTCATGAAAAAGCTGGAGTGCCTGATCGCGCCCACCGACGAGGGCGGCATCTACTACACCGGCCCGTCGGACGACTTCAGCCGGCCCGGCCGCATGTGGTGGTCCGTCCCGGCCGGCGAGGACACCTTCACCACGTGGGCCGAGACCACCACGGTTTACCACGAGGGCGTCCCCGGGCATCACCTCCAGGTTGCCACCGCCACCTACCGGCGCGAGCTGCTCAACAAGTGGCGGCGCAACGTCTGCTGGACCTCCGGCCACGGGGAAGGCTGGGCGCTCTACGCCGAGAAACTGATGCAGGAGCTGGGCTACCTCAACGACCCCGGCGACCACATGGGGATGCTCGACATGCAGCGGATGCGTGCGGCGCGCGTGGTGTTCGACATCGGCGTCCACCTGGAACTCGACGTTCCCGCGCGCTGGGGGTCCGGCACCTGGACCCCGGACAAGGGGTACGACTTCCTGAAGCAGAACCTGCCCATCAGCGAAGGCCAGCTCAACTTCGAGTTCGCCCGGTACCTCGGCTGGCCCGGGCAGGCCCCCTCCTACAAGGTGGGCCAGCGACTGTGGGAACAGATTCGTGCCGAACTCGAGGCCCGCCCCGGGTTCAACCTCAAGGACTTCCATACCAAGGCCTTGAACATCGGCTCTGTTGGACTCGATACCCTGCGGCGGGCGTTGCTTGCCTAGTTTCGGCTCCGCGGCCCCACCTCGGCCTGCCGTGGGCGCTATTGGGCCCAGGCCGGCAGGGTTTCCTGGCCGAGCTTGCGAGGTTAGGGTGCCGGTGGGGAGCACGCTGCCGGAAGACAGCCACGTCGGAGCGGGTTTGGCCCACCTTTGGCGAGACATTAAGCACATCACACTTGGGAATAAGTAACATACCGCCCAATAACCTTTGATTCTATGCGGTTTTTGAACCATAACTGGAAATGTTCCCGCGTAACATTTCTCAATGTTGGTTCGACGTGGTATTGGATGCGCCCTACCGTATTCGGGTGAGCACTCAGACAAGCACCCCCGCACCCGCAGGGAAGACCGGGTTCCAGTTGCCCAAGTGGGCTGGATCTTTCGGCTTCCAGATCATCGCCGCCCTCATCGTGGGCCTCGGACTCGGCCTGTTGGCCAAGTACACCGGCAGCACCAAGGCCAGCCCCAACGGTCTCGGCGCTACCCTGCAGACCATCGGTTCCAGCTACGTCTCGCTGCTGCAGACCGCCGTCGTCCCCCTGATCTTTACCGCTGTTGTCAGCTCCATTTCCAACCTCCGCCAGGTCTCCAACGCCGCGAAGCTGGCCTGGAACACCCTGCTCTGGTTCGCCATCACCTCCCTGATCGCCGTACTGATCGGCATCGGTTTGGGCGTGCTCCTGCAGCCGGGCGCCAACACCGGCATCACCGAGGAAGCAAAGTACTCGGGCAAGTCCGGCGACTGGTGGTCCTTCCTCGTCGGCCTGTTTCCCAAGAACTTCCTCGGCCTCGGTGCCACTTCCACCGTTGCTGAATCCGGCGCCGTCACCACCTCGGTCAGCTTCAACGTCCTCCAGATCCTGGTGATTGCCATCGCCGTCGGCGTCGCCGCACTCAAGGTGGGCCAGGCAGCAGAACCTTTCCTGAAGCTGAACGCTTCCGCCCTGGCCGTCATCCAGAAGGTGCTGTGGTGGATCATCCGCATCGCCCCAATCGGCACGGTGGGCCTCATCGGCAACGCCGTCGCCGTCTACGGTTGGGACACCATCGGCTCGCTGGGCAGGTTCACCTTCGCGATCTACGTTGGCCTTGCCATGGTGATCTTCGCCGTGTACCCGGTCCTGGTCCGAGCCCACGGCCTTTCCGTCAAGCAGTACTTCTCCGGCGTGTGGCCCGCCGTCCAGCTGGCCTTCGTATCCCGCTCGTCGGTGGGCACCCTCCCGCTGACCCAGCGCGTGACAGAGCGCAGCCTGGGTGTTCCCCGCGGCTACGCCTCCTTCGCTGTACCGCTGGGCGCCACCACCAAAATGGACGGCTGCGCCGCCATCTACCCGGCTATCGCAGCCATCTTCGTCGCCCAGTTCTTCGGCATCCAGCTGGACTTCACCCAGTACCTGCTGATCGCCCTCGTCTCCGTCCTGGGTTCCGCGGCAACTGCAGGAACCACCGGCGCCGTCGTGATGCTCACGCTGACCCTTTCCACACTGGGACTGCCGCTGGCCGGCGTCGGCCTCCTGCTGGCCGTCGATCCCATCCTGGACATGGGCCGCACCGCGGTGAATGTGGCAGGCCAGGCGCTTGTCCCCACCATCGTGGCCAAGCGCCAGGGCATCCTGGACGAATCGCTGTACAACGCCCCGCGCAACGGCACCCCGTTCGTGGATGACAGCGACGTGCCTGCAGCCACCGACGGAACCAGCACGGACACCGCACCCCGTGAACTGCAGGACGCCAAGGCGTAACTTCGCGGCGTAACGGCAGAGTGTGACGCAAAGGAAGTCCCCGGGAATCCATCCCGGGGACTTCCTTGCGTTACGGGTCCCTCGGTGCCAGGTCAGCGACCGCCGATAACGCAGTGCTCCACCGCATGCGTAAGGCCTTCGGAACAGTATCCAGCCATGCCTGAAAGTTGCGCAGAGTGCAAAGTTGCACGTAGTGTAAGAGCGTGACACCCCCTTCCCCGGCGGCGGCAGAACCAGCCGCTGCCCCCTCCCGGCGCGAACTCAACAAAGCCGCCACGCGCCTCGCCATCACCGAAGCCGCCCTGGGCCTGCTCCGGGCGAAGGGTCCGGGCAACTTCACCGCAGAGGACATCGCCGAGGCCGCCGGAATCTCCCGCCGCACATTCTTCAATTACTTCAACAGCACCGATGCGGCCCTGGCCTCCATCACACACGCCTTCCTCGACAACGCCATCCAGCAGTTGCGGCTCCGCCCGGCCGACGAGCCGGTCCTGGAATCTGCCCAGGCCGCCCTGATGGCCCTGGCGGACCCCAAGGCCATTGCCCCGCTGGCGGAACTGTTCACGCTGACGCAGCAGAGCCCCCTCATGTCGCACACCGAACTTGAAGCATGGGACCACTGCAGGGCGCAGGTTTTCGACATCGCCCGGGAGCGGGTCGCCGGCTTGCGCGGTGAGCAGGACGACCTTTACATCCGCGCCCTGGCGGGCTCCATCATGTCCTGCGGAAAGGCTGCCCTTGAGGTCTGGTTCAGCCGCCGCGGGCCGGACCTTTCCCCCGCTTCCCTTGCCGACCTGCGGCAACTGCTCATCGACGCGATGGCGCTGCTCGGAGCCGGCTTCAACGCCTCCCCGGCGCCGGCCGGCACCCGGGAACCCAGGGCCGCGAAAGCTGCTGCCCCTTCCCCACCAGACCCCCACTCCTCCTGATCAGATCGGTTCCCCTCATGGCACTGTTGCTGTACCGCCTTGGCAAGTTTTCCTACCGCCGGCGCTGGCTGGTCATCTCGCTGTGGCTCGCTGTCCTGGTGGCCGTCGGCGGTTCCGCTGCCGCATTCCACGGCACCCTGTCCAACAACTTCCAGATTCCCGGTACTGAAACCCAGCGGATTGCGGACAAGCTGAAGGAGGAGCTGCCGTCTGCGTCCGGCGGTACCGCCACCATTGTCTTCCAGGCTCCGGACGGCGGTTTCACGGAAGAAAGCCGCACCGCTGTCACCGACGCCCTGAAGAAGCTGGAGACCCTGCCGGACGTCCGCGGCACCGTAGACCCGTTTGCCACCCAGGCCCAGGTGGACCAGGCCGGCCAGGCCATCACCGACGGCGAGCAGCAGCTGGCCGCCGGAGAGGCGCAGCTGGCTGCCTCCAGGACCGAAATCGAGTCCGGGAAAGCGCGGCTCGCCGCAGCCGAGCAGCAGCTGGCCGCCGCAGGAGCCCCCGCCGCACTCACTGAGGCACAACTGGGCCAGCAAAAGAGGACGCTGGCCGAAGGTGAGGCCCGCCTCCAGGCAGGAGTACAAGAGCTGGAAGCAAGCAAGGCCAGGCTGGAACTGGGCAAGCGCCAGTCCGAAGCCTCCTCAGCCATCCGCTTTGTGTCCGAGGACGGCCAGGCCGCCGTCGCGCAGGTGCAGTTCAACAGCTCCATCAACGGGCTGAGCCCGGAAGTCCGCCACGAGGTGCAGGCCATCGCCCATGAGACTTCCTCAGCCGGTGTCACCGCACTGGCCAGCAAGGAAATCACGGAGGACATCTCAGAACTCTTCGGCGCCGCCGAAATCATCGGCATCGCCGTGGCGGCCCTGGTCCTGATCATCATGCTGGGTACCCTGGTTGCCGCCGGGCTGCCGCTGCTCATGGCAGTGGCAGGCGTGGGGGTCGGTGTGGGCATCACCTTCGCGCTCTCCGGCCTTTTCGACATGAGCTCCATCTCCCCCATGCTCGCGCTGATGCTGGGCCTGGCCGTGGGCATTGACTACTCCCTGTTCATCGTCAACCGGCACCGTACCCAGCTGCTGGCCGGCATGGATCCGGAGGAGTCGGTGGCGCGTGCCACCGGCACGTCCGGCAACGCGGTGGTGTTCGCCGGCCTGACCGTCATCATCGCCCTGGCCGCCCTGGTGGTGCCCGGTCTGCCGTTCCTTGCGGTCATGGGCCTGGCGGCCGCGGGAACCGTTGCGGTGGCAGTGCTGGTGGCCATCACGCTGACCCCGGCCATGCTGTCCCTGATCGGCCGCCGGCTCATCTCCCGCCGGACCTGGGCGAAAGCGGAGGCCCACAACGCTGAGCCCGGCCACGAGGCCGCGGACGAGGCCAAGGACCGGGAGCGCAGCACCCACGGCTGGGGCGGCCTTGTCACCCGGCACCCGGTCCTGGCCCTGCTTGCCGGCGCCCTCCTGCTGGGCACGTTGGCCCTGCCGGGCACCCAGCTCCAACTCGCCCTGCCCGACGGCGGGTCCGAGCCGGTGGATTCGGAGGCCTACCAGGCATACGACCTCACCGCGCGGAGCTTTGGCGAAGGCGTCACCGGCCCCATCATTGCCGTGGGCGAATTCCCGGCCAACCTCGACGAGCAGCAGGCGCAAACCCTGCAGTACGACGTGGCCGACAAGCTGCGCAGCGTGGACAACGTGGTGGCGGCCGTGCCCGTCGCGCTCAGTGACGACCGCCAAACCGCCGTCTTCCAGGTCATCCCTGAAGAAGGCCCGGCCAGCGCCAGCACGGTGCAGGTGGTATCCGAACTGCGCGGGCTGAGCAACGGTATCCAGTCGGAATACGGCGTCACGCTGGGCCTGACCGGCCAGACCGCAGGCAACATCGACGTCTCCACCAAGCTCGGTGACGCCCTGCCGCCCTACCTGGCGATCGTCGTCGGCCTTTCCCTGATCCTGCTGCTCCTCGTGTTCCGCTCCGTCGTGGTGCCGCTGCTCGCCACGGGCGGTTTCCTGCTCTCCCTCGCCGCGGCGTTCGGCGCCGTGGTTGCCGTCTACCAGTGGGGCTGGCTGGGGAACATCTTTGACGTGGCCAACCCCGGCGCCGTGCTGAGCTTCCTGCCCATCATCCTAATCGGCGTGCTGTTCGGCCTGGCCATGGACTACCAGGTGTTCATCGCCTCCGGCATGCGCGAGGCCTACATGCACGGATCCACGGCCAGGGAAGCGGTCCGGGTGGGCTTCAGCCACGCGGCCGCGGTGGTCACCGCCGCCGCAATCATCATGGTGAGCGTGTTCGCCGGCTTCATCTTCAGCCACCTCACCATGGTCCGGCCGCTCGGCTTTGCCATGGCGTTCGGTGTCCTGCTCGACGCCTTCGTGGTCCGGATGACCATCGTTCCGGCCGTGATGTACCTGCTCGGCGACAAGTCCTGGTGGCTGCCCCGCTGGCTGGACCGGATCCTGCCCGACGTGGACGTGGAAGGCGCCAGGCTCAGCCGTGCCGGGGCCGCTCCCCGGGCCGGGGTGCTGGTCCACTGAGACCGGCTTCCGTCCACTAGGCTGGAGGCGTGCTCCGCCTGATACTCGCGTCCCAGTCCCCTGCCCGCACCAAGCTCCTGGCCGAGGCCGGCATCAGGCATTCGGTCCTCGTCTCCGACGTGGACGAGGACGCCGTGCAGGCCCGGTACGGTGTCACGGATCCGCATGACACTGCGCTGCTCCTGGCCCGGGCGAAGGCTGAGGCCGTTGCGGCGCTTCCGGAGGCGGAGGGTGCGCTGGTGCTTGGCTGCGACTCGGTTTTCGAGTTCGACGGCGAGGCGCACGGCAAGCCGTACACGGCCGATGTTGCGCGTGAACGCATGCTGCGGATGAGCGGGAATTCCGGGGTGCTGCACACGGGGCACTGGCTGGTGGACTGCCGGGACACGGACCCGGACGACGACGGCGGGGATCCCGGCTCGGGTGCCACGGTGGGGGCGGTTTCCTCCGCCGAGGTGTCCTTCCTTGAGATGGAGCCCGCGGAGATCGACGCATACATCGCCACGGGCGAGCCGCTGCACTGCGCCGGATCCTTCACCATAGACGGCCTGGGCGGTGCCTTCATCCGCAAAGTGGACGGGGACCCGCATGCCGTCGTCGGCCTTTCCGTGTCCACCCTACGCGGGCTCCTCGCCTCCGCCAACGTGCGGATCACGGACCTGTGGCCCTCGCCGTGACCGTCCCCTTTTTCGGCCCGCCTTGTAGCTTCCCTACAAAGCCTTGCCGGTTTACACGCGGATTCCGCAAGTAATATCGGCGGAACCTCCAAAAGCGCGCTAGGCTCCCTGAAGGAAAGAAGGAGACGCCTTGTCAGCAAATTTGGAGCAGTCCGCCCGTCACACCCAGCCGAGCCTCACAAAGGTGCTGATCGCCAACCGCGGTGAAATCGCGGTCCGCATCATCCGCGCCGCCCGCGATGAAGGCCTCGCCTCGGTGGCGGTCTACGCCGACCCGGACCGCGACGCCCTGCATGTCCGCCTCGCTGACGAGGCATACGCCCTGGGCGGCAACACCGCTGCCGAGTCCTACCTGGTGATGGACAAGATCATTGACGCGGCACTCGAGTCCGGCGCGGATGCCATCCACCCCGGTTACGGCTTCCTGGCCGAGAACGCCCAGTTCGCCGCCCGCGTCATCGAGGCGGGCATCACCTGGATAGGCCCGTCGCCGGAGGCCATCTCCGCATTGGGTGACAAGGTCCAGGCCCGGCACATCGCGGAGAAGGTGGGCGCTCCCCTGGTTCCCGGCACGGCCGACCCCGTAGCCTCCGCGCAGGAGGTCCTGGATTTCGTGGACCAGCACGGACTTCCCGTCGCCATCAAGGCAGCCTTCGGCGGCGGCGGCCGCGGCATCAAGGTTGCCCGCACCCGCGAGGAAATCCCCGAACTGTACGAGTCCGCCGTCCGCGAAGCCACCGCCGCGTTCGGCCGCGGCGAATGCTTCATCGAGCGGTTCCTCGATTCCCCCCGCCACGTGGAAACGCAGTGCCTGGCTGATGCCTACGGCAATGTCGTGGTGGTCTCCACCCGCGACTGCTCGCTGCAGCGCCGCAACCAGAAGCTGGTGGAGGAAGCACCCGCCCCGTTCCTGACCGGGGAGCAGAACCGCCGGCTCTACGAAGCCTCCAAAGCCATCCTCAAGGAAGCAGGCTACCTGGGCGCCGGCACCTGCGAATTCCTTGTGGGGCAGGACGGCACCATTTCCTTCCTGGAAGTGAACACCCGGCTCCAGGTGGAGCACTGCGTTTCCGAGGAAGTGACCGGCATCGACCTGGTCCGTGAACAGTTCCGCCTGGCCCGCGGCGAGGAACTCGGCTACGGCGATCCGGAGGTCCGCGGCCACTCCATCGAGTTCCGCATCACCGGCGAGGACCCGGGCCGGAACTTCATGCCGGCCCCGGGCACCATCCGCGTGCTGAAGAACCCCACCGGCCCCGGCGTCCGGATCGACTCCGGCATTGAACAGGGCGACGTAATCAGCGGCAACTTCGACTCCATGCTGTCCAAGCTCATCGTTACCGGGGCCAGCCGGCCGCAGGCCCTGCAGCGTGCCCGCCGCGCCCTGGAGGAGATGGTGGTCGAGGGCATCCCGACGGTCATTCCCTTCGACCTGGCAGTTGTCTCCGACCCCGCCTTCGCGCCGGCAGAGGGACCGTTCAAGGTTCACACCCGCTGGATTGAAACCGAGTTCACGAACAACCTTCCGGCCTGGACACCGGAAGGCGCCGCGGAAGCCGGAACCGCCGAGGACCGCCAGCGCGTGGTGGTCGAGGTGGGCGGCAAGCGGCTGGAAGTCGTGCTGCCGGCATCCCTGGGTACCCCCGGCACCGGTTCACCCGCAGCCGCCAAATCGGCCAAATCCAGGAAGCGTTCCCGCTCGGGCGGCCCCGCGGCTGCCACCGGCAACGCCCTCGCCTCCCCAATGCAGGGCACCATCGTCAAGGTTGCGGTGGCCGACGGCGACGTTGTGGCGGAGGGCGACCTGGTTGTGGTCCTTGAGGCGATGAAGATGGAACAGCCGCTGACTGCGCACCGTTCCGGCACCATCACCGGCCTGAACGCCGCAGCCGGCGAAACAGTGGCCGCCGGTGCCGTCATCGCCACCATCGAAGACTAGCCGCCGGAGGCACAGATGCTCGCACCCAGCTTCCAGGAAGAGGTGGACCGCTACCACGCGGCGGTTCCGGAGATCACCCGGGGCAACCCGGACCCGGTCAAGGAGCTGTACTCACGGCTTGACGATGTGACCCTGGCCAATCCGTTTGGCGGCATCGCGCGCGGCTGGGCCCAGGTGGAAGCACGGTTGGATCAGGCCGCACGCCAGTTCCAGGACGGCGAAATGCTGGGCTTCGACACCGTCACCTCCTACACGGCGCGGGACACTGCCTACCTGGTGGAGACCGAACACTTCCGTGCCCGGCTGGACGGCGGGGCCATGGAGGAATTCGCGCTCCGGGTAACGAGCGTCTTCCGCCGCGAGGAAGGGTACTGGAAGCTGGTGCACCGGCACGCCGATCCGGCCGCCCGGCCCCAGTCGCGGCGCTCCCTGAGCCAGCCCGCCGGCAGCTGACGGGCGCCGGCCTGCTGACAGGCCGCACCGGGAACGGGCACACTTAGCAGATGTTGCCTTTCCTGCTGCTGGCCTCCCGGGCCGAGGATGCCGCCGCCGAGGACGAGTATGCCGCCTACCTGCGCTACGGCGGGCTGGAGCCGCAGGAACTGCACCGCATCCGCCTGGAGGCAGCACCGCTGCCGGACCTGGACCTGTCCTCCTACTCGGGCGTGATCGTGGGCGGCAGCCCGTTCACGTCCAGCGACCCGCCGGAAGAGAAAAGCGCGGTGCAGCACCGGGTGGAGCGGGAGCTGTCAGGCCTCCTGGACCAGCTGGTGGCCATGGACTTTCCCTTCCTGGGCGCCTGCTACGGCGTGGGAACCCTCGGCACCCACCAGGGCGCCGTCATAGACCGCACCTATGGCGAACCGCTGGGCGGCGTGGAGATTGAGCTCACCGACGCCGGGCTGGAAGACCCGCTGCTTGAGGGTCTCCCCCGGACCTTTACCGCATTCACCGGCCACAAGGAGGCCTGCACCACCTTGCCGCCGCATGCCGTCCTGCTCGCCCGTTCCGCCGCCTGCCCCGTCCACATGTTCCGGATCCGCAGCAACCTCTACGCCACCCAATTCCACCCGGAACTTGACGCCGAAGGCCTCTGCACACGCATCGACATCTACCGGCATGCCGGTTACTTCCCGCCGGAGTCGGCCGAAGACCTGATGGAAAAGGCCCGGCAGTTCACGGCCACCGAACCCATGAAAATCCTCCGCAACTTCGTGGCCCGTTACGCCCGGTGACGCCCTGCATGGCCGGGAACACCGCCGTCTTCCCTTCCCGCCGGGTTATATCTTGCCGAAAAGCCGGATGCCCGGTGTGTTTCCCTGAACTCGGGGAACACACCGGGCACCTCGGTTACGAACCGGACTGGAACGCGCGGGTGGAGCGTCAGGCCACGTTATTTTCGTAGTCCACGTCGCGGGTTTCCTTGCTCACGAACAGCGCGATGAGGGTCAGCACGGCCATGGCGGTCAGGTAGATCCCTACCAGCCCCGGGCTGCCGTCCGCGGCTTCCCACAGGGCCACGGCGATGAACGGAGCCACCGCAGCGCCGAGGATGCTGGAGAAGTTGTAGCTGACGGCGGAACCGGTGTACCGGACGTTTGTCGGGAAGAGCTCCGGCAGCAGCGCACCCATGGGACCAAAAGTGAGGCCCATCAGGGAGAAACCGATGACCAGCAGCGCCATGGTGCCGATGAATCCGCCGCTGAACAGGGGAACGAACAGCAGGCCGAACACGAAGATCCCTGCGGTGACGGCGATCAGCATCTTGCGGCGGCCGTACTTCTCAGCCAGCGGGCCGGACACCAGCGTGAAGATGCCGAAGAACACGACGCCGGCGATCAGCATCCAGAGGAAATCGTTGCGGGTGTAGCCCAGGCCGGGAACAAACGCGGCTGCGGCGGCCTCGGTCATGGGCTTGCCGGCCTTCTCGGCAGCGGCGCGGGCAGCTTCGAGGCTGGCGGGGCGGGTGCCGTAGGTCAGCGTGAACGTGGTCATCAGGTAGAAGAGCACGTAGGTGGCGAGCATGATGAACGTGCCCAGGATCAGCTGGCGCCAGCTGGTCTTGAAAACGCGGCCCAGGGGCAGCTTGGCCACCTCGTTGGACTCGATCACCTTGGTGAATGCAGGGGTTTCGATCAGCTTGAGGCGCACGTAGAGGCCGATGATGACCATGACGGCCGAGAGCAGGAACGGCACCCGCCAGCCCCACGCCATGAAGTCGGCCGGAGACAGCGCGTAGCTGAACACCAGGAAGATGACGTTGGCAATGATGAAGCCGATCGGGGCGCCAAGCTGGGGGAAGGTTCCATAGATGGCGCGCTTGTTGGCGGGTGCGTTTTCGGTGGCCAGCAGGGCGGCACCGCTCCATTCGCCGCCCAGGGCCAGGCCCTGCGCGAACCGCATGACCACCAGCAGTGCCGGAGCCCAGAATTCCCAGCCGGGAACGAGCGCCGTGGGCAGGCAGCCGATCAGGAAGGTGGCGATACCCATCGTGAGCAGCGAGGCCACCAGGGTGCCCTTGCGGCCGAACTTGTCGCCAAAGTGCCCGAAGACGATCGAGCCCAGCGGCCGGGCGATGAAAGCTACGCCGAACACCGCGAAGGAGCTCAGCAGCTGCGTTGTTTCATTGGCGCTGGGGAAGAACAGCTGCGGGAACACGAGCACCGCTGCCGTGGCATAGACGTAGAAGTCGTAGAACTCGACCGTGGTGCCGATGAGGCTGGCCACGATCACGCGGCCCCGGGAGTTAACCGGCTGCGGCGGGCCCGGCACCGTGGAGGTATCGGTGGAAGACATAAGGTAAACGCTTTCGTGAGAACCGGCCGGATGCAGGGGTGGCCTCCGGCTCGAATTAGTTAGAGTTCAATATTAGTTCCGGCGGTCCAGTCAATGGACGAAAGGTCCAGCATGCGGACATGTGCTGTCCGTCTCATTCTGTAGATGCTATCGGCGCCTAACAACGTCCGGTAGGCGCCGATAGGCAAATGTCACAGCGCGTTAACACTCCGCGTCGGTCTGTGAAACGCGCCGTCCCTACCTTGGAGGAACAACATCCCCCAAAGGAGGTAACCCGTGACTGTCGACCGCACCGCTGATGCCGGCACCGGCAATTCCCTGGACCTTGACGACGCCAAAGACCCAGCAGCCCTTGCCTCATCCGCCAGCGCACAGCCCGGCTCTACCCGCACCACAGACGCCCCCGCCCTTGAATTCCGCCCCGGACGCTGGATCGCCAACTGGGACGCCGAGAACAAGGAGCAGTGGGAATCCGCAGGCCGCTCCATCGCCCGCCGCAACCTCAACTGGTCCATCTTCGCCGAATTCCTCGGCTTCGTGGTCTGGCAGCTGTGGTCCATCGTGGTGGTCCAGCTCCCCGCAGCCGGATTCACGTTCTCCACGTCGGAAATCTTCTGGCTCATCTCAATGCCAAGCCTCGTGGGTGCCACGCTCCGCATCCCCTACACGTTCATGGTTCCCCGCTTCGGCGGACGCAACTGGACCATCGTCTCCGCGCTCCTCCTCCTGATCCCGTCCGTCGGCCTGGCATTGTGCGTCTCCAACCCGGAAACACCGTTCGCCGTCATGCTCCTCGTCGCTGCCCTGGCCGGCTTCGGCGGCGGCAACTTCGCCAGTTCCATGGCCAACATCACCTTCTTCTACCCTGCCCGTGAAAAGGGCTGGGCGCTGGGCCTGAACGCCGCCGGCGGAAACCTGGGTGCCGCCGTCGCGCAACTCGCCGTGCCGATCGCCATCACCGTGCTTGCCGCCGGAACGGTGAACCTGCCGATGGCCGGCTGGATGTGGGTGCCGTTCATTCTCCTGGCCGCCTTCGGCGCCTGGAAGTACATGAACAACCTCACCAGCGCCAAGGGCGACGTCGCCGGTTCCGTGGCAGCCCTCAAGGAACCGCACCTGTGGATCATGGCGCTGCTCTACATTGGCACCTTCGGCTCGTTCATCGGATTTGCGGGTGTGTTCCCCAAACTCATCAAGGACTACTTCCCCGGGTTCTCCTCCATCGCGGTCGGAACCGTGGCACTGTCCCTCGCGTTCCTCGGCCCGCTGGTCGGCTCACTGGCCCGGCCTTACGGCGGACGGATGGCGGACCGGATGGGCGGCGCCAGGATGACGGTTGCAGCGTTCGCGTCCATGGCGGCGATCACCCTGACCATGATCTGGACACTGCCGCTGAAGAACTTCTGGCTCTTCCTGGTCCTGTTCCTGATGCTCTTCACCGCCAGCGGCTTCGGCAACGGCGCTACCTACCGCATGATTCCCGTCATCTTCGCCACCTCCAGCAGGGCTGCAAGGAACGGCGCCAGCTCCGTGGCAACCCAGCGGCTGGCGTCCTCGGCCCTGGGCCTGATCTCCGCCATCGGCGCCTACGGCGGGTTTGTCATCCCGCAGGTGCTCAACGCCTCCAACACCGCCAGCGGTTCCTACACCCCTGCGTTCTACGGCTTCGTGGCCGCCTACGGCCTGATGCTGGCAGTGTGCTGGTTCTGCTACATCCGCAACGCCAACCGAAATGCGATGGGACACGTCTAACATGACCAACGGCGCCGACACGCACTGCCCTTACTGCGCCCTGCAGTGCGCCATGACGCTCACGTCACCAGCGGAACTGGCCCCGGCATCCCCGCCGGGGCCAGTCCCCGTGGCTCTCTCCGCAGTTCCGGCCTCCCCCGCCGCCGGCCGGGCGCCCCTCGACGTCCAGGGACGCGATTTCCCCACCAACCGTGGCGGCCTGTGCCGCAAAGGCTGGACCTCACCCACACTGCTGAACCACGCCGGCCGCGTCACCGAACCCCTGCTCAAGGGTGCGGACAGCGTGCACCGCCCCATCAGCTGGGACCGCGCCCTCGACCTTGCCGTAGCCGCAGTGAAGGATGCCAGGGCACGCTACGGTGCTGACGCCGTCGGCGTCTTTGGTGGCGGCGGCCTCACCAACGAGAAGGCCTACATGCTGGGAAAGTTTGCCCGGCTCGCCCTGGGAACCTCCCGCATCGACTACAACGGCCGGTTCTGCATGTCCTCCGCTGCGGCCGCCGGGATGCGCGCCTTCGGTGTGGACCGCGGACTGCCCTTTCCCCTGGAAGCCCTCGACACCGCGAGCACCATCCTGTTGCTCGGCTCCAACGTGGCCGAGACCATGCCGCCCTTCGTCCAGCACCTCAAGGGAGCACGCGACGCCGGCGGGCTGATTGTGGTGGATCCGCGCCGGTCCGCCACGGCGGCCTTCACGGCCGACGGCGGCGGCATCCACCTTCAGCCCCTGCCGGGCACCGATCTGGCCCTGCTGCTGGGCATTTCCCACGTGGTCATCCACGAAAACCTGGTGGACACCGCCTACGTCGAAGAGCGCACCACCGGCTATAGCGCCGTAGCCCGCAGCGTCAACGCCTTCTGGCCTGAACGGGTCCAGTCCCTGACAGGAGTCCCGGCCGGCCTCATCCGGGAAACGGCGCGCAGGCTCGCCGCCGGGTCCCGCCGGGGGGGCAGCTACATCCTCACCGGCCGCGGCGTGGAACAGCACGTGGACGGCACGGACACCGCCACCGCCGCCATCAACCTCAGCCTCCTGCTGGGCCTGCCCGGATCCGCCCGCAGCGGCTACGGCACGCTCACCGGACAGGGCAACGGCCAGGGCGGCCGCGAGCACGGACAAAAAGCCGACCAGCTGCCCGGCTACCGGAAAATCACCGATCCCGCCGCCCGCGCCCACGTGGCCGGCGTCTGGGGTGTTCCCGAGGACCTGATCCCCGGGCCCGGGCTCCCCGCCGTGCAGCTGCTGAAGTCTCTGGGAAAGCCCGACGGCGTGCGGTGCCTTTTCGTCCATGCCTCCAACATCGCGGTGGCCTCCCCCGACGCCAATGCGGTCATCGCGGGCATGCGCAGCCTGGACTTCCTGGTGGTGTGTGATTTCTTCATGTCTGAGACCGCCGCCGAAGCGGACCTGATCCTGCCGGTCCTGCAGTGGGCCGAAGAGGAGGGCACGCTTACCAACCTGGAAGGCCGGGTCCTCCGCCGCCGCCGGGCACTGCAGCCCCCGGCGGGAGCCCGCAGCGAGCTGTGGATCATGGCGCGCCTTGCCGAACGGCTCGGTGCCCCGTCCACCTACAGCGAGGACCCGGAAACCGTGTTCGAGGAACTCCGCCGGGCCTCCGCCGGCGGACCCGCGGACTACTCCGGCATCGACTACGCGATGCTGGACCGCGGCGGGGCCGCCTACTGGCCCTACCCGGCGGGCGGCACAGGAACGCCCCGGCTGTTCCGGGAGCGCTTTGCCCACCCCGACGGCAAGGCCGTAATGGCTCCGGTGGCCCCGCGCCGCCGTCGTACGCCTGCTGCCAGCCCCGATGCCGCGGCAAAGGAAATGATCCTGATCACCGGCAGGCTCCTGGAGCACTACCAGTCCGGCTCGCAGACCCGGCGGGTGCCCGAGCTGCTGGCTGCCCGGCCGGAAGCCACTGTGCAGATCCACCCTGCGCCGGCCGCCGCACTGGGCATCACGGAGGGTGCCCTGGTCTCGGTGTCCAACGAGCTCGGCGAGGTGGTGTGCCGGGCCGGGCTCAGCACGTCCATCCGCCCGGAGACGGTGTTCCTGCCGTTCCACTTCCCCGAACTCGGAAGCGCGAACCGCCTCACCGAAGCGGCCACCGACCCGACTTCCGGGATGCCCGAATTCAAGTTCAACAATGTGTGGGTCCGGCCCGTGGCCGCCGTCCCAACCGGCAAAGTGCTGCAAACGATGGAGGCCTGATGAGCGAACGAGTAGTCATTGTGGGATTCGGTCCGGTGGCGTCCCGGCTGGTGGACGAACTGCTGCCGGCCGTGCGCGGCGGGCAGGTGGCCCTGACCGTCGTGGGCGAGGAAGCCGAGGCCGCCTACAACCGCGTCCTGGTGGCCGACCTCGGCGTGGGCCGCACCACCGCAGATGCCCTGGCCCTGTCCGACGCTGCCGCTTTGGTTGCCGAGGGGGTGGACGTGCGCCTCGGCGCCCGGGTGCGCCGCGTGGACCGCGCCCGGCAGCAGGTGCTCCTGTCCGGCAACGCGGCCGTCCGCTACGACCGGCTGGTCTTTGCCACCGGCTCCCGTCCGGTCATCCCCAACCTGACCGGCATCAACCCGGATCCCGCCTCACCCGTTTTGCCCGCAGGCGTCACGGCACTGCGTGACCTCCGGGATGCGGACGTGCTGCGGCAGGCGGTGGCCGGCGGCAAGCGGGTGGTGGTCCTGGGCGGCGGCGTGCTGGGCCTGGAAACGGCGCTTGCAGCGGCTGAGGAAGGTGCCACCGTCACCGTTGTCCATAACGGCCCGCACCCCCTGGGCCGCACCATCGACCACGGCGGCGGGGCCGTGCTGGCGGCCGGGCTGCGGCGCTGCGGGGTGAAGATGGCCGGCAATGCCCGCTCCACCGGGGTGGAGCACAACGCCCCCGACGGCGGTTTCTCGGCACTGCTGCTCGACGACGGCTCGGCGATCGACGGGGACCTCCTGGTCATCTCGTGCGGCGTACGTCCCCGTACGGAACTGGCGGAGGGCTGCGGGCTTTCCACGTCCACCGGGATATTGGTGGACCACCAGCTGCGGGCGCACCATGAGCCGCATATCTTCGCCATCGGTGACTGTGCCGAGGTACGTTGCCCGGACCCGGACTGTGCGGCTTGCCGGAACGCCAAAGGCCCGTCCGGACTGGTGGGTCCCGGCTGGAGGCAGGCGGAATGGCTGGCCGGGTACCTCACCCTCCTTGCCGCCGGCCTCGGAAGCGACGCCGAACTGCTGCCTGAACTGCCGGCCGAGCAGCCCGCCGTTATCGTCCTCAAGGCACGCGGGCTGAATATGGCAGTGGCGGGTGACAACCAGGCCGACCCCTGGGACGAGGAGGTTCTCACCGCCGGTGCAGTAAACGGCCGCGAGCGGCTGCAGATTGCCCAGTGGGCAGATCCCGAGCATGGACGCTACGTCAAGATGACCACCCGCGGGGGCGTCCTCGAAGGTTTGGTGGCCGTCGGCATGCCGCGCACGGCCGCCGAGCTTGTTGGGCTTTATGAGCGCTGCGCCGAGCTGCCGGCTGACCGCTCGCTGCTGCTGCGGTTGGACGGGCCGGACCAGCTGCCGGGAACGGCGGCATCCGATCCCGCGGGAACGGTGTGCCGGTGCGCAGGCGTCAGCGCGGCAACCATCCAGGGCGCGGTCGGGGAAGGCTGCTCCACCGTGGCTGAAGTATCCAAGGCGACGCGGGCCGGAACCGGCTGCGGCGGCTGCCACGAGGACATCAAGGGCCTCATTGAAAAACACTTCCAGGCGCTCCCGGCCGTCCCCTGATCGGGCTGATAAATCTGGCCCATTGAACCCCCCGCATAACCTGCCGGTAAGGGGTGGTCCCCCAACGACGGGTACCACCCCTTACGCCGGCTGTGCTAAGCCGGTGCCTTGGGGATGATGATCCAGAGCGCTATGTAGACCAGCTCCCCGATGCCCACCAGGCCAAAGATCACGAACGCCAGACGCACCAGGAACCTGGGCAGCCCGAACCGGGCCGAGAGCGCCGCGCAGACGCCGCCGATCATCTTGCCCCGGCGCGGGCGTACCAGTGCCATGGACATGATCCGCTACCCTTCCGTCCCGGCGTTGCCTGCCACGGTGAACTTGCCGCCGGCGACCGCCTCGGCGTACTCGGTAAGGTCGGGCCCCGGCTGGAAGTCGACAAACTGCGGCTGCAGCTTCTCAAACAGGAACTTGTACACCTCGTCCTTGTCAGCACCGGACAGGGACGACGCCGCATCCCGGACTGCCTCCTGCAGCGCCCGGTCGGCGTCCAGCAGGATTTTCTCCCGCGCCTGCTCGTTCCACTTGACGTCCTGCAGTTCCATGGGGTTCTCCTTGCGTTCGACGGCTTGAAGCGTGGACGGCCGGAAATTCGTTAATGGAATCTCCGGCCGGTCCTTGAAGGAGTCTATGCAGGACGCAGCGGCAGGGTCCAGACTTTCCGGCCCGTGCCGCTTCCGCGGCAGCTACAGGTGCACGTGCAGGCGGCGGGCTGCCTCGGAAATGGACCCGGTCAGCGACGGATAGACTGTGAAGGTGCTGGCGACGTCGTCCACATGCAGCTTCTGCTTCACCGCGATGGAAATGGGGAAGATCAGTTCCGAGGCGTTCGGGCCCACCACGACGCCGCCGATCACGGTTCCGGAGCCCTTGCGGGCAAAGATCTTCACAAACCCGTCCCTGGCGTTGCGCATCTTGGCCCGCGCGTTGCTGCGCAGGGACAGCTTGACCACGTCGCCCTGGTACTTGCCGGAATCGATGTCCGCCTCGGAGACGCCCACGTTGGCGATCTCCGGGGAGGTGAAGATGTTGGATGCCACCTGGTGCAGCTTGAGCGGGGTGACCACGTCCCCCATGAAGTGGGCCACGGCGATGCGCCCCTGCATTGCTGCGACCGACGCCAGCGGCAGCACGCCGGTGCAGTCACCGGCGGCGTAGATGTTGGGCGCACTGGTGCGGGAGACGCCGTCGACCTTCACATGGCCGCTGTCGCTGAGGGCGACGCCCGCTTCCTCAAGTCCAATGCCCGCGGTGTTGGGGATGGAGCCGAGGCAGAGCAGGCAGTGGCTGCCGGTGACCTTGGTGCCGTCGCTGAGCGTGACCACCACGCCGTCCTCCGTGCGTTCCACGGACTCCGCCCGCGAGCGGGACAGGACGCGGACGCCGCGGCGTTCAAACACTTCCTCCAGCACCACGGCCGCATCGACATCGGAGCCGGGCAGCACGCGGTCGCGGCTGGAGACCAGCGTGACCTTGGAGCCGAGGCCGTTGTAGGCCGAAGCGAACTCGGCACCGGTGACACCCGAGCCCACCACGATCAGGTCCTCGGGCAGCTCGTCAAGGTTGTAGATTTGCGTCCAGTTGAGGATGCGCTCACCGTCCGGCCTGGCCGTGGGGAGCTCCCGCGGATGGGCGCCGACGGCCAGCAGGATGGTGTCCGCTTCCACGATCTCGGTGCCGTCCAGGGTAAGGACTTCGATGGTGTGGTTGTCGAGCAGCCGCCCTGAACCCGTCAGGATCCGCACGCCCTGTGCGGCCAGGCCATCGTGGATGTCCCTCGACTGGCTGCGCGCCAGGTTCAGCAGGCGGTCATTGATGTGCTTCAGGTCCGCGCGCATCACCGGCACGAAGTCGCCGCCGTCGACGTCGAACTTCACACCCAGCTCGCCTGCCTCGGCCACCCGGGTCATCAGGTCGGCCGTGGCGATGAGCGTCTTGGACGGCACCACATCGGTGAGCACCGCGGATCCGCCCAGGCCGGCCCGTTCAACGATGGTGACCTGCGCCCCCAGTGAGGCGGCCACCATGGCGGCTTCGTAGCCGCCCGGGCCCCCGCCGAGGATTGCGATCCGGGGTGCGCTGAAATCTGGATGCGTAGTCACAATTCATCATTCTCGCCCATCCCCGCCGCAGCACCAAGAATCCGTGCACGTCCGCGGCACGCTGTGGTGGGCGCAACAGGAGCGGCAGGATAACTTGTACTCGTGAGTACAACAGACTTCCTGAACACGGATCCCTTCGCCGCAGCCCGCGCGGCGGCTGACTACATCGCCGAAGAAACAGGAGTGGACAGCCACGACGTCGCCCTGGTGCTCGGCTCCGGATGGGGTGCTGCGGCAGACCTCATCGGCGAAACCACCGCCACGCTCTCCGCCGAGGAGGTGCCCGGTTTCCATGCCCCGGCCGTGGAGGGGCACGTGGGGACCATCCGTTCGGTGCTCACCGCCGACGGCAAACGCGCCCTGGTCCTGGGTGCCAGGACGCACTACTACGAAGACAAGGGCGTCCGCGCCGTTGTGCACGGCATCCGTGCCGCGGCTGCGGCCGGCTGCACCACGCTGGTCCTCACCAACGGCTGCGGCGGACTTAACGAGAACTGGGTTCCGGGCACCCCGGTCCTCATCAAAGATCACATCAACCTCACCGCGGCCTCACCCCTTGAGGGCGCAACGTTCGTTGACCTGACAGATTTGTACTCGTCCCGCATCCGCGGCCTGGCCCGCGAAGTGGACCCGACCCTCGACGAGGGCGTCTACGCCCAGTTCACCGGGCCGCACTACGAGACCCCGGCGGAGGTACAGTACGCCAAGCGGATCGGGGCGGACCTGGTGGGCATGTCGACGGCGCTGGAGGCCATCGCGGGGCGGCACGCCGGCATGGAGGTGTTCGGCATCTCCCTGGTCACCAACCTGGCCGCGGGCATCAGCCCGGTGCCGCTCAGCCACCAGGAAGTCATCGAGGCGGGGCAGGCAGCGGGCCCGCGGATTTCCCGGCTCCTGGCCGACATCATCGCCAAACTGTAGGCACTGCTCCGGCGGGGATGGGGAGGAACTGAAGGGACAATGACGATAGCGTGGTGCCCATGACGTCTGCCGATGCCGATTTCCGCCTGCTCGACGAAGCCCGCGCCTGGGCCTCCCAAGATCCGGATCCCGCAACGGCGGCGTCCCTCCTCGAGCTCATCAGGCTGGTAGAGGACGGTGACCCGGCAGCCCGTCAGGAACTTGTTGACAGCTTCCGCGGCACCCTGCAGTTCGGCACCGCCGGGCTGCGGGCGGCGCTGGGCCCCGGCCCGAACCGGATGAACCGGGTGGTGGTACGGCGCGCCGCCGCCGGCCTGGCCGCTTTCCTGCTGGAAACGGTAGGCACGGCAGCCCCCGGAACCCGGCCGCGCGCCGTCGTCGGCTATGACGCCCGTTACAACTCCGACGTGTTCGCCGCCGAGACCGCGGCCATCTTCACTGCCGCGGGCATCGAAACCTTCCTGATGCCGGCAGCCCTGCCCACGCCCCTGCTGGCGTACGCCGTCCGCGCGTTGGAGTGCGACGGCGGCGTCATGGTCACTGCCAGCCACAACCCTCCCCAGGACAACGGCTACAAGGTGTACCTGGGCCGGCACGCCGTCCCGGAGAGCGGCAGAGGTGCCCAGATCGTCACCCCGTACGACGCCGAAATCGCAGCCCGCATCAACGCCGTGGGTTCCCTCGAATCGATCGGGCTGGCCCCGGAGGGCTGGACGGTCCTCGACGACTCCATCGTCAGGGAGTACCAGCATGCCGTGGCGGGGCTTGTCCACCGCGACCGTTTCCCGGCACGCGACCTGCGCATCGTGCTCACCCCCATGCACGGGGTGGGTGGTGAAACCGCGCTGGCCGTGCTCAAAGCCGCCGGTTTCGTGGACGTCACCCTGGTGGCCGAACAGGCGAAGCCGGACCCTGATTTCCCCACTGTGAGTTTCCCCAATCCGGAGGAGCCGGGCGCCCTGGACCTCGCCCTGGAAACGGCGTCCAGGCTTGACGCCGACATCGTGATCGCCAACGACCCCGACGCCGACCGCGCAGCGGTTGCCGCCAAGGATCCGGATTCCGGCGCCTGGCGGATGCTGCGCGGCGACGAGGTGGGCGCGCTGCTGGGTGCGCATATTGCTGCCCGCCTGGCGGCTGCCGCCGGCAGCGGTGCCGACGCCGCCCCCGGGGTGTTCGCCAACTCCATTGTGTCGTCGCGGTTGCTGGCCCGGATCGCCGCAGAGGCCGGCTATGAGCACGAGGAGACTCTGACCGGATTCAAGTGGATTTCGCGGGTGCCCGGGCTGCTGTACGGATACGAGGAGGCGCTGGGCTACTGCGTGGCACCGGACCTGGTGAAGGACAAGGACGGCATTTCTGCTGCGGTCCTCATCGCTGAGCTGGCGGCAGCAGCCAAGGCCGACGGCAAAACCGTCTTCGATACGCTGGACGAGCTCTACCTGAAGCACGGCCTGCACGCCAGCGACCAGCTGAGCATCAGGGTGGCGGACCTGGGCCTGCTGGACGCCATGATGAACCGGCTGCGGGTTTCGCCGCCGGAATCGTTCGGGTCCTCCGCCGTCGAAGTTTTCACGGACCTGGCCGAAGGCACCGACCAGCTGCCGCCCACCGACGGGCTCCTGTACGTGACCAGGGACCTCACGCGCGTGATCATCCGGCCGAGCGGGACCGAGCCGAAGCTCAAGTGCTACCTGGAAGTCATCCACCACGCCGCCTCCGCAGCGGAACTGCCTGCTGCGCGGCTGGCGGCCCGGGCTTCACTGGACGAGGTGCTGAAGGACGTCAGCGAGGCGCTGGGACTTTAGCGCGAAGAAGGGGCGCCCGGCGGGCGCCCCTTCTTCGCTGCTTTTGCCGGGTTGCTGCCGTTACAGCTCAACCTCGACGAAACCGTCCACAACCCGGGTACCAAAAGCCTGGATCCTCAGGCCCGGGGTGCTGAAGCACTCCCCTGTCTCCAGGTCGTACACCTCTTTGTGCAGGGGTGAAGCGATGGTGGGTCGGGATCCTTTCGAACCCAGGATTCCGCGGGCCATGACGTGGGCACCAGTGGCCGGGTCCTCGTGGGCCACCGCGAA
Source organism: Arthrobacter sp. MPF02 (assembly GCF_046605375.1). Taxonomy (GTDB): domain Bacteria; phylum Actinomycetota; class Actinomycetes; order Actinomycetales; family Micrococcaceae; genus Arthrobacter. Next base: position 1,302,095 of record NZ_CP176772.1, on the reverse strand, counting down.
TACCTCGTGCGGGCCGGTGCGGAAAAGGGCCACTTGGCGGCCGGCCACCAGTGCGGCCTCACCCCAGGAGAGTTCCAGGTCGTCCACGGGGCAGACGCGGTGCCATCCGGCGGCTGCGGTATCGAGTGCCCCAAGTTCCAGTGTTGCCGTCATGTCCGGCTCCTTTCCCTGTGCTTGTTGTCCTGTTTTTGTGGTCCGGGCTGCCGGGCGAAGCGGCCGTGTTCCACGCTAGGGCCGAGGTGTTTCGGTGGGGTGCAGCGGATGTGTCCGGCGGGTAAAAGAGACCTAACCCGGCCGGAAATGCTTTCGTGATGCAGAAGTTAAGTTGGCGAAACAATCGGGAAACTGAAGCGAAACTGCCTCTCCCTAGTCTGGTTGGACACTCGTCAGTGAAGGCCGCGCATTAGTGCCTGCGGCCCATGCGAAAGGCCCACCGTGACCGAACAGACCTCAAACACCGGGACTCCGCGCCGCATCGTCGTCGCCGGCGGCGGCCCCGCGGCCCACCGCTTCGCGGACGCCATGCATGCCCGCGGCCTCGATGGCTGGCATGTCACGGTCCTCACCGAGGAAGTGCACCTCCCCTACGACCGCGTCGCCCTCTCCAAGGCCCTGACGGATACCGGTGTTGACCTGACCCTCGGGTCCGCCTCGATGTGGGACCACGAAGCACTGACCCTGAAGACCGGCGAGCGCGTGATCAGGATCAACGCCGAAGCGAAGACGGTGGAAACCGCCGCCGGCAACAGCTACCCCTATGACGAACTGGTGGTGGCCACCGGCTCCGACGCCGCGCGCCTGCCGCTCCCCGGTGCCGAGCATGCCCACGTCTACCGGACCCTTGAGGACGTCTGGGCCATCAACAAGGCCATCGCCGACCTCACCGAAAAGCTTGGCCGCAAAATCAATGCCGTCACCATCGGCGGCGGCCTTCTGGGCCTCGAATCGGCGGCAGGCACCGGGCAGCTGGGCGCCACCCCCATTGTGGTCAACGGGGCCCCCTGGCTGATGAACACACAACTTGACGAGGGTGCCGGGCAGGCCCTGGGCCGCCTGATCGAGGCGAAGGGCTTCGAGGTGCACGGCGGCGTCTTCCCGTCCGCGATCCTTACGGACGACGACGGCCAGGTCACCGGCGTCCTGATGGCCGATGATCGCATCATTCCGGCCGACATCGTGATCGTGGCCATCGGCGTCCGGCCCCGCGACGAACTCTTCCGCGCCGCCGAGGGCGAAGAACAGGTTTTCAGCCTGGGCCCCCGCGGCGGCGTAGTCATCAATGACTACTGTGCCACCGAAATTCCCGGAATTTGGGCCATCGGCGAAGTAGCCAACTTCGGCGGCATGTGCCTCGGCCTGGTGGCTCCGGCGAACACCATGGCCGAGATCGTGGCCGACCGGCTTCACGGCGGAGACGCCACCTTCCCCGGCTTCGACACCGCCACCAAGCTGAAGCTCTCCGGTGTGGACGTTGCAAGCTTCGGTGATGCCTTCGCCAAGACCGAACACGCCCTGGAAATCGTCTACGCCGATCCCGCCCGCGGCGTTTACCAGAAGATCGTCACCACAGACGATGCCAAGACCCTGCTCGGCGGCATCTTCGTGGGCGACGCCTCACCGTACATGAGCCTGCGCCCGCTCCTTGGCCGCGAACTGCCGGCCGAACCCGGCGCGTTCCTCAGCGCGGCCGGCGGCGGCGACGCTCCCGAAACCGAACTGCCGGATGACGCCACCCTGTGCTCCTGCAACAACGTGACCGCAGGAAGCATCCGCGACGCCATCAACGGGTGCGGTGCCTGCGAAGGCAACGCCCCGGTCCGGGAACTCGGCGAACTGAAGGGCTGCACCCGTGCCGGCACGCAGTGCGGTTCCTGCGTGCCGATGCTCAAGAAATTGCTGGAAACGGAACTCACCAAGTCCGGCGTCGAGGTTTCCAAGGCCCTGTGCGAGCACTTCGAACTGTCCCGCCAGGAACTGTTCGACGCCATCCGCGTCCTGGAACTCACCTCGTTCGAAGAGATCCTGGCGAAGTACGGCACCGGTGCCGGCTGCGATATCTGCAAGCCCACCATTGCCAACATCCTGGCCAGCCAGAACAGCGCCTACGTGCTGGATGCAGGCCGCGGCACGCTGCAGGACACCAACGACCGTGCGCTGGCGAACATGCAAAAGGACGGCACGTACTCGGTGGTGCCGCGCATCGCCGGCGGCGAGATCACGCCCAAGAAGCTCGGCGTCATCGCCGCCGTGGCGGAGAAGTACAACCTGTACACCAAAATCACCGGCGGCCAGCGGATCGACATGTTCGGCGCCCGCCTCGAGCAGCTTCCCGAGATCTGGAAGGAACTCGTCGACGCCGGCTTCGAGTCCGGACAGGCCTACGGCAAGAGCCTGCGCACCGTGAAATCCTGCGTCGGGTCCACCTGGTGCCGGTTCGGCGTCCAGGACTCCGTGGCCATGGCCATCAAGCTGGAACTGCGCTACCGCGGCCTCCGCAGCCCGCACAAGCTCAAAATGGGCGTCTCCGGCTGCGCCAGGGAATGTGCCGAGGCACGGGGTAAGGACGTGGGCGTCATCGCCACCGCCGACGGCTGGAACCTGTACGTCGGCGGGAACGGCGGCGCCACCCCGGCGCACGCCCAGCTGCTCGCCAAGGACCTTGATGACGAGACGCTGGTCAGATACATCGACCGCTACTTCATGTACTACATCCGCACCGCCGACCGCCTGCAGCGCACGGCCCGGTGGCAGGAAGAGCTCGACGGCGGCATCAAGCACGTCGAGGACGTGGTGGTGAAGGACACCCTGGGCATCGCCGCGGACCTCGAGGCAGCCATGGCCAAGCACGTGGACACGTACGTCGACGAGTGGGCGGACACGCTCAAGGACCCGGAGCGCCTCCGCCGCTTCCGTTCCTTCGTCAATGCCCCGGACCAAAAGGACGACTCCATCACCTTCGTCCCGGACGAGCGCGGCCAGATGCGGCCGGCCACCCCGGAGGAAAAGGGCAAGGTCCTCCTCGGCGCGTCCATCGCAGTCCGTTCCGGCAACGAAAACGAGGTGTAGGCATGCAGCTCAGCATTGATCTCACTGGCCGCGAGGTCCTGGTCACCGGCTCGGACACCGCAGCGCGGCAGGCAGTGCGCCGCTACGAAGCGGCGGGCGCCGTCGTCTACCGCCTCAGCACCCCCCAGGGCGCCGGACACGACGGCCCGCTGCCCGAGCGGCCGTTCCTCGTGGCCGCGGTCGACGACGGCCAGCCCGGCTGGGATGCCCTCCTGCGCCGCTGCCGGGAGTCCGGGATTCCGGTGGCCGCCGAACCCGCCGCCGGCGCCGCCGGGCATGTCACCCTGGTGGGCGGCGGCCCCGGCACCACTGAACTCCTCACCGTCGCCGCCGTGAAGGCCCTGCGGGACGCCGACGTGGTGTTCTACGACCGGCTCGCACCGTACCAGGAACTGCCGGCCCTGACCTCCGCCGAGCTGGTGGACGTAGGCAAGAAGCCCGGCCACCACAAGGTGGGCCAGGCGGACATCGAAAAGCTCATGGTGGAAAGCGCGCTGGCCGGAAACAACGTGGTGCGCCTCAAGGGCGGTGACCCGTACGTCTTCGGCCGCGGCGGCGAGGAAGTGGCGGCCTGCGTGGCCGCCGGCGTCAAGGTCCACGTGGTTTCGGGCGTCACCAGCGCCATCTCCGTTCCGGCCGCGGCAGGGATCCCTGTCACGCACCGCGAAGTCAGCCACATGTTCACCGTGGTTTCCGGACATGCGCCGCTCACGGAAAAGGAGCACCGGCACCTCGCCGGGCTGGGCGGCACCATCGTGGTGCTGATGGGCATCGGAACCCTGCACCAGCTGGCGGCCGGACTCCGCCGGGCCGGGATGCGCCCTGACATGCCCATGGCCGTGGTGGAGCGCGGCTACCGTCCCGGGCAGCGAACCACCATCGCAAGCCTGGGCACCATCGCGTCCGCCGCCGCCGGCTGCAGCAACCCGGCCGTGCTGGTCATTGGCGAGGTGGTCCGGGTGGCTGAAGCCAACCGCGGCCATGCTGAGGCCGCCGCTGACCTGGACAGGCTGGCGGCCTCGCTGCTCGGTTCGTGAAAGGATTGACCCCCATGACTGCACTTGCACCGGCCGAAGCCGCCCAGGCCGAGGAAGCAACCGACGCCGCGGAGGCCCCGCTTGAAGGCTTCCGCATCGGCGTCACGTCCCACCGGCGCTCGCGGGACCTGATCGAGGCCCTGGAGCGCCGCGGCGCCGAGGTGCTGCACGCCCCGGCGCTGAAGATCGCGCCCGTGCAGGAGGACGTGCACCTCATCGAGGACACCCGCGCCATCATCGCGGCTAAGCCCGACCTCTGCATCGCCACCACGGCGTACGGGATGCGGCGCTGGTGCGAGGCCGCCGACTCCTTCGGCATCGGCGACGAACTGCTGGAAACGCTGGGCGCGTGCCGTATGTTCGTCCGCGGCCCCAAAGCCCGCGGTGCCGTGCGCGCGGCCGGCCTTGCCGACGTCGGAATCAGCAGTGATGAAACCACCGCAACACTGGTGGACATGATCCTGGCCGAAGGTGTCCGCGGCAAGACGGTAGCCGTGCAGCTGCACGGCTACACCGATGTCCGGCAGCTGGAGCGCCTGCGGATGTCCGGCGCGACAGTCCTGACCGTCACGCCCTACCGCTGGGTAAAGCCCGACGGCGAGGACAAACTTCCGCGTCTCATCGACGCCGCCTGCAGCGGGAACCTGGACGTCCTCACCTTCACCAGCGCGCCCGCCGTCGACGCCATGTGGAGCACCGCGCACGAGATGGGCGTGTACAAACAGCTCATCGAAAGCCTCAAGACGAATGTCACTACCGCCGTGGTGGGGCCGGTGACCGCGCAGCCGCTGCTGGACGCAGGGGTGGCGCCGCTGATCCCGGAACGCTTCCGGATGGGTGCGCTCATCCGGCTGGTGTGCGAGCACCTGGCACTGAACCACGTGCGCCGGCTGGATACCCGGTCCGGGAATGTCGAGCTCCGGGGGCGCAGCCTGCGCATCGACGGCCAGCCTGTTGAACTGGCACCGGCACCGCTGCTGCTCCTGCGGGCGCTGCTTGGCGCCGGCGGCGCGGTCCTGTCCCGGGAATCGCTCTCGGACCTGCTTGAACTGCGCGGCTCGGTGCACGCCCTGGACATGACGGTCAGCCGGCTGCGGTCATCGCTGCCGGACGGACGGCTGGTGGAAACCGTGGTCAAACGGGGCTACCGGATCCGGGTCTAGGGATTTTCCACCTGCCGGTCCGGGGAATGTGTCCGCTGGCTGGCGAATGAGAGCCGCGTCACGGATTCTGTTACCGGCCGGTAAAAACTGGCGAACGCACCCCTCCCGGATCGGCAACGGACGGGAAACACAACGGTAAAAGCGCTTCCCTACGCTGGGTTCATCACGAAGTTCCGGCCGTTCCGCGGCCGCCAGCGAAAGGGCCAGCACATGTCCGCTCCGGCACCCTCCACGTCCGCCACCGCCACCCGCATCGTCATCGCCGGCGCCGGCCCTGCCGCCCGGGCCCTGGTCACGCAACTGGACCGGGCCCGGTTCGCCGGCACCATCACGGTGCTCAGCAACCGCGATGACACGCCCGAAGAGCTGCTGGAACTGGCGCTGCTCCCCCAGGTTTCGGTGCGGTTCGGCCAGCCGGCCAGCCACATCGACGCCGTCAACCGCACTGTCGCCACAGCCGACGGCATGGAGTTCGCGTACGACCACCTGGTGATCGCCACCGGATCCGCCCCGGTCGCCAACCCGGTGGAGGGGGCATCCCAGTGCCTGAGCTACTCCACCATTGATGACGCCGCACGCATCGCCGAGGCCGTGGGGGAAGTGACGCGGGAGCTGGGCCGGCGCCCGCTGGGGATCCTCGTGGGCAACGGTGCTGCAGCAGGCCAGGCCGAAGCGGTCCTCCGCGCCCGGGGTGTCCGGCCCGTCCGCACCACCGCCCGCCCGGCCGCCGTCGTTCCCGGCCAGTCCGTCTCCGGACTCGCTGCTTCCGCCGTGATTTTCGAGGACGGCAGCAGCATGAGCGGCGACCTGGTGGTCCTGGCTGAGGAGCGGGTGGCCCGCGACGGCCTCGCCGCCAGCGCAGGACTGCGGACCGCTGCCAACGGCGGAATAGTGATCAGCCAGGACTTCCGGACGTCCGTCCCCGGCATCTGGGCCATCGGGGACGCAGCGGCGTTCGACGGCGTCCGGCTGGGCCTGCTGGTGGCGGCGGCTTCCGCTGCGGGAGCCTGCGCAACGCAGCTGTTGACCGCGGCTTCCGCCGGGCCGGCCCTGCAGGCGGCCGCCTAGTCCTGGCCCGGAGGCGGCCGACTGCTGTGACAAGATGGTTCCCGAACCGAGTCAAGGACATACCTGGCCCCACAGGGCCCCGGAGAGGATCATCATGAGCAACGAAGCCACCCCTTCCGTCCAGCCGGCCGCCGCTGTTGCCGAAGGCATCGCCTCCTACATCGACCACACCCTGCTCAAGCCCGAGGCGTCCGAAGCCGACGTCCTGAAAGTCTGCTCGGAAGCCGCGGAGTACGGCTTCAAGTCGGTGTGCGTCAACCCTGTCTGGGTCAAGACCGTCAAGAAGGCGCTGAAGGGTTCCGGGGTCCTCACCTGCTCCGTGGTGGGTTTTCCCCTGGGTGCAACGCCTACCGACGTCAAGGCCTTCGAAGCGCGGGGTGCCGTGCTTGACGGCGCGGACGAGGTGGACATGGTCATCAACATCGCCGCGGCCCGGGCCGAAGACAAGGGCACGCTGGTGGAGGACATCACGGCGGTGGCCGAGTCCGTCCATTCCAGCGGCGCCATCCTGAAGGTGATCATCGAAACCGCCCTGCTCACGGACAGCCAGAAGGTCCTTGCGTGCCAGGCGGCAGTGGAAGCGGGCGCCGACTTCGTGAAGACCTCGACCGGCTTCAACGGCGGGGGCGCCACGGTTGCAGACATCGCCCTGATGCGCAAAACCGTGGGGCCGGACCTGGGGGTCAAGGCATCCGGCGGAGTGCGGTCGCTTGCTGACGCGCAGGCTATGATTGCTGCAGGTGCAACACGTATTGGTGCCAGCTCCGGCATTGCCATCGTCAAGGGTGAACAGGGTTCATCTGCCTACTGACAGCAGGCCGGACGCCGCCGCAGATTGAGCCCCGCGGGGCCGAGGAGGAACTTCATGTCCAGCAACATCAACGCTTCCCGCCAGGACATCCCGAACGAGGGCCCTGTCCAGACGCCCCAGAACGAGAACAAGCTGGGGACCAGCATTCTCGCCTTCGTGGTCTGCATCGCCCTCTTCTTCGGTGCCGTTTACTCGCTGTCCTTCCTCACCCTGGACAACATCTGGCCCATGGCCGTCTGCATTGTGCTGTTCGCGCTGGCCTTCTGGATTCCCCAGGCCATCCTTGGCCGCTCGGACTCCGCGGGCGAACACTAACCCCAACTAAGTAGCGCCAACTGTCGTATCGGCGGTTTAAAACGACAGTTGCTGCTACCCGGTTGGGACAGCCGACATAAAGAAGGCCCCCGGGCGCTGTGATTCAATCACCGCCCCGGGGGCCTTTTCCGTTTCTAGAACCAGAGCCTGGTCCAGGCGACCGCCGCGTCCGCCATACGCGTCCAGTGGCTCTGGGCGATGGACCAGCCGGCCATCGTCAGGCCCACCATCGCGTAGGCACTCACGGGAATCAGCACAAGCCATTCACGCTTGGAGCCGGCCCGGCCAAGGAGCGGCAGCGACAGCGCCCCGTTGGGCCGCCAGACGTTGCGCAGCAGCGGAATCTTCCTCAGCAGCCTGGGCGGCCGGACCACCAGGGGCCACAGCAGCGGCACTCCCCCGGTAGTGATGAGGTCGCCGACGATGTGCACCACAACACCGATGAGCATGGACATGGGCAGCCACGTCCACTGGTCCGGTGCGTACACAGTGACCAGTCCGGCCATCACCAGCGCGAAGATCCAGTTGCTCAGGAACCCGGCCTTGGGAAAGAGCTTAAGGGCCTTGGCCGCGATGTTGATCAGGAACATGCACAGCAGCCCGGCGCCGACGGACAGCAGCCCCCAGGGTGTCTCCAGCTGGAACCGGGACGCCAACACGGCAAGGAACACGAAAACAGCGGCACCGAGGATGGAGTGCGTACCCTGGCGGTGCCCTCCACTGGCGTTTTCGATGCCCCGCGCAATCGCGTTGGACAGCGGAGGCAGGGAGTGCGCCACGGTGCTGGACCGGTGGTCCCAGTCGCAGACCAGGGCGGTACCGGCGGTGGCCATGCCGCCGATGAGGATCCCGGTGGGATCCAGCGGGTACCAGCCCAGGGTGTAAGGCCCGGTGGACGCAACAGCCACCCACGCCGCGGCTCCCGACGCGGCGTGGTGTCCTCCCATCACCGGTCAGGCCCCGGCAGATGAGACAGAGAGCGGCTGGTCCGAGAAGATGTTCCGGATGACGCCGTCAGCCCACTCCAGGATCTCCGCGTCCTGGAGGTCCCGGCCGCCGATCCTGGCCGTCTTGGGCTTGGGGATCAGCACCGCGTCGAGGGCAGGCTTGGGCTGGGACCCCGGGTACATCCGGTTCAGCCTCATCACCTTGGACTCGGGCAGCTGCGCCGGGGAGAAGCGGATGAAGTTGCCCTGCAGCGCGACGTCGGACAGGCCCGCCTCCCTGGCTGCCACCCGGAAGCGCGCCACCGCCACCAGGTTCTGTGCGGGCAGCGGCGGTTCGCCGTAGCGGTCCACCAGTTCCGCCAGAACCTCGTCGATGGCCTCGTTGGTGAGGGCCGCGGCCAGCTTGCGGTAGGCCTCCAGCCGCAGCCGTTCGCCGGGCACGTAGTCATGCGGCAGGTGCGCATTCACCGGCAGCTCGATCTTCATCTCCGCTGCCTTCTCCTCGGCCTCGCCGCGGAAGTCCGCCACAGCCTCGCCTACCAGGCGGATGTACAGGTCGAAACCCACACCCTGGATGTGGCCGGACTGTTCGCCGCCCAGCAGGTTGCCGGCGCCGCGGATCTCGAGGTCCTTCATGGCCAGCTGCATGCCGGCGCCCAGTTCGTTGTGGGCGGCCACGGCCTTGAGCCGTTCCAGTGCCACCTCGCCCAGCGGTTTCTCCGAGGGGTAGAGGAAGTAGGCGTAGGCCCGCTCGCGGCCGCGGCCCACGCGCCCGCGGAGCTGGTGGAGCTGGGACAGGCCGTATTTGTCCGCGCCGTCCACGATCAGGGTGTTCGCGTTGGAGATGTCCAGGCCGGTTTCAATGATGGTGGTGCACACCAGCACGTCGAAGCGCCGCTCCCAGAAGTCCACGATGATCTGTTCCAGGCGGCTTTCGGACATCTTGCCGTGGGCCACCTCCACCCGGGCTTCCGGCACAAGTTCGCGAATCTTCGCTGCGGTCCGTTCGATGGTGGACACCCTGTTATGGACCAGGAACACCTGGCCTTCGCGCATCAGTTCACGGCGGATGGCGGCGGTGGTCTGTTTGTCCGTGTAGGGGCCCACGTAGGTCAGGACCGGGTGGCGTTCCTCCGGCGGGGTGGCCAGGGTGGACGTTTCCCGGATGCCGGTCAGCGACATCTCCAGTGTGCGGGGAATCGGGGTGGCGCTCATCGCCAGCACATCCACGTTGGTGCGCATCTTCTTCAGCGCTTCCTTGTGTTCCACGCCAAAGCGCTGTTCCTCGTCCACGATCACCAGGCCCAGGTCCTTGAACTCGAAGTCCTTGGACAGCAGCCGGTGCGTGCCGATCACCACGTCAACGCTGCCGTTCTTGACGCCCTCCGCCGTCTCCTTGGCTTCCTTGGCCGTCTGGAAGCGGGACAGCGGCTTGACCCGCAGCGGGAAACCGGAGAACCGCTCCGTGAACGTCTCATAGTGCTGCTGGGCCAGGAGGGTGGTGGGCACCAGCACGGCCACCTGCTTGCCGTCCTGCACCGCCTTGAACGCCGCGCGCACGGCGATCTCGGTCTTGCCGTAGCCGACGTCGCCTGAGACCAGCCGGTCCATGGGGATCTCCCGCTCCATGTCCGCCTTGACCTCGTTGATTGTGGTCAGCTGGTCCGGCGTCTCCACGTACGGGAACGCCTCCTCCAGTTCCCGCTGCCAGGGCGTGTCCGGACCGAAGGCATGGCCGCGGGAGGCCATCCGGGCCGAGTACAGCCGGATCAGCTCGCCGGCGATCTCCTTGACGGCCTTCCGTGCCTTGGACTTGGTGCTGGCCCAATCGGCGCCGCCCATCTTGCTCAGGACGGGGGTGTCGCCGCCCACGTAGCGCGTGACCTGGTCCAGCTGGTCCGTGGGGACGAACAACCGGTCCCCCGGCGCGCCGCGCTTGGACGGCGCGTATTCCAGGACCAGGTACTCCCGCACACCGTCGCCGCCGCCGGACACCTTCCGTTGGATGAGTTCGACGAACCGGCCAATGCCGTGCTGCTCGTGCACCACATGGTCCCCCGCCACCAGCTGCAGCGGGTCCACGGCGTTGCGCCGCTTGGACGGCATCCGCCGCATGTCCTTGGTGGACGCCGCGGAAGTGCGGCCCAGCAGGTCGGCTTCCGTGAGCAGGCCCAGCTTCAGCCCGTCCAGGACAAAACCGCGTCCGACGGCGGCAGTGGTCACCTCGATGATGCCCGGCTGGGGTTCGTGGTCCAGGCTGTCGACGCGGGCACAGGGGATGTCGTTGTCGTGGAAGAGCTCGGCCAGGCGCTGCGCGGGGCCGGGCCCCTCGGTGGCCACCACCACCCGCCACTGGTCGCGGACGTGGGAGCCGATGAACTCCATCATTTCCGCCACGTCGCCCTGGTAGCCCCTGGGCTCGCGGGCGTGCAGGTTGAGGACGTCCACTTCCGGGAGCAGTTCCTCATCCTGGGCGAGGGAGGTGATGGACCACCAGGAGACACCGTGGTCCAGGGAGGTGGCCCGGGTCTCGGCAAGGGAGCGGAAGCTGGCGGAGTGAAGCGCCGCCGTGGCCTGGGAGCTCAGGTCCAGGGGTGCGGCCCCGCCGTCGGACGCCGTGGACCAGGCCGCCTCCAGGAACTCCTCGTTGGTGGCGGCAAGGTCATGGGCGCGGGTGCGGACCTTTTCCGGCTCGATGACAACGGCAATGGAGTCGCCGGGCAGCTGGTCCACGAACGGGACCATGGCATCAACCAGCACGGGCGCCAGGGATTCCATGCCTTCCACGGCGATGCCGCCGGCGATCTTTTCCAGCATGTCGGCAGCGGCCGGCAGCTGTGCCTTGAGGGTGGCGGCCCGGGACATCACGGACGGGGTGATGAGGATTTCGCGGCACGGCGGGGCGTGCAGTTCGGTGGGATGGTGGATGCCGGGTGCGGACAGCGAGCGCTGGTCGGCCACGGCAAACCAGCGCATCTGGTCCACCTCGTCGCCGAAGAACTCCACCCGGATAGGGTGGTCCTCGGTGGGCGGGAAGACGTCGATGATGCCGCCGCGCACGGCGAACTCGCCGCGGTGCGTCACCATGTCCACCCGGGCATAGGCGGCGTCGGCGAGGCTCTTCACCACGGCCGTGAACGGGACGTCCTGCCCCACCTTCAGCGTGACCGGCACGAGGTCGCCCAGGCCGGCCACGACGGGCTGGACCACGGCGCGGACGGGAGCCACCACCACGCGGAGGCGTCCCGCCGTCGAACTTTCCGGATGGGCCAGTCGGCGGAGGACGGACAGCCGCCGCCCAACCGTGTCCGAGCGCGGCGAAAGGCGTTCGTGCGGCAGCGTCTCCCAGCTCGGAAATTCCGCCACAGCGTCAGCGGGCAGATAGGCGCGCAGCGCCGCCGCCAGGTCCTCAGCCTCGCGGCCCGTGGCGGTGACGGCCAGCACCACGCCCGGCTCACCGCCGTCGGACGCGGCCTGCAAACCGTCAGCCATCTCCGCAAGCAGAACCGGACGAAGCCCCGCCGGGGCGCTGATCTGGTAGTCCTGCCCACGCACGGCGAAACCCCTGGCAGCCTCCGCCCTGACCCGGGCGAACGTCTGGTCCGAGGCAAGGACGCGGCGCAGTCCGTCCAGCGACGGGCCGTGTGAGGAGGGGCCGGATTGGCTCATGGCAGAAGCTCCTGTGGTGTTCTTGGGTATCGCAGGCAACGCGAAAACCCGAAATTCGCTGCGAATCCCGGGTAACCTCCAGCCTACCCCGCACCACTGACATCCCGGGCAGGCGCCCAGGCTGGCGGGGCAGCGCCATCTAAGGCGGGGCCGTCCACCCGGGCGTCCGCTCCGAACCGCTGAGGACGAACAAGGAGCCAGCATGACCGCAATCAATACCGAACGCTTACCGAAGACAGTCCTGGTGACCGGCGCAACCGGCTACATCGGTGGCCGGCTGGTGCCCAGGCTCCTTGAGGCAGGGCACACCGTGAAGGTGCTGGTGCGCTCGCCGGACAAGATCGCAGGGGTCCCGTGGCGGGACAGTGTGGAGGTGGTGGAAAGCAGCCTCGACGACGGCGACACGCTGCGGAAGTCGCTGGCCGGCGTCGACGTCTTCTACTACCTGGTCCACTCCATGGCCGCCGGGGCCGGCTTCGAAGCCAAGGAAAAAAAGATGGCCGCAGTTGCCGCCCAGGCCGCGGCCGACGCCGGGGTGCGCAGGATCGTCTATTTGGGCGGCCTGCACCCGAAGGACGTGGAACTGTCCACGCACATGCGGTCCAGGGAAGCTGTGGGCCAGTTGTTCCTGGACAGCCCGGTGGACGCCATCGTGTTCCAGGCAGGGGTGGTGATCGGCTCCGGCTCGGCGTCTTTTGAGATGATCCGGCATCTGGCCGAGACGCTGCCGCTGATGCCGGCGCCCAGCTGGGTGCGGAACAGGATCGAAGCGATAGCGGTCCGGGACGTCCTGCACTACCTGGTGGCTGCGGTTTCCCTGGACGGGCCAGTCAACAGGACCTTCGATATCGGCTGCCGCCAGGTGCTGACCTATGCCGGGATGATGCAGGAATATGCGGCCGAGGCCGGCCTCCCCTACCGCGTGGTGCTCGCCCTGCCCGTCCCGGCACCCAAGCTCGCGGGTATGTGGGTGGCCCTGACCACGCCCATTCCGCTGGCCATGGCGTTCCCCCTGGTCCAGTCCCTGCAGCATGACGCCGTGTCCGGCGAGCATGACGTTGACCGATACATTCCAAAGCCCGACGGCGGGTTGACGCCTTACCGGACAGCCGTCGCCCTGGCGCTGGGCAAGGAACGGGACGGCCAGGTGGAGACCACCTGGGCCAACGCCGGGGTGGCATCCGATCCGCTGCCGAGCGACCCGGAGTGGGCGGGCCACAAGGTGTACATCGACGAACGCACGTTCCACGGGGAGGTCGATCCGGACCACGTGTGGACGGTCATCGAGGGGATCGGCGGCCGGAACGGCTGGTACTCGCTGCCCCTTGCCTGGCAGGTCCGCGGCTGGCTGGACAAGCTGACAGGCGGCGCCGGGCTGCTGCGCGGGCGCCGGCACCCCCATACTTTGGCCGCCGGCGAAGTGGTGGACTGGTGGCGGGTGGAGCGCATCGACCGGGGAAGGCTCCTGCGGCTCCGCGCTGAGATGCGTGCCCCCGGGCGGGCCTGGCTGGAACTTTCGGTGGATCCGGACGGGAACGGCAGCAGGTACCGGCAACGTGCCATCTTTTTCCCCAAAGGGCTCAGCGGGCGCCTGTACTGGCTGGCGGTCCTGCCGTTCCACAGCCTGATCTTTCCGGCAATGGCCAGGAACATCACCGGGGCGGCGCAAAAGCTCGTGGATGCGAGCGCCAGGCCGCGACCCCGTAGGATGTCTTGAGTTAAATCCGTTCCCCAACGTCCCAGGAGGACCCATGGCCCTGAGCGCAACCACTTCCCTTCCCCACTCCGTCGACAGCGTCGCAGCTGTCCTGGTGAATGAGGACTTCCAGCGCCACGTCAGCCAGCTGGTAGGCGGAAACCTGGAATCCTTCACCGTTGACGGCGACGTAGCCGGCGGCTTCAGCGCCACCTCCGTGCGCACCCTGCCCACCACCCGCCTCCCCGAGATTGCCCGCAAGTTCGTCGGCGAGCACCTGAAGGTGACGCAGGTGGAAAACTGGAGCGCACCCGCCGCCGACGGATCGCGCCAGAGCAACATCTCACTCAAGATCGCCGGCGCGCCCGTGGATGTCACCGCCGTCCAGCGCCTGGTGGCCGAGGCCAGCGGAACCCGTGTTGAGCTTGAAGGCGAGGTCAAGTCCTCCGTACCGTTCCTGGGCGGCAAGATCGCCGATGCTGCCGAGCCGATGGTTGCCAAGGCCCTCAACCTGCAGGCCAAGCAGGCGCAGGCCTGGCTCGAAAGCCACTGATTCCGTGGAGCTGCCCGTTTTCGCTGCGCTCGTCCTGATCGTGGCAGGCGTCTGGTCCCTGGTGGTGTGGCCGCAGTTCCTGCGCCGGGTCATGAAGGATCCCCGTGCCCGTGATTCGTCCGGCAAGGCAACGAAGTTCCTGACCGTGCACGTGGTGCTCGTAAGCATCTCCATGGTGCTGGGCGCGGCCACGGCCCTCATCGGCATTATGGGTTTGTTCGGCTAGTCCGCCTGCAGAAAGGCTCTCCTCCCGGCCGGAGGAGAGCCTTTTTGTATGCCTGGTTCCTGCCTGCGGCCGGCAGGCCGTCAGGCAGCCTGGTTCAGGGCGTCTTCCGCAGCAACCCAGGAGATCATCGCGCATTTGACCCGGGCCGCGTAGCGCGCCACACCTTCGAACGCGGCCGCGTCCCCCAGCAGCTCCGGATCGGCATGCACCTTGCCGCGGGACCGGAGGACTTCCCGGAAACTGTCGATGACCTCCTGGAGCTCGGCAACGGTCATCCCCTCGGCGAGCTCAGTGAGCACAGAGGCCGATGCCATCGAGATGGAGCAGCCCTGGCCGTCCCAGGAAACCTGCGCCACCTTGCCGTCCTCCACTGCGAGGCGCAGGGTGACCTCGTCACCGCAGACGGGGTTGAGCTGGTGCGACTGCCCGGTGGTCGAACCTGCCGGCGCCTCGGTGTCCGCCAGGCCGCTGCCGTGCCGGGCCTTGGAGTGGTCCAGGATGATCTGCTGGTACAGCTGGTCAAGGCTCATCGGTTACCCTCGATCCTTCAGGCGCCGAAGTAGGCCCGCACACCGGATACGGCGTCCAGGAACCGGTCGACGTCGTCGGTGGTGTTGTACAGGTAGGCGCTCGCGCGGGTGGTGGCTGTCAGCCCAAGGCGCCGGTGGAGCGGCTGCGCGCAGTGGTGGCCCACACGCACTGCGATCCCGCGCGAGTCCAGGAACTGTCCCACGTCATGGGCGTGGACGCCTTCGACGTCGAACGCGGCCAGTCCGATCCGCTCTTCGCCAGCCGCCGGCCCCAGGACCCGGATGCCGGGAAGTGATTCAAGCCCGGACACCATGCGTTCGCCGAGTTCGGCCTCCCAGCGGTGGATCCGGTCCAGCCCGGTCTCCGTCAGGTAGTTCACAGCCGCCGCGAGGGCCACGGCCTGGGAAATACGCTGGGTTCCGGCTTCGAAGCGCTGCGGCGCCGGAAGGTACTCCGCGCGTTCCATGGTCACGGTGGTGATCATGGAGCCGCCCGTCAGGAACGGCGGCAAGACATCCAGCAGTTCCTGCTTGCCATACAGGACGCCGATGCCGGTGGGCGCGAGCATTTTGTGCCCGGAGAAGACGGCAAAGTCCACGTCCAGGTCCTTGACGTTGAGGGGCATGTGCGGTGCCGACTGGCAGGCGTCCAGCACCACGAGGGCCCCCGCGGCACGGGCCAACGCCACAAGTTCGCGGACCGGATTGATGGTGCCGAGGACGTTGGACGCGTGAGTGAACGCCAGGACCCTGGTGCGGGGTCCGATGATCCCGGCGGCTTCCTCCATCCGCAGGCTGCCGGCGTCGTCAATGGGGATGTACCGGAGGGTGGCCCCGGCGCGGAACGCCAGCTCCTGCCAGGGGATGAGGTTCGCGTGGTGCTCCATCTCGGTCACCACGATCTCGTCACCGGGGCGCAGCGCCAGTTCCTTGAGGGCCGCATCGCCGCGGCCCTGCGCCGCCCAGAGGGCAGCGGTGGACAACGTGTAGGAAACCAGGTTGAGGCCCTCGGTGGCGTTGGATGTCCAGATGGTCTCCGCATAGTCCGCACCGATGAAGTCCGCCACCGCCTGCCGGGCGTCCTCGAACACCTCGGTCGCCTCGACGGCAAGGTGGTGGGCACCCCGGTGCACTGCCGCGTTCCGCTGCTCGTAGAATTCCTGCTCAGCCTCGATGACGCTCAGGGGATTCTGGGAGGTGGCACCGGAGTCCAGGTACACCAGGGGCCGCCCGTTGACGAGCTGGTCCAGGACGGGAAAATCATTGCGGATCCGCAACACCTCGGCATTGTCCAGGACCGGGGGCGCCTGCTCCAGGGTGGCAGGCGTTGATACTACGGCCAAAACGATCTCCTTGGGATGCCAATGGATGACACTCAATTGTCCCACAGCACGGCTGTGGCGGCCGCCCTGGAGGGGCAGCCGCCACAGCCGCTCCGGGCTTCAGCCCGCGGAGCGGAGGGCCGGCGACGGCTGGGGGGAGAGTCTCGGTCTCAGAAGACTCTAACGTCGCCGGCCCCGTCTTGGCCCGGTCCTTTGCGGAACCGGAAGTCAAAGAGGCCCTATGTCCTGCCGGCAACCGTTCCGGCGTTCGTTCTGCCGGACCGCTTTGCCTCCTTAAGTAAATCCCGCAGCAACATCCTGTGCACGAGTAGGGTGTACTCGATTTCGGCGCCGGGGCACTACCTAGGCCGGGCAAAGCGGAGATGGGCGGAACCTGCCCGGCGCAGGACGAAGCCCGGCAGCGGGTTACGGCTGCCTGTGGCGGTCTTGGATTGCTGCTTCCTACTTGGGCAGCGCGGACTCCAGTTCGTCCCTGCTGCGGACGCCAAGTTTGACGTAGGTCCGGTAGAGGTGACCTTCCACGGTACGGACGGACACCATGAGGCGCTGCGCTATTTCACGGTCCGTGAGCCCCTGCACGGCAAGCTCCACGATGTCCTGCTCCCGCCGGGTGAGATGCACGGCCGGGGCTGCGGCGATGAAGCGGCCCTCCCGGAACCGTTCGCCCAACTCGTGGTCGCATTTTTCCCGCTGCGCCACGGCCTGCCGGGACCTGCGCTTTTCCCCTGCCTGGTCCAGGACGGAGCTGGCCCGCGCGTAGGCTTCCCGGGCGAGGTTCACGAAACCGGATTGTTCCAGGGATGCGGCCGTCTGCATCAACCCGTCGCCGTCAGCCGCTTCCCAGGCTGTAGAAAGTCCAAGCATGGCTTCAGCCCAGCGGCCCTGCACGTTCCTGGCGGTGTCCTGCACCATGGGGATCACCGACGGGTCCCCGAGGTCCCAGCAGACGGCCAGGAGTTCGAGCAGCTGGCCGGTCCTGCCGGACGCTTCTGCAGCGGTCATCATCGTGTGCAGGGAGGCAAGGCCCTTACCGTCACGGGACAGGTATTCGGCGGCCGCGGCGGCATAGGCGCCGGCAAGGAGGTCGTGGGCAGGTCCGCCGGTAACGGCGTCCTTGTAGTCCTGCTCCAGCCGCTTCGCCTGGGCTGCATCACCGAGCCGTGCCGCGGCGTAAAAGCCGAGGGACGAGCCAAAACGGAACAGCTGGAGGGGATCGTTGAGCCGGAGTGCTTCCACGGCGGGCAGCAGCAGCTGGTAAGCACGCTCCATCCGGCCCTGCCGCAGCATTGAGTAACCGCGGAGCAGCTGCAGGCTGCCGTCGAATGTTACGGCTCCGGCCGCGTGGCCGGCGGCGTAGCTGTCCAGTTCCCGCTCCGCCGACTCCCACTCCCCCATGGCCAGGTAGCTGATAACAAGGCGCCCCAGCGCGAACTCAGGGAAGAAGAACAGGCTGCCCTCCAGCGGCGCCAGTTCCGAGGCTGCCAGGAGCGCGGCGTCCAGGCCGTCCGCCGGGCGTCCGGCGGCTGTCAGGGCATGGGCCAGCAGCGCCTCGCCCACAGCTGTTGCGGGCTGGCCGGCAGCTCCCTCCCGAATCGGGCGGTTCCTTATGGTTTCGACGACGGCGGCCACCGTCCTGTGATCCACCTCGCCGCCCGCCTTCAGCAAGCGAAGGATTTCCTCCTGCCACAGCACGCCGCCGTCAGCCGGCCTCCCTGCCTGTTCCAGCACGTCCTCGGCCACCGCAGCGAACTGGTGTCCGGCGGCCTGATGGGCGGACACCAGCAGCAGCAGGACGGCAGGACCCTCGACGTGGTCGGCAAGCTCACGCCAGCAACCATCAAGCAGGGCGGCGGCGCCGGCGTACGCCCCCTCGTTGTACAGCGCCCGGGCCTGGACCGCGCGCGCCAGCGGGGCCAGGTCCGGATCCTGCACCCTGGCGGCAATTGAGCGGGCGCTGTCGTTGCGGAACCTGCCCAGCGCTTCGCGGGCGGCCTCCAGCAGGTCGGTGTCGGCTACGCGCAGGCCGCACTCCAGGGCCCACTCAACGGAACGGAGTTTGCCTTCCCCGCGCAGCACGGTGCCGTTCTGGTGGGCGCGGATCTTCTCCTGCAGCTGAAGGCTCCGCGATACGGAAATGGTGTTCCTGATGGCGCGGGCGAAAAGCTTGTTCCACAGGGATAGCTCGGCCGGGACACCTGATGTTTCCACAATCATTTGCTGGTCCAGGAGTGACCGGACCACCGGAGCTCCACAGATGTCCTCGATGACCTTCCTGCCCACGGGACCGGCCAGCGCGACGAGCTTCAGTGCTTCCTGTTCCTCGGGCCGCCGCCGGATGTGGTCCTTCGACACCACTGCCGTCAGCCGGGCCCCGTCAGCCGGCAGGGAGCCCAGCAGGATCCAGATTCCGTTGCGCTTGGACAGAATGCCTGCCTCGGCGGCGTCATGGAGCAGCGCGTCAAGCAGCCGCGGGTTACCGCCGGATGCCATCCAGGCCGCATCGATGGTGGCACCGGGGACGGTCCCGTCCAGCAGATGCTCCAGGACTTCTTCTATCTGGTCCCGGGTGAGCGGGCGAAGATCGAGCCGCTCGGCGAGGCCGTCGTACCACAGCTGGTCCAGGGGCTGCGGCAGTCCGGGCCGCGGCCGGGCGGCTGCCACCACACTGGCCCAGCCGGCCGAAATCAGGTCCGCGAGCACGCCCGCCGAGGCTTCGTCCAGGTAATGGGCGTCGTCCACCACAAGGAGGACGGCGTTACCGTTGCCGGCTTTGAGTTTCTCGAAGTAGGTCCACATGGACCGCAGGACCGCGACGGGCGAGACCGACTCCTCGGCCGTCAGGTCGGCCGTGTAGGGGGTCAGGACCCCGAACGGTACCGCGGCCAGGGCGGAGCTCCCATGGATCTGCAGGATGTTCAGTTCGCCGGCGAGGCGTTCGCTGATGGCCTCGGTAAGGGAGGACTTTCCAATGCCGGGACCGGCCATGACGAAAACGGCCTGGCTGGTGCGGTTCCGGACGAGGTTGCAGATCCGTTCCAGCGGCTCCCGGCGTCCGCTGAGGAGCCGGTGTGCTGTTGCAGGTTTGTGTCCGTTAGACGAGTCCAGTCAGATCACCCCTGGAGGTTACGCCGAGCTTGGTGAACACCTGGTATAGGTGCCCTTCCACAGTCCGGACTGATACGCCCATTTCCAGCGCTATGTCACGGTTCGATGCACCCCGGCCGGCGAGCCGGGCGATCTGGCGCTCCCTGCTGGTAAGCAGGGGGCTGCCGGAGCTGGGCACGATGGGCAGGTTTGTGACTGTTGCCGCCAGGATGTCGAGCCGGGCCTGGGCCGTCCGGGCCGCGATCGAGTCCCCGTCCTGGCGCGCGAAGTCCACGGCCAACGCCATGCACCGGGCCTCAACGGCGTCCAGTTCCAGGGTGGCGGCGAGCTCCCCGCCGGCCAGGAGGGCCTTGGCGTCCTTGGTACGGGTGCCCAGGGCGATGAGCCGGGAGACCTCTGCCAGGGGGCCCTGGCGGTGGGCCGCGATCTCCTCCAGGAGCTTGAAATCGGCGTCGCTTCCGTTCACGGTCGCGGCAAGGAGTTCGATGCCGGCCATGGTGTACAGCCCGGCCTCCATGTTCCGTCGCGCGGATTGTTTGAGGTTGGCGGCGGCATCGGGGTCATTGAGCCAGCGTCCGGCCACCAGGGCACAAAAACTGATTAGGCTCTCCGTGACGAAGCCGGTTGTGCCGGGGGTCCGCTGCAGCTTTGCGAGGAACTTGCGGGCCTGCGCGGCATTGCCGGTTTGTGCGTGGGCCAGTGCCGTTGCCGAGTAAGCGAACCGAAGGGCACTCTGGACGGGCTGCAGCTCCAGCTGGGCGGTGGCTGACATCAAGGGCTCGAGTGCGGCTGCGCCACGGCCGGAGTACACGTATGCGATTCCTGTGGCCAGTTCGGCAGCGGCGCTGCCGTAGGGAAGCCGGTATGGTTCCTCCACGCTCTGCGTACCCAGGAGGTCGATGCACCGCCGCCACTGGCCGGCCATCAACAGCACCAGGTATGCCTCCCGGCTATACCGCTCGCGCAGCCCCACCACGTTGGAGGCATCGCTGATCTGGCCGCCGAGCTGGCGCATCAGGCCCAGTGCGTCCATCTCCCTGCCGGTCAGGGCCAGTGCAGTCATCAGGATGATGGCTGAGTGCATGCGGTATCCGGCGTCCGGGTTCGAGGCCGGATCAGCCGCCGCCTCAAGGGCAGGAATCAGGCCGGCGTAATCACCCATAAAGGCCCGGTATTCGAACCCGCTCAGCGTGACCTGGTTCAGCGCTGCCGCTGCCGGCTCGGGCCACGCGGCTTCTTTTCCGGCCGGCGCAAGCCGCTTGCGGGCTTCATCAAGGAGGCCGGGGACCTTGCCTGCCTGTTCAGGAAGCCTCATCATGACCCTCGCCTTGGCGGCGACAACGCGGGCGTACTCCTCAACATCGTCCAGGGCGTCGAGCTCGGGGCGCGAGATATCGTCCAGGGCTGCCAGTGCCTGGACCGGCATGTCCAGCTGCAGGTAGGCGGCGGCCTTGTGGCGCTGGGCGGGAACCCACTGCGGGTCCGTCCGCTTCAGCATGTCCGCGTAAGTCAAGGCGAACTTGGGGTCGAATAACTGGACGGCAGCTTCCGCCGCTGCGAGGGCCAGTGCAGGGCTGAGCTCGGCCTCGCACTCATGGGTCCACGCGGCGAAGGCCATCAGCTCTTCAACCGTCATGGCAACAGGGTCCGGTTCCTTGCCGCCAAGCAGCACCGCGCGAAGTTCCCGTCGCCTGGCAATGGACAGCCAGGTCCGCACGACGTCGCCAATGTACTTTTCCCGCAGCGACACCCAGCGGTGATCGGAGTCGTCGATCTCCAGCAGGCCGCCGTCCTCCATGTCAGCCACCACAACGGCACTGTAGATTGCCGTCAGCCGGGACAGCTCCACCCGCCGGGCACAGGACAGCATCTCAATGACTTCCCGGGTCTCGGGTGTTTCCCTGGACCAGCGGGACCGCACGATGTCATCAAGGCTGGCAGCGCCGTCGAGCACCACCTTGTCGCGCAGGGTCCAGACGGAGTCGGACAGCACCAGGTTGCCGGACAGCTGCTGTTCCGTGACGAGGGCCTTGAGCAGGAGCGGGTTGCCGCCCACCATGCGGTGGTAGGTGTCGACCAGGGCGGCGGAAACCCGGTGGCCGAGCAGGGAGAGAAGGACCTGGCGGGTTTGCAGCTCGTTGAGGTTGCTGAGGCGCACCTCGGTCAGCCGCCGGTCCGTCAAAAGCCAGTGGAAGTCAGCCGGCAGGTCGCTGATGCCCGGTGCCACGGCGATGATCCTGGCGGTGCCGGTCAGCAGGACGTTCAGGAGCACGCCCGCACTCATGTCGTCGATGCTGCTGGAGGTGTCCAGGGTGATGACGCAGGGACGGCCGGCGGCGTCGCTGCGGATCAGCGACGTGATTCCGCGGAGGATGGCTGTCGGCGAACCCATGTAGGCCTGCGGCAGCCGGGCCAGCAGGAAGGAAAGGCAGCCGTAGGGTGTTGAGGCGCCGGCGGGCCCGGTGCGGAGCTGCAGCGACCAGACGTCCGGTCCGAGGTCCGCCACGGCTGCACGGGCGAGGGACGACTTACCCACACCCCGGCCGCCCGTGATGACCGCCCCCAGGGAGTTTTCACTGGTCAGAGCCGTACGGACAGTTTCAAGATGCGCGCTGCGGGCGGGCGCGGACCAGTGCTGCCCCGGTGTAGCGGAGCTTTGCGGTCGCAGCCCGACGTCGTGAGGTGTTGACCCACGTCCCCAGCTAAGTGGCTCGATTGACATGAACTTTTCCCCTACATCCCCGATAGCGGGATGTAGCCCCATTGCTCCCCCGCATAGCTAGAAGACTACCTCGTGGTACCGACAGGGAAACAGGTTGAAACGGGTTTAAGTTTCTATGTTGCTATTGCCCGGCCTTCGCGGGGTGGTATTTCTGCTGCGCCGCCGTGAGCCCGTCGCGCAGCAGCGCCTCGACGGCATCTGCTGCATCGTCCAGCAAAAAAGGCAGTTCCTTGCGCTCGGCAGACGCGAAATCCCGCAGGACAAAATCTGCCGTGTCCATCCTGCCCGGCGGGCGCCCCACGCCGACCCGGACCCGAAGGTAGTCCTTTGTGGCCAGTGCTTTGCTGATGTCGCGCAGGCCGTTGTGGCCGCCTTCGCCGCCACCGATTTTGAGCTTGATGGTATTGAAGGGGATATCAATCTCGTCGTGCACGGCCACCACATGGTCAGCGGCGATGCCGTAAAAGTTGGCCAGCGCCGAGACAGGTCCGCCGGAGACGTTCATATAGGTTATGGGTTTTGCCAGGACCACGCGCGGACCGCCGATTCCCAGCCGGCCTTCGACCACCTGCGCCCGCGCCTTGTGGGTTTTGAAGCCGGAGCCCATCCGGCCGGCGAGTTCATCAAGGACCATCTGGCCGACGTTGTGCCTGTTGCCTTGGTACTGGGGTCCGGGGTTGCCGAGGCCGACGATCAGCCAGGTGTCAGTCATGGGATCAATCCTAGGGTGGGCTGGTGCGAGCAAGGCTTACGGCGGCGGACATGGCAGTGGCCGGATCCCGGCGGGATCCGGCCACTGCCAAGCGAACAACCGGGTGGTTACTCGGCTGCTGCCTTCTCTGCAGCTTCGGAAGCTTCGCCGGAGACAGCCTCGCCGCCTTCGGTGGCGCCCTCTTCCTCGGTGGCCACGGCCTCGGAGATGTTCACCACGAGGGCTTCAGCGTCGGTCAGCAGGACGGTGCCCTTGGGCAGGGCAAGGTCGGAAGCGTGAATGTGCTCGCCGGCGGCGCGGCCTTCAATGCTAACGGTGACGGCCTCGGGCAGGTGGGTTGCCTCAGCCTCGAGGGACACAACGGTCAGTTCCAGGTTGTGCGCGGTGCCGGCAGCGGACTCGCCTTCAACGTGGACGGGAACGTCAACCGTGACCTTCTCGCCCTGGCGGACGGTCAGGAGGTCGATGTGCTCGATGATCTGCTTGATCGGGTCGCGCTGGATGTCCTTGACCAGGGCAAGGTGGCCTTCGCCGTTGATGTCCAGGGACAGCAGGGCGTTCGGGGTGCGGACTGCAAGGGTAGTGGCCTTGGCCGGCAGGGTGACGTGGATGGGCTCTGCGCCGTGGCCGTAGATGACGGCGGGGATCAGGTTAGCCATCCGGGCGCGGCGGGCGTAGCCCTTGCCGAATTCGGTGCGCAGTTCTGCTGCGAGCTTCTGCTCAGACATGGAAATCTCCTTGAAGATCAGGGGGTATTCAGCAAGGGCGGAGGTCTGGTGTGACCTTCAACGCCGGGCCGCCCGCTGGCAGCTCTTCAAGAAGGCGCCCCGGAAGGGGCAAATCAGACCCAGTCGATCACGGAGACCTGCAACCGGCATGCCGGTTGCTCTCCCTCGCCAAGGTATCGCAGAACAGTCTACCAGCGCCGGGCCGGTTTCCTGTAAACGGTGCCCGCTCCCGGTGGTTGGGCCTGTCGAAACCAGTTCCACAGGCCCAAACCACCGGAGGGGCTAGGCCTTGCCGTCGAACAGGCTGGTGACGGAACCGTCGTCGAACACCTCGCGGATGGCGCGCGCGATCAGCGGCGCGATGGACAGCACGGTCAGCTGCGGGAACCGCTGCGAAGAGCTGAGCGGAAGCGTGTTGGTGACCACCACTTCGCGGGCACCGGACTCGGCGAGCCGCTCAGCCGCCGGCTCCGAGAACACGGCATGAGTGGCCGCGATGATGACATCCTTGGCGCCGGCGTTCTTCAACACCTTGACCGCCCCGGAAATGGTTCCGCCGGTGTCGATCATGTCATCGATCAGCACGCAGGTGCGGCCCTCGATCTGCCCCACCACGGTCTTGGACACAGCCTGGTTGGGGACCGTGAGGTCACGGCTCTTGTGCACGAATGCCAGCGGAGCGCCGCCGAGCCGTTCGGCCCACTGTTCGGCCACGCGGACGCGGCCGGTGTCAGGTGAGACCACGGTGATGTTGTCGGCGTCCACGCGGGTGCGCAGGTAGTCGGCGAGCAGCGGAATTGCCATCAGGTGGTCGACCGGGCCGTCGAAGAAGCCCTGGATCTGGGCGGTGTGCAGGTCCACGCTCATGATGCGGTCGGCACCGGCGGTCTTGTACATGTCCGCCACGAGCCGGGCGGAGATCGGCTCGCGGCCGCGGCCCTTCTTGTCCTGGCGCGAGTAGGGGTAGAACGGCGACACCACAGTGATCCGCTTGGCAGAGGCCCGCTTCAGCGAATCGATCATGATCAGCTGTTCCATGAGGTGGTTGTTCAGCGGGGCCGGGTGCGCCTGGATGACGAAGGCGTCCGTACCGCGGACGCTCTCGCCGGCGCGCACGTAGATCTCACCGTTGGCGAAGTCATAGGCGTCCACCGGAAGGAGGTCCGTGCCGAGTTCCTTTGCGATCTCCCGGGCCAGCTCCGGGTGGGCCCGCCCGGTGGCGAGCACCAGCCTCTTCTCGCCGTGCGCCGTAATTTCGCTCATTATTACTTGCCCTCTTCTGTAGATGCCGGGGTACTTGAGGAGTCTTGGGCGGCCGCCTGGGCCAGTTCCGCGGAGCGGGTTCCCGGCCTGTTGGCCGGCACCCAGCCTTCGGTGTTGCGCTGCGCCGCAACGGTGAGCGCCAGCGCCCCGGCGGGAACGTCCTTGCGGATCACCGCTCCGGCGCCGCTGTAGGCGCCGTCCCCCACGGTGACCGGGGCAACAAAGACCGTGTTGGAACCTGTACGGACGCCTGAGCCGATGACGGTGCGGTGCTTCTTCTCGCCGTCGTAATTGGCAGTGATGTTTCCGCAGCCGATGTTCGTGTCCTCGCCGATTTCCGCGTCCCCGGCGTAGCCGAGGTGGGACAGCTTGGAGCCGCGGCCGATGGTCACGTTCTTGGTTTCATAGAAGGCGCCGATCTTGCCCTTCTCGCCAAGCACCGTGCCGGGGCGCAGGTAGGTGAAAGGTCCGACGGCGGCGCGCGCCCCAATCACGGAGCCGGAACCATGGGTGCGGACCACCTTGGCGCCCTCCCCCACGGTGACGTCGGTCAGCGTGGTGTCGGGGCCGACGACGGCGTCCCTCGCCACGGTGGTGGCGCCGTGCAGCTGCGTGTTGGGCAGGAGCCGGACGTCCTCGTCGAGAGTGACGGAGGAATCGATCCAGGTGGTGGAGGGATCCACCACGGTAACGCCGGCACGCATCCAGGCCTCTACAGTGCGGCGGTTGAGTTCCGCGCCGAGCGCGGCCAGCTGGACGCGGTCATTGGCGCCTTCCACCTGCCAGCGGTCCGCGGTGACGACGGCGGCCACCCGGCCGCCTGCCTCCCTTGTCAGGGCGAGCACGTCGGTGAGGTACTTCTCCCCCTGTGCGTTGTCCGTGGTGACCTTGGCCAGGGCATCGCGCAGCACACCGGCGTCGAAGGCGTAAATGCCGGAATTGACCTCGCCAATGAGCCGTTCGGCGTCGGTTGCGTCCTTGTGTTCCCGGATCCCGGTGACCGTGCCGTCCCCGCCCCGCAGGATGCGGCCGTAGCCGGTGGCGTCGTCCAGGACAGCGGTCAGGACGGTGACAGCGTTCGCTTCCTTCTCATGAGTGGCGACGAGTTCCGCCAGAAGCTCCGCGGACAGGAGCGGCACGTCACCGTAGGTCACCACAACGGTGCCGGTCAACGGCTGGTCCGCGTCCAGGGCCTGCAGCGCCACTT
Source organism: Arthrobacter sp. MPF02 (assembly GCF_046605375.1). Lineage (GTDB taxonomy): Bacteria > Actinomycetota > Actinomycetes > Actinomycetales > Micrococcaceae > Arthrobacter. The sequence goes on along the minus strand of NZ_CP176772.1, from coordinate 1,275,934 downwards.
CCACGGCGCGGCCGGTGCCGGGAACCTCATCCTGGTCCACGATCAATGCAGAGGGGTCGAGCTCAGCCACGTGGCCTGCCACCAGGTCCCGCTCATGGCGGACCACGATGGCGAGCTGCCGGGGGTTGATGCTGCGGGCCGCCAGGAGTGCGTGCCCCACCATGGACCGGCCACCGATTTCGTGGAGAATCTTGGGGGTACGTGACTTCATCCGCGTACCGGCTCCTGCTGCCAGAACGATTACGGCGGCCGGGCCGGCCTTCTCGGGGATCACGTACGGGCTCTCCTTGCCTGGGTTACGCTGGCGTTTGCGGTGTCCGGGCCGGCCTTCCGGCCCGGTACCGGGTGTCATCCTACTGAACATGTCGCACAACAGTTCCGCCCATAGGATTCGAACCTATACTCCACGGCTCCAAAGGCCGGGGTGCTGCCGTTACACCAGAGCGGACCATGCCGGAGGCGCAAGGCCCGGGCACAAGTCCCTATTTTGCCACGGCTTCGGGGCGCCGCGCGACACGGGCCCGCGGCGCCCCGCAGCAGCCGCGCGGAAAGCCGCCGCAACCCTGTAGGGCATGATGGGAATGTGAGCAACAACCCGCCGCGGACGCGGATGACCGGACGCCAGCGCCGGAGCCAGCTGGTCGACGTCGGGCGCAGCCTCTTTGCCGTCCGCGGGCTTGATGGCACAACCATCGAGGAAATCGCCGCCTGCGCGGGTGTGTCCAAACCCGTCATCTACGAGCACTTCGGCTCCAAGGAAGGGCTGTACACCGAGGTGGTGGACTACGAGTTCCACATCCTGCTGGACTCCATCACCGCCGCACTTGCCGAGGAGGCCAAACCCCGCGTCCTGGTGGAACGCGCCGCCCTGGCCCTTCTGACCTATATCGAGGACCGCACCGAAGGCTTCCGGATCCTGATGCGCGACGCACCGCCCTCCCAGCCCGAAGGCGCCTTTTCCACCCTGCTCTCCCACGTCACCGCCCGCGTGGAGCACATCCTCTCCGACGAATTCTCCCGCCGCGGCTTCAGCGGCGAGGACGGCGCCATGTACGCGCAGATGCTCGTGGGCATGGTGGCCATGACCGGCCAATGGTGGCAGGACAGCCGCCAGCCCGACAAGCACACCGTCGCCGCGCACCTGGTAAACCTCGCCTGGAACGGCCTCACCGGGCTCAAGAAGGACCCGGAGCTGAAGTCCGAGCCATAGCCCTGGTCGCCTTCGCGGTCCAGGGGTCCTTCGCCGCTCGTGCATGCGTCACCCTTGTCACTCGCCGAGGAGCTCGCTCGCTTCCAGCCACTCCAGTTCGAGGGCTTCCTTTTCGTCGGCGAGTTCCTTGAGCTGCTTGTTCTGTTCGGCGAGGGCGTCGTAGTCCGCGGCCTCGGTGCTTTTGAGCATCTGGTCGTGGATCTTCTTTTCCTGCTGCTCGAGCTTGCTGAGCTGGCGCTCGATCCTGTTGAGTGCCTTGCGGGCTTCGCGCCGTTCCGCCTCGGAGGGGCCGGACGCTGCGGCTGCCTGGGCCGGGCCTCCGGCATTGGCGGGGTTGCCGCCGCCGGTTACGGTGGACCCGGCCAGGGCTGCTTCCCGGAGCTCGAGGTACTGGTCCACGCCACCGGGCAGGCCGCGGAGCCTACCGTCGCCAAGCAGGGCCATCTGGTGGTCCGTGACGCGTTCCAGGAGGTAGCGGTCGTGGCTGACCACCACAAGGGTGCCCGGCCAGCCGTCCAGCACGTCCTCCACGGCGGCGAGGGTATCGGTGTCGAGGTCGTTGGTGGGTTCGTCGAGCATCAGCACGTTCGGTTCGCCTACCAGCAGCCGGAGGAGCTGCAGCCGTCGGCGCTCACCGCCGGAGAGGTCCTTGACGGGTGTCCACTGCTTCTGGTTGGTGAACCCCAGCTGCTCCACCAGCTGGCCCGCGGTGAACTCCCTGCCGCCCACGTTGAAGGAACGCTTTTCCCGCTCGATGACCTCGATCACCCGCAGGTCCGCGACGTCGTCGAGTTCCTTCACTTCCTGTGTGAGCACCGCGGTGACCACCGTCTTGCCGCGCTTCAGCCTGCCGGCGTCGGGGGCAATCTCCCCGTTCAGCAGCTTGAGGAGTGTCGTCTTGCCGGCGCCGTTGACGCCCACGATGCCCAAGCGCTCCCCAGGGGCGAGGCGGAGGGTGATGTTGTCGAAGAGCCTCCGGCCGTCGTCGCCCTCGAAGTTGAGCGAGACGTGCTCGAGGTCAAGCACGTCCTTGCCCAGGCGCGCCGTTGCCATTTTGCTCAGTGCCATGGAGTCCCGTGGGGCCGGCACGTCGGCGATGAGGACGTTCGCTGCCTCGATGCGGAACTTCGGCTTGGACGTCCGCGCCGGCGCGCCGCGGCGCAGCCAGGCGAGCTCCTTCTTGACCAGCTGCTGCCGCTTGCCCTCGACGACGGCGGCCATCCGGTCCCGCTCAGCGCGGGCCAGGACATACGCGGCGTACCCGCCCTCGAACGGGTCGATGATCCCGTCGTGGACTTCCCAGGTCTTGGTGCAGACCTCATCCAGGAACCAGCGGTCGTGGGTTACCACCAGGAATGCGCCCTGGTTGGCCCGCCAGCGGGTTTTCAGGTGCCGTGCCAGCCAGGCGACGCCCTCGACGTCGAGGTGGTTGGTGGGCTCGTCCAGCATGATGACGTCGTGGTCCTCGATCAGAAGCTTGGCGAGGGCAACCCGCCGCTTCTGACCGCCTGAAAGGGAGTGGACGTTGGCGTGCCAGTCGACGTCGGACACCAGGCCGCCCATGATCTCGCGGATGCGCGGGTTGCGTGCCCACTCGTAATCCGCCTGGTCACCCACGATCGCGGCACCCACGGTCAGGTCGCCGTCGAGCACGTCGCTCTGGTCCAGGTAGCCGATGTTGACGTCACCGCGCTTGGTGACCCGGCCCGCGTCCGGCGTCGACCGCAAAGCCAGCAACCTCATCAGGGTGGACTTGCCGTCACCGTTGCGGCCCACCATGCCAATCCGGTCCCCCTCCTCAAGGCCCAGGGTGACGCCGTCCAGGACGGTGCGGGTTGCGTAGGAAACCGTGAGGTTCTCGCCGCCAAGAAGGTGTGCCAAAGGGAACTGCTTTCTACTGCTCGGGTGGAAAAGGTGCTAGATCAGGATGTCGGAAATGATGCGGGCACCGGGAACGGGACCGTGGACGGCGAGCGCGGTCAACCCGCGGCGCCGCAGCTCCTCCGCCAGGCCTTCCGCCGCCACGGAATCATCGGCAAGCAGGGCAACCGTGGGGCCGGATCCGGACACGATGCCGGCGATTGCTCCATGCGCCTCACCGATGCCCAGCGTATCCCGAAGCGACGGTGAGAGTTTGATGGACGCGCGCTGCAGGTCGTTGACCAGGACGCGGCTCAGCGCTTCGGCATCCCCGCCGCGAAGCGCGGTCAGGATCTCCGGATCGACGCCGGCCGGCTCGTCGGCTTCGACTCCCTCGGCTTCCCGCAACCGGTCCAGGGTCCGGTACACCTCCGGGGTGGAAAGCCCATAGTCGGCCGTTACCAGCACCCAGTGGGTCTGCGCCTTTACCAGCGCCGGGGACAGCTTGTCGCCAAGGCCCAGACCCACGGCCGTGCCGCCCAGCAGCGAGAAGGGGACGTCGGCGCCCAGTTCGGCCGCGAGGTGGGCCAGCTCTTCACGGGAGAGGCCACTGTTCCACAGGGCGTCGCAGGCAAGGAGCGTGGCCGCCGCGTCAGCCGATCCGCCGCCCATGCCGCCCGCCACCGGAACCCGCTTGGTAATTTCCAGGTGCACCCCCGTTGAGTGCTCCGAGACGTCCGCCATGATGGCCGCAGCCTTGTACGCAAGGTTGTTCCTGTCGAGCGGAATGTCCACCGTGTCCAGGTCAACCGTGCTGTCCGGGCTGAGGCTGATGGTGATACCGGGCGTTTCGGTGCTGGTTGCCGCCACCTCCTCATAGAGGGACACCGCAAGGTAGACGCTGGCCACGGAGTGGTAGCCGTCGGGGCGAAGCGGCCCGACGTCGAGCGACACGTTGACCTTGCCCGGAGCCTTGACCCGGACTGTCCGGGCGGTGAAGCGGCCCGGCCGCGCCGTCACGCCCCGGTCTCCCTGGCTTCGGCAATCCTCGCGAACGCGGCGATGTCGATGACTTCACCGCGGGCGGCGGGGTCGACGCCGGCCGCCACCAGGCAGCGTTCGGCCTCCTGCGCTCCCCCGGCCCAGCCGGCGAGGGCGGCGCGCAGGGTCTTGCGCCGCTGCGCGAACGCTGCATCCACAACGGCGAAAACCTGTTCCCTCGTTGCCGCAGTGGCCGGTGGTTCCCGCCGCGTGAAGGCCACCAGCCCGGAGTGGATTTTGGGTGCGGGCCAAAATACGTTCATGCCGATCACACCGGCCTTGCGCATGTGGCTGTACCAGGCTGCTTTAACGGACGGGACGCCATACGTCTTGGAGCCGGGGCCGGCGGCGAGGCGGTCCGCCACCTCGTCCTGGACCATGACAAGCCCGTGCTGCAGGCCCGGAAAATGCTCCAGCAGGTGCAGCACCACGGGGACCGCCACGTTGTAGGGCAGATTGGCCACGAGTGCGGTGGGCCGGACCGGAAGTTCCGTGACCTTCATGGCGTCGGCGTGGACCAGGTGGAAATTACCTGCGGTTGCGGGCCGCCACTCCTGCACCGTGTGCGGAAGTTTCGCGGCGAGCACCGGATCGATTTCGACGGCGACTACAGAGGCAGCAGCGTCCAGCAGCCCCAGCGTCAGGGATCCGAGCCCGGGACCGACCTCCAGCACCGTCTCCTCCGGCGCCACACCGGCAGCAGCCACGATCCTGCGGATGGTATTGCCGTCAATGACGAAGTTCTGGCCCAGCGTTTTAGTGGGCCTGACCCCGATTTCCTCTGCCAGCCGGCGAATATCGGAGGCACCAAGAAGCGGCGCAGGCGCGGCGGGAATGGGTTCAGTCACCTAGGTATCCTATACAGCCGCGGCCGGGCCCGGATCATCCGGGCCCGGCCGCTTGCACGAGTGCGGGTTGGTTACCTGCTGGCTGCCCAGCCGCAGCCCCAGGGCTGCAGGCCGCGCTGCGCGTAGACCCTGTTGGCGATGTCGATTTGCTGGGCTTTGGTGGCAAGGCTGGCGTTCGGGGCATAGGCTCCGCCGCCGGCACCGATCCACGTCCGGATGTCGAACTGGAGTCCGCCGTAGTACCCGTTACCTGTGTTGATGCTCCAGTTTCCGCCGGACTCGCACTGGGCAATCTTGTCCCACATGGCTTCGTTCATCATGGCAGGGGCAGCAGCACCGGTGTTGTTGCCGGCTGGGGCAGCGGCCTGGGCCACAGGCTTCGGCTTGGTACCCACAGTCACCTTTTCCGCGACCGGCTGCACGGCGACGGTCTCGGAGACGAGAGTGCGGGACGCTTCGCGGCCGTCTACCAGGACGAGCTTGAACGTCTTTTCCAGCTTGCCGGCGGACCCCTCCTGCGCAACTTTCCGTTCGCCCTTCAAAAGCTCAGCGCTTTCGGTGATCACGGTTTCGAACGGGACATCCTCGGTGGTCACTGCGGTCTGGGCGTTGTCAACGCGCGAAACCTTGACCACCATGTTGTTCACCACGTGGGCGTTGGCCGGCTGGGAGGTGCGGTCGTTGGCCCCCAGGGTCAACCCGGCATCCTCGAGGACCTTGCCTACCGTGGCTGCAGTGGTGGTGGCGGTGTTCACCTTGCCGTCGGCCACAATGCTGACGGTCTTGGGCGTGGAGATGGACACAAACGAGCCTGTGACGGCGAGCTGGGCGTCGCGCGGAGCGGACACCGAGGAAGCGCTGGCCACCCCAAGCTCGGTCACCAGGCCGGCAACGTCCCGCGCGGTGGTGTTGACTGTCTTCTCGGCCCCGTCCAGGCTGACCTGGACCTCTTTGGCCTGGTTGACGTTGATGACGGTGCCGTTCCGGACGGAAGCGTCCAAGGCGGGTGAAACTTTGTCCGTAGGCTTGAGCTCCAGGTTCGCACTCTTGACCACCTGGCCCACAGTTCCCCCGAACGTCTGCACGGACGTTACCTTCCCGTCAACGTTGAGCGTGACGGTTTTGTTATTGCCGACGAAGGCAACCAGCCCCACTACCAGCGCGCACAGCACCAGCAACTGGGCGCCAACCTTGATAGAGCTGAACTTGCCGTCCGTTGTGAAGAACTTGACCACGATTGCCCGTAACTGTCGGTCCATCCGGGCACGGGGATCGCGCACTAAAATACCCGGCACGGCCCTTCATCCAGGCAGTCCGGGCACCGCTGCGCCGCCACACTTCGCGCAGCGGTCAGGCCGGGATAAGGAACCGGCACATCGTGCTGCTTATGGAAGTGAATTACCCGATGGCCTTCCCCGACCCCGGCTAACAGTTGACCACTGTAACCGTAGCGTTATAAAGTGGCCAAGAAATTTGCATACCAGGTATGGCGTCAGGATAACCGGACGGATACGTCAGGCGGCCCAGGATCCGTATGCGCGCACCGTATTTTCGGTGATCCCGGCACACAGCCGGCCGAGGTCCATGTTTGTCAATTCGGCCATCGCCCGCACCGTGTAGGGCACCACGTAGCTAGCGTTCGGGCGGCCCCGGTAAGGGTGCGGCGTCAGGAACGGGGCGTCCGTTTCCACCAAAACCAGGCCGGGGTCGGCAACAGCCAGCGCTGCCCGCAGGTTTGAGGCATTTTTAAAGGTGAGTGTTCCGGCGAAGGACATCCACCAGCCCTCGCTGTTGCAGATCTTCGCGAGCTCTTCGTCACCGGAAAAGCAGTGGAAAACAACACGTTCGGGAGCGCCCTCCTCCCGGAGGACCTGCACAACCTCGCTGTGAGCGTCCCTGTCGTGGATCTGCAGCGTCAGATCCAGACGCTTGGCGATATCGATGTGGCGCCGGAAGGAGTACTTTTGGTGGGCCAGGCCTTCGCCTTTTGTACGGAAAAAATCCAGGCCGGTTTCACCGATGGCCCGGATCCTCGGATGCTTCGCCAGCCGCTCAATCTCGCCGAGGGCGTCCTCCAGTTCGCCCCTGGCCGCATACCGCGGCGCATCGTTGGGGTGCAGGGCCACAGCTCCGAGCAGCCGCTCGTCCTGCTCCACCGCCTGGACGGTGAACCGCGAGGACTCAAGGTCGCAGCCCACCTGTACCGCGCCCTGGACGCCGACGGCCGCTGCAGCATCAAGCGCCGCCTTAAGCGCTACAGGCGCCTTTCCGTCCGGGTAATCAAGGTGGGTGTGGTTGTCCATCACGGGCACCGGGAGGGGTTCCGGGGCGGGAGGAAACTCCTGCTTCCTGCCGCTTGCGCCCGGGTCGTCATTGCCGGCGTGGATGGTGCGGTAGGCGTCGGGGGTCAGCGGATTGCACATCCATCCAGCCTAACGGGGTTGGGGCCCCCCATTTTTGCCGGAACTCTCTGTCTGCTGCGCCAGTTGTGTTAGTAGTCTGGTACGAACAGATGCGAACGCCCACCGAGGGGCGATGGCAGGCTTGCTGTCCCGTCCAGGTGAAACCCGGGCTGAAAGGTTGCCGATGGAATCCCACCGACGAGTTGCCAACGATGGAAGCGCTGCCACCGCCAGTATCGCGGGTGTTGCCGAGCCTGTTAGCAACTTGAACGGCCACCGCCACGCGGCGCCGATGGATCAGGGCCCGTTCTACGAGGCAAGCCAGCGGATCCTGACAACCGTTAATACGGTCATCGATGGCAAATCGGACGCTGCCAAGCTGGCCCTGACAGTGCTGCTGGCACAAGGCCACCTGCTGCTGGAGGACGTTCCGGGCGTGGGCAAAACACTCCTGGCCAAGACGCTGGCCCGCACCATCGACTGTTCGGTCAACCGCATCCAGTTCACCCCCGACCTCCTGCCCTCCGATGTGACCGGTGTGTCCATCTTCAACCAGTCCTCCGGGCTGTTCGAATTCCGACCCGGCGCGGTCTTTGCGAATATCGTTATCGGCGACGAAATCAACCGTGCTTCAGCAAAGACCCAATCCGCGCTCCTTGAGTGCATGGAGGAGCACCAGGTCACCGTGGACGGCAACTCCTACCAGCTGGATGAACCCTTTATGGTTGTCGCCACGCAGAATCCGATTGAAATGGAGGGGACCTACCCGCTGCCGGAGGCGCAGCGGGACCGCTTCATGGCGCGGATTTCAATGGGTTATCCGGACAAGGATGCGGAGATCGAGATGCTCGAAACCCACCAGGCCGCTTCGCCGCTGGCCAGGGTCAAAGCGGTGGTCACCGCTGCTGAAGTTGCAGCCATGATTGCCACCGTCCAGCAGGTTTACGTCTCGCAGGCCGTCAAGGAATATACGGTGTCAGTGGGCCGGGCAACCCGGGAAAGCACGCTGCTGCGGCTGGGTGCCAGCCCCCGTTCCATGCTCCAGCTGCTCCGTGCCGCCAAGGCAACTGCCGCCCTCGACGGCCGCGATTTCGTCCTGCCGGACGACGTCATGCAGGTGGCCGAGGCCGTCCTGGCGCACCGGATCATTCTGGACCGTAAAGCAGCCGGCGCGGGTGAGACGCCGCACAGTGTGCTCAGGGGCATCCTGTCGAGGCTTCCCGTTCCTCAGGAGCCTGCCGGTTCCGAGCCGGTGTCCGCCGTTGCCGGCCTGGGCAGGAACCGCTAGGCGAAGCCATGGCACTGGTGGACAGGCTGCCGCGGCACATTTTCACGCAGCGCGGATGGGGAATGCTCGGCGCTGGTGCCGCCGCCCTGGCCGCCGCCCACATCATGGGGCGGCGGGACCTCCTGACGCTCGGTGTCCTCCTGCTGGTGCTGCCACTGGTTTCGCTGGCCGGCATCCGGCTGGTCAAGCCGAGGTTCCGGGTCTACCGCGAGTTCAACCCGTCCCCTGTCGAAACCTCCTCCCCTACCACTGTCCGGCTTGCGGTGGCGCGGACGGGAACCGCGAGTGGCCGGACAACCATGGAAGAACGCCTGCCATCAGGTTTTGGCGACTCTCCGGTCTTCCGGTTCCCCTCGCGCTCGGCAACCGGCGCAACCAGCCGGTACGAATACCACCTGCGGTCGGACCAGCGCGGACAGTACCGGATCGGCCCGGTGACGGCTGAATTCACGGATCCGTTCGGGTTGTCGCTGCACCGCCAGGCCATCGATGACGGGGACGTCCTCACCGTGACGCCGTCCGCCGTCGTCCTTCCCCTGACGGGCCTCGCCGGTGCCCGCGGCAACGACGGCGTAACTGCCACCCGGATCCGGGCCAACCCGAGCGATGACGATGTCATGACCAGGGAATACCGCCACGGTGACCCCATGCGACGGGTCCACTGGGCAGCCACCGCGCGGCACGGTACCCTCATGGTACGGCAGGAGGAATCCGTCACCACCCCGGAAGCGACCATCATCTTGGACCACCGCGCCCATGCCTTTTCCGGCGGACCGGCAGCGGCCGGCCTGGCCGGGCACGACGGTCACACCATGGCCACCAGCGCAGCCTTTGAGTGGGCGGTGGTGGCAGCTGTGTCCATCAGTGCCCATCTGGCCGAGCGTAACTACGGCCTGCGCCTGCTGGATCCGCGCGGGGAACCGGCCTTCCTGCACTCGCCCTCGGCGCCGGAGCCTGAGGCGGAGGAGTTCAGCGGTGCCGCCGGCCTCCAGTCGATCGCCGAAAGCCTCGCCGCCATCCAGCTCACCGGGCACCACCAATGGCGGGACGGCCGGCCGCTGGACGGGCCCGGGAGGGGCCTCTCGATGCCGGAACTGTTCGGACCGCGGAAACTGGCCGGGCAGGACCCGGGCCTGCCGGCCTTCGACGACCAGCTGATGGACAAGCTGTCCGCGCACCGCATGCGCGGTCCCCTCATCGCCGTGCTCGGCAAAATCCCGCAGGAGGAAGCCGTGTCCCTGGCGCCCGCCGCCGGCTACGGCACGAATGCCTTCGCGATCCTGGTGACCGACAAACCGGCAGAAGCCGGGGCTGTCCTCGAGGCACTGCGCCAAGGCGGCTGGCGTGCCGTTGCCGTTCCGCCATCGGTAGCGGTGACCGCCGCCTGGGGGCAGTTTGACCAGGATATGGAGTTGCCGCCCCCTGCGGCAGAGGTACGGCGCGGAGCGGGGGTGGCCAAGTGACTATGGCACCGGCCCGGCCATCCACAACCGGGCAACAGTCGACCCCGGGCGGCAACGCGCCCGAGGCCAGGTCACGCGTTGGTGGCTTTCCCTGGGCGATGGCTGCTGCGATCGCGGCCGGCGTCTGCGGAGCCGCCCTCTCCCTCAATGGCGTGCTGCGGGGCTGGGGCTGGTACTGGCCGGTGCTCACCACCGTGCTGGTGGTCAGTTTCACCCTGGCTGGACTGCGGGCACTGCGCGCCCAGCCCCTGCTGGTGACCGCCGGCGGCTTCCTGTCCCTTGGCATCATCCTGACACTCACATTCTTCCGCGGCTCCAGCTTCCTCGGGTTAATCCCGAGCGGGGCCACGCTCACCGAGTTGAACCGCCTGATCCGCCGCGCCAGTGAAACCGTCCTCGCAGAAACAGCACCCGTGGCACCCAACGTGGGAATCGTCATGGTGATCTGCGCCGTCCTGGGCCTGGCAGTCATCCTGGTGGATGCACTCGCCGTACCCCTTGGGATGCCGGCCGCCACAGGCGTGGGGCTGCTGGCCATCCTGGTTGTGCCGGCCATGATCAAACCGCAAAGCGCCGGCTTCTGGGGCTTCACCGCCGCTGTTGCCGGATACCTGATGATTCTCGCCGTCAGCCAGTGGTTCACACCGGACGCACGGACCCAGGCCGATTCCGCACGCAGTCCCGGGCAGCTGCGGCGGGCAGTGCTCACGGGCGCCGCCGCCCTGGTGGCGACCCTGCTGGTGCCCCTGGCCATTCCCGGGTTCGACCAGGGCACCTTTCCGCAGGGCTCCCGGCTTAATCCCTGGGGCACGTCCACTGGACTTAATCCAATGATCACCCTCGGAAACAGCCTGCGGACACCGGACGGAAGCGGGCGGATCACCTACGCCACAAATGCTGCTACCCCGCTGTACCTGAGGTCCGTCACGGTGGACAACTTCGACGGCGAATCCTGGGGCCCGGACGACCGCAACGCTTCGCGGCTGCCGCTCCTGGGACAGATCGACCCGGGCTATGCGGTTACCGAGAGCGACCAGGTGCAGCAGATCACCGCGATCGATACCGGCACCTTCAACAGCCCGTACCTGCCGGCCCCCTACGCCCCCGAATCCGTCCGCGGGCTGGACGGGCGCTGGACGTGGGATCCGGCCACACTGAGTATCAAGGGAACCGAAACCACAACCCGGCGGCAGGAGTACGTCGTGACGTCTTCGGTACCCACCCTGTCAGCGGAGGTCCTGGCCCAGTCCCCGGCGGCAGTAAGGGACATTCCGGATGACTTCACCAGGATTCCGGGCAATGTCCCCGGGATTGTCAGGACCACGGCCGGCACTGTGGCCGGTGCCGCGGCCACGCCCTATGACAAGGCAATCGCCATCCAGCGGTACCTCCGCTCGGCGGAGTTCACCTATTCGCTGCAGTCACCGGTCCAGGGCGGCTACGACGGCAACGGGCTATCCGTGCTCGCCGACTTCCTGGAGCAGAAGAGCGGCTACTGCATCCACTACGCATCAGCGATGGCTGTCATGGCGAGGCTCGAAGGCATTCCCAGCCGGATCGCTGTGGGGTACGCTCCGGGGAGGCTGACGGGGGCAACGGTGACAGTGGCGGGGCAGGGCGCACTGCCCGAGTACGAAGTTGACGCCCGCGACGCCCACGCCTGGCCCGAGCTGTACTTCCAGGGCCTGGGCTGGGTGCCCTTCGAACCGACGCCCTCCCGGGGCGTGGTTCCCGAGTACGCGGCCGAGTCCTTCGCACCGGCCGCCCCGGGCGCGGTGGAAAACAACGACGACCTCATTCCCGAGTCCACGCCGGCGCCGGCACCTGCGCCCAGCGCTGCACCGCTTCCGGGCCCGGGCAGCGCGGGCAGCACCGAGGAAGGCGTGCAACTCCTGCCGGTTCTGATCACCGTCGGCGGGGTCCTGGGCGCCGCCCTCCTCGCCGCTACACCGCACCTCGTCCGTGCCGGCCTTCGCGCCCGCAGGCTGCGGCCGCGGGATTCCGCCGAAGCCGTACCCCTGGCCTGGAGCGAGTTGCTGGACCTGGGCAGGGACTATGGCGTGGCCCCGGCCACCAGCGAGACACCGCGGGCGTACTCGAGCCGGCTTCGCAGACACTTGGGAGACCCCGGTGGGACGGACGCGGCCGCGGACCAGGCCGTGGGAGTGCTGACCACCGCTTTTGAACGGCACCGGTACGGCCGCCCGCCCCTGCCGGCGGCGGGCCAGGAGGCGCACGACGCCGGGCGGCCCGGGGCGGTTCCGACCGGCGGGGGCGCTGGCGCCCGCCTCGCCGCCCTTGAGTTGGCGCTTAGGGAAAATGCCACGTTCCTGCAGCGGCTCCGCGCCGCATGGCTTCCGCCGTCCGTGATGGGCCGGCTGGGGCGGTTAGTTGGAGCGCCGGCCAGGGCCGGGGCACATGTACTGGCTGCGACGGCGAAGGCCGCCACCCGCTCCGTCCGCGTGCGTTCGCGGTAGGGAGCGGATGGCGGCCGTCAGCAGCCGGATACCGGACCTTGGCTGTTACTGTCCCGCGTAGGGGTCGGCGATGCCGATGTACTGGGTGTAGAGGTATTCCTCGATGCCTTCGAGGCCGCCTTCACGGCCGAGGCCTGACTGCTTGACGCCGCCGAACGGTGCGGCGGCGTTGGAGATGACGCCGGCGTTCAGGCCGAGCATGCCGGTCTCGAGCCGCTCACCCATCCGGATGCCGCGGTTGAGGTCCTTGGTGAAGACGTAGGCCACCAGCCCGTATTCGGTGTTGTTGGCCAGGCGAACAGCGTCATCCTCGCTGGAGAACGTGACGATCGGAGCGACGGGGCCGAAGATTTCCTCGGACAGGATCCGGGTGCCTTCGGTGACGCCGGCAAGGATGGTGGGCTGGTAGAAGTAGCCCGGACCCTCCACGGGTCCGCCGCCCAGGACGGCCTGCGCACCGGAGGCCACGGCGTCGGAGACCAGTTCGTGGACCTTGTCCCGGCTCTTGGCGTCGATCAGCGGGCCCACCTTGGACTCTGGCTCGGTGCCGCGGGCGGTGGTCATCTCCTTCATCTTCGCGGCGAACTTCTCCGCGAACACGCCGGCGACGGATTCGTGCACGATGAACCGGTTGGCCGCGGTGCAGGCCTCGCCCATGTTCCGCAGCTTCGCGAGCATGGCTCCGGCAACGGCGGCGTCCAGGTCGGCGTCCTCGAACACAATGAACGGGGCGTTGCCGCCGAGCTCCATCGAGGTCCGCAGCACTGTGTTGGATGCGTCCGCCAGCAGCCGGCGGCCCACCTCGGTGGAGCCGGTGAAGGAAAGTTTCCGCAGCCGGGAGTCCTTGATCAGCGGGCCCGTGGTGGCACCGGCGGTGGAGGTCGGGATGAGGTTCAGGACACCGGCAGGCAGCCCGGCTTCCTGCATGACGGCGGCGAACAGCTGGGAGGTCAGCGGTGTCAGGTTCGCGGACTTCAGCACCATGGTGCAGCCGGCAGCGACGGCGGGGGCGATCTTCCGGGTGGCCATTGCCAGCGGGAAGTTCCAGGGTGTGATCAGCAGGCACGGGCCCACGGGCTTCTTGGTCACCAGCAGCCGGGACTTGCCGTCCGGGGACACGGAGTAGCGGCCGAACGCACGGACCGCTTCCTCCGAGAACCAGCGCAGGAACTCAGCGCCGTAGGTGACCTCACCGCGCGCCTCGGCGAGCGGCTTGCCCATTTCCATGGTCATCAGGAGTGCGAAGTCCTCGGCGCGCTCGGTCACAAGCTCGAACGCGCGGCGCAGGATCTCCCCGCGCTCACGCGGCGGAACCTTCGCCCAGGACTCCTGCGCGGCCACCGCAGCGTCCAGCGCCGCGGCACCGTCCTCGGCGCCGGCGTCGGCGATGCTCAGCAGCACCTTCCCCGTTGCCGGGTCCTCGACGTCGAAGGTCTTCCCCGAAGCGGCGTCCCGCCACTCGCCGTTGATCAGCAGTCCGGTGGGGACGGAGGCCAGAAGCTGGCTTTCGCGGTCGGCGCTTACCGCCGGCTGTGCAGTGACAGTCACGATGACTCCCTCGTCAGTAGGGTTGGTGGCAGCCCTTGCGGCGGCGGAATGACCGGGCTCATCAGGGGCTGATTTAGTGCCAGACTACTGCCGCCGTTTACCCCGGGTCTACGCCCCTGCGCACTGCCCAAAGTGCGCTTTGCTGTGCAGCTGCACAGCAGAACACGGGGCAGGCACGCGGTCGTTTCAGCGGGCTGCCAGGACAGCGGAATAGAGCTCCCTCTTGCTAACCCGCACGTCATCCGCCACCGCGGCAACGGCTTCCTTGAGCCGGACACCCTGCGAGACGAGTGCATTCACAGCTGCCACATGGTCTTCGGGGCTGCCCGCCGCCTGCTCCGGAGCCCCTCCAACCACAACCACGATCTCCCCGCGGACGTCCGAGCTTTCCGCCCACTGCAGCAGTTCACCGAGGGAGCCGCGGAGGACTTCTTCGTATGTCTTGGTCAATTCCCGGCAGACGGCAACGGGACGGCCGGGACCGAAACGTTCCTTCAGCGCGCGCAGCATGGGCTCGAGGCGGTGCGGCGCCTCGAAAAACACCATGGTCCGGCGTTCACCGGCGAGGTCCGCCAACCGTGATGCCCGTTCGCCTGCCTTCCGCGGAAGGAACCCCTCGAAGCAGAAACGGTCGGTGGGCAATCCGGACAGCGCCAGGGCCGTGAGCACCGCCGACGGTCCCGGCACCGCCGTCACCGTGAGGCCGGCCGCAACGGCTCCCTCCACAAGCCGGAAGCCAGGGTCGGAGACAGAGGGCATGCCGGCGTCGGTAACCATGACCAGGGTGCTGCCCGCCCGGACCTGCTCCAGCAGTTCCGCAGTCTTGGCCGCCTCATTGTGCTCGTGGTAGCTGATCACCCGGCCGGCCACCGTCACGCCCAGGCTCTGCACCAGCCGGTGCAGGCGGCGGGTGTCCTCGGCAGCCACGATATCCGCAGTACCCAGCAGTTCCACGAGCCTGGCCGAAGCGTCACCCGTGTTTCCGATCGGGGTGGCGGCCAGGACTATGCGTCCCGCTGCTGCGGGGCCGGTATCAGGGAGGGTGCTGGGGTGAGAGTCCACGCAACCAGCCTACTGCTGCGGGGACTGCCAGCCGCAAAAGGTAGCATGGGGCTCGTGACGCAGACCTCCACGCGGCCGCCCGGAGCCGGACAACCCGCTCCCGCCGGAACCGGCAAAACCGCGGAGGCCGCGGACAGCAGCGGGGACGGCATGCAACGGTCCGGTCCCCCTGCGCGGCCCTGGATCAGCCGCCCGGCGGAAGCCTTCACCGTTGGAGCGTTGCAGGCACGGCTCCTGGGCACAGCCCAGTCCTGGCGCGACTACCCGCCGTCGCTGCGGCTCTGGCTGCTGCTGGTCCCGGTCCTGACGGCAGTGGCCGGCGGAATCCTCAGGTTCGTCCGGCTGGACCACCCCCACAAACTGGTCTTCGACGAGACGTACTACGTGAAGGATGCGTACTCGTACCTGATCAGCGGTTACGAACGCAGCTGGCCGGACAAGGCGAACGATTCCTTCAACGCCGGCAACCCGGAAATCCTGCTCACGTCGCCCGAATACGTGGTCCACCCACCGGTGGGCAAATGGATGATTGCCGCGGGCATGGGGATGTTCGGGGCGGACAATTCCTTTGGCTGGCGGTTCTCGGCGGCCCTGACCGGAACGCTCTCCATCCTGCTCCTGTCCCTGATAGCACTGAAACTTTTCCGCTCCCTGCCGTTGGCCGGGGCCGCAGGTTTACTGTTGGCGGTGGACGGGCACCATCTGGTGATGTCCCGGACCTCCCTGCTGGACATCTTCCTGATGTTCTGGATCCTGGCCGCTTTCGGCGCCCTCCTCCTGGACCGCGACGACGGCCGGCGCCGGCTTTCCGCCCTCCTGGCCCGGGCCGCCGCCGGGAACGGCGGGCGCATCCCCGCCACCGCCCTGCTGACGGGACCTTGGCTGGGCATCCGCTGGTGGCGGGTTGTTGCGGGTGTTTGCCTGGGGCTCGCCGTCGGAACCAAATGGTCCGGACTGTTCTTCCTTGCCGCCTTCGGCCTCCTCACTGTCTTCTGGGATCTCAGCGCCAGGCGGGTGGCGGGAATCCGCGGCTGGATCAGCGGCGGCGTCATCAAGGACGGGCTCCCGGCGTTCTTGGGCATCGTCCCGGTGGCAGCGGCCGTCTACGCGGCAAGCTGGACCGGCTGGTTCCGCTCGGAGGACGCCTACTTCCGGCGCTGGGCGGAAAGCAACCCGTCCGCAGAATGGGGATGGCTGCCGGACTCCGTCAGGTCGCTCGCCCACTACCACCGGGAGGCCTATACGTTCCACCAGGGCCTGGGCTCCGAGCACCCCTACGAAGCAAGCGCCTGGAGCTGGCTGGTACTCGGCAGGCCGACGTCGTTTTTCTACGAATCCCCTGAGCAGGGCACCCCCGGCTGCGACGTGGCCAAGTGCACGTCCGCTGTCCTGTCCGTCGGGAACCCCATGGTCTGGTGGGGGGCAGCCGTATCCCTGGTGATCCTGCTGTTCTGGTGGGCGGGCCGGCGGGACTGGAGGGCCGGAGCCATACTGGCCGGCGTGGGCGCAGGCTACCTGCCGTGGTTCCTCTATCCGGAGCGGACCATGTTCTTCTTCTACGCCGTGTCCTTTGAACCATTCCTTGTCCTGGCGCTGGTGTACTGCCTGGGGCTGGTCCTTGGCCGCGCCACAGACCCGCCCTGGCGCCGGCGCTCCGGCGTGTACCTGGTGGTCCTGTTTGTAGCGGCAGCGGTGTTGCTGTCTTCCTTCTTCTACCCTATCTGGGCCGCGGAAGTTATTCCCTACGACGCCTGGCGGATACGTATGTGGATGCCGTCCTGGATCTAGGGCAGGATGGCAGAAGACCCCCGATGGACGCCGCTGCCGCGGCCCGGCAGCGGAACGGAGACCTGCTGTGAGAGAAGCAAGCACGGAACTGCTGGTGGAGCTGGACGCCGGCTGCAACGTCACCGATCTCCTGCTGGAGCAGCACGCCGCCAACCCGGCGCATGCCCTCTACCGTCGCAAGGGGCCCAACGGCTGGGTGGACGTTCCGGCGGCCAAGTTCCTGCAGGATGTGAGCGCCCTGGCCAAGGGACTGATCGCCGGCGGGCTGGAACCAGGCAATACTGTGGCCGTCATGTCCGCCACCTCCTATGAATGGACCCTGGTGGACTTCGCCATCTGGTTCGCCGGCGGTGTCACCGTCCCCATATACGAGACCTCCTCCGCACGGCAGGTGGAGTGGATCATCAGGGACTCCGGCGCCCGGCGCATCTTCGTCCAGGACCACCCCATGGCGGAGCTGGTGGCAGGGGTGGTTGCCGGCTCGCCGCCGCTTCGCGACCGCCTGGTGAACGTGGTGAGGATGGAGCACGACGGCGACGCCCCCAACCTCGCCAGCCTCGCCGCCGCGGGGGCAGGGGTCAGCGATGCAGAGCTCGAGCGTCAGCGCAGCAGGGCAGGGATCGATGACGTGGCATCGCTGGTGTACACCTCGGGTACCACGGGAAACCCCAAGGGCTGCGAAATCACCCACGGCAACTTCGCCCTCGTGGCCAAGAACATAGTTGTGTTCCTCCCGGAGCTGTTGCTCCGGGACCAGGCGCGCACACTGATGTTCCTGCCGCTGGCGCACGTCCTGGCGCGGGCCGTGCAGGTGGTGTGCCTCGCCGGCGGGGCCACCCTGGGACATACGCCCGGCGCCGCCCAACTCCTGGAGGACCTGGGTACGTTCAAGCCCACCTTCCTGCTGGTGGTCCCCCGGATTTTCGAGAAAGTCCGCGCAACCGCGGCCCACAAAGCTGCCCTGGCGGGCAAATCCCGGCTGTTCAAGGCAGCCTCGGCAGCCGCAATCGCCTTCTCACGGGAACAGGACAGGGAAAGCCGCGGCGACGGTACCGGTCCCGGTTTGCTGTTGCGGATCCGGCATGGATCCTTCGACAAGCTGCTCTTTCCGCGGCTCCGGCAGGCCCTGGGAGGGCAGGTGCGGTATACGGTGTCCGGTGCCAGCCCGCTGTCGCGGGAGGACGCGCATTTCTTCCGCGGCGCCGGGATCCCGGTCCTGGAAGGCTACGGCCTGACCGAAACCACGGCGCCCTGCACCGTCAACACGCCCTCGCATACGCGCGTTGGATCCGTAGGCATTCCCATCCCCGGCACCACCATCCGGGTGGCCGGGGACGGGGAAATCCTGGTCAAGGGCATCGGTGTGTTCAAGGGCTACCACGGCAACGCCGCGGCCAACGCCGAAGCGTTTGTGGACGGCTTCTTCCGGACCGGTGACTACGGCACCTTGGACGCGGACGGCTTCCTCACCGTCACCGGACGGAAGAAGGACCTGCTGGTCACCGCCGGCGGAAAGAACGTGGCCCCCGGCCCCTTGGAGGACATCATCAGGTCCCATCAGGTGGTAGGGCATGCGGTAGTGGTGGGCGACGGCAAGCCGTTTGTGTCGGCGCTGGTGACGCTTGACCCGGAGGGGCTCGGCAACTGGCGCTCCGAGCAAGGGCTGCCCCCGCTCCCCTTCGCGAGGCCACGTCCGAGCCCTCGGTATTGCAAGCAGTACAGGACGCGGTGGACCAGGCCAACCATCTGGTGTCCAAGGCCGAGTCCATCCGGTCCTTCGCCATACTGGACGCGGAATTCACGGTGGAGTCAGGCCACCTGACGCCCTCGCTCAAACTGAAGCGGGCCGCCGTCGTGCAGGATTTCCAGGCGAAAATCGCCTGGCTTTACGCCTGATCCTCCGCGGCCTCCCTGGGCGGCAGGCCACGCCGGCGGCGCGTGGGCCAGGTGAGGACCAGTGTCACCAGTGCCGTCAGCAGCACCAGGCCTGCAATGGCGATGCCGGCATCGATCCAGAACTGGCCAGGGAACAGCCGGATCAGGGTGTCGTCCAGGCTGAATGTCCAGGACCCGTCTGCGAAAAAGATGCGGTGGAACTCGGTAAAGAACTGCTGCCAGCCCAGGAACGCGAGGGTGCCGAGTCCGAGGATGATGACCAGGGTGATGATGGAGCCGGCGAACAGTCCGCGGCGGACGCCGCCCGTGCTGCGCCTGCGCAGGTAGAGGACCGCGACGAGGCACAGGAGCAGGAGCAGCGCGCCGGCGCCGAAGGTGGACAGGATCACCAGTTTGACGTCCGCCATGTGGCTGACCTCGCCGTCCTTGAACAGCCTGTCACCGCTGCGGTGCACCAGGTCGCCGAGGTAACGCGGCCCTGACCAGTTGCTGAGGTAGTCCACGGCGTAGGAGCCGTACGTCATGCGGTCATCCGTGCTGAAGCCGTACCCGTCGCCCGGGAAGCCGGGGCGGTTGTACTCCACCCAGAGGAACAGCGGGCTGGTGACCGCACGCACGGCCAGGACCAGGAGCACCACCGGAAAGCAGATGGCCAGCAGGACCTGCATAACCCGGGGAGCTACAGGCTTGGCGTTTGCGGCGTTCTCACGCTCGGCGTTGCGCCGCTCCACCTCTTCCTCCGGCGGGCGTACATGCAGCGCCGACGTGTCGAGCGGCTCGTTGAAGACGGGTGAACTGCCGTTGCCCGGCCTGTCACCAGCGTCCGACGGCGGCGCGGCAGCGGCTTCGGCTGCCTTCCGGTCCGCACGGGTTCCAGCCTGCGTGCTTCCGGGCGCAGTGCCGGCGTCACCGCTGCCGTCGACGGAGGACGACCCGGACGGCCTGTCGGCTCCGGGAGTATCTTCGGCCCTTGAGCCGGCGGTGTCCCTGCCGGCAGGAGCCATCCAGGAAAAGGCGGGTTCGTCGGAGTCGCCGGAGGTATCCAGCAAAGGCTCCGGCTGCGGCTTCGCGCTCTTGGCACGGGCCGGTGTTTCGTCTTTCACAGCAGCGTCACTTCCGTCGGGTTTGCACGCCGGCCTTGGCCGGCACGCTTTATCTGTTGTCGAGCCTACAGTCCGGGGCTTGGGCGGAGCGAGGAACCACCCCGGCGCGATTACAACGATTCAGGCAGCGATTTCCGTATAGCCCGCGTCCTCACGGCGCAGGTCGCCGCGTTCCCCGGCCTGGTACGCCCGCCTCCCCCAAACGAGCACGTACACCCAATACAACGCAAGCACGGCAGCACCGATGGTGATCTTGGCCCAGACCGGCAGCGGGCTGGGCGTGACAAACCCCTCAACCAGCCCGGAGGCAAACAGCACCAGGACCAGGCCGAGCGCCACGGTGATAAGCGACCTTCCTTCCTCGGCAACCGCGCGGCCCCTTGTGCGCGGCCCCGGCGATACCATGGCCCAAAAGATGCGAAGGCCGGCGGCACAGGCGACGAAAACCGCCGTCAGTTCCATCAGCCCGTGCGGCAGGATGTAGCTGAAGAAAACGTCCTGCTTCCCGGCGGCGGCGAAGACCCCGGCAGCCACTCCAACGCCCTGCGCGTTGCTGAACAGGATCATCGGCACCCATATCCCGGTGATGCCGAGCGCCACGGCCTGCGCGCTGATCCAGGCGTTGTTGGTCCACACGGCACCGGCGAAAGATGCGGCAGGGTTTTCCGAGTAGTAGTCGATGAAATCCTCCTCGACATACTGCCGAAGTGCAGCCTCGGAACCCACTGCCCGAAGCGCTTCGGGCGACGTTCCGATCCACAGCGCATAAGCGGATCCCACCACCATGAACGCAGCTCCGCAGGCGAGCGTGAGCCAGGTGAGCCGGTAGAAGGCCGCTGGAAGCGCCGCCACAAAGAACCTGGCGAGGTCGGCCATCGGATTGGTGCGCGCGCCGGTAAACCTCGTCCGTGCTTGTGCCAGTGTTGCCGAGAGCGACGCCGAGAGCCCGCTTTCCGGGGCAATGGACCGGATGAGGGACAGGTGCGAGGAGGTGGACTGGTACAGGGCCAGCAACTCGTCCGCTTCAGCTCCGGTAAGCCTGCCCTTCCTGGTCAGCTCGTTCAATCTCGACCACTTGTCCGCGTTCACCGCGGCGAAGGCGTCCATGTCCACGGGACCAGCCTAATGCCACGGCACTAGACTTTGACCGTCCCATCGAATGCGAGGAACGGGTACATGCTGTGAGTCCGATCGTTACCGGCGAGGCTGTGGTCCTGGAGCTGCGTCCTGCATCGTTCGCCGCCCGCGCGCTCGGCCTGATCCTTGACGTCCTCTTCCACGTGGTGCTGCTGGTGGCGGTCCTGATCGGCCTGTCCGCGGCCGGGGAAGACGTTGACGAGGCGGCCATGCGCGCGCTGGTCCTGTCCAGTGTGGTCTTCTGCCTGGTGATCCTCCCGGTCGCGGTGGAAACCCTGAGCCGCGGCCTGTCCCTCGGAAAACTCGCCACTGGCCTGCGGGTTGTCCGGGACGACGGCGGCGCCATCCGCTTCCGGCACGCGCTGATCCGCGGCCTCACCGGTTTTCTCGAGATCTATTTGACTTTCGGGGGGCTGGCCCTGGCCGTGGCCCTCTTCAATTCCAAGT